>NZ_JAEMGS010000009.1 GCF_017309075.1 Motiliproteus sp. SC1-56 | reverse complement strand
CGCAACACCCGGCGCATCCGCTTCCTCCTCAACGAGCATTGTCCCGATCAGCAGGAATTTATCCGCCTGACCCAAACCCTTTCGCCGGGGTAGTGGTGGCGAGCGCCCCCGGCTTGCACGAATGGGGGGGAAAGGGGGCGCTATGTCTGCAGGGCTGAAAATGGGCCAATATTGGCCCAGAAAGCCGCCAAATAGGGCCATCAAGCCCGAATCACCAAAATCCGACGCCCAGCCGAAGGTTCATGAAAAATGCGGGCTAACCATTGCTTCAAATGCACTGCCATCCTGGCGGGTCGCGTTGTGGATATACGGCGCGTACACATCGAATAGCAACTTGCTGGAGCTATGTCCGAGGATCCGGGAGATATACCCCGGGTTTTCATGGGCTGCCAGGTGCAATACGGCAGCGGTATGGCGGGATTGATGCGGATTGCGGCGGCGCAGGTCGGCCTTGCGTAGCGCCGGGTACCAGGCTTTCTGCGCCAGCCAGCGGTTGTCGATCGGCCGATCGAAAGGGTTGAGAAACACTAGCCCACCTTTCCCTTGTGTTTTTGCGCGGGCCCGCTGGAGCGCGTCGTATACGGGGGCGATCATGGGAATATCGCGTCGGGAGTACTGGGTTTTAAGGTCTGTCATTTCGCCCTGCACCCAGGCGGCGCGCACACGGATCAGCCGGTGGTCGAAATCAAGGTCCTTGTCGCGCAGGCCACTCATCTCACAGCCTCGCATGCCGGTGAACAGACGGACGATATAATAGTCGCGGTAAAAAGGATCCACGACCGACAGAAATTTCTCCACCTCGGGTAACGTTAAGGGCCGCGGGTCGGTGGGGTCGGTACGCAGCGGCTTGACCGGACCGAGTACAAAGGGAATATCCAGTTCGTCCCGTGCATAGCGCAGGATGGCGCCCAGCAGAATCATCAACCCATTGATCCGGTTGTTTCCCAACTGCCGTGAGCCGTCCGCGCGCGTCTTTCTGAGCAATTCATTACGAAACGCCAGGGCCGCTTCCCGGGTGATCTGGGTCAGGCGCCAGTTGCCAAAATGGGGGAAGAGGTGTCGCTTGAGGTCGCCGGTGACCGCTTTGCGGTAACTTTTTTTCCACGCGGGCGCATGAAGGTTGAACCAATGCTCGGCAAACGGCAGGAAGAACGGGTCGTCTGGATTCCCGGTTTTTTCCCGTTTCAGGGCTTCGAAGGCCAGGACTTTCTTGCTGTGGGGGAAAAAGTCGCGGTACTCGAAGGTGCCCAGCGCCAACTGCGCATTGATTTTTTTAACCTGGGCAGTGACCCGCTTGATGTTGGCGGGCGTCGCGGGCAGCCCGGATGTTTCGCGAAAGCGCACGCCGTAGACGCAGATGTCGTACTGGAGGATGTGGTTGGGGCGGATATGGAAAGTCGCCATGTGAAAATTCCTTTGGTTTCCACATCGGCGGTGCGCACGGGAAGATCACCCGGTACAATGGTGCCGCCGGCTGTAGGTATGGGTTTGAACGCTCGTCTCTAGCCGGCACGGGCAGGGGGAGTTGCAGCTCACCCTGCCCACCTGTTTTAGGCCCCCGGTCTCAGGCCGTCTCATTTGCTCTCTTCGTTCGTTGCTGCTCCTCGCTACCGGTTTGATTTGCTTAACTGTTTATAGATTAATCGATGGATACTGTCAATATATACAGTATTTGTAGGGCTGTGCTTAAGATAACACGGGCCTTAAATTGCGCAACTGCCGCTGTTGGCCAACACGAAAGAAATCTCGTTTATAACATCGCCGTTAAGCGGGTGTGAGTCGACTGGGTATTGCCACTACCTCTGCCAACATCTGGATCTGTTCCTGGTGCTTTCCCTTATTACGCGCTCTACGCCAGAAATTCATATGCTTACAACGAACCGCTGGTAGATCGGCGACGCTCGGCTCGTCAAACAAACTCTTCGGCTACTCATGCCTCAAGTTGCCGTAGCATGTCTTCCATAACGCCGAAGCGCAATTGCCTTAAAAAATGCAGTTCTCCTTCCCGTCCGGCCCCCGTCTCGCCAGCTGACTGGAGCTCAGTTATGAGTGCTTCGGCCGCTTGCCGACACGCACCGGCCAGGAATTTAACGGACCGGTTCACAAAGCTGGCTGGAAGCTTCATTGCTTCCGCCACTTGCAGCAGATCCCGCAGCCTCACCTGCCCTAACTGCTTGGCCTCTCCAACCGGCCAGACCAGATCAGCGCGACCCCACAGTCCGGCCGGTTGATAGATCGCAGTGCTCAACAGGTCATAATGTGGTGCCAGCGTGATTCCTTCGGGACCAGCAAAGAAGGACAAATTCTTGAGGTGATCATCCGTATTGCCCACGAGCAGATTAAATAGCAGCCACTGGAATAGGCGCTGCCGGGTTTGCCCTCGCATCCGGCACAGATCAACCAGTCGCTCAAGCGATGCCAGTGTGCATTGTGAGTACTTGTAGTTCCGATCCAGCGAGAGCAACTGACACCCATCCAGCACATGCCGGCGCATGAGAGTATCGTCACGCATTTCCCGGTCAAAGCGTTCCACGAGGTAGACAGGCTGAGGAACCGCCAGCATTTGGCAATCCGGGACGTCGATTTTCAGGCGCTTGGCCAGCGTCATGACGAACCATTCATTGACCACTGAGTGAGGATGGTCCTCCGGCTCGCTGTGCTCGGGCTTGAGAATATGCGTCGAAGGCGTTGCCGCGGCGGGCTCGAACAAGGCGCCGTCCCTGAAAACTATCGGCAGTTTGTGCTGTGCGCCGGCCAGTGACATGCGCTTACTTGCACCGCTGGATAAGGGCACCCTGGGGAGATTACGAATCCGTTGTGACAGTTCATTGAAAGTCAGAGGGGATTCGCCGACAAAGACTGGCGCTTCATCCACCCTCAACAGTGTCAGAGCCCCCGCCGATTCCGCGCCGAAGTGCGACAGCAGTCCGAAGGCGTCGGCCTGATCGATCTTGGCGTCCCGGGCCAACAACGTGCGGGCATTCTCTTCTGGCAATAAGTTGTCAAAGAACCACTGAACTGGCCTAAAGCTACCTCCGTCTTCAATCCGGCCTGATTCCCTCGGCAGGTCCGGTGCTATATCAAATCCGTTCCATCCGGAGTGGTACTCAAATGCCCAGAGTCCGTTATATTCCTCAAGGGCTCCAATTTTTTCCTGATTACACCAGACGATCAGTCGGCGTACCTCTTGTGCTGGCATGGCCTAGTCCTTTCGGCGTGGCGCTTTGGTTTGACTAACTGCGTCGTACACCTCGCTGGGTACATCCAGATAAACCTCGATACCCAGTTCCTCCAGGAGCCTGAGGACGCGGCCACACTCCACGGTGCGCTTCCCTTTCTCGACATCGCCTATAAACTTGTGGCTGCAGTCGATCATGCTACCCAAGTCATCTTGGCGAATGCTCTGCTGCTTGCGCACCGCTCGGGCCAGTTGCCCGATGGTGGCAACATCATAAATCTTGACCTTCATACCGCCCCCAATCTTATCGAACGGTTATAATTTAGACTTTTCCGGCTAAAAGGCAATGAAATATAACCTTACGGTTATATTCATGCCTAAAGAGGCTGAATTCGGCAAAAAACTAAACGTTCGGTTATGTTTCTTCTTTGGCGAGTAAGATCTATCAAAGGGAGATAGCGATTCCACCCTGTCGTATTTTTTTATCGTGCGGATGAGAACCGGGTTCTTGTCCTTTAAGCTATGCGAGGGGAACAGCATCTTCGTGCGTATATGCTTGGGAACAGCTGCCCGAGCGTGTCACTCAGATGCCTCCGCCTGCGCTTTGCTACGTCAGATCCATGAGCAACCATGGTTGGGGTGAAATTCAGCGAACTGTCTTTCAGGGAAGTTCGATCCCATATTAGAAGTATCTAAATAGGTGCTGTTATTGCAAAGCTGACCAGTTGATTGACCAATCTGATCAATCGTAATGACGTAGCATGACCAACATCTGGCTTAGACTGGCCAATTCTTTGACTGTTGCCATGAGCGTGCAAAACCGTTGATCCGGTGTATCGATAAATATAAAGCGAATCAATGAGTCGAGAGGGCCTCGTTGATGGCTAAAGAGCACCCTCTGCTTCTGAGCGAAATACATCCAGGTTCACTTTAGTGGCATATAAATACGGCTTGGAATATATTTGATACCATCAAAGTGGTTAATTATGGTTGGTGAACCCTGTTTTTATGCCACTATAGTGATCTATTGGAAGATGCGTTCGATTAGGAAAGTCAGCCGTTTGAAGCGACCTGAAAGATCACTTCAGTGGTGTCCTTTTGGGGCCGGTCTACGTAACTCGCCCGCACTGTAGTGAATTTTGGAGGTGAGGTGGCAGCACAAGTTGCAACGCTCGAAGTGTATTACAAGGGCCGATGGCAGGTCGCCGCGACACTTTCTTCCCGACAACCAGAGCGAGGGTACAAAGGTGAAAGTGAGCTCGAATATTATGTCGATTTTGCCGCTTCTCATTTGAATGCCCCCGACTGCTTGGCAGCCGGGCTGAGCTGCAGCCTGCCGGTCAGTTTCGAGTTGCATGAAAGGGCCACCTGGCCCTCGTTCATGCTGGACATATTGCCGAGTGGCTACGGCCGGGACCACTGGTTAAAACGCCTGGAGTTGAGTAACGATTCTGAGGCGGACTGGCTGCTGTTGCTTAATGGGGCCGCTTCGCCTCCTGGCAACATTCGCATTCAAGAAGCGGAAACGGCGCGGAACCCGCAGGTACCGGTACCGGATGAGACTGGAAAGATCGTTTCCCTGCCTGACCACCCGGGATTCGACATGAGGACTGTCGTGTCGCGTCAGGAGCACTTCATCGAGTACGCCTTTCAGAATGGGGCCTATACGTCGGGCGCCTCCGACGTACAGGGGGCTGCGCCCAAGTTTATGCTGGTCGAGGATGCCGGTGGACGTTTTCATGCCGAGGGTGCATTGCCTGACGACCAGGTCATGTCCAGTTGGCTGGTCAAATTTGCCCGCGGGAAAAAAACGGCGGCAGACAGACAGGTTCTGAAGAATGAAGCCGCCTACATGCGTGTGGCTAAAAAGCTCGGCTTGAAGGTCTTCAAGGAATTGATTTGGGAAAACGACACCTTGTTTATTCCACGCTTCGACCGCGAGCCCGGCCAGCCGATAAAGCGCCTGGCAATGGAAAGCCTGTGCTCCTTGGCCGAGATAAGTGACTACGGCGTTGCCATTCCCCAGGAGGATCTTTGCGAGGCGTTGGCGAAGTTCTCGAGCGATCCCACCCGTGAAGTGCTGGAGTTCGTTAAGCGTGATGTTGTTAATGTCGTGATGGGTAACAAAGACAACCATGCGCGCAACTCGGCGGTTTTCCGACTGGAAAACGGGGAGGTGACACTGACGCCCCTGTTTGATTTTGCGCCCATGTACTTGGATCCCGAGGGTATCGCACGGGTGTGCCGATGGCAGGGAGATGCGGAAGTGGCAGGTAGCCCCCAATGGGATAAGGTTATGGACAGGCTGCCGAGCGGCGTAGACGTTCAGGCAATACGGAAGGCCTTGCGAGAATTCGGCGAGAAAATCGGGACATTGGAAAAAGTCATGCGGGAAGCGGGCGTCGACGAGGACATCATCGAGCATCGGAAAATGTCATTCGCGGCCCATGCTGATCAATTAATGTCACTGAAGGGCTAGATGATGAAGCCTCCTCAGAATTCGGCTGAACTCAAGAAAGAGCTGAACCGGGCGCTCGATGCAGGCGAGCTGACGATTGGGCAAGCGACTCGACGAATGCGTAAGATCGTGGGGATGACGCAAAAAGATTACGCCACACGGGTGTTGAATATAACCCCCAGAATTCTTATGGCTATAGAGAACGACAAGGGAAACCCAACGTTGGATACCTTGAAGAAAATAGGGAAGCCATTTGGATACGACATCGGTTTTATCAAGCGTAAATGAGAGTGGTGAAAGCGGTGTCGCTTGAGGTCACCAAGAAAGTTGGTTCGGATTTTCGATATGGTTGTGAGATGGGCCGGAGAGCCTGGCGAGCACCTTAAACTCTAGTTCTTGAATGCAGATCAACGGCCCAGGTCCCAAGGTTGTCAGCGTTGATCTTCTTCTTTACTCCGCATTTACTCCTCAGGCTCTCGCATCCAGTGAGGGATATCGCGCTGACCATGAAGTACACGGATAACATCGATATGTTCGGGTTGCTCCATGTAAAAAACGAGGTAGGGATAACGCTTCAAAGGCCAGCTTTTCAAGCCCGGCCAGTTGAGCTCATGGGCATAAAACGTTGAGCCAGACTTGGGATGACGACCGATGCGATTGAGACCTTTCTCAAGAGCATCCACAAAGCCCATAGCGATGTCTTCGTTGGCTTCAGAAAGGTAATATTCGATAACGAGATCTACGTCGTTAGATGCCTTCTCGCGCAGGTGAGCTGGTTTGACCTTCACTTGCGCAGGCGAATACGATTGCGCAGACCATCAAAGTAGTTTTGATCAGCCTCGGCCACTAAAGGCGACTCAATCCCTTCACGTAGCAAACTCCGCAGCTTGGCTCGATCCTGATCCCTTCGAATCAGTTCTCGCACATATTCGCTGCTCGAGCCAAAGCCGCGCTGGCTGACCTGATCATCAACGAAACCTTTGAGGGAGTCTGGTAGGGATATATTCATCGTACTCATAGGGTCCAGAATAGCTTCAATGGCAAAAATTGGCAAAATTTACTCCGCAGCCCTCTAAATCCAGGGCTATCTATTTCCTAATAGCCGGATCCATGCCTATTCCGGCGTGCCAATCATGGTGTTAACTCAGTTGAACGCTTTATGGTTCAGAAGCTCCGATTTTCCCCCGACGACAAAACCGAGGTGCTCACAGCCTCCGTCCTTAGTGGCTTGATGATTTGGCAACGACTACCGTGGGCGGGTCTGCACTGAATGATTTCAGCGCTCTGACTTAGGTATTGTCGGGCGCGGGGCGCAAAACGTGTGGTGAAAATTACGTCTCAAATGTGTCTCTGGCTTAGCCTCATTTTTCTAACCATTGGAAATATTAAGGCTTTTATTTGGTTTTCGAGGCTTGCCCATAGGGTGAGAATACGCGAGGGGGTTATCGTTCCACGTCCCTGTTGCGGTAAGTGTCAAGGGGGCGCTTCTTTCAAGGCATGAGAATCACGTACGACTCAACTTTGGCCCTTTCGGTAAAAATATGCGCCCGCAAGGGTGCGTCGACCCCTTAATAATTTAACAAAATTAAACGATTAGGGGCCACTCCCCGGTTGAGCTATGCTTTGTTCGCAGTTAGGTTATAGCGGCTCACGTTAGGCGACCGTAACGGGTCGGTCGATTTGAGCTTACGGGAGTAGAAACCAATGCGTTTATTAGTCACCGGCGGCGCCGGTTTTATCGGCAGTGCGGTGGTGCGTCATATCATCGAGAACACAAGTGACGAGGTGATCAACGTGGACTGCCTTACCTATGCCGGCAATTTGGAGTCCTTGGCGGCGGCGTCGGAGAGCTCTCGTTACACCTTTGAACAGGCGGATATTCGGGACCAGGCTGCGCTGCATCACGTCTTTACCCAGCACCAGCCCGACGCGGTGATGCATCTGGCAGCCGAATCCCATGTGGATCGCTCCATTGACGGCCCCGGCGATTTTATTCAGACCAACGTGGTGGGTACCTACAACCTGCTGGAAGCTTCCAGAGGGTATTGGTCCGAGCTGAGCGGCGAGCGCAAGGCCGCTTTTCGTTTTCACCACATCTCCACCGACGAGGTGTACGGAGATCTCGAAGGTCCCGAGGACCTTTTCACCGAGGAGACCCCCTACGCGCCGAGTTCCCCCTATTCGGCCAGCAAGGCCAGCTCTGATCACTTGGTGCGGGCCTGGCACCGTACATACGGATTGCCGGTGTTGGTGACCAACTGTTCCAACAACTACGGCCCTTACCACTTTCCGGAAAAGCTCATTCCTCATGTCATTCTCAACGCCCTGCAGGGTAACCCGCTGCCGGTTTATGGGGATGGCTCCCAAGTGAGGGACTGGCTCTACGTGGAGGATCACGCCCGTGCTCTCTACAAGGTGGTTAGCGAAGGGAAAATTGGCCAAACCTACAACATTGGTGGCCACAATGAGAAAACCAACCTGAGCGTGGTCGAGACCTTGTGCGACCTGCTGGAAGAGCTGGTGCCGGAGAAGCCTGACGGAGTGACCCGTTATCGCGATTTGATCACGTTCGTAAAGGACCGCCCGGGCCACGATCTGCGTTATGCAATCGACGCATCGAAAATCGAGCGAGAGTTGGGATGGCGCCCGCGGGAGAGCTTTGAGAGCGGTATCCGCAAGACGGTGCGGTGGTACCTGGATAATCGGGAATGGTGGTCACGGGTGCTCTCGGGAGATTACCGCCTGGAGCGGATCGGCGGGTAAGGCCGGTAAATGGGGAGTGAGTGATCGGGGATGAGGGATGAGTAATCAGGGATGAGGGCGCACTATCGGCTTCAGGCATGGCAGGTTGGAATGAGGTTAGTGCGTTTGGTTTATGTTTGGTCAGGTGGTTTTCCCGCGGAAGAAAAATATGGACTGTTGTCGCAGATGCGGCGAGCCGCGGTCTCGATACCATCAAATATTGCAGAGGGAGCTGCTAGGACAGGCTCAAGGGAGTTCGCTCATTTTTTGAGTATTGCTCGCGGATCGTTGAGTGAACTGGACACGCAGTATCTCATCGCGGTGGATCTTGGCTTTGCAGCGCCTGATTCTGAGCTTGAACATTGCATTGAGCAGGCGTCCCGGTTGATTACTGGCCTTCACAAGCGCCACACGAGGTTAGACGGAAACTAGATGCTCCTCATTCCCGTTTTCCACATTTCTCATTTCTATCCAAAAGCCTGCTACCCCAGGCTGTTCGATATTTAGGAGTTGTTATGAAACCTTACAAAGGCATCGTGCTCGCCGGCGGTTCCGGCACGCGCTTGCATCCCATCACCCTCGGTGTTTCCAAGCAATTGTTGCCGATCTTCGATAAGCCCATGATCTACTACCCCCTGTCGGTGCTGATGCTGGCGGGTATTCGCGACATCCTGGTGATTTCCACGCCGGAGGATCTGCCTGGCTTTCAGCGTCTGTTGGGCGATGGCAGCCAGTTCGGGGTCGAGATCAGTTATGCCGAACAGCCGAGCCCCGATGGTTTGGCCCAGGCGTTTCTTATCGGGGAAGAGTTTATTGGCGACCACCCGGTGTGCTTGGTGCTGGGGGACAACGTCTTTTACGGCGAGCACTTCTCCGAGAAGTTGCGTTCGGCGGTAAGCCGTGAGCGGGGCGCGACGGTGTTTGGTTACCACGTGACCGACCCGGAGCGCTTCGGGGTGGTGGAGTTTGATGCCGACAAGAAGGCGATCAGCATCGAGGAGAAGCCGGCAAAGCCCAAGTCCCACTATGCCGTGACCGGGCTCTATTTCTACGATAACGATGTGGTGGATATCGCCAAGGGGATCAAGCCCTCGGCCCGGGGCGAGCTGGAGATCACCGACGTCAACATGGCTTACCTCAAGCGGGGCGACCTTCAGGTGGAGATGCTGGGGCGCGGCTTTGCCTGGCTGGATACCGGCACCCATGACTCCCTGCTGGATGCCGGGCAGTTCGTCTCCACGGTGGAAAACCGCCAGGGGTTAAAGGTGGCTTGCCTCGAAGGCATTGGTTACCGTAACGGCTGGCTGAGCCGGGCGGATTTGAAGGCGCAGGCCGACGCCCTGGCCAAAACCAGTTACGGGCAGTACCTCAGCCGGATCCTGGAAGGAGACGATGCATGAAGGTGATCGATACCGCCATTGCCGGGGTCAAGATCATCGAGCCTCGGGTATTCGGTGACGACCGGGGTTTTTTCCTCGAGACCTTCCAGGCCGCCCGCTATGCCGAGCACGGCATCGACCTGCTCTTCGTGCAGGACAACCATTCCCGCTCCGCGCGCGGCGTGCTGCGCGGGCTCCATTTCCAGAAAACCCGCCCCCAGGGCAAGCTGGTAAGGGTGGTGCGCGGTGAGGTGTTTGACGTCGCGGTGGACATTCGGCCCGACTCTCCCACCTTCGGCCAGTGGGAGGGGGTGCTGCTCTCGGAAGCCAACAAGCGTCAGCTCTGGGTTCCGCCGGGGCTGGCCCACGGTTTCGTCACGCTCTCCGACACCGCGGACTTCGAATACAAGTGCACCGACTACTATGACCCGAGTGATGAGGGGTGCTTGCTGTGGAATGACGCCACCGTCGGTATCGAGTGGCCGCTTGAGCAGCCTTTGCTCTCGGCAAAGGATCAGGCCGGGCAGACACTGGAGCAGCTGTTTCCATGAGAATTCTGGTGACCGGCGCGCAGGGGCAGTTGGGTCGCTGCCTGCAGGATGCCCTGGCGGAGTCGGCCCATGACTGGCGCGCGCTGGGTCGCTCGGCGCTGGATATAGCCGACAGCGCCTCAGTGGCTCGGGCGATTGAGGGTTTTGCTCCGGATGTGGTGATTAACGCCGCCGCGTACACGGCGGTCGACCGGGCTGAAACCGAGGTGGACGCCGCCTGCCGGATCAACGCCGAGGGGCCGGCGCACTTGGCCCGCGCGTGCCAGACGCACGGCGCCCGACTGATTCACGTCTCCACCGATTATGTTTTTGATGGCGATGCCGAGCGCCCTTACCGGGAGGAGGATACCACGCGCCCCCTCGGGGTTTATGGCGCCAGCAAGCTCGCCGGCGAGCGGGCGGTGGCCGAGGCGTGTACGCAACACCTGATCGTTCGGGTGGCCTGGGTCTTCAGCGAGTACGGTAATAATTTTCTCAAGACCATGTTGCGCCTTGGCGCCGAGCGCGACAGCCTGGGCATCGTAGACGACCAGCAGGGTACACCGACCTATGCAGGCGACCTGGCCCGCGCCCTGGTGCGCCTGACAGAGGTGAACAAGGGGTGGGGCACCTACCATTTCAGCGGCGGACGCCCGGTTAGCTGGTACCGGTTTGCCGAAGCGATTTTTCAGGAGGCGGCGCGCCAGGGCAAGCTTGAACGGGTGCCGACACTCAACCCCATTACCACCGAAGAGTTCCCCACGCCGGCCGCGCGCCCGGCCTGGTCGGTGCTGGACGGTAGCCAGTTGCAGTCGGTATTCGGTATCGGTCAGGGGGACTGGGAGCAGGCCCTGGCCAAGGTGATCGCCAGGCTGTAATAAGGCGCCAGCACCAGCGCGCCGACATTCTCACGATACGACCGCTACGGGCACCCGGAAATGGAACGGTGCGGGGCTCTTTAGCAGGGGTATTAGGTCAGTTTTCGCTATCCCATATTACTTCTGCTTGCTGCTGGACAGCAGCCTCCAGCATTTCCACCAGGGGAAGCGCGCGGTTTGATAGGCTGATGGCGGGCTCGGTGTCGTAACCGTTATCATCCGGGGCGGGTTCTTCAAGTTGGGCAAGCCCCGCACGTAACCGATCCAGACAGGCGGGGATATCTTCAGCGAGGATGGCGCCGGGCACCTCGCCACTGTGTCCCATCAGCTTGATCAGGCGGCGGGCGGACTCGCCAAACATGGTGAACGATGCATAAGCGGGGCTGCTGAATGTGATAAGCATGGACGGATGCCTCCATAGTGAATCAGTGGATGCTTTGAGTGTATGCCAACAGCTGCGCGTTGCGGCGCTAACTCAGGGAGGAGGGGTGCTCAGCGCGTAAGGGTAAATGCGCAATCCCGACACGACTGGCGATAACGCTTGGGGGAATTGAACCCCTTTGATGTCTCTGCGGTCTCGTCATTGTTTGTTGTGATAAATCCTTCGGCTGTGTTAGAACAGCCGCTCATTTAAAAGGAATGCTGTTATGAAAATGATTTCTAAGTCTTTCTCTGCGCTGCTGCTCGCAGGTTGTGCGTCCGTGGTTTTGGCCGCAGAGTCCTACAGCGTCGCGGATCTGCATGCCCAGCGGACCGATCTTGGGGGTAGGGAGGTCAGCGTCACGGGCACGGTGATCAAGGTCAACAACAACATCATGCGGCGCAACTTTGTCCATGTGCAGGACGGCACCGGGAGCGGGGACAACGATCGTATCATCGTGACCAGTCAGCAGACTGCGGAGGTTGGCGACAAGGTGACTGCCACCGGGATCGTGAAACTGGACACCGATTTTGGCATGGGATACTTCTACCCGACCCTGATCGAGGAGGCGTCGATCACTGCTGCCGGGAATTGATCGGCTAGCCAATCAACGCAATGAAAAAGGCCGCTATACGCGGCTTTTTTATTGGCTGCTTTTTACGGCTTCGGCGTTGACGGCATTGACGGCAGGGGAGGTTTGTCGCTGCCGCAGTCATCGTGATGCTGGCGCCTGAACTGAATTGTCATGCCCGTAGCGTTGAGACGAAGCCAGGGCAAGAAATACCCTCTTTCCTATCCTTTCCTTTCCTTTCTTTTCCTCACCACCCCATTTCATTCATTTTTCTGAGCGTTTCGTCCGATACCAGGCGGGCTTTGTCGCACTGTTAGCCGGGGCTTGCTCCACCCGTAGAAAAACAGTGGGAAAAATATCCCAAAAACTGGCGAAGTCTAAAATTGGGACTATATTCCCAAATATGCAGAACGATGATCAACAAGCCGCACTGCGAGCCGTCGGGATTTTGCTCAATCCATTGGTTCGTTTGCTGATCCGGCTCAACATTCCCTTTCGCAGTTTTGCGGAAGTCGCCAAGCAGGCTTACGTGCGGGCGGCCGAGGAGGGGTTTCAGCTGCAAGGCAGAAAGCAGACCCACTCGCGGATTGCCGTGCTCACCGGGCTGACCCGCAAGGAGGTGGCCCGGGTTCGCGAATTGCCGGCCCAGAATGACCGCGCCCTCAGCGAGCGTTTCAACCGCTGCAGTCGAGTGATCAGCGGCTGGCTGCGCGATGAAATGTTCTCCAGCCTCGGCAAGCCCAAGGCGCTGCCCTTTGAGGGGGAGGAGCCCTGCTTCAAGACCTTGGTGCAGCGCTACAGCGGTGACATGCCGCCCCGGGCGATGTTGGACGAGCTGTTCCGTATCGGTGCGCTGATCCGACGGCCCAACGGGAGGCTGGCCCTGAATAAAGCGGCATTTGTGCCCACCTCGAATATCGCCGATAAGCTCGCCATGCTGGGGCGCGATGCCGCAGATCTTATCGACACCATCGATCACAACCTGGAGGCGCCGTCCACGGACAGCCGTTTTCAGCTGCGGGTGGAGTACGACAACCTCTCCCGCGAATCGGCGCAAGCCTTTCAGGCGCTTTCCGACCGCCAGTCCATGGCGTTGCTCCGCCAGTACGACGAGTGGCTGGCAAAACATGACCGGGATACCGATTCCGAGCCCAACGGCGATGGCCGCTTTCGGGTCGGGGTCGGCCTCTACTACTTCCAACAGGACCTCAGTGCGCAGACCGAGGAGGAGAAGGAACTATGAACTTACTGATGAAATCCGGCATCACCCTGGCGATGGGGGCCGCGTTGCTGGCCTGTGGCGGGGGTGGAGGTGGCGGTGGCAGCAGCCTCGCCAGCGGCGGTATCTCCGGGACCGGCTCGGGCACCATTACCGGCTTCGGCAGTATCATTCTCAACGGGCGTGGCGAGTTTGAGACCGAGAATGCGGAAATTCGGATTGACGATGATCCTACGCCTTTGGTCCAGCAAGACCTTGGGTTGGGCATGGTAGTGGAGGTGGAGGTCGAGAACGCCGATGACGACTTCGCTATCGGGGACGCCACCCGAATTCAGGTGGTTCATGAAATCAAGGGCCCGGTGACATCTACAAGCCCGCTTGAGGTCCTCGGGCAGCCCCTTGTTATTACAGGTGGTACGGTACTTGTTAATGTAGATTTGAGCTTGGTACAAGAGCTAGACGAGCTGGAAGTGTCCGGGCGTCGCGATGATGCAGGCGTGATTCAGGTGAGCCGCTTGGAAGACAAGGCTCGTCAGCTGACTGAATGGAAGCTGATGGGTGAGGTTAGAGAACTAGACCCAACTGCTTCCACATTTAAAATCGGTACCGCCGATGCTAACCAGATAGTGGACTTCAGCGGCGCGACCGTCGAAGACTGCGACGGTGGTCTGGCGAATCGCCTGCGGGTCGAAGTGAAGGCGCCCAAGTCGTCAGGCTTCAGTCCTGGCGATACCCTCGCGGCCTCGAAAGTGGAGTGCAAGCCCGACGTCCTTAACGCCCCGGCGAATGTAACCGGCACCATCCAGGGCGAGTTCGAGGGCTTTGTCACTGCCGTGACCGACCCCAATGATCCAAACAGCGCTTTTACCATCGGGGATCAGCAGGTGACCCGCAGCGCCAGCACCAGTTACGAAGGCGGCACTGCCGAGGATCTGGTGGTGGGGGTCAAGCTGGACGCCAAAGGGGCCTTTAATACCGGCACCGGTGTACTGGCGGCCACTCGAATCCGTTTCCGGGAAACGCGCTTTCGCATTGAGGGGGCGCTGGATGCAAGTGATACCGATAGCGTGACCATACTCGGCATCGAGATTCAGCTGACCGCCCAGACTGAAAGGGATGCTGCGTTCGATAGGCCGGGTGTACGGGTGCGCGGCTTCGTGGACAGTGACGGTACCCTCTACGCCAGCGAGTTGGGCGACCGCAGCGACGATGCGGTTCGTCTGCGTGGGCCGGTTGAGAACATCGACCGGGTCGCGAATACGTTTGAGCTGCTGGGGGTCACGATCGATACCGATCACTTGTCAGATTCTCAGGCGTTTATGGAGCGGTTGACAGAAGGTGCCGAAGTGGATGCTGAAGGTGGCCTTTACGATGGCCTCGACAACATTCTTTTTGGGGCTGACCTGGAGATCGAGAACGAAGACTGAGTGCTCACGGCCCCTTCCATAGAGGCAGGGGCTGCGTGAAACAGGCGAACAGCTGGGGCAGGGTGACTGTATTACCCTGCCCCGGTGCTTTTTTGCCGCAAGCTTAGGCCGCGCCGTTGCTTGCGTGGAGGAGCGGCCCGTATCGAGTATTGATAAAAAGGCCCTGGGCGTTGGGGGCGCCCAGGGCTGCAAAATACGTCAGCACGGCTGCTGGATCCTCCTCTGTTTTCAGCCCGTGGGAGTTTAGCAACTAATTGAGATAAATCGTTTTAAGGTGTTTTTGGCGGTGGCTGGTAGTATGCCGATGTTTGAATCAAGCGCTTGCGAGCGTCTTGAAGATTCCGGTGGTATGATGATTGCCGGACCTGCTGTCGCAAACGTCAGAAACGCATAAAATGGCAGCCGGTCGCCATAGGTGTATTAGGCAACGGATGGGCATGGTACGTATACGGATTTTGATGACCTGGTCGTTACTGCTGTTGGTGGCGGTAAGCGCCGCTGATTTAACCTGGGATCTTTATCAGCCCCGGACGCTGTCGGCGGCGACTACGTCAACACCGGTATCCCTGCCGACTCAGGCTGAGTCCCGCGTCGATCTGGCCCGCCTGGAACAGGCGGCGTTCTTCGGCAGTGAAGAGGTCAAACCCAAGCCTGTGGCCGCGGCGCCCAAACCCGAGGTTAAGAGCCGGCTGGCGGTACGCCTGCTGGGGGTTGTGAAAGGCCCTGAGGCCGGCTCCTCGGTGGCCATCCTGGCTGAACGCAACCGTCAGCGCGCCTACGCGGTTGGCGATACCCTGAGCATTGATCCCAACGCCCGCCTGGTGGAAATCCTGGCCGATCGGGTGGTGCTGGATGTTAACGGTACCCGCCAGTACGTCGAGCTCGAGGCCAATCGACGCCCGTCACCACCCGGTCAAGGTGTGGTGGCGGCACCCCAGCCTCAGTCCAGTGGCGCACTTCCTCAGCGCATCGACCTCAACGAGCCCGATATTCGGCGGGTGCTGGGGGACTTTCGCGAGCGCGTGGTCAGCGATCCTCTCTCTTTCGGGCGCTTTGTCCAGTTGCGGCCCCACGCCGAGAACGGCCGTTTCGACGGCTACCAGCTTCAGCCCGGGCGCGAGCCGCAACTGTTTCACCGGCTCGGGCTTCGAACCGGCGACGTGATCACCCATGTGGGCGGCGTAGACATTACCAACCCGGGCAACGTGCCCCAGCTGATGGAGCTGGTACGCTCGGAGCAGCGGATCCAGGTGGGTATCAAGCGCGGGGACGAAGTGCAGGAGATAGAAGTTGAGCTCTGAGCTGTCCGTGACCGAGCGGGAACCGTCCTGGCGCAAGTTGCTGCTGGGGTTTGTTCTTCTTTATTTGCTGGCGCTGGTGGTGCTGGTGCCGGCGTCGCTGGTTTTCTCCTGGATTGAAGATCGCACGGCCCTTTCGCTGCCCGCGGCCCAGGGCTCGCTGTGGCATGGGCAGTTGGCAGCGGGTGAGAGTTTCAGGGGCGTACAGGGGCTGACATGGGATTTCAGCCCGCAGGCCTTGCTGCGTGGCCGGCTGGGTTATGAGCTTGAGGTGGGGCAGGACGTGATCCAGGGCCAGGCCGGCTTGGGCGCCGACGGTAACCTGTATCTGGACCAGGTGCGTATCGACGGGCGCCTGGGCGAGCTGATCGACAACATCAACGGCATGCCCCTGATGCTGGATGTGCAGCTCAACGGACTGGTCAATGGTTTTGCCTGGGGTTCTGAGGGGTGCGAAGGGCTCCAGGAGGGGCGGCTGTTGATTGATGACTGGCAGGGGATGCTGGCTTCCAGGCTAAATCCGCTGCAGGGTGTACAACTGGCGTTGAGTTGCCGCGAGCGGCGATTGACAGGTGTTTTCACGGCAGGAAGGGCGGAAGCCGGCCTCTCCGGGCAGTTTTCCCTGACCGCCGACGGGCGCTACCAGCTGGAGGTTGAGGCCAAGCCCCAGACTGAGGCGTTGAATGCGCTGTTTCTCGATCTCGGGTTTGCCTCTCGCGACGGCTCCCTGCGGTTGCAGCGCCAGGGGCGCTTGGCATGGTAGCGCCATTACCCCGTGATGGCGTGACCTCTCTGCTGTTGGTGGCGCTGCTGCTCGCTGCCGGATGTGCACCCTTGGCGCCTCAACCGGCGGCGCCCGAAGCGCCCGAGGCTGATCCCGAGCGTCTATACCGCCGGGCGATGGCCCATGTGGATGCGCAAGCCTGTCAGCAGGCGACACCGCCGCTGCTGGCGCTGGTGAAGGCCTATCCCGAGAGCGATTACGGGGCACGGGGCATGCTTGCGCTGGCGTATTGCGAATTGGAGTCGGGGCGCGCACCGGCTGCCCTGGCGCTGGTACGGCAGGTTATCGCCCGGGGCGAGGCACATGACCGGATGGATTACGCCCTCTACCTGAAAGCCAGGGCGCTGCTGGCCCACACGCCGGCGCCTGCGCACCACCAGACCGTAGAGGCGCTTCAGACTCTCGGGCAGCTACAGCAACGCTTTCCAGCCAGCGCGTTCGCTGAGCAGGGGAGCCAGCTGCACGCGGCCACGGTCGCCTTGCTGGCAGGCCGCGAGCTTGAGGCAGCCCGTGCGCACCTGGCGGCAGAGCGGCCCGACGCGGCACTGAACCGGGCCCGCTACCTGATCGAGCAGTACCCGAAGGCGGCGGCCGTGGGCGAAGCACTTTCGATTATGAGCCGCGCCTACCTGGCGCTGGGGCTGGAGGGAATGGCCTCCTCCACGGCACAGATTGAACAAGCGAGGTCTGCTGCGACGGCCTTGAGTGAGGAGCGTTGAGGCCACTGCCTGTGGCGGTTGGTAAATAGGGTTGGCTGCGGTTAGGATAAACCCGATAAGGGAGAAGGGAATCGACTTCCCTCGCTATAACAATAACCTAGAGCAGAAATATCGTTAATCGCGCCGGCCTTTGGGCGGGCGGACGTGTGGAAGGGCAAACGTTTGAGACAGAGAAACCGGCTGATAGAGGCACTGGCGCTGGCTTTGGCGCTGACGGTAACGGCGCTGCCGGCCAGCAGTTCCGAGGATTACAGCCTTGATATGCGCGATACGGACCTGTCCGAGTTTATCGCCACCATCGGTGAGTTGACCGGCAAAACCATCGTCATCGACCCGCGTGTAAAGGGCAAGATCACCATTCGCAGCCCGCGTTCGGTCACCCAGGAGGAGCTCTACGAGATTTTCCTGGTGCAGTTGGGCGTCAGCGGGTTCGCCGTGGTGGACGTGGGGGACAACATCCTCAAGGTGATTCCCCAGCAGGCGGTCAAGCTCGAGGGGGTGGAAGTGCAGGGGGCCGGCAACGCCGATCCCCGGGAAAGCGAGAACGTGGTCACCCGCGTGGTGCAGGTGAACAACGTGGACGTGGCGGCGCTGGTGGCGATTCTGCGTCCCCTGGTGGACAACAAGACCGGCATCATCGCCCCTTACCCCGCCTCCAACGTGATCCTGATCACTGATCGCGAGTCCAACGTTCGGCGCTTGCTGGACATTATCAACCGGGTAGACACCACGGACAGCAAGGAGACCGAGGTGGTGCGGCTGAAGAACGCTTCGGCCCAGGACCTGAGTCAGACCCTCACCACCCTGCTGCGCGAGCAGACTCAGGGAGAGAACCGCGGTGCGTTACCCACTATCACCGCTGACAAACGCACCAACAGCCTGGTCATCCGAGCCGATGGGACCACCCGGGACTACCTGCTGAGCGTGATTCGCGAGCTCGACAGCGCCATCCAGACAGATAACAACACCCGGGTTCATTACCTCAAGTACGCCAAGGCCGGGGAGTTGGTGTCGGTACTCGAGAGTATCGGCTCGTCCATTATCGATGCCGAAAAGCCCGACAGCGCGCCGGCGGGAACGCCGCCGCCGATCATCCACATCAAGGCCCACGAGCCGACCAACAGCATCGTGATGTCGGGCAGCCCGCAGATAATCCGCAGCCTCAACCAGATCATCGAGCAGCTCGACATCCGTCGCGCCCAGGTGCTGGTGGAGGCGGTGATCGTCGAGATGTCCGATGCCCGGGCCAAGGAGCTGGGCGTTCAGTGGCTGTTCCTGGATCGTGACGGCGACTCCAGCGTGCCCCTGGCCGGTAGCAATTTCAACAACCTCGGCAACGGTATCAACGCGGTGGCGGGCGCGGCGCTGACCGGCAGCGAGGATACCTTGGCGGGCATTCTGGCGGGCGTTGAAGGCCTGAGCCTGGGGGTCGGCCAGATCGACGGCAAGGGGCTGGATTTCGCCATGCTGATCAAGGCGCTGCAGAACGACCGCGACTCCAATATCCTCTCCACCCCGAGCCTGGTGACCATGGACAATCAGGAGGCCTCGATCCTGGTGGGCAGCGAGGTGCCTATCGTCACCGGCCAGACCGTGGGCGACAACAACAGCAACCCCTTTCAGACCATCAACCGTCAGGATATCGGTATCAAGCTGAAGGTGACGCCCCAGGTGAATGAGGGCTCGGCGGTGCAGCTCAAAATTGAGCAGGAGGTCTCCTCCCTGTCCGGGGTCACGGCCGCGGATATCATCCTCGACAAGCGGGAGATCAAAACTTCGGTGATGGTGGATGACAACGCCACCATCGTCCTCGGTGGGCTGATCGACGACGATGTCCAGGAATCAACCAGCAAGGTGCCGGGGCTGGGCAGCATTCCCGTGCTGGGCAGGTTGTTCCGCTCCGACTCCAGCCGCATCGCCCGTCGCAATCTGATGGTCTTTATTCGCCCCTCGATTCTCCGCGACGCCCAGAGCGTGGCCCAGGTCAGCGGCAGCAAGTACGGCTTTATACGCGCTCGCCAGCTGATGGACGGGCAGCGCAAGATCGAGCTGTTTACGGAGGACAACCCCGCCCAGCTACCCGAGTGGACCGGGATGGGGCCGACCTCCCTGCACCTGATGCCGCCCCAGGAGTAGGCCCTTATGGAGCAGTCGCAGATCGCAGATCCGGCGCTGGCGGAAACGGTGCTGGCAGAAGAGGAGCCGGTGAATGCAGCACCCCGCCAGCTGCCCTTCGCCTTTGCTAACCGGCACCGGCTGGTGGTGGAGCCGGGAGAGGGGCCGCAGCGCTGCTTTCATACCGCGGAGACACCCCTGGCGGCGCTGATCGAGGCACGGCGCTTTTTGGGAGCAGAGCTCCTGCTCGAGCAGGTAAGTCCCGAGCAGCTGGAGCTGCGCCTGGGCGAGCTCTACCAGCAGAGCAGCCAGGCCAACATGGAGCTGATGGAGCAGATCGGCGATGAGGTGGATCTGTTCAAGCTGGTGGAGGAGCTGCCGGAGAACGAGGATCTGCTGGTGGCCGAGGGGGACGCCCCCATTATCCGGCTGATCAACGCGCTGCTGACCGAGGCGATCAAGGAAGGGGCTTCGGATATCCACATCGAGCCCTACGAGAAGCGCCTCTCGGTGCGGCTGCGGGTAGACGGCGTATTGCGCGAGGTGCTTTCCCCCAACTACAAGCTGGCGGCGCTGCTGATCTCCCGCATCAAGGTGATGGCCAAACTGGACATTGCTGAAAAGCGGGTTCCCCAGGATGGCCGCACCGCCTTGCGTATCGGCGGCCGGGCCCTGGATGTGCGGGTCTCGACCCTGCCCTCCAGCTATGGCGAGCGGGTGGTGCTGCGCTTGCTCGACAAACAGACCGCCCGCCTCAGCCTGGAGGATCTGGGCATGCCGGAGAAGGTGCACAAGCAGTTCCGGCGGCTGCTGTTGCAGCCCAACGGCATTATCTTGGTGACCGGGCCCACAGGTTCGGGTAAAACCACCACCCTCTACGCCGGGCTCGGCATGCTTAACCAGCGCTCGCGCAACATCCTTACCGTCGAGGACCCCATCGAGTACGCCATCGACGGGGTCGGCCAGACCCAGGTCAACACCCGTGCCGGGATGACCTTTGCCAAGGGGCTGCGGGCGATGCTGCGCCAGGATCCGGACGTGTTGATGATCGGCGAGATCCGCGACTACGAGACCGCGGAAGTGGCGATCCAGGCCAGTATGACCGGCCACCTGGTGCTTTCCACCCTGCACACCAACAGCGCCGCCGGGGCCATCACCCGGCTGCGGGACATCGGTATCGACGCCTACCTGGTAGCCTCCAGCCTCAAAGGCGTGATGGCGCAGCGACTGGTGCGGCGCCTGTGCAAGCAGTGCCGTCAGGCCGCACCCATGACCGCCGAAGAGGCGCAGATGCTCAGCGCCCCCCACCTGGAAGGGAGCGAGTGCTTTCACGGGCGCGGCTGCGAGGCCTGCAACCACACCGGTTACCGGGGCCGGGTAGGGGTCTACGAACTGGTGGTCATGGACAGCGCCCTGGCACAACTGATCAACGAGCAGGCCGGCGAAGTGCAGATTCAACAGCACCTGCAGACCCGAATGAGCTCGCTGCTGGAGGAGGCCCACCGGCTGGTGGGGCAGGGCGTGACGTCGGTGAGCGAGGTGCTGCGTACCATCCGCAGCGACTGATCTATGGCCGCGTTCAAATACCACGCCCTTACCACCCAGGGGAAAGCACGCTCCGGAGTGATCGAAGCGGATTCCCCCCGCCAGGCCCGAGCCTTCCTGCGCGAGCGGGGGTTGCTGCCGACCGAGGTCAATGTCACCGGCACCGAGAAGCAGCAGCAAAGCCGTGGCTGGCGGCTTGAGCGCTCACTGTCCGGTCGTGATGTGGCCCTGATTACCCGCCAGCTCGCCACCTTGCTGGAGTCGGGGATGCCGCTTGAGGAGGCGCTCTTCGCCATTACCCGTCAGACCAACAGTCACCGGGTCAAGACCACGGTGCTGTCGGTGCGGGCGCGTATTCTGGAGGGGCAGAGCCTGGCCTCGGCCCTGGCCGACTACCCTCGCAGCTTCAACGATCTTTACCGCGCCATGGTGGCGGCGGGGGAGGAGTCGGGCCACCTGGCCGAGGTGCTGATCCGCCTGGCCGATCACGGTGAGCGGCTGCAGCGTATCCACAGCAAGGTGCAGGTGGCGCTGATCTACCCGGTGTTGCTGACCCTGGTGGCGGTCGGGGTGATCGTCCTGCTGATGACCTACGTGGTACCCAAGGTGGTGGAGCAGTTCGAGCACGCCGAACAGACCCTGCCCCTGCTGACCCGCCAACTGATCTTCGTCAGCGATGCCCTGCAGCATTACGGACTGCATGCCTTGGGTGTGCTGGCAGTGCTCGTTGTGCTGGCACGGTGGTGGCTGCGCGACCCGGGCCGGCGCAAGGCCTGGCATCGCCTGCAGCTGCGCCTGCCCCTGGTTCGCACCTTCGTGCTGGGTCAGCAGTCGCTGCAGTTCTCGCGCACCCTGGCGATTCTGGTCGGTAGCGGGCTCGATCTGCTGCAGAGCCTGCGGGTCTCCACCGGTCCCATGACCAATCTTCACCTCCGGCAGGCGGTGGTGAACGCTACCACCCTGGTGCGCGAAGGCTGCTCCCTGTCCCGGGCGTTGGAACAGTCGGGGCCGTTTCCTCCCCTTCTGATCTACATGATCGCCAACGGCGAGCGCAGCGGCGAACTGGAGAAGATGCTGGACAAGGCGGCGGAAAGCCAGGAAGCGGAGTTCGAGACCCGGGTGGCCTGGATTCTGGGCCTGTTCGAGCCGGCCCTGATTCTGGTGATGGGTGCCATCGTGCTCTGCATCGTGTTGGCGATCCTGCTACCCATTCTGGAACTGAACAACTTGACCTCGTTTTAAAGGGAGAAAAAGCGCCGATGGCGAAGATCGACAAGCGACGCGCGCAGGGCTTCACCCTGCTGGAAATCATGGTGGTTATCGTAATTCTGGGGCTGCTGGTGGCGGTGGTGGCCCCCAACGTGCTGCAGAACCAGGATAAGGCCATGGTGGAGAAGGCCCGTGCCGATGTGGCGCTGCTGGAGCAGGCGCTGGATCTCTACAAGCTGGACAACTTCAGTTACCCCACCACCGACCAGGGCCTGGAGGCGCTGGTAAACAAGCCCCAGAGCGGCCCCGAGCCCAAGCGTTACAACAGCGAGGGGTACATCAAGCGCCTGCCCACGGATCCCTGGGGCAATCCGTATCAATACCTGCAGCCCGGCGAACACGGCGCGGTGGACGTCTACTCGACGGGCGCCGACGGCGAGCTGGGTGGAGAAGGCCTTGCGGCAGATATCGGCAACTGGTAACAGCCGCGGCTTCACCCTCCTGGAGCTGATGCTGGTGGTGCTGATTATCGGCCTGCTGGCGGTGACGGTGTCCCTGGCGCTGCCGGATTCGACGCGCCAGCTGCTCGAGCGGGATGGGCGCCGGCTGTACGCCCAGATCGGCCTGGCCGCCGAACAGGCGGTCTACCGCAACCAGGACTACGGTTTGCGGGTGAACAGCCAGGAGTACGGTTTTTTCAGACGGCAGGGGGAAACCTGGACCCCCGTCGACCCGTTGTCGCGTCTGAGCGCGCAGCCTTTGGCCGAGGGGGTGAGGTTGAGCCTGGCCATGGGCGGACAGCGACTGGATCTCGACCAGGAGCAGCCCCAGGTGCTGATCGTCAGCGACGGACAGCTAAGTCCTTTCGCCTTGAGTCTCAGCCATCCGGACGTTGCCCGCACCCTGCAGATCGAGGCCAGTTTCGGCGGTGACCTGCGTCTGCGCGAGGTGACTCCGTGATACCAAGGGCTGAACGCGGCGTCACCCTGCTGGAGTTGTTGGTGGCGCTGTTTATCTTCTCCCTGGCGGCCGGCGCCCTGCTGAAGGTGGTGGGCGAGCAGGGGCGCCACGCCGAAGCGTTGGAAGTGCGCTACTTTGCGGAGTTGCTCGCTCACAACCACCTGGTTGCCCTGCACCTGCAACCGGCTTGGCCTGCGTTGGGAGAGCGCAGCGAGATCCTGGAGATGGCCGGGCGCAGCTTTCGTGTGATCGAGCAGGTGGAGAAGACCGATACGCCCACCGTGCGCCGGGTGACGGCGCGGGTGCGTCTTGCTGAGGGGTCCGCCTCGGTGCTCAGTGAACTCCAGGCTTTTATGGGGCCCACGCCGTGAAGCGGCAACATGACTTGGCGCGGGAACATGGCTTTACCCTGCTTGAAGCGCTGGTGGCCGTGGCGCTGCTGGCGGTGCTGGGGCTGGCGGCCGCACTGACCCTTAACAGCAGTATTCGCAGCGAGCGCATTGTCGGGAGCAGTATCGACGAACTGCAGCGCCTGCAGCGGTCTTTTCAGTGGTTGCGGCGGGACCTGGAGCAGGTGGTGACCCGGCGTGGCCGCACCGAGCAGGGCGACTACCGCGAGCAGTCGCTGGGCGCCAGTGAGTCGGGACAGGGTGTCGAGGAGGGGGTGGTGCTGGATTTTTACAAGACCGGGCGGCGCATCCTCACCCGGGTGCCGCCCAGCGCCCACCTGGAGCGGGTTCGCTACCGGCTCGAGCAGGGGCGGCTGATTCGCGACAGCTCGCCCTTTCCGGACGCGCCGGCCGGGGAGCGCTGGTACAGTGCCATCCTGATGGAGACGCTACTGGGGATGGAGGTGCGTTATTTCTCCGAACAGACCTGGCATGACCAGTGGCCGCCAACGACTGCCGGCCCTGACGCCGGCCCCCTGGCGCTGCCCCAGGCCTTGCAGATCACCCTGGAAACTGAACGCTACGGGCGGGTGGAGCAGACCGTGCTGCTTCACGAGAGCTTATGAAACGTGTAGGACCAACGCCGCCGGCAAACGCACGAGGGGTCGCCTTGGTGGTGGTATTGCTGGTGGTGGCGCTGATGTCGATTGTCGCCACCCAGCTCGGCTCCCGGGTCCACCTGAATATTCAGCAGGCTGGCAACCGCGCTCAGTACGAGCAGGCATACTGGTATGCCCTCGGGGGTGAGCGGCTGGCGCGGGGGCTGATCGAAGCGGCGCTGCAGGCCGACGACCGGATTCACCGTGACCAGGCCTGGAGCAGCGCCCTGTTGAGCTACCCCATCGACGGCGGCATGATGCAGCTACAGATCGATGATCAGCGCACCTGCTTCAACCTCAACGCCCTCTCGGTGCTGGTGACGCCCCAGGATGCGCAACAGGAGCAGCGTCCCAAAACCCTGCGCCAGTTCGAGCGCCTGTTTCAGCTGCTCGATATCGAAACCGCCCGTGCCCAGTCGATGATCGAGCCCCTACGGGACTGGCTGGATGCCGATACCCTGCCCACCGGCTTGGACGGGGCGGAGGATCTTTTCTACACCAACCTCTCGCCCCCCTACCTGCCGGCCAACGGCCCTTTGGTGGGGTTAAGCGAGCTTAATTTCATCGATGGTTTCCAGCCGCCGGGGGAAGCGGAGGAGACGCTGCAGGAGAAGCTGGCGCGGCTTCGGGCGCTGTTCTGTGCATTGCCCGATACCAACATGCAGCTCAACCTCAACACCCTTCAGCCAGACCAGTTCCCGGTACTGGCGGCTCTTTTTCAAGGTCAGTTGTCGGTGGACGAGGTGAAGGGGGTGATGGAGGGTCGCCCGACCGAGGGGTTTGCGGATGTGGACGCCTTCTGGTCGCAACTGCAGAGCGACGAGGAGCAGGCGGCGACGCTGGATCAGACGGTGAAGGAGCAGCTCAGCGTCTCCTC
Source organism: Motiliproteus sp. SC1-56 (assembly GCF_017309075.1). GTDB lineage: Bacteria > Pseudomonadota > Gammaproteobacteria > Pseudomonadales > Balneatricaceae > Motiliproteus. The sequence continues at coordinate 167,520 of NZ_JAEMGS010000009.1, read as the reverse complement.
GGATTTTTTTCTGGCCAGGGTGGAAGTCAACTATTACGATTCTAATTTCATCCTGTATACAAGGATTTATGTGCGTGAAGGAAAACCGGTCACCTATCGGCGCCACTACGGAGTACTGAATGGATAAGCGGTTGCTGGTCAGGCTAGGGGTTACGCCGAATGACCCGATTGAGTGGCTCCTTTGGAGCCAGGATGAAGCACGGGCCCTGGAGAGCGGCGAGCTTTCAGGCCCTGAGGCGCTCAGTCAGCTGGGAGCGCTGGCGGTGGAGTCCCCCTGTTACGTGCTGGTGCCCCAGGAACAGGTGCTGTTGAGCGAGGTGCAACTACCTAATCGCAGTCGCGCCGCCCTGGATTCGGTGCCTTTTCAACTCGAAGAGCTGCTTTGCGAGGAGCCCCAGACCTATCACTTTGCCCTTGGTGAGGCGGGGGAAAGCAACCGCTATCCGGTGGCCGTGGTGCTGCGCGAGCAGATTCGCGCCTGGGCAGGGTGGCTGCGTGATGCGGCCTTACCGGTCAAGGGCGTATTCGCCGATGCCCAGGTGCTGGACGTGGAAGGCGACGCCCTGGTGGCCCTGTCCCAGGGAAACCGCCTGTTGATCAAGGGGCAAGGGTGCGCCGGCTTGGCGTTGCGGAGCGAGGAGCTGGAGAGCTGGCGGCCGCTGCTGGAAAAGAGCGCGGCGCTGAACACTCGGGAAACCACGCCCGAGCGGGCACCGCTGGAAACCCTGGCTGAAACCATGTCCCTGTCGGTTGGGGTCAACCTGCTGCAAGGGGCGTTCAAATTGCGGGACCCGGTGGCCGATCTGCTGAAGAACTGGCGGGTCCCGGCCATTCTTGGGCTGCTGCTGCTGGGGTTGGGCGTGGGTGCCCTGGTTGTCGAAAACGTACGGCTGGGCGCCCGCCTCGATGCACAGCAGGCGCAGGTGAACGCCGTCTACCGTGAGGCGCTTCCCGAGAGCCAGCGTATCGTGAATCCACGGGTTCAGATGGAGCGCGCCCTCGACCAGTTGCGCCTGGGCCAGCGGGGAGCACCGCTGTTGGGCGTTCTCGAAGAGACTATTCCCGCCTTCTCCGCGGCCCCCGGGCTAAGCCTGAAGGGGCTGCGTTACGAGCGCGGCCAAGCACAGCTGATAATGGAGCTGGAGGCGCCGGAATACCAGCGTTTGCAGGCCTTCAACGCCAAACTGCAAGAAGCGGGTCTTGCCAGCAAGCTGGGACGTTTCAGCACCCGCGAGGGGGTTACCCTGGGCCAGGTTTCTATCGAGGGAGTGCTCTAATATGCTCAGTGCCCGTTACCAACGCCTTTCCAGCCGGGAAAAGCTGCTGCTGTGGCTGGGGGGAATCACCGCTGCGCTGTTGCTGGGGTATCTTCTGATCTGGCGGCCGCTATCGGTTCAGAACCAGCAACTGCATCAGCAGGTGGCCGAAAAGCAGGCCTTGCTGGGATGGATGCAGAGCGCAGCGGCGGAGGTAAAGCAGCTACGACAGCACACCAGCGTCTCGAATACGGCTGGCATGCCCGTGCAGCAGCTGATCACCCGCCATGCCGCCCGCCTCAAGCTTAAGCCCGAGCGGATGCAGAGCCGCAGTGACCTGGAGGCAGACCTCTGGCTGGATGGCGCGGCTTTTAACTCAATAATGGCGCTGGTCGAGGCGTTGAGTCGCGACGGCGTGGCGGTGGAGAAAGCCAACCTGAGGGCCACCTCGAAGGCGGGCCAGGTAGACGCGCACCTGGTATTTTCCCGTTAGAGTTGGTTTGGGCGACGGCGCCTGCCTTCTGCAATACTTCCTGCAAAGATTCTTTGCGCCCTTCGGGTGCCGACTTCGCAATGGAGGCTTGCGATGTATACGCAGATGATGATCCCCGTCGATCTGGCGCACGTCGAACGCCTGGAAAAGGCGCTGCAGACCGGTGCCGACCTTGCCAAGCTTTATGACCTGCCGGTCTGTTACGTGGGTGTCACCGCTGATACCCCCGGTGCGGTTGCCCATAACCCCAACGAGTATGCGAAAAAGCTGCAGGCTTTCGGTCAGGCCCAGGCGGAGAAGTACGGGCTGAATAAGTTCAGCACCAGCGGCTATGTCTGCAATGATCCGGCGGTGGACTTGGATAAAACCCTGCTGAAAGCTGCAGACGAGCAGGGGGCTGACCTGGTTGTCATGGCTTCCCACGTACCGGGGCTGGTGGAGCACCTGTTCGCTTCTAACGCCGGCTACTTCGCCTCCTACGCCAAGGCTTCGGTGCTGGTGGTGCGCTAGATTGTTGGCAAGGGTCCAACGGCAAGGGTCCATCGGCAAAGGGCGGCATTCGCCGCGGAGTAACCGGCGCGTGTGGAGCACAGGCCTGTCTCCACTGGATAAAAAACCGCAGCGGCAGACCGGTGCGGTTTTTAGGTCTAAGGATCAGGGGTTGCCCTGTTCCTGTTCGGGACGCTTATCCTTGTCTTTCTCTTCCCCGCCGCAGGATCCGCAACAGCTCATCGTAATTGCCTCTGTTCAGAATAATGAAGATGCAAGCCTAACCGCCTGCCAGACGGCTGCCCTTGATACGGATCAAGCGCGAGCTTCTGCGGGTAGGGGCCGGTGCCGCGCCCCGACCGCAAGGGGCAAGGGGTCAGGGGCAAGGGATCAGGAGCAAGGGATCAGGAGCAAGGGATCAGGAGCAAGGGATCAGGAGCAAGGGATCAGGAGCAAGGGATCAGGAGCAAGGGATCAGGAGCAAGGGATCAGGAGCAAGGGATCAGCGCGCCAAGGAAGCCTGCGATTGAGTCTCAGGAGGCAGGGGCGTCTTCGCGGTTATCTTCACAGGGGTAAGCGCTCGCGTAGGCGCGAGCGACCAGCGCCAGCGCCGTCTGATCGCGTGTGGGCGGGGTGGCTTGCAACCACTGGATAACAAGGCGGTGTTGTTCGCCGAGTCCGATGTCGGCGGGCAAGCAGGCCTGTACTCCGTCAACCGGGCCGAGGGCCAGGGCGTCCTCTGCCGCCAGCAGGTAGCCGAAACAGCGCCCGGCCGCTGCCGCCGAACCGCCCCGGCACCAGTCTTCCAGGTCGCTTCGTTCAGTCAGGGCCGAGGCCGGGTGTGGGGCCAGGAGCAGGAGCGCCAGCGAGACACTGGCGGGGCTTGGAAATCCGTTATGCATGTGATCAGCATTCCCTTATTGGAAGATCAAAACCGGCGCATCGGGGCTGGCAGCCGGCCGCTATTTCAGTTCCGGTTCGCTGCCCGCTTGTTCGATTTTTCCCCGGCGCTGCAGCCAGCGGCCCAATTGCCAGCAGGCCAAGGCCCAGGTGGCGCCGGCTGTCCATCCCGCCAGCACGTCGGAGGGCCAGTGGACCCCCATGTAGACCCGGCTGATGCCCACCGCGATGGTCAGCAGCGCCGCCAGCGCGATGAAATATAGCTTGACCCGGCGCTGGTTCTCCACCCTTGCCAGCAGCGCCGCCAGGGTCAGGTAGGTGATTGCCGCCATCATGGAGTGGCCACTGGGAAAGCTGGTGGTGTAAACGTAGGACTCGTGTGGCACCAGGTCGGGCCGGGGACGGTCGAACCCGTACTTGAGCAGCAGGCTCAGAATCATGCCGCCGCCGACCGCGGCCGCCACCAGCAGGGCCGTACGGTGTTTCTTGACCAGTAACAGGTAGCCGATGACCGCCAGGGTCAGCGCCGTCAGCACGCCCATGCCGCCCAGGGCGGTAAAATCCCGGCCCAGCTCCTCCAGCCATTTCGGTCCGATGGGATCATGCAGGTCGGCGGGGTTTCGCATCGCCAGCAGCAGGGCTTCGTCCAGGTTCTGGGTTTCCCCTTCTCGCACTTCCTCGGCCAGCTTGATAAACCCCCAGGCTCCGCCGCCAATGACCAGTACCATTAGCAGCAGGGAAAGCTCCAGGTTGGCCGGCCAGCGGCTGTAACGGCTGAAAAAGTCGCGGCGGGGGGGCTTTGAGGGCTCATGATCGGTCATGGCGCGCTCCGTGTCAGTGTATTGCGGCACTCGGGGTCTTCGGCCCCCGCCGTCCGGGGCGGCGTCACCGGCCGCGGGGGTGCCAAAGAAGAATCGTCTCAGCGGTGGATGATTTCAAGCACGGGAGCTGGCTTTCACGACGATGCGGAGCCCGCCTTCGGGCGGGCTCCGCGGACGGGGGCTTGCAGCCCCCCTTCAGGCGCTGGCGCAGTGTGCCAAGGAGGGCGGTTCCTGCGAACGCCAGAAGCGATTGAGCAGGGGTTTGACGCTAATGCCGTGCAAGACGATGGAGAGGGTCACCACGATCAGCGTCAGGTGGGTCAGCTCCAGCGCCAGGTTTTCGGGCAGCCCGTGCTGGATGGCGTACATCAGGTAGTAGAGGGTGCCGATGCCGCGGACACCGAACCAGCCGATCATCCCCTTGAGTCTGTCGGGCGTGCGGCTGAAGGCCAGACCGATAAACACGCTGAGCGGGCGGGCAACCAGGAACAGAAAGAGGGCTGTTGCTACCGCCCGCAGGCTCCAGGAATCCAGGAACAGGGTGCCTCCCACAAGCAGAATGAGAATCACCACCGAGAGGCGCTCGAGGTGCTCTTTGAATACCAGTGAGCCGCCGCTGACGGTGGTGTTTGCCATGCTCCCGGCTTCGCCCGTGCCGGTTGGCTCGCAAGGTTGACAGAGCCGGTGCTCGTGGTGGCGCAGCGCCACGGCGGCGAAGAACACCGCCAGTGAGCCCCAGGCCTGCGCCAGATCGCTCAGGCCGTAGGTGGCGGCGATCAGGCCCAGGCCGATAAAGTCGTCCAGCAGCGGATAGTTAGGATCACGGCGGCGCAGCGCCCATCCCAGCTGTCCTGCGGCGGTTCCCAGCAGCAGGCCGATGGCAATGCCGGCTCCGGTGGCCCAGAGCACGTCGGTGAACATCCATTTCATGCCCAGTCCGCCGATTTCGTTCAGGCCCAGCAGCCCAAGGCCGAGCATGACGAAGGGGAAGGCGGTGCCGTCGTTCATGCCGGCTTCGCAGGTCAAATTGAAGCGCAGTCGGTCGCGGTCTCCGGGGTGGCGTATCTGTACGTCGCTGGCCAGTACTGGATCGGTCGGGGCGAGGATGGCGCCGAGCAGCACCGCCGCCCCCAGTGGCAGCCCCAGTACAAAATGGCCGAAGAGGCTCATGATGCCCACCGTTGCCGACATGGAGACAAAGGCCATCAGAATGGGGGCGCGCCAGCGGGGCAGGGAGATCGGCACCGGCATCTTGATGCCGGCGGCAAACAGGGATATCAGCACCGCGACTTCGGTCAGGATCTCCAGCAGGGCCGATTGCTTAAGCGGGTTGATGTGAAACAGGGACAATACGGTGGGGCCGACGGCAACTCCCACCGCAAGGTAGATAATGGCTGAGGTGACGGGAAGACGCTTGATGGAAGGTGCGGTAAAACCGATGACCAATAACAATGCACCGACCAATAGAAACCATTGGCTGTGATTCATGATTCATCCTTGATAATGACGGCAGGGAACGTTCGTTTCCCAAAAGGCGCGCATAAACAGCAATAAAAAGGGCTGCCCGCCAGCGCTGCAGCGGACAGCCCCGGGACAGGCTACTGGGAACTCTTATCTTCTGTCATCCCAGCGTCGCTTGACTCAGACTGCATCTCCTCAAACGCACTGAACTCAGCCTGATCAATGGTGCCGCTGCCGTCTCCGTCCAGCTGCATCCACTGGCTTTGAAGCTCAGGCGAGCTTTCAGCTTCCATGGCGCTGATCGCACCGTCTTGGTCTTGGTCCAGCATCTGGAACTGGCTGTGCCCTTTCTCTGCATCGCCGGCGACAACGGCAGACGAAAACAGTGCGGCGGTCATCAAGCCGGCAAGACCTGTGATTGAACGATGTTTCATGACTTCCTCCTTGGCGGTTTTCCGTGAACGTTCGCCAAGGGTATTGCAGGTGGCATGCCAGTTGCTCAAAGCTTTTGAAGATCAACAAATTGCCTAAATGGTGCCGGTTGAGCGGCTCGATTCTGGCGCAGGCTTTGTTGTTTTTTTCATACACTTTTTGCCATGTTTTTTTTAAGTTGTTGAAATAATTTGGATTTGGTCTGTTCCTTATTAGCGACAGCGGGCATTTCACCAGGTTAGAGGGGGCGTGATGGCAGCACGGCGTCAAGGCCGCCTTGGGGTCAATCGGGATCTTTCCCCACGGCATCTTCTTCGAAGGCGCTGAACTCGGCACGGTCTACGGTGCCGCTCTCGTCCGTGTCGTAGCGGGTCCACTGCCTGCTCAAGCGCCGGTCTTTGCTGCCTTCGCTGGCGCTCAACTGTCCGTCCTGGTTCTCATCCAACTTATCGAAGGCTTCCATGCGCAGGTGGAAAGGGTCGGTTTGAGCGGGTGCCGCATCGCCGGCGGCCAGGGCCGATGCGGAAAGCACCAGCGTTGCCGTCAATCCGGTCATGCGGGCCAGGGCCTGAATATTCATGATCGCACTCCCTGTGGATGTCCAGGTTCCACTGTGCTGAAGCTTAAACCGTGCCATTTGAAGATAACATTCTGATTTATATGGCCTAATGCACATAGGCAGCGCCCCTTGTCCAGTTGGATGGGCGCGATGGCCTGTCGCTGGCAAAAGACATAATCAGGCGAAAATTCGTATTTTCTTGATTTTAAAGCCTAATAATTGTTGTTGCCCGGCGACGCAGGCAAAGCCCGGCTCAGGGTCCATACTTCCCTCGGACCCAATCGCAGGCGTGCTTTCACTCCGGCAGCAGCCATGAAACAGCCCTTCCGACTTCCGCCCTCCTTTCCCATGCTGCTGCTGGTGGGGTTCGTGTTGGTGGCTATCCCCCTGATGGGAGGGATTGTCGGAATGAGCGATGCGTTGCGAAAGATGGCCAACGAGGGGCAACGGGCAGTTAACGTTACTGCCGACATCACCCGGCTCAGCCGTCAGCTCACCGAAAATGCCGAGGACCTTAAGTGGACGGCGGGCCAGTACTTCGTGCTTGAGGACCCCGCCCTGATTGAGCGCGTGCGCAGGGCCCACGAGGCGTTCGGCGCCTCCTTGGCGGGCCTGCGTCGTATCCCCTGGAGTTCGCAGCAGTTGGCGCTGTTGAGCCGCCTTGAAACCTTGGAAAAGGGACTGTTTGCGCGCCTGCAGGAGGCACCGGACACTGGGGTAAAACCCTTTGAGGCTTTCCGCCTGGATTTCGAGGGGCTGATGGAGGTGGTGATCGGTGTGGTGGATCAGGCGACCCAGGTGGTGAACGCCCAGGTCCTGAGCATGGACCGCACCGCCAGGGAGATTCAGCGGGTTTTGATGTGGCAGGTCGGTGGTTTGATTCTGCTCTCGGTCGTGCTCGCGGCGGTTCTGTCCAGGGTCCTCAGCCGCCCGGTGTTTGAATTGGCGGCGGCTATTCGCCGGCTGGGCCGTAATGATCTGGAAACCCGGCCCCGGGTGCGGGGGCCGCGGGACATGGTCTACCTGGGCCAGCAGCTGGATTGGCTTCGATCGCGGTTGCGCGAGCTGGAAGAGAAAAAACTGTTCTTTTTTCGCGAGGTCTCCCACGAGCTGAAGACACCCCTCACCAGTCTGGTGGAGGCCTCGGCTCTGCTGAACGATGACGTGGTGGGCCCGCTGGGTGAATCGCACCGGGAGATCGTCAGCATCATGCAGAGCAGCTCCGCGGAGTTGAAGCATCGGATCGAAGGCCTGCTGCGCTATAACGAGGCGCTGAACCAGCCCCGCACGGCCCCCTCTCTCTTCAGGCTGCGCGCCCTGCTCAGCGAGGTGGGCGAGAACTTCGATCTGCAGCGACACACCAAGCGGCTGCGCTGGGTGACCGAGGTACCCGACGTACAGCTGAGTTCGGACCCTGCACGCCTAGCCATCGTCCTGGAAAACCTGCTTGCGAACGCAGTCAAGTTCAGCCCCGAGGCGGGTACCGTCGCCGTGCGCGCAACCCAGGATCAGGGCTGGCTGTATCTGCAGGTGTCCGATGACGGCCCGGGTGTGGAGGAAGCAGAACACGAGCATCTGTTCCAGCCGTTTCACAAGGGGGCCCGAGCCCGGGAGAGCGGTTTGCAGAGCAGCGGCCTGGGGCTGGCCATCGCCAAGCGTTACATGGAAGAGCTGGGTGGCGAACTGAAGCAGGTCTCCCCGCCGGGGGAGGGCGCCTGTTTCGAGCTGGCGCTGCCCGTATCCAAGGAGGTCATGCCCCATGACGCAGCGAAAGCCTGAAGCCGCGCTGGGAGGCTGGTCGTGAGCGGCGTCCGGCGCTCGGTGCTGCTGGTGGATGATGACGCCAGCCTGTTACGCCTGCTCTCCATTCGGCTGCGTTCGGCGGGCTACCAGGTGCAGACGGCCAGTTGCGCAGAGCAAGCCCTGGCCCAGGTAGGCGTTTCCCGCCCCAGTGTGGTGATCACCGACCTGCGAATGGAGGGGATCGATGGCATGGCGCTGTTCAACGAACTTCACCGCCAGGACCCGGCGTTGCCGGTCATCGTGCTGACGGCCCACGGCACGATTCCGGATGCGGTGCAGGCGACCCAGCGGGGGCTCTTCGGGTACCTGACCAAGCCCTTTGAGGACCAGGCGCTGCTTGCCCTGCTGGCGCGGGCGGTGGCGATGCCGGGTTCGATGGCCGAGCCCGCAGCCCCGGTGACGGAGGTGGACGAAGACCGGCACTGGCGTCGGCAGATCATTACCGCCAGCCCGGCCATGGAGGCTCTGCTGGCCGAAGCGCGGCTGGTTGCCGCCAGCGATGTGAGCGTTCTGATCCAGGGCGCCTCGGGCACCGGTAAGGAGGTTCTGGCGCGGGCGCTGCATGAGGCGAGCCCGCGCTGCAACAAGCCTTTTGTGGCCATCAACTGCGCGGCGATCCCCGAGCAGCTGCTGGAATCGGAGCTTTTCGGCCACGCCAAGGGGGCTTTTACCGGCGCCGCCAGCGCCCATGCAGGGCTGTTTCAGAAGGGGGCGGGGGGCACCGTGTTCCTCGACGAGGTCGGTGATATGCCCTTGCCGTTACAGGCCAAACTGCTGCGCGTGCTGCAGGAAAAAGAGCTGCGACCGGTCGGTTCGACCCGCTCGATCGCAGTCGACGTGCGCATCATCGCCGCTACCCACCGCGATCTGCAGCGGGCCATTGCAGAAGAGACGTTTCGCGAGGACCTCTACTACCGGCTCAATGTGGTCAACCTGGCTATTCCGCCGTTGCGCCAGCGGCGAGAGGATATTCCCTTGCTGGCCCGCCATTTTCTTCGCACCCAGGGTGAAAAACACCCGCACCGGGTGACCGACTTCAGCAACGAGGCATTGGAACTGCTCACCGGCTGTGACTGGCCCGGCAACGTACGCCAGTTGTTGAACGTGGTTGAGCAGTGCTGCGTGCTTGGCACCACTCCCTTGGTGCCGGCCTCCCTGGTAAACCGGGCGTTGCACGAAAAGCCCAGCGGTATCCTCACCTATGCCGAGGCTAAGCAGCGGTTCGAGCGCGACTACCTGATCCAGCTTCTGAAAATCACCAACGGTCAGGTGACGGAAGCGGCGCGCTTGGCGGGCCGCAACCGGACCGAGTTCTATCGGCTGCTGCACCGAAACCAGTTGACCCCGGGAATGTTTAAAGCGGCGGATAACGGCGCCCCGCCTGCCGTACCCGGTTCGGGCGACTGAGCGCAGGGCGGCGAAAACCCCCGGGGACTTCGAACCGGGGGCTTTCGGGAGAGAAGCCGTTTAGCCGGACTTGAGCTTGAAGCGGGTGGTCAGCTGCTTCAGTTCGGCGGCCTTGCCGGCGACCTGCTGGCTGGTGTCGACGATGGCCCGGGTCTGCTGGGTAGTGTCGTTAACCGAGCCCGAGATGGCTTCCATGCTGGACGCCATCTCCTTGACGGTGCTGGAGAGCTCTTCAATCGCGACGGCAATCTGGTCGGTGCCGGAGGATGCAATCTCCACCTGTTGCTCTATGGTGGCGACGGCCTCGGCGGCATCGGCGCCGTGGGCGTTACCCTCTTCCGCGCGCTCCTTGCCTTGCTCGATCGCGGCAATGGCGCCCTGCGTGTCACTCTGCAGGCCGTGGACGATCGCGGTGATCTCATCGGAGGCCTTGACCGTCTTTTCTGCCAGCGCCCGTACTTCGTCGGCGACCACGGCGAAGCCGCGCCCGGCGTCACCGGCCCGGGCCGCCTCGATGGCGGCGTTAAGTGCCAGCAGGTTGGTCTGCTCGGCGACGCCGCGGATGACCTCGATGACCACGTCGATGCGTTGGGACTGCTCCCCCAGCTGCACCATCTTGTTCGCGGTCTCGGCCACCACCTGGGTCACGTCGTCCAGAGCGCGAATGGCGCGGGAAATCACCTGCCCCCCTTCGCGGGCGCTGCGGCGCGCCTCGCGGGTGGATTCGTTGACCTGGTGGGTCGTCTCCGCGACTTCGCTTACGGTGGCGCTCATCTCCTCGGTGGCGGCCGCGAGCGAGGTGGTGCGGTCGGCGACGTGCTGGTTCCCCTGGGCGATGTTATTCACCGCCCCGGAGAGGTCATGGGACAGTGCGCTCAGCTCGGTGCTGCTGTCTGCCACGTGGCTCACCACTTCCTGCAGACCGTCGCTCATGCGGTTGACCGAACGGGCCAGGTCGCCGAACTCATCACGGCCGCGGTCGTCCATCTTGACCCGCAGGTCGCCGGCGGCGACCTGCTCGAGGGTCTCCATGGTACGCCGCAGGCCCAGCCCCGCAGAGCGTCCGGTGGCCAGCAACAGGCCGGCGATCAGCCCCAGGGCCACGGCCAGGGTGCCCAGGATCATCGGCTTGGCCTCTGCGGCGGCACCCTGGGACCGGGCATGGGCCCGGGGCATCAGTTCGTCTTCGATCAGCCGCTCCAGTGAAGCCGCGGCCGCGATCAGGGTGCTCATCTCCCCGCTCAACTGCTGCTCGCGCAGCACCAGGTCTGCGTAGCCTTCACTGACCTGGCTAAATAGCGTTCCGTACTGGTCACTCAGGGCCACATACTTGTCGAAGCCAAAGTCCACCAGGTTCTGGCGAAGTTCCGCCAGTAGATCCTGGGCCTGCCGGGCGTCGGCAGGGGCGGCGGCCAGCAGGAAGTCCTTTTCAGCCTGGCGCACGGACTGGAAAATACCGGCCAGCCCGGAGAAGTTGGAAACCCCCCGGTTGAGCTCCTCGGCTGTGCGGTTCAACTCGCCCACCAAGCCCTCGGCGGGGGTCAGCCCGAAGTCCTGCTTGAGCGTCAGCCAGCTGTGAAAGGTCTGCAGGTAGCTGTCGAGCCCTTCCAGAATCGGTTGGATCAAGGGGGCGACCTCGGCTTCGGTCGCTGCCGTGGCCGCCTCAGCCAGTGCGTCCCGGTACTGCGTTGCCACCCTGTCCAGCTGGGCCTGAAGCGCCGGCAAGTTGTCCGGGCGCAGATGGGCGGCCCGGTCACTGGTGGCGTAGAGTTCGATCTGCAGCTCCATGCTGCTGTCAGCCAGTTCGCCCAGGCGGGTGAGGTGCTGCTGGGATTGCAAAATAGCGCTCATCGCCAGCAGCGACATCACGGCCAGACCGCCGATACAGACCAGGGCGATTAGCATCACGGAGGTGATTTTCTGTTTAAACGAGAGGGACATGACGACTCCGGTTGTAGCGAGAAGCGGGGTTCAGGTTGTTTATCACTATCGGCCGCGCAAATACACGCTTGATGGGTATGGTGACGCTACCGGGCCTGTTTTGGGGTGAATCTCACTTATTGAGTTCGTGTAGGGAAGGTCGGGCTAAGCGACCCCCTAGGGGGCCGCCGCGATCAGGTTAGGCACTGCGTGATGCAAGCCTTATTGCGGCCGCCCGGCTTCAGCCATGGGGGAGGCAGCATGCTGTCGCCGGGGGATCAGCAGGGCCAGCAGCAAGCCTATCAGGGCGCCCAGCACCAGGGCGGCGATGAGCTGCAGTGCGATGCGCTTGACCGCCGGGCTGTTCAGGGTGGCCGTGTCGGGGGGGGCGAGGGGCTCCCAGAGGACGCTGGTGGTGCTCAGCACCTGCTTTGATACCAGTTGGGCCACTGCCGACACCTGGGCTTGAACCTGGTTGGCCAGGGCGATGTGCTGTTTGAGGTGGTCGATAATCTCGTTCTTGTTCAGCAGCGCCTGTGTCGCGGCGTTTTCCGCGCTTAAACGGGACAGACGCATCTCTACCTCAAGAATTTTTTCCGAGATTTCAATGCGTTTGTTGATGATGGCTGCTCGTTGCTCGTTGCTCGGAGTCGGAGACGGACTTTCCGATTCGCAGCAACGAATCGAACATCTGGTCGGAGATCTGGGGCGCATAGACACCGCGGGCTTCCGAGCGGGCCAGCTCGTTTCCTCGTTGCGCCTGGAGATCCCGGGAAGCGGAGGCAATATCGGTATTGAGCAGCTCCAAGCTGTCGTCGTAGACCTGTACCAGGTTGCGCAGCCGGGTGAGCTCCAGCATGAGGTTGAGGCGCTTGGCGGCCAGCAGGGATTCGCTGATGCGGTCCGTTGAGCTTTCCTCCCGATCGATCGCCGGCGGCACCATGGAAATCAGGTCATTTAACTCGGTTTGAATCGAGTCAAGATTCAACGCGATCTCTGATAATTTCTGGGCATCGGCCCCGCTGAATGCGGATAGGTTAGCAACCCCGTAGTTCTGAAGATCTGCAATTGATAGATCAAGCAGCTTTAAATAGCCTTCGAAGCGAAAAACCTCCTTGATGATGCTGGCATGCTCGTCCAGCACAAAGGGGGCCCCTACCGCCTGGTATCTGATTTCCAAGACGCTTTTGTCGTTCACCGCTTGATGGGACCAGGCCTTGGGGATCGCCATCAGGTAGTTTTTTATCACCTCGGGGGGCGCGCTTGTTTTATTCGGGTCCACGTGCAGCACCGCGTATTTACGCGCTTCGCGCTGAATGTGGGCCAGCCCCTCATTCAGCGTTTCTATCTTGGCGTCGCTGAGCTTGCGCTGCTGAAGCTCTGCTTCAAGGGCTTCGCGCGCGCTGTGGGTCAGGCCGTTGCCCGGGTGAATGCGGGTTGCCGCCAGAATATCCTCGTGAGCCCCCACCGCGTCCGCGGCTTGGCGCAGCACTTCATTACCGGTCAGGTCGGCGATGATGAAGCGTTCTCCATTAGGATATTCTCCATTAGCGGCGCCTTCAAAAGTAAATATAACAGGGAGTTGATAAGCGGAAGGTAAATAAAACGAGTGTTTAAATAAATGGAAGCAGGCGACCAGAACCGCCATTAATGTAGAGGCGAAAACAATTAGCAGTTTTCGGCGCCACAATTTGTGAAATAAATCTCAAAGGTTAATTTCGTCGTGCTGTGGCTGCTCCATGCCAAGGGAGTTTGGTAGGTAGGGATTGATCTGCGACATATTTTTACTACTTGGGTCCTGGTTTTTATTTAGGTGGGCAGCGAGAAGGAATCTTATCCACGGCTAGATTTGAGAGGCTCTCTATATTCTCAAATAAAAACCCGGCAGGAAAGTTTATTTCCCTAGATGCGGTATCGGCGTTTTTTCCGGGATTGAATTTAAACTTCGGCCCGGCTCCGGCGTAGACCGGGCGGGAGGGGGCGGAGCCGGAAAGTCGGGCGAAGAATGAGGGTGGAGGCGTGAGAGAAGAGGAAACCGGCGCTTGGGTGCGGGGGCGCTCAAGGCAGGAGGGGGCCGCTCCTGGTGGAGCGGCTCACGCTTAAGTGGCCAGGGGGTTATTAGGTTACTGCCGTTCGATATATTCGGCGTCCTGGCTGGGGGGCGGCTTGCGGCGGGACTTTTTGGGAAGTGCGAAGTCGCTGAGGCCGCGGACCCGGATCGAAACCTCCGCAACCTGCGGCAACTGCTCGCGCAGGCTCTGTTCCAGCTCGGCGGCGATCAGCTCCGCCCGTTTGAGCGCGCAGTCCATGGAGGCGCGGGCGGTGACGAACGCATTGAGCCGTTGATCGGCTCGTTGCTCGGGCGGGAGACGGCTGAGCAGGTATTTTTTCTCGGTCAGAATGCGGGGCAGCAGGCCGGATGCGGCGCTGTCCTGCGCCAGCACGATATCGGCAAACAGCAGGGTGCGGTGGTCGTCCATGATCAGGGACTGGACCTTTTCACAGTGGTGGACCGCCGGACGGGCGGCGACCAGCGCTTCCAGGGCCCGTTCGGCCTTGCGGTCGCGGACATCGGTCAGGTAGCGCAGGTAGAGGGCGCCCAGGTAAAAGGCGACGGCCCCCATCAGGATCGCCACCAGCAGCGCCGCCAGGGCATCCCACAGCGGGTTGCCGGTGAGCCAAGTCAGCAGGATACCGAGCCCTGCAAGCAGCAGGCCTGCCAGTCCGGCAGTGCTCTGCACCACGATCACGGACAGGGTGATATCGCCGCCACTTTGTAAAAAACGGATCGGGTTGTTTTCGCCGTTATCCCGCATGCACTCGAGGTAGGCCGTGGCCGCCAGCCACAGGCTGTAGCCTTGGATCAGCAGCGCCCCTGTCAGCGCCAGCAGGGCCGGCCAGCCGACGGCGTCGCGGCTGCCGTCGCGGATCTCCAGCAGGTTCAGCAGCGCCCAGGCCAATCCCAGACCGCAGCCGATGGAAAAGAGCCCCACCGCGCTCCAGAGGTTGAGGCGGTAGTGCATCTGCCCGCCGCCATAGGCATAAACGTGGCGGGCCGCGGCGCCGTCGCGAGGGGTGCCGCGGTAAAGAATCACCTGGTTAACGGCGTCGAGCAGACTGTGCAGCGCTTCGCTGACCAGGGCGGCGGAACCGGTCAGCAGGCCGGTAATCAGCTTGAATAGACCGCCCGCACTGTATGAAGCCAGGGCGATTTTGATAATCCGGGCAGGGCTGGATGCAGCCATCGGTTGGGTTCCTTAAAACGTGGTGGTTCGGCTTTGGCTAGTGTAGGTCACGGGGGGCGGGGCTTGGCCCGCCGTGGCATGGGTCCTCGTACCCCGGTGCGGCTGGTCCGGACGGCTTTTCACGCCCGGGCTAGCCTTTGTTTTCCCCGCGGGGGAGGGCGGAGTCTGCGATCTTGTCGTCGCCCCGGGCGGGGGCCATGATCCCGTGCTTGAGCAGCGCCCGGAGAAACTCGGGGCGCTCCTGGAACCTGGCCAGGCGTAGCTCACCGGCATTTGCGCCCTGTTGCAGCAGCAACCGAAACAGGGGCAGGTGGTTCTGTTCCAGGCTCAGTACCAGCAGTGCGTAGGAATCCCTGCGGGCCATGTCGGGGCGCAGCAGGAGCAACTGGCGGATGCTTTCCCAGTTGGCGGCGGCGCCGGATTTGATCAGTTTACGCAGCGGGCTGTTGCCCGCTTGTGCGGGGGGCTCGTCTGCACCCGCGGCCAGCACCTTTACCATCAGCTCGGCATCACCTTCGGCGTAGTGCAGGGCATTGCGGCCCTTGTGGGTTGAAACGCCGGGGTCAGCCCCCGCCTGTAACAGCCTGTCCAGAATTTCGGGCCGCTGGTGGCTGACCGCCAACAGCAGGGGGGTCTTGCCGGTCCGGTCCCGGGCCTCAATGTCGGCGCCGCTTGCCAGTAGCGCCTCGACTACCGCGACCTGCCCGGCGGCGGCGGCCCGGTGCAGCGGGGTATAACCGAAAAGGTCGCGCCCGTCGACCGGCGCACCGGCCTTCAGCAGCAGACGGGTCATCGCCCTGTCACCGGCTTCGGCGGCCAGGTGCAGGGGCTGGCCACCGAGGTCGCGGCGTGAACCCGCGGAGAGAGGGGCGCCAATGTCGATCAGCCACTGTGCGGTCTTCACCTGACCACCGGTCACGGCCCAGTGCAGCAGGGTGCGGCCGTCCTCGGTGGCCTGGCCGGATTTGGCCGCCGTCAGTGCGCAACGGCGTAGTCGCGGTGTGCCCTTGAACGCGGAGCGGGCCAGCTCGGCAGGGCTGCAGTCGTCGGGTTTCAGCGCTGAAGCCGACGCGTGCGGGGCGTGATCAGCCCCGGGGGCGGCAGGGGCTGGTTCGTTGTCCAGGCAGTCACGGGAGTAGACGAGGGTGCCGTTACGTTCGCAGCTCGGCAGGGTGCTGGCGAGGGTGCCGGAGGCGAGGCTTAACAGCAAGAGCAGTACAACTATGGGCATTACAGCGGTTGACCTTATCGGGGTTCAAGTTGGGTTTTCTGACGCTCCAGGCGCTCGCGGATCAGGCGCAGGTGCAGACGCAGGTTGTACTGGGCGTCGGCATAGGATTTGGGAACCGGTACCTGCATTACCTCTTTTTCCACCTGCAGCAGATCGTCCAGCAGCGCTTTGGCTTCGGCCGGGGTTTTGATCTCTTCGGCCCGGAAGTCGAGCTCGCGCAGGCGGTCGTACCAGCGGTAGATTCGCGAGCGGATCCGCCAGCGGTAGGTGGGGGGCAGCACCTTGGAGAGGGGCAGCATCAGGGTGATGATCGGGATCGCCAGTACCATCAGCCGGTCCACCAGGCTGGCTGCCCAGAAAGGCATGTAGCGCTGCAGAAAAGGGGGGCCTTTGCGGTAAAACCGCTTGGCTTCTTCATTGAGGGGAAAATCAATGAAATCGGCGGAGGGGAACTGGTCAGTGGTCTCAAACAGACCGCCCCTGTCGTGTACCTGGCGCGCCACGTCGAGTAGCAGGGGAACCAGGGCCGGGTGAAAATTTTCCCCGACCACGAGGGTGGCGGCGGGCGCGAGCAGGTGGAAATCCCGCTCCGGAATGTTGGCGGCCAGGTCGACGCTGCCCTCGGGCAACTCCAGCGCCGAGAGAAAGCGGTGTCGGCGCTGGTAGGCCGGCGCCCGCGCGAAATCCATCAATTGGGCGTTCGGGTTGTTTAAAAGCTCTCTTAGCAGCTGGGAGCGGGGGGCGGTGACCAGAAAGAGGGCGTCGATCTCTCCCTGCTCCAGCGCTGTTGCGGCGGCTTTGCCGGCGAGCGCATGCAGGTCTGTGTTCGTTTCATTCAGGCCGTTTTCTGCCAGCAGGCGCTGCACCACCGCGCGGGTGCCGCTGCCCGGCGCGCCGACAGCCAGGCGCATGCCCGCGAGTTGTCGGAGTTTTGTGATCTCAAGCCCCGGGCGGTGAAATACCCAGAGCGGCTCAAAGTAGAGACTGCCCAACGCTTGCAGGGGAGCGTCGGGGTCATCGGGTTGAATGCCGCCCTGAATGAAGGCCAGGTCGACTTCCCCGGCCTGCAGCAGGCGCAGGTTTTCCACTGAGCCTGCACTGGCTACCACCTCCAGCTTCACCCCCTCGGGCACCAGCTGCTCGCGGTACTGCTGGGCAAATTGGAAGTAGGCGTTCTCCGGATTGCCGGTAGCGATACGGAGGTGGCGGGGCGGGGCGGGATCGACGAACTGGTAGGCGATAAAAAAGCCGATGACGAGCAGCAGCACACCACCGCCGTAGAGCAGGTAGCTTTCCCGGTGCGGGTGGCGGTGGGCGGGTGGCTTCATCGGCGGATCCTGTGAACGCTTTCAGGGAATTATGGCCAGCCGGCGAGGGGAATCAATAGACGCACATCAAGGGCTGGTGAATCAGCCGTCGCAAATTAGGGGCATAAAAAAACCGCGGCCTTAGGCCGCGGTTTTTGGACTCGGGGTCGACTCAGGGAAAGAGGTGCTTGACGCCGTCGCGCTCTTCTTTCAGTTCCTGCTCGGTGGCTTCCATCTTTTGACGGCTGAATTCACCGATTTCGATACCCTGGACGATTTCGTACTGGCCGTTCTTGCAGGTGACCGGGAAGGAGTAGATCAGGCCTTCTTCGATGCCGTAGCTGCCGTCGCTGGGAATGCCCATGCTGACCCAGTCGCCTTCGGCGCTGCCCAGCGCCCAGTCGCGCATGTGTTCGACGGCGGCGTTGGCGGCGGAAGCGGCGGAGGAGAGACCACGGGCCTGGATGATGGCGGCGCCGCGCTGCTGGACGCAGGGGATGAACTCGCTCTTGTACCAGTCCTCGTCAACCAGATCGGTAGCTGCCTGGCCATCGATCAGGGTGGTGCTGATATCGGGGTACTGGGTGGCGGAGTGGTTGCCCCAGATGGTGACCTTCTTCACGTCGGTGGTGTGCTTGCCGGTCTTGTTGGCCAGCTGCGCCAGGGCGCGGTTGTGGTCCAGGCGGGTCATCGCGGTGAACTGCTTGGGATCGAGGTCCGGCGCGTTCTTCTGGGCGATCAAAGCGTTGGTGTTGGCGGGGTTGCCGACAACCAGCACTTTGACGTCGCGGCTGGCGTGGTCGTTCAGGGCCTTACCCTGTACGGAGAAGATGGCGGCGTTGGCTTCCAGCAGGTCCTTACGCTCCATGCCGGGGCCGCGGGGGCGGGCACCGACCAGCAGGGCGTAATCGGCGTCCTTGAAGGCGACGTTGGCGTCGTCGGTCTGGACGATGCCCTGCAGCAAGGGGAAGGCGCAGTCTTCAAGTTCCATGGCCACACCCTTGAGGGCGTCCAGCGCCGGGGTGATCTCCAGCAGCTGAAGGATGACCGGCTGGTCATTGCCCAGCATCTGGCCGGAAGCGATGCGAATCAGCAGCGAGTAGCTGATCTGGCCGGCGGCACCGGTGACTGCGACGCGTACAGGTTGTTTCATGGAAGGTCCCCTTTCGTTGTTAAGGTTTTGAGGGCCCGCACCGCTGGTGGGGCTCCAGAAAGCTGGCGCGATTATAGCAGCAAGCGCAAAAAATTAGCGAGCGGGCGCCCGGGGATTAAGACCAATGGCGTAGGCTCCCAGCGCCCCGGCCCGCGCTAACCCTCGAGGTCCAGGGCGAGGCGAAAGCCCCAGCTGCTGAGGCTGGCGTTGGCCGGGTGGCGGTAGCGGCTGGCGGAGCGGATCAGCCTGGGGGTGTCGTACCAAGAACCCCCGCGCATCACCCGATACTGGCACTGGCCCTGGGTCCAGGCGCTGCCGTCATCGGGAGCCCGTGTGTAGGAGTCGTTGTAGCAGTCGGCGACCCACTCGTAGGCATTGCCGTTCATGTCGTAGAGGCCAAAGGGGTTGGGGTCGAAGCTGCCGGTGGGGGCGGTTTGCTTGCCGTCAAAGGGGGAGCCGCAACCGTCACAGGCAGCGTTTCCCTCGCCCACGGTATCGCCCCACCAGAAGCGGCTGGCGTTGCCGGCCCGGGCCGCGTATTCCCACTCGGCTTCCGAGGGCAGGCGGTAGGCGAGCCCGGTCTGGCGGCGTACCCAGTGGGCGTAGGCGTTGGCGTCGTTCCAGCTGACGTTGATAACCGGCCGCTCGCCTCGGCCCCAGCCTTCGTCGTCGGGCAGGTCGCGGCCGGTGCTGAGGGCGAACAGGTCGTACTCGGCGAAGGTGATTTCCTTCTCCGAGAGGGCGAAAGCCCGGGGAATGCTTACCGGGTGCACGGGCAACTCGTTGTCATCGCCGTCACCGTCGATGTCTCCCATGCGAAAGGTGCCCGCCGGCACCACCACCATGTTGGGTCCGAACACATCAGGAAGAATCTCATCTTTGAATACCGCACCGGCCTTGATTACCGCGCCTTCTGGAATCGTCTGCTCGTCCGCGGCCCTGCTCGTTAGGGCGGCGCGCGTCTCCACCGGTTTTGCGCGGGGCGGTGTCTTGACCGGTGCGGGCTCCAGGCTTTTCCGGTAACTGGCCAGCAGCTGGTTCAGGCCGTCCAGCAGCGCCGGGTCCGGCCGGGTCGATTCAAGATCTGCCAAGGCGTCGGCGAGCGCCTTCTCTCCCGCGGGGGAGGCTGGGGCTGCCAGCTGCCGCTGAATCTGTGCCACCTGGTCGAGCAGGGCGCGCAGGCTTCGCTTCTGCTGTTCATTGGCCAGCAGATAACCGGCGGCGGCACCGGCGGCAAACAGTAGCAGGCCGCCAGCCGCTGCGCGCCAGGCGCCGCTGCGCGCCGGCCTGGTCTGGGGGGCTGTAGATGACTCGGCTGGCGGGAGGCTCGTGCCCGTTCTGTCTTTCCCCCGGGATGGAACCGGTGTCGGCTCTTCGGTAAACAGCTGCTCGATCAGGGTGACGGCGCTGTCCGGGCGCTGCGCCGGGTCGGCGGCGAGCGCCCGGCGCAGCAGTGCCCACTGGCGCTCCGAAAAGCCCGGCGGCGCCGGCACCGCCTCGGGGTCGCGGCTCTCTACCGGAACTTCAGAAATAAACGGCGGACGTCCGGCAAACAGTTGATACACCAGGCAGGCAAAGGGGTAGATGTCGGCGCTGGCGGCGAGGGGCACCTGCTCATAGGCCTCGGGCGGGTGGTATTCGGTATTCAGCAGCCGGTGTCCCTGGCGCTGGATCTGCTGCAGCAACGGTTGGCGGAAGGCCAGGTTCACCAGCTTGGCGCCGGCCTCCCGGGTGATGATGATATTCCAGGGACTGAGGTCGCCGTGGGTGATGCCTTGCTGGTGGGCATAGTCCAGCCCCTGGGCGATCTGGGTCAGGATGATGCGTGCGCGCTCGGCGCTGAGCTGGTCGTAGCCGTCTTCCAGCAGGATGCGGGCGAGGCTGCGGGTAGCCACCGGCTCCATGGCGACAAACAGCCAGCCTTCGCGGCTCAGGAAGTACCCGTAGGTGCGGGCGATGTGGCGGTGCTCGAGTGGTTTGCAGCGGGTGACCTGGGTCTTGAAGGCCTCGACCGTGGCGGCCTCCTCCAGCAAGGCGGGATTCACGATCTCCAGGGCCACCCGGGTGTTGGCCTCGCTCTGCTCGCCCAGGCTCAGGTCATCGGCATGCCACACCTGGCCGATCGGACTGTTGCTGACCGGCTTGATGAGTTTGAACTGGTGGTGTTCAGGGCCGATGACCAGCCCTTTACGCAGGGTGGAAAAGTCGAGGGGAAAATCGTCGCTCATTACTTCCTTACACTCCGTTGCCGGGACAGCTGTAGTTTGCAGTTAATAGTAGTCCATCACCCTCTTGCGCCGCACTGTCCTCATCCCTCGGTGTCGAGCGGAGGAAAGCTTTTCACCAGCTGGTCGATCGCCTGCATCTGTTGCAGGTAGGGCTCGAGTTTGGCCAGGGGCAGGGCGCAGGGGCCGTCGCACTTGGCCTGCTCGGGATCGGGGTGGGCTTCGAGGAAGAGCCCGGCGATGCCCTGGGACATGCCGGCGCGGGCCAGTTGGGCGGCGAGCTGGCGGCGGCCGCCCGCCGAGTCGCTGCGCCCTCCTGGCATCTGCAGGGCGTGGGTGGCGTCGAAGATCAGCGGGTAGCCGAACGCCTTCATCACCGAGAACCCGAGCATATCCACCACCAGGTTGTTGTAGCCGAAGCAGGAGCCGCGTTCGCACAGGAGCAGTCGCTGGTTACCCGCCTCTTCGCACTTGCGCAGGATGTGCCCCATCTCCTGGGGGGCCAGGAACTGGGCCTTCTTGATGTTGATGGCGGCCCCCGTGCGGGCCATGGCCACCACTAGGTCGGTCTGCCGGGAGAGAAAGGCCGGCAGTTGAATGATATCGGCCACTTCGGCGGCGGGGGCGGCCTGGTGGGGTTCGTGAACGTCCGTGATGATGGGGACCTGAAACTGGGTCTTGATCTCCTGCAGCCACTTCAGCCCCTGCTCCAGGCCGGGGCCGCGAAACGAGTTGATGGAGGAACGGTTGGCCTTGTCGAAAGAGGCCTTGAACACGTAGGGAATGCCCAGGCGTTGCGTCACCTCCACGTAGTGCTCGGCGATTTTCATCGCTAGGTCACGGGACTCAAGCACATTCATGCCGCCAAACAGAACGAAAGGGTGCTGGTTGGAGATCTGCAGGCCGGCGACGTCGAGGGTCTTCTGGTTCATCGGTGGTCTCACTGGCTGTAGGGATAGTGGCGACATTATAGGGTAGAGCCGGGACCGAACCCAGCCCGGGGGTCAGGGGATCACGGTGGGGAAATCGGCGGCAAAGCTGGCGATCCACTCTCGGGCCGCTTGCTGGGTACTCAGCTGACGTCCTTCCCGTCGGCGGACGGCGGCCTGGTAGCAGTTGATGTGGCAGATCTGCTCCATGAGTCGCATTTTGAAGGCTTGCTCGGCATCCAGAAAACGCAACCCCAGCTCGTAATCGTCGCGGCCAAGGCGGTGCCAGGCGACCAGCATGTCGGCCCAGGCGTCGGGTTGGACGGTGGGGATGCGCACCCGCAGGAAACGTCCCACGGCCACCTTCTCCCGCCAGCGCAAGCGCAGGCCGCCCGCCGGCACCGGACCGCCGGGCGCCATGTCAGGCGGGGGGAGTGATTCCAGGGTGATGGGAATCTCCCGGGGGTGGTCGATATACTGGTCGTGTGGCATCAACGGTTCCCTGGCAATGGCTGGGCCCTCGGGGACGGGGACTGTGCTGGCGGTGATCGTCAGCCATTGATCCCCTGTCTCATAATTAGCCACAGCAAATGTGGTGCCATGTTCCGCCAGAGCACTTGAATGCAGCGTCTGAACGCGTCTTGAAAGGAGCAAACAAACTATGCGAGACGATATCCGCCCGGAGCGGGCGCGGGGGAGCGGCGAGGCCTTGCCGCCACGGGAGGAGGAGATCGCGGTCCAGGAAAAAGCCTGCCGCGCACTGGTGTCATCGTTTGACACGCTACTGCTGTCGACGTTGGACCAAGAGGGGGCGCCGGAGCTCAGTTACGCTCCGTTTGTGGAGGGTGCGGACGGCGTTTTCTGGATCTATATCAGCGCCTTGGCGGCTCACACCCGAAATTTGCGGAAAGATGCCCGTTGTGCGGTGCTCTTCATTCGCGACGAGCGGCAGAGCCGCAATCTTTTTGCCCGCGAGCGGCTCAGTCTGCAGTGCCGCGCCGAAATCGAGGATGTGAAGGGGGCCGCGGGGGCGGCAATGGTCAAGGCCCTGGAGGCGCGCCACGGCGAGACCGTCAGTCTGCTGCGGTCGCTGCCGGATTTTCAGCTGTTTCGCCTGACCCCGAAGCAGGGCCGTTACGTGGTGGGGTTCGGTCGCGCCTTCGAATGGCAGCCCGGCGGCGCACTGCAAGCGATCGGCCCGCCGGGGTCGGTTAGCTGAGCAGGGCGATGGCGAACCCGCCGCAGGCCAACAGCCCTCCCAGAGCTCCCCCTGCGGAGTAGCGGAATCGCCGTGCCAGGTATTTCTGACTGCGGGTCGAAAGAATAAAAGGATAGTGCCGGTTGGGGGGGCGGCTTAGAACGTGCATGGTCGGAACTTCGGCCAGCTTGCCGCGCCGCTTCGCCGCCTCGTGCTGGGCGGCCTGGCGCACCATTTCCCACTCCTTGAGGTCTATTTCGCCGTCGCGGTTGCGATCAAACTGCTTTAGCAGGTGCCGGTAGTCTTGCTTCCACTCGCGGATCACCTCGCCGGTCTGTTCCCGGTGGCCGGGTAGCTGGCGCCCACCGCCTACGGTTTGTAGGTGACCCAGTGCATAAATAACGTCGTGCCGATGGATGAACTTTTCCCTGTACCGGTAGCGACTCCCTCCCGCAGACAGGCTCAGAAGCGAAAGGCCCCCATGGGCGCTCTTTGCGGGATACTCGCTGTGGCCGTACCACGTCCGGCTGTGTTCGGTTATGACCTCGGCAGCCTCGGGATCGACAATACAGGTGTCGCTGTCGTCGTCGATCTGAAACCACTGCTCGCTGCTACCCTGGCGTACCGTCTGCCAACGACCGTGTTTACCGCTCTTGCGGTAGCGCTGTACCTTGTACTGATACCAGACACAGGGCACCTGGCTCAGTGGCGATAAAAGCTCCCCCGTCTCGCCTCCGATCACCGCGCCTTTGAGCTCCACGTAGCCCTGGGCGGCGGAGCGTATTTTGGAGGTCGGGGTATCTTCGATCAGCCGCGCCCGCCGCAGAAAGTAGAAGCACAGCACGGCCAGTATCAGCGCTGCCACGGCCGTGAGCGCCAGGAAGAAAGCGACCTCGTTGCCACCGAGGGACGCCTTCCACTGACTGAAGCTCACGAAAAGAGGGCCTTCATGTCCACGTCGGCCTTTTCGGCTTCGGAGAATTCCAGCAGGTCAAAATCCTTGAAGCCCAGCCCGCGGGCCACCATCAGGTCCGGGAACTGCTCGATGCGCACGTTATTGAGGTTAACAGAAGCATTGTAAAACTCGCGCCGGTCGGCGATATCCTGCTCCAGCCCGGTGATTCTCAGCTGCAGATGCTGAAAGGCTTCGCTGGCCTTGAGCTCTGGGTAGGCTTCGGCCAACGCGAACAGGTTGCCCAGCCCCAGCCGTAACTGGGTCTCGGCGGCGCCCAGGGCCTGGATGTTCCCCTCCTGACGCGCCTTGGAAACCGCCGACCGAGCCTGGGTCACCGCGGCCAGGGTCTCTTTTTCGTAGCCCATGTACTGCTTGCAGGTCTCCACCAGCTTGGGCAGCTCCTCGTGCCGTTGCTTGAGCAGCACGTCGATATTGGCCCAGGCCTTGGACACATTGTGCTTGAGGCTGACCAGGTTGTTGTAAATAAGCACGAGATAAAAAATCAGGACGCAGGTCAGGGCGATAATGATCAGGGTGGTGATATCCATATTCGGCTTCCTAGAGGTTCGCTGGAAATTCGCATAGTACCCCATCCCGGGCGGCAGGCCGGGACAAGGAAAGGAACCCTTGAGCTGGGTCAGGCTTGCGGAAAGAACTGGGCGCGGTGATTCGAGCGCGGGGGCGCCTACTTCGCTGTCGAGGTGTCAGCGAAAAACGGAAGTTGGAACATGACCGGCGCAAACGAAAAAGCCCCGCGTATGCGAGGCTTTCAAATTCGAATGGTGGTGAGGGGTGGATGGTTCCCCTTCGGGCCGTTGCGCGCCGCGCAACGTCGTCTCGCTTCGCTCGGCTCGAACCACCGAGGCGGTGGCTCTCACCCACCCCTTTTTTGGAGTGGGCCGCAAACGAAAAAGCCCCGCGCAGGCGGGGCTTTTAAATTCGAATGGTGGTGAGGGGTGGATTCGAACCACCGAAGCTTGCGCGTCAGATTTACAGTCTGATCCCTTTGGCCACTCGGGAACCTCACCACGGGAGGCGCGTATGGTAGGGATTTTTTTCTGGGCTGTAAAGGGCTTTTGCCGGTCAATTTACAGCCAGGGTCAGGTGGCGAATCAGCGTTATCAACGGCGCCGGGTAGACGCCGAACCAGAGGGTGGCCGCCACCAGGATTCCGGTCACCGTGTGGCTGCTCCAGTGAGGTGCGCTCGCTTCGTCGGACTCGGGGCCGGCATCCTGGTGGGTCATCATCAGAATGACCCGCAGGTAGTAAAACAGACCGATGCCGCTGGCGATCACTACCACCAGCAGGACCAGCCACAAGGACTCCTCTACCGCCGCGGCGAAGATATAGAACTTGCCGACAAAACCGATGGTCAGCGGAATGCCCGCCAGGGAGAGCATGGCCAGGGTCAGGGTGGTGGCCAGCCAGGGGTGGCGCCAGAACAGCCCCCGGCAATCTTCCAGGGTTTCGGCTTCGCGGTCCTCGCCCGAGAGTCGCACCAACACGGCAAAGGCCGCCAGGGTGGAAAACAGGTAGGCCACCAGGTAATAACTTACCGCCTCCACGGCCAGCGCCGTGCCGAGCGACTGGCTGACGGCCAGCAGCGCGACCAGCAGGTAACCGAAGTGGCCGATGGAAGAGTAGGCGAGCAGGCGCTTGAGGTTGTCCTGCAGCAGCGCCAGCAGGTTGCCCGCCAGCATGGAGGCGATGGCGATCAGGGTGAGCGCCCACACCAGCGGGCCGATCAGGTAGCCCTCGCTGAGCAGGTAGAACCGTAGCAGCAGGGCAAAGAGCGCCCCTTTGGCCAGGGTCGCCAGCAGCGCGGTGGCGGGTAGTGGAGCCCCCTGGTAAACATCCGGGGTCCAGAAGTGGAAGGGCACCAGGGAGAGCTTGAAGGCGATGCCGGCCAGGGCCAGGATCAGGCCGGTGAGGAGTAGCGGGTTTTGCGGCCCCGGCAGGCGGATCAGGCCCGGTTCGAGGGGGGCGAAGGCCAGGGTGCCGCTGTGCAGGTAGATCAGGGCGATGCCGAACAGCAGCATGGCCGAAGCGGCGCCGGAGAGCACCAGGTATTTGACCGCCGCCTCCAGGGACGGGGTAAACCCGGGCTTGAACGGGTAGCCGACCATAATCACCAGGGGTAGCGACAGCAGTTCCAGCCCCAGGAAAAGCGAGACAAAGTGGTTGCTGGCCACCAGCACCAGTGCCCCCATGACCGCGAGCAGAAACAGCAGGTAGAACTCGTCGTTAAGTGAGGTTTGCCGACGCCAGTGCTCGTGGCACAGGGGCAGCAGCAACAGCGCCGTGACCAAGGTGAGGCCGCTGAAAAACAGCGCGTAGCTGTCCATGATCAGCAGCGGGGTAGCCTGCTGAGGAAGGACTCCGGCCACCGGCAGCAGGCTGACCAGCGCCAGCAACAGGCCGCCCATGGCGAGGGCAAAGCTGAGCTGGAGGTTGCGGTAGAAACCAATCAACAGCACCAGCCCCACCGCCGTCAGAGCGAGAAGGATCAGGGGGAGCAGGCTGAAAAGTGCGTCGGCGGTCATGGTCAGCGCTGGCTCCAGTGTACGGTTTCCAGGGAGACGGCGGCGGTCCGTTGCAACTGATCCAGCACCGGCCCGAGACTGTCGATCAGCGGTTGCGGATAGAGACCCATCCACAGCAGCCCCAGCATCATCACCGCCATGGCGGTCACTTCACGGCGGTCAAAATCCACCAGGGCGGGGGCGCTGGGCGCCGGCCCGTGAAAGGCTTTCTGAATCATGATCAGGGCATAGACGGCGGCGGTAATCAGCCCCAGCGCCGCGATCAAGGTCATGGGCAGGTTGACCTGAAAACTGCCGGCGAGCACCAGGAACTCGGCCACGAAGTTACCCAGGCCCGGCATGCCAAGCGAGGCCATGGCGAAAAACAGGGCGATAAAACCGATGCGCGGCGCGTAGCGCCACAGACCACCCATTCGGGACAGCTCCCGCGTGTGCAGCCGCTGCTGCAGGGCACCGGCGAGCATAAAGAGGGCCGCCGAGCTCAGGCCGTGGGTGAGCATCTGCAGCACGGCTCCCTGCAGCGCCAGGCTGTTCCAGGCATAGACGCCCAGCAGCACGAACCCCATGTGGCTGATGCTGGTGTAGGCGATCAGGCGCTTGAGGTCGGTCTGGGCAAAAGCCACCACCGCGGCGTAGAGGATCCCCGCGACGCCGAGCCCCATGGCGATGGGACCGAAGCTGGTCAGGCTGTCGGGAAACAGCGGGATCAGAAAGCGGATCAGCCCGTAGGCGCCGGTCTTAAGCAGCACGCCGGCGAGGATAATGCTGCCCGCGGTCGGTGCCTGGGTGTGGGCGTCCGGCAGCCAGGTGTGGAGGGGGAAGGCGGGGAGCTTGACCACGAAGGCGATAAAGAACCCCAGCATCAGCCAGAATCCGTGGGGGCTGCGATCGCCGCTGCCCAGCAGGTCGAAGTAACTGAAGCTGTAGCTACCCTGCTCCTGCTGGTGGAGAAAGGCCAGCCCTAAAATTCCGACCAGCATCAGCAGGCTGCTGGCCTGGGTGTAGATAAAAAACTTGATGGCCGCGTAGTGGCGCGCCTCGTGGCCCCAGATCCCGATCAGAAAGTACATCGGGATCAGCATCACTTCCCAGAAGAAGAAGAACAGGAACAGGTCCAGGGCGGTAAAGACCCCCACCACGCCGGCCAGGCTCCAGAGCAGGTTGGCGTAATAGAACCCTTCCTGCTGCTCGATCTCCCACCAGGAAGCCGCCACTGCCACCAGCCCCAGCACGAGGGTGAGCAGCAGCAGCAAGAGGCTGAGCCCGTCCAGCCCCAACAGCAGCTGAATGCCGAAGCGGGGAATCCAGGCGTGCTGTTCCAGCAGCAGCCAGGCCCCTTCGCCGGGCTGCCAGGGACCGCCCGTCGCCCGCCCCAGCAACGGCAGCAGCCAGAGCAGGGCCAGCCCCAGCACCGCCAGCGCCACCCAGCGGGCCGCCTGGGGGTGCAGGCGCCCCAGCCCCGCGGCCAGCAGGCCGCCGCCCAGCAGCAGGGTGATCAGCCAGCTCAGCACGGGCGGGCTCTTGTCATGTCAGCACTCCCATTCCGATCAGAAAGGCCAGTCCCAGTCCCATCAGGCTGGCGTACCAGCGCAACTGGCCGTTCTGGGTTTCGGCCAGCAACTGGTGACTGTAACGGCTCAGGCCTGCAGTGCCGCGGCTGATCAGGTCGGCGGCATCGTCGCGGTTTGTCTTGGCCAGCCAGATGAAGGGGGTCCGTAGAAAACGGTCGTAGAGCCAGTCAAAGCCGCCGCCGCTTTGGGCCAGAATCTGCAGCCGGCGGGAACCACGAAATTTCAGCAGTTGCGTCAGGCGCTCGGGACGGGCGAGGTAAAAATGGTAGGCCAGGTAGACCCCGAGCAGCGGCACGCCGATTCCCACGGCCTCCACCAGCATCGGCGGGTGGGCTTCGGTTGCGGGCAATACCCCGTCGAGGGGCAGGCTCAGGGCGCCGCCGAACAGGGAGAGGAGCGCCAGTACCAGGAGTACCGCGGGCATGCGGGCCTTGATCGTTGGGGGCATATCCAGCGGCTGCGGCGGGGTCTGCAGCGGCCCGAAAAAGACAACGAACATAAGCCGGAAACTGTAGAGGGCGGTGAGCCCGGCCCCCAGCAGGGCGCCGAGCCAGAGCAGCGCGGAGCTTTCCCAGGCCTGGGCCAGAATCGGCTCCTTGCTGAAAAAACCGGAGGTCAGCGGCAGTGCCGCCAGGCAGGCGCTGCCCACCAGAAAGCAGCCGAACAGCAGGGGCGTGCGCCGGTAAAGGCCGCCCATGGCGCGGATATCCTGCTGGTGGTGCAGGGCCAGGATCAGCGAACCGGCGCTCAGAAACAGCAGCGCCTTAAAAAAGGCATGGGTCACTAGGTGAAAAATTCCCGCCGACCAGGCGCCTACGCCCAGGGCCAGGAACATGTAACCGATCTGGCTGATGGTGGAATAGGCCAGGATCCGCTTGATATCGGTCTGTGCCAGGGCGCTGTATCCGGCCAGCAGCAGGGTCAGCACCCCCACCACCGCCACGAGGGTCTGCGCCGCGGGGGCCAGCAGGAAGAGGTCGTGGGTGCGGGCAATCAGGTAGACGCCGGCGGTGACCATGGTGGCGGCGTGGATCAGGGCGCTGACCGGCGTGGGGCCGGCCATGGCATCGGGCAGCCAGTTCTGCAAAGGCAACTGGGCGGATTTTCCCACCGCCCCACCCAGCAACAAGAGGGCGCAGGCCGTGGCCAGGGTGCTTCCGTCGGGCCAGCGTTCAGGCGCGGCGGAGAGCACCTGCTGAATATCCAGGGTGCCGAATTCGCGCACCAGCAGAAACAGGCCGATGGCCATGGCGGTGTCGCCGACCCGGGTGATCACGAAGGCCTTGCGGGCGGCGGCGCCGTTGGCCGGGTCCTGGTACCAGAAGCCGATCAGCAGGTAGCTGCAAAGGCCCACGCCTTCCCAACCCAGGTAGAGCAGCAGCAGGTTATCCGCCAGCACCAGCACCAGCATGGCGGCGAGGAACAGGTTCATGGAGGCGAAAAAGCGACTGTAATCGGGGTCGGGGTGCATGTAGGCCGAGGCGTAGAGATGGATCAGAAAACCCACCCCGGTCACCACCAGCAACATCACCAGCGACAGTCCGTCCAGGTAAAAGGAGAAGCCCGGTTGCAGGCTGCCGATGGCAAACCATTGCCAGAGATGCTGGCTGTAGGTCGTCCCCATATCAAAGCCGGCGGCGATGGCAAAGGCGATGAGGGCGGCCAGCCCCACCGAACCGACGCCCAGGGCGGCAACCGCGGCCCGGGGCAGGCGTCCCTGGGTAAGTATCAGCAGCAGGCTGCTGGCCAGGGGAAGGGCGGGTATCAGCCAGAGCAGTTTCAGCATGGTCAGCCCCGCATCCGGTTCAGGCTGTCCACATCCAGGGTGCGGTTGCGCCGCTGCATCTGCACCACCAGTGCAAGACCCACCGCCACTTCGGCGCCGGCCAGGGCGAGGATCAGCAGGAACATCACCTGGCCGTCGGGCTGCTGCCAGGCGGATCCGGCGACCACGAAGGCCAGGGCGACACCGTTGAGCATGATCTCCAGGCTCATCAGCATGAAGATCAGGTTGCGTCGCACCAGCACGCCCACCAACCCGGTCAGGAATATCAGGGCGGCCAGCAGCAGGGCATGGTTGAGCAGCGGGCTCATCGCTCCGCCTCCACGGTGTCATCCTGGTCGGCGCGGCGCAGATAGGGCCGGGCCAGGTGATAGGCGCCCACCAGCGCCGCCAGCAGCAGCAAAGAGGCGAGTTCAACCGCCAGCAGGTAGGGGCCGAACAGGGCCGCCCCCACCCTTTGCGGCGGTACCCAGTGGGGCTCCAGCGCGGGGCCGGCGCTCAGCACCAGCAGCAGTTCGGCCAGCAGCCCTCCCGCCAGCAGGCCGGGGCCTATCCAGATGCCCTTGGGCAGCCAGCCCCGCTCCTGCAGCAGGGTGGGGCGCCCCAGGTTGAGCATCATGATGACAAAGATAAACATGACCATGACGGCACCGGCATAGACCAGTACCTCCAGCGCGGCGGCAAAAGGGGCCCCGAGCAGGAAGAACAATAGCGCCACCGCCAGCTGCGCCACCACCAGGTAGAGGAGGGCATGCACTGCGTGCACCCGGGTGATCACCATGAGGGTGGCGAACAGAGCGATGGCGGCGGCGGGGTAGAAGAGCAGGCTCATGGCAGCAGGCTCCGCACGTTGACCGGTTCGGCCTCGGTTTCGCCGGTGCCCCGTTCCTTGACGCCCACGTCCTTGCCGGCCCGACGGTAGAAGTTGTAATCGTGGTACTTGCCGGTGCCGCTGATCAGCAGGTGCTCCTTTTCATACACCAGGTTCTGGCGGTCGTATTCGCACAGTTCCACATCGGGGGTGAGTTGAATGGCGTAGGTGGGGCAGGCTTCCTCGCACAGGCCGCAGAGAATGCAGCGGGAGAAATTGATGCGGAAAAACTCGGCGCGCCAGCGCCCGCGTTCGTCCTGGGTCTGCTGCAGGGCGATACAGTCCACCGGGCAGACCGCCGCGCAGAGGTTGCAGGCCACGCAGCGCTCCTCCCCGTCTGGGTCGCGGGTGAGTACGATCCGGCCCCGGTAACGGGGGGCCAGGTAGGGCTTCTCCTCGGGGTAGGAGACGGTGTCGGGCTTTACTGTGCTGTGCTTGAACACCTCCCAGATCGTGCGTAGCTGGCTTAACATCAAAGACCTCCTGCCAGCGCCACGGCGCCGGTGATCATCAGGTTCAACAGGGCCAGGGGCAGCATCAGCTTCCAGCCGATGCTCATCAGCTGGTCGAAGCGGGGGCGCGGCAGGGCGGCCCGCAGCAGAATGATAAAGGCCACCAGCAGCGCGGTTTTGAGCACGAACCACACGAAGGGCGGCAGCCAGGGCCCTTGCCATCCCCCCAGGAACAGGATCACGGTGATCGCGGCGATGAGGAGCACCCCCAGGTATTCGCCCACGAAGAACAGGCCGAATTTCATTCCCGAGTACTCGGTGTGAAAGCCGGCGATGATCTCGTGTTCGGCCTCGGGCAGGTCAAAGGGCAGGCGATGACTCTCGGCGAGCCCGGCCACCAGGAAAACCAGAAAGCCCAGAAACTGGGGCACGATATACCAGAGCCCCTGCTGGGCCAGCACGATTTCCCGCAGGTTGAAAGAGCCGGCGAGCATCACCACCCCCATCAGCGAGAGCCCCATGAAGACGTCGTAGCTGATCATCTGCGCCGCCGAACGCATCCCCCCCAGCAGCGAATACTTGTTGTTGGAGGACCAGCCGGCAAGGATGGTGCTGTAGGCGGCCAGCGCGCTCATCGCGAGAAAAAAGAGCAGCCCCACATTCAGGTCCACGATCGCCAGGGTCGGGGTGAAGGGCACTACCGCCAGCGCCATCAGCATGGTGATCACCACCACGCAGGGGGCGAAGATAAACACCGGCTTCTCGGCAAAAGGCGGAACCCAGTCCTCCTTGAAGAAGATCTTGATCATGTCCGCCACGGACTGAAGGATGCCGAAGGGGCCGACCCGGTTGGGGCCGAGCCGGTCCTGCCAGAGCCCCAGCAGTCGCCGCTCGGCCCAGATCAACAGGGCGGCCAGCACCAGCAGCACCGTGATGGTGGTGCCGATCTGGGCCAGTACCCGGAACACGTCAGCCATCGGTGGGCTCCGGGTGGTCGGTGGCGATCAACGGATCGGACCCCAGGGAGCGAAGGCTCACCCGGGTGGGGCCGGTGCCCAGGGGCGGGCAGGTCGGCGGCAGCAGCGCGATGCCCCGGGCGACCCGGGGATCGACGCGCAGGGGCAGCTCGGTCGCCGCGGACGCGCCCCGTACCAGCACCCGGTCGCCGTCGGCGACGGACCAGGCCGGGGCGTCGTCCGGGTGGATCCGCAGGCAGGGCAGGGCTGCGCGCTGGAACACAGGGGCGGCGAGGTTACTGAGCTCCTCCCCACCGAAGATAGCGGGCTGAACGACCGCCAGCAGCCCCTGTGCTTCCGTGTCCACAGGCAAAGGCCGGTGCCAGCCGTTATCCCGGCAAACCAGATCGAGCCGCATTCCGCTCTCGCCGCCGCGCAGGGGGCCGTCCACCGCGTCCTTGAACTTGTGGACCGCCTGATTGGAGTTCCAGCCCGGGTACCAGCTGAAGGGCAGGCGCGCGCCAATGCCGGATTGACGGCTCAGCCAGGGGGCCGGCGCGCCTTCCATGCTGAAGGTGAGGCAGGAGTCGTGATCCTGGGGCTGCTGATCTTCGCGTACGTCCAGATTGGCGCCGGCGGCGGTGCGTCCGCTGTTGCGGTGGGGCATTCGGGGCACCGCCAAGCGGGTGAAGGGGTGCGCGGCGCTCGGCAGCGCCTGGCTGAGGGGGGCCAGTTCGGGGGCAGCGGTAACGCAGGTGGCCAGTGCGTCGGCGGGGGAAGCAAAGCCTTTCAGGGCGCGGTGGCCGGCCACCGCCGCCAGCCACTGCCAGCTGTTGCGGCGCTCGGCATGGAGGGCGTGAACCGGGAACAGGGGCTGGGCCCGCCCCTCGTTGTTGATCAGGGTGCCCTGGCTTTCGGCGAAACTGGTGGCAGGCAACACCAGGTCGGCGGCGTTCAGGGTGGGCGAGGGGATGCTGTCGATGACGATGCGCTGGGTCAGGCGCTCAAGAAACCCCTGCACCAGCGGGCCGGGAGCACGGCGAAACAGGTCGTTCTCCAGAATGATCGCCCCCACTGGACCGTGCTCGCTCAAAGCGAACGCCTGCTCCAGGTCCGCCTCGGCAGCGTCCTGGGTCAGCAGGGTCAGGCCCAGGCTGTTGCACTCGGCAAACACGGGGATCAGCGCCGGTGGGCAGGCCTCTGCCGGGCGTGCATTGAGCAGCGCCCGGGCCACCTGCCCGGCGGCTTCGACCAGGGGAAGGGCGCCGCTGCTGGGGCCGGTGACGATCAGCGGCCGTTTGGCATGCAGCAGCGCCTCGGCAATTTTCTCTGCCAGCGACTGGGCCTGCTCATCGAGCCCTTCCGGGGCGGGCGCCTCGGGGCAGAGGCAGTGGGCGACGGCAAAGGCCAGGGCCGCCTGCTCCTGGGGGCTGGCCCGGTAGGTCGCCTCGGCAATGGGATCGAGGCGGGTCGCGGTCACGTGGCTGATGAAAAGGGGATGGCGGGCGTTCTGCCCGGCGATTTGCACCGATTGCGCCTGCCAGGGGGGGATGTTCAGCGCTGCCGCCCGGTCCCGGCCGGCGCCCCGAACCGCCTGGCGTACGCTCAGGGCCATCCGCGGGGCGCTCTGGGTAATGTCTTCGCCCAGCAGCAACAACGCATCGCACGCCTCGATCTCCCGCAGGCTCGGGGTATTCACGCCGGGCAAGCGCAGCAGCTCAAGCAGCGCGCGATTGAGGGCGTTCGGGTGGCTGCCAAGGCCGGTGAAGAAATGATCCGCGCCCACCAGCTCCCGCAGCGCGAGGTTGCTCTCCAGGGTGGCGCGGGGCGAGCCGATGCCGATCCAGCGTTCCGTAGTCTCCAGGCGCCGGGCCAGCTCGGCCAGACCCTCGCTGGCGGCCACCGGCCGCAGGCGGCCGTTCTCGCGCACCAGCGGTTGCTGGGGGCGCTCGGGGTGATTGACATGGCCGAAACCGAATCGGCCCCGGTCGCAGAGAAAGTAACCGTTAATGCCGTGGTGGTAGCGGTTCTGGACCCGCTTCAGACGCCCGTAGCGCTCGCCCGGGCTGATGTTGCAGCCCAGGCTGCAGTGCACGCAGATCGAGGGCGCGTGCTGCAGGTCCCACTTACGGGTGTAGCTCTGGCTCAGCGGCTTGTCGGTGAACACGCCGGTGGGACAGACTTCCACCAGGTTGCCGGCGAACTCGCTTTCCAAGGGGCCGTCGCTGGCGCGACCGAAGTAGGTGTGGTTGCGCGAGGCGAGCGCGTGCAGGTCTTCGCCCCCCGCGTAGTCGCGGTAAAAGCGCAGGCAGCGGTAGCAGGTGATGCAGCGGTTCATCTCGTGGTTGATGAACGGCCCCAGGTCCTGGTTGACAAAGGTCCGCTTGCGGCCTCGGTAACGGCGATGGTGATGGCCGCTCATCACGGTCATATCCTGCAGGTGGCACTCCCCGCCCTCCTCGCAGACCGGACAGTCGTGGGGGTGGTTGGTCATCAGCGCTTCGATGACCCCGGCGCGAAAATGGCGCGCCTTATCGGCCTTGAGGGAGAGAATCTGACCGTCCGCCACCGCCGTCATGCAGCCCATCACCAGGCGTCCCTGCCGGTCCTCTTCGTCCCGGTACTGCAGCAGTGCGCACTGGCGGCAGGCGCCCACGGAGCCCAGCGCCGGGTGCCAGCAGAAATAGGGCAGGTTGAGCCCCAGGCCGAGGCAGGCCTGGAGCAGGTTGAGCCCCTCCTTCACCTCGTACGCCTGGCCGTCGATACGGATTCTGGGCATCACTCTTGCTCCCGGTTCCGGCACGCGGGGCCGCACCGGGCCCGTTCTGTAAAAGCGTAGTCAATGTCAATCATGGTAGGGGCAGCTCCCCCGAGCGATGTGGGCGTCGAAGTCCTCCCGGAACAGCCGCAGGGCGCTCTGAATGGGGGCCGCGGCCCCCGGCGCCAGGGCGCAGAACGTATTGCCGGGGCCTGCCTGGTCGCAGAGATCGAGCAGGGTATCGAGGTCTTCGGGGCGCCCGCGGCCGGCGTCGATCTCGGTCAGTAACTGTTCGGCCCAGGGCAGGCCGTCGCGACAGGGCGTGCACCAGCCGCAGGATTCCTGGGCGAAAAAATGGGTGAGGTTTTGCACCATGGCCACCGGGCAGGTGCGGTCATCCAGCAGGATCAGCGAGCCGGTGCCCAGGCGGCTGCCGGCCTTGCCGATCACGTCGTAGTCCATGGCCAGCTCCAGGCTTTGCGGGAGCAGAAAGTCGGTGGATGCGCCGCCAGGCTGGAAGCCGCGCAGCCGGTAACCCTCGGCCATGCCTCCTGCACACTGCTCGAAAATCTCCGCGATGGGGGTGCCCATGGGAAGCTCCCAGAGGCCGGGGGTGCGCACGTTGCCGGTGACGGCGAACAACTTGGTGCCGGCGTCTTCATGGCGCCCCAGCGCCCGGTACCAGGCCGCCCCTTCTGCCAGGATGGCGGGCAGGTTGCAAAGGGTCTCGCAGTTGTTGACCACCGTGGGCTGGCCGAACAGGCCGCTGACCTGGGGAAAGGGGGGCTTGGTGCGGGGATTGGCCCGGCGCCCTTCGAGCGCGTTGATCAGGGCGGTCTCCTCGCCGCAGATATAGCGGCCTGCGCTGGTATGCAGGTAGAGCTCCATGCTGAAAGGGCCGCCCAGGATATTGCTGCCAAGACAACCCTCGTCGTAGGCCTCTTGCAGCGCCCGCTGCAGGTGAGCGGCGGCGCGGGTGTACTCGCCGCGCAGGAAAATGAAGGCAATGGAGGCGCCGAGGGCATAGCCCGCGATGGCCATCCCCTCGATCAGCAGGTGCGGGTTGGCCTCCATCAGCAGGCGGTCCTTAAAGGTGCCGGGCTCCATCTCGTCGGCGTTGCAGATCAGGTAGCGGGGCTTTGGCGCACCCACGCCCCGGGGCATGAAGCTCCACTTGATACCGGTGGGGAAGCCCGCGCCGCCCCGCCCGCGCAGGTTGGCGTCCTTAACTTGCTGAAGCACCCCTTCGGGGTCGAGGTTCTTGATCGCCTGTTGCAGGCCCCGGTAGCCGCCGGCGCTGCGGTACTCGGCGAGGGTAAGGGGACGGCGGTCGTCGCGCAGGGCGCCGGTCAGTGGCTTATCCATCCTCGCCCCCCGGTGCCTGCAACTGGTCGAGGAGGCGGTCGATCTTCTCCGGGGTCAGGTTGCCGTGCTGTTGGTGGTCGATCATCAGGGTGGGGGCCCGGTCGCAGTCGCCGAGACAGACCGTGGGGAGCAGGGTGAACTGGCCGTCGGCGCTGGTCTCGCCCGGCTTGATACCGAGGCGTTGGCACAGGCGGCGGTTGAGGTCGTCCCGCCCTTTTATCCAGCAGCAGACGCTGTCACAGAGCAGGATCACGTGGCGTCCCACGGGCTGGCGGAAGATCAGGTTGTAGAACGTGGCTACCCCTTCCAGCTCGCCCACCGGCATCTGCAGCAGCTCGGCCAGCGCCTGCAGGCTGCCATCAGAGACCCAGCCCCGGTGCTTTTGCACCACTTTCAGTCCCTCGATGGCGGCGGCCCGACGCTCAGGGTAGTGGGCGCACTCTGCCTCGATCTCCTGTCGTTCGAGGGGGCTCAGTTCGGGTCCCAGGTGCATAAGGCCTCCTCAGCGGTCCACGTCGGCCATGACGAAATCGATGCTGGCGATGATGGCGATCAGGTCTGAAACCATCAGCCCGCGGCTGATCAGGGGAATCATCTGCAGGTGGGCGAAGGAGGGGGTGCGGATACGGGTCCGGTAACTGACCGTGTCGCCGTCGCTGATCAGGTGGTAGCTGTTGTTGCCCTTGGTCGCCTCCACCCCGACCGAGGCCTCTCCCGGGGGGATCACCGGCCCCCAGCTGACCCCGAGGAAGTGGTCGATCAGGGTTTCGATGTCCTCCATGGTCCGCTCCTTGGGGGGCGGCGTGGTCAGGGGGTGATCCGCTTTATAGGGGCCTTCGGGCATGTGCTCCAGGCACTGGCGGATGATGCGCAGGCTCTGGCGGATCTCGTCCACCCGCACCCGGCAGCGGTCGTAGCAGTCGCCGTTGGCGGCGGTGCAGACCTCGAAGTCGTAGTTTTCGTACCCCGAGTAGGGGCGGTGTTTGCGCCAGTCCCAGTCGAGCCCCGTGGCCCTGAGACCGGGGCCAGTGACGCCCCACTCGATGGCCTCGGCAGTGCTGTAAGTGCCGATGCCGACGGTGCGCTGTTTGAGCAGGCCGTTGTCCATTACCATCTTTTCGTACTGGTCGAGCCGGGCCGGCAGGTAATCGATGAACTCGCGCACCATCCGCTCCCACCCCCGGGGCAGGTCCTGGGCCACGCCGCCGATCCGGAACCAGCCCGGGTGCATCCGGGCCCCGGTGATCGCCTCGATAATGCCGAACAGCTTTTCGCGGTCGATGAACATGTAGAAAATGGGGGAGAGCTGGCCCACGTCCTGGGAAAAGGTGCCGTAGAAAACCAGGTGGCTGGCGATGCGGAACAGCTCGCTAAGCATCACGCGGATGCACTTGACTCGCTCCGGCACCTGTATGCCGGCCAGCTTCTCCACCGCCAGCACGTAGGGCAGGTTGTTCATCACCCCGCCCAGGTAGTCGATACGGTCGGTGTAGGGGATGAAACTGTGCCAGGACTGGCGCTCACCCATCTTCTCGGCAGCGCGGTGGTGGAAACCGATCTCCGGCACGCAGTCGACGATCTCTTCGCCGTCGAGCTGCAGAATAATGCGGAACACACCGTGCACGCTGGGGTGGTTGGGGCCGAGGTTGAGAAACATGAAATCGGTGTTGTCGCCGTGGCGCGCCATGCCCCAGTAGGCCGGGTCGAAGCGCAGCGCCTCCTGCTCCTTCTCCTGGCGCTCGCTGGGCAGGCGAAAAGGCGGTAGCTCGGTGGCCCGGGCGGGGTGGTCCTTGCGCAAGGGGTGGCCTTCCCAGGTGGGCGGGGTGAGAATGCGGCGCAGGTGGGGGTGGCCCCGGAACTCGATGCCGAACATGTCCCAGGCCTCGCACTCGTACCAGGCGGCCGCGGGCCACAGGGAGGTGATTGAGGGCAGACCCAAGTCGTCCTCTGACAGGGCTACCTTGAGCCTGAGGTCCTGGTTGCGGTCATAGGAGAGCAGGTGATAGACCAGAGCATAGTCGGCCTCGGGCTGGCCCTCGCGATGGGCGCGGCGGCGCTCGTCGATGCCGAACAGATCGTAAAGGCAGAGAAAAGGGCCCTCGATCTCGAGCTTGAGAAAACGCAGCACATCCAGCAGGCGGTCGCGGGGCAGCCACAGGGTCGGTATCTGATCGGCGGTTTTCTGAGAAAGTAGAGGCTCGCCCTCGAAGCGGTTGAGCAACTCCTGTTCGATGCCGATGCGCTGGTCCATGGGGCGTCCTAGGTCTGGTCCGGGGTCTTCAGCTCGGTGGCCGCCATGCGCGCGGCATTTTTCCGATCCCGCTCGCTGGGCTTGTCCATGCGCTCAATGCCCTGGGGGCCGACCACCCAGCTCAGGGGGCGGCGCTCCCGGCCGATCTGCTCCTGCAGCAGGTTGAGCCCCTGCAAAAGGGCTTCAGGGCGGGGCGGGCAGCCGGGTACGTAAACGTCCACAGGCAGAATGCGGTCCACCCCCTGGACCACGCTGTAGATGTCGTACATGCCGCCGGAATTGGCGCACGAACCCATGGAGATGACCCAGCGCGGTTCCATCAGCTGCTCGTAAAGCCGTTTCACCACGGGGGCCATCTTGCGAAACACCGTGCCGGAGATAACGATCAGGTCGGCTTCTCTGGGCGTACCGCGAATCACTTCGGCCCCGAAGCGGGCGATGTCGTGGCGGCTGGTAAAGGCGGTGGCCATCTCCACGTAGCAGCATGAAAGTCCGAAGTTGAAGGGCCAGACCGAATGTTTTCGCCCCCAGGCTACCATGTCCTGGAGTTTTACCATCATCAGGTTGCGGCGGATCTGTTCCTCCATGGGTTCGCTGGCGGCAATCAGGGCCTCGTTCGGTGTCTGTAGCTGCCATCCCATGGGGCTTACTCCCTGTTTGGCCGGGTCGGTGGCGCCTCGCCTTCGAGCACCCGGCTATGGCCCTGCAGCGGGGCTAGCCGCTTGCGGGCCTGGCCTTTGGGCCCCCAGTCGAGGCCGCCCAGGCGCCATAAATAGACCAGGGCGGCGAGTAGGATCAGGATGAAAACCAGGATCTCTACGTAGCCGGTCCAGCCGGAGGCGCGAAACGAAATGGCGTAGGCGTAGATAAAGGCCGCTTCCAGGTCGAATATCACGAACAGGATGGCCATGAGGAAGTAGGGGGTCGAGAAGCGGATATGGGTGTCGCCGATATGCACGATGCCCGATTCAAAGGGCTCGCCGGTGGCCCGTTCCCGGTGCCGCTCCCCGAGCAGGTGGGAGACGCCCAGGATAAAAAGCACCAGCAACAGCACCGCCAGGAAATAGGCGGCCAGGGGCCAGAGCGGTTGCAGCTGGGCGCTGAGTTCGCGCAAGGCGCACTCCCTCCTTCCGGTCGACTCGGGGCGGGGCGCGAACAGCCGGCCAGCGACGGTGGCCTCTCGCCCCGAGGGTCGCTCATGAAAGTGTAGGCCAACTTGTTTAAATAAAAAGCAGTGCCCGTGCAGGGCTTCTTTTTACAGGTAAAACAGCGCCTTCGAACCGCCAGAGGCGCATATCTGAGCTAACCTCTGAGTGAGGGCAGAGCGATCTGCCGGTATCGATAAATAAGCAACTGCTGGGGAGGGAATTCGCCATGAGATCGGTCAAAGTGAGCGATTACATGACCAAGTATGTGGTGACTTTCACACCGGACACCGACCTGTTCAAAGCGATCGGCACCCTGCTTGAGCGCAAGATCTCAGCAGCGCCGGTGCTGGACAAAGAGGGCAAGGTGGTGGGCATCCTGACGGAATGGGACTGCCTTCAGCGGATACTGCGCGGTAGCTACCACGAAGAGGTGGGGGGCCGGGTGGGCGACTGTATGAGCACCGACGTGCACTGCATTGCCCCCAATGACGGGGTGATCGATGTCGCCGAGACGATGACTGCACAGGGCTGGCGCCGCTCGATGCCGGTGATGGACAACGGCAAGCTGGTGGGAATTCTCAGCTGCCCGGATGTGCTGCGGGTGGTGTACGACTTCGACGAGCATACCGGGGAGCCTATCCGCGGGCGGGCCTGAATCAGCCCGCCGGCGAGAAGGTGACGGTATAGGTCCCCTGCCAGGGGGGGACCGGTCGTGCGCCGAAGTCGAACATGCGGATGCGGGCCAGCAGCTTGCGGGTCAGCGCATCATCATCCAGTCCGCTGCGACGGATCGTCACGGCGCTGACCTCGCCGGAGGGCGCGATGGTCAGCTCAAATACCACATCGCCCGCCAACCCCAGGTTTTTCCGCAAAGCCCTTCGGTACAGGGCGTAAAAGGCATCCTTGTTACGATCGAAGACGCGGGCGATCTCCTCCCGGGTGCGCTCGCCGCGGCTTTGCTCCGCGGCGGCGACGAGATCCTCGGCCGGGGTGGCCACGGCCGTGCCCTCACGCTCGGAAAGCGCCTGGCGCTGGGGTTTGTCCACCTTGCTGAGTTCGATGCCGCCGCTGTCCTGTGCCGCCCGCGCCGCGATCAGATCCTGCTCCGGGCGGGTGCTGGTGCTGGCGCTGCTGCGTTCCAGCTTCTGGGATCTCAGCGCATCGACACTGGCCAGCGCCTTGAGGCTGTCCAGGCTTTTTTTCATCGCCAACACGCCGCTTTTCGAGGCTTGTTCGCGGGCTTGCTCAATCTGCTTGGGCGTCGGCGGCGTTTTTTTCGCCACTTGCGGCTTGGGTTTGGGTGCGGGGGCCGGTTCGGGCTTGGGTGCCGGTTTGGGCGCTGCAGGTGGCGCGACCGGACTCACGGCCTTGGATTCGGTCTTGGGTTTGGCCTCTGGGGTCGGCTCCGGCTCAGGCGTGGGCGCCTTGGGCGGTGGTGGCGGCTCTTTTTCCAGGATCATCCGGGCTAGGCGGGGGGGCACCTTTTCCAGTGCTTCGCGCTCGGGCTCGGGGAGCTCGATCAGCCAGGCCGCGCTAAAGAGGGACAGTAGCAGGCCGAAGCTGAGCAGGCTGGCCCAGCGCAGGCGCCGGCGGTCTTCGTCGGGTTCGTTCCAGGGCAGCGGCGGCAGGTTGGGTTTCGTTGCGGGCGTCACGAGGCCGGTTTCTCCCCGGCTTTGCCGACCACGGCCAGGGAGATCTGCCCAAAGCCGGCCTGGTTGGCGCTGGACATGATCCTCTGCAGCAGGGCG
The DNA here is from genome assembly GCF_017309075.1 of Motiliproteus sp. SC1-56. Classification (GTDB taxonomy): domain Bacteria; phylum Pseudomonadota; class Gammaproteobacteria; order Pseudomonadales; family Balneatricaceae; genus Motiliproteus. Next base: position 126,289 of record NZ_JAEMGS010000009.1, on the reverse strand, counting down.
AAGGGTATGTCGCGGTCCGCCATCAGGGTGATGGCTCTCGCCCCGGGTTCCTGCTCCGGGTTGCGCTCGGCCTGGTAGCGCAGCTCCGCTTCCAGGCTGGGAATGCGGTCACCGCCCGGGTCCGTGTCAAGGTCGGTGACCTTGCGCCCCTGAACCACGATGCTGCGACCATCTACCTGCACCACCAGAGTCTCGTCCAGGGGCGTTTCCACACTGGCCTCGGGCAGCTTCAGTGCCTGTCCCTGGGGCTGTTGCACGTCGCTGGAGTTGACCAGCAGGAAAAACACCAGGATGGTGAAGATGTCCATCAGGGACACCAGGTTGAGCATCGGCGGCTTGCGCTTGCGGGCCCGTTGCAGGCGACGGGTACGGTGGGATGGCTGTTTCATAACGGTTTCATCCCTGCTCAGCTCGGCTGACTGTCCGTGGCGCCCAGCGCGATATCGGGAAACAGCTCGAGCCGGTAACCCGGGCCGCTTTCTTCTATCTGCATGGCTCGCACCGCATCCATGACCTCAATAATGCGGGCGTAGGGGATCTGGGCCTCGCTGAGGATGCTGATCTGGGTCAGCGCCGGGTAGCGGTTCTTCAGCGGCCGCAGCCGTGCCTGAAGTTCCTGGGTGTCGGGTTCGCCGCCGTCAAGATCGGGAATCAGGGCATCGCGACGGCCGTCTACCTGGAGGCTGATGCCGGTCGCGCGCAGCTCCAGGGTCAGGGCGGGCAGTCGCTTGTCCGGCTCGGCCTGGGCCTCGGCGCTGGCGGCGGGCAGATAGAGCTCGAACATGGTGAGGTGGTTGAAGGCGGCGGAAAGCAGCAGAAAGGGGATCAGCACCACCATCAGGTTCATAAAGGCGGTGACGTCGATCTCCGGGGGTTCGTGGCTGCGTCGCAAGCGGCGATGGCGCATCCCCTCAGCCCTCCCGTTGCTCGCTTTGAGCCTTCTCGGGGAACAAGCCGCGGTTGATCTGAATGATATTGGCCAGCTTGATGGTGGCCATGTCCATGCTTTCGATGATCTCGGTGGTCTTGTTGGTCAGCAAGGCATGCAGCAGCAACAGGGGGATGGCAGCGACCAGGCCGAAGGCGGTGGTGTTCATGGCCACGGAAATACTGCTGGAGAGGAGGTTGGCCTTCTCCGCGGGGTCGGCGTTGGCCACCGCTGAAAACGCGGAAATCAGCCCGATGATGGTGCCGAGCAGCCCCAGCAGGGTAGCGATGTTGGCAAAAGTGGCCAGGTAGGGGGTGCGCTTTTCCAGGCGGGGGATGATCTCCATCAGCCCCTCTTCCAGCATCCGCTCAACGTCGTCGACGCGACGCCCGGCCTGCAGGTGGCTCAGGGCATAGGCCACCATATTGGACAGGTGGGCCTTGGAGTCGCGCACGTACGCCAGCGCCTCGCTGACCTTGCCTTCCATCATCAACGGCTGCACCCGGTTCCAGGCGCGGCGGTTGTGGCTGCGGATGCGGGCCAGGAACAGGAAACGCTCCAGGGCGATGGCCAGACCCAGCGCCAGGGTCAGCATGATCGGGTACATGAACAGGCCGCCGTCTTGAATAAACCGGATCAGGGTATTGAGGAATTCCATGGCTGCTTTAAATACCTGTAACTGAGTGGATGGGACAGCTGCGATTGGGGAGCAAGCGTCGGTGCAGGCACCGGAGAGGGTCGCGCGTGACCTTCCTTGTCTTCGCTTGCCGCAGGCGGCTGAAAACTGCTAATCCTTGTTTTGGATGGGGATTATAAGGCAAAGCGGGCGGCGGAAAAAGCTAGGGGCCGGCCTGCCTTGCATCCGCTTTCAGCTCGCACTCCGCGGGGCGAGCGCCCTTTTCCCAGGTCCCGTCACAGGGCCCCAGGGGCTCCAGTGTCGGATTGTCCAGCACCGGCTCGAGCTGCGGCTGCGGTCGCGGCGCGCGCCAAGGCACCACGTACAGCACCGCGGGTAGCTCCTGGTCGCCGGTGATGGTCATACCCGGGCCGCCGGGTTCCTGAGCCGGCAGCGCGGGCGACACCAGCAAGGGGAAAGCGCAGAGCAGGGGGGCGATCCGTCTCATTGCCGGGGCTCCTCTATCCGCATCTCCAAATCCTGCAGCCAGTAGTTGACCCGGGGGTCGGCCGGCTCTGCCAGGGCCAGGTAGCGTTGGTAGTGGTGGCGGGCCTGGGTCCACTGCTTGAGGTAGATATCGCAGAGAATGGCCAGGTTCAGGTGGGCCGCGGGGTAATCGGGGTCCAGGGCCAGGGCCTGTTCGTAGGCGCGCCTCGCCTCGAGAAAAGCGCCCTGGCGTCGAAGCAATGAGCCTTCCAGGTTGTGGGCGCGGGGGTCTTCCGGGGCCAGGCTGAGCGCTCGCTGCACGTGTGCAAGGGCCGCGGCGTTGTTCTCCCGATGGTTGTCGATAAGGGCCAGGTTGAGGTGCAGCCCGGGGGTGTCCCCAATGCGTTGTAACAGCGCCTCCAGTTTCTGCTCGGCGGCTTCGTAATCTTCTGCGTTCATCAGCTGCACCGCCGCGTCGAAGTCGGCCCGATCCGTCGGGCTGATGGCGGGGGCCGGTGGCGTGGCGGGGGGCTTCGGCGCCTGGGCGCTGCAGCCGGCCAGCAGCAGGGTCAGGGCCAGCAGGGCGTTATTGAATCTCGGCGACAACGTCATCGATTACCTCGGTCTTGTCATAGCGGGAGGGCATCAGTTCGCGCAGGCGCTCCAGGCTTTCGGCCATGGCGGGGGTGAAAATCCCCTCCTGGATTCGATCCAAATTAAGCTCGTGCAGGGTGATGGCCTTCTCCTCGAAGGGAATGGCCTCCTCCTCCAGCAGAATGTCGTACTGCTCCAGCGCCAGCTCGTCGAGCTCCCGCGGGCGTTCGGAGTTCATCAGGGAGCGGGCCAGCTCGATATAGATCTCACCGATCAGCGCGGTGGCTTGGGTTGCGTGTTCGGCCAGGCCGTAATCGGTGGTCCGGGTGAGGGCTTCGATGCTCCGCTCCATCGCCGCCTTCTTTTGTGCCAGCGAACGCTCCAGGGGCAGGGTCAGCGGGATGCGGTCGTACTCGGTCTTGGCCTGCCGGGCCAGCGCCAGGCTGGCCTCTGAGGCCAGAAAGCGGCTGCGGGGTGTCGCTGCGGCCCCGGCAGATTCGTGGGCAGTGATGATGGCTTTGCGAATGGCGTTCGGGTCACGGCTCACCTGGGGGAGCTCCGCCAACCGAAGCAGCTGCCGGCGCGCCTCCATGGCGGTGTCCAGGGGGCGGGGAAAGCGCTGGATGTACAGCTCGTATCCGCGCGCCGTGAGGGCCGGGTTGCCGGCCTTTTCGTGCAGTTCGGCGGCTCGCCAGAGGGCGTCCCGCCCCAAGGGGGTCTCCCCTTCCCGCTCAAAAATGCCCCGCAGCTCCTCGGCGGCGCGCTGCCACTGGGCCGTCTCTTCAAAGGCTACCACCAGTTTGTCGGGGACGGTGGCCTGTAGGGGGTGCCCTTGGAAGCGCTCGCGAAAGGCTTCGAGCTGCTCGATGGCCCGGCGCCAGTGTTTGCCGGCCATAAGCAGGCGCGCGGCCTCAAAGGCGGCCTTGGGAACGAGGGGGCTCTGGGGCACGGCGCGCTGCAGGCGCAGATAGTGATCGATGGCCCCGTTTTGATCGCCGGTCGCGAGGGCCTGTTCGGCCTGCTTGTAGATGGATTCAGCCATGCGGCGGATAAAAGCATCGACCTCGGGTTGCGGGGGGGCAAGGGCCAGGGTTTGGCGGTAGGCGGACTCCGCCTCGGCGTAGCGTTCGAGATCAAAGGCGCTGTGGGCGATGACCCGCCACAGGCGCAGGGCCAGGGCCTGCGGCGGATTGTCGGCGAGGCGCCGCGCCGTGGTCAGTGCTTGGTCGGGGGAGGCGTCGATCAGCAGTTCTTCGGCGAGCTTGGTGATCACCTCCGGCGTTTGGCTGGCCTCGGGGTAACGGTCGATAAAAGCGTGGCTGCGGCGAATGCTGCGCTCCAGCCAAGACCGCTTTTGGGCTGCGGGAGCGGTCTGAAAGAGGCTCTGGTAGGCCAGCAGCTCCGCGTAGGCGGCCTCATGGCGTTTCGCGTACCCGGGGTACTGGTAACCTGCCAGGGTATAGGCCTCGGCGGCCTCGGCATGGCGGCCCTGCTCGCTGAGGGCTTCGGCCAGCAGAAACTGCATGTGGGCGGCCTGGGGGTGGTCGGGCAGCGCCTGGATAAAGTGGCGGTATCCGCTGAGCGCACGCTCGTAATCGGCAGGTGCCTTGCTTTTCTGGCCCCGGGCATGGGCGCGCTGGGCCAGCAGCGGCAGGTAGTCGGCCAGGTAGGTGCGCAGTTTCTGCCGCACGCTGTCATCAGCCGCCTGCCAGTAGCTGGAATCGGCCCCGAAACGCTGAACGAACGCCTCCCGCGCGGGCCACAGCTGGCTGATAAAGCCGGCGTGTTGGAAGACGCGGACACGGGCGGCCTGGTAGTCGGGGGCGGCGGGGGCATCGGGGAAGCGGGCCAGCAACTGGCGGTAGCTCTCGGCGGCATCGGTATAGCGTTCTTTCTCCTCCATGTAGGCGGCCTGGGTCTCGAGCAGTGTTTGCTCCAGGGTGGAGGGGGGCTGGTCGGCAAAGTGCGCTGCAAGCGGGTCGACCCCGCCGAGGTGGGAAAAACTCATGGCGCTGACCCGTAGCAGGTCATCGACCAGGGAGCGCTGCTGTTCGCGTTCGGGCCAGTGTGACTTGAGAAGGGGCAGCAGCTGGGCCAGGGCCAGGCGGTATTCACCCAGCTTGAACTGGCTCCAGCCGAGCTTGTGGCGAGCGCGGGCGCTGAACTCGCCCTGCGGCCAGCGGCTCAGCAGCTGGTCGTAGCGCTGCGCCGCCTCGTGATAATGGCCGAGGCTGAAGTGATTTTCGGCGATGCGAAACAGGGTTTCCTGGTTCTTGGGGTGCTCGGGATAGAGCGCGGCGAGGCGTTTCAGGCGGTCCAGGGCGGATTCGAGGTCGCCGGTCAGACTGTACGCATGGGCCAGGTGGTAGAGCAGTACCGCCGGATCTTCCGGCGGCGCGCGCTGGGCCTCGAGCAGCTCTTCGTAATAGCGGATGGCCTGCGCAAAGGAGCCTGTAAAACCGCTCGGGTCGGGGGTTCCCGCCGCCCGGCGTTCGGCGCTGGCCAGGTGGAGATCGGCCAGCAGGCGCTTGGCACGGTGGCGCACCTCCGGGTTGAAAGCCTCCTCGGTCAGCAGGCGAAGGGCTTCGAAAGCGTTCGTGGAGTGGGGCACGGCGGCGGCCGTCTCCAGGCGATTGACATTGACTTCACCGGAGCCGGCAACGCTGAGATTGAAGCGGGGCTGTGGCTGGGGATGATCGATCTCTTCCGCCTGCAGCAGGGTCCGGTCTGCGAGCCACAGCACTTGTTGCTCGATGCCGCGGGTCATGCGCAGTGCCTCCTGCTGCAGCAGGAGGCCAAGCCGGGGCCGCAGCAGCCGGTCCAGTTCCGCCAATTGCTGACCCATCGCCCCGGCGCGCTGGGTCAGCCGAATCAGGCGCGCGGCGCTCTTTTCAACCTGCGCATGGCTGAGTTGGTCGACCAGTTCTCGGCGCTCGGCCAGGTCCTGGGCCAGCGCAGGCCGCGCTTGCGCCGGGTCCGGATGGCCGTTCACCATCCAGGGCGCCCCGCCGTGTTGCCACTCGGACATGCCCCGAAAAATGTCGTAGCGGTCTTGCCAGGGACTTGGCTGCCCGACCAGGTCGCTCAGGTCCTGTTCGAACTCGGCCTGCCCGGAGCTGGCGATCTCGGGGGGCAGGCGGTAGATCTTTGAAGGCTGCAGCTCGGGGTGCAGGCTGGCCAGTGACTGCAGGTGACCGTAGCCCCGGTCAAACAGGGGCTGGTACCGGGGCAGCAGCTCCTGAGTGCGCTTAAGCAGGCGGCGCAGGGTGCCCAGTCGCTCGATTTCGGCAATCAGCACCCAGGCCTCGCGTCCCAGGCGCCGGCGCAGGCGATCACCTTCGCTGTCCAGTTGGCCGTTTAGCAGCTGCTCGAGAAATTCGGGGGAAGAGAGGTGCAGGGCCAGGGCCTGAGTCTGGCGCAGGGTGGCCAGCAAGTCAGGAAGTCGTCGTTCGCCCAGCTCCAGCACCTGCCGCGAGGCGCCTAGTTGCTCCAGGGTGTTCAGCAGCGCCGTTTCATGGTGAGCAAGTCGGGACTGGGTCGGTTGCAGGGAGAGCTGCAGCAGTGCCGGCAAGGCACCGGCGGGGTCGCCGCCGTGGCGTTTCAGGTCAGCCTCCACCTGGCGTGCCTGGGGGTAGAGAGGGTGGTCGATGGCAAACCTGCGCAGTCGTTTCAGAGCGGCGGAAAGCTTGCCCTGGCGGGCGTGAAGTCGGGTCTCCAGGAGGCGGGTTCGTTCCCCCAGCCGGCTTCGGGTCTGGTCGTTGTCATCCAGCCAGTCGTTCAGCTGCTGAAGTGTTCGCTCGGCGTCGCCGAGGCGCGATTGGCGCAGCTGCAACAGGGCCAGGTTATAACGTGCCAGGGGCCACAGAAGACTCTCCGCGCTGATCGACCGAAACTGTTGTTCGGCGGCCTGGTCCTGACCCTGCCGTATCCGCAGGTTGCCCTGCAGCAGCAGCGCCTGTTGCCGGTGCTCGAAGTTTAGCGGTGTGGATAGCCGCTTCAGGGCGTCCTCCGTGGCTTGCCACTCTCCCTGCTGGTAGAAGCTAAGGGACCGTTGCAGCCAGGCATCGTTGAGAACGTCCAGGGTATAGACCTTGCTGGGCGGGTGAAGCAGTTCGCGCCTTCCGCCCAGGGGTTGGGTATGGGATTCAAGCAGCCCTTCCATCAGCAGCCCGTCAAGGGCTACCCTTTCCAGCCCTTCAAGGCCTTCGATGGCGCCGGCCTTGGCATCGGCCCAGGCCTGATAGAACGTCTCGCTCGGCTCCCAGCGCAGCAGAAAAAGGGACTCCCTTGGATCCACCGCGAACGCACGGACACCCCAGACCGTGATCAGCAGTCCGGCCAGGCAGGCGGCGACCTTGGCGGGCCTCAAGCCGCTTACCTCCACACCTTGTGGCCGACCTGGCCGGCGTCGATATTCAGCTCCACGAACAGGGGCTGGGAGCCCTTTTCGATGGTGAATTCGGTGCTCATCGCCGGTTGGCCGGGGCGCCCCATGCCGTATACCTGGGCCTGGATCAGATGAAAGCCGGGGGGAATCAGGGTGGTGTAGAGCACCTGGTAGGCACGGTCCATGAATTTCTCAATATCGCCGACGCTGTAGCGGTGGGTCTTGACCGGTGTCTCGTCGATGCTGAGTTCGAGGCGCTCAAGCAGCACCTGGGGTTTGTGCCCCTGGGTCAGCATCACCACCAGCAGGTTGGTCTGGGGAAACAGCAGGGATGATTCGGTGACGTAGAGCTCGTGAATCAGGTCCAGGGCGGCGTTCTGGGCGGCGCGGCTCTGCTGCAGCAAGGGCTCCGCCTGGGCCGTGAGAGACAGCATCCAGGCCAGCAGCAGAACCCAAATGCGCCTGAACGGGCGACGGCGGGAAAAACGGGAAGCCATCCTCATACATCATCCTTAAGGGTGGGCGGCAGTAGACGGCATAAACGGCCAGTACCGGGGGTGAAACAGCGCGCCTACAGAGCCGGTATTCTAACCAGCGCCGCGGCTAATAAAAAGCCCGTGCTAGGAAGGCTACTCCGGCTTATCGGGGTATTCGCACAGGTCTTCGATCAGGCAGGCTCCGCAGCGGGGCTTGCGCGCGGTGCAGGTGTAGCGGCCATGGAGAATCAGCCAGTGGTGGGCATCCTGCAGGAACTCCCGGGGCACCAGGCGCAGGAGTTTTTTCTCCACCTCCAGCACGGTCTTGCCGGGGGCGATGCGGGTGCGGTTGGAGACCCGGAAAATGTGGGTGTCTACGGCCATGGTGGGCTGGCCGAAGGCGGTGTTGAGGACCACGTTGGCGGTTTTCCGTCCCACCCCGGGCAGCGCCTCGAGCGCTTCCCGGGTATCGGGCACCTCGCCCGCGTGGTGCTCGAGCAGTGCCCGGCAGGTCTTGATCACGTTTTCGGCCTTGCTGTTAAACAGGCCGATGGTCTTGATGTAGCCCTTGAGCCCTTCGACTCCGAGATCGAGTATCTGCCGGGGGGTGTTGGCCACCGGAAAGAGCTTGGCGGTGGCTTTGTTGACGCCCACGTCGGTGGCCTGGGCGGAGAGTATCACCGCCACCAGCAGCTCAAAGGGGGTGTCGTAGTTCAGCTCGGTGGTGGGCGTCGGGTTATCCGCCCGCCAGCGCTCGAAAATCTGCTGTCGCTTGGTCCGGTTCATGGTGCTCAGCCCGTGACCCGCACCCGCTTGCTGCCGCTGGCAACGGCGGGCGTGGCCCGGGCCGCCCGCCGTTGGTCAAGGCGCTGGTCGATCACATTTTTCAGGGCGATGATCAGCCCCATGCCGACAAACGCCCCGGGCGGCAGGATGGCAAACAGAAAGCCCTGGTAGTCCCCCACCAGGGTCAGCTTCCAGTGAGCGGCCGCCGGGCCGAACAGCAGCTGCATGTCGGCGAAGAGGGTGCCTTGTCCCAGAGCCTCACGCAGGCCGCCCAGAAGCAGGAGCACGGCGCTGAAGCCGAGTCCCATCATCGCCCCGTCCAGTACTGCAGGCAGTACCGGGTTCTTGCTGGCGAAGGCGTCGGCGCGGCCGAGAATGGCGCAGTTGGTGACGATCAGCGGAATGAAAATGCCCAGAATCTGGTAAAGATCAAAGGTAAAGGCCTGCATCAGCAGCTCGACGCAGGTGACGAAGGAGGCAATGATCATTACAAAAGCGGGCAGGCGCACGGTGCTCGGGACGAGATTGCGCACCAGGGAAACACAGAGATTGGAGGCGATCAGCACCAGGGTGGTGGCGATTCCCAGCCCCAGGGCGTTGACCACCGAGCCGGTGACGGCCAGCAGCGGGCAGAGGCCCAGCAGCTGCACCAGGGCCGGGTTGTTGTGCCAGAGCCCGTCGAGGGTGATTTTTCGGTAATCAGCCATGGTCAGGCTCCTTGATCAGGATGGTGGGGCCGGCGCTGTCTTGCTCCTGCAGCAGGGCGGCGCGGTGCTCGCCGAACAACAGGATCGCCTTCTCGACCGCCTCGGTCACCGCGCGCGGGGTGATGGTGGCGCCGGTAAACTGGTCAAAGCGCCCGCCGTCTTTTTTAACCGCCCACGTGGGGTCGTTGGGGCCCGCCAGCCGCTCGCCGGTAAAGCCCAGGACCCAGTCCGACTTCTTCAGCTCCACCTTGTCGCCGAGACCCGGGGTCTCGTGGTGCTCAAGAACCCGTACGCCGGCTACCGAGCCGTCGGCATGAATGCCGGTGACCAGCTTGATGGGACCGGTATAGCCGTCGGCGGCGATGGTGGGAATGAGCACGGTGCGCACCCGTCCGTCACGGCGGGCGAGGTGGACGTCAACCCCCTGGGGGTAACCGATGCTCGGTGCGCTGGCAATGTGCTGGGTGTCGTGGAGCAGGTCGTTCTCCACCTCGCTTTCGGGCACGATTTCGTACAGGGCTCGCGCCTGGGCCGCTTCGCGATTTTCGGCGATCCGCGCCTGGGTGGCGTTCTGGGTCAGGGCGATGGCGCCGGCGGTGATGATGGCGACCACGGCCAGCCCCAGGCTGTTGGTTCTGATTGCGCTGAAAAGAGCCATGTTACCCCCTGATTCCTTTGTTGGCTTTCTTGTGGCCGTAGGTTCGGGGGCGGGTGTAGTAATCCAGGAAGGGCACTGCGAGGTTCATCAGCAGCACCGCGAACGCCACGGCATCGGGGTAGTTGCCCCAGCTGCGGATAATGTAAATCAGCAGGCCGATGCAGAATCCGTAAACCAGCTTGCCCTTGTTACTGGTGGCAGCGGTGGCGGGGTCCGTGGCGATGAAAAAGGCCCCCAGCATGGTCGCCCCCATGGTGAGGTGGAAGAGCGGCGGGGCGAAGTTGCTGGGGTCGGAACCGTAGAAAAAGCCCGACACCATGAAAAGTGCGAACAGTATGGCCACCGGAATGTGCCAAGTAATGATGCGCCGCACCAGCAGGTAGAGACCGCCGAGCAGGTAGGCCAGGCTCACGGCCTGCCAGGCGCCGAAGCTGTCCTTGAGTCCGGCCACCTGCGCCCAGAGCTCTTCCTGGGTGAGGGCCCCCTTGTTCTTGAACGTGTCCAGGGGGGTGGCGTGGGTAAAGGCATCGGGCAGGGGGGTGAGCTCGAAAATCACCTTCAGGGTCGCCAGCAGGCCCGGGTTGTCGCCGCTCAGGGAGACCGGAGGCGCCCACTGGGTCATCTGCACCGGAAAGGCGATCAGTAGCAGCGCATAGCCCACCATGGCCGGGTTGAAGGGATTCTGGCCGAGACCACCGTAGAGCTGCTTGGCCAGGACAATGGCCACGAACATCCCCACCAGGGTGACCCACCAGGGGGTATAGGGCGGCAGCGCCAGACCGAGCAGAACCGCGGTCAGCACCGCGCTGTAATCCTTCAGGTAGAAGGCCACCGGTCGGCGGCGCAGTTTGATGACGGCGGCCTCGAAAACCAACGCCAGCACGCTCGCCCAGAGCACGTTGACCAGCGGTCCCCAGCCGAAATACCAGACCAGCGCCGCGAGTCCCGGCAGAGTGGCCAGGATCACCTGCCGCATAACGCCGCCGACATGGCCGGGGCGCCCGGTGTGGGGTGAGCTGGTGTGTATCAGGGTCATGGCGTCACGCGTCCTCTACCGCACCCGCTCGGGGCTGGGCGTCTTGCAAGGCCCGCTCGGCGTCCGCGGCCTTCTGCCGCAGCCCCGCGAGGGCCGTTTCCAGTTGATCGGCCGAAGCCAGCCCCTTCTCACGGGCGTCCGCCAGGGCTTTCTCGGTCTTCTTCACCTTGGTCCGGGCGATGGCCGCGGCGCTCTTGAGCGCCTTGAGGTCTGCCTCAACGGGGCTTGCCGGCTGGGCCGCTTCGGCCTCCGCCAGGGCCCGGGCCGCTTTCTCGGCCTGGGCCTCGAGTTCGCGGACCTGGGGCTCAAACTCGGCTATCTGCTCCGTGTCGCCGGTTTCGCGGGCATCGCTCAGCGCGCGCTGGGCTTTTTTCAGCTTGGTGCGCGCTACCGCCGCGGCGGTCTTGAGGGCCTTGATGTCCAGTGCCGGGGAGGCCGTGTCTTCCTCTTGGCCGCTAGCGGCGGCTCGCTCTGCCTCTTCGAAAGCCCGTTGGGCCTCGTCGGCCTTGGCGCGGAGGGTGGCCAGGGAGTCCCGCAGTTTCTCGGCACTGGGGGCGCCCTTTTGCTCAGCCTCGGTGAGGGCCTTTTCGGTCTTGCTGACCTTGGTGCGGGCCACAGCGGCGGCTACCTTCAGGGCTTTGAGGTCGGGCTCTTTGGAAGGATCTGCCTGGGCTTGCTGCTGCGCCTGCTGCAGCTGCTTCTCGAGGGCGTCGCTGCGGGCCTGGGCGGCCGCGACCTCGGCCGCCAGGGCTTGGCTGTCTCCTTCGCCGGTGGCCTCGGCCTGCTCCAGTGCCTTTTGCGCCTTCTTCAGCTTGGTGCGGGCCACGGCCGCCTGGGTCTTGAGCTGCTTGAGCTGGGCCTCCGGGTCGCTTGCCTGCGCGCCGGCGTTGGTAGCCGCGGGCTGGGGTCTACTGGTCTGGGCACGGGCGGCTGCTTCGGCACGCTCGCGCCGCTTGCGGGCCTTCTCCTCTTTTTCCTGCTCAAGGCGCGCCTGGCGGGCCTCGAAACGCTGCCGGGCCTGCTCGGCCTTGCGCTGTTCGACCTGCTCCTTGCGGATCTCCCCCTTGGCAAAGCGGTAATACTGAACCAGGGGAATGTTGCTGGGGCAGACATAGGCACAGGCCCCGCACTCGATGCAATCCATCAAGTTGTAGTCCAGGGCCTTGCCGAACTCGCGGCCCTTGGCGAACCAGTGCAGCTGCTGGGGCAGCAGGCTGGCCGGGCACACCTGCTCGCACTGACCGCAGCGGATGCAGTTCTGCGCCGGCGGCGCCGGGGGAAACTCCTCCTGCGTGCCGGCGATCAGGCAGTTGCTGGTCTTGATCAGGGGCACACCGGGCTGGTCCAGGGTGTAGCCCATCATGGGCCCGCCCATGATCAGCCGCGACAGGCGCTCGCGGTCCACGCCGGCCTCGTCGAGCAGGTGGGACACCGGGGTGCCCAGCAGAACCTCGTAGTTGCCGGGCCGCTCGGCGGCGTCCCCGGTGAGTGTGGTGATACGGGATATCAGCGGCTCGCCCGCGTGCACGGCGCGGTAGACCGCGGCCAGGGTGCCGACGTTCTGCACCACGATGCCGATATCGGCGGGAATCTGGCCATGGGGGACTTCCACCCCGGTGAGCAGTTTGATGAGCTGGCGCTCGCCGCCGCTGGGGTACTTGGTGGGCACCACCACCACCTCGATATCCAGCGGGCTTCGGGCGGCGGCGGCGTTGATCGCCATGGCCGCCTCGGGCTTGTTGTCCTCGATGCCGATCAGCACGTGGGTGGGCTGGATCAGGTGGGTGGCAATCTCCAGTCCGCCGATCACCTCTTCGGCGCGCGCTCGCATCAAGGTGTCATCGGCGGTGATGTAAGGCTCGCACTCCACGCCGTTGGCGATCAGGGTGGTGACGATATGGTCGTCCGACAGGTGCAGTTTGATGTCGGTGGGAAAACCGGCGCCGCCCATGCCGGCAAGGCCCGCGACACGGATCTTCTCCGCAACATCTTTCTTGCTTGCGGCACGAAAATCTTCGATGCCCTCGAGCTCGGCCCAGCGCTCTTCGCCGTCGGGTTCGATCACGATGCACAACGCATCCATCCCCGAGGCGTGGGGGACCGGGTACATGCCGATGTCGCTCACGGTGCCCGAAGTCGGTGCGTGGTGAAAGACGCTGACGTGGCTGCCGGGATCGGCAATACACTGCCCCTTGAGCACCTTTTCTCCCACGTTCACCCGGGGCACGGCGGGGGTGCCGATGTTCTGCTGCAGCGGCAGGATCAGACGCTCGGGCAGGGACAGGGGCTGCAGGGGCTGTTGCAGGGACTGCTGCTTGTTTTCCGGCGGGTGAATGCCGCCTTGAAAGCTCCAGATACGGCTCATGTGGTGCTCCCGGTGACCGCGGCGCGGTGACCCCGGTCGGTGGCGATGATCTGTACCCCCGGCCGGGGCTCCGACCAGCTCCAGCTGGCGAGGGTGGGCTCGATGGGGATCATGTCGATGCAGTCCACCGGGCAGGGCTCAACGCAGAGGTCACAGCCGGTACACTCGGAAATGATCACCGTGTGCATCTGCTTGGCCGCTCCGAGGATGGCGTCGACCGGGCAGGCCTGAATGCACTTGGTGCAGCCGATGCACTCGTCCTCGCGAATGTAGGCCACTGCCCGGGGCTTCTCTTCGCCGTGTTCGGCGTCCAGCGGCTGCGGCTCCACGTCCAGCAGATCGGCCAGGGCGTCGATGGTGCTCTGCCCCCCCGGGGGGCACTTGTTGATGGCTTCGCCGTTGGCGATGGCTTCGGCGTAGGGGCGGCAGCCCGGGTGGCCGCATTGTCCGCACTGGGTTTGGGGCAGCAGCTCGTCTATCTGGTCAACGATGGGATTGCCCTCGACCTTGAACCGGATGGAGGCAAAACCCAGCAGGGCGCCAAACACCAGGGCCAGGCCAAGCAGGGCGAAGATGGCGATCAGGATGCTTTCCATGGGGCTCCCTAGAACTGCACCAGGCCGGTGAACCCGAGAAAGGCCAGTGACATCAGGCCGGCGGTGATCATGCCGATGGCCGAGCCGCGAAACGGCCCCGGGACGTCCGCCACGGCGATACGCTCGCGCAGCGCGGAGAAGAGGATCAGTGCCAGGGAGAAGCCGGCGGCAGCGCCGAAACCGTAGAAGATCGACTCCAGAAAACCGTTCTGCTTCTTGATGTTGAGCAGGGCCACCCCCAGCACCGCGCAGTTGGTGGTGATCAGCGGCAGAAAAATGCCCAGTACCCGGTAGAGCAGGGGGCTGGTCTTGTGCACCACCATCTCGGTGAACTGGACCACCACGGCGATGACGAGGATAAAGCTGATGGTCTGCAGGAAGGCCAGGTCCAGGGGCAGCAGCAGGTACTGGTAGACCAGGTAGGCGCAGACCGAGGAGAGGGTCAGCACAAAGGTGGTGGCCAGGGACATGCCCATGGCGGTCTCCAGTTTGTTGGAGACGCCCATGAACGGGCACAGGCCCAGGAACTGCGCCAGAACGAAATTGTTGACCAGTACGGTGCTGACCAGGATCAGCAGGTAATCAAGCATGGGGTTGCGGCCTGTCTACAGCAACAAGGTGCCAAAGTGAAACCCGCGGCGCCCGCCCAGGGAGGGCGGTGCGCGGCGAGGGGCGCTATTCTAGCTCGAATCGGCTCAGGCGTCATGCCGGGGCAGAGCCGCCCCGGCGCATGGGTCAGATGTAGCGGCCTTGTTTCAGCACCGTGAGTGCTTCTCTGACCGCCGCCTCGGGGTCCTGTTCCTCAAGGCTCACCTTCAGCTCCGCGTAGGCCGGGGCCTCGGGAACCAGGCACAGGCAGATCAGGCCGCTGTTGACCATCAGCTCGGCGACCGCGTCCAGGCGCATGCAGGCCTGGTCGCGATCGGCGCTGTCGCCGCCCAGGTCCTGGTTGACCGCCTGTTGCAGGATGGCGTCGCTGATGACGGTGACGGCACGGCCCTGGCCGAACAGCTGCTTCTCCAGGGTGTAGGCGGCGGCATCCCGCTGTTCGGCATGCCCCCCGTGCAGGTAGAGCTTGACGGGGCGCTGGCCGAAGCGGCGACCACGCTGCTCCTGGGTGATCTGGGGCTGGTCGCTGAGCTCAAAGTGCTCGGCGTCCACCAGCTGGCTGGCGCCGCTGCGCACCATGCCGGCGCCGACGGTGAGGTTGGTCAGGCGGTCCACCACGATAAAGGCGCCGGTACCGGGGTGGGTGCCGTAGTCATCGGCCACCACCGGGCGGTCCAGGCTCAGCTCGCAACGGCCGATCTCGTTCAGCGCCAGGCGCTCGCCGTCCTCTTTCTGCAGGGTGTTGACGTCCACCTTGTACCTCAGGTGGGCGACGTTGCCCGGCACCGTGGTGGTGCCGATCTTGATCAGGTACTCCTTGCCCGGCTCCATGGCCGCTTCGTTCATCCACACCAGGTCGGCGTCGAACTTGTTGTAGACTGCCGGCACCTTGTCGCTGTGAACGATAATATCCCCGCGGCTGACGTCGATTTCGTCCTCCAGGGTCAGGGTGACCGACATGGGCGGGTAGGCCTCCTCCAGGTCGCCGTCGTAGGTGACGATGGATTTGACGGTGCTGCTCTTGCCGGAGGGCAGTACGGTGACGGCGTCCCCGGGGCGCACCCGGCCCGAGGCCAGGGTGCCGCAGTAACCGCGAAAATCCAGGTTCGGGCGGTTGACGTACTGGACCGGGAAACGCAGGTCGTTGAGGTTGCGGTCGGCGGCAATCTGGATGTTTTCCAGCAGCCCCATCAGCGGCTCACCCTGATACCAGGGCATGTGCCCGGAGTGGTTGACCACGTTGTCGCCCTTGAGGGCGGACAGCGGCACGAAGTGGACGTCCTTCATGTTGAGGCCCTGGGTGAAGGTCTCGAAGTCGGCCTTGATCTCTTCAAACACTGCCTCGCTGTAATCCACCAGGTCCATCTTGTTTACCGCGATGATGGTGTGCTTGATGCCCAGCAGGGAGGTGATGAAACTGTGGCGCTTGGTCTGGGTCTGCACGCCGTGGCGGGCGTCGATCAGGATCACCGCCAGGTCGCAGGTGGAGGCGCCGGTGGCCATGTTGCGGGTGTATTGCTCGTGGCCGGGGGTGTCGGCGATGATGAACTTGCGCTTGGCGGTGGAGAAGTAACGGTAGGCGACATCGATGGTGATGCCCTGCTCGCGCTCGGCCTGCAGGCCGTCCACCAGCAGCGCCAGGTCCACCTCTTCGCCGGTGGTGCCGGACTTGATGCTGTCGGACTTGATCGACTCCAGCTGGTCTTCGTAAATCATCTTGGAATCGTGCAGCAGGCGCCCGATCAGGGTGCTCTTGCCGTCGTCGACGTTGCCGCAGGTGAGCAGGCGCAGCAGCTCCTTCTGCTCGTGCTGGGCCAGGTAGGCGTGAATGTCGGCGCTGATCAGTTCGGATTGGTGACTCATTGTCTCGCTCGTCTCAAAATGCTCGGTTCGGTCCTGAAGCTTGTGGGGCGGGCAACGGCCCCCTAGAAGTAGCCTTCCTTCTTCTTCTGCTCCATGGAGCCTGAGGAATCGTGGTCGATGGCGCGGCCCTGGCGTTCAGAGGTGGTGGTCAGCAGCATCTCCTGAATTACCTCGGGCAGGGTGTCGGCCTCGGACTCGATGGCCCCGGTCAGGGGGTAGCAGCCCAGGGTGCGGAAGCGGATCGGCTTCATCATCGGCTTTTCCCCGGCCTCCAGGGGCATGCGCTCGTCGTCGACCATGATCAGCATGCCGTCGCGCTCAACCACCGGGCGCTTCTTGGACAGGTAGAGGGGGACGATGGGGATGCTCTCCAGGTGGATGTACTGCCAGATATCGAGCTCGGTCCAGTTGGAGAGCGGGAAGACACGGATGCTCTCCCCCTTGTCGATGCGGGCGTTGTAGAGGCTCCACAGTTCCGGGCGCTGGTTCTTGGGATCCCAGCGGTGGTTCTTGTCGCGGAAGGAGAACACCCGCTCCTTGGCGCGTGACTTCTCCTCGTCGCGGCGGGCTCCGCCGAAGGCGGCGTCGAAACCGTACTTGTCCAGGGCCTGCTTCAGCGATGCCGTCTTCATGATGTCGGTGTGCTTTTTGGAGCCGTGGGTGAAGGGATTGATCCCCATCTCCACCCCTTCCTGGTTGATATGCACGATCAGATCCATGCCCGCCTCTTCGGCCATGCGGTCGCGGAACTCGATCATCTCGCGGAATTTCCAGGTGGTGTCCACGTGCATCAGGGGAAACGGCGGCTTGCCGGGATAGAACGCCTTGCGGGTCAGGTGCAGCATCACCGAGGAGTCCTTGCCGATGGAGTAGAGCATCACCGGCCGCTCAAACTCGGCGGCCACTTCGCGGATGATTTGGATGCTCTCAGCTTCCAGTTGCTTGAGGTGAGTCAGTCGTTGTTCTGCAATTACGCTCATGATTCGGCTCTGTGAATAGGCTTTCGACGTACGCATTTTGGGGTTCGGGCGGGTGCCGGTGATGCACAGCCCGCGCCAGTATAGACCGATAGTGTACTGACAACACCGATAAAATAAAAAAGAATAAATTAGAATCTTTTTAGATCTGGACGCTATATGAGGGGGCCGGGTTTGTGGCTGGCGAGAATTGGGTTTGTCGGGTTTAGATAACTTATCGGTCTACATAAATTTCTAATTATTCTTTTGAGTTATATATGGAAGTGCCTATTATGCCACGCTGAATTCCGAGTGTTTTGATGGACTTTGTACATGGAACTGGCATACAGCATCGCAGGGCTGGTGGTCGGCTTTATCGTCGGCCTGACCGGCATCGGGGGGGGCGCCCTGATGACGCCCATTCTGATTGCCGGTTTCGGCATCAGCCCGGCGGTGGCGGTCAGCACCGATCTGCTTTACGCCGCCATCACCAAGGCTGGCGGCGTCTGGCCCTATGCCCGCAAGAAGTTGGTGCACTGGCGGGTGGTCTTTGCCTTGCTGACGGGCAGCATTCCGGGTTCCTTGATCACCCTCTGGCTGCTGAGCGGCATCGAGGCGATGGAGTCCATCGAACACCTGATCAACCTGACCCTGGGGGTGAGCCTGGTGCTGACCTCCATTGCCGTGTTTCTGCGCAGCCGCATCCGCGACTACGTGACCCACGTCGACGCGCCACGGCTCAGGCCCCTGGTGCGGCGCTGGCGTATGACCCTGACCAGCGTCGCCGGCCTGTTGCTGGGCGGGCTGGTCACCCTCTCCAGCGTGGGTGCCGGCGCGCTGGGTACTGCCTTGCTGATCATCTTGTTTCCCCATATGACCATGCCTATGATCGTGGCCACCGATCTGGTTCACGCGGTGGTGCTGACCGGGGTGGCGGGGGTGGGCCACTGGCAGCTGGGCTTCCTGGATACCACCCTGCTGGCTTACCTGCTGATCGGCTCCCTGCCCGGAGTCTATGTGGGGGGACATCTGGGCACCCGCTTGTCGCCGAGGCTCATGCAGCCCATTATGGGCAGCCTGCTGCTCTTTATCGGCCTGCGTTTTGTGCTGGTAGGCTGAGCAACACTCTTTGCGGCCCTTGGACGGTCGCCGGACCGGGCGAGCAATCGCCCACGAGGTAATTAAAGGTAAAGATCGATGTACCAATACAGCGAACAGGACCAGAGACTGATCGAAGAACGGGCCGAGCAGTTCCGGGACCAGACCCGGCGCTACCTGGCCGGGGAGATTCCCGAGGACGAGTACCGGGTGCTGCGGCTGCAGAATGGTCTCTACATCCAGACCCACGCCCCCATGCTGCGGGTGGCGATCAACTACGGCCTGCTCTCTTCCGCCCAGCTGCGCGGGCTGGCCGAGGTGGCGCGCAAGTACGACAAGGGCTACGCCCACATCACCACCCGCCAGAACATTCAGTTCAACTGGCCGGCCCTGGAGCAGGTGCCGGACATTCTGGCGGATCTTGCCAAGGTGCAGATGCACGCCATCCAGACCTCGGGAAGCTGCATTCGCAGCGTCACTTCCGACCACTTTTCCGGCGTCTTTGATGATGAGATCGAGGACCCGCGCCCCTGGAGCGAAATCATTCGCCAGTGGGCCGCGCTGCACCCCGAGTTCGCTTACCTGCCGCGCAAGTTCAAGATTGCCGTCACCGGCTCTGCCCAGGACCGGGCCGCTACCCAGGTACACGACATCGGCGTGCGCCTGGTGCGCAACGACGAAGGGCGGGTCGGGTTCGAGGTGCTGGTCGGCGGCGGCCTCGGGCGGACCCCGATGATCGGCAAGCAGATCCGTCCGTTCCTGGAAAAGGAGGACCTGCTCACTTACCTGGAGGCGATCCTGCGGGTCTACAACTTGCGGGGACGCCGGGACAACAAGTACAAGGCGCGGATCAAGATCCTGGTGGACGCCATGGGCGCCGATGCCTTCCGTGATGAGGTGGAGGCCGAGTGGGACCGGATCAAGGATTCCGACCTGCGCCTGACGGAGGCGGAGATGGAGCGGGTGAGGGGGCATTTCCCCGCGCACCCCTACCAAAACGATGCCAGCGAGGACACCAGTTATCCCGAGCGGCTGGCCAGCGACCGGGACTTCGCCATCTGGATCGAGCGCAACACGGTCGACCACAAGGTGCCCGGCTACCGCGCCGTCACCCTGACCCTGAAGGACTTCCTCAAGGCCCCGGGAGACGTCACCGACGCCCAGATGGACCTCATTGCGGACCTCGCCGATCGCTACAACTTCGGTGAAATCCGCACCACCCACCAGCAGAACATGGTTCTGGCCCACATCAAACAGGCGGATCTCTATCCCCTGTGGCAGGCGCTGGCCGAGGCGGGGCTGGCCCGTCCCGTGGTGGGCACCATTAACGATATGATCGTCTGCCCGGGGCTGGACTTCTGCAGCCTGGCTAACGCCTACACCCTGGGGGTCGCGCGCCAGATCCAGGAGCGCTTTGACGA
Source organism: Motiliproteus sp. SC1-56 (assembly GCF_017309075.1). Taxonomy (GTDB): domain Bacteria; phylum Pseudomonadota; class Gammaproteobacteria; order Pseudomonadales; family Balneatricaceae; genus Motiliproteus. Next base: position 106,707 of record NZ_JAEMGS010000009.1, on the reverse strand, counting down.
CCTGGATTACCTCTACGACCTGGGGGAGATGCGCCTCAACATGTCCGGCTGCATCAACGCCTGTGCCCATCACCACGTGGGCCATATCGGCATTCTCGGGGTGGACAAGAAGGGCGAGTCCTATTACCAGTTCACCCTCGGCGGCTCCTCCCGGGAGGATGTCTCCCTGGGCAAGGTGCTGGGCAAGTCCATTCCCAGCGAGGAAGTGGCCGACACCCTGGAGAAGATTATCGGCGTCTTTATTGAGAACCGCCTCGAGGGCGAGCGTTTTATCGATTGTGTGCGCCGCATCGGCAATGCACCCTTTAAGGAGCGAGTCTATGCCTCTCATCATTAATCAGCAGCGGGTTAACGACGACACCTGGCTGCGGGTCAGCGAAGAGCAACCCCTGCCGTCCGCCGGCGATCGATTAGTTCCCTGGGCGCTCTGGTGCGAGCACAAGGCGACCCTGAAAGCCGCCGAGGGGCGCCTTGGCGTGCTGATCGAGCCTGATCAGGAGCTGGAAGCGCTGGCGCCGGACCTGCCGGACCTTGCGCTGGTGGCGATTAACTTCCCCAGCTTTGCCGACGGCCGTGGCTTCAGCCTCGCCCGCCTGCTGCGGGAAAAGTATGGTTTTACAGGGCAGGTGCGTGCGGTGGGCGCAGTGAGCTGGGACCGCTTGCGGTTTATGGCCCGCTGCGGCTTCGACGCCCTGGAGGTACCGGAGGAGCGGTATAGCGACGACATGCTGCAGGCCTTTGACGAGATCAGCGTGCGTTATCAGGGGGCGGCGGACGATCCCCGGCCGCTGTTCCGTCGTTAATTGCGAGCAGAACGAGGACAACATGGTGAGTGAAACGTTGGACAGCGGCCTGCAGGCCAAGGTGGAGCAGTCGGTCGCCCTGCTGAAAGAGGCGCTGCGTGAGTACGGCGCGGTGACCTTTGCTAACAGCCTGGGCGCGGAGGATGTGGTGATCACCGACCTGATCTGCCGCCATGTGCCCGATATCGAGATTTTCAGCCTGGACACGGGACGCCTGCCCGAGGAGACCCTGCGCCTGCTGTCGGCCATCGAGAGCCGTTACGAGACCAAGATCAAGGTCTACTTCCCCGAATCCGCCAGCGTTGAGAAGTATGTCAACGAGTACGGCATCAACGCCTTTTACGAGAGCCAGGAGCTGCGCAAGGCCTGCTGTCACATGCGCAAAGTGGAGCCTCTGCAGCGGGCCCTGGCCGGTAAAAAAGCCTGGATCACCGGCATCCGTCGCGAGCAGGCGGTAACCCGGGATGACGTCGCCCACAGCCAGTGGGATGCGGCCAACGGCCTGCAGAAGATCAACCCCCTGGCAGACTGGAGCGAAAAAGAGGTCTGGGCCTACATTCGGGCCCGGGACATCCCCTACAATGAGCTCCATGATCAGCACTACCCCAGCATCGGCTGTGCCCCCTGCACCCGGGCCATCTCCATGGGCGAGGATGTGCGGGCCGGCCGCTGGTGGTGGGAGGATCCCGAAGCCAAGGAGTGCGGCCTGCACGCCGCGAGCGTCACGCCGCTCAGGTTCAAACCCTAGGACGAGGCGCTTCCGGTGCCCGCTTGAACCCGCCTGGGAGAGGTGGCCGTGAAGTACCTGCCGCTCTTTTTTAACCTTAAAGACCGTCCCTGCCTGCTGGTGGGCGGTGGCGCGGTGGCGCTGCGCAAGGCGCGGCTGCTGCAAAGCGCCGGGGCCCGCGTCACGGTGGTGGCGCCGGCCGTGGCCGCGGAGCTGGCCGAGCTGGCTGCCAGCGGCGGCGGTGCCGTGGTGGAAGGGCACTATCGGGAGACGTTGCTCGAGGGTAAGGCCCTGGTTATCGCCGCCACCGACGACGAGGCGGTGAACCAGGCCGTGCACCGGGACGCGACCCGCCGCGGGGTGCCGGTGAACGTGGTGGACAACCCGCCCCTGTGCAGCTTTATCTTCCCCGCCATCGTCGACCGCTCGCCCATCGTCGTGGCGATCTCCAGCGGTGGCCAGTCGCCGGTCCTGGCCCGGCTGTTGCGGGCCCGCCTTGAAACCCTGATTCCCAAGGCCTACAGCCGGCTCGGCGCCCTGGTGGGAGGTTACCGTGAGCGGGTTAGAGACCGCTTCGGCGATATCAACCAACGTCGCGGCTTTTGGGAGCGGGTGCTGCAGGGCCCGGTGGCGGAGAGCGTCCTGGCCGGACGTGAGGAGGAGGCGGCAACGCTGTTGGAGGCAGAGCTGGAAAAGGATGCGCCAGCGCCCGCCGTCGGTGAGGTTTACCTGGTGGGCGCCGGCCCCGGGGACCCTGAACTGCTGACCTTCAAGGCACTGCGCCTGATGCAGCAGGCAGATGTGGTGCTTTACGACCGCCTGGTTTCACCCGAGGTGGTGGACCTGTGCCGGCGCGACGCAGACCGTATCTACGTTGGCAAGGAACGCTCCAACCACGCCGTGCCCCAGGAGGGGATCAATGCGCTGCTGGTGCGTCTGGCGCGCGAAGGCAAGCGGGTGTTGCGGCTAAAGGGGGGAGACCCTTTTATCTTTGGTCGTGGCGGCGAGGAGCTGGAGGAGTTGTCCGCCCAGGGCATCCCTTTCCAGGTGGTGCCGGGGATTACCGCCGCGTCAGCCAGCGCCGCCTACGGGGGCATTCCTCTCACGCACCGCGATTACGCCCAGTCGGTCAAGTTTGTGACCGGTCAGTTGAAGAACCGCACTTCGGATCTGAACTGGCCCGAGCTGGTCCACGATCACCAGACGATTGTCTTTTACATGGGGCTGCACCGTATTGAGCACCTGTGCCGGCAGATGATTCTGCATGGTAAAGCCCCTGAGACCCCCGTTGCCGTGGTGCAGGCTGCTTCCACCCCCCGCCAGAAAGTGCTGACGGCGACCCTGGAAACCCTTGGCGAGGCACTGGCCCGCAACCCCATGGAGCCGCCGAGCCTGATTATCGTCGGCGAAGTGGTGGAGCTGCACGCCAAGCTGGCCTGGTTCAATGAGAAGGCCCGCGAGGCCCGGTTTGCCCCCCTGGCGCTGCGCGAGCCCTAGCCGCAAATACGGCGGCTTTGTTCTTCGATTTAGCCCGTTTCCCTCTGCCCTCTGCCCTTTAACCTCGCCCTCGGCGCAGGCAGCGAGCTATTGCGCCGCGGGAGGGATGGAAGGGGATCCTGCAGAACTGGTGGTGATTGACATTGGCGGGAGCGAGGCGGCGGCGGTTGAGATGATGGCCGCTGAGCCAGTCGCTGCCGGGGTGGTGGCTGGCGCCGCGGCGCCTTCAGTCGCTACCGGGGCGGCGGGGGAGGCCGCTGCAAGCGAAGTGACGGCCGCCATGGCGCTCACCTCAGAGGATGCCGTTGCGCTCGAAACCGAAGGGGTTGCGGCGCTGACGGTAGAGCTGACCGCGGCGGACGTTGACGCGGGGTCCGGCTCGGGCATTTTCAAGGGGTCCGGCTCTTCTACCTGCACCTGGACCAGGTCAAAGCAGGGGTGGGACGGGTCGGAGCCACCCCACCAGTTGCGGGCCCAGGGTTCGAGCTCGTTGATCCGCATCATTGCCTGCAGCTCTTTGACGTAGTGGCTGCCGCGGGCGGAGTAGTGGTCCAGCCCCGCTGCCAGGGCTCGACCTTCCAGCGGCTGGCCCTCGCGGTTCAGGCAGCGGCGGATGGCCCGCAGCTCCGCGTAACTGGCGTTGCCGTTGAGGTTGGTGAAATAGCTGTGAACCCCTTCGGCGACCGAATCAAAGGCCGCCACCTCGTGGCTGTCCTCGGCGCTGCGCCGCAGGGGGGGCAGGCCGCAGCCGGGGCTGAAGCACCACTGGCCGAACAGGTTGTTGCCCTGGCGGGCAAAGCGCGAGGTGCCCCAGGCGGATTCGTTGGCGGCCTGGGCCAGGACCAGCGCCGGTGGCAGCGGGCCGAGTTTGCGTTGCAGGGTCTGCAACTGGGCCGGGGCGTGCGCGTCGTCGACGCGGTAGCGCTCGGCCAGCCCCTGCAGCCACTCCCGGTCTTCGGGGTGCAGTTTGCCCTGCTCCTTATGCAGGCTGGAGAGCTGCTCCAGGTGCTCGTGCAGGGCTTCAATGTGACGGTTCTGCTGCTCCACCAGAGGGCGCATGTAGGCGAAGAAGGCGGCCTTTTTCGTCGTGACGTCCTTCACGGCGCCGAAATCGGGCAGCGGAGGGCTTTCCAGAGGCGGGTTCAGGGGCGGTGGGTTCTCCGCGCGCGTCAGCGTCGGCTCGGCGGCTTTCTCGGCGACAGGCTCGGAGGGTTGGCAACCGCCCAGAAACAGCAGGGCGGCGATCAGGGGAGTGAAGGTACAGCGCATAAATCAGGCCCGGGAGACGAATTTTCCGGTTTGGGTATTGATTTTGACCTGCTCGCCGGTGCCGAGGTACTCGGGCACCTGGATCTCCAGGCCGGTGGCGAAGCGGGCGGGTTTGGTGCGGGCGCTGGCGGAGGCACCTTTGATGGCGGGCGCCGTCTCCTCTACCGTCATCACCACGGTAGCGGGCAGGGCGAGGGCGATCATGCGGCCCTCGACGAGCAGGGCCGTCAGTCCCTCGATGCCGTCATACAGGTAGGGCAGGGCCTCGCTCAGCTCGTCGCCGCCGAGCTGGTACTGGCTGTAATCCTCGCTGTCCATGAAGGTGTAGCTGTCATCCTCCTGAAACAGGAGCTGCACCGCCCGGCGCTGCAGGTCGGCGTCCTTCAACTGGTCGTCACCGGTCAGGCTCTGCTCCAGTTTCTGGCCGTCGGGAACCCGGCTGAAGCGAATCTTGTAGAGGGTCTGGGCGCCCCGCGAGGAGGGGGACTTCACATCAATCTGTTTGGCGATATAGAGCTGGTCGTCAATGCTGACCACCTGGCCCCGCTTGAGGTCGCAGGCCTTGGGCATACCCGGTGTCTCCGTGGTTAGGATGAAAAAAAGACCGCTATTGTAACCCAGACCGTGCTGGACGCCAGTTACCAGGCGACCACCAGGTCGTCCTGCTGAATATTGCGCGCACCGGTGTCCTCGGCGATCTTACCGGTGGAGAAGAGGGGGTAGACTTCGTTGACCACCAGGCTGTTGCGGGTCGGCTCTACGCGGATGTGGGTTTCTCCCCGGGGGTCGTAGAACATGGACCGGCGTTCCACCTGCAACTGGTCCCCCGGTCGAATACCGGCCACGCTGCCGGCGTTGAAGGTGATCGACTGCTGATCGGTCTCGACAATACGGGCCCGGAAGGGCTCGCACTTGAGCTGGCGTTGAATTTCCTGACTGGCCTTTTCGATGACCTGGGCCACCTTGCGACCGTAGTCGGTCCGGATGAAGGCGGGGCTGTTAAAGCCGGTGCGGGCCTGCTTGTCCAGATTCCAGAGTCCCGCCTGGCGGTAGCTGCGGTTAAACAGCAGGGCGCCGGAAAAGCCATCGTGGATGAAGATATCCACGGCAAAGCTGCGCAGGTGCTGACTTCCCAGGTAGTCCAGCTGATCGTACCAGTCCACCAGCAGGTTGTTGCTGCGGTTGTGCTCGGGATCGAACATGCCGATGTCCCGAACCACCCCCGAAACAATAAATTGTACGTCCAGGTCACGGAAGCTCTGAAGGCTGTTGGTCAGCGCGCCCCGGTGCTGCTGCTGGGTGCTGGCGGTGGTCGGGTTTGGCTGCGCCTGCAGGTGGCTTGCATTCAGGGTGTGCAGGTGCGCCTGCCGACCCAGGGTCTCGGCCAGGACGCGGGGCAACACCTGCTCCACGTCATGCAGTGCGCCGCGGTTGGCCTGCAAGGGGTGCTCGAGCGGAAAGGCGGCAAAGGCCACCGACTTGCGGTAGTGGCGGCCGGGGCCCTCGTTAGGGCAGTTCTCCTCGAGGCCGACCTCGGCTTGAATCCGCACCATCAGCATCGCGCCCTGCACCTGTTCCTCGAGAACCCTGACGTTGCTGATGCTGCCGAGCGAGCGTACCTGCAGGTTGTCTACGGTGAGCACGCCCTGCTCGATTGTCTGGGTGCTGCTGATCTGGGCGCCGGCCTGGAGCATGGCCTGCTGGGTGGCGTCGCGCAGGGCGTCGTGACGGGCGGACTCCAGGTCTTGATTGCGGATCAGGCCCCGGCCCTCGGCTTCGACGGTTAGCGACTCGGCGCGGACCGGCGTCAGGGTAAAAGAAAGTGCCATCAACAGCAGGAAAGTGAGTCGCATAACCGCTCGTTCAGAAATGTGGGTTTCAGCCGCTAAAAAAGGTACGGCCTTTGGCGGGGTGATGCAATAGACCCGGGCACCTGCAGGTGTTCGCCGCAGGGCTTTGTGATAGATTCAACGCCACAGAATTTTATGGGCAGGGGACCAATGAAAGGCATGGGAAAAGCGCTTGGCGTAGCAGTGCTGCTGATCACGGTGGCCGGTTGTGTGCAACAACCCGTGCCGGTGGTGGTCACCGGGCCGGTGCAAACCCATGTACTGTCGGTCCCCGAGCCCCATTCGGCCCTATCGCCAGAGCCGGCCTCCGGTCGCGCCGCGCTGAAGGCGCCGGTGGCGCCGCTGGGAGAAGCGGTCCGACGCATGGCCGAGCAGTTGGAGGCGGGGTTGCGGGAGAAGGGGATCCGCACCCTGCCGATCGCCATTACCCCCTTTGTGGCGCTGGAAGCGGCGCCGTCGCCGGGTGTCTTGGGGAACGAGATCGCCGAGGGCTTTTTTCACGAGCTCCAGGCCCGCGGCTTCAACCTGATCGACCACACCGCCATCGCTTTTCAGACCGGCCATGCGCCCAAGCATCCGCAGGCGCTCAGTGATTTCTACCGCGAGCACCGGATCAGTTATGTGCTCAGCGGAACCTACAGCACCCATTCCGATGGGGTGGTGATCCAGGCCCGGCTGCTGGACAGCGTGTCGCGCCAGGTCGCCGCGACCGGGCAGGCGAGGGTGCCGAGCGCCGCACTGGAGGGGGGGCTGCCGGGCTACAATCCGCTCAGCAGCCAGCAGGGGATGATTATCGAAAACGGCGGAGTACCGGCCCAATGAAAAGAAACAGCCCGATGTTGCGGTTCGGGGCCCTGCTGCTGAGCGTCGCCCTGCTTAGCGGTTGCGATACCCTCCAGCAAAAATACCATGACGCCCAGCTACGCAACGCCGCCGAGCGCCACAGCCATGCGCAGCTCGCCAATGCCGAGCCCAACCTGGTTCGCGTTACCGGTTATGCTCCCATCAGCCTGCAACCCGGTATGACGCCCAATCAGAAACTGCTGAACGCCATGCGCGCTTCCAAACTTCGCGCCTACCAGGAACTGGCCGCGGTGGTACACGGCCAGTACCTGTTTGGCACTACCCAGGTGCGGGACATGGTGGTGCAGGATGACCAGTTCAACGCCGCCGTGGCGGGAATCGTTCGCGGCGCCCGGGTGGTCAAGGCCTACCCGGTGCAGGAGGATACCTACGCGACTATTCTCGAGCTCGACATCAATCAGGTCCAGCGGGCCTACGTGGACATGCGCTAACGTAGGCCGGTTACTCAGTTATCAACCGGGGCGCCGACCCCTTAGGCGCTCTTTGTCTTCGCTGTCTCTCTACTTCCTCTTCTTTTTGCTTTGCCCCCGGCGCCTGCCGATGACAAGGGCGCGGGTGATGCTTCGCGCCGAATGTGCTGCCTGCTGAGCTTAGTGACGGGGTCGGAGCGCTGGCTGCAGGGCGTTATGGTATTCGCTCAACAGCGTGTCAATAATTATTGACGTTAACGTAAAATGGCGTTAGCGTTCCCCTGTTCCTCACAAGGGAATGGGCCACCGGCTTACCCAAGCCGGCCAACAATAAAACAAGTAAAAAACCGTTGCTGTGATCCAGCGATGGGAGGATATCCATGTCCGTTTTCAGTCACCCGGCGTTTGACCGCCACCAGAATGTCTCCTTTTTCCACGATAGCGAAACCGGCCTGCGGGCCATCGTCGCCATTCATAACACCAACCGAGGCCCCGCACTGGGCGGCTGTCGCATGTGGCCTTATGCCAGCGACGAAGAAGCCCTGCGTGACGTGCTTCGTCTCTCCAAGGGCATGACCTATAAGTCCGCCCTCGCCAACCTCGAACTGGGCGGCGGCAAATCGGTGATCATCGGCGACCCGCGCCAGCATAAGAGCGAGGCCCTGCTGCGGGCCATGGGGCGTTTTCTGAACCAGCTGGGCGGTGACTATATTGCCGCCGAGGATTCCGGCACCAGCGTAGAAGACCTCAAGATCATGGCGCTGGAAACCGACCATGTGGCGGGCGTGCGGGATAAGGTCAACCTCGACGGCAGCGTGCGCAGCGGTGATCCGTCACCTTCCACCGCCTTTGGCACCTTTATCGGACTGCGCGAAGCGGTGCGCCACCGTACCGGACGTACCGATCTTGAAGGCCTGCGGGTGGCGGTGCAGGGAATCGGCAGCGTCGGCTACCGCCTGGCCGAATACCTTCACGAAGCCGGGGCCCAACTCTGGGTGACCGATATTCACCAGGACAGTATCGATCGTGCCGTCGATGAGCTGGGTGCCACCGCGGTGCCGGCCGAAGAGATCATCGGGCTGGAGGTGGATGTCTTCGCCCCCTGCGCCCTGGGCGCCGTGCTCGACGACGCCAGTATCCCCAAGCTGCGGGCCGGGATTGTCGCCGGGGCGGCCAACAATCAGCTGGCCGAGGAGCGCCACGGCGAAATCCTGCAGCAGCGCGGCGTGCTCTACGCCCCTGATTTTGTCATCAACGCCGGCGGAATCATTGACGTCGGTTTTGAGCGCCAGGGACACGATCCGGCCCGGCTGCAGCGCCATATCGAGGGGATCGGCGACACCCTGCGGGAGATTTTTGAGCGCTCGGATGCCGAGCAGCTTCCCACCAGCATGATCGCCAACCGCTTGGCCGAAGAGCGCTTTATGAAGGTCTGAATCCAGGCTGATTATTACGGCCAATTGACCTAAGACAAGTACAATCCCCCACAGGGCTTGTGCTTGTCTTTGTTTGTGGCATTATCGGCGCCTTACTTCGATGTTATGGCGACAGGAGGTTGCACGGTGCCGATACGGAAATTGCAGGCAAGGGTTGATCAGGATCTCTCCTATTTGATCTGGCAGGGCCAGGTGTACAACCTGGGTCCGCAGGAGCTGCGACAGCGCTTCGGCAAGCTGGCCGAGGGCTACCGCAAGGTTGTCGATGCCAGTGACGCCGATTCCCTTGAGAAGTTGTTGGACCGGTCCGCGGCGAGCCTGGGCTGAAGCCGCTATCGCCTGTCCATTCCCTTTCGAATCCCCTTAGCCCCGAGCCGCTTCTTACGGCGGGTACTGCCAGATTCGCTTCCACAAACCCGGCAGACGGCCCATATCCTGGCGGACCGGGCGTTGCTGCGCGGGCCTAGCCCGTGGATGCGGGTTGCCCCGTTCACCGACTTTAAAGCTGAATACATACGTCGGTTCCAGCCCCATTCGCAGATCGCTGATCACGATGTCCTGCCCATCCGCCCCGACTTTGTAAAAACCTTTGGTAAACCACTGCAGGCGCTCTACCGGCCAGTGGTGCTCCAGCCCTGAAAGCAGGGCGGGTTCGCTGCGATAGGCCTTGAACAGAATGGGCCGCTCGCCGTCGAGAAGGGAGTGAAACCCCTCCCGGTAGCCGTTGTCTGTCATCACCAGCACCCGCCACAGCAGCGTATTGAGGGGGGCCGGTTGCACCAGCACCTGACGGTGGGGAAGCGCCATGGCGGCGAGCTGGCGGTGCGTACGCAGCTCCACCCACTGCTGGGCGGCGCCACTCCAGGCAAGGTAGAGCGTACTCAGAAGCAGCCCGACGGCATTGCCGCGCCGTGCCAGGTGCGGGCGACGCCGAAGCAGCAAAAAGGCCGCCAGGCCGGCCAGCAGCGGCAGGGTATAGAGCGGGTCGATGATGAAAATGCTGCCCAGACCGAACGGGGTCGTGTCCAGGGGCCAGAACAGCTGGGTGCCATAGATGGTAAAGGCGTCCAGCAACGGGTGGGTGAGCAGTACTGCCGCCACCAGAAACAGCCAGCCGCCCCGGTCGGGGGCCTCGGGGTGGAAGCGTCGGATGAGCCAGGCGAGAAAAGGGGAGATCGCCGCCAGCACCAGCAGCGAGTGGCTGAAGCTGCGGTGGTAGGTAAAATCGGCCACGGGGCCGCCGAAGGATATCAGGACGTCGAGGTCGGGCAGGGTACCGAGCGCGCTCCCCCACAGGGCGGCGCGGTAGCCAATTTTGTGACCCAGTACCGCGGTACCGATGGCCGCCCCAAGGGCTGCCTGCGACAGCGAATCCAACTCCGATTCCCCCAGTTTGACCTTTCCAGTCTAACAGTAGCGAACACCCGCTAACTAGCCGCGATCAGCTGAGCGCGCCGCGCAGCAACAGCTGGTAGAGTCGGTCGCGGGGCGACCGGGGGCGACTCAGTTGCATCCGTTCCAGACAGGCACGGGTCTGGGCGTCGGGCGCGCCCGCCTTGAGTCCCCGCAACGCCATCCTGGCCAGCTCCCGGGGGGCGCCGCGCAGCAGCGACAGGGCCTTTAGGGCCTCGGCCAGACGCTCTTCGGTGGGGCTAAAATCACTGCCCAGGGGAAACACCGGCAGCAGCCCTTTGTCCCGGGCTGGGCCAAGCCAGTCGGCCAGGCGCTGGGGGGTATTGTGGCGGTAACGCTCGGGGAGGCTGTAGTCTGCCGCGAGCTTACCGGCCTGTTTGGCCTTGTCGGTCAACTCGGCTTGAAACCGGCTGTCGGTAATGGCCAGCGTGCGGGCAATCACCTCTGCATCGCTCACCCCTCGCAGGTTCGCCACCCCGTACTCGGTCACCAGCAGGTCGCGCAGGTGACGGGGAAGGGTGCAGTGACCGTACTGCCAGCGAAGGTTGCTGCGGGCGCGCCCTTGCTCGGTGCGGGTGGCCGGCAGGGTGATAGCCGAGCGGGCGCCCGGCAGGTCCATGGACATGGCGGCGAAGTTGTACTGCCCGCCCACGCCGCTCACTACCTTTCCCTCTTCTAGGCCGTCCGACACCACCGCGCCCAGCAGGGTGGCCATCATGGCGCTGTTGACGAAGCGCGCCCCCCGGCGGGCCGCTCGTCGCGCCTCGGTGTCCGGATACAGGCGGTTGGTGAACGAGATCGGCATCATGGCGATCTTCGCCCGGGTTGCGGGCGGCAGCTCCTCTAAGGCCCGATAAAAACGCGGACTGCCGATGAAGAAGCCCGCGTGCAGCAGCACGCCGTCCACTTCGCGGGCGATAACGCCCGCCTGGATCAGGTTGATAAAGCCGTCCACCAGCATCTCGCTGAGCCCGTAGAGTCCGGTTTCAAACGGTGCGAGGTGGTTGAGGTCGGCGCCAGCGGGGTGCGGGTTGGCCAGCTCGCTGGCCTGCAGTGCGCGATAGGCCGCGTTGTCGGTGTGGCGCAGGCAAAGCCCGTGGCAGATGGCATCGCTGATGGCGCCGATGCCGATCTGCAGGGTGCCGCCGTCGGGAACCAGGCGCGCAACCTGCAGGCCGATGGCGTGCTCCTGGAGGGCGACCGGCTGCTGGGGCGGGGCGTAGAGCGGGAACTGGACGGCGTCTCCGTCGAGCAGGTAATCGAAGTCAGCAACCGGTCGTTCCGCGGCGCCGCCCATGTAGGGCAGCTCCCGGTTGATCTGGCCCACGGCGACAAAGTTGGCGCGCCCGGCGGCGCGGGCCTGGAACAGGTCGACGCTCAGGTCCGGGTTGCAGCTGAAGCTCAACCGCTCCGGGTCGGGGCCCTGCTCCGTCGCCACCAGTTGGCCGATCAGGTTGATGCCTATCCCGATGAGCAGCTCCACCGCCTGGGTGTAATTGGCGCATTGATAGCTGCGCTGTGCCGCGGGGGTGTGCAGCCAGCGACCGGGCATCAGGAAGAACTCATGGACCTGGATATTGCTCGGCAGGGGCTGGGTGCGCAGGTGCTGGGTGTAACGCAGGGGCGGGTAGCGGGCGAAAAACTTGTCGGCGATGGGGTCAAGAAAGCGCTTTCCCAGCTCGCTGCCGGGGCTCGGTATCTCCAGCGTCAGGGCAGTGAAGATGGTCAGTGAGAGCCCGGTGTCGGACAGGGCCCGGTCAAAGAGGGCATTGGCCAGGTGGTTGGCCTTTCCCAGCCCCAGGGGCAGGGCCAGCACGATCCGCTTGCCCAGCCGGGCGATCAGGGCATCGACCAGCCGTTCGGGATCCTCGTAGGAGGGTGGGCGTTCAGGGGTCATGGGTCGCTCCAGCCGGGGTCGGGTTTGAAACGTTCGCCGTGGCGCTGGCGCAGCTGCTCAAGCCGATCGGCAATTTCGCGGTAGCCTCGTTGCCTGGCGTAGTGCAGCGGGCCGCCGCGGAAGGGGGCGAAACCGGTGCCGAAAATCACCGCCCCATCGAGCAGGTCGTGGTCTTCGATCACCCCCTCGCGAAGGCAACTCATGCAGGCATTCAATAACGGCAGTAGCAGGCGGTCTTGCAATCCGGCGGGGGGATCGTCTGCGTCCGCCTTCTCCGCTTTGCCTGCTTCCCAGCGGTAAAACCCTTGGCCGGTCTTCTGTCCAAGCTCGTTTCTGTCCACCATCTCGTGGAGGCAGGTGGGAATCGGCGTCATCGGGGCTTGCAGGCGTTCGGCCAGCATCTGCGCCACGTCCAGGCAAATATCCAACCCTACCCGGTCGGCAAGCTCCAGCGGCCCAAGGGGCATGCCGAATACCTTGGCCGCGCGGTCGATGGTCTCGGGGGCCAGCCCCTCGTCGAGAAGGGTCACGGCCTCCAGCAGGTAGGGCATCAGCACCCGGTTGACCAGAAACCCCGGCGCACTGGCCACCGGCGCCGGACGGCGGTCGATCTGCCCGGCAAAGGCCCGGGCCCGCGCCAGGGTCTCCTCACTGGCGCCAGCGGGCGCGACTACCTCCACCAGCAGCATGTGGGCGACGGGATTAAAGAAGTGCAGCCCCACAAACCGTGTCGTATCCGCCAGCGTCTGCTGTAACTCCTCAAGGGGAATACTGGAGGTGTTGGTGGCCAGCAGGGTGCCGGGTTTGAGCCGGGGCTCGATCTCGGCGTAAACCGCTCGCTTGAGGTCAGCCTTCTCCGGAACTGCTTCAATCACGAGGTCAGCCCGGCTGACGCCCTGGTTGTCCGGGTCCGGCACCAGCCGGTCCAGCACGGCCCGGGTCCGGGTCTCATCGAGGTGTTTGCGTCGACAAAGCTCGGCGGTTCTTGCCACCGTTTTGGCCAGGCTGTCGGCCTTGGGGTCGTGAAGACTGACGGCAAGCCCTTTGTAGGCGCACCAGGCGGCGATATCGGCGCCCATGGTGCCGGCGCCGATCACGTGGACCCAGCGTACGGGGCCCGCATCACCGCGGGTGAGCGCTTTCAGCTTCTCCTGCAGGAAGAAGACGCGGACTAGGTTCTGCGCGGTGTCGGTGTGAAGTAACTTGGCGAAGGAGCGGGTTTCAGCCTGGCGCATGGCGTCGGCGTCGCCCCCGTGCGCCTGCCAGAGATCGATCAGGGCGCTGGGGGCGGGGTAGTGCGTGGGGTCTGCCTTCTCCGCGGTTTTGGCCCGCATCTGGCGGGCCACGATCTGGCGGGCTGCTCGGGTGTTCAACAGCTTTGATTTGAGCCTACGCGGGCGGCGGCTGAGGGAACCTTCCCGGGCCGCCCGCAGCGCGCCCTCCAGGTGGCGCTCTTCAATCACTGCATCGACCAGCCCCGCCTGGTAAGCGCGCCGGGCATTGAGCGTCTTACCGGTCAGCATCAGGGTCATGGCCTGCAACGGGTCGATCAAATGAGGCAGGCGGGCGGTGCCGCCGAGGCCCGGGTGCAGTCCGAGCAGGATCTCCGGCAAGCCCAGGCGGGCATCGGGCAGGGCCAGGCGCAGATCACAGCACAGCGCAAGCTCCAGCCCACCTCCGAGGCAGTGGCCATGAATCACCGCCAGCGTCGGGAAATTCAGCTGTTCAAGCCGGTTGACAATAGCGTGGGCCCTTTGCAGCTGCTGGACCACGGCGGCCTCGCCTTCCAGCCGGCGAAATTCGCCGATATCAGCGCCGAGGCAGAAGTCCCCGGCTTTGGCCGAACGCAGCACCAGTGCGGAGGGGGGCGAAGCCTCGAGTTGGGCCAGGATTTGATCGAGCTCCTCGAGCAGGGGGCCGGAAAGGGTGTTGACGCTGCTCTGGGCCTGGTCCATCAGGAGCCAGGCGACCCCCTGGGCATCCAGGCGCAGTTGCCAATGCTGGAGCTCGGGGCTACTGAGTGAAGGCGCGGGCCCCATGACCGGCGCCCGGGTCTGCAGGTAACCGAAAATGGGTCCGCTCATCGGCCGGCCTCCGGGTTTTCGATCAACAGGGCGCCGGACTGGCCGCCGCCGATGCATTGTGTGGCGATCCCGAGTCTCTGTTCGGTGCGCCTGAGGGCGTAGGCCAGGTGCAGGACGATGCGGGTGCCGCTGGCGCCCACCGGGTGGCCCAGGCTGATGGCGCCGCCGTCGATATTGAGGCGGCGGCGGTCCAGCTGGCCCAGGGCCTGCTCAAGGCCCAGAGCCTGGCGGCAGAAATCGGCGTCCGCCATCGCCTTGAGGCAGGCCAGCACCTGCGCGGCGAACGCCTCGTTGAGCTCCCACAGGTCGATCGCATCGAGTGCCAGCTCCCGGCGTCGCAGCAGCCCGGCGACGGCCGCCACCGGTGCCAGCCCCATGATTTCCGGGTCCAGACCGGCCCAGTGGCTGTCCACCAGCCGGGCCAGGGGTTTTAGGCCGTGGCGTTGCACTGCGGTATCGGAGGCCAGCAGCACCCAACTGGCGCCGTCGCTCACCTGGGAGCTGTTGCCGGCGGTGACCTGGCCGTAGGGACGTTCGAACACCGGCCTGAGCCGGGCCAAGCTCTGGGGTGAGCTGTCCGGGCGCACGCCGTCATCCTGGGCGTACAGGGTGCCGTCGGGGGCAATGGCCGGCGGGACTTCCTGGGCGAGAAACCCTTCCTCGTGTGCCCTGGCCAGGCGCTGGTGGCTCTCCACGGCGTAGGTGTCCGCCTCTTCCCGGGTCACCCGGAACAAGTGGGCGAGCACTTCGGCAGTTTCCCCCATATTAAGTCCGGCGACCGGGTCGGTGAGCCCCTGCTGCAAGGCGACCACCGGCTTGAACAGGCCCGGACGCAGGCGGCCCAGGAGCTTAGCCCGCTCTTTCAGGGTGCGGGCCTGGCGCAGCTCGGCCAGCCAGGAGACCGCACGGGGGTGCAGTTGCAGCGGCGCGTGGCTGAGTGACTCGGCACCCCCGGCCAGCACCAGTTCGCGCTCGCCGTTGCGAATCAGTCCCCAGGCAGTGTCGATGGACTGCATGCCCGAGCCGCAGTTGATCTGCACGGTGAAGGCCGGCACCGCTTCCCCGAGTCCCAGGCGCAGAGCCGCGACCCGTGCAGGGTTCATCTCGGTGCCGAGCACGTTGACGCAGCCAAGCACCACCTGGTCGATGGCCCTGGGCGCGAAGCGCTGACGCAGCAGCAGCGGGCGACCGCACTGGACCGCCAGGTCCACCGGGGTAAAGGGGCCGGGCTTGCCCCGCACCTTGAGAAACGGGGTGCGGGTACCGTCGACCAGGTACACGGCCCGGCCGTCTCGGGCCTTGTCGGACGCGTTATCGATCGCTGGCATCGGCGGCTTTCCGGGTGTCGCTGGCGGACGCTGAGGGGGTGGGTGATGGGGTGGGGGTAAAGTTGCTTTCGCCCAGGATCCCGGGCGGGAAATCGTCCACGGCGATGACCCGGTCGCTGAGCGCCTGGGCTTGCTCCAGGCGTTCGGCCTGGTGGTCGCTGATCAGGCCCCGTCGCAACGCTTCCCGGGGATCGTCGCAGCCGGCCTTGTGCAGGCGCTCGCGCAGGGGGGCCGTCTCGGTCACAAACTGGAAACAGCGCTCGAGCTCCGCCAGGGCGCCGCTGGCACCGGCCTCCAGAAAGAGCCCGGGAGTGAGCCTTTCCCGGTCCGGACCGGGATCCAGTAGCAGTCGCGCGCAGCGCTTGGTAAGTCGGTCCGAGGGCCCCTGGTGACGGACTCCCAGGGGCTGTACCAGCAGCTTCAGACAGACGGCCAACGGCCGGTTGGGAAGGTTCGCCAGCACCCCCTGGATGGATCGATCCAGCGTGGCCAGGCCACGCGCCAGGTTGTACTCCACCAGCGCTCGGTCGGCCGCCTGGCGACCTTCGTCCTGCCAGCGCTTGAGTACCGCCGACAGCAGGTAGAGTTCGGCCAGCATGTCGCCCAGCCGCGCCGAGAGCATCTCGCGCCGCTTCAGATCGCCCCCCAGGGTCAGCAAGGCGCCGTCGGCAAGCAGAGCGAGGACGGCGCTGTAGCGGCTCAGCTGGCGGAAATAGCCGTGCTGGCTGCCCCGGTCCGGTGACGGGGCGAATAACCCGCCGGACCAGCTGCGAATCCAGGCGCGAAACAGGGTGCGGGTGGTGTGGGCGGCATGGCCCCAGAACGCCTCGTCAAAGGCGTCGAGGGCCCGGGACGGGTTCTCCTCCTCGAGCGCCAGCATCTCCTTGAGGAGCCAGGGGTGGCAGCGGATGGCACCCTGGCCGAAGATGATCATGCTGCGGGTGAGGATATTGGCCCCCTCGACGGTAATGCTCACCGGCACCGCGCGGTAGAGATCGCTGAGGTAGTTGCCGGGGCCGTCGATGACCGCCTTGCCGGCGTGGACATCCAGGGCGTGGTCGATGCTCTCGCGCATGCGATAGGTGGTGTGCACCTTCATGATCGCCGAGACTACCGAGGGCTTGTAACCTTGATCCAGGCCGGCGCAGGTGAGGCGTCGCGCCGCTTCCACCATGTAGGCGTCGGCGGCGAGGACGCCGAGCCGCTCCTGTACCCCCTCAAACTCGCCGATGGGAATGCCGAACTGGTGGCGGATGCGGGCGTAGGCGCCGGTGGTGCGGGCGGCCAGGGCGGTGGCGGCGGCCGCCAGCGAGGGCAGGGAGATGCCCCGGCCGGCGGCGAGGGCGCTCATCAGCATCGGCCAGCCTTTCCCGACCTGCTCGACCCCGCCGATGACGTAATCCAGGGGAATGAATACGTCCTGCCCCTCGGTGGGACCGTTCTGAAAGAACTGCATGGCGGCCAGGTGGCGCCGCCCGGTGGTGACGCCGGGCAGGTCGGTGGGTACCAGGGCCAGGGTGATGCCGCGCCTTGTCTCCTCGCCGAGCAGGTGGTCCGGGTCTTCGAGCTTGAAGGCCAGCCCCAGCACTGTCGCCACCGGGCTCAGGGTGATATAGCGCTTGCTCCACTGCAGCCGAATGCCGAGCACTTCCTGACCCTTGAAGGTGCCACGGCAGACGCGGCCGCGATCACGCATGGCGGCCGCGTCCGATCCCGCCTCGCTGCTGGTGAGGCCGAAGCAGGGCAGCTCGCGGCCGTCGGCCAGCCGCGGCAGCCAGTAATCGCGCTGCGCCTGGGTACCGAAGTGCATCAGCAACTCCCCCGGACCGAGGGAGTTTGGCACCATCACGGTGACGGCGGTCACCACCGAGCGCGAGGCGATGCGGCGCACCACCTCGGAGTTGGCAAAGGCGGAAAACGCCAGGCCCCCGTACTCGCGGGGGATAATCATGGCGAAAAAGCCATTGTCCTTGAGGTAGTCCCACACCTCGGGAGGCAGGTCACCCCGCTGCCGGTTGATCTCCCACTCGTCCAGCATGGCGCAGAGCCGGTCTACCGGACCGTTCAGAAACGCCTGCTCCTCGTCGCTGAGGGTCGCCGGCGGCGTATCCAGGAGCTGGTCCCAGTCCGGGTGGCCGCTGAACAGCGCCTGGTCCCACCACACATCTCCCGCCGTCAGGGCTTCGCGTTCCGTGTCCGAGAGGCCGGGGAGCGCCGCCTTGGCCCGCTTGAAGATCGGCCGGCTGAGGCGGTTACGGCGAAACTGTTGCAACGACTTCATTGGGGAGCTCCGTCAAAGGGGGGCACAAAAGCAGGTGATGGGACCGGTGAGGCATGGGGAGGCCAATCCCGTTGCTATTAGTCTGGCACTCCTCGACGGGGATGCCAGCCGCATCGGGGGGCTAGGTTGCTTGAGTGCCAATGGAACCGGGTATGCCGGGGCGCGTTGGATGGGGGGGGACTGATATAGAAGGCGCCGGGGTTGCGGGTGAGGAGGCGGCGTTGGGCGCGCCAGGCGCGGAATTGGCGTTAATCCTTTGAATCCGGCCCGCGCCTGGCGGTGCGGCCATGGGCGGCTAAGACCTGGGCGTAGATGCGGCTCATGTCAGCGCCAAAGGCCTCGATGCGATGGGCCTGGGCGAGGGCGCGGCCATTGGCGGCCAGCTCAAGGCGCAACGGCTCGTCGTTGAGCAGTTGCGCCACCCGCTCACGCCAGCGGCGCCGGTTCAAGGGGGTTTTGAATCCATTCTGGCCCTCGCTGACCACATCGTCGATGCCGCTGGAGCGCACCGCGACCACCGGCATGCCGGCGGCCATGGCTTCCAAGATCACCATGCCCTGGGTTTCGGACTGGGAGGCGAACACAAACAGATCCCCAAGGGCGCAGTAGACGGGGATTTCCTCGGGGGGCACGGCCCCGACCAGGGTGACTCGGTCTGTAAGCCCCAGGTGGCGAATCCGGGCCTCGAGTTGGGCCCGCTCGGGGCCTTCACCGATCAGCAGCAGCCGGTAAGCGGGCACATCGTTGGCGGAGAGCTCGGCCAGGGCATCGAGCATGAAGGCCAGGTTCTTCTCCTTACCCAGGCGGGAAATGGTGATCAGCACCCGCGCCTGACCCAGCTCCAGTTGGTCGCGCAGACGCTGGGCATGGTCCGGGTCCACCCGCTGAAAGCGTTCGAAGTCGATACCGGTCGGGCGCACGAAGATGGGGCGTTTGACGCCGATCATGCGCAGGTAGTCCTCGGCCGAGGCGGTGGGGACCACTACGCCGTCACAGCGGTTGGCAAAGCGCCGCACCAGCAGGTGTGAGAGCAAATTGCGAAACAGCGGGTCGGGAAGCGGCACATAGTGGGAGTAGTGCTCCAACCGGGTGTGGTAGGTGTAGACCACCGGTACGTCCAGGCGTCGGGCGAGGTAATGGCCGACGCTGCCGAGCCAGAAGGGGTGGTGGACGTGGACCAGTTGGGGGCGAAAGCGCCGCACCGCGCGGCCGATCCCCGGGGAGAAGATGTTGGCCAGGCGAAACTGCTTCTTGGCGCCAAACGGCAGCAGCACCGGCACCCGGTGGACCCTGTCGGATTCGTCCCTGTTGCCCTGGTACTGGGGCGCGATGACCAGCACCTGGTGGTGCAGCGCCCTGAGTCCGCGGCAGAGGCGGTGGATCGAGATGGGAACGCCGCCGATAAAGGGCAGGTAGTTGTTGGTGAACTGGGCGACCCGCAGGGGACGATCCAGCCACGGGCTCGGGTCGAGGTCGAAATCCGGGTAGTAATTGCGCTCGACAAACAGGGTCCTGCGCAGCCAAAGGGCGGCCAGGAGCATCAAACTCAGCAGCAGAATAAAGTTCAGGTAGCCCACGTAGAAAAGGGAGTGAATGAAAAACCACAGGCTTTCCAGCGTCCGCCAGAAGGGGTGTTGTCCCCTCTCAAGCGCGACCGGCTCGATGCTGACTTTATCCCCGGCGACACCTACCTCAACGTAGTGATAACGGCTGCGCGTGTTATTGAGTAGCAGGCCGCCGGCGCCCCCGGTCAGCACATAGCGGGTGTTCGTTTGCTGCTGGCGGCTGTAAAGGGGGAGGTTGGCGGAAAACACGGCGTCGACCTCCTGCTTTTCGATCAGGCCGGTAAACAACCGGCGATAGGGCGCGGGGAACAAGTCGTCGTCGTCCAGGTTGAGCACGCCCTGGGTATTCACCGCGCGCAAGGGGTGAGCGCTGAAAAGAAACAGGTGGTCGCGCCGAGCGGCGAGCAACTCTTCTTCGAGCCAGCGCAGCTGCCATTCAAGGTCGGTCTTGCCGGTGCTGTCGAGAAAAATAAAGCGGCTGTTGCCGGCGGCGAAGGAGAACAGGTAGGGGCCGAAATGATCGTAGAACCGAAAGCTCCCCAAACGGCTGTGTTCATTCTCGCCAAAGGTGATCAGGTAGGGGATCTTAAGGTGGCTCAGGGTCCGGTAGAGGGCCCGGTATTTGTCCTCTCCCCCGCTGCTGACGGCGTTCCCCGCCGAGACCATGAAGTCGACGCCGCTTTGATTGAGCATGGGGATGATCTGGCGCTCGAAGAGGCCCACGGAGTTGTTGATATTGCCCACCACGGCAAAGCGGTAATGGTCCCGCCCCTCCAGCAGGGCTTCGATCCGCTCCACCTGGTCAGCGTGGACGGAGACGAAGTCCTGCTCGAAAAAGTTGAGGTAGATTTTGTAGATGACCAGCACCGCTACCAACAGCAGGTTGGCGTAGAAGAGCCAGCGGGCGGTGCCGGCCCTAAGCATTGGTGTTTCTCCGGGCCAGGGTATGCAGGCTCAGAGGGACGCCAATGAGCATGCCCAGATGGATGGTGAGAAAGCGCCAGGCCAGTATCACCAGCACCAGGTCGGCCTGTCCCACCAGTTTGGCGAATAGCAGTCCGAAAGCCCCTTCGGCGATACCGGCGGCCCCGGGGGTGGGGGCGAAATACATGATGAAGGTGGTTACGGTCATCAGGCCGAGCACGGTTGCGTAATCGATGGCATAGCCCAGCGACCAGAGCAGTAGCGCCGGGAACGAAAATAGGCTGAGTAAAAACAGCAGGCTGAAGAGTAGTGCGAGCAGCACGGCTTGGCGCGGGCCTTTGCGAAAGGCCCGCAATGCGACGGTAAAGCGGATCATCTCCCGCCGCAGACCAAAGCGCCAGCGACGCAGGCGCGGCGCTCCGATCAGGTGCAGGCGGTGCAGCAGTCGGAGGATGAGATCCAACAGGTGGATGAACCAGCCCCGTCGCAACAGCAGCAGGGTGAAAAACCCCACGTAAAGGGCCGCGGCCGCGCCGAGAAAGAAGGTCCAGTGACCGTGGAGGGGGTTGCGCTTAAGGGCGTCGAGAAACAGGAACAGGAAAGGCGCCGGAACAAAAATCATTGCGCTGGCCAGCAGGGTGCGAAGGGTCGTTGCAGCGGTGGCGGCTCCCACGTGTACCCCTTCGCGGCGCAGGTACCAGACCTGGGCCAGGCCGCCGCCGGTGGCCATGGGCGTGAGGTTGGACACCAGCAGGTTGATAAACACCAGGGGGGCGAGGCGGCGCCTGGGAATGGCGTACCCCAGCGCCTTGAGGACGAAGAACAGCCGCAGTCCGTCGCTGCAGTAATAGACCGTCAGCAGGGCAACGCACCCCAGCACCAGGGGCGCGCTCCACAGCCGTTCGGCGCCTAGCGGAAAACGCCCGTCCAGCTCGGTGTAAATGGTGTAGGGAACGGCGGTGCTCAGAAGTAGAAAGAGCGCGGTGAACAAAGACCATTTTGGCCACCCGCGGGCGCCGAAACCGGCCTTGCGCAGCAGGCTGGTTGAGTCAAGAGCGGGGGCCGCTTCAGGCCCTTGAGTTCTCCTGCCGATGGCGCCTTTCCTTTGCTGCCGGCCCACAGCGGATGCGGTCGTTATCGTCAGCCGCTGCTTTGAGGGCTTTAAAAACGGAAAAGGCCGATCAGTAAGTTACTGATCGGCCTTCCGAAAATTGGTAGCGGGGGCCAGATTTGAACTGACGACCTTCGGGTTATGAGCCCGACGAGCTACCAGGCTGCTCCACCCCGCATCAACGTGGGACGCATTATAGGGAGCCGGTTTGGAGCTGTCTAGACCCGGCGCGGTATTTTTTAGTCCGCCGGGCCCCGGTGTACACCGAGGTGGCACCGTTAGTTCCTCCTAGCACCTCTTCCCCTAAAGTCTAAGCTTGGCGTTCATTACGCCGGGAGAGTCGACCAAATGGTTAATAAACAGAGAAAAAGCTGAATTTTTCGTGCATTTATAAGGGAAATCAGGGGGTGCAAGAGCGCGTGCGATTGAATATTATTGGCTGGCTTGCTAGACCCCCTAGAGAATAAGGTAGGATAGCAACACGGGTGGCTCAGCAGGGGCTGACCATCGCACAAGGACACGCATTTAGGAGGAAGTTGAATGACTCAAAGGATCGCACTGGTTACCGGCGGCACAGGGGGCATCGGTTCAGCAATTTGTCAGGCGCTGGCTGATAAGGGAATGAAAGTCGTTGCTGGCTACAGCAACGAGGAGAAGGCCAAAGCGTGGCAGGAAGAGCAGAAAGGTGCCGGTTACGACTTCCTGATCCAGCACGTCGACGTGACCAGCCTCGAGTCCTGTCAGCAGGCCGTGGCCGAGATCACTGAAAAGGCGGGCGGTAGCATTGATGTACTGGTCAACAATGCCGGCATCACCCGCGACGGCTTCTTCAAGAAGATGGACTGGGATCAGTGGCACGCGGTGCTGAACACCAACCTGGACAGCGCCTTCAACATGACCCGCCCGGTCATCGAAGCGATGCTGGAGCAGAAGTGGGGCCGGATCATCAACATCTCCTCCGTCAACGGCGAGAAGGGCCAGATGGGTCAGGCCAACTACTCGGCCGCCAAAGCCGGTCTGCATGGCTTCACCAAGGCCCTGGCGCAGGAAGGCGCCCGTAACGGGGTGACCGTCAACACCATTTCACCCGGCTACATTCTGACCCCGATGGTGGCCAAGATCGACCAGGCCATCCAGGACAAGATCGTCGCCCAGATCCCGGTGGGCCGTATGGGCCAGCCGGCGGAGATCGGCCGTGCCGTGGCCTTCCTGGCCGATGAGGAAGCCGGCTACATCACCGGTTCCAACCTCTCCATCAATGGCGGCCAGCACATGCACTGACGCATGGCGTTCGCCAAGCAATCTCAAAAAGCTCCTTCGGGAGCTTTTTTTTTGCGCTGACGTCTCCTTGCCGGCAGGAATTCCCGCTGTTCTGGGCAAACTGCTGTTTTCCATCGGTGTTTGTCATCGAACGGTCACCTGCGTCTGGCACAGTGAAAATTGGCGATTTTTGGGGCTGTTGCCAATAATCAAGCGTTTGCTCGACAAACTTAGGACGTGCATCAATACTGCTTTGAAGCTGGATGTTAATTAAACAGCTGGCTAGGGCCGGTCTGACGTATTGCCAGCCCGTTAGAAGGGGAATCCAAGAGAGGACATAGGCATGCGATTTGAAAAGACCCTGATGGCTTCGGCGCTGACAGCGGCCTTGGTTGTACCGACCGCGGCGTCGGCGGATGAGCTGAGCGACCTGAAAGCCCAGATGAACGAGTTGATGAACCGGATTGAGACGCTCGAGGCGATGGAGCGGACTGAGCACAGCGATCCCGCTCATGCGGGGCAGTCAACCCGGGCCACCGGCCGTCCGGCGGTCAACGGTGACGGGGCGGCGGATTGGAAGCCCACCATCATTTCCGGCAACGACAAGGTGCGGGTGTCCCTGTCGGGGCACATCAACCGGGCGGTCATGGCCTACGACGATGGGGAAAACAGCGACGTCCACCACGTCGATAACGAAAACTCCAATACGCGCTTTCGGATTATCGGCGAGTACGATGCTTCCGATACCTTCAGCGTGGGGTCGGTGATCGAGGTGGAGTTCGAGTCCAACTCAAGCTCTGACGTGTTTCAAAATTCCAGGGAGTCTGATCACAGCGAAAACAACTTCGCCCAGCGCAAGTTCGAGATCTACTTCGCCGACAAGGGCTGGGGCAAGCTCTCCCTGGGGCAGGGGGATACCGCCAGTAACGGCACCTCCGAGGTGGACCTTTCCGGCACCGGTCTGGCCGGGTACTCCTCGGTGGGTGATGTGGGCAGTAGATTGAGGTTCTATGACAAAAATAGCAATGGCTTTGTCAGTGACAGCACTGATTTAGTTGTAATCAGCGATGGCTTTACCAATATGGACGGCCTCTCGCGGCAGGATCGGATCCGTTACGACACCCCCGCCATCGCCGGCTTTACCTTCTCGGTCAGCCACGCAGAGGATGACGGGCTTGATGCGGCGGTGCGCTACAAGGGGGATTTGGGTGGGCTCAAGGTGGCCGGCGCCCTCGCCTTTGCCGACAACCAGAGCGATAGCCCAATCGACAACCAGGTCAATGGTTCGATCTCGGTGGCCATGGACAACGGCTTCAACCTCACCTTTGCCAGTGGTCAGCAGGACCGGAAAAGAGGAAGTGGCGATCCGCAGTTTTATTACACCAAGCTCGGCTACAAGATGGGCGCCTCGGCGTACTCGGTTGATTACTACAGCTCCGACGATGTCAGTGCCAACGGGAACGAGGGGACCAGCATGGGCTTCCAGTACGTTCGCAATATCACCGAGTGGGCCACCGAGGCATACTTCCAACTGCGCCAGTTTGAGATGGAGGATAACCGCAGTACCGACTATGACGATATCTGGCACGTCATGGCCGGTGCCCGGGTGAAGTTCTAAACTCCATGGTCTTTAAACGGCTTGGCTGGGCGTTCGCGGTGCTGCTGCTGGCAGGCTGCGGCGCTCAGCCCTTTGATTACCAGAGCGATCGGGAGATCCCCGCAGGGCCGGGCCTGGTCAGCGGGCAGGACGGGGTGTTCGGGCAGCCGCCACGGAGGGCTGAATAAGCTACAGGCTCAACTCCCCAACCTCTCTCAGCGAGCTACCGCGCTCAAAACGACAAGGCCTGGCGCTTAGCGATGCAGGCCTTGCTTTCTTTCCAAACCGTTTCTTACCAAAACGTTTCTTACCAAAACGCTTCTTTCTAGGTTGAGTTGGCCCCGGCTCAGCCGGTCTGCTGCTGCCGTTCTTCCGGTGGGTAGATATAGGGCGCCGGGCGGCGGATATGGAAGCCCTGGGCGTAGGTGATGTTGATCGCCTTCACCGCCTCCAGCACTTCTGCGCTCTCCACGTATTCGGCTATGGTGCGGGCCTTGAGCTCGTGGGCCAGGTCCGTAATACAGCGCACCACGGCGTTGTCCTTGCTGTCGTTGACCATGTTGGCGATAAATTCCCCTTCGATCTTCACGAAGTCGATGGGGAAGTGCTTGAGGTAGTGGAAGGACGAGAAGCCCGAGCCGAAATCATCAATCGCCAGGTTGAAGCCTTCCGCTTTCAGGCTCTGGACGAACTTCTCCAGCATGGTCATGTTCTTCACGGTATCTCGCTCGGTGATCTCAAACACCACCCGCTGCGGCGGAATACCGGCTTCGGCGACGATGCGTTTCACCTCGGGCACAAATTCGCTCAGCACCAGAGAGCGCGGGGACATGTTGACGAAGACCAGACCGTCAAAGCCCTCTTTCTGGACCTGGCTGAAGGCTTTCTCCATCACCGCGAAATCGAGGTTGTGAATCACTCCCATGTTTTCCGCGATTTCAATGAACTCGTGGGCGCCCATCACGTTATCGCCCTCCAGCTGAATCCGGCTCAGCACCTCCACGGCTTCTATTTTCCCGGAGGCATTACCCATCAGCGGCTGGAAGTAGGGGATGACCCGCTTCTCCTTGATGGCCTTGCTGATCATCAGGCTCTTCTCGCTGATGTCCTTGAACACCTCGATGACGTCGTCCTCGCTGGGAACGTAGACCCGGTTCTTACCCAGCGCCTTGGCCTTGTACATCATGTTGTCGGCAAACATGAACAGGTCCTTGCTGCTGGACGCGTGCTCGGGGTAGTTGGCCAGTCCGATGGACAGGCCGGTCTCAAGGTCGTCTCCCGAGGGCGCTTTGAGCTGCAGGTTCTCCAGGCTTCGGAGCAGGCGCTGGGCCACCTCCTGAGTCTGCTCCACGGACGCCTCGGGGAGTATCACGGTGAACTCGTCGCCGCCGTAACGGGCCAGCATATCGCCGGCGCGCAGAGCCTCGCGCATGGCGCGCGAGAGCTCCTGCAGGAACTTGTCGCCAAAGCTGTGGCCGTAGCTGTCGTTGATTGACTTGAAGTTGTCCAGGTCCACCACCAGCAGCCCGAAGTTGTAGTCCTTGCGGTGGGCGCGCATCACTTCGTAGTTGAGCATTTCCCAGAAGATGCGCTGGTTGTGCAGGTCGGTGAGGGGGTCGCGGGTGGCGTAGTATTCCAGGTCCTTGGTGTATTTGTAGATGGCCTTGACCGAGCCGACCACGTTCATCAGGGTCGAGAGAATACTCTCCATTACCAGGCGGCGGCTTTCGTCCTGACTGATATCCACGTGCACGCCGATGCCGACGATACCGCCGATTTTGGGCGCTTCCAGGAACAGGGACTTGGTCTGCAGCTGCACGTCTTCGAGCTGCAGGTCCACCACGGCGCCATTACGGTCGGCGATGCTGTGGTTGATGCTCAGGGTCATCAGGTTGCGAAACAGGGGGGAAGCGTCCAACGCCTTCTTGATTTCCGACTCCATCAATGCTCGGGTCTCGTCACTGGGCGGTCCGGACCAGAAAATCTCCAGGTCGAAAATCTCCTCGTCCACCTTGAAGATGGAGAAGAGGTTGTAGGCGCGCATCACCGTGTTGATGTCGTTGAGCAGGATGTTCACGTATTCCCGCCAGTCGCGCACCACTTCGGAGGTGATCACGAACTTCTCTAGCAGGCGGATCTCGAACTCCAGCAGTTCGCGGTCTACCGCGATATCGCGCATGCGGTCGCCCAAGCCTTCCACCTTGGCATAGACCCGGTTGAGCTCGCTGAATCCGAGGTCGGTGGTCTGCAGCTCCAGGTGCTTGAGGTCCGATACCCGGTGCACCCGATCGATATTCGCCTCCAGGTGCTGAATCGAGTGGTTGATGCGGCGGTTCATGAAGAAAATCACCACCACCGCCAACAGGAAGGGGATCGGGGCCAGGTAGATCAGCCGCGAGACCAGGTCGTTCTGGGCGTGGTGCAGCATGGGGCCGAGATTCTGGCGGACCTCGATCAAGCCCAGCAGTTCGCCTGGCTTGGCGTTGCTGTGGCAGCCCAGGCACTCGGCCCGGGCCAGCAGCGGGTAGCTGTAACGCAGGGTGGCGCCCTCTTCGGCAAAATGGGCGCTCTTGGTCTCCAGGGTGCGTCGGTTGAAGGCGTCAAAGGCTTTCTGGTCGATGGCGCCGAACTTCTCGGTGACCCGGTCGGCCCGGTAGACCTCGATGCTGTAGCTGTGCTCGCTGCTGGTGCGTTGCAGGTTGTCGATAAAGGTCTCTACCTGGTCCCGGTTCCAGCCCTGTTGCATGATCTGGAACATGGAGTTGAAGGTGTTGAGCGCCAGCTGGTTGGAGACGGCGATGGCGTTGCTCTTTACCGCATTGGTATAGGCCTGGGACGCCGCCCAGTAGATGAGAAAAAAGCCCAGCACGGAAAAGACGAACGCGGTGCGCAGGAGATAGGCCTTGAGGGAGCGGTTGTGCTTCATAGCGTATTCTACCCACCCGATACCGGCGGTGTGCCCGGCACCCGTAATGAGAGTGGCAAGCTATCCATGAAACTTCGTAAACCGGCCAAATCCCTGGCGGGCTGAGGTGAAAGCGAGCAAAGCTCAGATTGTAACCTGTTTAGTCCTTGGCGCGCTTGTGGGTTTGTTGATACAGGTCAAGCCAGCAGGGCTTGGGCAAGCGGGTTGGGAGCCCCGCCCGAAAAGCCGGTTTTCGGGCGGGGAGGGCGCGGGGTAAGGCCCGGGTCAGAGGTTCTGCTCGGCGTACTCCGCCAGCGGGCTGCGCACCACGCTTTCAAGGTGGATGGTGGCCGCTCCGTCGTAGTCCTTGAACCGCTCGACGATGTAGGTGAGTCCCGAGGTCAGGGGGGTCAGGTAGTTGGAGTCGATCTGCGCCAGGTTACCCAGGCAGATCATCTTGGTGCCCTTGCCACAGCGGGTCAGGATGGTCTTGAGCTGGGACGGGGTGAGGTTCTGACTCTCGTCGACGATCACCAGGGCGTCCTGAATGCTGCGTCCGCGGATGAAGTTGAGGGACTTGAACTGGATGTTGGCCTTCTCGATGGTGTACTTGATGCTGCTCTGGGGCTGCTCGTCGTGTTCGTGCATGGCTTCCAGGTTATCCTGGATCGCCGCCAGCCAGGGGGTCATCTTCTCCTCCTCGGTGCCGGGAAGAAAACCGATGTCCTCGGCCACGGGCGGCGTGCTACGGGTTACCAGTACCTTGTTGTAGCGGCCCTGCTCGATCACCATCTCCAGACAGCAGGCCAGTGCGATCAGCGTCTTACCGGATCCGGCCGCACCGTTGAGAATGCACAGGTCGATGCTGGGGTCGGAGAGGGCGTCCATGGCAAAGGCCTGGGGCATATCGAGGGGGCTGATGCCCCAGCACTCCTGGTCCATGAGAAAGGGCTGGCCGATGTCCAGCAGGGTGATCTCCTCTTCGTCGATGGCGCAGATGCGGGCGGCGAACTCCTCGTCATCGTAAAGGTACTCGTTGAGAAAGGCTTCGGGGAAGACGCTCAGGGGAACCCGGTGATAGGTATGCCCGTCCCGCTGCTCGGTCTTCACCTCTTCGACCTTGTCCCAGAAATTGCCCTCGACTTTCTTGTAGCCGGCGGTCAGCAGGTCGAGGTCGGAGATCAGCTGGTCGGTGCGGTAGTCTTCGACCCGCTTGAGGCCCGCCCCCAGCGCCTTGAGGCGCATGTTGATGTCCTTGGTGACGAGAATCACCTGGCGGTCGCGGTTGATGGATTGCAGGTGCAGGGCGGTGTTGATGATGTGGTTGTCGTTGTTGCTCTGGTCCGGCAAAAAGCCCTTGTGGACCGCCAGTTCGTGGTCGGGGAAGATGGAAAGCTTGCCCAGCTTGCGGTCGGGATCGGCGGTGGGCAGGTTGATGGGCACGCCGCTGGTGATCTCCTCGGGAGACTCGGCGGCGCTGAGGATTCGGTCGATGGCGCGGATGGCGATGCGCGCCTCCTGGGCCACGTTCTTCTTGCGGTCCTTGATGCTGTCGAGCTCCTCGAGCACGGTAATGGGAACCACAATGTCGTGCTCCTCGAACTGGGTCAGACAGTCCGGATCGTGGAGCAGGACGTTGGTATCAAGAATGTATTGCTTGGCTGCGCTCATCTAATAAGTCTCCTTGACCACTGCGCCGGCAAAAGCCGGGGTTTCCAACAGCTAGAGTACCAATTATCTTTGGTAGAGGAACCTCCTCTTTGCAGCCGGACCGCCCCATGACTCAGTTTCGCTCCATCGTCGTGCTCACCGGAGCCGGTGTCTCCGCCGAATCCGGGCTGAAGACCTTTCGCGCCAGCGACGGTCTCTGGGAAAACCACCGGGTGGAGGACGTGGCCACCCCGGAAGGCTTCGCCCGCGACCCGGTGCTGGTACACCGCTTCTACAACGAGCGCAGGCGTCAGCTGTTGCACCTGGATACGCAGCCCAATGCGGCCCACCAGGCCCTGGCCGAGCTGGAGCGGGACTTCCCCGGCGATTGCCTGCTGGTGACCCAGAACATCGACAACCTGCACGAGCGGGCCGGCTCCCGGAACCTGGTGCACATGCACGGCGAGCTGTTGCAGGCCCGTTGCACGCGCTCGGGGCGGAGGCACCCGGTGCAGGCGGACCTGGGCCTGGAGAGCATCTGTCAGTGCTGCAACCAGTCCGGCACTTTGCGGCCCGATATCGTCTGGTTCGGCGAGATACCCCGGCAGATGGAGCGGATCTACGCAGCGTTGAGCAGCTGCGACCTGTTTATTGCCATCGGCACCTCGGGAGCGGTTTACCCCGCGGCCGGCTTCGTCGAGGCGGCGACCGAGGCGGGGGCTCACACCGTGGAACTCAACCTGGAGCCTTCCCGGCGCGGTTCGGCGTTTTCCGAGCAGCACTACGGGCTTGCCAGTGAGGTGGTGCCGGCCTACCTGAAGGCCCTGCGCTGATGGGGTGGGCGCAACGCGTGCTGCCCCCCCGTGACGTGGTCCTGCTGGCGCTGTGCCAGGCGCTGCTGGTGACGGGCAACGTCCTGCTGGTGTCGGTGACGGCGTTGATCGGTGACCGGTTGGCCGCCAGCCCGTCGCTGGCAACCTTGCCGGTGGCGGTGCAGTTTGGCGGCATGATGGTGGCCACTCTGCCGGCGTCGCTGTTTATGAAGCGCTTTGGACGGCGCCTGGGTTTCGTGCTGGGTAACCTGGTGGGGATGGGCGGGGCGCTGGTCTGTCTGCTGGGGCTGCACCAGGCCTCGCTGCCGGTGTTTTGTCTCGGTACCGGCCTGCTCGGCGTGTGCATCGGCACCAGCCAGTTGTATCGCTTTGCCGCGGTGGATGCATCGCCTCCGGAGCAAAAGGAGCGGGCCATCTCCCTGGTGATGGCCGGCGGGGTGGTGGCTGCCGTGCTGGGGCCGAACCTGGCGGTGTGGACCCGCACCTGGTTGCCGGAAACCCTCTACGGGGGAAGTTTCCTGGGGTTGGTGCTGCTCTATTTGCTGGCGCTGGCTCTGCTGGCGGCGGTGCGTATTCCACCGCCCTCGCAGGAGGAGGCGAGCGGGCCGCAGCGCGCCCTGCCGACCGTGGCCCGGCAGCCCGTGTTCCTGGTGGCTGTGGCCGGCGCCATGGTCGCCTACGCAGTCATGGCGTTGATCATGACCGCAACGCCCTTGGCCATGGCGGACCGGAGCCTGAGTTTCGCCGCGACCGCCATGGTCATCCAGTGGCATGTGCTGGGCATGTTCGCCCCCTCCTTCGTCACCGGCAGGTTGGTGAGTCGGTTTGGGGCACCGAACATCATGATCCTGGGCAGCGCCCTGATGCTGGCCTGTATTTTCATCAACCTGCTCGGCAGCAGCCGGGCCCACTTCACGGTCGCGTTACTGCTGCTGGGGGTTGGTTGGAATTTTCTCTATATCGCCGCCACCAGTCTGGTGACCGAAGCCTACCGCCCTGCCGAGAAGGCCAAGGTTCAGGGGGTGAACGACCTGTTGGTCTCCTCAATGGTGACCTTGGCCACCTTTTTTGCCGGCGCGCTGCATAACGGTTTTGGCTGGGAACCGGTCAACCTGGCCATGCTGGGGCCGCTGTTACTGGTGATTGTCGCGGTGCTCGGATACCGTCGGCAGTTGCAGACGGCTCCTCGCAGGAGTTTTTGAGCACAATCTTTCTTCTTGATATTAAAAGATTTTATTCCTGTTTTGGTGCAATTGGCTATAGTTTAGTGAGCCGGTCGGGGATCACAAAGTGGTTGACAGAACCCGCTCGGCACCCGGCTTGGGAACCCATCCCGAAGCTGTTGTTGGAGACACTTATGAGCGGAAATCAGCGGGTGAACGCCAGCGTCACTCCCGAAGGCAATCTGGACACCCTCTCTCAATTTGAAATTCTTAAACTGCAGGACAAGAGCCATAGCGGCCTCTACCAGCTGTTTCGAAAATGCGCTCTGGCGGTGCTCAACTGCGGCAGTGAGCTGGATGACAGCCGCGAGGTGATGGCGCTCTACCGGGCCTTTGATATTCGCATCAGCCAGAAGCACCGTGGCATTCAGCTGGACCTGATCGATGCGCCGGCCAGCGCCTTTGTGGATGGCCAGCTGATAACCGGTATTCGGGACAACCTGTTCTCGGTACTGCGCGACATTTTGTACGTGGGCGACGAGCTGGATCTGAGCCGCGAGGGGCTTTCACGCTCGGCAGCCGTCACCAACGAGATCTTTCACATTCTGCGCCATGCCGATGCCCTCAAGCCCCGTATCAAGCCGAATCTCGTGGTCTGCTGGGGGGGGCATTCGATCAACCGCGAGGAGTACCTTTATACCAAGGAGGTGGGGTACCAGCTGGGGCTGCGCGGTATGGATATCTGCACCGGCTGCGGTCCCGGCGCCATGAAAGGCCCGATGAAGGGGGCGACCATCGCCCACGCCAAGCAGCGCATTCACAACGGACGTTACGTCGGGGTTTCGGAGCCGGGGATCATCGCCGCCGAGTCGCCTAATCCGATCGTGAATGAGCTGATTATCATGCCGGACATTGAAAAGCGCCTGGAGGCCTTTGTGCGCCTGGGGCACGGGATCATTGTATTCCCCGGCGGGGCGGGCACCTGCGAGGAGATCCTGTTTATTCTCGGTGTGCTGCTCGATGAGCGGAACCGGTCAATTCCCATGCCCGTGATCTTCACCGGGCCGGAGTCCGCCGCCGACTATTTCGCTTCCGTGGATCGTTTTATTCGCCAGACCCTGGGAGAGGCGGTGGCGAGCCGTTACCGGGTGGTTATCGGCAACCCCGAGGAGGTGGCTCGACAAATGAAGGAGGGGCTGCAGCAGGTGACCGAGCACCGTCGCCATTGCGGCGAGTCTTACCACTTCAACTGGCAGCTGCAGATTGATTATGAGCTGTTTCAGCAGCCCTTTGAGCCCAGCCACGAAAACATGGCCCAGCTTGACCTGCACCGTGAGCAGCCGGTGCATGTGCTGGCGGCCCAGTTAAGGCGGGCGTTATCGGGAATCGTGGCCGGCAACGTCAAGGAGGGCGGCATTCAGGCGATAGAGGCCCACGGGCCTTTTGAACTGAGTGGCGATGCGGCGCTGATGCGCTCACTGGATCAGCTGCTGCGCTCCTTTGCCGAGCAGCGGCGGATGAAGCTCAACTACGCCGAGTACGAGCCCTGCTATCGCATTCAGCATTGAGCGGAGCAGGGGGCGCTCGATAAGCAGGGGCTTTGAAGAAATACCAGGCAGAAAAAAGCCGGCGCGGTGCGCCGGCTTTTTTACTGCGGGGAGGGATTACAGCCGCTCGAATACGGTGGCGATCCCCTGGCCACCGCCGATGCACATGGTGACCAGTGCGTAGCGGCCGTTGATGCGCTCCAGCTCGTAGAGGGCCTTGGTGGCAATGAAGGCGCCCGAACAGCCGACCGGGTGACCCAGGGCAATGGCGCCGCCGTTGGGGTTGGTCTTGTTCATGTCCAGTCCCAGCCCCTTGGCGACCGCCAGTGCCTGGGCGGCGAAGGCTTCGTTGGACTCGATCACGTCCATCTGATCCAGCGAGAGGCCGGCGCGCTGCAGTGCCAACTTGGAGGCGGGAATCGGACCCTCGCCCATGATGTGGTTCGGAACCCCGGCAACCGCGTAGGAGACCAGGCGCGCCATGGGCTTGTAGCCGTCCTTCTCGGCAGCATCGGCGCCGCCCAGTACCAGCATTGCGGCACCGTCGTTGATGCCCGAGGCGTTACCGGCGGTAACGGTGCCGTCCTTTTTGAAGGCCGGGCGCATCTGCGCCAGCTTCTCAGCGGTGGTGCCGGGCTTGGGGTGCTCGTCGGTGTCGAAGACGGTTTCACCCTTGCGGCTCTTCAGCGTGATGGGCACGATCTGCGACTTGAAGCGCCCTTCCTCGATGGCCACGGCTGCGCGACGCTGGGATTCGGCGGCGAAGGCGTCCTGCTCTTCACGGCTGATCTCCCACTTCTCGGCGAGGTTTTCAGCGGTGATGCCCATGTGGCCGACACCAAAGGGGTCGGTCAGGGTGGCCACCATGGAGTCCACCAGAGTGGTGTCGCCCATGCGGGCGCCGTTGCGCATGGCCGGGGACAGGTAGGCGCCTCGTGACATCACCTCGACACCGCCGCCGACGCCGTAGTCGCAGTCACCCAGCATGATCGCCTGGGCGGTGGAGACCACGCCCTGAAGCCCCGAGCTGCACAGGCGGTTCACCGCCATGGCCACGGAATCCATCGGCAGGCCCGCCTGGATGGACGCCACACGGGCGACATAGGCGAAGCGGGATTCGGTGGGGATACAGTTGCCGACGGTTACGTAGTTGACCTTCTGCGGATCAACGCCCGAGCGGCTGACGGCCTCTTTCATTACCGTCCCGGCCAGCTCCGCCGGCTCCATGCCGCTCAGCGAGCCACCAAAGCCGCCAATTGCGGAACGGGCCGCGCTCAGAACGTAGACATCACGATTTGCCATTTATTTACTCCCTGCGTTTATACGCTTGCGTTATTGTGGTGCCAAAGTTGCCTTACATTAACAGAGCGGCGACGTCGACAGCAGAGGGGGATCCCCCCTCCTTTGGTCTAAGCTGAGTTCCGTATCGGCACCGTTAAAACGGCTCGCCAGCCGGCCCTGGGTCAAGCAATCGGGGTAATACTTATAGTCGACTTTAACCTACGGGAGGGGGAAAGCGGAAATTGGCCGTATGAGGGAGGAGAGATGTGTCGGCTGTGTTTTGTTCTCCACTGGTTTTAAAGTTCTTTTATTTCAGTTGTTTGTCTTCTGTGTGGGATGCCTTGGCGGGCTTGGCTGGGCTATGCTAGGGGATAGGCGACCCCTTGTTTCTTGATTGATCAGCAGAGGACCTTGTTCGCAGATGTGTGAATTGCTGGGTATGAGTGCCAATGTTCCAACCGATATCTGTTTCAGTTTTACCGGGTTGATGCAGCGTGGGGGGCGTACCGGCCCCCACAAGGACGGCTGGGGGATCGCCTTTTACGAGGGGCCCGGCGTGCGCACTTTTCATGATCCCAACCCCAGTGTGGACTCGCGCATCGCTCACCTCGTACGCGAGTACCCAATCAAAAGCCACGTGGTGATCAGCCACATTCGCCAGGCGAACGTGGGACGGGTCTGCCTGGAAAACACCCATCCTTTTTCCCGCGAGCTCTGGGGGCAGGCCTGGAGTTATGCTCATAACGGTCAGCTGGATGCGGGCGTATTCGAGCTGTCGTTGGGCGCCTACCGGCCTATCGGCAGCACTGACAGCGAGTACGCCTTCTGCTGGCTGCTGGGCAAGGTGCGCGAGGCGTTCCCCGATCCCCCGGAGGATGTTCGCGAGGTGGCGCTGTTCATCCGCCGCCACTGCGACCGCCTGCGGGAGTTGGGGGTATTCAACATGCTGCTGACCGACTCGCGCTACCTCTTCGTCTATTGCTCCACCAAGCTGAGCTGGATTACCCGTCGGGCGCCCTTCGGGCGAGCTTCGCTCACCGATGCCGAGATGGTGGTGGATTTCTGCCAGGAGACCCAGCCCGAGGACGTGGTGACCGTCGTGGCAACGGTGCCGCTGACGGATGACGAGGTCTGGACCCCGATGGAGCCCGGAGAGATGGCCCTGTTCCACGACGGGCTCAAGATCACTTTATAGGGCGTAGGGCGGCGGCAGACAAACGCAGCGTCACAATTTTTCTTCCCACGGGTAGGCTTTTGTTGAATTATCAAGTTTCGTTAGACTAAAGTCGGCAGTAATGCCTGTCAGGGTCCATAGAGAAACGATAATAAAAAGGGAGTGGCCGTGAATCTGTTTGACGGGGCAATCGAGGAGCGGGGCGATATCGATTACGACCACTATCAGTCGTTGGTGGAGTTGATCGACACGGCCTGCGACCGCTTTCCCGACGCCCCCGCTGTCTCCAATTTGGGGCGTACCCTTAGCTATCGGGAGCTGCAGCAGGCGACGCGGGACTTCGCCGCCTACCTGCAGCACCATACAACCCTCGAGCCCGGCGACCGCATTGCAATTCAGCTGCCCAACCTGATTCAGTACCCCGTCGCACTCTTTGGCGCGCTGCGGGCCGGGCTGGTGGTGGTCAACACCAATCCGCTCTACAGCAGCGCAGAAATGCTGACCCAGTTCCAGGACAGTGGCGCTCGCGCCCTGGTGGTACTGGCTAACCTGGCCCACCAGGTGGAGGAGATCATTGATGACACTGCGCTTGAGACGGTGATCATCACCCAGGTGGGCGATGCGCACCCGCCCGCCCGTCGACTGTTCATCAACAGCCTGCTGCGACACGTCAAGCGTATGGTGCCCGAATACAACCTGCCGGGCGCCATTTCTTATACCCAGGTCATGAAAGAGGGAGGGCAGTGCGGGGCCTTTGAGCCGCCGGAGTTGACCCAGGATGACCTGGCATTGCTGCAGTACACCGGCGGCACCACCGGGATCCCCAAGGGGGCCATGCTCTCCCACCGCAACATTCTGGCCAATATGCTCCAGGTTAAAGCGCTGCTGGAGCGCCTGACTTCACCGGGCCGCGAGGTGGTGATCGCGCCCCTGCCGCTTTACCACATCTATTCCTTTACCCTGAACTGCGTGTTGATGCCGGAGATTGGCGGCCACGTGGTGCTGATCACCAACCCTCGGGATATCCCCGCGTTCGTGCGCGAGCTGCGACGCTGGCGCTTTACCATCCTGAGCGGCCTCAATACCCTCTTCGTGGCTCTTTGCAAGAACCCTCGCTTTCGGGAGCTGGATTTCTCCTCTTTGAAGCTGACCCTCTCCGGCGGTATGCCGCTGACCGTCTCGGTCGCCCGGGAGTGGGAGTCGGTCACCGGCTGCCCGGTGGTGGAAGGCTATGGACTGACCGAGACCTCGCCCATTGTTTCGGTCAATCCGCCCGAAAGCATTCAGTTGGGGACCATCGGGCTGCCCATCGCCGATACCGAGGTCAGGCTGGTGGATGCCGACGGTACCCTGGTGCCGCGCGGCGGCATGGGCGAGCTGCAGGTGCGGGGACCGCAGGTGATGCAGGGCTACTGGAACCGGCCCCAGGAGACCCGGCAGGCGCTGGATCCTGACGGCTGGTTCCGTACCGGTGACGTGGCCCAGGTAGAGGAGGACGGCTACCTGCGCATCGTGGACCGCAAAAAGGACATGATCATCGTCTCGGGCTTTAACGTTTATCCCAACGAGCTGGAAAAGGTCATCGCCGGCCACCCGGACATTGACGAGTGCGCGGTGGTGGGGTTGCCGGATGAAACCCAGGGGGAGCGGATCAAGGTCTATGTCAGCAGCCGCAACCCGGAGCTGACGGTCAAGGACGTGCGGGACTACTGCCGCGAGCGCCTCACCCCCTACAAGGTGCCCCAGGTGGTCGAGTTTCGCAGTGAACTGCCCAAGAGTGCGGTGGGTAAAGTGCTGCGCCGGGTGCTGCGCGATGAAGAGGCGCATAAGCGCCCCGCCAGTGGCAACGGTCAGGGCGCCAGCGGGAGCTGAGTCTTGCCTTCAGTCCCTCTGCTTCAGGTGGGCCAGCAGCGCCTGGGCCGGGTGGGGGAGGTGCTGGTTGTCCAGGCGTTTGACCTGGCTGCGACAGGAATATCCCGTGGCCAGCAGCCGCTCGGGTGCCTCGCTGCGGCTCAGGATCTCCCCCCAGCTTAACCGGTAGATACGCTCCGAGGTCTCCCGATTGGCGGTTTCGTGCCCGTAGGTGCCCGCCATGCCGCAACAGCCCGCCGCGACCACCTCCAGTTCCAGCCCCAGGGTTTTGAATATCGCCTGCCACTGCCCCAGCGCGGGAGCGGCATTGGTCTTCTCGGTGCAGTGGGCCAGCAGCCGGTAAGGGGGTGTGTGGGCGCTGCGGGCCGCCGCCTGCAGCGCGCTTTGCTGCTCCGCCAGCCACTCCTGTAACAGGGCGACCGGCGGCAATTCAAGCTCCGGCAGCGCCTTGGCGTACTCCTGACGGTAGGTGAGGGTCATGGACGGGTCGATGCCCACCAGGGGCACGCCGAAGGGGCTCAGGGCCAGCAGCTTCTCGGCGTTGCGCCGGGCGCTGCGCTCAAACTGCTTCAGGAAACCGTGCACATGCAGCGGCTTGCCGTTGGGGGCATAGGGGGCGACCAGTACCTCGAATCCGAGCCGGGTCAACAGATCCACGCAGTCGAGCACCAGCGGCGTTTCGAAATAGCTGGTGAAGGCATCCTGCACCAGGATCACCGCTCGCTCGCGACGGCTCTGGGAAAGCCGGCCCAGGGTTTCGGGGGTGGCCCACTCGATTCCCCGTTCCACCAGTCCCTGGCGCAGGCTGTGCTTGCAGATGCTGGGGCTGTCCACCATTCCCACTCGGTCGCGCATCAGGCGCTGCAGAGTGGGGTTGTTCATGGCCCAGTTGTAAGGGGCGGGCCAGCGAGCGAGCAGCGGTATCATGTACTCCAGCCCGCCGATGAGGTAGTCCTTCACCGGGCGCAGGTAGCGCCCGTAGTAGAGCTCCATGAACTGGGAGCGAAACTCCGGTACGTTGACCTTGATCGGGCACTGGGAGGCGCAGGATTTACAGGCCAGGCAGCCGCTCATGGCCGCCATGACCTCGTGGGAGTAATCGTAGTCGCCGCGGCGCTTACCCAGGGTGTTGCGCAGCCGCTGGAGCAGGCGGCTGCCGGGCAGGGCGTCGCGCAGCTTGCGGCTCTCGGCCACCGGGTTGCTGCCCTTGTCGCTCAACAGGCGCAGCCACTCGCGCACCAGGGAGGCGCGCCCCTTGGGCGAGTGGATCCGCTCCCGGGTACCCTTCCATGAAGGGCACATGGCGTCGTCCGGGTCGTAGTTGTAGCAGGCGCCGTTGCCGTTGCAGAACATCGCTTCGCGAAAATGACCGCGCACCGCCGACGGAATCTGCCGGTCGTGCTGGCCGCGGGTGGGCACTTCATCGATTTTCAGCAGTTGCGCCCCGCTTTGGGCCGGCGTGCAGATTTTGCCCGGGTTGAGCTGGTTGCGGGGGTCAAAGGCGGCCTTGAGTGCCTGCAGGCAGCGGTAGAGCTCGGGGCCGAACACCTCCGGCGTGTACTCCGAGCGCACCCCCTTGCCGTGTTCACCCCAGAGCAGCCCCCGGTACTTGGTGGTCAGCGCCACCACGGCATCGGTGATGGGCCGGATGGCCGCTTCCTGGGCCGGGTCTTTCATGTCGATGGCCGGGCGCACGTGCAGCACGCCGGCGTCCACGTGGCCGAACATGCCGTACTCCATGCCGTGGCTGTCGAGCAGGGCGCGGAACTCGGCGATGTAGTCGGCCAGGTTCTCCGGCGGCACCGCCGTGTCCTCGACAAAGGGGATCGGTCGCTTGTCGCCCTCGGCGTTGCCCAGCAGCCCCACCGCTTTCTTGCGCATGGTCCAGATCTTATTGATCTCGGCGTGTCCCTGCACCGTGCTGTAGCCGAAACTCTTGCCGGGCTGGCCCAGCACCGGTTGCAGCTGCTGCTCGAGACGCGCCAGCCCGGCCGACAGCGCGGTTTCGGTGTCGGCGGTGTACTCCACCAGGTTGATGCCGGCGATGGGGCGGCCTTCCTCCGCGGGGAAGTAGTCGCTTACCGTATCCCAGACGATATCGTTCATGGCCAGGTTGAGCACCCGGGAATCGATGGTCTCGATAGAGGTGGGGCCGGCGGCCATCAGGCTCTGGGCATCGCGCAGAGCGCTGTCGAAACTGTCGTAGCGCAGGGCCACCAGGGCGGCGTGCTTGGGAATCGGCAGCACGTTGAGCTTGGCCTCGGCGATCAGCGCCAGGGTGCCTTCGCTGCCGCAGAGCAGTGCGTTGAGGTCGAAGCGCCCCTGTTTGTCGTAGATATGGGCCAGGTCATAACCGGTGAGACAGCGGTTGAGCTTGGGAAAGCGCTCCTCGATCAGCCCCCGGTTGTCCCGGTAAAGCCCATCTGCGAGCCGGTGCAGCTCGCCCACCCGGTCCTCACGTGCCTGGACCTCCCTGAGGCGCTCTTCGTCGAGGGGCTCGGAGCGCCAGACGGTACCGTCCAGCAGCACGCTGGTCAGCGCCAGCACGTGGTCGCGGGTCTTGCCGTACAGGCAGGAGCCCTGGCCGCTGGCGTCGGTGTTGATCATGCCGCCGACGGTGGCGCGGTTGCTGGTGGAGAGCTCCGGGGCGAAAAAAAGCCCGTAGGGCTTGAGCGCCGCGTTGAGCTGATCCTTGACCACGCCGCTCTGAACCCGCACCCAGCGCTCCTCGGCGTTGATCTCCAGGATCTGGTTCATGTGCCGGGAAACGTCCACCACCAGCCCGTCGGTCAGCGACTGGGCGTTGGTGCCGGTGCCGCCGCCCCTTGGTCCGAGCACGATATTGCTGAAGGCGGGCTCGTCAGCCAGCCGGGCGATCAGCTGAAGATCCTCCAGGTGGCGCGGGTAGAGTACGCCCTGGGGCAGCAGTTGATAGATGCTGTTGTCGGTCCCCAGCACCACCCGGCTGGCGTAATCGGGGTTCAGGTCGCCTTCAAATCCGCGGGCTTTGAGGGTGTCGATAAAGCGCAGGTAGTGGGCCTGGGTAGGGGTGGCGGAGGCGAGTCTGGGGATCATAGCGTATGGGCTCGACAGCAGTTCCAGTGGGTTCGAGGCGGCTAGTTTATCAGCCCGGGAAGCAAAGCCGTAGCCTTGGCGCCTTGGCTGTTTTTTGTCACCGCCCGGGCTCTGCCCCTATAATCGGCCTCCCGCAGTCTTTGATGTTTTAACGCCGTGAGTGACCCCTTCTCGACCTACAGCCAGACCCTTGAGCAATGCCTGATCGCCGATCGCCCGGCCCTTGGCAAAATCCTCGCCGGTATGCGCCGCAACGCCCGGGCGGGCAAGCCCTTTGATCGCCTGCAGGCGCGCTTCGAGGCCAAGGCCCAGGCCTCGCAGGCGCGGGTGGCGGAGCGGGGGGCGCTGAGTGCGCCGCCGGTTTACGACGAGGCGCTGCCGATCGCGGCCAAGCGTGAAGTCATTCTGCAGCTGATCGAGCGCCACCAGGTGGTGGTGCTGGCCGGGGAGACCGGCTCGGGGAAAACCACCCAGATCCCCAAGTTCTGCCTGGAGCTGGGGCGCGGGCGCTTCGGCCTGATCGGTCACACGCAACCACGGCGCCTGGCGGCCCGGGCGGTGGCCGGACGCATCGCCGAAGAGCTCAACGTGGCCCTGGGCACCACCGTGGGTTACCAGGTGCGCTTCAGCGATGAAACCGGCCCCCAGAGCCGCGTCAAACTGATGACCGACGGTATCCTGCTGGCCGAGATTCAGCACGACCCAGACCTTCGCCGGTACGACACCCTGATCATCGACGAGGCCCACGAGCGTAGCCTTAACATCGATTTTCTGCTCGGCTACCTCAAACGGCTGCTGCCGCGGCGGCCGGATCTGAAGCTGATCATCACCTCTGCGACCATCGATCTCGAGCGTTTCTCCAGACATTTCAACGACGCTCCCATCATCGAAGTGTCCGGGCGGACCTACCCGGTGGAGGTGCGCTACCGCCCCCTGGAGGAGCTGCGTGACGGCGACGGCGACCAGGAACTGAGCATTCAGCAGGGGGTGCTGGCGGCGGTGCGCGAGCTTGAGCAGTTGGAACGGGAGAGAAAACAGTCCTCCCGCGGCGATGTCCTGGTGTTTCTCAGCGGCGAGCGGGAGATTCGCGAGACCGCCGAGGTTCTGCGTCGGGCGCAGTTGCGCGATACCCAGGTGCTGCCCCTCTACGCTCGGCTGAGCAATGCCGAGCAGAACCTCATCTTCCACCCCAGCGGGCGTGGGCGGCGCATCGTCTTGGCCACCAACGTGGCGGAAACCTCGCTTACGGTGCCCGGGATCCGTTACGTGGTTGACCCCGGCTACGCCCGCATCAGCCGTTACAGTTATCGCTCCAAGGTCCAGCGCCTGCCGGTGGAGCCGGTCTCCCAGGCCAGTGCCAACCAGCGCAAGGGGCGCTGCGGACGGGTCGCCGAAGGGGTCTGCATTCGACTCTACAGCGAGGAGGATTTTCTCTCCCGGCCCGCCTTTACCGACGCGGAGATCCTGCGCACCAACCTCGCCTCGGTAATCCTGCAGATGCAGGAGGCCGGCATGGGTGAGATGGCCGACTTTCCCTTTATCGACCCGCCGGATTCGCGGCTGGTGCGCGACGGGGTGCGTCTGTTGCAGGAGCTGGGGGCGCTCGACGAAAAGGGGCGTCTCACCGCCACCGGCCGGCGCCTGGCCCGTCTGCCGGTGGACCCCAGGCTCGGGCGCATGGTGTTGGAAGGGGCGGCCCGGGCTTGTCTCAGCGAAATCCTGGTGATCGCCAGCGTGCTGGGGTTGCAGGACCCCCGCGAGCGTCCCCTGGACAAGCAGCAGCAGGCGGATGAGAAACACCGCGCCTACCTGGATAAAGAGTCCGACTTTATGGGCTTCCTCAATCTCTGGAATCACTACGAGGAACAGCGCCAAAGCCTTAGCCAGGGGCAGTTGCGAAAATACTGCGCTAAACAATTTCTCTCCTTTATGCGCATGCGCGAGTGGCGTGACCTTCACCGCCAGCTCCATCTTGCCTGCAAGGATCTGAACCTGCCGCTTAACCGCCAGTCCGCCGACTACGGGGCCATCCACCGCGCCCTGCTGGCGGGCCTGCTGGGGCAGATCGGCCAGCGCCAGGAGGGGCGTGAGTACCTGGGGGCGCGCAACCGCAAGTTTCACATCTGGCCCGGTTCGGCGCTTGCCAAAGGCAAGGCAAAGTGGGTGATGGTGGCGGAGCTGGTGGAGACCAGCCGCCTGTTTGGGCGTACCGCGGCGCGCATCGAACCCCAGTGGATCGAACCCTTGGCGGGCACTCTGGCCAAGCGCAGCTACTTCGAACCCCACTGGGAGAAGAAGCCGGCCCAGGTGGTTGCCTACGAGCAGCTGAGCCTTTACGGGCTGGTATTCGTGCCCAGGCGCCGGGTTCATTACGGCGCGGTCGAACCGGAAGAGGCTCAGCAGATCTTTGTTCGCGCAGCCCTGGTGGAAGGGGAGTTCAACACTCGGGCCCCGTTCTTTGCCCATAACCGCGCTCTGTTGAAAGAGGTGGAGGCGCTGGAGGAGAAGTCGCGGCGGCGGGATATCCTGATCGACGAGGAGCAGCTCTACGAATTCTACCGGGAGAAGCTGCTCAAGCACGGTGGCGAACGGGTGGTCAACGGCGCCGGCTTTGAAAAATGGCGCCAAACCCTGGAGGCCGAGAATCCGAAGGCGCTCTTTGTCTCCCGCGAAGACCTGATGCGTCATGATGCCGCCACCGTGACCGAGGCCCGCTACCCCGACCATTTAACTTGGGAGCGGTTACGCTTTCGGCTTCATTACCACTTTGCCCCGGGCACCGAGGATGACGGTGTTTCCATTGATGTGCCGGCCGGCGCCCTTAAGCGGTTGCCCGCCGCGCGCCTGCAGTGGCTGGTGCCGGGGATGTTGCGGGACAAGTGCATCGCACTGCTCAAAGGACTGCCCAAACAGTGGCGCAAGAACTTCGTGCCCATTCCGGATTATGTGGATGCACTGTTAGAGCGGATCGTCCCGGGAGACGAAACCCTGACCGTGGTCCTGGGCCGGGAGCTGAGAAAGATGACCGGTGTCCTGATTCCCGAAGAGGTCTGGGAAGCGGTCACCCTGGACCCCCATTACCGGTTCAATATTCGGGTGCTGGACAGTGATGGCCGGCTGCTGGGACAGGGGCGGGACCTGGAGGCGTTGGAGCGGCGCTTCAGTGCCGAGGCGACCGCTACCCTGGAGGTCGCTGATTCGCCCTGGGAACGCCGCGACATTACAGCTTGGGACTTCGGCGACCTGCCGGCGCAGGTGGAGCTGGAGCAGGCGGGAATGAAAGTGCCGGCGTTCCCGGGGCTCTGGGTCGATGGCGAAACCCTGTGCCTGAGACTCTATGACGTGCCGGAGGAGGCCAGTGCCGGGCATTGCCTGGGGGTTGTGCGCCTGCTGCAGATGCGCCAGAAAACCCAGCTTCGCGAGTTGCGTAAAAGGATGCCGCAGTTTGAGCAGAACGCCTTGCTCTTCTCCGGGGCCGGGCGCAAGGAGGTGCTCTGGCAGGATCTGCTCGATGCCGTTTTTCTGCGCACCTATATAAAGGAAGCGGCAGACCCTCTGGTGAATCCCGAAGGTGGGCTGGCGCCGGGCCAGGGAAATGCTTCGCTGCCCCGCACCGAGGCTGAATTTGACCAAGTCTACGAGCAGGGCCGCGGCGAACTGATTCCGCAGGCTGAAGCCCTGGACCTCGAGGTCAACCGGTTGCTCAAGCGCTACCAGAAACTGAGCAAACAGTTGGGCGGTCGGATTGAACTGGCCTGGGCACCGGTTCTTAACGACGTCAAACAACAGCTGGCGGGACTGATCTACCCCGGCTTTGTCAGCGCCACCCCGGCGCCTTTCCTGGCCCGCTACCCCTTATACCTGGAGGCCATCGAGGAGCGCCTGGATAAGTTTAAGAGCAACCTTAACCAACAGCGCTTTTTCAGCGAGCAACTGCAGGGGTTCTGGCAGCGCTACCAACAGCGACTGGAGCGAGGGGAGGCCCGGGCGCGCAGCGATGTCCAGCTGCACCGTTACCGCTGGATGCTGGAGGAGTACCGAGTATCACTGTTCGCGCAAAAGCTCGGGACCCTTTGGCCTGTGTCCGAAAAAAGGCTTGAAAAACAGTGGCGCGCCTGCCAAACCGGGGAGTCTTGACCCCCTCCGGTAAATCATGCTTGAATGTCGACATTTTGGGGGTTGGAGCAGTTTGGTTTCCAGGTCCCCGAATGAATCGCCGAATCGGTGATTGCGTGCCAGGGAAGGGGATTAAAGCGTTGTTGGCTTTAATCCGGTTGAATAAAAAAACGACTGACGCGCGCCTGGGTACATTCGATGGCTTTAATTTAAGCGGTTAATTGAGCGTAATCAGTAAAGCGCAAGAAAAAATAAGAAAACGCACCTGTTTTTTTATTCTCAGGTCTACATTTTTTGTTTTGCCTGGGTTAGAGTTGAGAACGATTGGAATTCAGCCATCTCTCAGATGGGCCCGTCAGGCGGGTGATCGAGGGAAGGCTTTTAAAAAGAAAGTTCGTTTTAACTACTAGTATGTT
Organism: Motiliproteus sp. SC1-56; assembly: GCF_017309075.1. Taxonomy (GTDB): domain Bacteria; phylum Pseudomonadota; class Gammaproteobacteria; order Pseudomonadales; family Balneatricaceae; genus Motiliproteus. The sequence goes on along the minus strand of NZ_JAEMGS010000009.1, from coordinate 62,359 downwards.
AAAAACTGAAGGGGAAACTTTAATGAAGAAGTCACTGATTGCTCTGGCTGTTGCCGGCGCTATGACTGCTCCGATGATTGCTCAGGCCGACGCTACTCTGTACGGCTACCTGGAAACTCGTCTGACCGCGGACGAAGATTCTGACCTGCAAGTTGCCGCCACCAAGGTTGGCCTGGGTGTTCGTGGCGTTGCTGACAACGATTTCGACGGCCTGGAAACCGGTTACCAGATGGAAATGCGTTTCAAGGCTGGTAACTCCAACGCTGACTCCTCTGATCCTTCTGAAGGTGAAACTGAAGTTCACAAGGCCAACGCATGGCTGGAAGGTGGCTTCGGTCGTCTGACCGCCGGTCTGCAGAACAACCCCGCTGAGCGTGGTGTTTGGTCTATCTCTAACCGCGCCAACGCTACCTTCATCGACCAGCAGGACAACATCAACAACGCCCTGGTCTACACCACGCCTAACATGGGTGGTCTGGAGCTGGAAGTCGGTATCGCCATGGACGCAAGCATGGGCGGCGGCGAGGATATCGTCCTGTCTAACGGCAAGCCTGGGAAGAAAGACGGTGACGACGTAGATGTGGCCGTATTCGGCGCCAACTACAGCATCATGGGTCTGAACCTGGGTCTGGGCTACGCCAACTACGAAGGCGCTGACGATGACGAAACCAGCAAAGACGGTGGCGACATCATCTCTGTTCAGGCTAACTACAGCATCGACGCCCTGACTCTGGGTGCTTCCTGGCAGGAGCGCGACTACGACAACAACGTGCAGGACGTTGAAGGTTGGCTGGTTGGCGCCGGCTTCGCCTTCGGCAAGGCCAGCGTTTACGGCGAGTGGACCGAGCGTGACTTCGACAACGCCGGCGACGACGAAGGCTACGTCATCGGTGCCCGTTACAAGCTGGGCTCCAAGGCTATGGTTCAGCTGGAAACTGCCCAGTTCGACGAGAAGGGAGACCTGACCACTCTGGAATACCAGCTGAACTTCTAAGTTTTCTTAGAAAAGCTGATGCCAGCGAAAAGGGTCCCCTCGGGGACCCTTTTTTATTGCCTGCAAAAAAACCGCGACCAAGGTCTTGGCGAGAAGCGGGTCCAGGGTGATGGTTGCTGGGAAGCTTGCGGTGACTTTTGGTATGATGCGCTCTGGTATTGTGGGCTGAAAGGGCTGTGGTTTCGGTGGTTGTTTTTAGAAAAGTCATTTTTTGTCTTTGGGTCGTTCTGCTTTCCCAATCGGTAGCGGCCCAAGCCGAGGTTGATCCCTGGGAGGGCTTCAACCGCAGTATGTTCGCCTTCAATGAGACGCTGGACAAGTACCTGCTGCTGCCGCTCACCAAGGGCTATCGAGCGGTTACGCCTGACGTGGTGGAGAAGGGGGTTCACAACTTCTTTGGCAATCTGGGCGACTTTAACAGTCTCTTCAATAACCTGTTTCAGCTGAAACTTGCCGGAGCGGCGCAGGATGGTGCGCGTCTTGCGGCCAATACGGTTCTTGGGCTTGGGGGAATTCTCGATGTGGCGACTCCTTTGGGGTTGCCGAAACAGGATGAGGATTTTGGACAGGCCCTGGGGTACTGGGGTGTGAAGAGTGGCCCCTATCTGGTGTTGCCATTCTTTGGGCCGAGCACGTTGCGCGATGGAATTGGGCGAATCCCGGACGCCTATATCAACTCTGTTATCTATTTTGACGATGAGGGGTTGCGTTATTTTCTGCTGGGGCTGCGTACCATCGATCAGCGCTCTCAAATAATGGAAGCGGAGCGTCTGATTAGCGGGGATCGCTACACCTTTATACGAGATGCGTATTTACAGCGACGTGAATTTTTGGTTAATGACGGTAAGGTGGAGCGCATCTACGAGGACGATGGATTTTAGCGCCAGGTATTCGGGCGGAGTAAACCCCTTGAGTTAAACGGGGTTATGAATAGGCGGGAAGCGAATTGGCGAATTCGATGAAACAAAACCTGTATTGCCTGCTGGTTGTCGAAGATGACCTGGATGCTTCTGCAATTGCTGAAGTTCGGGAAATATTTTCCGCGGCGGATATTCGGGTCTGTCAGGCCAACACGCGGGAAGCCGTTGATGCGGCGTTGGAAGAAGGCAAGCCCGATATGCTGTTCAGCGTCACCCCCTTTGATGGTGACGAGAACTGGATCGAGAGCCTGGTGGAGCGCGTCAAGCCGAATCCGGTGGTGGCGCTCTCCCGCGAGAGCGGTTATGCCCAGGTGATTCGGGCGCTGCGCCAGGGCGCGAGCGATTTCTTTACCTTGCCGGTGCGCGACCGTGCGGAGCTGGCGCGCTCCATACGGCGGCAGGGACGGCGGGCCAAGGTGATCGCCGACAGTGCCTATTTCCGTGAGGAGCTGGAGCAGAGCCTGGCCCTGTTGCGTGAAGACCAGCAGGCCGGGCGCCACGTGCAGCAAAAAATGCTGCCCCCCACCGAGATGGTGATCAACGATTACCGCTTTGAGTACCGGGTTAAACCCTCGTTGTTTCTCAGCGGCGATTTCATCGACTTTTTTCGCATTTCTGACTCGCTGGCGATGTTCTACCTGGCGGACATTTCGGGGCACGGGGCCTCCTCGGCCTTTGTCACCGTGTTGCTGAAGAACATGACCAATCGCCTGCTTCGAAACTACAACCGCGGTTCCAGCTTTCATATTCTTTCGCCCACGGATGTCCTCTCCCGAATCAACAAGGAGCTCCTGGACACGGGGCTTGGCAAGCACCTGACCATTTTCGTTGGGCTGCTCGACCGGATCGAGAACACCTTGCAGTACGGCGTCGGAGGCCACTTTCCGATGCCGATCCTGCAGCAGGGGGGCAAGGCGGAGTTTTTGCCGGGAAGCGGCATGCCTGTAGGACTGTTTGACGATGCCCAGTTCGACGGGCGGATCGTGGAACTTGAGGAGCAGTTCACCCTCACCCTGTTCTCCGACGGTATCCTGGAGATACTCGATCAACCGGATTTGAAGGCCAAGGAAAAATGCTTGCTGGATGCCGCAGCGCGGGGCTATGATGACCTACGCGACCTGTCCCGCCTCCTTGGAATTGACGAAGTGGAAGAAGCGCCGGATGATATCGCGGCCCTGAGCGTTTCTAGAGTTGTTTGACCATGCAGAGTGGCAAAATCCTGTTTGCAGAACAGGACGGTAATTACGTTCTAAAATTCGTCGGCGATGTGCGGCTGACCCTCTGCTCGACATTGGATCAGTTCCTTGAGCAGATGTTGCATAACGAAGGTTTCAAGACGGTCATTATCGACCTGACAGAGACCGAGGGCATCGACAGCACCTCCCTGGGGCTGCTGGCCAAAATTTCCGTCAAGATGAAACAGCAGCACCAGCTGCGCCCGACCATCGTTTCCACCAACGACGATATCAGCCGTATCTTGCTGAGCATGGGCTTTGATAAGGTGTTCATCCTCATCAAGGAAGCGGTGCAGCAGGAAACCCAGCTCAAAGAATTGTCGGTGATGCAGGCCTCGGAGGAGCAGGTTCGCTCCAAGGTGCTTGACGCGCACCGCACCCTGATGGAGCTTAACGAGCACAACCGCGAATCTTTTCGTGATCTGGTCCGTTCCCTGGAGTCCGACTGAACTCCTGTATTTCCTCCGAATTTTCCCCGCCTTGACCTCATTCCGGACTCGTGGGAGTCTATATTTATCAATCTGATGCTTCCGTTCCGGAGGGTTAAGCTTGGATATTAATCAGGAAGTCGAGCGGCTGCGTGAGATCCCGATGCTCTCCAAGGTAGAGACTTCCCGGCTTAAGCTGCTCGCCTTTACCAGCCGCCTGGTTCAGTACGAGGACCGTGAGGCCTTGTTTCATGTCGGTGACCCTGCCGATAGCGTTTACCTGGTGATGGAGGGGGAGGTGGAAATCCTGGCCGAAACCGAGGGCGGCGAGACGACCACCCTGGTGCGGGGAGAAAACGCCCTGATCGGCGAGATGGCGGTGATCTCCAAGCAGGAGCGGAGCGCCTCGGTACGGGCGCGCGGAAACGTGCTGGTGCTGCGCATCGAGGATGATGTCTTTCTGCAGCTGCTGACCGGCAATGCCGAAGTGGCGCTGGACGTGATGCGCCAGCTCAGTGACAAGCTGGCTGAGGCCCACCATGCGAATGAGCAGCTGCAGAACCAGCTGTTTGCTCTCAAGGCGGTGCAGGCTGGAGGTGAGGATGGATAGGGCCCGCTTTATCGCCCTGTGGCAGCGCACCCACGATATGGCCGCCTGCTGCCGTGGCGAGGAGGCTTTTGAGCAGCTTGACCGCCGCTATAACGAGTGCTGCCGTCACTACCACGACGGTGAGCACATCAAGCAGATGCTTGAATGGTTCGACCCGTACCGGGGTGAGGCGCAGGACCCGGATGCGGTGGAGCTGGCCATCTGGTTTCACGATGCCTGTTACGGCAATGAGCCTCAGGGTCATGAGTCCCGCAGTGCTGCGCTTTTTCGCTCCCTGAGCGGGGAGGGTATGCCCACTCGCCGCCAGCAACGGGTGGTGGACCTGATCATGGCGACCACTCACCAGGGGCCACCGGGCACCGATGACGAAGCGTTGGTGGTGGATGTTGATCTTTCGAGCTTCGCCCGCTCCTGGCACGCGTTCCTGAAGGATACGGTGCGCTGTCGCGCCGAGAAGCAGGATGTCGGTGACCAGGAGTTCTGCACCTGTCAGTTGGGGTTCCTGCGTACCCTTCGGGCGCGGGAAAGCATCTACTACAGCGCCCCCTTCCAGGCCCGGCACGAGGCGGACGCCCGCGCCAATATCGACCATCTCATTCATCTTCTGGAACTGCGCCAACGGCGCTTAAGCGCCAGCGCCAACGGCTAGGCGAGCCTACTTACGCCGTCAGGCCAGATTCAGCGAGTAGACTTCGGTCGGGGTTATACGACCCTTGACCGTTACCTGTCCCCGCGGTTCGAAATGAAAGCGTTCAGGAGCGCAGGCATCCCGGGTGGCCCGGGAGACCAGCAGCCGGGTGCCCAGCTCCTTGTTGATCTGTTCGAGCCGGGCTGCGACATTCACCACGTCGCCATGTACGGTGTAGATAAGCCGGTGCTGTGAACCCATGTAGCCTCCCACCACAACCCCCGTGTTGATGCCGATACGGTTGCTCAGGCGGACGCCGCGGGCGAACGTGTGCTGTTGGAGCAGCTGCTGAATCTCCAGGGCCGCCTGCACGGCGCAGGTCGAGGGGCTGTCCTCGCCCTGGGGGTTATTGAAGCTGGCCAGAATGGCATCGCCCTGGAACTGGTTGATGGTGCCGCCGTACTTTTCCAGAATCTCTTCGTTAAGCGTGAAATATTCGTTGAGGGTGGCCACGGCCTGTTCGGGCTTGAGATGCTCGCTGACCGCGGTGAAGTCGGCGATATCGATAAACATGACCGCCGCATTGTAGGTCTTGGCCTTGCCGGCCTGGGGTTCATCCTCTGACAGGGCAAGGCTCGCGACGACCTCTTCGGGGACGAAGTGGGCCAGATCCTCCGCCACGTGGGTTTCCACCGCGGACTCCAGTAACAGCTTCCTCGCCCGGTAAACGGCGGCCGCGAGCACGGCTCCCACCAGCAGAATGGAGATGATTTTGTCGAATTCTCCTCCCAGCAACACGCTGTTTGAGGTCAGGTAGTGCACGTAGTCCTTGGTGATCACCGTGCCGGTGGGATCGGCACGCACCGCGTAGAGCACCATCAATAGCCATCCCAGGGCGGCCGTGGCGCTGGCGAAGAGAATAAATTTCACTTCAAAGCGCAGCGCGCGCATCGCGATGAAAATGAACACGTACAGCAGGGTCGGGGCTTTCAGGTAGAAGCTGGGGGGCTGCATGTACTGCAGGTGAAAGCTCCAGATCAGCAAGTAAACCAGGGCCATGTCCACCACAATGGACAGATAGGTGAAGCTGTCCGAGGGCAACCGTTGGTAGCTGATATAGAGGTGCAGCATCGCGAACAGGTAATAGATGCTGAGCACCCAGGGTACCGGTGCAAAAGGGGCTTCTGCGGGGAAGGTTTTGGGAGACAGGGCGTAGAGCATGGCAAATGTGAACACCACGGCCAGCTGCACCCAGGCCACCAGTCGTTCGCTCTGCTCCTGATGGCGGTTGATCGCCGCTCGCACACGTGCCGGCAGCAAGGCGCTGCGCTCGGTCGTGTGGGCCATTTCGTTGAGCAGGGTAGCGACGGTGCGTTTCATCAGTTCTCCTGGGCCGGCTGGTCCGTCAGCCGGGGGCCATGTTCCCCTTCAGAGTAGGAAAGGGGGGGGCGTGTTACAAAAGATTGCTCGTCTTCGGTGGCTTTGGGGGGCTCCAAGTGCTCAATTGTAAACCCTGAGGTGATAATCTAAGATGCGGTTTAACGCTCAGGAGGGATCCCGAATGATGGCTGACGGCGCGCCCGGCAAGCTCGAGAATGCTCGCGTGCTGATTTACAGTCACGATACCTTTGGTCTTGGGCACCTGCGTCGCTGCCGCACCATCGCTCACGCCCTGGTGGATCGCTTCAAGGGGCTTTCGGTACTGATCCTCACCGGTTCCCCTATTATCGGTCGCTTCGACTTCAAAGCCCGGGTTGATTTTGTCCGTATTCCGGGCGTCATCAAGCTGCATAACGGCGATTACACGTCCCTGGGGCTGCATATCAATCTGGATCACACGCTGGCCCTGCGCGAGTCCATCATCCTTCATACCGCCGACGTCTTCGAACCGGACCTTTTTATCGTGGACAAGGAGCCCCTGGGGCTCAAAGGGGAGGTGGCTTCAACCCTGGCGATGCTGAACGCCCGTGGCGTGCCCACGGTGCTCGGGCTGCGGGATGTGCTTGATGCGCCGCATCTGCTCAAGCCGGAGTGGGAAAACAAGGGCGTGCTACCCGCCCTGGGCGACCATTACGACGAGATCTGGGTTTACGGCGATCCGGCCATGGGAAGCCCGCTTGCCGGACTTGCGTTGCCCCCGGCGCTGGAGGAGAAAATTGTCTATACCGGCTATCTGCCGCGTGCCTTGCCGGAAAAACTCCACTCCAGACACCTGACGGATGTGCCGACTCCTTTTCTGTTGATAACCCCCGGCGGTGGCGGTGACGGTGTGGAGATGGTCGATTGGGTATTGCGGGCCTACGAGGCGAGCGCCGAGCTGCCCTGGCACGGCCTGTTTGTTCTTGGCCCCTTTATGAGCCTGGCGGAGCGCGAGCAGTTTCATGCCCGCGTCGAGCGCCTTCCTCATGCCAGTCTGATTACCTTTGACGATCAGCTGGAGTGCCTGATGGATGAGGCGGTCGGGGTGGTGGCCATGGGGGGCTACAACACCTTCTGTGAGTTGCTCTCGTTTAACAAACCCTCGTTGATCATCCCCCGCACACGACCCCGGCAGGAGCAGCTGATTCGTGCGCAAAAGGCCGCTGAACTGGGCTTGGTTTGTATGCTTGACCCCCGTGCCGGCACCAGCACCGGGCGCATGGTGGAGGCCCTTCATGCGTTAAACCGCTGTCCTTGTCCGCAAGCGCGTATGCCTGCCAACTTCCTCAGCGGGCTGGATTCCATCAGTGACCGCGTGTGCCGCTGGGTGGACGCAGGCTCCAAGGGCGGACACTAGGTGGCGTCTTCCCCGCGCGTGCTGTTTTACGTCCAGCACCTGCTGGGTGTCGGTCACCTAAAGCGCGCTTCGCTGCTGGTTCGGGCCTGGGCCAAAGCCGGTCTGGAGGTACAGGTGGTGAGCGGCGGTGAGCCCGTTCCCGGTTTCGCTTTTGAGGGGGCGGAGGTTGTGCAGCTGCCTCCGATCAAGGCTGCGGATGCGACCTTCTCCTCACTGGTTCGTGCCAATGGTGACCCCCTGGACGAGGCATTTCGCGCTCGTCGCAGCGCTCAATTGCTGGAAACCCTCGCTCAGTTCGAACCGCACCTGTTGGTCATCGAGAATTTTCCCTTTGGGCGGCGCCAGTTGCGCTGGGAGCTGCTGCCATTGCTGGAGGCGGCGGTCAGAGGGCCCTGCCGGCCCCGCATTCTGAGTTCGGTGCGGGATATTTTGCAGGCTCGAAAGCCTGAGCGCATCCGCGAGACCCTGGCGTTGCTGGGGCGCTACTTTGACGGGGTGCTGGTCCACGGTGACCCGGCCTTTTTACCCCTGGAGGCCAGCTTTCCCGCCGCCGGAGAGATTGCCGAAAAACTTCACTACACCGGCTATGTCATTGACGACCGGGCGCCCTCCCGGGGCTCCCCGCGGAACGAGGTGCTGGTATCGGCGGGCGGAGGCGCGGTGGGAGAGGCCCTGATGTGGGCGGCACTGGCGGCACGCCCCCACACCTCCCTGGCCCGGACTCCCTGGCGGTTTCTGGTCGGCCCCAACCTGCCCGCCTCGGTCGAGGCCGCGTTACGCCGGCAGGCGCCCGAAGGGGTCATGGTCGAGCCCGCCCGGAGCGATTTTTCCGAACGCCTGGCCCGTTGCCGGCTTTCCATCTCCCAGGCCGGCTACAACACCGTCATGGACCTGCTGCGGGCCGGCTGTCCCGCGCTGCTGGTGCCCTTCGAGGGTAATGGTGAAACCGAGCAGCGGATGCGCAGCGAGCGGCTGCAATTGGCGGCGGGGTATCCGCTGCTGGCCGAAGCGGAGCTTGATGGAGCGAGTTTGGCGCGCGCCGTGGAGCAGGCGCTTTCTCATGGGCCGGGAGAGGTCGCCATCGACACGGACGGTGCGGCCCAGAGCGCCCGGATCCTGAAGCGGCTGGCGGCGGAGTGAGCGATGGTGAGTAGCTGGGAGGCACTGCGCGATGAGCTGAGTCGTTGGCGGGATGATGGTCGAGAGGTGACCCTCTGGTGGCGGGATGATGATGCGGAGCGGGCGAGCCCGGCGCTGGCCCGGCTCAACCGCCTGAGTCTCGAGCACCGGGTGCCCCTGGCGTTGGCGGTTATTCCCGATGGGGCTGATCCATCCCTTGCACCGCTGTTTGCCGACAACCCCCGGCTGTGGGCGTTGCAGCACGGCTTCAGCCACTGCAGTCACGCGCGGCCAGGTGAGCGTAAGTGTGAGCTGGGGGATGCGCGTCCAGTGGGGGTTGTGCTCGACGAGCTGCAACGGGGGCGCCGCGCCCTGGCCGGGTTGCTGGGAAAGCGTTTTCTGCCGGTGATGGTGCCGCCCTGGAACCGGCTCAGCGATGGGGTTGCCGAAGGGCTTACAGGTGCAGGTTTTTCCGGCCTTTCCACTCTCGGGGCACGCAACAGCGCCGAGACCTTCGGGCTCAAGCGGGTCAATGTTCACGTTGACCTGATCGACTGGCGCGGCGGGCGCTGCTTTGCCGGGGAGGAGACGGTGCTGGCCCAGTTGCTGGATCATCTGCGGGCGCGGCGTCTGGGAAGTGCGGATGCCGCTGAACCAACGGGTATCATGACCCACCACCTGGCTCATGACGCGGGCTGTTGGAGGTTTATGGAAACCTTGCTGTCGGTCCTCGACGGGTCCGCCGCACGCTGGCTGGGTGCCGACGAGGTTTTTCCTAGGAACGCTCCTCGCCAACCAGAGGGATGTTGTAGTCCCTGAGCCGCCAGTTGCCGCCGCGCCGCTGTAGCCAGATACCCTGTTGCCAGTCCGGTTTTACCGGGCAGTCCCGGCGCATATCCCATTGCAGTGCGACGCTGAGCAGCGCCCGGATCACCCCCTTGTGGGTGACGGCACCGAGCTGTCCCGACTGCTTTTCCAGCCATGCCAGTACGCGTGCCTGCACCGCGCGCGGCGATTCGCCGCCGGGCGGCTGCAGGTCGAGGCCGCGGGCTTCGGCCCGGGCCATCGCCGCTCCCAGGCGCTGGCGCAATTCGGGCAGGCGCTCTCCCTCCCATTCTCCCCAGTCCATCTCACCCAGCGCAGGCGCCAGCCGGGGGGCCTCGATCCCCAGCAGGGCGGCGGTCTGACGGGCCCGTTGCAAGGGGCTGGTAAACCAGCGCCAGGTATTGAACGGTTCAGGAATCGCTCGACCGGCGAGGCTTTCGCGCCCTTGCGGGCTCAGCGGAATGTCCCGGCGCCCCTGCAACCGTTTCTCCCGGTTCCACTCCGTGGCGGCATGGCGGAGCAGCAGCAGGTCAAGGTCGTTACTCACAGTCGCGGTCACAGTAGCGGCGTCAACAGGGCTTGCAGGCGCCCGGCGGTGGCGGGCAGCCCATGGTGGGTTTCGACGTACGCCTGCGCTTTCTTGCCAAGGCGCGCCAGCTCCTCGGGGCTCGCCAACAGCCGGGCGAGGGCGGCGGCAAAGGCGACCGGGTCGCGGGGCGGGGTGAGCCAGCCCTGGCACTCAGGGGCGAGAACGGTTTTTACACCACCTTCGTCACCGGCGAGTACCGCTGTGCCTTGGGCCTGGGCCTCGAGCAGCGCCATCCCGAAGGCCTCGTTAACCGCCGGCCAGACGCAGAGGTCGGCGGCGGCCAGCAGCGGCTGCAGCGCCTCGGGAGGCTGAAGGCCGAGAAAGCGCACGCGATCTTCCAGCGCTGCGAAATCGGCCCGAACCTGGGCGGCGGCGCGGCCGTCCCCGGCTATCAGCAGCTGCCAGGGTAGATCACCGGGAAGTAACTTGAGGGCTTCGGCCAGCAATCGGTACGAGTGGGCCTTGTCCCCGGGGCGCATCATGGCGACGGCGATCAGCCAGGGCGGCCGGGGATCGATGCCCCAGCGTTCGGCCAGTTGGGCTCTGGACGGGTGAGGAGATGGCGGTGGCGCAAGGTCGAGAAAGGGGGGCAGGGCGTGAAGCCGCCGTGGCGGCAGCCGCTCGGCGAGGCAGGCGCGGTCCACAGGGTTGAAACACAACACCGCATCGGCCTGGTGCAGGGCCCCCAGGCTGGCTTCTAGCCCAAGCCGCCAGGGGCCTGTCTGTTGTTTGGGGGCGTAGGAGGCCTCCACCACCACGTAGGGAATCCCCAAGGTTCGGCAGACGGTCGGGCCCAGCCAGTCCGGCGCCTTGTGGTAGAGGTGGTAGGTGAGCCACAGGCGTGGCCGGTGCTCGGCGGGCAGGGCGTCTAAGCGGCGGATCAGACGCTGAGCCAGCCGTTCACCGAGCCGCCGCAGGCGCTGTTGGCGGTGGGGGTTGCCGCTGCCGTCACGGCTGCGAAAGCGTGAGGCCAGCATCACCTCGAAACCGGCCAGCGCCAGGGCCTGCATCAGCAGCTGCGCCAGTGTCCGGTCTCCCGAGGGATTGGGGTGGGTGGGTGGCTTGAGGGGGGCGTAGAAGGCCAGCGGGATCGGGCTCATGGCGAAGCTGCCGGGAACTTTTCCATCAGTATATCAATGCCCCGGTCGGCGTCGAACTGCTCGGTCACCCGGTGATAGCCTGCTTCCCCAAGTCGGTGGCGGAGAGCGGGATCGGCGATCAGTCGGGTCAGCGCAGCGGCGAGGGCGTCCTCGTCCCGCTCCTCCACCAGCAGCCCGGTTTCGCCATCGTGGATCAGCTCCGGAATGCCTGAAATGCGGGTCGAGATACAGCACAGACGCTGGCTCTGGGCTTCCATCAGTACATTGGGGAGGCCGTCACGGTCGCCGTCATCCACCACCGTGCTGGCGAGGACAAAAATATCCGCCTGCCGGTAATAGTCCAGGACCTCCTCCTGGGGTAGCGCCCCCAGCCAGCGCACGCGCTCATCGACGCCAAGTGCCTGGGCTTGTCGTTGCAGGCGGGGAAGCTCGGTGCCGCCGCCAATATGGGTGAGTCGCCAGTGCAGGTGTCCGGGTAATTGCGCCAGGGCGTTGAGCAGGTGCCGGTAACCTTTCTTGGGAACCGCGCGGCCCACGGAGATCAGCTCCACCGGGGCCTTCAAGCCGTTCCGATGTGAATGCTCGTCCCTGAGGGCCGGGCTGAAACGCTGAAAGTCGAGGCCATGATAGACCAGGGAAACCCGGCCGGGGACGGGGCTTAACCGTTGCAGGTAATCACAGTTGGCCTGGGTGCAGGTGACGAGCCACTGCAGTTCTGCGAGCTTTTCGCGCAGCTCCCAGGCGGGCAGGGTCCAGATATCCTTGGCGTGGGCCGAGGCGCTCCAGGGAAGCCCCGTGAGTCGGGCGCAGTAGCGGGTCACCGAGCCGGGCGTATGGATAAAGTGGGCGTACAGCCAGTCGGTTCCGGGGGGCAGTTCAGCGGCGAGCACCAGGGCCTGACCGAAGCGGCGCAGGCGGTTGCGGCTGGGGTCGCGCACCAGGTCCCGCAGCCAGGGGGCCAGTGCCCGAAGCAATGCCGAGGGGCGGCGCAAGCTCGCCAGCAAGCCGGCCAGCACCCGCAATGGCTCCTGGTGAAGGTATTCGGGCAGGTAGAGCACGGGGGCTTCGATTTCCCGGTGGATCGGGTGCACCGCCTTGTCCGTGGGGTGGCGCAGGGAAACGAGGGTCAGCTGCAGGCCGCGCTGCTCAAGTTTGCGGATCTCCTGGGCGATAAAGGTCTCGGACAGACGAGGATAGCCTTTGAGAATCAGGGCAACACGCAGCGCCACGCGGGGCTCCTTTTTAAAAAGGGCAAAGAGACCATCATATCATAGTGTTAGGCAGGGCTCGGCGGGCGGCTTTGGACTATGCTTGCTGCGATGGTCGGCCGTATTACTGCGCATGTGTGTGACAGCGGTCGTTCCAGGAGCGGATTGAAACCGTCGCGGCTGTTAGCTGGCGGCGGCCTCGCCGGGCAGCTGAATTCAGGATCGCAGGGTATGGATTCTTCCATTTTTAAGTACATTCTGCGGCATACCCTGAAAGACCAGGTGCTGCTCCTGCTGCTGACCGTCCTTTCCCTGCCTTTTCTTTACGCCACCCTGGAAGTCCCCAAGCTGATCATCAACGACGCCATCGGCGGCGCTAACGTGCCCGATGAGCTGTTCGGCTATCCCATGGATCAGATCCGCTACCTGTTTGTGCTCAGTCTCCTGTTTTTGGCGCTGGTGCTGATCAATGGCGGCCTCAAGTACGTGTTGAACGTCTACCGTGGGGTGGTGGGCGAGCGCATGTTGCGGCGGTTTCGTTTTGAGCTTTTTACCCGGATTCTGCGTTTTCCGCTGCCCCACTTTAAGAAGGTCTCCCAGGGGGAGATGATCCCCATTATTACCGCCGAGACCGAACCCCTGGGCGGGTTTATCGGCGAGGCCTTTGCGCTCCCGGCCTTTCAGGGCGGGGTTCTGTTCACCTACCTGTTTTTTATCTTCAACCAGGACCCGATGCTGGGGCTGGTCGCGACCGCGCTCTACCCGTTTCAGATGTACATTATTCCCAAGCTGCAGCGGCGGGTGAACCAGCTGGGTAAGCAGCGGGTGATCGCCGCACGTCGCTTGGGGGACCGGATCGGTGACACCATCGCCGGCATTCGCGAGGTTCATGCCCACGACACCTCCCACTTCGAGCGCTCGGTGGTCAGCGAGCGTTTGGGGTCGATCTTCGAGCTCCGCTACGAGATCTATAAAAAGAAGTTCTTCATCAAGTTTCTCAATAATTTTCTGGCCCAGGTCACCCCTTTCTTTTTCTACTTTTTCGGTGGTTACTACGTCATCCAGGGGGAGCTCTCGCTGGGGGCGCTGGTGGCGGTGCTGGCTGCCTACAAGGACCTGAGCGCCCCCTGGAAGGAGCTGCTGAAGTACTACCAGACCAAGGAGGACGTGCGGATCAAGTACGAGCAGATCGTGGACCAGTTCCAGCCGGCGACCCTCATGGATGTGCCTTTGCAGGACGCGCCTCCCACCCCGTTGGATACGGCCAAGGCCTGCTGGGAGGCGAATAAAGTGGCCTACGCCGAGCACGAGGGTATCAACCTGATTGACCAGCTCAGTTTCAGGATCGCCCTGCGCGAGCATACCGCCATTGTCGGCATGGGGGGCAGCGGCAAGGAGGAGCTGGGCTTGTTGCTGGCGCGTCTGCTGGTTCCAACCGGGGGGCGACTTTACCTCGCCGGAACCGACATCACCGCCCTGTCAGAGGCCACCCTGGGGCGGCACCTGGCTCACGTGGGCGCCAATGCCCACCTGTTTGGGGGCAGTCTCCGCGACAACCTGCTCTACGGCTTGCGCCACCGCCCCCAGGATGAGCCGGAAGAGGAAGCGGCCGCATACCGCGCGCAGCAGTTGGCGGCGCGCCAGTCTGGCAACAGCGAGGCGCGCCCGGACGGTCGCTGGTACGACCTCGAGGAGTTGGGGCTTGAGAGCGAAGCGGCGTTGCACGAGCGGATTCACCGGGTGTTGGCGCTGGTTGATCTCAACGATGACGTTTTCGCCATGGGGCTGCTGGGGTATCTGGAGCCACACCATCCGCAAACCCTGGAAGGCCAGCTGCTCGAAGCCCGAAGGCGGATTCACAACCGCTTGCAGCAGGCTGAGTACAAAGGCCTGGTGGAGCTGTTCGACTGGCCGCATTACAACACCAACCTGAGTGTTCTGGGCAACATCCTCTTCGGCGCCAGCGACAACAAGAGCCTCAACATCGAGCGAGCGGCGGGCAACCCCCAGGTGCAGCGGTTTCTCGAGGAGCAGGGGCTGCTGGAAGACCTGTTGCTGATCGGATACCGTCTGACGGAGATCATGGTGGACCTGTTTTCCGACGTGGAGGAGGACAGTGATCTATTCGAGCGCTTCAGCTTTATCCGTGCAGAAGACCTGCCCGACTACCGGGCACTGTTGGGGCGCACCGGCAAAGAGCACCTGGCCCGGGCGCCGGCCGAGGTGCGCCAGAAACTGCTGGCGTTGACCTTTCAGCTCAGCCCCGCCCGTCACCGCCTGGGGCTGATCGACGAGGCCATGCAGCAGCGCATCCTGCAGGCGCGGTTCAGTTTTGCAGAGAAGCTCGAGGCGCGGCAGTTTGATTTCGCCATCGAGTTTTTCGACCAGGAGCGTTTCAGTGCCAGCCTCAACCTGCAGGACAACATGCTGTTCGGCCGGCTGGTGTACGGCCAGGCCAAGGCCCAGGCCCGGATTACCGCGTTGATTCATGACGTGGTGAACGAGGTGGGGCTGGAGGAGGCGATTATCGACGTTGGGATGGACTTCCAGGTGGGCTCGGCGGGCGGGCGGCTCTCCCTGGCACAACGGCAGAAGCTGGCGATCGCCCGGGGGCTGCTCAAGGACCCCGACGCGCTGATTCTCAATGAGGCCACCTCGGGCATGGACCCGGGCGCCGAGACGCGGGTGCTGGGCAACCTGCGCGAGGCGCTTCAAGGTTGCGGTCTGGTCTTTATCACCAGCCGCGTCGAGCTCGCCCGGGGCTTTGACCGCCAACTGCTGCTGGAGCGCGGTAAGCTGGTGGAAGAAGGGGACGGTGAGACGATCAGGCAGGAGGTGGTGGCCGAGTCGCCGGGGGACCCCGGCGATGCGTCAGGGGGACAGTGAGTGGGAAGCGGGAAACGGGAAGCAGGAAACGGGAAGCGGGAAACGGGAAGCGGGAAACGGGAAACAATAAAACGGAAAAAGGCCTTTGCAGGGTTTTCTCAACTCAGATTCCCCAACACCGATTCCCCAACACCGATTCCCCAACACCGATTCCCCAACGCTGATTCCCCAACTAGGCCCCTCTAAATCTGATTAAGCACTCCGCCTTTCACCATGCCCGGTTAATGCTTGTAGGGGTCGGCGGCGTCGCGCAGGCCGTCGCCGAAGAAGTTGAAGGCCAGAATGATAATAATGACCGGGACCACCGGCAGCATCAGCCAGGGGTAGACGGCCACCACGTTGATGTTCTGTGCTTCGTTGAGCAGCACGCCCCAGCTGGTGATCGGGGGGCGTAGCCCCAGGCCCAGGAAGCTCAGGGCGGTTTCGCCCAGAATCATCGCCGGGATCGACAGGGTCGCCGAGGCGATCAGGTGGCTGAAAAAGCCCGGCAGCAGGTGGCGGCCAATGATCCGCCCGGGGCGCGCACCCATCAGTTGGGCCGCGGTGCAGTAGTCTTCCTCGCGCAGGGCCAGCAGTTTTGAGCGCACCGCCCGCGCCAGCCCCGTCCAGTCCAGCAGGGCCAGGATCAGGGTGATACCGAAGAAGATCCAGATCGGGCTCCAGGTCACCGGCAGAATCGCGGAGAGTGCCATCCACAGCGGCAGTTCGGGGAAGGAGCGGATTACCTCCGTCAGGCGCTGCACCGAGGCGTCCACCCAGCCGCCGTAATAGCCGGCCAGCCCCCCCAGCAGTATGCCCAGCACGAAGCTGAGGCTGATGCCCACCAGGCCGATGGTAATGGAGATACGTGCCCCGTAGATAATCCGTGAGAACATGTCCCGGCCCAGCCGGTCGGTGCCGAACAAAAACACTTTGGCCCCCTCGGGCGCGCAGAACAGGTGCAGATCGGCCTCCCACAGCCCCCAGAACCGGTAGGGATCGCCTGCGCAGAAAAATTGCAGGGGATAGACCCGGCTGGTGTCCTCGCTGTATTCGCGCAGCAGTTTGTCCATGTTCAGGGTGTGGTCCCAGCCGTAGACGAAGGGGCCGACGAAGCGTCCCTCGTGCATGAAATGCACCGGCTGCGGGGGCGAATAGATGTAATCGGTGTGCCGCGTGCTCAGGGCGTAGGGGGCCAGGAATTCGCAGATCAGGATGGAGGCGTACATGAACAGCAGCAGCACGCCGCAGAACAACGCCAGGCGGTGCTGCTTGAAACGCCACCACATCAACCGCCACTGGGAGGCCATGTAGTACTTTTCCTGCTCGGGGCTCATCCGCTCGATGCGGTGCGGATCGAAAGGGGCGGGATTGACGTAATGCTCGCTCATCGGCTGGCCCCCCCCTGCAGGCGGATGCGCGGGTCCAGCAGCGCCAGGGCGATATCCGATACCAGCACCCCGACCACCGTCAGAATGGCCAGAAACATCAGGAAAGAGCCGGCCAGGTACATATCCTGGCTCTGCAGGGCGGCGATTAGAATCGGGCCGGTGGTGGGCAGCGAGAGCACCACGGCGACGATCTCCGCGCCGGAGATGATGCTGGGCAGCATATTGCCGATATCGGCGATAAAGAAGTTGAGGGCCACCCGCAGCGGGTACTTGCAGAGCAGTTTGAACGGCGGTACGCCCTTGGCCCGGGCGGTGACCACGTAGGGCTTGTGCAGCTCATCGAGCAGGTTGGCGCGCAGGCGGCGGATCATGGCGGCGGTGCCCGAGGTGCCGATCACCACCACCGGAATCCACAGGTGCTCCAGCACCGACTTGAACTTCGCCCAGCTCCAGTCGGCCTCCAGGTACTGCGGATCCATCAGGCCGCCGATGGAGGTGCCGAAGGTGACGTTGGCGAAGTAGAGCATCACCAGGGCCAGCAGGAAATTGGGTGTCGCCAGACCCAGGAAGCCGATTAAGGTGAGGCCGTAGTCGCCCCAGCTGTACTGGTGGGTGGCGGAGTACATGCCGATGGGAAAGGCCACCATCCAGGTAAAGAGGATGGTGCAGATGGAGATCAGGGTGGTGAGAAAGACCCGGTCCCCCACCACTTCGGTGACCGGCAGGCCGTACTCGAAGGAGTAACCGAAGTCTCCGTGCAGCATGCCGGTGGCCCAGGTCCAGTACTGCTGAAGGAAGGGCTCGTCCAGGCCGTACTGCTCGCGCAGCATGCGTATCTGCTGGGGATCGACCCACTCTCCCTGGCTCTCCAGCTCGGCGATGTAGGTTTCCAGGTAGTCGCCGGGGGGCAGTTGAATGATCACGAAGATGATGAAACTGATCACCACCAGGGTGGGAATCATGATCAGCAGGCGGCGGAGGATATAGGGGCCCATCAGCGCACCTCCCCGGACTTGCGCTCATCGGCGTCGGGGCTCAGCCACAACCGGTCCATGCGGTAAACGCCGAAGTAGGCATTGGGCTCCCAGTTCCAGAGCCCCTCCTCGGGTACGTTGTTAAGGTCGCGATCCACCACCACCGGCTGCAGCACCTTGGCCACGGTGCCGATGGTGTAGACCTGCTGGGACCAGATCTCCAGCATCCCGTGCCAGGCCGCCAGCCGGGTTTCGCGGTCGGTGGCGCTGCGCCACTGCAGGTAAAGCGCCAGCAGCTGCTGGGCCTCGGGCAGGTCCGGCGGCTGCTCCTGCCCGGTTTCGTAATGTTTGCCCCACTTGGGCCACTGCAGCTGGTCCTGCTGGGTGGGCGCCAGCTGGCGGGGGTCCATGTCGGCGGAGGCGATGGCGTTGGGCAGGCCGGTCCAGACCGCCATCAGGGTTTCGCCGGCGTAGATGCGGTTGCGGAACACCTCGCGCTCGGAGGGCTTGGTGTGGAGTTTGATGCCGATGTCGGCCCAGGTATCGCGGATCAGCTCCAGTACATCCGTCTCCTCGGTGCTCTCACCGGCGGTCTGGACGATGATCTCCATGGGACGCCCGTCGGGCAGCAGGCGCAGCCCCCGGTGGTCGCGCTCAGTCAGTCCCAGCTCGTCGAGCAGGGCGTTGGCCCGCTGCGGGTCGTACTCGGCCCAGCGCTCGCGCAGCTCGGGCTTGTAGAGAGGGGACTCGGGGATCAGGTTGTCGGCGCCTTCCAGGGCCAGCCCGAAGTAGATCACCTCGTTGATCTCGTGGCGGTTAACCGCCAGCGAGAGGGCGCGACGAAAGCGTACGTCCCGCACCAGCTTGCGCCAGGTCTCATCGAGCACGTTCAGGTTGGGGTAGAGGGCCACTCGCGATCCCCGGGAGGTGCGCCAGAGCAGGGTGCGAAAGTCGTTGCGCTTCTCCCCCTCACGCAGGAAAGTGTAGTTGTCCAGACGCAGGTATCGGCCCTGCAGGTCGGACTCGCCGGCCCCGGTCTTGGCCGGCACCAGCTTGCTGCTGGCGACGTCCATGATGACCTGATCGATATAGGGCAGCTGCACGCCGTTGGCATCCACCCGGTGATAGTAGGGATTGCGCTTGAAGACAAAACGCTCGGCGGGGTACTCGGTGACGGCCATCCACGGCTGCAGGGTGGGCATCTCCGGGTTGTCGTTCTTGTACTGGTGATCCTTGCGCATGTGCAGTGCCGCCCAGCTGCGCCCGCGGGTTTTGGCGTTGCGCACCAGTTCCTCAAGCGTGTCCGGATCCTGGTAAGCGACGTGAAACTGCTTCAGGAAGTGGGCGGGACGGTAGATATAAAGCGGGCTGGGGCCGGCCAGGGCGAGCAGGAACACCGGGTTGGGGGCCTTCCATGTGTAGCGCACGGTGTACTTGTCCAGCACCTCAAACCGGGGCGGCTCGCCATCCACCGTCATTCGGGTTGGCGGGCCGAAGGCGGAGAGCTCCTTGTTGTTGGCCACGTCCTCCCAGTAATAGCGAAAGTCCTCGGCGGTGAAGGGGTGACCGTCGGACCAGCGGTGGCCGGGGCGCAGGTGCAGGGTGAAGATGCGTCCTTCCTCCACCTCGTAGGCGGCGAGGATGTCCGGCTGCAGTTCCAGGCGCTGGTTGAAGCCCACCAGGCGCGCATAGCCGTAGACCACCATCTGCCGCACATCCCGGGCCTTGCCCATCAACAGGTGGATGCTTCCCCCCGGCTGACCCGGGGTAAAGCCGGACATGGCGTCGACATAGGGGGTCTCGGGTAACCGTTCCGCGACCGGCGGTAGCTCGCCTGCATCAACCGCCGCCTGTAATGCCGGCGATTCCTTCACCCTCAGCGATTCCTTCAACCCCGGCGTTGCTTGCGACACCGACGACTCGCGCGGCATCGACGGTTCCGGCAACGGCTGCGCGGCAACCCTGTCGCCGGCGACGGCCAGCAGCAGGGGCAGGGCGAGGGCCTGCAGGCGCGGCCAGCGCGTCATGAGGTCAGGCTCCGGAGGGGATCGCCCTGCGGGGTGATGCGGACCAGGTGCCGGGGCTCGATCTCCATGAACTCGCTGGGTTGGTCCGGGTGGCGGCGAAAGGGCGGCTCCCAGCGGCTGGGTTCGTTGTGACGCCCCTCTTCCAGCAGCGCGAAGTCCAGGGGGCGGTCGAGGTCCGGGTAGGGGACAGCCGCCAGCAGCGCCCGGGTATAGGGGTGACGGGGGTTGCGAAAGATCTGCTCACGCTGCCCCACCTCCACCAGCTCTCCCCGGCACATGACGCCAATACGTTCGGCGACGTAATCGACCACCGCCAAATTGTGGGAGATGAACAGGTAGGTCAGCCCCAGCTCTTTTTGCAGGTCTTTCAGAAGGTTGAGAATCTGCGCCTGGACCGAGACATCTAGGGCCGATACCGGCTCGTCAAAGATCACCAGCTCCGGCTCCAGGGCCAGGGCGCGGGCGATACTGATGCGCTGGCGCTGGCCGCCGGAGAAACTGTGGGGGTAACGGTTGAGAAAACGGGGATCGAGGCCCACCAGGGCCATCAGCTCCTTGGCCCGCTCCTGCTGTTCGGCCTGGCTTCCCAGGCCATGGATGGCCAGGGGCTCGCAGAGGATGTTCAGCACGGTCATGCGGGGGTTGAGGGCGCTGTAGGGGTCCTGGAACACCACCTGCATCTTGGGTCGAAAAGCCCTTAGCTGCTCGGGGTTGAGGCCGAGCAGATCCACCATGCGCCCGTGGTCGTTGTAGGTGATCGTCCCGTTGTCGGGGGTGACCGCCCGCATCAGCATCTTGCTGAGGGTGGTCTTACCGCAGCCGCTTTCGCCCACCAGGCCGAAACATTCCCCACAGGCGATGTCCAGATCCACGTTCTCCACTGCAGGATTGGCCGCCTGCGGGCGGGTGCCGAACCAGCTGCCATCCCGCTGGGTGAAGCGCTTGCTCAGGCCGCGGATGCGCAGGTGCGGGCCGGCGGCCTTTTGCTCCTCGGTCCAGGGGGCGCGCAGGCGGCTGAAATGCTCGAAGTCGTGGCTGATCTCCCGGATCGGGCGCAGCCGCTCGCCTGCCTGCATATCGAAGTGGGGGACCGCACTGAAAAGGGCCTTGAGGTAGGGGTGCTGGGGGGCGCGGAACAGCGCTGTTGCCGAACCCCGTTCGGTGACCTCCCCGTGATACATCACCACCACGGAGTCGGCCATGTTGGCGACCACCCCCAGGTCGTGGGTGATCAGCAGCACCGCCATGCCCAGCTCCTTCTGCAGGGATTTGATCAGCTGCAGAATTTGGGCCTGCACGGTAACGTCGAGCGCGGTGGTGGGCTCATCGGCGATCAGCAGTGAAGGGTGACAGATCAGGGCCATGGCGATCATCGCCCGCTGTCGCAACCCCCCCGACAACTCAAAGGGGTAGGCGTTGATCGCCTCCCCCGGATTGGGAAAACCTACCAGGCGCAGCATTTCGATGGTGGCGCGGGTCGCCTCTCTGCGGTCGACATCCCGGTGCAGGAGCATGGCTTCGCGGATCTGGTTGCCGATGCTGTGCATGGGCGAGAGCGATACCATTGGCTCCTGGAAAATCAGGGATATGCGGTTGCCACGAATATGGAACATCTCGTCGCTGTCGGGGTCCAGCTGAGCGATATCCACCGTCTTGCCCCCCTCGGGGGTAAACAGTATTTCGCCGGCGGAGATCTGTGCGGCCTTGGGAAGGATGCCCATGATGGCCTGGGAGCTGACGGTTTTTCCAGAGCCAGACTCGCCCACCAGCGCCAGGGTCTCTCCTGGCATCAGGCGAAAGGAGAGATCCCGGATCGCAGGTACCCGGGTGCCGTGGACATGAAAATCCACCGCCAGGCGGTTGACCTCCAGTAAGGGTTTGATCGCCTCACCTCCTGCGGCAACAGATGGCACGGCAGGCCCCTGAATTCAAGCCCGCCTATAAACCATAATTCAAGGTCACCATTATGCAAGGATGGATAGGTGGAACATTTTGAAAATATTGGGCTTTCTGTTGCCTTGCAGCATTCTGTGAGGGCCACCTACAATAAGAGTTAAACGCTGGAGGGGTAGGCATGATCTATCGCCCGTTGCTGCTGGCCGTGTTGCTGATCCCGATGCTGGTGCGAGCGGACGAGCTTCCCGTGGCGGCATTTTTTGGTGACTACATCGGCCATCTCACCATGGAGGACGGCATCGAGCGGGACCTGAGCGTCTCCATCGCGCCCGCGGACGGGGATGACCGCTTTTCGGTGAAGTGGACGACGGTCACCCACAAGGCTGATGGCAGGCTGAAGCGCGCGGTTTACCGAATAAAGTTCGTGCCCACCGACCGCGAGCACATCTACGCCTCGGCGATGAAAACCAACGTTTTTGGTCGCCAGGTGCCGCTTGATCCCATGCAGGGAGACCCCTTCGTTTGGGCCCGCATTAAGGGGGCGACCCTGACGGTACACGCCTTGCTGATCACCGATGACGGTGGCTACGAAATGCAGACCTACCACCGTACCCTCAATGACAAAGGGTTGGTGCTGGAGTTTATCCGCAAGGACAGCCACGAGGACATTCGTCACCTTCAAGCCCAGTTGACCCGCATCGCCGGTTAGCCCGCGTCGATGACGTCCAGAAAAATCGCCTTTAGCCGACTTTTGATGGCCGGGTTTGGTCTGACCCTGTTGCTTGGCCTGGGAATCTCGCTCTATTTGGGTGTTTCCGGTGCGGAAAAGAACACCCGCAGCCTGCTGTCGAGGCTGGTCCAGAACACCATGGACACTCTGGTGGGCGAACTCCGGGGCCAGTTGGAGCCGGTTGAAGGGCAGCTGCGCTACCTGGCCGACTACCTGGCAGAGCAGCCGCATATTCAGCACGATACCAAGGCGCTGAAGTACCTGCTGGCGGGGGCCCTGGCGCCGACACCGCAGGTGCTGGGTATTGGCTTTTTCGACCTGGACCGGCGTATGACGTACGTTGAACGGGGCGGGGAGGTGGGGTTTGCGGCGCTGTGGCAAGAGCGACCGGGACGTCGCCTCGACCCCTACCTCAAGTCGCTGCCCACGGGGCTGATTTGGCTGCAGCCGACCTGGAGTGCGCGGCTGGGGCATCAGGTCGTGCCAGTGTTGATGCCGGTCGGGGGGGAGGCACGGCCAGCGGGTTTGCTGGTGGCGGCGATCACGATTGAGGCGTTATCAGCGTTTCTTCAGCAGCTGGCGACCCGGGAGGGACTCGAGCTGTTTCTCCTGTACGGCAGGGACGCAGTGCTTTCACAGACCGGGCCGGTGGATGATGGCGCGCGAACGGCCAGCTTCGGCGACGCCCTTCCGCAATTGACGGAGGTGGGCAACCCGGCGCTGAGTCACCTCTGGAGCGCCCAGAGCCGCCCCGTCGACTGGTTGTCGTTGCAGGATGTGAAGGGCCACCGGCTCCGTATCGAGGGCATCACCCACTTCTATTTTTACCGGGAACTGGCGGGTTACGCAGATGTGCCCTGGTTGCTTGGAGGCTACCTGAAGCAGGTTGCGATGCCCGATGAGATCCGACGTCTGCTGATGATGGCCGGGGCGGGCCTTGTGCTGATCCTGGCGGGCCTGGGGGGCGTGGCCTGGCTTAGCCGCCGGATCGGCGCCAGCGTCACGCGCATACAGGCCGGCTTCGAGGCTATCGGCAACGGGAAGCTGGCACAGGCCAGACCGTTGGCTGCAAGCCGAATACGAGAGCTGGACAGGCTGGCCCGGGCGTTCAACCAGATGTTGAAGGGGTTGCGGGAAAACGAGCGGGTGAGGCGACTCCTGGGGCAATATGTTCCGGCTCAAGTGGCGCGAGAGCTGATGCAGCACGAAGGGACGCTGGCGGCGAAGCAGACCCGGGCCACCATCCTCTTCTGTGATCTGGAGGGCTTTACGGCGTTGTCCGAGCAGCTGGAACCGGCCGCCATTGTCACCCTGCTGAATGGGTATTTCTCCGCGGCGGTGGCGGCGATTGAGGCCGAGGGCGGTTTAGTGACGCAGTTTCAGGGGGACGCCATCCTGGCGATTTTCAATGTCCCGCAGCCGCTGCCGGACCATGCTCAACGCGCTCTGGCGGCAGCGTTGGCGATTCAGCGGCTCACGGACGAGCGGCTCTTTGAAGGCCACCGGTTGCGCTGCCGGGTCGGCATCAATACCGGCGAGGTGGTGGCCGGAAGTGTTGGCGCCGAGGATCGTCTCAGCTATACGGTGCACGGCGATGCCGTCAACCTGGCGGCCCGCCTGGAGGCGCTGAACAAGGAGTGGAGAACGCGGATCCTGCTTTCCGAGGCCAGTGCGCAGGCCATCGGTGGCAGCGTGTTGCGGGTTGTCGGCGAAGTGGCTGTGCGGGGGCGCCGTCAACGGGAGCGGCTCTATACCCCGGTTGCGTTGCAACCGGGGTAAGGGGCGGTGGGGCGCTTAGAGCTGCTGCAGCAGGCTCTCGAGCCGGCGTTGGTCGGCGGTGAAGTTGCGTATGCCCTCGGCCAGCTTCTCGGTGGCCATGGCGTCCTCGTTCATTGCCCAGCGGAAGGCGGTTTCGTCGAGGCTCAGGCGTTCCTGGGCGGGGCCGGTATCGGCTGCGGACAGCTTGCGCACCAGCAGCCCCTCGGTGGCGGCCAGTTCGTCCAGCAGGGCGGGGCTGATGGTCAGGCGGTCGCAGCCGGCCAGCTCCAGGATCTCTCCGCTGTTACGGAAGCTCGCGCCCATGACCACGGTGTCGTAGCCGTGCTGCTTGTAGTAGTTGTAGATGCGGGTGACGGAGAGAACGCCCGGATCCTCCGGGGCACGGAACCCTTCCTTACCGGTCTTCTGCTTGTGCCAGTCCAGGATGCGGCCGACAAAGGGCGAGATCAGAAACACCCCGGCTTCGGCGCAGGCCACCGCCTGGGCAAAGCCGAACAGGAGGGTCAGGTTGCAGCGGATGCCTTCCTGCTCAAGAACGCGGGCGGCCTGAATGCCCTCCCAGGTGGAGGCGATCTTGATCAGCACCCGCTCGCTGCCGATTCCGGCCTCTTTGTACAGGCTGATCAGGCGTCGCGCGCGGTGGATGGTGCCCTGGGTGTCAAAAGAGAGGCGCGCGTCCACCTCGGTGGAGATCTTGCCGGGGATTACCTTGAGAATCTCCTTGCCGAAGTTGACCGCCAACCGATCGGCCATGAGGCCAAGGCGCTCCGCCTCGTCGACCTGCTGGGCACCGGCCCACTCCCGTGCATCCTGGATCAGGTGCGCGTACTCGGGCAATTGGGCCGCCTTGAGCAGCAGGGACGGGTTGGTGGTGGCGTCCTCCGGGGCGAACTGGCGAATGGACTCGAACTCGCCGGTGTCGGCGACCACGGTGGTCATCTCTTTCAATTGTTGCAGCAGGTTGGCCATAAACGGGTGCTCTCGGTCAGGCGGCGTCGGTGACGCGGGGGTTAATCAGGGCGGCGGCTTCTTTCAGCACGTTGAGACCGGCCCCATCCTTGAAGGCGTTTTCACTGATATGCCGGCGGAAACGACGGGCGCCGGGCTGGCCCTGAAACAGACAGAGAATGTGGCGGGCGATCCAGCTCAGGCGGGCTCCCTCGGCCAGCTGGGCCTCAATGTAGGGGTACAGATCTTCCAGCACCTGCTGGCGGCTCGGGGGCTCGTGGGTAGCGCCGTAAATATCGCGATCTACCTCAGCCAGCAGGTAGGGGTTCTGGTAGGCTTCGCGCCCGATCATTACGCCGTCCACCTGTTCCAGATGGACACGGGCCTCATTCAGGGTCTTGATCCCGCCGTTGATCACGATCTCCAGCTCGGGGAAGTCCTCCTTGAGCCGGTAGACGGTGTCATAGCGCAAGGGGGGAACGTCGCGGTTCTCCTTCGGACTCAGACCCTGCAGAAAGGCCTTGCGAGCGTGGACGATAAAGGTGGTGCAGCCACTGTTGGCAACGGTAGCGACGAAGCGGTGCAGCAGTTCGTAACTGTCCAGGTTGTCGATGCCGATACGGTGCTTGACGGTCACCGGAATCGTGGTCGCTTCCTTCATGGCGGCGACACAATCAGCGACCAGCTGGGGTTCGGCCATCAGGCAGGCGCCGAAGCGGCCGTTCTGTACCCGGTCGCTGGGACAGCCGACGTTGAGGTTGACTTCACTGTAGCCCCAGCGCTCGGCCATGGTGGCGCACTGAGCTAGTGCGGCGGGATCGCTGCCCCCCAGCTGCAGGGCTACCGGCTGCTCGAACGGGTCAAAGCGCAGAAAACGGTCCGGCTCGGCGTGCAGGAGGGCGCCGGTGGTCACCATCTCGGTGTAGAGCACGGCGCGGCGGCTCAGCAGGCGGTGGAAGTAACGGCAGTGGCGGTCTGTCCAGTCCAGCATCGGTGCCACGCACAGGCGGCGGTCGAGGTCGTATGGCTGAGGGTGGTTCGTGTCCGGGGTCATAAAGTCGACAGCGGGCTCCAAGGCGGCGCGGGTGAAAGTATCGAGCGGCTAGTTTAGCCCAGATGGACTGCGATTATACACTAACGCCTGCCCGCCGGCGTGGGCGCATCGCATGGGGTGTGGCCAGCGGTATGTTAGAGTGGTGCTCTTGCACCGGTCGTTGCGGAGGTTATGCATGTCAAAGCGCGTGTTCTTCACGGTATGGGTTTTATCTGCGGCGTTAGCTCAGGCCGCGCCGCCGCCCGGCCATCCCTCCACCGATCAGGCCGCCAAGGCCCTGGGGGTGCCCACCGATCAACCGTTGTTGTTTGAAGGCCGGGTGCTCGAGGCCATCGACAGCAACAGCTACACCTATATCCAGGTTCAGGTGAGTGCGGACGAGCAGCTGTGGCTGGCGGCGCCGAGGCTCGCGCTGGCCCCGGGGGCTGTGATCCGCTTCGGCCGGGGCACCCTGATGCAGAACTTTTACAGCAAAAAGCTCAAGCGCCAATTTTCGCAGGTCCTCTTTGTTGACCGGGTGGCAATCAAAAGGCCGGGGCCCTGAGGCGCCGACCTTTTGGGTGGGCATTTAGCTGCCCAGGTAGGCTTCAAGCTCGTCGGCGCCGCCAATGTGCTTGCCGTCGAAGTAGATCTGCGGCACGGTCTGGCGGCCGGTCACCGCTTTCAGCCCGCGATGATTGACGTCGCGACCCAGCTGGATCTCCTCGTAGGTGATTCCGTGCGCCTCCAGCAGATTCTTGGCCCGGGCGCAGTGACCGCAGCCGGGACGGGCGAACAGGGTTACCGGCGCGGTCTCCTTGGCCTCGGGGTTAAGGTATTTCAGCATGGTGTCGGCATCGGAGACCTGGAAGGGGTCGCCGGACTGCTCGTTCTCGATGAACATTTTCTCCACCACGCCATCGCGCACCAGCATCGAGTAGCGCCGGGAGCGCATGCCGAACCCCAGTTCACGCTTGTCCATCAGCATCCCCATGCCCTCGCTGAACTCACCGTTACCGTCGGCCAGGAAGGTGATGTGGTCCACCTTCTGATCGGCTTTCCAGGCATTCATTACGAAGGCATCGTTAACCGACAGGCAGTAAATCTCGTCTACACCGTTCTGTTTAAACTGCTCAGCCAGTTCGCTATAGCGGGGCAGGTGGCTGGAGGAACAGGTGGGTGTGAAAGCGCCGGGCAGGGCGAAAAGCACCACGGTTTTACCTTTGAAAAGCGCGTCGCTGCTGCGGTCAACCCACTGGTCGGCTTCGCGGAAGCGGAAGGTGACCTGGGGGACAGGCTGCTGCTCTTTGGTCTGGGTCATGGTTGTCTCCGGTTAGTGAGTTGGCGTTAAGCGTTGGTAACAGTGTAAGTAGCGAATCGCGCGTGTGGAAATTAATAGTTGCAAAGCTATCGATACATTTTAACTATCAACTACCAAGGGCTTCATTGATTCCACCTCTCGCGGTCCCTATAGTGACCCGGCGCAAGCTGGCATATGCTTGCCGGGAGCACGATCGAAAAAGGCGAGGTAGAAATGGCTGATCCGCGGGACTTGAAGGCATTGCGCCGGGAATACATTGCCGAGGGGCTGACCTGGGAGCACCTGGACCCTGACCCTTTTATCCAGTTCCAGCGCTGGATGGAGGAAGCGCTGACCGTTGATCCCGGTGACGCTTCCTCCATGGTGCTGGCCACGTCGACCAAAGACGGCTGCCCCTCGGCCCGGGTGGTATTGCTCAAGCACTACGATGAAAAGGGGTTTTGCTGGTACACCGATTATCGCAGCCAGAAGGGGCAAGAGCTGAGCGAAAACCCCCAGGCCGAGCTGCTGTTCTACTGGCGGGCGCTGGAGAGGCAGGTGCGTATCTGGGGGCGGGTCGAGCGGCTGGAGCGGGAGGCCGCCGAGGCCTATTTTGCCAGCCGCCCCCTGGGCAGCCAACTCAGCGCCGCGGCCTCCCAGCAGAGCGCGGTGGTCCAGAGCCGTGAGGCGCTGGAAGCGCAGGTGGCCCGGCTGGCCGAGGCCTGCGACGGCCAAGCGGTTCCCTGTCCTGCCCAGTGGGGCGGCTACCGGCTGGTTCCCGAGCGCTTTGAGTTCTGGCAGGGGCGGAAAAACCGCCTCCACGACCGCATGGTCTACGGCCTGGAGTTTGACGGCTGGCGCATTGTACGGCTGGCCCCCTGAGGAGAACGGCATGTTGGATAAGGTGGAGCTCAACCCGGAAAACAAGGCCGAGTGGGCGGTGGTGTGGCTGCACGGTCTGGGAGCGGACGGAAATGATTTCGTCCCTGCGGTACCGGAGCTGCGGTTGCCGGCGGATGCGTCGGTAAAATTTGTTTTCCCCCATGCGCCGGTGCGTCCGGTGACCGTCAATGGCGGCATGCCCATGCGGGCCTGGTACGACATCCTGGCGATGGGGGAGATCCGCGAGGTGAATGAAGCCCACCTGGGTGAGGCCCGCACGCAGCTTTTTGACCTGCTGGACGGCTTGAACGAAGAAGGCATACCCGACCCGCGCATCGTGCTGATCGGATTCTCCCAAGGTGGCGCTTTGGGCTACCACGGCGTGATTGACGGCCAGCGCGCGGTAGCCGGGCTCGCCTGTCTCTCCACGTATCGTATCGGCGACACTGCATCCGCCACCGCCGACACCAACCTGCCCATTTTTGTCGCCCACGGTGACTGGGATCCGGTGGTGCCGCAGGCTCTGGGACGGGCTGGATTTGAGTCACTCTGCCGGGAAGGCTATCGGCCCTCGTGGCACAGTTACCCCATGGAGCATCAGGTCTGCATCGAGGAGTTACGGGATCTGGGGCAGTGGCTCAAGAGCCGGGTGGGTATCGGGGAGGAAGACCAGGCGTTCGGGAAATAGAGGTAGTTAGAGAGCGGGCTGCGGCGGCTGCCGCAGCCCGTGGGTCCGCTCAGACAGCGGAAACGTCTTCGGCCTGAAGCCCCTTGGGCGTCTGGATCACGCCGTATTCGACTTGTTGGCCCTCGACCAGGCTGCGGTGTCCCTCGCCGCGGATCTGGCGGTAGTGAACGAACACGTCCTCCCCTCCCGTCCGCTTGATGAACCCAAACCCTTTGGCGTCATTGAACCATTTGACCGTGCCGGTTTCCCTTTCAGACATCGCTTTACACCTTTTTGTTATTAGAAAAAGCCATCAAATAATAGAGGGAATTTTCAACCATTCCCAGCTTTTTTCTTCCTGTCAACTGAAAAATACGCTTATAAGTTGTTGATAATAATCAACGCGTGCAATTTCACAGGCGGGTGAGTGCGAGCTTGAAGCCAAAAAATACCAGGGTGGCGCCGGTGATCCCTTCGAAGCTGCGGCGAATTTTTTCGCGCTGGAACCAGTGTCCAAGCCGGCCCAACATCACTGCCAGCAGCCCCAGCCACAGGAAACTCATCCCGAAGTGAACGCCGGCCAGGTAGAAGCTCTGGGAGAGCGGCGGGCGGGCAGGATCGACAAACTGGGGCAGAAACGCCAGGTAAAAAACGGCTGTTTTGGGGTTCAGCAAATTGGACAGGAGTCCTTCGATCAGGGCGCGACCGGCGCCGGTGCTTGCGGGGGAGGGGGATCGTTCCGACGCGGGGTCCCGGTGGCGGGCGCTGCGCAGGCTGGAGACGCCCAGCCAGACCAGGTAGCAGGCACCGAGCAGTTTCAGGGTGGTGAAGGCCCAGGCTGATTGCAGCAGCAGGCTGATGCCCAAGGCCGAGAGGGTAGCGTGGCCGAACAGGCCCGAGCAGATGCCCAGGCTGGTCAACAGGCCATCCCGCCAGCCCCCCCGTTGCGTGTTGCGGATCACCAGCAGGGTGTCGACCCCGGGACTCAGCGTCAGCAGGATGAGGGGGACCAGAAAGGCCCAGGGGACGGCCGTTTCCACCGCCGGTTCAGCTGAGCAGGTAGCCGAGAATTTCCACCACCTGCTCCGGGGTTCGCGCCGTGGCCTGGGCGGCGGCGTCGACTTCCTTGAGCGCGTGGTCATGCTCGCTATCGTGCAGGGTGATCAGGGGCTTGCCCAGGGCTGCGGCGTAACCGGCGTCAAAGGCCGCGTTCCACTGCTTGTACTTGGGGCCAAAGCGAACCACCACCAGGTCGGCATCGCGGATCAGCTTGCCGGTGCGAATGGCGTTGATGCCGGCGCCCTTGCGGTCGCGCCAGTAAGGATCGCTTTCCTCACCGAGAATTCTGACGCCGCAGAGATCGCTGCTTTCATGATCGGTGACCGGTGCGGTGAAGCGGACCTGCAAGCCCAGGTTACGGGCGCCTTCGACAATACGTTGGCGCCAGTCACTGTGAATTTCTCCGCTCAGGTAGAGGGTCCAGGTCGTTGTGCTCATGGGCGGCTCCGTCGAAATTGTCAGGGGCGACTAGGATAGGTCGGGATTCAGGCGAATGCCATCGGATTCCAGACTGATCCGGCGTTGCCGGTACAGGACACCGAGCGCGGACTTGAACTGTTTCTTGCTGGTGTCGAAGCGCTGGCGGATTTCGGCGGGATCGCTGCGGTCGTTGCAGGGCAGGTAACCGCCGGCCTCCTCCAGGGCCTCGATAATGGTCTCGGTAAGCTGCTTCACCTCGGCGAACCCGGGTTGTCGCAGAACCAGATCCAGCTTGCCGTCCGGTCGCTGCCGCTTGATGTAACCGCTTAAAGACTGCCCCGTGTGCAGGGGGCGCTGCACGTCGGAATGGTGGATCAGCCCCCAGTGGCGGTGATTGACGATGGCTTTGTAACCCAGTTCCGTGCGCTGGGCGATGATCAGGTCAACCGGCTGGTGGGCGTGGTAACGGGGCGGGGTTTGATCGAGATAACGGTTCCAGCGCATCGATGCCGCGAGGCGGTTGCTGTTGTCCAGGTAGATGCGCACCAGGCAGTGCCCGCCCGCCTCGACGCGGCCTTTCTGTTCGGCGAAGGGCAGCAGCAGGTCCTTGGACAGGCCCCAGCCGAGAAAAGCCCCCACCGGTCCTTTGGAAACCACCGGCAGGTAGGCGAACTCGCCCACCTGGGCCGCCGGCCGTTCGGTGGTGGCGATGGGACAGTCCTCGGAGTCCAGGTAGATGAACACCTCGAGCTGGTCGCCGACCTGGGTGCCGGCCGGTACGTAGCGCTGGGGCAGCAGTACTTCGCCAAGTGGGCCTGCATCCAGGTAGAGGCCGAAAGCCCGCTCCTTGACCACGGGCAGGGTGTTGAAAGTGCCGATGGACGTCATGGCCGGGAATCTCCGTCGCGTGAAGGAAAAGCGGCGAGTTTAGCGGTTGCTGGCGTTGAGGGATAGGGCTGAGTGTATCCGCTTCAGCCGTTGCGAGCGAACTCGGCGATTTTCATG
The DNA here is from genome assembly GCF_017309075.1 of Motiliproteus sp. SC1-56. GTDB lineage: Bacteria > Pseudomonadota > Gammaproteobacteria > Pseudomonadales > Balneatricaceae > Motiliproteus. Next base: position 30,951 of record NZ_JAEMGS010000009.1, on the reverse strand, counting down.
TCCTCTTCCAGGATGTGGTGCTTGATCCAGCCAAAGAGAAACTGGCGAAAGCCTGCGTAATCGACCCGGCCGTCGACGTAGTCCCGAAAGAAGTCGTGAAAGCGCTCTCCGAGCTGCGTATGGCGGCTCAGGTGTTCGCGGTAGTCGGGGTAGCCGAGGGTACGCATCCAGTGCTCTTCGGCCTCAAAATGCGCGAAGCAGTACTCGAGCAGGTGCTCAATAAGGTCGTGAAACTCGGGCGCGTCGATGGAGGGAAGGTGGTTGATGCGCTTGATCAACTCCTGGTGCTGCTGGTCGATCTCGCGGTTGCCCACCGATAATGCCGGGGACCAAGCAAATACTGACATCTTTATACTCGTCCGTGGGTAAGATAAGGCCTTGATTATGCTGGTGCAGCAATTTCAGTCTAGGTAAAAGCCGGGGCCTAATCCACTTTTTAGTGGGCTTTTGGCCCCGGACTAGGTGCCGTAGTCGCTCTGGCACAGCTCCAGCCAGCGCAGAATACCCTCGCTGCGGTACTTTTTGCGGTGAAGAATCAGGTAAAGCTGGCGAGTGAAGTCCCGGTGCGGCACCGCCAGGGCGACCAGCTCGCCGCGCGCCAACTCGTCGGCGACGCAGATCCGCGACAGGCAGGAAAGGCCAAAGCCCGACTCCACCGCGTGCTTGATTGCTTCGGTGTGTTGCAGCTCCATCCGCACTTCGAGCTTTGGCAGCAACCCTTGCATGGCGCGCTCGAACGCCTGGCGGGTGCCGGAGCCGGGCTCGCGCAACAGCCACCGGCACGTGGTCAGTTGCTCGTCGGTGACCTTTTGGCAGGCGGCGAGGGGGTGCCCGGGTGGGGCCACCACCACCAGCTCGTCGGCCCGCCAGGGCAACACTTCCAGTTGTGGGTGGGTCACCTCGCCCTCGATCAGCCCCACATCCAGTTCAAAGCCGACGACGCCGGCAACGATATCCCGGGTATTGGCCACCGCGAGGTCCACCTCGGCGTCGGGGTTCTCCTCCATAAAGCGGGCCATGATATCCACCGCCAGGTAGTTGCCGATGCTCAGGGTGGCGCCGAGGTTGAGGTGCCCGATGTCAGCGTGGCGACGCAACGCCCGTTCCAGCTCCTGCGCCTGCGCCAGCAGGGCTTCGGCCCGGGGGCGAATCAGGCGGCCGAGCTCGTTGAGCTGCAAGCGCTTGCCGACACGGTCGAACAGCTGGACCTCGAACTGGCTCTCCAGCTCCCGCAGGGCTCCGCTGGCCGCCGACTGGGACATGGCCAGCTTCTCGGCAGCGCGGGTGATGTTCTCCTGCTGGGCGGCTTCCACAAAAACCTCCAGCTGGCGCAGGCTGTACTTCATAATCGGTAAAACCGTTAACGATAATTAAAATTACCTGTTTTGCTCGTAGTTTAAGTGGGAGCTAAAGTTGTCACAAGGCATAAGGCTGATGCGCGCTATAGCGCACAGGCATAAGCTCAGAAAATTCAGTTCGTCACACCACCGTAATTCGAGGGCCGTCATGACCGCATTGATCAAAGAGCAGGTATTAAGGGTTCACCACTGGACGGACGACCTGTTCAGCTTCTCCACCACCCGCTCTCCCTCCTTTCGCTTTAAGAACGGCCACTTCACCATGATCGGCCTCGAGTCGGATGGGCGTCCGCTGCTGCGCGCCTACAGCATCGCCAGCGCCAATTACGAGGATGAACTGGAGTTTTTCAGCATCAAGGTGGCCGACGGCCCCCTGACCTCGAAGCTGCAGAACATCAAACCCGGTGACCAGATTCTGGTCAGCCGCAAGCCTACCGGAACGCTGGTGCAGGACCACCTGCTGCCCGGTCGCAACCTTTACCTGATCAGCACCGGCACGGGGCTGGCGCCTTTTATCAGCATTATCAAGGACCCCGAGGTGTACGAGCAGTTCGACCGGGTGATCCTGACCCACGGTTGCCGCTATGTTTCTGAGTTGGCTTACCAAGACCTGATCACGCGGGAACTGCCGGAGAATGAGTTTTTTGGCGATCTCGTGCGCGACAAACTGCTCTACTACCCCACCGTCACTCGCGAACCCTACATCAACCAGGGGCGGCTCACCGACCTGATGCGCAGCGGCAAGCTGGCGGCGGATCTCGGCCTGCCCCCGCTGAACACCGAACACGATCGTTTTATGATCTGCGGCAGCCCCAGCATGCTCAAGGAGAGTTGTGACATCCTCGACGGGATGGGGTTTGAGGAGGCCCGCCACAGCGACCTCGGGCACTACGTGATCGAGCGGGCGTTCGTCGAGCGCTAGCGGGGCAGAAGGTGTCGCAAGCAGCCGGTGCCCGACACCTTCTGGGCAATCATTACCCGGGCGTGATGTTCTGATTGACCCGGAAAAAGTTATCGGGATCGTAGGTGGCCTTGACCCGGGAGAGGCGATCGTAATTGACCCCGTAGGCGCCCGCTACCCGGTCTTCCCCTTCACTGATGAAATTCACGTAGACCCCCCCGGTGGCGAAGGGCTGGGTCGCGGCGAAAAACTCACGGGCCCAGCTGACGCAGCCGTCGTCATCGGTGGCATCCTCCCAGCGTGTATGCACGTTCATCACAAACTCCACGTCCCGGTGTGGATACGCCGTTGCATCCGTCGCGACACGGTTGATCGCGCCGCCCACCTGAGCCACGAATATTTCCGACTGAGGGCTGGGGAGGCGGGCACCATAATCGACCAGGCAATCGATCAGTTCATCGCTGAGCTGGGTAAAGTTGTGCGACTTCCAGTAATTGCGGGCACCGGGGGTTAGGAGTGGATCAAAGGCCTGTTGAAAGCCGACAAAGGGGTGGGGTGCAAAGCCGTCTGCAATGGGCTGACCCAGGTTGCGTAACTCCGCCAGCGCTTTTTTTCCGGCCGCCATGTCGCCGTTGTAGAGGGCGACCAAAATCAGCACCCGCTGGCCGTGCACCTCTTCGGCGAGAAAAGGCAGGGGCGGCGCGTCGCGAATAACCGCCCACACCGTCAGCTCGTCCGGGCAGCCGGCGCAGAATGCGCGGTAGGCGCCGAGAATGTGTTTGGCCTGATCAAAGGGGAAGACGATGGGGCCTGACATCACCTCGGGGCCAACGGGGTGCAGCTGGTACTCAAAGGCGGTGACGATGCCAAAGTTGCCGCCGCCGCCGCGGATTGCCCAGAACAGGTCGTCATGATGGCTGGCATCACACTTGATGCGCTCACCGGCGGCGGTAACGACCTCCGCGCCGACCAGGTTATCAATGGTCAGGCCACAGCTGCGGCTGAGCCAGCCGAACCCGCCGCCCAGGGTCAGACCACCGATACCGGTGGTTGAGTTGATCCCCACCGGCACCGCCAGGCCGTACGCCTGGGTTTCATGATCGACATCTCCCAGCGTTGCCCCGGGACCCGCCACCGCGGTGCGCCCTTCGGGATCGACCCGAACCGAAGTCATCGCGCTCAAATCGATCAGTATCGCCCCGTCTTGCAGCGACATACCACCGATATTGTGACCGGCTCCGCGGACGGAGGCGAGCAACCGATGCTGGCGGGCAAACTTGACCGCTCCCATGACATCCGCGGTCCCGCTGCAACGCACGATGATCGAGGGCTTGCGGCTGATCATCGCGTTCCAGATCTGGCGGGTGTCGTCGTAGTTTGGATCACCGGGAAAAATGAGTTCGCCTCGGACCCTGCCGCGTAAATCGTCGAGTGCCGCTTCATCCAGTTGTCGGGTTTCGCCGTCAAGCGTCAGCGCTTTAACGTCAGACATGATCTGTCCCTCAGGTGGGGCGCACGCCCTTGGCCGGTACTAAGCTTGCCGGTGATAGATCGACCCAGAAAAGGCGACGGATAGGGATGCTGCAAACACGTGCTTCAGGGCGATATATCGAAATGGCTCATTGAATCTGGCATCTAAGCAATGCGCGGGTGGGTGATATTTGGCATTTTTCTGCGTTGTCAGTGGGCCTGAGTATAGACCAGCCGGGAACAAGACCCGGCCCGATGTGTTTTGAGGCCTGAGGTGCAGCGGTGCCCGGTTCAGCCGCTCCAAGCGGCGTATCAATGAAGCAAAGCCCAGCATAGTAAGACTGGTTAGGACGATAAGGGAAACGGTGGATCTGCCTCACGCGCTCCCTTCGAAGCTGGCGCAGACGTCGGCTCCGGTGAGCGGCGATATTGGCCACTGACTCTGCGGGTTGACGGGAGTCATGCGGCTGACTATCCGTGGTGGGTTCATTGCGCCTGGTTTAGAAGGGGGGGCTAATTGAGAAAACCGGCTTTTCATCGGCTGCTCACCGTGGTGGGCACAGCGATTCTGCTGGGTGCGTGGATTCTGGAGCATTACTGGGTCGCCCACTGGATGAGCTTGCAAGACAAGTTCGAGCGTGCCCGGGAAACGGTGCTTCAAATCGAGATACACGAAGGTGTCGCTGCCGCGATGCATCAGTATACCGCCAACCTCGAGCCCTTTAATCAGCTGATTCTGACCACGCGGGAGCTGTCTTATTTCGTTGAGTCGTTTGACCAGCTTGCGGCCGGGCTGGAGGCAAGCCGGGATATGATGGGCGTGGAAGTGGCGCTCCCGAGGGCCGAGGATGTCAAGCAGGTGATTGGGCTTACCTTGGTCGAGGCGTTTCCCGGGCAAGCCGACGCGATTCTGGACGGAACCAGCGATATTGATTTGACGGCATCGCAAATTCGGGTCGCGGGAGAGCTCGTCAATCTCGTCAACAATTGGTCAAAAGCACAGCAAATGTACCAGGCGGTAGCTTCCCTTTTTGAAACAACCCTCAGCCGACTGCGGCGAAATGTCTCCAATGCAGAGGAGGTCCCCGGCGGCGAGCCTTTCGCGGAGCGATTCAAGCAGCTGAGTGAAGAGGTGGCCGCCAGTCGGGAGCGATTCTTCCAAACCGGGGTTCTTCTGGAATCAGGCGCTCGTTTTACCGAGGAAGCGAACAGGCTGCGGCTGGAGTACGCCACCTTTTTGCGGTCGAGAAGTAAGGAGCTTGTGGCCAGGAAAACCCGATATAAAAGCTGGCACCGCATGCTGTACCTGCTGGGCTCAGTCTTACTGCTTGCCGGAATGGTACTGCCAAAGGAAAGCAGGGGCCCTTAACGGTAACGGCCTGATCTGATTGTTTAATATTTTTGCTGCTTGCGGGTGGTAGGGCCAGGAACAAGCGTTGCTGTGCTTTGAGTGTTGATGGGCTGCGCTCACCCGCCAGGGTCCGACTCTTTCCTGCTACGGCGAGCGGGCAAAAAAAAGCCCGCCAGGCGGCGGGCAAAAAGATGATGAGGATAAAACAACGTCCCGAAGGGAACTTCGCTGTCACCGAGCGGCGGGCTGGTCGGCGCTCAAAGAGTTTTGCTTACCAACCCGCTGTGTAACAGGAGTGAGGCAATATTAGACGTTGGTCGTATGTCCTGCAAACGACCCTTTTTCAGCATAATGATGAAAAAAACTCACCAAAATTGGCCTTGGGTTATTGAGGCGGCTGGCCGGTCAGGGCCGGGCTTTCCACCGGAATAGGCAGCTGGACGGCCGGCTCGCTGGCGGGCGAGGTCGCCTGGGGTGGCTCCCAGGGGCTTAGCTTTACCATCAGCCCAAACATCGGATGATCAAGATAATGCAACTGACCGCTGCGCATGCGGCGTTCCTGCTTTAGGTTGACGCTTAGCAGGCGTGGCGCGGGATCCACGGTGGCAAGCCCCAGGGTTGAGACTTCCGGTGCCGGTGTGCTCGGACTGGGGGTGGCCGCGGAGGCTGGCGGCATCAAGGGTGATTGCCAGTCGGCGGGCACGGCCTGGGTAAAATAAAGGTCGGTGCGCAAATGCAGGTAGCGGGCGATGTCCAAGCGGATTTCGCCTTCGAGCTCATAAAGTCCCTCGGCCAGTGCCTGCCCCCCCCGGATTCGAATGGGACGGCTCTCTTCACGCGGGAGCAGGGGCTGGCGCCAGCTGCCGCGGAACAGGGGGCGATAGCCGCCGCGTCTGAACTGGCTGGGGTCCAGCGGCAGGTCGTGGCTGGCTGCGTCCAGGAGTCGAAAGGCGCCCTGCGCGTAGAGCCGGGCGTCCTGTTCGCTGTCGCTGGCAACCAGGTTGATCGCATCCTGGCTGTGGCGCGGGAGAACGGTTTCGCTCCAGAACTCGCTGTCCAAGGCGCTCGTTGGCTGGGTGAAGATGAACAGCTCCACCTGGTACCAGGGGGGCGGGTCTGTCTGCTCCTGGGCGTTAACGGAGGCGGCCAAACCCAGGGTGAGCAACAGGCAGAGGAGGCGGATGGGGCGCATTGGGGGTTATTCTCCTGCGGGGGCCAATTGGGAGAGCAGGCGTTCCACCGCCTGGAAGCGCTGCTCGCTGCTGCTCATCTCCAGGGTGAATTTAAGCCGGTTGCCCCCTTCCAGTCCATAGCGTTGCGGTTGTGTCTGCACCAGCTTGACCAGGGTCAGGGGGTCGACCCGCGTGTTGGTCTCGAAGTCGATGCGCCCGCGCTCGGCCCCGGCGTCCAGCTTGGCGATGCCCAACGCCTGGGCCTTGAGCTTGAGCTGGGTGAGGCGGAACAGGTTCTTCAGGGGTTCGGGGAGCAAGCCGAAACGGTCGATCATCTCCACCTGCAGCTCCTTGAGCGCATCGCCGGTCTTGGCGCTGGCAATCCGCTTGTAGAGGATCAGCCGGTTGTGTACGTCGGGCAGGTAATCGTCGGGTATCAAGGCCGGCACCCGCAGGTTGATTTCGGCGCCCTGGTGCAGGGGTTTGTCCATGGCCGGGGCCTTGCCTTCGCGAATGGACTCCACGGCCTCTTCCAGCAATTCCATGTAGAGGCTGAAACCGATGCTCTGCATCTGCCCACTCTGCTCGTCGCCCAGCAGCTCGCCGGCGCCGCGAATTTCCAGGTCATGGGTGGCCAGGGTAAAGCCGGCACCCAGTTCGGCTGCCGCTTCGATCGCCTCCAGGCGCTTGCGGGCGTCGCTGGTGAGGGACTTGGCGGGGGGCGTCAGCAGGTAGGCGTAGGCCTGGTGGTGGGAGCGCCCCACGCGGCCGCGCAACTGGTGCAGTTGGGCCAGGCCGAACTTGTCGGCCCGCTCCATGATGATGGTGTTGGCGTTGGGCACGTCGATCCCGGTCTCGATAATGGTGGTGCAGACCAGCACGTTGAAGCGCTTGTGGTAGAAGTCGGACATCACCTGCTCCAGCTCCCGCTCGCGCATCTGCCCGTGACCGATGGCGATGCGCGCCTCGGGCACCAGGGTGGCGAGCTCCCGGGCCAGGTTGTCGATGGTCTTGACCTCGTTGTGCAGGTAATAGACCTGGCCGCCGCGCAGCAACTCACGCAGGATGGCCTCCTTGACCAGGGCCTTGTCTTTCTGCCGGACAAAGGTCTTGACCGACAGGCGTCGTGCCGGCGGAGTGGCGATGATGGAGAGGTCGCGCATTCCCGACATCGACATGTTGAGGGTGCGCGGAATGGGGGTGGCGGTGAGGGTGAGAATATCGACGTTGGCGCGCAGGGTCTTGATCTTCTCCTTCTGCTGGACGCCGAAGCGGTGCTCCTCGTCGATGATCAGCAGCCCCAGCTGGGAAAAGTCTACGTCGGCGGTGAGTAGCTTGTGGGTGCCGACCACGATATCCACCTCTCCGGACTCAAGGCCTGCCAGGGTGGCCTTCTGCTCCTTGGCGCCGCGAAAGCGCGACAGCACCTCCACGTTCACCGGCCAATCGGCGAAACGGTCCTGGAAGGTCTGGAAGTGCTGCTGGGCCAGCAGGGTGGTGGGAGCGAGAATCGCCACCTGGCCGCCGTTCTGGACGGCGATAAAGGCGGCACGCAGCGCAACCTCGGTCTTGCCGAAGCCGACGTCACCGCACACCAGCCGGTCCATGGGGGTGGGGGCGGTCATGTCGCGGATCACCGCGGCGATGGCCAGGGCCTGGTCCGGGGTCTCTTCAAAGGGAAAACCCTCGGCGAAGGCGGCGTAGTCGGTTTCGTCCAGGGTGAACTGGCGCCCCTGGCGGGCAGCGCGGCGGGCGTAAATATCCAGCAGCTCGGCGGCGGTATCGCGAATCTTCTCCTGGGCCTTGCGCTTGGCCTTGGACCACTGGTCGGTGCCCAGCTTGTGCAGCGGCGCCAGATTGTCGCTGGCCCCTGAGTAGCGGGAGATCAGATGCAGGCTCGCCACCGGCACGTAGAGCTTGGCGCCGTCAGCGTACTCCAGGGTCAGGAACTCGTTGGCCTGACCGTCGAGGTCCAGGGTCTGCAAGCCCAGGTAGCGTCCCACGCCGTGCTGGTCGTGCACCACCGGGGCGCCCACCTGCAGTTCGGTCAGGTTGCGGAAGATCAGATCGCTGTTGTCCTGCACCGCCTCCCGCCGCCGGCGCTGCATGACCCGCTGGCCGAAGAGCTGGTTTTCGGTGATCAGCTCGATGCCTGCCTTGGGCAGGCTCAGGCCCGCATCCACCGGCCCCGTGAGAATGGCGCAGAGGTCGTCGCCGGCGGCAAAGCTCGGCCAGTCGGGGACGTTGACCGGGTGCAGGTCGATGCGTGCAAGCAGCTCCAGCAGGCTTTCGCGACGCCCGGCCGATTCCGCGCAGAACAGCAGCCGCCCGCCGTGCTCCTCAATCAGTTGCTCAAGCGCTCCCAGGGGACGTTCACTCTTGGCCTCCACCGGCAGCTCGGGCGGTTCGGCGGCGGCCAGGTCGATGCGGCTGGGTTCGCGGCTCAGCTCGGTGCGCGGCAGGGCTTTAAAGGCGGCAAAGAGCTTGTTGACCTCGAGAAAACTCTCGTGGGGCGCCAGGATGGGGCGCTCGATATCGTGGCTACGGCTCTCGTAACGGCTGCGGATCTCTTCCCAGAACTCCTGGCAGGCCGCCTCCAGGCCCGCCTCGGTGAAGAGTTCGCAGTTGCCGGGCAGGTAGTCGAGCAGGCTTGCGGTCTCTTCAAAAAAGAGCGGCAGGTAGTATTCGATCCCGGGCGGCGCGATGCCGCTGCTGACGTCCTGGTAGACCGGGCAGTGGCGGGGGTCGACGTCAAAGCGCTCGCGCCAGGCCTGGCGGAAACGGGCGATGGCGGCCTGGCTGAGGGGGAACTCCCGGGCCGGCAGCAGCCGTACCTGCTCCACCTGCTCCACCGAGCGCTGGGTCTCGGGGTCAAAGGTCCTCAGGCTGTCGATTTCGTCATCAAACAGGTCGATGCGGTAGGGGAGCGGCGACCCCATGGGATAAAGATCCAGAATCGACCCGCGCACCGCGAATTCACCGTGCTCGTAAACGGTGTCGACGGCGCGGTAACCGGCGTCGGTGAGGCTGGTGCGCATCAGCTCCAGATCCAGAGTCTGCCCCTTGTCCAGCACCAGACTGTGGCCGGCCAGGTAGCTGCGCGGGGGCAGCCGCTGCATCAGGGAGGTGGCCGGGACGATCAGGATCCCGCGACTGGTCTGCTGCATGCGGTGCAGGCAGAGCAGACGATCGGAAATAATATCCTGGTGGGGGGAGAAGCTGTCGTAGGGCAGGGTCTCCCAGTCCGGAAAACTGAGCAGGGTCTGCTGCGGGTCGAAAAACTGTGCCTCGGCCACCAGCTCAGCCGCTGATTCCGAATTTTTGGCCACCACCAGAATCATGCCGTTGGTTGCGCGCGCGGCTTCGGTGATCAGCAGGCCCCGGGCGCTGCCCTTCAGGTTGCCCAGGTAACGTATGGAGCCGGGGCGGGCGGCGGGCAGGTCGGAAGGCAGCAGCAGGCTCATGGATAAAGCAGTCTCTTGGTGGTCGGGAAAGCGGGTTGGCAGAAGTTGGGGCATTGTAGCGGCTTGCGCTGCGAGCGCAATTGGCCCACGCCGACCCGCTTTATCAAAAGCAAAACTGCATTAAATGTAGGCAAATGTCGCCAAACAGGAGCCGTCGACGCTAAATTGTTGAGGCTAAAGTATAGAAGTCCGGGTTTGCCCGCATTGGCGGAAAAGCGCATAATACGGCTCCCATTTTTCTATTCTCTGACGACATTGGAGTAGCCCCCGTGAGTCAAGAAACTGTCTTTGCCGATTGGAAAGAGCGTGAGGCCTCAGCTGAGGCGATGATCCCTGTGATTGGCCGCCTCTCCCGTGAGCGCGGCGTCGAAACCTCTGTATTCGGCAAGATCGTGGTTAACCGCTCGGTCATCAATATTCTCAAAGCCCACCGCTTTGCCCGTCAGATCGAGGGTGAGGAGCTGTCGCCCCAGGACACCTACCCGATTCTTGAGATCATGGACAAGCTGGACCTGGGCCGCGCGCACATCGATGTCGGCAAAATGGCGGTTAAGTATAAGAAGGAAGGGGGCGGCGCTTCCTTGGAGGAGTTCGTCAAGGCTGAGCTGGCGGACGCGATCCGCCAGGGCGAAGAGCCTGCGCCCACTGACGTGGTGCTTTACGGTTTCGGGCGCATCGGCCGCCTGCTGGCACGCCTGCTGATCGAAAAAACCGGTGGCGGTCAGAACCTGCGCCTGCGGGCCATCGTGGTGCGTGGCCAGGGCGGCGACCTGGAGAAGCGTGCCAGTCTGCTGCGTCGTGACTCCGTGCACGGGTCCTTCCTGGGCACCATCACCGTCGACGAGGAAGACAACACCATCACCGCCAACGGCAACGTGATCAAGGTGATCTACGCCGACGCCCCCGACACCATCGACTACACCGCCTACGGCATCAGCAACGCCGTAGTGATCGACAACACCGGCAAGTGGCGCGATGCCGACGGCCTGGCGCTGCATCTGCGGGCCAACGGGGTTGCCCGTGTGCTGCTGACCGCCCCGGGTAAAGGGGTGAAGAACATCGTCATGGGTGTCAACAACGGTGACGTCACCGACGAGGATACTATTCTCTCCGCGGCTTCCTGCACCACCAACGCCATTACCCCGGTGCTGAAGGCCGTTAACGACCAGTTCGGGGTCAAGAACGGTCACGTGGAGACTGTGCACGCCTACACCAACGACCAGAATCTGATCGACAACTACCACAAGGGGGATCGGCGCGGACGTTCCGCCGCCCTCAACATGGTGCTGACCGAGACCGGTGCTGCCAAGGCGGTGGCCAAGGCGCTGCCCGAGATGGAAGGCAAGCTGACCGGCAACGCAATCCGCGTACCCACGCCCAACGTCTCCATGGCAATCCTGAACCTGAACCTGGAGAAGGAAACCACCAAGGAGGAACTCAACACCTTCCTGCGTGACACGGCGCTGCACTCCAATCTGCAAAAGCAGATCGACTACAGCAACAGCCCCGAGGCGGTTTCCACCGATTTCGTCGGGTCTCGCGCCGCCGGTGTGGTGGACGGTCTGGCTACGATCGTCAACGGCGACTCCTGCGTGCTATACGTCTGGTACGACAACGAGTTCGGTTACAGCTGTCAGGTGGTTCGCCTGCTGCAGCAGATTACCGGCTCAACCCTCAAGGCGTTCCCCATCGAGGGGTGATAGCCGCGCGTTGATTGTCTTAAAAAAGCCGCTGAAAAGCGGCTTTTTTTGTATTTGGCGTAATGGTTGGGTGTTATTTATCAATTGCAGTCCCGGTGCCGAAATAACCCCATATAGCCCATTGGTTGAGTGGAAAATAAAACCCTGCGTCTTTATAATACGGCGGTTTTTTTGGTTGGGGCATTGTTGACAATTACTACGCTTGATCCGCAAGTCGGGCCGGGTGGTCAGCGAAGCCCTGAAAGCAAGAATTTTACGTGATTGGGTGAGGCGTATGATCAAGATCAACAAAGGTCTGGATCTACCTATTGCCGGAGCGCCGCGTCAGACCATCGTTGATGGTCCCGCCGCGGGCTCGGTTGCTGTGATCGGTTCCGACTACGTGGGTATGAAACCCACGATGGCCGTTCGCGAGGGTGACCGGGTTAAGCTCGGCCAGGTGATTTTTACCGACAAGAAAACACCCGGAGTCAAGTACACGGCCCCTGCCAGTGGCGTCGTGTCCGCGATTAACCGTGGTGAAAAGCGTGCTTTGCAGTCTGTTGTCATCGATGTTGAAGGTGACGAAGCGGTCGAGTTCGCCAAGTACGAGGCGAGCCAGCTGGGACAGCTGAGCCGTGAACAGGTCGTCGAGAACCTGGTCGAGTCCGGTCTCTGGACCGCGCTGCGCACCCGCCCCTTCAGCAAAGTGCCCGCGCCTGAATCTACACCCAACTCCATCTTTGTCACCGCGATGGACTCCAACCCGCTGAGCGCCGACCCGCAGGTGATCATCGCCGAGCAGGCCGAGTCCTTTAAGCAGGGGCTGGAGGTGCTGGCGCACCTGGTGCAGGGCAAGCTCTTCCTGTGCAAGGCGGCCGGGGCCGATATCCCCAGCGTCAGCGCTGCCACGGTGGAAGAGTTCGCAGGCCCCCACCCGGCTGGCAACGCCGGCACCCACATCCACTTCCTGGACCCGGTCAGCGAGAAGAAGACCGTCTGGTACATTGGCTACCAGGACGTGATTGCCGTGGGCAAACTGTTCACCACCGGGCGTCTCTACGTTGAGCGCGTTGTCGCGCTGGCCGGCCCCCAGGTTTCCGAGCCGCAGCTGGTCCGCACCCGCGTGGGTGCCAACACCGACGAACTGGTTGCCGGCAAGGTCAAGAACGCAGACAACCGGGTGATCTCCGGCTCCGTGTTCGGTGGCCGCACCGCAGAAGGCCCCTTCGCCTTCCTGTCTCGCTACACCAACCAGGTGAGCGTACTGCTGGAAGGGCGTTCCCGTGACTTCATGGGCTGGATCGCCCCGGGCAAGGAGAAGTTCTCCCTGCTGAACGTGGTCACCGGCAAGCTGGGTGGCAAGAAGATCGGCTTCACCACCACCACCAACGGTTCCGAGCGGGCCATGGTGCCGGTGGGGCAGTTTGAAGAGGTCATGCCCCTGGATATCCTGCCCACCCAGCTGCTGCGCGCACTGGTGGTCAAGGACATGGACAGCGCCATTGCCCTGGGCGCGCTGGAGCTGGACGAGGAAGACCTCGCCCTGTGCACCTACGCCTGTACCGGCAAGTACGAGTACGGCCCCATCCTCCGTGACAACCTCACCACCATCGAGAAGGAGGGCTGATTGTGAGCATTCGTTCCTACTTGGACAAACTCGAGCCGCACTTCCACAAGGGTGGCAAGTACGAAAACTGGTACGCCCTCTATGAAGCGGTCGATACCATTTTCTACACCCCCGGCCAGATCACCAAGACCACCGCTCACGTGCGCGACGCCGTGGACCTGAAGCGGATGATGATCCTGGTGTGGATGTGCACCTTCCCGGCGATGTTCGCCGGCATGTGGAATGTGGGCTTCCAGGCCAACACCGCCATGGAGGCCATGGGCCTGACCGAGGCGGTCGGCTGGCGTGGCGCGATCATCGACGCCCTGGCCGGTCACAACCCCGACAGCATCTGGGATAACTTCATTTACGGCGCGGCTTACTTCCTGCCGATCTACCTGGTGACCTTCATCGTTGGTGGTTTCTGGGAAGTGCTGTTTGCCATGAAGCGCGGCCACGAAGTCAACGAAGGCTTCTTCGTTACTTCCGTGCTGTTCGCCCTGATCCTGCCGCCCACCATTCCGCTGTGGCAGGTAGCCCTGGGCATCAGCTTCGGCGTGGTGATCGGCAAGGAAGTTTTCGGCGGTACCGGCAAGAACTTCCTCAACCCGGCCCTGGCCGGCCGTGCCTTCCTGTTCTTCGCCTACCCGGCGCAGCTCTCCGGTGACGCGGTCTGGACCGCGGTGGACGGTTTCTCCGGCGCCACCATCCTGAGCCTGGCTCAGACCGGTGGGGTGGAAGAGATCCTGGCCAACAACATCACCTGGATGGACGCCTTCATGGGTAACATTCAGGGCTCCGTGGGCGAGACCAGCACCCTGGCGCTGCTGATCGGCGGCGGCCTGCTGATGTTCTTCAAGATCGCGGCCTGGCGCATCGTCGCCGGCGTGATGGTGGGCATGATCGGCATGACCCTGCTGTTCAACCTGATCGGCTCCGATACCAACCCGCTGTTCGCCGTGCCCTGGCACTGGCACCTGGTAATGGGTGGTTTCGCCTTCGGTATGCTGTTTATGGCGACCGACCCGGTCTCCGCGTCCATGACCAACACCGGCAAGTGGTGGTTCGGCGCGCTGATCGGCGTCATGGTGGTGCTGATCCGTGTGGTCAACCCCGCCTTCCCCGAAGGCATGATGCTGGCGATCCTGTTCGCCAACCTCTTTGCGCCGCTGATCGACTACTTCGTGGTGCAGGCCAACATCAAGCGGAGGAAGCTGCGCAATGTCCACTAACAACGATACCATCTCCAAAACGCTGATCGTCACCATCTCGCTCTGCGTAGTCTGCGCGGTGCTTGTATCGGCCGCCGCCGTGGGCCTCAAGCCCATGCAGGAGGCGAACAAGGCGTTGGACATGAAGAGCAATATCCTGGCCGCGGCTCAGATCGAGATCCAGGGGCAGGATATCAACCAGGTCTTTGACAACCAGATCACCGCACGGGTACTGGACCTGGAGACCAACACCTGGGCCGATGACGTCGATCCGCTCAAACTCGACGAGCGCAAGGCCGCCAAGGACCCTGCCGCGGCGATCACCCTGAGCGGTGACGCTGACCAGGCTGGGATCAAGCGCCACTCGCGCTACAAGACCCTCTACATGGTCAAGGACGGCGATAAGCTCCAGAAGCTGATTCTGCCGATCCACGGCAAGGGGCTCTGGTCTACCCTCTACGGTTTCATGGCCCTGGAAGGCGACCTGAACACCATCGTCGGTCTCGGCTTCTATGAGCACGCCGAAACCCCCGGCCTTGGCGGCGAGGTGGACAACCCCAGCTGGAAAGCGCTCTGGCCGGGTAAGGAAGTCTACGCCGACAATCCCCTGGATCCGGCCATCGGTCTGATCAAGGGCAAGGTTGAGCAGGGCACCGCCAACGCCGAGCACAAGATCGACGGCCTGGCCGGCGCCACCCTGACCTCCAACGGCGTCACCAATCTGGTTCAGTTCTGGTTGGGTGAGAACGGCTACGCGCCCTTCCTGGCCAAACTGCGTTCAGGAGAGGTTTAATCATGTCTCAAGTTAAAGAAGTCGTCACAAAACCGGTCTTTGAGAACAACCCCATCGCCCTGCAGATCCTCGGGATCTGCTCGGCCCTGGCGGTTACCAGCTCCCTCAAGGTGGCGCTGGTCATGTCGCTGGCGGTTATCGCCGTCACCGGGTTCTCCAACCTGTTCGTGTCCCTGATCCGGCACCATATTCCGAACAACATTCGGATCATCGTGCAGATGACCATCATTGCCTCCCTGGTAATCGTAGTTGACCAGGTGCTCAAGGCCTTCGTCTACGACCTGTCCAAGCAGTTGTCGGTATTCGTCGGTCTGATCATCACCAACTGCATCGTGATGGGGCGGGCCGAAGCCTTCGCCATGAAGAACGCCCCCGGCATCAGCTTCATGGACGGTATCGGTAACGGCCTGGGCTACGGTGCGGTGCTGATGTTCGTCGGCTTTATCCGCGAACTGTTCGGCTCCGGCTCCCTGTTCGGTGTCGAGATCTTCTCGCTGGTGAACAACGGCGGCTGGTACGTGGCCAACGGCCTGATGCTGCTGCCGCCCTCGGCTTTCTTTGTCATCGGCCTGATGATCTGGGGGCTGCGCGCCTGGAAGAAGAACCAGGTGGAACAGCCCGAGTTCACCATCGCGCCCAACACCAAGTAAGAGGAGAGAGTCGTGGAACATTATATTAGCCTGTTCATTAAATCGATTTTCATCGAGAACATGGCCCTCGCCTTCTTCCTGGGGATGTGTACCTTTATCGCCATCTCCAAGAAGGTGCAGACCGCCATCGGTCTGGGCGTTGCGGTTATCGTGGTGCTGGGCATCACCGTGCCGATCAACAACCTGATCTACACCTACCTGCTGGCTGACGGCGCCCTCTCCTGGGCCGGCCTGCCTGAGCTGGACCTGAGCTTTTTGGGATACATCTCCTACATCGGGGTTATCGCGGCCATGGTACAGATCCTGGAGATGATCCTGGATAAGTACTTCCCGCCGCTTTACAACGCCCTGGGGGTGTTCCTGCCGCTGATCACCGTAAACTGCGCCATCATGGCCGGTGCACTGTTCATGGTGGAGCGGGATTACAACTTCGGCGAGTCCGTGGTGTACGGCCTGGGTGCCGGTCTGGGCTGGGCCCTGGCCATCACCGCCCTGGCGGGAATCCGCGAGAAGCTCAAGTACAGCGACGTGCCCCACGGCCTGCGCGGCCTCGGCATCACCTTCATCACCGTCGGTCTGATGTCGCTGGGCTTTATGTCCTTCTCTGGGGTGCAGCTCTAAGGCTGCGCGGTACGGATCAATAAAAGGTTAAACGAACATGGAAATTATACTCGGTGTAATCATGTTCACAGCCGTGGTACTGGCGCTGGTAGCGGTGATTCTTTTCGCCCGCTCCAAGCTGGTCAACAGCGGTGATGTGACGATCGAGATCAATGGCGATCCCGAAAAAACCATCAAGGTCCCGGCCGGCGACAAGCTGCTGGGCACCCTCGCCGGCCAGGGGATTTTTCTCTCCTCGGCCTGCGGCGGCGGCGGTACCTGCGCGCAGTGCAAGTGTATCGTCGAGGACGGGGGCGGCGACATGCTGCCCACTGAAGAGAGCCACTTTACCAAGGGCCAGAAGCGCGAAGGCTGGCGTCTTTCCTGCCAGGTGGCTGTTAAGCAGGACATGAAGATCGAAGTGGAAGACGACGTCTTCGGCGTGAAGAAGTGGGAGTGTACCGTTGAGTCCAACCCCAACGTCGCCACCTTCATCAAGGAGCTGACCCTGCGTCTGCCCGAGGGCGAGGACGTAAACTTCCGCGCCGGTGGCTACGTGCAGCTTGAATGCCCGCCCCACGTTGCGGCTTACAAGGACTTCGACATCGATCCGGAGTACCACCCCGACTGGGACAAGTTCAACATCTGGCGTTACGTCTCCAAGGTCGACGAGACCGTGATTCGCGCCTACTCCATGGCGAACTACCCGGAAGAGAAGGGCGTGGTCAAGTTCAACATCCGTGTGGCCACACCGCCCCCCGGACGTGACGACGTGCCCCCCGGCAAGATGTCCTCTTACGTCTTCAGCCTCAAGCCCGGCGACAAGGTTACCGTGTACGGTCCCTTCGGTGAGTTCTTTGCCAAGGACACCGACGCCGAGATGGTCTTCGTGGGCGGCGGTGCCGGTATGGCCCCCATGCGCTCGCACATCTTTGACCAGCTCAAGCGCCTGAAGTCCACCCGCAAGATCTCCTACTGGTACGGCGCCCGCTCCATGCGCGAAGCCTTCTACCAGGAAGAGTTCGACCAGCTGGCCGAGGAAAACCCCAACTTCGAGTGGCACCTGGCCCTGTCCGATCCGCTGCCCGAGGATAACTGGGACGGCTACACCGGCTTTATCCATAACGTGCTGTACGAAAACTACCTGAAGGACCACGAGGCGCCTGAGGATTGCGAGTACTACATGTGTGGACCGCCGATGATGACCTCGGCCGTGATCAAGATGCTGGAAGACCTGGGCGTCGAGCCCGAGAACATTCTCCTCGACGACTTCGGTGGCTAACGGCAGTTAATGGTCACGCTTTGTAATGCAGCCGTTCTCGTCCGCTGGGCAGCCCTCGGGCTGACCCTGCTGGCGCTGAGCGGTTGCTCTAACGGCGGCCGCGAGGCCGTCGTTCACGTTTTGCAGGGTGCCACCATGGGCACCAGCTACAGCGTGAAGCTGGTTGGCCCGGCCAACCTTGATCTCGACCCTCTGCAGGCACGCTTGCAAGGCATCCTGGACCGCATCGAGGGACGCATGTCCACGTACCGGGACGATTCGGAACTAAGCCGTTTCAACCGCGAGGCCAGCGGGCAGTGGCAGGCCGTGTCCGAAGAGACCGGGCGGGTGGTGGCGCTGGGAATTGAGATCAGCGAATTGTCGCAAGGCGCGTTTGATATGACTGTCGGTCCGTTGGTGAACCTCTGGGGGTTCGGACCGGGGGCGGCCATATCCAAGGCTCCTTCCCAAGAAATCATTGACCGTACCCGCGAGGAGATCGGTTATCGAAACATCGAGGTGCGAGAGGCGCCGCCGGCGTTGCGTAAACATAACAACGCCTACCTCGACCTCTCCGCCATCGCCAAGGGCTACGCGGTCGATCAGCTGGCAGAAGCGCTAGCGACGGAAACCGACGCATTTTTGGTGGAGGTAGGCGGCGAGCTTCGAGCCCAGGGGACCAAGCCCGGTGGCGAAGCCTGGAAAATCGCCATTGAAAGTCCTCGCAGCGAGACCCGGGCGGTACAGCGGATCATTCGGGTGCAGGATACGGCCATCGCCACCTCCGGCGACTACCGCAACTACTTTGAGGAAAACGGGGTGCGCTATTCGCACACCATCGACCCCACCAGCGGGCGCCCCATTGCGCACAAGCTCGCCTCGGTGACTGTGCTGGATTCCTCCTGTGCCCGGGCCGATGCTTTGGCCACGGCCCTGATGGTGTTGGGAGATGAGCGGGGGCGGGCTCTTGCCGAACGGATGGAACTGGCGGCGTTTTTTATTATCAAGGGTGACGAGGGGTTTGTGGAATATGCCACGCCTCAGTTCGACCCGTATCTGATTCAGTGAGGTAATCCAATGGAAACCTTCATCTTTACCTTTGCTATTTTGCTGCTGGTTATCGTTGGCGCCTCCGTGGGCGTGGTCATGGGGCGCAAACCCATCAAGGGCTCCTGCGGGGGCGTCGGTGCCGCACTGGGGGAGAAGGATTACATCTGCCCGGTCTGCGGGGACGATCCCAACAAGTGCGAAAACGAAGAGAAAAAGGGCAAGACTGCCTCCGAGCAGGGGGGCGATCTCGCCTACGAACTGCCCAAGCGCTGAAGGCAGTGGCTACGGGTGAAAGCCCGGCGAATTAACGCTGCGAAGCAATAGGCAACGCCGTAACAGCGAATGCCGGCGCGTGAAGAGGCAGGCCGGGGGCCGCATGCGGCTGCTCCAAAGGATTCTTAGACAGTAATAGGGGAAACGAATGGCGGTTTATGACTATGACGTGGTTGTGATTGGTTCAGGGCCGGCCGGAGAGGGAGCGGCGATGAACTCGGCCAAAAAGGGCCGGCGCGTCGCAGTGGTTGAGATTCGTGACCAGGTCGGCGGCAACTGCACCCATGTCGGCACCATCCCGTCCAAGGCGCTGCGTCACTCGGTCAAGCAGATCATCGAGTTCAACACCAACCCCATGTTCCGGGATATCGGCGAGCCGCGCTGGTTCTCCTTTCCCAAGGTACTGAAAAGCGCCGAGAAGGTCATTGCCAACCAGGTGATGCTGCGCACCGGCTTCTATGCTCGCAACCGCATCGACGTCTACTTCGGCCGCGCCAAGTTCGAGGACGCCAACACCGTGCGGATCCAGCACGCGCAACGGGCTGACGATATCCTGAAAGCCAAGAACGTGGTGATCGCTACCGGTTCCCGGCCCTATACCCCCACCGATATCGATTTCACCCACCCGCGGATCTACAACTCCGACACCATTCTCAAGCTCGAGCACACCCCGCGTACCCTGATCGTTTACGGCGCCGGGGTTATCGGCAGCGAGTACGCCTCGATCTTCGCCGGGCTCGGGGTCAAGGTTGACCTGATCGACAACCGTGACCGGCTGCTTTCGTTCATGGACGACGAGATTTCCGACGCCCTCAGCTATCACCTGCGTAACAACGGCTGCACCATTCGCCACAACGAGGAGTACGAAGTGGTGGAAGGGGACGACCACGGCGTGCTGCTGACCCTGAAATCCGGCAAGAAGATCCGCGCCGACGCCTTCCTGTGGTGTAACGGCCGCACCGGCAATACCGACGACCTGGGGCTGGAGAACATCGGTCTTGAGGCTGACAGCCGCGGCCAGCTGAACGTCGATGATCACTACCGCACCGGGGTCGAGGGCGTTTACGCCGCCGGCGACGTGGTGGGTTGGCCGAGCCTCGCTTCGGCGGCCATCGACCAGGGCCGGGCGGCGAGTTCCGATATGCTCAAATCCGACGACTTCCGCTACGTCGACTCGGTGCCGACCGGGATCTACACCATTCCCGAGATCAGCTCCGTGGGTAAGACAGAAATGGAGCTGACGGCCGCCAAGGTGCCTTACGAAGTCGGCCAGGCCTTCTTCAAGGATATTGCCCGGGCGCAGATTATCGGCGAGCCGGTCGGCATGCTGAAGATCCTCTTCCACCGCGAAACCCTGGAAATTCTGGGTATCCACTGCTTCGGTGACCGCGCCTCCGAGATCGTCCACATCGGTCAGGCCATCATGCAGCAGGAAGGCGAGGCAAATACCCTCAAGTATTTCGTCAACACCACCTTCAACTACCCCACCATGGCCGAGGCCTACCGGGTGGCGGCGATCGCCGGCCTCAACCGCATCGCCAATATCTGAACCGGGCCCGAAAGGGGGCGGCTTGCACGCCCCCGAGCCCCCATCGCCGACCACTCCCGCCCGGTTTTGACTAGGCTAACAGCCAAACCATAATGGGAGCGGGCGGCGGCATGCTGATCGATTTTCAGAACCCCGAAGAGGCCTGCCGTTGGCAGCCTATCAGCGATGCCGTTATGGGAGGATGTTCCGTGGCTCGCCTGCGATACGAAGAGGGTCGGGGTGTCTTTGAGGGAGAGGTCTCCCTGGCCAACAACGGCGGCTTTGCTTCCGTACGCCGTGCCCCTGAGGCTTTTGATTCGGGTTCGTCAAGCGGCCTTGCGCTGCGTGTCCGCGGGGATGGGCGCCGTTACCAGCTGCGGCTTAAAACCGACGACGCCTTTGACGGCATCCTCTACCGGGCTTGCTTTCAGCCCCGGGCCAACCACTGGCAGGAGCTGACCCTGCCCTGGAGCGCTTTCGAGGCGGCATTTCGCGGGCGGGTGCTGAGGGAGGCCCCTGCTCTGTCGCCAGCGAGGGTGCGGCAGTTCGGTTTGATGACCGGGGACAAGCGCGCGGGGCCCTTCCGCCTGGAGCTGGTCTGGATCCGGCTCTGTCACTGAGGGCTCTGGCTTGCTCCTGTTAGCGGAGCCGGTTTAGCGGAAAGCCGGTCAAGCCCGCAGCTCCGGTCAGTTATCCGGCTCGATGCCCATAACTATCGATGAGCTCGCCCAACGCCCGGGGGTGATCTGTAGCCGTCGCCGGCGCGTAACCAGAGAAGCCGAGAATGGAGGAGACCATGGACAAAGCCCGTTCCCTGCCCAGGGGCCGCTTGGCGCGACTTGCTCATCTGGGTTGGCTGGTCGGTTCAGTGGGACTGAACACCGTGGCGGCCGGTGCGAGGGAGATCGGGCGGGGACGCCGCCAGGGCTTGTCGCAGCTGCTGGCCAGTGCCGATAACCTGAATCAGGTTGCGGGACGCCTGGCTCAGATGCGCGGCGCGGCGATGAAGCTTGGGCAGTTGCTCTCCATGGACGCCGGAGACCTGTTGCCGGCAGAGCTCGCCGAAATTCTCGCCCAGCTGCGCGAGAAGGCTGATGCCCTGCCGGCGGACCAGCTGGAGCCGGTGCTCAAAGAGGCCTGGGGAGAGGGCTGGCGGCGCCGTTTCCGTTACTTTTCGCCTAGGCCGCTGGCCGCTGCCTCCATCGGCCAGGTTCACGAGGCCGAGACGCTGGATGGACGCCGGCTGGCGGTGAAGGTCCAGTACCCCGGGATTCGCGAAAGCATCGACAGTGACCTGGATAACGTGGCGGCGTTGCTGCGACTGATCCGGCTGGTGCCGGATGAAGTGGAACTGGCGCCGTTGCTGGAGGTGGCCCGTCGGCAGCTGCATGAAGAAGCCGACTATTCGGCCGAGTCAGGCCACCTCGCTGCCATGGCTCAGCTGCTCGAGGGCGATGGGCGTTTTCAGGTTCCCAGCGTAGACCCAGCGCTTTCCACCGACAGGGTGCTGGCGATGTCTTACCTGGACGGTGTGCCCATCGAGCGGCTCGTCGGACGTACGTCGGGTGAACGGGAAGCCGTGGCCGTTGCGCTGGTTGAGCTGGCCCTGCGGGAAGTGCTCGCCTGGGGCGTAGTGCAAACCGACCCCAACTTCGCCAATTATCGCTACTGCCCGCAGTCAGGGCGGCTGCAGCTGCTCGATTTCGGGGCGGTAAGGCGCTTTCCGGCGGAGCGGCGTCATGCTTTGCGCCGACTGTTGCAGGCGGGAATGGACAATGACGGCGCGCGGTTGTACCAGGCGGCGCTTGCGATCGGTTATTTGGGGGAAAGTGATCCGGCGTTTTACCAAGAGACCATTTGCGGGCTGTTGCACGATGCGTTTCAACCCTTCCGGGTCCCGTCTTATGATTTTGGGGCTTCGGCGCTTGCCCGACGGATGAGTGAGCGGGTACTCGCTTTGCGCCTGGAACGGCGCTATACCCGCATGCCGCCGCCGGATGTGCTTTTTCTGCATCGTAAAGTCGGTGGGTTGTACATGCTTTTGCGAAGGCTTCGAGTATCCGTCGCGGTGCGGGATATCTGTCAGCGGTTTCTGGCCACCCTGCAGCCTTAGCGTCCTCCCGCCGCCTCCAGCAGGGCGGCCATGCCCTCAAATCCTCGCCGGCGTGCGTGCTGCAGCGCGGTGATTCCCGACCGGTCTTCGATATTGGGGTCGGCTCCGGCTTCCAGTACCATTCTTACCACGGTCAAGTGATCTTCGTCGTCGCGGCCCAGGATCGCCGCCTCCAGCAGGCAGGTCCAGCCCAGGTTATTGACCAGGTCCAGGTTGATGTCGGCTTCGATCAACTGGCGCACCACGTCCACGTGGGCGTGCTCGCAGGCGGGAATCAGGGCGTTGCCGCCGTAGCGGTTGAGCAGGTTGAGATCGGCATCGTTGGTCAGGGTCAGGGCCATGATCTCGGCTCGTCCCTCGGCACCGGCCACCAGGTGGGGGCTGTCCTGAATCACATCCTGGGCATTGACGTCAGCGCCCTCGGCGATCAGCACCCGGGCCACCTCCGGGTGGTTGTTCCAGGTGGCGAGGAGCAGGGCGGTCATTCCCCGCTGGTCCGGTTCGTCCACGGGCACTCCCTGGGCTAGCAGCGCCTCGACGGTCGCAAGATCTCCCCGGGTCGCAGCCTGGCGCAGCGCCGCCCCTGAATCGGCAAAGGCCTGGGGGACCAGCGCCAGCCAGACAATAATCGCCGGAATGATGCGGTGCTTGCTGGGCATGGAATCTCCTTGGCTAGAGGTACGGTTCGTGGGCGTTTGGGGTGTTGCAACTGTAGCTTGCAACGCGTTGCCGCGCCTCTGGGGGAGAGCTGTCGAATTATTTAACAGGGAACAGGGAACAGGGAACAGGGAACAGGGATTGGGACGGGGTAAGGGGTAAGGGGGGAATTGAAAGGCCGGGTTCAGTCAGGCCGCGTTAATTCCGAGGGGACGGAGTTTGCTCTCCGTCCCCTGGGCGCAGCGGGCGCGCGTTAGTCGCGATCGGCGAGGTCGAAGCGATCGAGGGTCATGACCTTGGACCACGCCTTGACGAAGTCCTCGACGAACAGCTCCGCACCGTCGTTGGCGGCATAGACCTCGGCCACAGCGCGCAGCTCTGCGTTGGAGCCGAACACCAGGTCGACCGGGGTTGCGGTCCATTTCACCTTGCCACTGTTGCGGTCGACGCCTTCGTACAGGCCTTCGGTGCCCTCAGCCTTGCGCCACTCGGTGGAGAGGTCCAGCAGGTTGACGAAAAAGTCGTTGCTCAGGGTGCCGGCGCGGTCGGTGAAGATACCGTGCTCACTGCCGTCTGCGTTGGCGCCAAGGGCACGCATTCCGCCCAGCAGTGCGGTCATCTCCGGCACGGTCAGATCGAGCAGGGCGGCACGCTCCACCAGCATCGCGGTGGGTGAGCGGCGATTGCTGCTGTCAAAGTAGTTGCGGAATGCATCCGCCTTGGGTTCGAGCAGTGCGAACGCCTCTACGTCGGTCTGCTCCTGGGTGGCGTCGGTGCGGCCCGGGTGGAAGGGCACTTCAATCTCGTGGCCTGCCTTGGCGGCGGCGGCCTCGATGGCGGCGGCGCCGCCCAGGACCACCAGGTCGGCGAGGGACACCTGCTTATCGGCCTGGCCGGCGTTGAAGTTCTGCTGAATCTGGGTCAGCTTGTCCAACACCTTGGCCAGCTCATCCGGGTTGTTGACCGGCCAGTCCCGTTGCGGCGCCAGGGCGATGCGGCCCCCGTTGGCGCCGCCGCGCATATCGGTGTTGCGGTAGGAGGCGGCAGCGGCCCAGGCGGTGCGGACCAGCGCGGCGCGCTTGAGCTCCGAGTTGATGATCTGCTTCTTGAGATTGGCAATATCGCCGTCATCGATCAGGGCGTGTTCGACTGGCGGCACCGGGTCCTGCCACAGCAGCATGGCATCGGGCACTTCGTTGCCCACGTAACGGGCCCGGGGCCCCATGTCACGGTGGGTCAGCTTGAACCAGGCCTTGGCGAACGCTTGCTCGAAGGCGTCCGGGTTCTTCTGGAAGCGCTGGGCGATTTCCCGGTAGGCGGGGTCGAACTTCAGCGCCAGGTCGGTGGTGAACATGATAGGGGGGTGCTTCTTGTCCGGGTCGTGAGCGTCCGGGACGGTGTTGGCCGCCTGACCGTCAGCGGGGATCCACTGGGTGGCGCCGGCCGGGCTCTTGGTCTTGACCCATTCGTAGGCGAACAGGTTATCCAGGTACTGGGTGGTCCAGGCCACGGGGTTGGCCGACCAGGCACCTTCCAGACCACTGGTGATGGTGTCGGCGCCCTTGCCGCTGCCGCAGCGGTTCTCCCAGCCAAAGCCCTGCTGTTCGATGCGCGCGGCGCCCGGTTCCGGCCCCACGCAGTCGCTGGGATCGCGTGCGCCGTGGGCTTTACCAAAGGTATGGCCACCGGCGATGAGGGCCACAGTCTCCTCGTCGTTCATGGCCATACGGCCAAAGGTGTCGCGAATGTCCTTCGCGGCCAGCAGCGGGTCGGGATTACCGTTGGGGCCTTCCGGGTTCACGTAGATCAGCCCCATCTGCACCGCAGCGAGAGGCTGTTCGAGCTCGCGGTCACCGCTGTAGCGTTTGTCCGCCAGCCACTCGCCCTCGGGCCCCCAGTAGACCAGGTCCGGCTCCCAGTCGTCCTCGCGACCGCCGGCAAAGCCAAAGGTCTTGAAGCCCATGGACTCCAGCGCCACGTTACCGGTGAGTACCATCAGGTCCGCCCAGGAGAGGGCGCTACCGTACTTCTGCTTGACTGGCCACAGCAGACGCCGTGCCTTGTCCAGGTTGGCGTTGTCGGGCCAGCTGTTGAGGGGTTCGAAGCGCTGCTGGCCGCCGCCGGCGCCACCGTGGCCATCGGCCTCGCGGTAGGTACCTGCACTGTGCCACGCCATGCGGATGAAGAAGGGGCCGTAGTGGCCATAGTCCGCCGGCCACCAGGGTTGCGAGGTGGTCATGACTGTTTCGATGTCTTTTTTCACCGCCTCGAGATCGAGGGCTGCGAAGGCCGCGGCGTAATCGAAATCATCGCCCAGCGGGTTTGATTCCGGGCTGTGAGCGCGCAGCGGCGTCAGGTCGACTTGGTTGGGCCACCAGTAACTGTTGGGTTTGGGGTCTCCCTGGGCCAGTGCCGGACCGGCAGAGACCAGGGCGGCGGTCGCCAGCGCAATCGCCATTTTGCTGATGAGGGGTTTGTGATGGGTGTTCATGGAGTGGTGCCTCCCTCGAGTGGGGTTCATCATTCTCTCCGTCAGACCCAGGCAAAGGGTTAGACGGGTGCCCTCGAGTGGCCGGTCGTACCGCTTATCTCGACTCTGCCACCGGGGGGCAGACTCGGTATTTTTCAGTTTTTATCAAGTCGACCGATAGCGGAAATTCAATTTTGCTATGGTGGCGATAGGCGCGCTGTATGGTCGGTAGGCGTGCTTTATAAATGATTTTATATCAGCGTATTAGCTGCTCAGTTGAGGCTGTTCCTGGGTGCAGGAGCAAGCGCTTCTGGCACGTCTTGGGGGGTAGCCGACAGAGGCGAGGTTCGCCCCTGTCGGACTGTTGGTTACGGCGGGTTAAGGCTCCCTGAGCGAGCGCCTGAGAGTGTCGTGAATCGGCGCCAGGAGGTATTCCAGCACGGTGCGGCTCTCCACGAGCACGTAAACCTCGGCGGCCATTCCCGGCTTGAGGGTGGCGATGCCGGCGTTTTCCAACGCCTCCTGCCGCGGCTCGACCTGAATGGTGTAGCGGGGTATCCCATCCCGGTCGGCCAGCGCATCGGCGGAGATGTAGGTCAGGTCACCCCGGGTCAGCGGAGTGGTGCGGGCGTTGAAGGTCGTAAAGCGCAGTTCCGTGGGCTGTCCAAGGTGCAGGTGCTTGATGGCATCGACCCCCACCCGGGCTTCGATCAGCAGGGGGGCGTCGTCGGGCACCAGCTCCATGAGCGGTTCGCGGGGCGCGGCTACTTCGCCCGGTGAGTTGATTCTGAGGTTGACCACCTTGCCGGAAACCGGCGCCAGCACCGCCTTACGCCGGGCCGCGTCCTCGGCCGGTCTCAGGCGCTCGCGCAGCTCCACCAGGCGCTGGTGGCCCGCCTTGTACTCCTCCGCCGCGATCCGCTGGTACTCGTTGCGTGTTGCGGCGATGCGCAGCTGGAGGTCGTTTTTCCGCTGGACTGACTTGGCCAGCATGGCTTCGTGCTCGCCCTGGCGCGCACTGAGTTCGGCGACCATGCGCTCCAGGGAAAGCAGGCGGGCGCGGGGAATGTACTGGCTGTCGACCAGTTTGGCGTTCAGGTCCAGTTCGTCGCGGGCCAGGCGCACCGCGTTTAACGTCGCCTCTTTCTGACGGTCAAGGGCCTGTTGCTCGTCGATTACCGCCTGCAGCTGTTGCTGGTAACTTGCGAGCTGTTCATCGAGCAGGTGACGCCGAGTGCGAAAGATTTTCAGTTCCCTAAGGTAGGCCCTGTCGAAAGCGCCCGTGTCATGATGACGGTGGTACGCTTTGTCCAGCTCGGCTTCACCCAGGGCAAAGTTCGGTTCGAGTTGTTGTTCTGCGTCCAGCCGCGCCAGTTTGATCGACTCCAAAAACACCAGCTCGCGCAGCAGCTCCTGGTTGGCATCGATGCTGACGTTCTCAAGCTCCAGCAGCACCTGTCCCGCCTTGACGCTGTCGCCGTTGCGCACCCGGATATCCTTCACCACGCCACCGTCGGTGTGCTGCACGAAGGTGCGGTTGGTCGCGGTTTTCACCTGGCCTGCGGTGACCACGGCGCTGTGCAGGGGAGCAAGCCACATCCAGCCGGCAAAGGCCAGGATGAATAGGATGATGGCCAGGACGCCGAGGCGCTGGCCGGAGAATGGGGTGGAGTTGGTTTGCCGGCTCATGCGCTGACCTCCTGTGCCGACCGGAGCGGTTGAGGCGCGCCCGCTTCGCCAAGGCGTGCCAGCACCGGCTCACGGGGGCCCATCATCTCCACCCTGCCTTCGCGCATCACCAGCAAGTAGTCGAGGGTGGCGACCAGGGCGGGTTTATGGGTCACCATCACCAGGGTCGTCCCTTGGCGCTGCATCTGCTGAAGGGCGTGCACCAGGGCCTGCTCCCCCTCGGTATCCAGGTTGGCATTGGGCTCGTCAAGGACAATGATCTTGGGGCTTCGGAACAGCGCCCGGGCGAGCCCGATGCGCTGGGCCTGGCCGGCCGAAAGGCGAATGCCGCCTTCGCCGACACGGGTGTCGAACCCCTGGGGAAGCTTGAGAATCATGGCGTAGGCGTGGGCGAGCCGGGCGGCCTCGACCACCTCCTCCCCTGCGCCGGGCTGAAAACGGGCGATATTGTCCGCCACCGTACCCGGGAACAGTTCGACATCCTGCGGCAGGTAGCCCAGGTGCGGGCCAAGCAGGTCCGGGTCCCAGTGGTGGAGCTCAGCGCCGTCGATGCGAACCTTACCGGCTCCGGGGCGCCAGATGCCGACCAGAATTTTTCCCAGGCTGGACTTGCCGGCGCCGCTGGGCCCCAGGATGCCGAGTGATTTACCGGCGGCCAGGGTGAAGTCGACCTGGCGTAGAATCGGCGCGTCGGCATGGATTCCTGGCAGGGCGACCTGCTCCACCTGCAGGCGTCCCTGCGGCGTGGGCAGCGGCGTGCGCTCCGGCTCATCCGCGCCTTCGGCCAGCAGGGTGTCGAGCCGGCTCCAGGCGTCGCGGGCGCCGACCAGACCGTTCCAGTTGCCGATCAGGGCTTCCACGGGCGCCATGGCGCGCCCAAACAAAATGGTCCCGGCAATCATGACCCCCGGGGTGACGCTGGCGTCGATGACCAGCCAGGCCCCCGTTCCCATCATCGCGACCTGGGTGCTTTGGCGCAGGAACTTGGTGATGGCGAGGAAGGTGCTGCCCCGGTTGCCGCTCTGCTGCATCAGGGTGAGGGCTTTTGCGTTTTCGCCGTGCCAGCGCTCAGCAAAGGTGGATGCCATGCCCATGCCGTTAATGACATCGGCGTTTCGGATCCCCTGGTCGATCAGCCGACTTGCCTGTGCGCTGGTGTTGGCAAGCTCCGTCAGGGTGCGCCGGTTGGTGCGCTCGCTGGCCCAGGCCAGTAGCATCAACAGCACGGCGCCACCCAACGCGATGGCGCCCAGCGCCGGATGAAACAGGTAGATGACTGCGACGAAGGCGATCATCCAGGGCGCGTCGAACAGGGCCAGGATGCTGGGACCGGCGAGGAAGGTGCGCAGGGTGGCGACATCTCGCAAGCCGCTGGAAGGGGCTTCTGGCGCCGGGGAGCTGGAGCGACGGATGATCCGCCGCAGCACCGGCTCGGCCAGACGCTCGTCGATTTTCTTGGCAACGTCGATTAGCAGGCGCGCGCGGGCGGCATCGACCAGGCTCATGGCCAGCAGGGGCAGGGCCACGCCGAGCGTCAGCATCGCCAGTGTGGCTTCGCTGCGACTGCTCAGCACCCGGTCGAACACCTGCAACATGTAGAGGGCAGGGCCGAGCAGCATCAGGTTGACGAAAACGCTGAAACTAAGGGCATAGCCCAGTGGGCGGCGCAGGTGGCTGAGCAGCGGTGAAAGGGAAGGGCGATCGTGAGAAACCATGGAAACCTTACATCAAGTCAGGATGGGATGAGGGGCCAGCAGGTCCAGTATGCGCGGCAGGCAGATACCTTGGAGGTCGTAGGTGGTGCACGCTGTCTCCCGGGCGGCGGCCCGAATCGGCGTGAGCGCCTGGCGATTGGCCAGCAGGCTAGCGGCTCTGGACGCCAGGGCCTGGGCATCGAAGAAGTCGGTCAGAAAGCCGTTGTCGCCGTCCCGGATGACCTCCCGCACCGGCTTGGTGTCGGACCCCAGCACCAGGCAGCCGGCGCTCATGGCCTCGAGCATCGACCAGGAGAGGACGAAGGGGTAGGTCAGGTAGACGTGCAGGGCCGATATTTGCAGCACTCGCAGGTAATCGGCGTAGGGCAGGTGTCCCAGAAAGTGAACCCGGCTGTGGTCTACCGAATTGCCCCAGGCGGCAACGTACTGCTCCCGATAGCTGGCGGCATCCGCCGGGGGCTTGCCGTAGCTCACGCCGTCGCCACCGACGATCAGGATATGCGCCTGAGGGCGTTGCTCCAGAATCAGCGGAACGGCCTGCATGAAGGTGTGGAATCCGCGGTAGGGTTCCAAATTACGGGCGACGAAGGTCACCACTTCCTGCTCACGGGTTAGTGTTTGTCCGCCAACCTGAACCTGAGCCTTTTCATCGGGCCGGATCCGCGCGGTATCGATGCCGTCGTGGCAAAGGTGAATTTTGTGCTGCCAGCTAGGCGGAAACCGGGACTTTTGCCACGCGGTGGGCGAGATGGCGGCATCGGCGGCTTCGAAACTGAGTTGCTGAGTGGCGTTCTTGATGCGCACTCGACAACGGTCATCCAGACTGTCTGGGAACGCTGGATCAAATCCAACGTCCGCGCCCTGAGTCTGGTAATAGAATTCGAGGTAGTGGATATGCCTAGCCTGGGGCCAGGCTTCCTTGAGAAAGAGGGCTTCCCCCCAGCCGGGGTGTGCGATCACCACGTCGGGCTGAAAGCCTTGTCGCTTGAGTGAAAGACATGCCCGGAGAACCGTTTGGCCCCGCCGGACGTGCGCTTCGAGTCCACGAAGGTACTGGTGGGTATGGGATCCCGCCCCTTCAGGGGCGGGATAGCCAACGGTCTTGATCCGCGGGTGGGGAGAGGGCCGCCGGCTGACGTTGCCCGTCTCCCCGAGCGCCATCACCTCATCGCCTCGCTCGGCCAGCGCCCGCGCAATGTGCGGAAACTGGCCGGGGAAGTTCTGGTGGACGAAGAGGTAGCGTGTCCTCCTGGATCGGGTGCTCGGCATATTACGAGACGGTGAAGTCTCCGGCTGAGAGCGCCAGCCCTGCCGACAGCGAGGCAAACTGCACCGCGCCTTCTGCGCCCGATCCGTCCGGATCGTAGTAGAGGGCGCCGCTGGTGCTGTCGTAGATCAGGTAGTCGTTCGCATCCGCCGCCTCGGTCACCCCGGCGCCGCTGACGAATAGATCCGCCGCCAGGCCGCCGGTACTGGTCAGCGCCGTGAATATGCTGTTTTCCAGCTGGATCTTGTCACTGCCGACGGTGAAGTCGGTGAGCATATCCAGGTTGGTGGCAGCATCCAGCGCCTGATCAAAGCGGAAGGTGTCGTTACCGGCCCCTCCCGTGAGGACGTTGCTGCCGGCGTTACCGGTGAGCACGTTGTTGAGGGCGTTGCCGGTGGCGTTGAGGTCGGCGCTGCCGCTGAGGGTCAGGTTCTCGACGTAGTCTGCCAGCGTATGGTTGACGCTGGCGATGACGGTGTCGGTGCCCTGGTTGGCATTTTCCACCACTTGGTCGCCGGCGTTGTCGACGTAGTAGGTATCGTCGCCGTTACCGCCTGTCATGGTGTCGGCGCCCAAGCCACCATCCAGGATATCGTTGGCACGGTAGTAGTTGTAGGTGGAGGTGATGGAGTTATCCAACTCGTTACCGGTGGCGGCAACGGTGTATCCG
>NZ_JAEMGS010000008.1 GCF_017309075.1 Motiliproteus sp. SC1-56 | reverse complement strand
TCCGGAACCACCTGACTCCATCCCGAACTCAGAAGTGAAACGGTCCAGCGCCGATGGTAGTGTGGGGTCTCCCCATGTGAGAGTAGGTCATCGCCAAGCGCCTTATCCTGAGAAACCCCCGGCACACTGTGCCGGGGGTTTTTCGTTTGGGGCTCGGTAGGGTCAGATACGGTGAGCTTTTGCGCCTTTACGTTGGTCCCGGGGTTTTTGAGCGGTCGCGGATAGCGTTAGACCTTAGGCCCTACCCATACCTGCTGCACATTGACGAACTCAAAAATCCCGTGAGGGCCCAGTTCTCGCCCGATACCCGATTTTTTGATGCCGCCGCTGGGTAGCCGGGGGTCTGTTTTTACCAAGCCGTTAACGACCACCTGGCCCGCTTCGATTTCCGTGGCGAGGGCCTCTCCCCGTGCAGTATCGGTCCAGATTGAAGCCGCCAAACCGTACTCCGTATCGTTGGCGATGCCGAGAGCATGGGCTAAGTCGCGGGCCTTGAGGACGACCGCGACCGGGCCAAAGGTCTCTTCCCGGCAAGCGGGCATGTCGTTGTGAACATCGCAGAGCAGGGTCACCGGATAAAAGAAGCCGTCGCCTTCGGGTATTGTCCCCCCCAACAGACAGCGTGCGCCGGCATCAATGGTGGCTCGCACTTGGCGGGCCAGATTATCCCTCAGGTCCGAACGAGCGATAGGCCCGATCTGGTTCTGCTCATCGCTGGGGTCGCCCACACGGTATTTTTCCATCTCCGCCTGCAGCAGCGATAAGAAGCGCTCATAGGCTGGGCTCTCAACGATGATGCGTTTGGCTGCGATGCAGGATTGCCCAGCATTGATAAGGCGGGAAAGGGCGATGTTTTTAGCGGCTTCTTCCAGGTCCGCGTCTGCCAGGACGATGGCCGGGTCGGAGCCACCGAGCTCAAGTACCACCGGCTTAATGGCAGCGGCGGCGGTGGCTGCGACTTTGCCCCCGGCTGCGCTCGAGCCGGTAAAGGAGACGGCGCGTACCCGGGGATGCTGAATAGCCGCAGCTACGTCGTTGTTTTGCAGAGGTAGATTTTGAAAGGTTCCTGCAGGTGCCCCGGCAGCTTCGAAGCAGCCGGCGATTGCCTCTGCGCATGCGGGCACGTGTGGGTCGTGCTTCATCAGGCAGGTATTGCCGGCCATCAGTGCCGGCGCGGCGAAACGAAAGGCCAGCCAGAAGGGCGCATTCCAAGGCAGGATCCCCAGTACCGGGCCGAGCGGCAGGTGCTGAACGTAGCTGCGGGTTGCGTCGGAGGCCAGTGTCTGTGCGGCGAGGTAGCCCTCGGCGTGTTCGGCGTAATGTTCGGCGCACCACGCGGCCTTGAGGACTTCGCCTCGAGCCTCTCCCACGGGTTTTCCCATCTCTTCAGTCATCGGGCGCGCCAGCTCGTCCGTGTGCTCGCGCAGGTAGCCCGCCACATTCATCAGGACCTCCGCGCGTTGGGGAAAACTGCGCTTGCGCCAGCCACGATAGGCCTGCTCCGAGGCCTCCATGCGCTCGTCCAGCTCGGCGTGGTTGAGGGCCGGGTAGTCGTGCAAGAGGGTTCCGGTGGTCGGGTTGATCACTCTCAGCATGAGGCCTCCTTATTATCGGACGGTTTTTTCGTCTTCTTGAGCGAAGCTTTCTTGGGGTCGTTGTTATCGGTGACCAGTTCAAGCTCCTTGCGACTGCTCGGCACTCCTTCTGGCTTGAGGGTAAAGTCCTGGGGGACGTCTGAAAAAAACGATTCGCAGCCGTTTTCCGTGAGATAAAAGGTATCTGAAATACCGCAGGTCTTGTCACTTTCCACCCCCCACATCCAGGGGATAATGTGGAAGGTCATGCCCGGCTCGAGTACAGAGGCGTCCGCCTGCTTGAGGCTGATGATATAGCCTTCGTCCCAACTGGGGGGGAAGGCGATCCCGATGGAGTAGCCCGAGCGGGTGATCAGACGCGCACCCACGTCGTTATCGGTGATGATTTTCCGCACCAGGTTGTCGACGTCGGATACGGTCATGCCGGGGCGCATGTACAGACGAACTTGGCGGAGTGCCTCCTTCATGGTCTCCTGGGCTTTATGCATGGCGTCACTCAGCTCGCCGCAGATGGCGGTACGCATCATGGCCGTGTGATAGCGGCGGTAACAGCCGGCGACTTCCAGGAAAACGTGCTCGCCGGGTTGGACGATACGCCCTTCGAAGGTGGCGTGACCGATCATGGTGCGCGGGCCTGATGTGATATACGGCATCACCGCGGGAACCTCGCCACCGGCGCTGAACATGGCCTGGCATACGGCGGCCCCGATTTCGTTTTCACTGGTGCCTGCCTGGCAGGCCTCCAGCCCCGCCGCCATGCCGGCGCGGGTGGCGACGGCGGCTTTTTTCATCACCTCCAGCTCCACCGCAGACTTGCAGCGCCGCCCCTGCTCGACGATGCCGAAGCAGTCCATCAGGCGGCCGCCGGTGAACGCGGTATGGATGTAGTCCTGGTGGTAGGCGGGAAAGAAGTAGCTATTGCGCTCGTAGCCGATGACCTTGTCGGAGAGACCGAATTCGCGCAGGGACTCGATCAGCATCTGGATGGCGTCACCGTTGTCGGAGTAGGGCCGTGTCAACTCCACCCAAGTACGTGCGTGGACGTTGGACTCCTCCATCATGCGCGTAATCATGAAGGGTTCATCGTTGATCGGCACCACCAGACACTGGAAGAAAGAGTACCCCGTGGTCTGGTAATCGGTTAGGTACATCAGGTTTTCCGGATCGGAGATGATCACTGCATCCAGCAGGCGCTCGGCCATGTGCTGGCGCAATTCGCCAAGGCGGCGTTGATACTCCGAGAAAGGAAACGTCATATCGTCGCGTTCGCGCATGTCAGCCCTCCAGATTGCTTTGAACCGCCGCGGAGAACCGCTCCAGACCGCTCGTCAGGGTGTTCTGCTCGATGGTCAGTGGCGGAATCAGCTTCAAAACCCGGCCGCCTTCCCCGCAGGGGCCGATTAGCAGGCCGTCTTCAAAGCAGCTCTTGGCAATCGCTTTAGCGAGGGTGCCATCGTTGACATCCAGCCCCTGGATCATGCCGCGGCCGCGCACGGCAAACTCGGGGTGGCGACCGTGGATCTCTGCCAGGGTGGCGGCGATCTGCTCGCCGTAGGCTTTTACCTGGTTCATCAGGGTATCGTCTTCAAAGTAGCGCAGCGCCTCGCGCCCGGCGACGAAGGAGAGCCCCTGGCCGCGGAAGGTCCCGGTGTGCTCCCCAGGCTGCCAGTGGGCGTCATATTCCGGTTTGACCAGGTTCATCGCCAAGGGGGTGCCGAAACCACCGATCCCTTTCGCGAGACAGATGATGTCCGGGTTCAGTCCCATGCCGTCGAAGCTGAAATAGCTTCCGGTTCGGCCACAGCCGACCTGAATCTCGTCGACGATGAACAGTGCGCCCAGCTCGTTGGCCAGGTTAGCTACTTGGCTTAGCCACTCGCGGCTGGCGACGTTGACCCCTCCTTCAGCCTGGATCACCTCCACCAGAAAGGCTGCAGGGCGTTCGTAGCCACTGGAGCTGTTTTTGTAAGCGTTTTTCAGCGTTTCCAGGCAGCCCATGCCGCAGCCGACGCTGTTCTCGAAGGGGGCCCGGGTGACATGCTGCAGAGGCACACCTGCGGCGTTGCGGAATGCCTGGTTGGCGGTGCAGGCCAGCGAGCCCAGGGTCATGCCGTGAAAGCCCTGGGTAAAGGCGACCACTTCGGTGCGCCCGGTGACCCGTCGGGCGAGCTTCAGGCTGGCCTCCACGGCGTTGGTACCGGTGGGGCCCATGAATTGAAGCTTGTGATCCATGTGGCGGGGCTTGAGGACGGTATCGACAAACGCCTGAATGAAATCCCGCTTGGGGGTGGTATACATGTCCAGGCTGTGGGCGACCCCGTCGCTCTCGATGAATTCGATCAGGGCCTGCTTCATCCGCGGATTGTTATGGCCGAAATTGAGTACGCCGGCCCCGGCGAAAAAGTCGATATAGGCCTTGCCCTGCTCGTCGTACTGCATGGCATTGCTGGCCCGTGTGAACACGGTCGGATAGGCGCGGCAGTAGCCGCGAATGTTGGATTCCCATTGCTCAAACAACTCCATCTAGTCCTCCTGCCGGTGGGCTGATCTGTTGTGATGTGGGGTAAAAGCCTGTCAGAAAGGTGACAGAAGGCTTACGAAACATGCGCTTACCAAGAGGCCTTGGTGCCCGTTCGGGTTTTTCGGCATGTACAGGTGAACGTAGGAGAGATCTCCGGTACCTGCAAGTTCGGTTTGGAAAATGGGGGCGGGCGAGCTTGCAGGTAAGGACGATTATTCGGGCAGGGGGGCGCCGACGAGGCGGGCGAAAATGCGGGTCATGGGTGCCAGGAGGGCGTCGTTGAACTGGTAGCGGGCATTGTGGCAGGGCAGGCAGTACTCGCCGCCTTCCGCTGCCATGCCGATCAGGGCGAAGGCGCCGGGGCGGTTGGCCAGATAGTAGCTGAAGTCCTCCGACGCCATGATTGGGGTGGGAATGTTCGCCTGCCAGTGGCTGCCGAACTCTTCGGCCAGGGC
This sequence comes from Motiliproteus sp. SC1-56, assembly GCF_017309075.1. Taxonomy (GTDB): domain Bacteria; phylum Pseudomonadota; class Gammaproteobacteria; order Pseudomonadales; family Balneatricaceae; genus Motiliproteus. The sequence continues at coordinate 209,358 of NZ_JAEMGS010000008.1, read as the reverse complement.
ATCGCGGTATGCCTCGGCGGCATCCGCGTGATTTACCGTCGCCTCATAGCGCGGCTTGAGGGTGACGTCGGCGGTGCAGCCGTAGCTCCGAGCGGTCGCTTCGGCGATCTCCTGGATTGCCTGGTTGATGGGTTGGCGCAGCTCGGGGCTGCCCAGGCGAATGCCGCCGGCCAGACGGGCGGTGTCGGGGATGACGTTTTCGGCACTGTCCGCTTGCAGGGAGGTGACGCTCACCACCGCGGCGGACTGTGGGGGCATGCGCCGGCTCACGATCTGCTGCAGGTCCTGGGTGATGGCGGCCGCTGCCAGCACAGGATCGCGGCAGAGTTCGGGTTGGCTGGCGTGCCCGCCGCGGCCGTGGACGGTGATCTGGAAACTGCCGTTGCCAGACATCACGGGGCCGGAAGGGCACACCGCCTGGCCAAAGGGAATCGCCGGCCAGTTGTGCCAGCCGAACACCCGGTCAACGCCGTCCAGGGCGCCCTCTTCGATCATTTTTCGGGCGCCGTGGCCTCCCTCTTCGGCCGGCTGGAACAGCAGGGTGACCGGCCCTGCAAGGCTGTCTTCGTTGGCCTTGAGCCAAGCCGCGGTGGCCCAGAGCGCCGCGGTATGGCCGTCGTGACCACAGGCGTGCATGCAGCCCGGGTTTTGCGAGCGGAATGGTACCTCGGCCTTTTCGCTGATGGGCAGCGCATCGATGTCTCCCCGCAGGGCGATATGCTCACCGGGGGCTTGGGCTGCGAGGATGGCGACGGTGCCGTGCTCGGCGCAGCTGCGCCAGGGGATGTTCAGCTGGTCCAGGCGCTCACGGATACGTCGAGCGGTCTCCTCTTCGCGCCATGTCAGCTCCGGATAGCGGTGCAGTTCGTGGCGGAAGGCGATGGCCTCTTCGAGAATCTTGGACCATTCGGTCATTGGGTACTCCCCGGTCGGTGAAAAAATCGGGCAGGAAAAACCTACCGCTTTGCTGCGATGCTTTGGAGTGTAACAGAGAGCCCGCGCAGTGCGACAATTGGGGCTTAGTGGCGGGGGATAACCAGGGTGAAAGCCGCGCCGCCCAGAGAGCCGGTGTCAACCTCCAGCTGGCCCCGGTAACTGCCCACGATGTCCCGAACCACGGACAGGCCAATGCCCTGGCCCGGCTGTTGGTTATCCGCCCGCGTGCCCCGCTGGAGCAGCTGCGACTGCACGTCTTCGGCGATGGGGGCGCCGCCGTTTTCGACGCGGATGCGCAACTCCCGGTCATCTTCGGTGAGCGTGACCTGCACGTGCCCATCACCATATTTGAAGGCGTTGTCGATCAGGTTGCCGAGCATCTCCATCAGGTCGCGCTCATCGCCCCGGAACATTTGCGACGGGCCGTCCACCGTAAAGCGTTTGAAGCGCTCGCGGTAGACTTTCTCCATGGCCCGTCCTACCCGCTCGGCGGCATCGCGGACAGGGACCGGTTGTAGCAGGGCGTGGGGGGCGGTGGTTGCCGCGCGGCCTAACTGGTGACTGATGATCTGCTCCATGCGATCCACCTGTTCCGCCAAGGTGCCATCGCTGGCGGGCGTGATCAGGTTACGGATGACCGCGAGCGGTGTTTTGAGGCTGTGGGCCAGGTCGGCCAGGGTGTTGCGGTAGCGCTCGCGCTGGCGTTGCTCGGTATTGAGCAGCAGATTGAGGTTTTCTGTGACAGTCGCCACCTCCGGCGGGTAAGGGCCCCGCAGGCGCGCTTGCTCGCCCGCCTCCACCGCCCGGATATCGCTTGCCAGGCGGCTCAGGGGGCGCAGGCCCCAGCGCAGCAGCCAGGCCTGGGCTGCCAGCAGCAGCAGGGCGACCAGCCCCAGTCCGCCCCACAGGTGCAGGCGAAAACCCGCCAGCTCTGCGTCAAAGGCATCGGGGGTCGCCAGGGAGGTAAATCTCAGGTCGGTCTCGCGGCCGTCCTCGGTTTCCCAGACTACGGGGTAGGAATAGTAGAAACGCCCGCTCTCGGTGCGGCCGAAACGGGGCTCCCTGGATGGGCTGTCGGGCAGACTCAGGCGTAACCCCAGCGCCGATGGGGAGCGCCAGAGATTCTGGCCCTTGGCGTCAGTGATCAGTCCGTACAGGCCGGACCCGGGCTGGGTGAAGCGGGGCTCCTGCAGCCGCGGCGGCATCCACAGTTCGCCGCCCCCCACCTCCGCCGCGCCCAGCAGGACGAAGGTCTGCAGCCGCAGTTGCTCGCGGGTGGAGGTTTGCAGGCTGCTGCGAAACGCCTGGTCCAGAACCAGGGCGGTGAGCCCCAGGATCAGCGGCAGCACAATGCAGGAAGCCAGCCCCAGGCGACCGCTGAGCGAGCGAGGAATAGATCCGAACACGCCGCGCTAGGTGCCTTGCGCCTTGAGCACAAAGCGATAGCCGCGCCCCCGCTCGGTGGCAATGGGTTTCAGGTTGCCGTCGGGGTCGAGCTTTTTGCGCAGGCGGGTGATAAACACTTCGATGACGTTGCTGTCGCGGTCGAAGTCCTGGTCGTACAGGTGTTCTGTGAGTTCGGTCTTGGACACCACCTTGCCGGCGTGGTGCATCAGGTACTCGAGCGTGCCGTATTCGTAGGCGGTCAGCTCCAGGGGCGCGCCGTTCAGGGTGACCTGCTGGGCGCTGGTGTCCAGCACCACGGGGCCAAAGGCGAGTTGCGGGCTGGCGTGGCCGGTGGCGCGACGCAGCAGCGCGTTGAGACGGGCGAAGAGCTCTTCCATGTGAAAGGGTTTGGTCAGATAGTCGTCGGCGCCGGCTTCCAGCCCTTGGACCTTGTCCTGCCAATCGCCCCGGGCGGTGAGAATCAGCACCGGCAGCGCCACCCCCTCGGCCCGCAGGCGGCGGATCAGCTCGATACCCGAGAGTTTGGGCAGCCCCAGGTCCACGATGGCCAGGTCGTAGGGCCACTCCCGGGCGAGATAGAGTCCCTCCTCGCCGTCGGCGGCCTGCTCCACTACGTAGTGCTTGCGCTTGAGGGCCTGATTGAGCTGCTCGCGCAGGGCCGTCTCGTCTTCTACCACCAGAATCCGCATGCTCAGTCGTCCTTGGGCTTTACGTCCTTAAAGCGCTTGGGGCGGCCGTCTTCGGCGTCGAGCAACATCAGCTTGACCCGCCCCGAGGGCTGCAGAAGCTTGATTCGGTAAGCGCGGCCTCGGCCGGTTTTGACCGGCTGGATATCCAGTACCTGGCCTCCGAACTGCTTCTGCACTCGTCGCGCAGCTTGGTCGGGGCTGAGTTCGGCCTGGGCCGGCGTTGCTGCCAGCAATACCAGCAGAAGCCAGGTTGGAAGAAATCGTTGCCGCGCGCTGTTCAAATCGACTGTCCCTCGGACGCGGCACCCCGGTCTACATGACCGGGCGCACCTTGACATTGACCTTGATTCGCTTCCCCGGATCATAATCCATACGGGTCCGGTATGTCTCGCCACGGTACTTGTAGGTGACGTCGTAGCCCCGGATGCGCTCTTCGTACTGGGTGTCGTAGCTGACTTCGCAATGCTCCTCGGTGCGGTAGTCGACCCGGGTCGCCCCGGGGTGGCTGCGCCGGGCGATGTCATTGCCGATGGATGCACCCAGCGCGCCCAGAGCGACCGTCTTAATGGTGCGGTTGCTCTTATGGTGGTTGTTGCCCAGGCTGCTGCCGATGGCGGCCCCGATGATGCCGCCCAAAATCACCGGGGTGGCGGAATCCCGGCCGCCGACCGGCTCTTCGTAGCGCACCTGTTCGTTCCAGCAGGTCTCCCGGGGGATGCGGTGGGTCAGGGTCTCGGTGATGGGCTCGACATCCACCACCCGTGCGTAGTCAGTCTGGCCGCCCCGGTGGGGCTTGCCGTGGCCACGGTCGAAACGGTCGCCTCGGTGGTCGGCCAGGACGCTGCTGCTCAGCCCCGCGATGACGATGCCTGCGATCAGTTGTTTAAGCATGGCTGTGTCCCTCTGCTGGTATTCGTTGGGATCAGCTTAGTGGGGCTTGGCTGAATCCGGCCTTAACAGCAGGCATGGGGCGGCAACCTAGCGGATAAAAAGGGAGGGCGTCGAGCAAAAAAAGCCCGCGATGGCGGGCTTTGGGCTTGGGCTGAAGGGGGACGAATCAGCCGTTAGCGGGCTTTTTACAGGTGCTGACGCCGACGATTTTATACAGCGGGCACCAGCCGATCAGGGCGGTAGCCAGGGGAACAATCCCAATCCATCCCCAGGGGGTCTGAGGGCCGATAAAGACCAGTGACAGCAGGACGAGGCCGATCAGAATCCGCGCGGTTTTGTCGATACCACCGACGTTCTGTTGCATGGGGTTTCTCCTTTTGAAGGCTCAGCAGGTTCCGCGAAGGCGGAAGCTGTGGCTCAGATTAGCGCTTTGAGGAGGGGAGACTCAGTGACTAGGTCACACAACGGGCTATTGGTGACGTTCGATAAAGGCCTGGAGTCCGGACAGGTCGTCGATGCGGATGGTCCCTCGCCCCAGGGTCACAAGTCCCAGATGTTCCAGCTCCTTGAGCTGGCGGCTGATCACTTCACGGGCCGAGCCAAGTTCGGTGGCCAGGGCCTGGTGGGTGAGCTGCAGCGCGACCCGCTCGCGACCCTGCTTGAGCAGGTGCCTGGCCAGGCGCAGGTCGATGCGGTCAAAGGCGATCTCCTGCACCAGCCCAATCAGGGCGCCCAGGCGCTGGCCGTAGGAGTCAAAGACGAAGCGGCGCAGGGCTGGCGAGTGCTCCAGTCCCTGCTGGAAAAGGTCGCGGGGCAGGGCAAAGGCCTGCACCTCGGTTTCACTGATGCCTTCGGCCGGGTAGCGTGAATCACCCAGCAGGCAGGCGGTGGTCAGCACGCAGGTGCCCCCCGAGTGGATGCGGTAGAGCACGATCTCTCGACCGCTGGGCGAGCGCCCCACCACCTTGATCTCGCCCTGGGCCACCAGCAGGTAGTTCTCGCAGGGATCGCCGAGGCGAAACAGGGTGGCGCCGGCGGGAACGGTCAGGGCCTTGGCCTTGGCCAGCAGCGCTTTCCCTACCTCGTCGGTGATATCCGCCAGTCCAGGGAACTGCCGGAGGAGGGGAGAAGAGGTGCTCATCGGGAAGGGGGCGTATCGGCTTTGCGCTGGCGGTGGGCGAGGATGATATAGCGGATGTTGTAGGCAAAGCCGATCGCCAGCGCCAGGGGCAGGGCGATAAAAAACAACAACCCGATGCCCGGTGATTCCAACGCCCGTCCCAGCCACAGGCTGGCGATGGCAATGGCGGCCAGTGGAAGGCCGAGGCGCATCATCCATTGCAGGTGGCGGTCGGCGCGAATGCTCTGTTTGTCGGTCATGATCGGTTACTTGGTTGGTTACTTGGTCGGGCAAAGGGCCAGACTAGGCAATCACCCTGGCCGCATCAACTCGCATTTAGTCGCGTTTTGGGGGACTTGCCACATTGCAACCCGGCCATAAACCCATACAATAGACCGCTGCTTTAGGTAAAGAGAGGTTGTATGCCTATTCCGCTGTTAATTTGCGACGACTCTAAGATGGCGCGCAAGCAGGTTCAGCGATCACTGCCGGACGGTTGGGATGTGGAGGTCACTCTCGCTACCAACGGGCAGGAGGCAATGGAGGCGATTCGCGCCGGCAAGGGGGAGATGCTGTTTCTTGACCTGACCATGCCCGTCATGGACGGCTATCAGGTGCTGGAAGCGATCCAGCGAGAAGGGCACAAGACCCTCACCATCGTCATTTCCGCCGACATACAGCCCGAAGCATACAGCCGCGTCATGGCGCTCAAGGCGTTGGACTTCATCAAGAAGCCGGTCGACCGCGTTAAATTGTCCGAAGTCCTGCATAAATACGGGTTGGTATGAGCAACGCCCTGACTTTCAACGAAGACCAGCGCGACTGCCTGCAGGAGATCTGCAACGTCGCCATGGGGCAGGCCGGCGACTCGCTGGCCCGTCTGCTCAATGTGTTTATCAACCTCAGCGTACCCTACATTCGGCTGATCAAGGCCGAGGAGGTGCACCAGGAACTGCGTTCGTTGATCAACGCCCCCCAGGTATCGGCGGTGCGCCAAGCCTTTTACAGCCCCCAGGGCAACCAGGGGTTGTGCGGCGAGTCCATTGTGATTTTCAGTGATGCCAGCTTCCAGGAGCTGGCCCACCTGATGGCGTTCGAGGGTAGGGAACTCGACGCCCGCGCGGAGCAGGAGCTGCTGCTGGATATCTCCAACGTGCTCAACGGCGCCTGCCTCAACGGCATCGCCCAGCAGCTGGAGGAGCAACTGGGCTACAGCGCCCCCTCGCTGATCGGTCAGCATATTCCCGTGGAGCAGATTCTCGACAAGGAAAAGCTGACCTGGGAGCATGCCCTGTCGATCAAGATCGGTTACACGCTTGAAAACCACGCCTTTCAGTGCGACATGCTGATGTTGATGCCGGGGGCGGCGATCAGCCACCTGATGAGCGTTCTGGATCAGTTTCTGGAAGACTTCTGATGGCTGCTCCGGCGGCCCTCTCCCTGCTGGACCGGGTGATCGACCGGGTTGATACCGGCATTCTTATCGTCGACCCCGAGATGCGCATTCAGCTCTGGAACCAGTTCATGGTCACCCACAGCCAGCGCAGCGCCGAAGAGGTGCTCGGCAAGAACCTCTTTGACTGCTTTCCCGAGCTGCCGCAGCGTTGGTTCGAGCGCAAGCTCAACGGCGTACTGATTCTCAAGAATCAGGCGTTCACCTCCTGGCAGCAGCGTCCCTTCCTGTTTCGTTTCTCCCACAACCGCCAGGTCACCGGCGGGGTGGAGCACATGTACCAGGACTGCACCCTGACGCCGATCTTTGATGACGCCGGCGAGGTGGCTTATGTCTGCATCTCGATCAAGGACGTCACCGAGGTGGGTATCTACGAGACCCGTCTCAAGCAGGCCCTGGCCCAGCTGGAGGTCGCGAGCCATACCGACGGACTGACTCAGCTGTTCAACCGCAGCCACTGGGAGGAGCGGTTCCGCCAGGAGGTGGCCCGGGTCCAGCGTTACGGGGGCAAGGTGACCCTGTTGATGTTCGACCTGGACCACTTTAAGAAGATCAACGACACCTGGGGGCACCAGGCGGGGGATGAGGTGTTGCGCTGCGTCTCCAGCCGGTTGCGCCGGGCCTTACGTAACGTGGATGTGGCCGGGCGTTACGGGGGGGAGGAGTTCTGTGTCTTTCTGCCCTCCACGGAGCTGGCGGGGGGCGAATACGTGGCCGAGCGCATCCGCAAGACCATGGCCCGCACCCCCGTGGAGCACGAGGGGCGGTCGATATCGATTTCGGTGAGCCTCGGGATCACCGAATTTCGCGATCCGGGTCAGAGTCACGAGCAGCTGATCAAGGAAGCGGACGCCGCCCTCTACTTTGCCAAGGAGAACGGGCGCAACCGCTTTGCCTGTTTCCAGCAACTGCCTCGCTAGGCGCTCGCGGCAGGCTTAGTAACCGCCTTTCTTACCCGTGCCGAGGTAGGTGAAGTTGTCTTTTATCTCAAAGCCCTTCCACCAGCCGGTGACGCCGGTTTCAGCGTCTGTATGGTAGGGGAACTCGCTGGGCTTGGGCGGCTCGACTTCATAGGTGACAAAGTACTTTCCGGGCCCGTCCAGTTGCAGGTTGGCGCCGTAATGGGGGCCATTGTTGGAGGCCATGGGGATCAACTTGCCGGTGGTCTTGAAGTAGCTGCCGTTCTTGGCCACCGAGTAGGTGATATTCAGGTACGGCACCCAGGCGCCCTCGGGAAAGCCCCAGGCGTTGCCCGCGGTGGCCTGTACGGCGGCCTCCAGGTGAATGTCCGCCGGCCCGTGTCCGGCGTGTCCTCCGTGGGCGCTGTGATCCATGGCTCCCTTCTCACCCTCTTCGATTGACATCTGCATCTCGGCGGGCTCGTGGGACATCTCCACCGCCTGGATGTAGAGAATCTGCAGCTCCATGCCGTCGCGTTTGACCGGCTCGCCCACCTTGAATTCGGCCGCCTGGGCCAGGCCGGCGGCACCCGCCAGGAGCAACGCTAGGGTTTTTTTCATCATTTAACTGGCTTCCTCTTCGCTGATAATCAATCAAAGATATAATAGCGCCTGGGCTTTGTCAGCGCCGAGGCTGGAACTTCGGCGGGCACCTTTTTTCAAAGCCCTTGTCAGTTTGAGATAATTGCCCTGTTGTACCGGCGCTGGCAGCTGTTGGCACGGGTTAGTCGGCTCCCTGTCCTTCCACGAGAGGTCTTTCGATGTCCGTTCCTCCCTCTTCCGAAGCTTCCGCTGCCCGGCCTGGCGATTCTACTGTGATCGCCAGTGATGCTGTCCAAGTTGTAGTCGATGATACTGCTGAATCCACCCTGGCTCAGCGCATAGAGCTGTTCTTCTACCGTCACCGGGACAAGCTGGTCTGGATTCACGCCACCTTCTTTGTCGGCTTTTTGGCCCTGATCCTGGGGCCCTTGTTCTTTCCTGACCCCGAGGGGCTGGCGACCCCCTTTGACGATTTCGTTCTCTTTGCCAAGTACGTGCTCTGGGGGGTCTGGTTCCCCCTGACGCTGCTCTCTGTGATTGTCAGTGGACGCTCCTGGTGCGGGCTGATGTGTCCGATGGGCGCCGCTTCCGAGTGGGCCAACAAGCGTGGTTTCCAGCGTCCCATTCCCCGCTGGATGCGTTGGGAGGGCACCCCCATCGTCAGTTTCTTGCTGGTTACTATTTTGGGGCAGACCCTGGGGGTGCGTGACCACCCCGAAGCCATGGCGGAGATTTTCGGCGGCACCATGGCGGCCGCCATCCTGGTGGGGCTTATCTGGGGCCACAACAAGCGCGCCTGGTGCCGCCACCTCTGCCCCATCGGACTGCTGCTGGGCGTCTTTTCCCGCCTCGGCGCCGTGCAATTTACCCCCAAGCGGAAGAAGCTCGGGGGAGATCGCTACACCACCCACGGCATCTGCCCGACCATGATCGACGTGGTACACAAGGAGGAGTCCCGTCACTGCATCGAATGCTTTCGTTGTGTGAAGCCCGACTCCCCTGGGGCCCTAAAAGTGCGGCTGCGGGTGCCGGGTGAAGAGGTGGCCCAGATTCGCAACCACCACCCGATTCTCTCCGAGGTCTGGTTCTTCTTCCTGGGTATCGGTATCGCCATGGGCGGCTTTCTGTGGCTGGTGCTGCCCTTTTACCAGGATCTGCGTCACCGGGTGGGCACCTGGTTTATCGAGAACGGCTGGTACTGGATCGGCGAGGCTGGCCCCTGGTGGCTGATGAGCGTGCATCCGGAGCGTCGCGAGGTGTTCAACTGGCTCGATTTCATGATGATCTGCGGCTTTATGATCGGGGTGATGGCGTTGCTGACCGCGGTGCTGGCCGCGACCACCCTGTTCGGCGCCTGGATCGCGGGCCGCTTCGGTGGCGCCGGCACCCTGGTGCGCCGCTTCACCGAACTGGCCTATCAATACATGCCGGTGGCCCTGATCTCGTTGGTGATTGGCCTGGGCGGCGAGCTGTTCAGCCTGCTGGAGGTATTCGGCCTGGGCAGTGGCGCCATCAGCGGCATCAAGGCCGGGCTCTTCGGGTTGAGTCTGCTCTGGAGCCTCTATCTTGGGGACCAGATCCTCAAGGGGCAGGGGGTTACAGGTTACGGTCGGCCGCTGGCGGCGGCACCGGGCCTCCTGGGTAGCCTGGTGGTGGCCCTGGGCTGGTGGCCGGCCCTGTTCGGTCTCTGACAACTCGGTCGGACAGGGCGCCCAAGAGCGCCCTGTCTTCAACTACTTATTCCCCGGCACCCTTGCTAGAATGTCCGTCCTGGATTGTCAGCTATTAAGGGAGCACCCTGATGCCCGCATACCGTTCCAACACCTCCACCCAAGGCCGGAATATGGCCGGGGCCCGCGCTTTGTGGCGGGCCACCGGCATGAAGGATGAGGATTTCAGCAAGCCGATTATCGCCATCGCCAACTCCTTTACCCAGTTTGTACCCGGCCATGTTCACCTCAAGGACATGGGGCAGCTGGTGGCCCGCGAGATCGAGAAGGCGGGCGGTGTCGCCAAGGAGTTCAACAGCATCGCCATCGACGACGGCATCGCCATGGGCCACGACGGCATGCTTTACTCGCTGCCTTCGCGGGACCTGATCGCTGACTCCGTCGAGTACATGTGCAACGCCCATTGCGCCGATGCGCTGGTCTGCATCTCCAACTGCGACAAGATCACCCCCGGCATGCTGATGGCGGCCATGCGCCTCAACATACCGGTCATCTTCGTCTCCGGGGGCCCCATGGAGGCCGGCAAGACACGGCTGGTGGATCACGGCCTGGACCTGGTGGACGCCATGGTGCTGGCTGCCGATGACAGCGTCTCCGACGAGCTGGTGAATGAGGTCGAGCGCTCGGCCTGCCCCACCTGCGGCTCCTGCTCGGGGATGTTCACCGCCAACTCCATGAACTGTCTCACCGAAGCCCTGGGGCTGTCGTTGCCGGGTAACGGCACCCTGGTCGCCACCCACGCCGATCGCGAGGAGCTCTTCCTGGAGGCGGGGCGCAAGATCGTCGAGATCACCAAGCGCTATTACGAGCAGGACGACAGCGCGGTGCTGCCCCGGGCCATCGCCTCCAAGCAGGCGTTTGAGAACGCCATGACCCTGGATATCGCCATGGGCGGCTCCACCAACACCATCCTGCACCTGCTGGCCACCGCCCAGGAGGCCGAGGTGGATTTCACCATGGCCGATATCGACCAGCTTTCGCGCAAGGTGCCGCAGCTGTGCAAGGTGGCGCCCAACACCCAGAAGTACCATATCGAGGATGTGCACCGCGCCGGTGGCATCATGGCGATTCTCGGCGAGCTGGCCCGGGGCGGCCTGCTGCATACCGAGATCCCCACGGTCCACAGCGCCACCCTCGACGCCGCTCTGAAAAAGTGGGACGTGATGGTGACCGAGGACGAGGCGGTGAAGACCTTCTACAAGGCCGGCCCCGCCGGGGTGCCCACCCAGCAGGCCTTTTCCCAGGCCTGCCGCTGGCCGTCCCTGGACATTGATCGTGCCGAGGGCTGCATTCACTCGGTGGAGCACGCCTTCAGCCAGGAAGGGGGGCTGGCGGTGCTGTACGGCAACATCGCCGAGGACGGTTGCGTGGTGAAGACCTCCGGGGTTGACGAAAGCATCTGGACCTTCGAAGGGCCGGCCTACATCTGCGAAAGCCAGGACCAGGCCGTGGCCGATATTCTTGACGGCAAGGTGAAGGCCGGTGACGTGGTGGTGATTCGCTACGAGGGTCCCCGCGGCGGGCCTGGCATGCAGGAGATGCTCTACCCCACCAGTTACCTCAAGTCCAAGGGGCTGGGCAAGGATTGCGCCCTGCTGACGGACGGGCGCTTCTCAGGTGGCACCTCGGGGCTTTCCATCGGCCACGCCTCCCCCGAGGCCGCTGCCGGTGGCGCCATCGCCCTGGTGGAGCCGGGCGACCGCATTCGCATCGATATTCCCCAGCGTACCATCGACGTGCTGGTGAGCAGCGAGGAGCTGGCCCAGCGGCGCCAGGCCATGGAGGCCAAGGGCAAAGATGCCTGGAAGCCGGCCGAAGAGCGGCCGCGACAGGTTTCAACGGCGCTCAAGGTTTACGCCAAGATGGCCACCAGTGCCGACAAGGGGGCGGTGCGCGATCTGAGCCAGTTGGACTGATATCGCCAGCGGCCGTCGCCAGGGCTGAATGTCGGTAGCGCTGATCCACGCCCTCACCGCCAACAGGGTGCTTTGGCACCCTGTTTTCGTTATTGGGGGGAGGGGCTATAATGCGCCCCCTTTCCGTTCAAGCAGCGATACGATCATGACCGAAGAGACGACCCCCAAAGAGCACCTGCGCTCCGTGCGCACCTTCGTGATCCGCGCCGGGCGGATGACCCCGGCCCAGGAGAAGGCCCTGGAGGCCCAGTGGCCGGTGATGGGGCTGGAGCTGGCTGACGGCGAGCTGGATTTCGAGCAGGCTTTCGGGCGACAGGCGCCGGTGGTGCTGGAGATCGGTTTTGGCATGGGGGACTCTTTGCTGGCCATGGCCGAGGCCAATTCCGACACCAACTACCTCGGCATCGAAGTGCACACGCCCGGGGTGGGGCGGTTGCTCAACAATGCCACCAAGGCGGGGCTGAAAAACTTGCGGGTCTATCGCGAGGACGCCCTGGAAGTGCTCAAACACTGCATTCCCGATGCCTCGCTGGACGGCATTCAGCTGTTCTTTCCCGACCCCTGGCCGAAAAAAAAGCACCACAAGCGACGCATGGTACAGCCCGCCATCGCCCAGAGCTTCCGCCAGAAGCTGAAGATCGGCGGTACCTTTCACATGGCGACCGACTGGGAGCCCTACGCCGAGCACATGATGGAGGTGATGAGCGCCGCCGAAGGCTACCGCAACGTCGCTGGCGAGGGCGCCTACTCACCCCAGCCCGAGCACCGGCCGGATACCAAGTTCCAGCGCCGGGGCGAAAAACTGGGGCACGGCGTCTGGGACCTTGTGTTCGAGCGGGTGGCTTAAAACCGGCCCGGCACAGGCGCGACCACCAAGCCGGCTGTTCCTGGCAGAGGTCGCTGCCCATCCCTTTGTGAAGCGAGCGCTTTACCCCATCTCTGTACGAAGGCCGATGAAGCCTTCAAGATCCTCGGGGGTGTCGATGTCGATTTCCGCCCGGGGCATAGGCACTTCAATCACCTCGCGGCCCTTTTCCCGAAGCAGTTCACGGGCGCCTTCCTGGCCCGAGAGCTGCGCCAGCTCGCCGAAGTTGCCGGCGGGAAACAGGGCCGGCACCCCGGTTTTCCCGGCATAGCGGGCGGCCACGATCCGGCTGTTATCGAAGTCCTCCAGCAGGCGCTGAAAGTCGGCGCGTTCGAGGGCGACCTGGTCGGCCAGGGCGATCAGCACGGCATCGTAAGGGGACCGGGCCAACAGCTGGCGCATACCGTGACCGATGGAGGCGCCGAGCCCCTGCGCCCAGCCGGGGTGGTCGATGACCCGGGCATGGGGTTCGACCAGCGGTCGCAGCGCTTCCCGGTGGGCGCCGAGCACGCAGTATAGATCCTTTCTGAAAAGCGGCTTCAAGGGCTCAAGTGCGCGTTCGATCAGGGTCTGCTTGCCGATGAGGGCGAACTGCTTGCGTCCTCCGAAGCGCGCGCCTGCGCCGGCGGCCATCAGCAGGCAGGCGGTTTTCACCGGTTCGCCGCCACCTGCAGCGGAGCCTGGGCGGAGCGGATGTACAGCTCCCGGTGGCACTCGGCCAGAATGGAGAGGGCGATGCTTTCTGGGAGCTGGCCGCCGATATCGAGCCCCGCCGGTCCCGATACCGAACAGCCCAGATCGGATTCCAGAAGCGCGGCTCGCGCCAGTACGCGCTCAAAGCGGTGTCGGGGGCCGAGTAGGGCGATGTGGCGGGGGCCGGCCCCGTGCAGTTGCGCCAGTCCTTCGGCGTCCAGGTCGAGGTTGTGGCTCATCAATACCGCCGCGTCAACCCGGCTTGCGGCGGCGTAGCGGGCCAGGGCCGGGCCGGTCTCCCGCAGAACCCGGTCCGCCCCGGGGAAGTGCTCGGGGCGGGCGTTGGCGGGACGGGGATCCGCCAGGGTGACCCGCCAGCCCAGGGCTTTGGCGATCTGGACCAGCGGGCGGGCGTCGATGCCGCCGCCCAGCACCAGCAGGTGGGGCCCGGGACGGATGGGGGTGACCAGCCAGCCTGCCTCGATTCGGCTGTGTTCGAAGGGGCGTATCTCGCCGGGTTCGAAACGGGCTCCGCTGCCGCCGATCTCCTGGTAGTAGGTGCCGGGCTCGCGGCGATGCAGCGCAGCCGCCACTGCGTCCAGCGCCAGGTTGTTCTCCGCCGTCAGAGGCTGCAGCATCAGGTGGACGGTGCCGCCGCAGCCGATGCCAAGCTGGAACGCCAGATCGTCCTCGTCGCTGCCGTCGTAAGTCAGGATCAGTGGCCGGCCGCTGAGCATCACCCGGCGGGCGTTGCGAACGATGTCGGACTCCAGGCAGCCGCCGCTGAGCAGCCCGTACTGCTGGCCCCGATCATTGATCAGCATCATCGCCCCGGCTTTGCGGTAGGCTGAACCCTCGGTCCGGTAGACGGTGCCCAGCACCCACTGGGTGTCGGACTCGGCGGCCTGCCAGGCGGCCAGCAGGTCGGCGAGTTGGTTACTCATGGTTGATTGCTCATAGAAGCCTATCCTCGGTCAGCCTGGGCTCAGACGAAGCGCAAGCCGGCCTTAGTCAACGGCAGCTCGGTGACGCGCCGGCCGGTGACGGCGAAGATGGCGTTGGCCACCGCCGGCCCGGTGGGGGGCACCCCCGGCTCACCAACCCCGGTGGGGGCAAGTGTCGAGGGTACGATGTGCACCGCGACCTCGGGCATGTCCGGCATCCGCAGGGGCAGGTACTGGGGGAAGTTGTTCTGTACCACCTCGCCCTCCTGGAAGGTGATTTCGTTGCGCAGGATCGCGCCCAGCCCGAAGCCGGCGCCGCCTTCCATCTGCGCCCGGATGACGTCCGGATTGACCGCTACGCCACAGTCCACGGCCATATGGAGCTTGTCCACGTGGACCTGGTCGCCGTCGGCCGAAACGTCCGCCACCACGGCCACGAAGGTACTGAAAGAGTAGTGGACCGCGAAGCCCCGTTTCTGCCCGGGCTTCCAGCCGGCGAGATCCCGCGCCGCCTCGATCACACCGGCCAGCCGGGCCTGGGTTTTGTCGCCGCGGTCCAGCAGGGATAGCCGCAGTTCGACCGGGTCCCGCCCGGTCTCGTGGGCCACCATGTCCAGCAGGCTCTCCATGACGAAGCCGGTATGGGTGTGGCCCACCGACCGCCACCAGAGCACCGGCACCGGGGTGTGGAAGTCGCTGACCCCGACCGCGAGATTCGGTAGCCGGTAGAGGGTATCGGCCAGTCCCTCGACCACGCTGTGATCCAGCCCCTCGTGCACCGCGGCGCTCTCAAAGGGGGTGCCCTTGAGGATCGACTTGGCGACGACACGGTGATCCCAGCCGACAATCTGCCCCTGGTCGTCCAGCCCGATAGCGGCCCGGTGCAGGGCCATGGGACGGTAGTAGCCACCCTGGATGTCGTCCTCCCGGCTCCAGAGCAGCTTGAGGGGGATCTTGCCGCCCAGCAGGGCGAAGGCCTGCGCCGCCTCCACCTGGTAGTCCGCCGTTGGGGTGGCGCGGCGACCGAAGGAGCCGCCGGCGTAAAGGGTGTTGATCTCCACCTGCTCGGGGCTGAGTTGCAGCACGGTGGCGACCGCGCCGTGGGCGATGGCCGGGAACTGGCAGCCGTCGTGAATCTGCACGCCGTTATCGGTGGGTTCGATTACGCACACCAAGGGCTCCATGGGGGCGTGGGCGAGAAAGGGGAAGCTGAACTCCGCCTCGATGCGCCGGGAGGCGACCGCAACCCGGGGAGCCACCGTGTCGGTGGTCTCGGGGCGAGCCTGGTACTGGGGACTGTCGGCCGCGGAGCGGTGTGCGGCGAGCATCTCGGCGCTGCTGCGCTGCTCCGCCTGAGCGAAGTCCCAGTCGGCGCGGATTGCTTGGCGGGCCTTGAGCGCGGCCCAGGTGTTTTTGCCGTAGACCGCTACGCCGGCGCCGTTGGGCAGGGCCTTGGCGGTGACAAACCCGGCCACGGCGGCTGCGTCGCCGGCGTCGAAATCCTTGAGGATGCCGCCGAATCTGGGGCTGCGCAGGATCACCGCGTAGAGCATTCCCGGGAGCTTGACGTCCATGGCGAAGCGGGCGCTGCCGTCGGTCTTGTCCCGGGAGTCCTTGCGGGGCAGGTTCAGCTTGCCGATCAGCCGGAACTGCTCCGCAGGCTTGAGGGCCGGCTCCGGACTGGGCGTCAGCTGGGCGGCCTGGTCGATGAACTCGCCGAAGTGGCCGCTATGGCTGCCGGCGCGCAGCACTCCGTTATCGACCTGGATCGTCGCCGGGTCCACCTGCCAGGTCTGGGCGGCCGCGCGTACCAGTAGGTCGCGGGCCGCCGCACCGGCCTGGCGGTACTGGGTGTAGGCGTTGGCGATGGCGGTGGAGCCGCCGGTGCCCTGCACGCCAAAGGCCAGGTTCTTGTACTTGGCGTTGTCGCTGGGGGCGAACGCCGTCTTGATCGTGGCCCAGTCGGCATCCAGCTCCTCGGCCACCAGGGTGGTGAGGCCGGTGCTGGTGCCCTGGCCCATTTCGAAGTGCTTGAGAATTACGGTGACCACACCCTCGGCATCAATGTGCACGAAGGGGTTGAGCACGCTGCCTTCCGGACCGGCGGCCAGGCTGCCCGCGGGGCTGAGCCCCACCACCAGGGCGGCGGCGCTGCCGGCGCTGACCTTGAGAAAATCACGGCGGGAGAGATCGATGGTCATGGTTCAGCCCTCCAGTTTCTGCGCGGCCAGCTTGATCGCGTCCTTGACCCGGACGTAGGTGGCGCAGCGGCAGACATTGCCGGCCATGTAGCTGTCGATCTGTGCCTCGGTGGGCGCCGGTGTCTGGCGCAGCAGGCCGACGGCGGACATGATCTGGCCGGACTGGCAGTAGCCGCACTGGACCACGTCCTTTTCGCGCCAGGCCTCCTGGACCGCCGTGGCCACCGGATCGTCCAGCCCCTCGATGGTGACCAGCTCGCCCTCCTGGGCGTTTTCGATGGGCGTGCTGCAGGCGCGCACCGGGGTGCCGTTGAGGTGTACGGTGCAGGCGCCGCAGGCGGCGACGCCGCAACCGAACTTGGTGCCGGTGAGCTCGAGGGTGTCGCGGATAACCCAGAGCAGTGGCGTGCCGGGCTCGGCCTCCAGGGTTCGCTGCTCGCCGTTGATGTTGAGTTGAAACTCCATGGTCACCTCGCAGAGTCGTTACGGGTTGAAGCGCGTATGCCGGCGACTGTCCGATCGCCAGCCGGGCTCAAGGGGCAGTGGCTGAACGGGCCGGTTTTGGAAAAGGGCAGGGGCTTGATCGTGGCCCGGGTGATGGCGTCGGTCGAGCGCGCGTCGGTTTAACCACACTGCGGTTCGATGGCGCTACGCACTCTCAGAGGATAGTCCCTGCCGGGCGGGGCAGGCGGGAAATTGTCGAATTCGCTACCGGCGGCCTCGCTTCATCGCCTACCCCGGGCTGGCGCAGCTTTGCATACAGCGCTGTCCGGCAGAGCCCGGGTTCTTTTGCCGCATCGGTCTTGTGTCCCCGGGGGGAGCGGAGCGCCATCGATGATGGCCTTTCTTTTGCGTCTGCGACCTGGTCGCAGATTAACGCGGGGGGGGGCTGATTGGCCCGGGCGACGGGGTTCGGGAGCAATCGGCAGTGGCGTCGAGGATGATCGCAAAGATACTTACGAGAACGTCGTGCTGGTGAAGCTGGAACGTCGAGTAATCGTGTTTCGCCATGCCTCCAGGTTGGGATACTTGTCTGGCGTGTTTAGCTCAGGGAGCCGGAATCCCAGGTATTCCAGCGCCACGGCGACCGAGATGTCCCCCAGCGTTATTTCCCCGGCCAATGAATAGCTGTCGATACAGTGCTCGAGCCGTTCAAGTGTGCGGTCAATCGCGCGCCAACGGCGCTGGTCCAAGACTGAATCGTTGACTTCCGTGTTTAGATATTTTCTTGAGATAACCATCGTGAATGAGGCATCCATCAGGCCTTGTCCAAGCCCGGCAAGGTGAAGCACCGCCTCTTTTCGATTTTCCGGAACCAGGGAGGGGCCGGGCGGGAGGTCATTCAAGTAAAAGGCAATCAGCATTGACTCGCTCAGAGGGTTGCCGCTGTCCGTGACCAATACCGGGATGCGGCCAACGGGATTTGCTGCGAGCAATTGTTCATCCTCGCCCCATGGATCACACCAGCACAGCGCAACCTGGTCAGAAAGCCCTTTTTCTAACATGACGATGCGCGCCATGCGGGCGTAAGGGGAGGTTTTATTCAAAAAGAGCTTCATGATCGCGCCTTGATATCAGTGGTCAGCGTCGGCGGTTTCCTTCCCTGGAAACCGCCAGTTCCTAGTAAGCCACGCATTTAAAGCGGCCCCCATGCCTTTTTTCTCCGGGACGCGAAGGTCTGACGACCCTTCGTAATCTGGCGTGGCTGCCAAACGGTTATCTCTCATGCCACGACCGTATTGACGTGATGCACGGCTGTCGCAAAGCCGGTTGGATTTCCTGACAACCGGCACCCTTCAATAATAGCGAGCCCTGCGCCCCCTCAGGGCTGACGGCTGCGCTGGTGGGCGAGGATGGCGGCGGCGAGGTCTTCGCCGGAGTCCCCGACTGATTTGAAGACGGTAATGGCGTTGCCGGGGTCTTGCAGGGCGGCGCGGCCTTTATGCCGGCCTGCACAGAGCTCGGCAAGCTCAGCCACGACCTCTTCGGCGCGGAGCGCGCCTTCTTGGATCGGGATGATCAGGTCCCCGCTTTCGCTGAGCGCGCCGAGCCGGGTATCCACAAAGACTGCACCACGCGCCATGGCGGTGTTGTCCGTTTCGCGCATGGCGGGGGTAAAGCTGCCCACCAGGTCCAGGTGGGCGCCGGGCTTGAGCCAGTCACCCTGGATCAGGGGCTCGGTCGCCAGGGTGGCGCAGCTGATGATGTCCGCTTGCTGTGCGGCCGTTTGTAATTGGTCCTGCTCGCAGCAATGGGCGTCGATGCCCGCCGCCCGCAACTCCTCAACCAAGGCCACGCTCGACTCTTTGCGCCGGTTCCAGACCCTGACCGTCTGAATGGGGCGGACACTGAGGTGCGCCGGAATCAGCTGCCGCGCCATGCTGCCCGCGCCGACTATCAACAGTTCGCTGGCGTCCTCTCGGGACAGAAACCGGGAGGCCAGCGCCGACGCTGCTGCCGTGCGCCGCGAGGTCAGTTCGTTGCCGTCCATTTGCGCCAGCGGCGCTCCCGTCTTGCCGCAGCTCAGGGTGTAATAACTGCTGAGGCCAGGGCTGTACCGCCGGCTGTTGCCCGGGAACACATTGACCTGTTTGACGCCGAGGTACTCCCCTTCAAGCCAGGCCGGCATCAGCAGCACGGTGGCGTCGGGCTCGCCCGGGACCGCCAGGGTGTGCTGGTGGCGCAGGGGAGACTGGACGGCGCCGCGGGCGAACATCTCCTTCAGAGACGCAATCAGCTCGTCCCAGGGCAGGGCGGCTCGCAGTTGCTCGGCGTTCAATTGCATGACGGTGACTCCTGTTGTTACTCTGCCAAGCGATGGTAACGGAAAAGTTTTATCATCCGTTTACCCAGACTCCGATGTTATATACCCAGGCTATGCAGCGCGTTTGCGAGCCAGCTTGTCCGACAGGTCGTACATGAGAAGCAGCCAGGCCCGCCGCAATTTGATCGCCCGCCAAAGCGGTGAGCATCGCCATGATTTCGCCCAGGTGCTGATCGGCTGGCGCGGGCAGATGGACTGTGGATTCAGGCAGGAGACGGGGAGGCTGCGCAAGGGCGCGGTTGCCTTGGTCCCGCTGGCGGCGGAACACAACTACGAGGGGCTGAGCCAGGAGAGTGAACTGCTGGTGATCGATCTCTTTTTCAACGACCCCTATGTTCAGGCCCTGGAACAGGCCTGCGGGTTGCCCTTTGAAGAGACGCTGTTTCAACGCCCGGAGTTTCTCTCCCTGGACGCCGCCACGCTGCCGCTGCTCGATTATGCCGCGAACCTTCTGCAGCGAGGCAGCGGTGCGCTCAACCCCCTGGTCGGTTGCCAGTTGGTCTCCTTGTTCATGACCCGCCTGTGTCAGCTCTACTCGCCCGATACCCTCTCCTCACATACCGGTTCCCGGCTCCGGCTTGCGCAGTTGGATACCTTTATTGACCGCCGCCTCGCCACCCCGCCCAGCAATGCCGAACTGGCCGCGATGGCCCATCTCAGTGAGAGCCACCTGTACCATTTGTGTCAGCAACACCTTGGCCAGACGCCGCAGCAATACGTGATGCAACGCCGGATGGAGCGGGCCCGGTTGCTGGTGCTCAACAGCCAGGTGCCATTGGCGGTTGTGGCGGCCAAGGTGGGCTTTTCAGGCGTCTCCAGTTTCACCCGGGCCTACAAAAAGCATTTCGAAGCCACCCCCGGCCGCGCCCGGCGTTTGCGCGAGCATTGACGCATCATCGATGCGATCGGCTTTACTCGAAGGCTCGTTGCTAGCAACGGGTCCCCGCTATAGCGATAGTCGTTTGCCTTGATAATCACCCTGCACGATCAGACGAATAGTTGCTTCGGCACGGCACGAACTGGTTGGACCGGAAAAGCGTTAGCCCGCGGCGGTATCAGTGATCGCTTCGCGAATAATGTGCCGTTCCTGTTTTTCAATTTCCCGAATGCTCTCGCAGACGTGCCGCACGTGGGCGGCCGCCGCCTTTTGGGCCCACTGGGCCTGCCGGTTGATGATCGCGTGGTAGATCTGCCGGTGGTGTTTGTCGATTTGCTGTCTCACCTGCGGGCGGTGGCTGAGGTTGGCGACCGAGGCGTGCACCGAGTGCAGCAGCAGCTTTTTCAAGCTGGCGAGGATATGCACCAACACCGCGTTGTGTGAGGCCTCGACAATCGCTTTGTGAAAGGCGTGGTCAAGCTCTGCGTTAGCGAGCGGGTCGGCCCGCTCCATGGCTTCGAAGGCCTGGGTAATGCGATAAAAGTCCTCCTCGGTGCCCCGTTGGGCGGTGAGGTAGGCGGCCTGTCCCTCCAGTTGTTCGCGCACTTCGTAGAGGTCAAAGAGGGTGCGCGAATGGGAGAAGAACAGCTGCATGAGTGGGCTTTCATCTTCGGGTTCCGGCACGATTCGGGCCACGAACGAGCCTTGCCCGTGCCGGGTCTTGATGACCCCGCGCCCCTGCAGCGCGTGCAAGGCTTCGCGAACGATGGTGCGCGAGACTCCCAGCCGGTTGGACAGCTGCCGCTCGGAGGGGATTTTCTGGGCGGGCTTCAGTGCGCCGTCCAGCACCATCTGCTCAATCTGGTTGGCGATCACCTGGGAGACCGGCTGCGCGTGGTTTTCCATCTTTATTCCCACTCTTTTTTCCGATCGATCACTGGTCCTACCAGTTTTCGGGATTGTTGTTGTTATTGGCTCGGATGTGGTCCGGTGCCCCCTAAATATCGGGGATTTAAATGAAATCGTCCATCGCCTCAGCTGAAAAAACTGGTTGGACCAGTTGTTGATTTAATGGACGGGGCGCAAACCCCGGCTGATGCTCCAAGCTGCCTGTCGCAGGCTGATGGTAGCGAGCGCGTGCCGATGGGCCTGAAAACCTGACCCAAAAAAATAAAAGTAGGTATAAGGAGTTCACGCGATGAAAAGCGATAACCATACCGCAGACCGGCAGGGTGCCCGGCGCCCCCGGCGTTCATTTCTGAAGGCCGCCGCTCTAAGCGCCGCCGCTCTGTGCGCCGCCGGAACCTTCTCCTCGGCCCAGGCGGCCAAAACCCAGACCTGGAAAGTGCAGTCGGTCTGGGATGCCGGAACCGTCGGCTACTCCCTGTTCGAGGAGTGGGCCAAGAGCATGGAGGAAAAGACCGGCGGGGAGCTGATTATCAAGCCGTTTCCGGCCAAGTCGGTGGCGGCCGACAACAACGCCCTGTTCGACGCGGTGCGCAATGGGGTGCTGCAGGGGATGAACCCCTTCACCCTTTACTGGTCCGGCAAGATCCCGGCGTCGGTCTTCTTGTCGTCTTATCCCGCCGGGCCTGATCAGCCTCACCAGTGGGACACCATGTTCTACGCCATGGGGATGCTGGAGAAGACCCGCGAAATCTACAAAAAACTGGGCCTGTTCTACGTCGGCCCGATCCATCACGACGCCAATATCATCCACTCCAAGAAACCGGTTAACAGCCTCGACGACCTGAAAGGTATGAAGATCCGCCTGCCGGGCGGAATGGTGGCGGAGGTGTTCCAGAAGTTCGGCGTCTCCACCGTGAGCCTGCCGGGCTCCGATATCTTCCCGGCGCTGGAAAAGGGCACCATCGACGCCGCGGACTACGTCGGTCCGGCGGTGAACTGGGAGCTCGGTTTCGGCCAGGTGACCAACAACATCCTGTTCGGCCCGCCCGGGGTGATGTCCATTTACCAGCCGGTGGACCTGATGGACCTGACCGTGAACCTGCGGGCCTGGAACAACCTGTCGCCGCGGGTGCAGAAGATCGTGGAGCAGGAGGTGCGCAACTATTCGCAGCAGCACTTCCTTACCATTCAGAAGCGCAACATCGAGGCCCTGGAGAAGTTCAAGGAGTCGGGCAGCCAGATTTCCCGTCTCAGCCAGGAGGATGTTGAAAAGTTCCGCCAGGCGGCGCTGCCGGTCTGGTTCAAGTGGGCCAACAAGGACAAGGATGCCCGCGCGATTTTCGATATTCACCTCAAGTACATGATGAACGACCTGGTGGGCTACCTGTCGCCCGAGGATGTTAAAGGGCTCGAGTAGCGTTGTGCAGTCGGGGGAGGGCGTTCCTCCCCCTTGATCGAACGAGGTAATTCACCATGTCTGACTTGGAAGGCTTCGGCTTTGTGATGCCGCACTGGCTGTACTGGGGCTGGCTGGCGGTCATGCCGCTGATCATGATGGCCCTGGACCGGCGCGCGGCGACACGGGAGAAAGGAGAGGCGATCTCGCCCGGCTCCGACAACGCTCACTCTGAGGACGCCGATTCGACGGCTCCGCCGCCGGGTAACGGGCTGACCCGGGTGCTGGACTGGATCAGCGAGCGCTCGGGGGTGTTCGTGGCGTTCTGGACCGTCAACGCCGTCTGTTTCTACTTCTTCGAAGTGGTGATGCGTTACCTGTTCAACATGCCCACCATCTGGGTGCATGAAGCCTCCTTCCTGCTACTGGGAATGCAGTACCTGCTGGCGGGCGGTTTCGCTTTGCTGCACGGGGCGCATGTGCGGGTGGATGTGATCTACAACCTGCTGCCGAAACGGGGGCGGGTGGGTATGGATATTTTTACCTCGATGTTCTTTTTCATCTTTGCCATCGCCCTGGTGGGCACCTCCTGGATCTTCTTTGAGAATGCCTATGCCATGAGCGAAACCACGGTGGAAACCTGGGGCATTCAGTACTGGCCGGTGAAAGGGATGATGCTGCTGGGTGCGGTGCTGATCCTGATGGCCGGCGTCTCCAAGCTGATCAAAGATGTTCAGCTCTATATCCGTATGGGCCGTGAGGATGTGCAATGACTCCCAAAACACTTGAGAGCGGGGCATCGCTTCCCGTATCCGCCTCCCCTTCCGGAAAACTGGGTAGCTGGCTGATGGTGCTGGCGACCCTGGGCTTTGCCCTGGTGATCGGGGTCGAGTTTATCAACGCGGTCTTTTACGACCCCTACGAAGATGACTACTTCCTTTTTCGCCTGGCGGGCAGTCTGTCCCACCTTGAAATCGCCCCGCTGACCTACCTGATGTTCGGCTCCCTTCTGGTGGTGCTGATGATGGGGTTGCCCCTGGCGTTTGTCACCGGCGGGCTGGGGGTGATGTACGTCTATCTGGTGGGCGATGCCAATATGCTCAACATCATCCCCGGGCGTATTTTCCCGATGATGACCAACTCCGATCTGGCCGCGATTCCGCTGTTTATCTTCATGGCCTCGATGCTGGAGCGGGCGGGGTTGATCGAAGAGATGTTCAACGTTGTCTACAAGTGGATGGGCGGCCTCAGTGGAGGGCTGGCCACGGCCACCATCCTGGCGTCCACCATCCTGGCGGCCATGGTAGGGGTCATCGGGGCTGCGGTAGTCACCATGGGGATCATCGCTCTGCCGGCCATGCTCAAGCGTGGCTACGATCACCAGATTGCCCTCGGCTCCATCATGGCAGGCGGCACCCTCGGCATCCTCATTCCCCCTTCCATTCTCGCGATCCTTTACGCGGTGGTCGCCCAGCAGTCGGTGGGTGAGCTTTATCTCGGGGCTGTGGTGCCGGGGCTGATGCTCTCCGGCATGTATGTCACCTACGTGTTGATCCGGGCCAAACTCAACCCAGAGATCGGGCCGCCGGTGCCGCCGGATGAGCGCATCTCGCTGAAGGAGAAGATCCTGCTGCTCAAGGACCTGATCGCGCCGCTGATCCTGGTGATGCTGGTCCTCGGACTGCTGTTCGGCGGTATCGCCACGCCGGTGGAAGCGGCAGGTATCGGCTCCTTCGGGGCGATGCTGGTGGCCTGGAAGCACGGCGCCTTCTCCATCGCCAGTCTGAAGGACGCCTCGGTGACCACCGCCAAGGCCACCGCGATGGTGCTGTGGATCATGTTCGGCGCCTCGGTGTTCGTGGGCTTCTACATCCTTCAGGGTGGGCAGGACTTTATCACCGAAACCATTCTCGGCACCGGCATGTCCGCCTACGGCATCCTGTTCCTGCTGATGGTGTTGCTGGTGATCCTTGGCATGTTCCTGGACTGGGTGGGTATTCTGCTGCTGGCCGTGCCGATCTTTATTCCCATCGTCAAGGCGCTCAGTTTTGAGGGGCTGTTCGGCCTGCCCGCGGTGCCCGGCGAAGACGTGGTGCTCTGGTTCGGGGTGCTCTACCTGGTGAATATGCAGATGTCCTTCCTCAGCCCGCCGTTCGGATACGCCCTGTTCTACATCCGCGGCGTCTGTCCGCCGGACATCAGCATGGCCACCATCTTCCGCTCGTCCCTGGTGTTCCTGGCGCTGCAGGCCGTTGGATTGCTGCTCTGCATCCTGTTCCCCGCCATCGTCACCTGGCTGCCGAACATGGTGTATGGCTAGCGGCGGTCGCCGCTCCTTTCGCGTAGGCACCGTTGATACGGACGTTAATCACCGAACTTTTTACCAAGTCGAGAGAATTCTATGAACGCACGCGTTAACAAAGGCGGGCTGCAAATCGACACCGCGCTCTATGACCTTATTACCGATGAGATCCTGCCTGGAACCGGCGTCGCGCCGGAGCGGCTCTGGGCGGGGTTTGAGGCCATCGTCAATCAGCTGGGGCCCAGAAACCGGGCCCTGCTGCAGACCCGGGACCGGATGCAGGAGCGGCTGGACGAGTGGTACCGCGCGCACAAGGGCGAGCCCCTCGACATGCCGCGTTACAAGGCCTTTCTCGAGGAGATCGGCTACCTGGTGGCGGAGGGGGAGGACTTCACCCTCGGCACCCGCAACGTGGATGACGAGATCGCCCGGATCGCCGGCCCCCAGCTGGTGGTGCCGGTCAACAACGCCCGCTTTGCCCTCAACGCCGCCAACGCGCGCTGGGGCAGTCTGTATGATGCCCTCTACGGCACCAACGTGATCGATGAGGCAGACGGCTGCGAAAAAGGCGGCGCTTTCAACCCGCGCCGCGGGGCAAAAGTGGTGGCGTGGGCGGCTGATTTTCTGGACCGGTCCGCGCCGTTGGCTGAGGGCTCTCACCAGGAGGTTACCGAATACCGGGTGCAGAGCCATAAAGGCCAGCACAGCCTGACGATTCAGTTGGCAGATGGTCGCAGCACCGGCTTGCAGCAGCCCCAGCAGTTTATCGGCTTCAGCGAAACCGGCGGTTGTCTGGCCATCTTGTTGCGTAACCAGGGACTGCATATCGAGTTGCAGATCGACCGCAGCCACCCCATCGGCGCCGACAACCCCTCCGGGGTAAAGGACGTGATTCTTGAGGCGGCGCTGAGCACCATCCTCGACTGCGAGGACTCGGTCACCGCGGTGGACGCCGCCGACAAGGTGCTGGTGTATCGCAACTGGCTGGGGCTGATGAAAGGAACCCTCGAGGAAACCTTCGTCAAAAACGGCAAGAACCTGACGCGCCGCCTGCATGGCGACCGCAGTTACACCGCCGCCAACGGCGAGTCGCTGACGCTGCACGGTCGCAGTCTTTTGCTAGTGCGTAACGTCGGTCACCTGATGACCACCGACGCCATACTGGATGCCGAGGGCGCCGAGATACCCGAAGGTTTCCTGGACGCCTTGGTCACCAGTCTTTGCGCCATCCACGATTTAAAGGGTAACGGTGCCTACCGCAACAGCCGCCGGGGCAGCGTTTACATCGTCAAACCCAAGATGCACGGTCCGGACGAAGTGGCCTTTACCGACGAGCTCTTTGCCCGCGTTGAGCAGCTGCTGGGTCTTGCCCCCAACACCCTCAAGGTCGGGGTGATGGACGAAGAACGGCGCACCTCGGTCAATCTGAAAGCCTGTATTCGAGCCGTTAAGGACCGCCTGGTGTTTATCAACACCGGCTTTCTTGACCGCACCGGGGATGAGATCCACACCAGCATGGAGGCAGGCCCGGTGCTGCCCAAAGAGGCGATCAAGGGCCAGCCATGGATCGCCGCCTACGAGGATCGTAACGTCGATATCGGCCTGGAGTGCGGCCTCAAGGGGGTGGCCCAGATCGGCAAGGGGATGTGGCCCAAGCCCGAGGAGATGCGCGAGATGCTGGACAGCAAACTGGCACATCCTCGAGCAGGGGCCAACTGCGCCTGGGTGCCCTCGCCAACGGCGGCTACCCTGCACGCTACCCACTACCATCAGCTCAATGTCGCTCAGCGGCAGACGGAACTGGCCTTCCGTGAGCGCGTGCCGCTAGAGCCGCTCCTGACGCCGCCCCTGCTGGGTGACCAGCCCCTCAGCGCGCAGCAGATTCAGGCGGAGCTCGACAACAACATTCAGGGACTGCTGGGTTACGTGGTGCGCTGGGTCGAACAGGGAATCGGCTGCTCGAAGGTGCCTGATATCAACAACGTGGAGCTGATGGAGGACCGCGCCACCCTGCGCATTTCAAGTCAGCACCTGGCCAACTGGCTGCACCATGGCATCTGTACCGATGATCAGGTGATGGAAACCTTGAAACGCATGGCTTCGGTGGTGGACGTGCAGAATGCGGGCGACCCCGACTACCGCCGCATGGCCCCCGACTTTGATAATTCGGTGGCGTTCCAGGCGGCCTGCGATCTGATTTTCAAAGGCTGCCAGCAGCCCAACGGCTACACCGAGCCTGTGCTGCATGCAAGGCGGCGCGAGGTTAAAGCGCGTAACCGGCTCTAATGCAACAGGGGTTGGCTTGATCCATTAACCGCCCCGGCCGTCTGGGCAGGGGCCTTTTCCGGGAGTCGTCGAATGCTATCGATTAACCGCTTGAACCAGCGAGAGGCCCAGTGCCTGATCGAAGGGGCGCGCAACAAGGCCGTTGAGATCGGGGTGCCGATGTGTATCGCCATCACCGACGAGTCGGGGGCGTTGGTGGCCTTTGAACGGATGGATGGGGGCAAAGTCACCAGCGTGACCATTGCCCAGGACAAGGCCTTTACCGCGGCGGCGGCGCGCAAGGCGACCCACGAGTACAACGAAGTCTGCGTCCCGGGCAGTCTGGTGTTCGGTATTCATACCGCCATCGGCGGACGCCTGTGCGTGGTCGGCGGTGGGTTGCCGGTGGCGGTCGACGGTGAGGTGGTGGGAGGAATCGGGATTAGCTCCGGCACGCCGCAGCAGGACATGCTCTGCGCCCAGGCCGGAATCGACCACTTTTTGCAGAGCCGCGCAGCCGAGCAGGGCTGAACGGCGTCCGCCCCGATGCGCATACGGAGTGTTTGATGAGCGAATTGGCCAATACCCGTCCCAGCCCTAGCCCCAATACGGGTCCTGATCGTGGCCAGCTGGCGCAGCTGTTTCGCCAGTTTATCGACCCGGACTTCGTGATCGAGGACCCGGAGACCCAGAAGCCCTACGAGTGTGACGGGCTCTCCATGTACTGCGAGATGCCGCTGCTGGTGGTGCTTCCGGAAACGGTGGAACAGGTGCAGCAGGTGATGAAAATCTGTCATCAGCACCAGGTACCGGTGGTGGCGCGGGGGGCCGGTACCGGCCTCTGTGCCGGGGCGATGCCCAACCGCCAGGGGGTGCTGCTGTCGCTGGCAAAATTCAAGCGCATTCTTGAGATCGACCCGCTGGGTCGTACGGCCCGGGTGCAGCCAGGGGTGCGCAACCTCGCCATCAGTGAGGCGGCGGCCCGGCACGGGCTTTACTACGGCCCCGACCCCTCGTCCCAGATCGCCTGCACCATCGGCGGCAACGTGGCCGAAAACTCCGGCGGGGTGCACTGCCTCAAGTACGGTCTGACGGTGCACAACGTGCTTAAGGTCGAGCTGATCACGGTGGAGGGCGAACGCCTGACCATCGGCAGCGGCGGGCTGGACAGCCCCGGCATGGACCTGCTGGCATTGTTGAATGGCTCCGAGGGGCTGCTCGGTGTGGTGACGGAAGTCACCGTCAAGCTGCTGCCGATTCCGGAAAAGGCGCGGGTGGTGATGGCCGCCTTTGACAGCGTCCAGGCCGCGGGCGACGCGGTGGGCGGAATTATCGCCGAAGGGATCATTCCCGCGGGCCTGGAGATGATGGACAGCCACGCGATTCGCGCCGCCGAGGACTTCGCCCGGGCGGGGTACCCGAAGGATGCGCAGGCGTTGTTATTGTGCGAAGTGGACGGCACCTGCGAAGAGGTGCAGGAGCACATTGAACGGGTGGAGCAGTTGTTCCACCGTTTTGGCGCCACCTCCATCCGCACCTCGCAAAGCGAAGCCGAGCGCGCGCTGCTGTGGAAGGGGCGCAAGTCGGCGTTTCCCGCGGTTGGCCGTATATCGCCCGACTACTACTGCATGGACGGCACTATTCCTCGAGGGCAACTGGCCCACGTGCTCACCGAGATGCAAAAAATGTCGGAGCACTACGGCCTACGGGTCGCCAACGTGTTTCACGCCGGCGATGGCAACCTGCACCCGTTGATCCTGTTTGATGCCAACGTGCCCGGTGAATTCGAAAAAACCGAGGCGTTCGGCGCCAAAATACTCGAACTCTGCGTTCAGGTGGGCGGCTGCATTACCGGTGAGCACGGCGTCGGCATCGAGAAAATCCGCCAGATGCCGGTGCAGTTCAACCCCGAGGAGCTGGCCCAGTTCCACCGGATCAAGGCCGCGTTTGACCCCGCAGGCACCCTGAACCCCGGCAAAGGGGTGCCCACCCTGCGCCAATGCCAGGAGTACCGAAGCATCGAGCCCCCCTCAGCCGAGCATCCCGCTCCCTCATCCTGCGGAGGCTCCCATGTCTGATCTGACCCGGCAGCTACAGCAACAGGTGCTGAGCGCCCGCAGCGAAGGGCGCCAGCTGAACATCGTCGGAGGGGGAAGCAAGGCGTTCATGGGGCGCCAATCCAGCGGGGATTTGCTGGATGTGGGACAGCACCGCGGCGTGGTCAGTTACCAGCCGGTGGAGCTGGTGGTCACCGCCCGCGCTGGTACCCCCATTGGCGAGATCGAAGCGCTCTTGGAGGAGCAGGGGCAGATGCTGGCGTTTGAGCCGCCCCGTTTCAGCGACCAGTCGACCCTGGGCGGCACCCTGGCCTGCAATCTTTCAGGTCCCGGGCGGCCGTGGCAGGGTTCGATGCGCGATCACCTATTGGGCATCCGGCTGATCAACGGCCGGGGTGAGGCGCTTCGCTTCGGCGGCCAGGTGATGAAAAACGTTGCCGGCTACGATGTCTCCCGGCTGATGGCGGGGGCCATGGGCACTCTGGGGGTGATCACCGAAGTCAGCCTCAAGGTGTTGCCCAGGCCGGCCTGCCAGGTGACGCTGGTGGAGTCGATGGGGCTGGACGAGGCCCTCAGGGTAAGCAACGAACGCGCGGCGACGCCCAAGCCCATCTCTGCCGTGTGCTGGTGGCAGGGCAAATTGCACACGCGGCTCGCCGGCGCCCGCTCGTCGGTGGAGTCCACCGTTCAGCAGTGGGGTGGAGAGCCGTACAGTGAAGCGGATGAATTCTGGCGGCAGTTGCGTGATCAGCAGCTGGAGTTCTTCGCGGGCGATACGCCCCTGTGGCGCTTTTCCGTCAGCCCCACGGCACCGCAGCCGGCGTTGGATGGGGAGTGGCTGGTGGACTGGGGCGGGGCCCAGCGCTGGCTGCGGGCCGCCGGTGACATTGAACGCTATGAACCCGTGGCGAAGGAGATGGGCGGCAGTGTCACGCTTTTTAAGGGGGGCGATCGCAGCGGCGAGGTATTCCACAGCCAGCCCCATGCCCTGCAGACTTTGCAGCAACGCTTGAAGCGCGGCTTTGACCCCGACAGCCTGTTCAATCCCGGCCGCCTTTATAGCTGGATGTGAGGGACAGTAACCGATGCAGACCAATCTCACGGAAGACTATAAACAACGGCGTGAGGGGCAGGAGGCAGAGGCGATCCTCCGCTCCTGCGTCCATTGCGGTTTTTGCACCGCTACCTGCCCAACTTACCAGGAGCTTAACGACGAGCGGGACGGCCCCCGTGGCCGCATCTACCTGATCAAGCAACTGCTGGAAGGGGGCGAGGTCAGCGACAAAACCCGCACCCACCTCGACCGCTGCCTTACCTGTCGAAGCTGTGAAACCACCTGCCCCTCCGGGGTCCGGTACGGACGGCTGGTGGACATCGGCCGCGGGCTGGTGGAAGAAAAACTGCAACGTGCTCCCGGGGAGCGGTTGGTCCGCTGGGCTCTGAGGCGGGTGCTGCCGTACCGGCGTCGGTTTGGTTCCTTGTTGCGGCTCGGGCAATGGGTCGCGCCGATGCTGCCCGAGCGGCTAAGAAAAAAAGTACCGCCCCGTCGCGCCGCCTCGCCCTGGCCGGCCAGCAGCCACCCCCGGGTGATGCTGGCCCTGGCCGGTTGTGTCCAGCCCGCCGCGACCCCCGAGACCAACGGGGCCGCCGCCCGGGTGCTGGATCGCCTGGGCATTACTCTGGTGGAGGCCCCGAAGGCCGGCTGTTGCGGGGCGGTGAGCTATCACCTCTCTGAACACGAGGAAGGGCTGGATTTCGTGCGCCGTAATATCGACGCTTGGTGGCCGGCGATCGAGGCGGGCGCCGAAGCGATCGTCATGACGGCTTCGGGCTGCGGGGCCATGGTCCAGGAGTACGGCTACCTGCTGCGGGATGACCCCGCGTATGCGCAGAAGGCGGCGCGGGTGAGCGTCCTGGCCCGGGACCTGGCCGATATTCTGGCCGATGAGGATCTTTCCAAGCTGGCACTGACCGGTCAGCCCGGCAAGGTCGCGGTCCATTGCCCTTGTACTCAGCAGCACGCCATGAAGCAGGGTGGGGTGGTGGAAGCGTTGCTCAGCAAGGCGGGGATTGAACTCGCCGCGACGACGGGCAAGCACCTGTGCTGCGGCTCGGCCGGGACCTACTCGATCCTGCAGCCAGACCTTAGCCAACGGCTGTTAAATAACAAGCTGGCCGCCCTGTCCATCGATCAGCCGGACCGGATCGTGACGGCCAACGTTGGTTGCCAGCTACACCTGGAAACCCAGGCCAAGGTGCCGGTACAGCACTGGATCGAGTTGCTTGATCCGGGGGCTGAGCGCTGAGCGGGTTGTTTTCAAGGCGTCACAGCGGTGTTGGCTTCAATTGCAGAAAGAAACCTGCTTTTAGAAGACATTAACAGGGACCCTGTCCTTTTCCATGGCCGTAACCCCATGTGCTCAAACTGAGGGGGCGGGCTAGGTGCTTAAATAGACGGTTCGATGGTCTGGGGAAGTAGAGATGGTCGGTGTGAGAGGATTCGAACCTCCGACCCCTTCCTCCCGAAGGAAGTGCGCTACCAGGCTGCGCTACACACCGATCTCATGAGGGGCTGTTTCCAGCGGCACGAATGATAGGAAAAGCGTCGTCGGAAAACAACTGCTTTGTGGCAATTTTTTCCACCTGATGGCGCGGGCAGGGCGCTATAATGCGCGCTTTTTCTGCGACGGATGTAAGCCGCTATGGATTTTCAGCTTCCCGCTCTAGGCGCCCTCTTCTCCACTGCTGGCGCCGCTTTTGTGGTGATTTTTCTGGCCGAGTTCGGTGATAAGAGCCAACTGGTCTGCATGAGCCTGGCGGCGCGTCACCGCCCCTGGCCGGTGCTGCTGGGGGCGGTGGGGGCCTTTGCCCTGCTCAACCTGCTGGCGGTCCTGTTTGGGGCGGTGGTGGCCGCCTGGATTCCCCAAGCCTGGCTGGCGTTGGCGGTGGCGCTGCTGTTCGGTATTTTTGGTGTGCAGGCGCTGCTCTTTGATGACGGAGAGGAGGAGGCCGATGCCGGTTCCGAGCGCAGCGGGCACAGTCTCTTCATTACGTCCTTCCTGCTGATCTTCGTTGCCGAGTTCGGGGACAAGACGCAGCTGGCGGTGGCGGGGCTGGGCAGTACTCAGAACGCCCTGGCGGTCTGGCTGGGCTCAACCCTGGCGTTGCTGGGGACCACGGTGCTGGGGGTGGTGGCCGGACGCCGTTTCATCAATCACCTGCCTTTGGGGACCATTCACCGGATCAGCGGCCTGCTCTTTCTCGGGCTGGCGGCGTTTGCCCTTTACCAGGCTTTCGCCTAGGCAAGCAGGGCCCAGGCCAGGGGGAGCAGTAGGGCGGTGAAGGCACCGGTCAGTCCCATGGCCAGGCTGGAGAACGCGCCCGCCTGATGGCCGAGTTCAAAGGCGCGGGCGGTGGCGATGCCGTGGCCGTTCAGCCCCATCACGAAACCGAGAATGCGCTCGTCCTCGATCTTCAGCCAGCGACAGCACAGCGGCGCAAACAGTGAGCAGAGTACGCCGGTGAGGGCAACGATGCCTACCGCGAGGGGGACCACGCCTCCCAGCTGCTCGGTCAGGCTCACTGCAATCGGCGCAGTGACCGATTTTGGCGCAAGGCTCGCCAGAACCGCGAGATCGGCACCCAGCAGCCAGGCGATGCCCAGCGCCAGGCCCGCGGCCAGGGGGGCGCCCACGCAGAGGGTGACGGCAATGGGAACGAACAGTTCGCGGATGTGCCGGAACTGCAGGAACAGCGGAACGGCGAGGGCCACGGTGGCCGGGCCCAGCAAAAAGCTGATCCATTTGGCGCCGCTATAATAGGTTGCGTAGTCCAGCAGCAGGGCGATCATCGGGACCAGCAGCAGGCTGCCGGCAACGATGGGGGGGAGCCAGGCCGGGCGCTTGAGTTTTTGAAAGAGCATGAGCCCCAGCTGGTAGGCCAGCAGGGTCAGGGCCACCGGCAGCAGCGGTGTCTGGGACAGATGTTCGGCGAGGGCGGTAATGCGCTCCATTATCGACTCTCCTTTCGCGCGACCAGAGCCTTCATCAGCACAAGACAGATAAAGGTGCTGAGCAGCGAGCCGACGATGACGGCGGTCAGCAGCGGCAGCCACTGACCGCTCATCCGTTCGCCGAGGAAGAACAGGCCGACACCGCCGGGTAGCAGGAGCAGGGAGAGCTGGGCGATGAGGGCGCTGCTGGCCTGTTCCAGCTCAAGGTCTATCCGCTGGCGGAAGAGCAGCCAGGCAAACAGCAGCAGCATGCCGAGCACGTTGCCGCTGACCGCCAGTCCTGTCAGGAAGTGGAGGCTCTCCCCAAGCACCCAGAACAGCATTATGGTGGTCAGGCCGCGGATCATATCGGTGTCTCTACGTGGTCGAATGGGGCGATGCTAGAGGCTTGGCCGCGGCAACTCAAGGGCCGCGCCTTCCGCGTTCGGCTAATTGCCAAGCGCTGGCGCAATGGTTACAGTGCCCCGATTTCGGCAAACCGCTTTAATTTTATGACTCCTCTAGAGCGCTATCATCAAGATCTCACACGCGACGACTTCGCCGCTGATCCGGCCCAGGAAATGGCGGTCCGCCACCTGCAGCGCCTGTACGATGACCTCCTGGCGCGGCGCAGCCGTCCCAAGCCGCGGCTGATTCAGCGACTGGGTCGGCGCTTAAAAAAACAGCCGGTTGAGCCGGTGAAAGGGCTCTATTTCTGGGGCGGGGTGGGGCGCGGCAAGACCTACCTGATGGATACCTTTTACGACAGCCTTCCTTTTACCCAGAAGCTGCGCACCCACTTTCATCGCTTTATGCAGCGCGTGCACCGGGACCTGACCGAGCTGGCGGGGGAGAAAAACCCGTTGGACATCGTCGCCGGCCGCCTAGCCTCGGAAGCGGAAGTGATCTGCTTTGACGAGTTTTTCGTCTCCGACATTACCGACGCCATGATTCTGGGCGGACTGATGGAGAAACTGTTCGGTCACGGCGTGGCCCTGGTCGCTACCTCCAATATCATTCCCGACCGGCTCTACGAGAACGGCCTGCAACGCGCCCGTTTTTTGCCGGCCATCGCGCTGATCAACCGCTACACTGAGGTGGTCAATGTGGACGGCGGGGTGGATTACCGTCTACGTACGCTGGAGCAGGCTGAGCTGTATCATCATCCGCTGGGTGACGCGGCAGATAGCAGTCTGAACCAGAGTTTCGAGCGCCTGGCCCCGGATCTGAATGAGGCGATCAACGGGCAGGTTCTGGAAGTCAACCGCCGGCCGATTCACAGCCGCCGTTGCTGTGAAGACGTGGTCTGGTTCGACTTCGAGGCGCTGTGCGAGGGGCCGCGCAGCCAGAACGACTACATTGAGCTGGCCAAGCTCTACCATGCGGTGTTGGTGTCCAATGTGCCGGTGCTGGGCGGGGAGCGGGATGATCAGGCGCGGCGGTTTATCAACCTGGTGGACGAGTTCTACGACTGCGGGGTGAAGCTGATTCTCTCCGCGGCTGCACCGCTCAAGGACCTGTACGCCGGTGGTCGCCTGGAGTTCGAATTCGAGCGCACCACCAGCCGCCTGCTGGAGATGCAGTCTCACGAATACCTGGCCCGGGCACATCGCGCATAAAAAGCGAATTCGACCTTAACAAGGCGAATTCTTTTCCGTATAATGCGCCGTCCGTTTCGGCTGGAGTGGTTTTGGGCTCCCCGTAACGACCTCCTGTTGTCGCTTGGCGGCAACCAATAATTATAGGAAACGCCGGGCCCTTAAAGTCCGGGGAAGATTAAAGGCAAAGTTCATGAAAACTGTTAGCACGAAGCCCGCTGAAGTAAAGCGCGAGTGGTTTGTGGTTGACGCTGAGGGCAAGACCCTGGGTCGCCTGGCCACCGAAATCGCCCGTCGTCTGCGCGGCAAGCACAAGCCCGAGTATACGCCTCACGTTGACACCGGTGACTACATCGTTGTGGTCAATGCCGAGAAGGTCCGCGTGACCGGTAACAAGGCCAAGGACAAGATGTATCACCGCCACACCGGTTACCCCGGTGGTCTGCGTTCCATGTCCTTCGACAAGCTGATCGACCACGCTCCCGAGCGTGTCCTGCAGTCCGCCGTTAAGGGGATGCTGCCCAAGGGCCCGCTGGGTCGTGCCATGTTCGCCAAGCTGAAAGTTTACGCCGGCGGCCAGCACCCCCATGCAGCTCAGCAACCTCAAGAACTGAACATCTAAAGGAAGGCGGATATGTCTACTACTCAATACTACGGTACCGGTCGTCGCAAGACTTCCACTGCGCGTGTCTTCCTGAAAGCGGGCACTGGCAACATCACCATCAACAAGCGCTCTCTGGAGCAGTACTTCGGCCGCGAAGTGGCGCGTATGATCGTACGTCAGCCGCTGGAGCTGACCGAGACCACCGGCAAGTTTGACCTGCACATCACCGTTGAAGGCGGCGGCAGCTTCGGTCAGGCCGGTGCGATCCGCCACGGCATTACCCGTGCCCTGATGGAGTACGACGAGTCTCTGCGTCCTGTGCTGCGCAAGGCCGGTTACGTGACCCGTGACGCCCGTGAAGTCGAGCGTAAGAAGGTCGGTCTGCGCAAGGCCCGTAAGAAGCCTCAGTTCTCCAAGCGTTAATCGCTTACGCCGGTTGCAGAAAAGCGTCTGTCCCGCTCGGGGCAGGCGCTTTTTTCATTTCTGTGGCGGGTGCTTGTTCGGGCCGGGATGTTGCCTGCGAGGGGGCGGTTGCTTGTCACCGTCGTCAGGCCTGGCTCGGGTTGATATATGTAACCGGCTGATTTGTGGTTGTGTGTTTCGGGCGAGCGGGGCTGTGTTCGCTGGGCTCTGTCGGCGGCTTGCGTCAGGTTCTCGGCTGGACGGACGGCATTTTCTCTATCCTTTGCCGGCCGCGCGTTTCAAGGTTTTTAGGGGTGGTTTTGGGTGCGTTGAGCGGGTTCCCCGTTAGTATAATGCACTGCAAAAAAGCCCCTGCCCGCCTTGCCAGAATGGCCCTTTCTCTTTAAAATCTCGCCCATTTTGTTCAACCGTGAATTCGACCCTCCGCGTGCGCTTGGCGCGGGGGGCGCTAAGTCTTTAGTTCATTGCGACCCATTGAGCGGCCCGTCGGCCGCCAGAGCGGTCGGTAAACGGGAGAAACCTTGATGAGTAATGAAGGCGTAGATAAAGGGCGCCGTCGCCTCCTGGTAGCCACCACCTCCGTTGTTGGGGCGGTGGGTGCTGTTGGCGCAGCGGTCCCCTTCGTGGCTTCTTGGAATCCCAGTGCCAAGGCGAAGGCCGCCGGCGCCCCTGTGAAGGCGGACGTCAGCAAGCTGGAGCCGGGACAGCAGATGATTGTGGAGTGGCGTGGCAAGCCGGTCTGGATCGTTCGCCGTACTGAGGAAGCGCTGGAGAATCTGGCGAAGCTCGACGACAAGCTCGCCGACCCCGCGTCTGAGAAGCCGCAGCAGCCCGACTACATTCCCAATACGCCGGTACGGGCCCTGAAGCCGGAATTCGCGGTAATGACCGGTATCTGCACCCACCTGGGGTGCTCGCCGACCTACCGTCCTGAGATTGCTCCCGAAGATCTCGGTGAAGAGTGGCTGGGCGGCTTCTTCTGCCCCTGTCACGGCTCCAAGTTCGACCTGTCCGGACGCGTCTACAAGGGGGTTCCTGCACCCACCAACCTGGTGATTCCGCCCCACGCGTACATTGACGACAAGGTGATCATGGTCGGTGTTGATCCTGAGGAGACTGCATAAAATGGGAAACCCAAATAGAAGCAAGGCCGAAAAGGGCCTGATGCGCTGGATTGATGATCGTTTCCCCGCTACACAGATGTGGGAAGATCACCTCAGCAAGTATTACGCCCCGAAGAACTTCAACTTCTGGTACTTCTTTGGCTCGCTGGCACTGCTGGTGCTGGTCAACCAGATCCTGACCGGTATCTGGCTGACCATGAGCTACAACCCCTCTGCCGAAGGCGCCTTCGCCTCCGTTGAGTACATCATGCGTGATGTCGAGTGGGGCTGGCTGCTGCGTTACCTCCACTCCACCGGGGCTTCGGCCTTCTTCGTGGTGGTCTACCTGCACATGTTCCGCGGCATGATGTACGGCTCCTACCGGAATCCTCGCGAGCTGATCTGGATCTTCGGTATGGCCATCTACCTCTGCCTGATGGCCGAGGCCTTCATGGGCTACCTGCTGCCCTGGGGTCAGATGTCCTACTGGGGTGCCCAGGTGATCATCTCCCTGTTCGGCGCCATTCCCTGGATCGGCGAAGACCTGCAGCAGTGGATCCGTGGTGACTACCTGATCTCCGGCATCACCCTGAACCGTTTCTTCGCCCTGCACGTGATCGCCCTGCCGATTGTGCTGCTGGCGCTGGTGGTTCTGCACATCCTGGCGCTGCACGAAGTGGGTTCCAACAACCCCGACGGCGTCGAAATCAAGAAGAAGAAGGACGAGAACGGCGTGCCCCTGGACGGCATTCCTTTCCACCCGTACTACACCGTCAAGGACATTGTCGGCGTGGTGGTCTTCCTCTTCGTCTTCCTGCTGGTGGTGTTCTTCTTCCCCGAAGGCGGTGGCTACTTCCTGGAGAAGCCCAACTTTGAGCCGGCTAACCCGCTGAAGACCCCCGAGCACATCGCGCCCGTGTGGTACTTCACGCCCTTCTACGCCATGCTGCGCGCCGTGACCTACCCGTTGTTCGGTGTGGACGCCAAGTTCTGGGGTGTCGTGGTGATGGGGGCTGCGATCGCTATCCTGTTCGTGCTGCCCTGGCTGGACAAGAGCCCGGTTAAGTCAATTCGCTACAAGGGCATGATCTCCAAGCTGATGCTGGTGGTCTTTGCGGTCTCCTTCGTGATTCTGGGTGTTCTGGGCGCGCTGCCCTCCACGCCTGGGCGCACCCTGGTGGCACAGATCACGACCACGCTGTACTTCGTCTTTTTCCTGGCGATGCCTTGGTACAGCAAGATGGAGAAGACTAAACCGGTTCCTGAGAGGGTGACAGGCTAATGAAAAAGCTATTGATCGCTATCCTTTTTGCCGCGCTGCCCATGTCCGTCATGGCGGCCGGCGCGAAAGTACCTCTGCTGCCCTTTGAGGCGAATCTGGAGGACAAAGAGTCCCTGCAGAACGGCATGAAGCTGTTCGTCGAAAACTGCATGGGCTGCCACTCGGCCAAGTACCAGCGCTACGAGCGCGCCGCCACTGACCTGGGCATGGAAAATGCCTACGTTGAAGAGCACCTGATCGTCGGTGACAAGAAGATCGGTGAGCAGATGACGATTGCGATGCCCACCGAGGCTGCCACTGCCTGGTTTGGTGCGCCGCCGCCGGATCTGACCCTCGAGGCGCGCCTGCGCGGCGGGGCTTGGATCTACACTTACCTGAAGAGCTTCTACGTGGACGAAAACCGTCCCTGGGGTGTCAACAACAAGGTGTTCCCGGATGTGGGTATGCCCAACGTGCTGGCTTCCATGCAGGGTGTCCAGGCCTGTAAGGGTGAGCACTGCGAGGAGTTCGAGCTGATCAAGAAGGGCTCCATGACGCCCGAGGAGTTCGACCAGGCCATGTACGACCTGACCAACTTCATGACGTACATGGGCGAGCCTTCTGCGTTGATCGCAAAGCGGGTCGCACCCTGGGTGCTCGGCTTCCTGGTGATTCTGTTCTTCCTGGCGTATGCCCTGAAGAAAGAGTACTGGAAAGACGTTCACTAAGAGTGTCTGCCCCCTCGGGGGCATTGATTTTGACGTGCGCGGCCTCAGGGCCGCGTACGCATTTGATAAATTGCGCAAATATCCAAGGGGATACCAATGGGCGTAACGGCAAAACGTTCCTCAATGACTTTCTTTTCCGATGGTATGGATCACTACAGCCACCGCGTACGCATCGTACTGGCGGAGAAGGGAGTGGCGGTGGAAATCCTGGATGTTGACGCGGACAGCAAGCCCGCGGAACTGGCGGATCTTAACCCCTACAACAGCCTGCCGACCTTGATCGACCGTGATCTGGTGCTCTATGAGCCCAATATCATGATGGAGTATCTGGACGAGCGTTTCCCGCACCCGCCGTTGTTGCCGGTCTACCCGGTGGCCCGTGCCGAGAGCCGTCTGTTCATGCACCGTATCGAGAAGGACTGGTGCGGCCTGATTGAAACCATTCTGGCCGGTGATGACGAGAAGGCAGTGACGGCCGCTCGCCAGGCGCTTCGCGACGGGTTGGTGGCCATTGCGCCGATCTTCGCCGAGAAGCCGTTCTTCATGAGCGAGGAGTTTACCCTGGTGGACTGCTGCATGGCGCCGATCCTGTGGCGCTTGCCGATGCTGGGGGTTGAGCTGCCCGAGGCGCAGGTCAAGCCGTTGATCGCCTACATGGAGCGTCTGTTCGAGCGCGACTCGTTCCAGGCTTCCCTGTCCGAGGCGGAGCGCGAGATGCGCTAAGCTTACAGAGGGTTGAAAAAGGGGTGCACTGGCGCCCCTTTTTTGTTTGCCGCTGGGAGGGCGAAAAGGTGTGCGCGCTGGCCCGGTCTCCGCGGCAGGGGGTTCTCCCGACGAGGCGGGGGAGCTTCGGGGCTAACTCTGGTATCCTTGCGCCATTGAACAAGCGGAACAGCAAAAACCTATGACTCCAAGCCGCCCTTATCTCATTCGAGCCCTGAACGACTGGATCAACGACAACCTGAGTACCCCCTATATCGTGGTGGATGCGGGTATTCAGGGCGTTCAGGTTCCCCAGGACTATGTCAGCGACGGGCAGATTGTGCTGAACGTATCATCGACCGCGGTCAAGGACCTGTTGATCAGCAACGAGGCGGTTGAGTTCAGCGCCCGGTTTGGCGGGGTGCCCATGCGCGTTCACGTGCCGATCATCGCTGTGATGGCGATCTATGCCAAGGAGACAGGGCAGGGTATGAGCTTTGGGCGTGAACCGGGTGCCCCCGAGCCGCCGACCACCGCGCCCCCGCAGCCGCCTCAGAGTGGCAAGGCGCGCCCGTCGCTGAAGGTGGTGAAGTAGCGCTGAATCTCGGTGGTAAGAAGGTTGTAAAAAAGGCCGCGTTGGTAATCCAAGGCGGCCTTTTTGTATCGGGCTGAAGGGGGGGTTAGCGAATGTATTCGAAGATTTTCACTACTTTCTGTACCCCCTGGGTCTGGCGGGCCAGGTTAACGGCGCGTTCGGCCTCGCGCTGCGTGGTCAGTCCCATCAGGTAGACCACGCCGTTCTCGGTCACGACCTTAAGGCGGCTGCCTTCAATGCCTCGGTCGGCCAGCATGGCGGTCTTGATCTTGCCGGTGAGCCAGGTGTCGTTGGTGCGCACCAGTTGTGAGGTGGGGCCGGCCACCTCCAGCTCGTTGTGAACCGTGCGGATCTTGTGCAGCTTGCTGACCACCTGCTCGGCAAGCTTGCGGCTCTGGGCGTCGGGAACCTGGCCTACCAATAACATGATGCCGTTGAAGCTGACGGCGGAAATGTGCGCGTTTTCCAGAGACGGCGAGGCCTTGGCCAGGTTGACCAGGGCTTTGATCTCAACCAGCTCGTCGTCGATGAGCGCGCCGGTGGTTCGCCGGGTGGGGTCTTCCTTAATGGGTTCTTCGGTGGTTGCCGTGAGAACTTGGGCGCAGCCGCTGAGCACCAGGCAGGCTGCCGTTGCGAGAATTAAAGGGAATTTCATCAATCGATACCGCCAAAAAGTTGGAATTCAATCAGGTCGCACAGGGCGTGAATGATCAGCAAATGTACCTCATGGACCAGGGCCGGTGAAGGGGAGTCGATGCAAATTTCGATGTCCTCCGGGTTGAGAAGGGCCGTCATGCCGCCGCCGTCGTCTCCGCTCAGGGCGATGACCGTCATCTCCCGGTCGTGGGCCGCCTGGACGGCCTGGACCAGGCTGGCCGCGCGCCCGGTCGGGGAGAGGGCCAGCAGCACATCGCCGGGCTGTCCCAGGGCTCGGATCTGTTTGGAATAGATTTCGCTGAAGCTGCCGTCCTCGGCGATGGCGCTGAGGGTGGTGCTGTCGCCGTTGAGGGCCATGGCGGGAAGACCTGGCCGCTCCTGCCGGTAGCGGTTGAGCATCAGGGAGGAGAACAGCTGGGCGAGGGCGGCGGAGCTGCCGTTGCCACAGCAGAGGATTTTGTTCTCTGAAACCAGGCAGCGAAAGAGCAGCAGACCGGCGTCCTCGATGGTAGGGCCGAACTCCTCGATACAGTGGGCTTTGAGGTCCAGGCTCTGGTGAAAGTGGTCAATAATGCGGTCTTGCAGTTCCATCGGTTTTCCAAAGTTCAGGGTTGGAAGGCGTCGATTATCCAGTGAGTCTGCACTTTACCGGCCTCCGGGTGGCAAGCCAATACATCGAAGCGGCAGGGGGTGTCCTGAAGGTCGGGGCGGTCCTGTAAGAAGCGCTGGGCGGTGAGCGCCAGTCGCTGTTGCTTGCGGTAGTCCACAGACTCGGCTGCGTTGTCATAGCGCGAATTGCTTCGAAACCGCACCTCGACGAACACGAGTACCTGTTCGAGGATGACGATGAGGTCGATCTCGCCGCCCCGGGCCCGGTAATTGCGGCTGACCAGCCGGGCACCCTGCCGTTCCAGAAAGGCCAGCGCCTGTGCTTCCACCTCCGCGCCGCGGGTGATGCTCAATTGAGTCTCCGCACCTTCCCGTCGCGGAACAGGGCCCAGTCCAGCTCCCGGCTGAGGCGCCCCTGGGGGTCGACCTGCAGTCGCCCGGTCTGCCCCTGTAGGTAGCTGTCCGGCAGGGCCTGCAGCTGGTTGAGGTAGGGGGCGACTCGGTAGGCGTCGGCGCCAAGGGCGTAAAGCTTGCCAAAGCGGCTGCGGGCGTTGTCCCGGTGCCGCAGTAGCGAGGCGCGCAGCGGGTTGTCGTTGTTCAGGATCCAGGGCGTATCGGCAAAGCGGATGCCGTCCAGGTCCTGGTTTTTGAGGGGAGCAGGCTCGCCGTCGAAGACGTGGGAGGTGGCGTAGACCGGCAGGCGCCCGGCGTAATGGAAGGCCAGGGTGGGTTTGATCTGGCGGGCCTCAGCGATCAGGGCGCTCAGGAACAGAAAGTCGGCATCCTGGCGTCGGCGGGTTTCGAATTCAAAGGGCTCGGTGACCATCTGCAGCAGGGTCTGGGCGCGGGTCTCGCTGCGGTCGACGCTCAGTAGCCGGCTGACCTTCTCCGAGAAGTCGTTCCCGGCGAAGCGCTCCTCGGCGGCCAGGGTTCCTCCGAGCAGGCGCCACTGCTGCTCAAAGGCGTCCGCGATACGGCGGCCCCAGTCGGTGTCCGGAGTCAGGCTCAGGGCGATGCGGTGACCGTCGTTCCAAGCCCGGCGCGCCGCCTGGCGGGCCTCGTCCTCGCCGCTCAGTCCCAGTTGGTAAAGATCGAGGGCTCCCGTGTCCTGCTCGGCATAATTGAGCGCCAGGGTGGGGATGGGCATGATGGTCTTGGGAATCAGCTGACTCATCAGCTCTTTGTCGAGGGGGCCGATCACCAGCTCGACGCCGGCTCCCTGGGCGCTCTGGTAAAAGGCGGCCAGATCGTCGATCGCCTGGCTGTCATAAAAGCTCAGGCGTGGCAACGGGCGGCCTTCCTCCCGACGCTGGTAATGGGCCGCCATAATGCCTTCGACCACGGCGCGGGCCGGTGTGGCCAGGCGTCCGCTCTGGGGGAGGAGTACGGCGAGGTGGGTGATCCCGTCGGGGCGGAGGCGGCGCAGCTGCTCCAGTTGCGGCGGCAGCGTCGTTGCGGCGGGATGCAGGTTCCACAGGGTCAACCAGTTTTCCAGGGCCTGGTTGCGCGCCTGTATGTCGCGGTCTCCCTGTCGGGTCACCAGGCCCAGGTCGAGCCAGCCTTGTAACAGGTAGTCGTTGCTCGGATCGGCGGCCAGGTTCTTCAGGGTCTCATCGTCGAGCCCTTGAACGGCGGCCCAGATTTGCGGATGCAGCTCGGCCTGCTGGGCCTCGGTTAGCCCGGCGCTCTGGGCGATCAGCGCTTTCAGCGCGGTTGAGGCGTCGCCGATCTGGAGCTGGGTCTGGGTGCGGAGCGCTGCCCAGCGTTGATAGAGTGCTTCACTCAGCGTCTCGGCGCGCACCTGGTCCAGCCAGCGCTGCGCGGCCTCGGGGTCGTCGTTGGCCAGCGCCAGCTCCGCGCGCAGCAAGTTTAAACGCTGGTGCTGGGTATCATTGAGATACATGGGGTTGAGCCCCTCCAGCACGCGGGAGGCGCGCGTGTAGCTGCCTTCTTCGGCGAGGCGCTCGGCGGCCAGTAGTGTATACTCCGCCCGGGCCAGCGGGGTGCTGGTTTCAGCCTGCAGTAACAGTTGTTCGATTTCGCTCAGTGCTTGTCCCGGCGTCTCGGCGGGCACCGGTTCAGGGGAGGGTGGCGCCGTGGTACAGCCCTGGATAAAAAGCAGAAAGAGCGCGGAGCCAATTAGCAGCGGGCGGCGGAGGGTGCTCATCGAATCGATACGTGCCTGTAAAATGCGCTTGATGATGGATCTGTAGCCTTATGAGTCTTTATATCGTTTCTACGCCCATCGGCAACCTGGGCGACATGACCCCGCGGGCGCTGGATGTGTTGCGCGCGGCGGACCTGATCGCCGCTGAAGACACCCGTCACAGTGGTCGCTTGCTGAACCATTTCGGCATTGAAACCCCTATGTGGGCGGTGCATGACCATAATGAGCGAACTCAGGCCGATAGAATAGTACAGCGTTTGCTGGAGGGAGAAAACATCGCCCTCATCTCCGATGCCGGCACCCCGCTGATATCGGATCCCGGTTTTCACCTGGTGAGGGCGGCCCGCGAGGCGGGTGTGACGGTGGTGCCGGTGCCGGGCGCCTGTGCGCTGGTGGCGGCCCTGAGCGCCTCGGGGGTGGCCACCGACCGCTTTGTGTTCGAGGGTTTTCTGCCTGCCAAACCGCAGGCGCGGCTGGCGCGGTTGGAAGCGCTGGCGGCGGAGACCCGTACGCTGGTGTTTTACGAGTCTCCGCATCGCATTCGGGATGCGCTTGAGGCGATTCGCGACTGTTTTGGGGACGATCGCTACCTGGTCATTGCCCGGGAGTTAACCAAGACCTTCGAGACCATTCGGGGGGCGCCGGTGGGCGAGCTGCTGGCCTGGATGGATGAGGACGCCAACCAGCGGCGCGGCGAGTTCGTGCTGGTGGTGGAGGGGGCGCCCGAAGCCGAACGCGGTGCCCTTGATGACGAGTCGCTTCGGGTTCTGAAGATACTGCTGGCCGAGCTGCCCCTGAAGCAGGCCGCCGCCCTGACTGCGTCCATCACCGGAGCGCGCAAGAAGCCGCTGTATCAACAGGCGCTGGCCTGGAAGGAGCAGGGCTAGGTACGGCTTGTAACGGGTGAGGCTTGGGCGTAACATTCGCGCCGAGAGTCCGCCGGACAGTCGCCGTTTCAGCTTCGCTGAAAGGGAGGAAAGTCCGGGCTCCGCAGGGCAGGGTGCCAGGTAACGCCTGGGGGGCGCGAGCCTACGGAAAGTGCAGCAGAGAGTAGACCGCCTAAGCGGACCGGTTTTCGGACCGGACCGCCGGTAAGGGTGAAAGGGTGCGGTAAGAGCGCACCGCGTGGGTGGTAACACGCCACGGCACGGTAAACCCCACCTGGAGCAAGACCAAATAGGGATCCATTGGCGTGGCCCACGCTGGATCCGGGTAGGTTGCTTGAGG
The DNA here is from genome assembly GCF_017309075.1 of Motiliproteus sp. SC1-56. Lineage (GTDB taxonomy): Bacteria > Pseudomonadota > Gammaproteobacteria > Pseudomonadales > Balneatricaceae > Motiliproteus. Next base: position 164,716 of record NZ_JAEMGS010000008.1, on the reverse strand, counting down.
CCTGTGGTGACGCAGGTCCTAGATGAATGGCTGTCCACGACAGAACCCGGCTTACAGGCGGACTCTCACCTCCCATTCCCACTTTTCTTTGGTGTGCCCAGTTTGTTGCGCGCTACTTAAGTTGTTTTCACGTTCAGGTCCGCTCATCTCGGCGGCCGTTTTCTCGCCCTTGTGCTCATATCGTTGATTTTTATGACATGGATCAGCGCTGCAGTCGTTTTCTTTTTGAACCTCATGCATGTGGCTAATAACCCCGTGGCCTGTGGCTTTGCGCGCCCGCTGAGGGTGGGTAAAAGTGGTAGTCTTGGTTTTCAGGTGTGCTATAGTGGGCAAAAGTGGGTAAAAGTGGTTTTTTGGGGAAGCGGCGGCAATGTTTCGAGGGGTCAATCCCATCAATCTCGATGCCAAGGGGCGCATGGCGATGCCCACCCGCTACCGTGAGCGAATCAGCAGCAGTTGTGCCGGCCAGATGGTTGCGACCATTGACACCGAGGCCAAGTGCCTGCTGCTTTATACCCTCCCCGAGTGGGAGGTGATTCAGGAAAAAATCGAGGCCCTGTCCAGTTTCAACGCCACTACGCGCCGGATTCAACGCTTGCTGATCGGCCACGCGACGGACCTGGAGATGGACGGCAACGGGCGGCTGCTGCTGCCGGCGCCGCTGCGCGAATACGCGGAGCTGGACAAAAAAGTGGTGCTCCTCGGGCAGGGGCGCAAGTTTGAGATCTGGAGTGAAGCTCTGTGGATCGAGACCCGCGATGCCTACCTGGACGAGGCGGAAGCGGGGGCGATGCCGGAAGAGCTTCAGACATTGTCACTTTAGGACGGTCCCGATGAGCGAGGCGTTCAATCACATCACGGTGCTGTTGCAGGAGGCGGTCGAGCAGGTCCTGGTGGACCCGGACGGTTTCTATATCGACGGCACTTTTGGTCGTGGTGGTCACTCGCGCCTGCTCCTGTCGCAACTGGGGCGAGAGGGGGCACTGCTGGGGATCGACAAGGATCCTGATGCGGTGCTCGAGGGGCGTAAGCTCGCCGGCGAGGATGCTCGCTTCAGCATCGCTCACGGCTCTTTTGCCGAAATGGAACAGCTGGTGGCCGCACGCGGCCTGCTGGGCCAGGTCGACGGGGTCATGCTGGACTTGGGGGTTTCCTCGCCGCAGCTGGACAATCCCGAGCGCGGTTTCAGCTTTCTCAATGACGGCCCTCTGGATATGCGCATGAACCCCGAGGTGGGGGAGAGCGCCGCCGAGTGGCTGGCCCGTGCCGGTGAAAAGGAGATCGCTGACGTGCTGTTCACGTTGGGGGAAGAGCGCTTTAGCCGGCGTATGGCTCGCGCCATCGTCAGCGAGCGCCAGCAGGCGCCGATTGAAACCACACGCCAGCTGGCCGAGATCGTGGCCAAGGCGAATCCTAAGTGGGAAAAGGGTAAACACCCGGCAACTCGGGCGTTTCAGGCAATTCGTATCCATATCAACCGGGAACTTGATGATCTGACGGCCTGCCTGGATCAGGCGTTGGAGGTGCTCAAGGTGGGAGGGCGCCTGGTGGTCATCAGCTTTCACTCGTTGGAGGATCGGATCGTCAAGCGCTTTATACGCAAGCACGTGCGCGGTGAAGAAGTACCCCCGGGTTTGCCGGTTCCTCAATCCATGCTGAACCAGCGGCTTAAGTCGCTGGGCAAGCCGGTTAAAGCGACTGAAGGCGAAGTGGCGGGCAACGTGCGCTCGCGCAGCGCCATTATGCGGGTCGCTGAGAAGATTGCCTGATCGGAGTGGATGATGGCCAAGCAGTCAACCAGTTCAACAGCGGAGCAGGGCATTGAAGGGGGGCGTTCCTGGATGGCCGGGGCGTCTGCCCTGCTCGCTGTTTTTGTTGTGTTGAGTGCATTGGGTGTGATCTACAGCGCTTATCTTTACCGCCAGCTGTTCAACGAGCAGCAGCAGTTGTTTCAGGTTCGCAACCAGTTGCAGGTGGAGTGGGGGCAGCTTTTGCTGGAGCAAAGCGCCCTGGCTTCCCACAGTCGAATTGAACAAGTCGTGAGTGAAAAGCTGGACATGCACGTGCCGTCGCCTGAATCGATCGTGGTGGTTAATCCGTGAGCGAAATGCCGGTCTACACATGGCGCTTCCGTCTGGTCCTGTTGGTGCTGGTGGCACTGACCGGTGTGGTGGTGGCGCGCATCCTCTATCTGCACCTGCTGGACGATGAATTCCTGCAGGGGCAGGGCGACGCCCGCAGTCTGCGGGTAAGCAGTATCCCGGCCCATCGCGGCATGATTCTGGACCGCAACGGCGAGCCCCTGGCGGTCAGTGCGCCGGTGGAGAGCATCTGGGTGGACCCCCGGGATTTTGACCCCGCGCAGCCGGGTGTCGACAAGCTGGCTGCCCTGCTCGAGATGCCTTACGCTAAAATCCGCCGTCTGGTTGAAGCCAACCGCGGCAAGCGCTTCCTTTATCTGCAGCGCCACCTGACGCCCCAGGAGGCGCGCCGGGTGCTTTCGCTGGACCTGGAGGGGCTCTACAGCGAGAGCGACTACAAACGCTATTACCCCGCCGCCGAAGTGGCGACCCACCTGGTGGGCTTTACCAACATCGACGGTGAAGGCCAGGAAGGGCTGGAACTGGCCTTTAACGACTGGCTGCGCGGCGAGCCGGGGCGTAAGCGCGTACTGCGCGACCGCCTGGGGCGCACCATCAAGGATATTCAGCTGCTCAGCGAAGCGCGCCCGGGCCAGGAACTGCACCTGAGCATCGATCTGCGGGTTCAGTACCTGGCCTACCGGGAGCTGAAGGCGGCGGTGCAGCAGCACAAAGCCAAGTCGGGCTCGGCGGTGGTGCTGGATGTGCAGACCGGCGAGGTGCTGGCGATGGTTAACCAGCCCTCCTACAACCCCAATGACCGCTCCCGGCTCAAGGTGGCACACCTCCGCAACCGCGCCACCACCGATACCTTCGAGCCGGGCTCGACAGTTAAACCGCTCACCGTGGCCGCGGCGCTGGCCAGTGGCAAATACAACCCCGCCAGCCAGGTGGACACGCGGCCGGGTTATATCCGGGTGAAAAACCGCACCATCCGGGATCACCGTAACTACGGGGTGCTGGATGTGACCCACATCATCACCAAATCAAGCAACGTGGGGGCCACCAAGCTGGCGCTCAGTATCGATGCCGGCGCCGTGCGCAACATGTTCTATAACGCCGGGCTCGGCCAGGCCACGGGCATTGGCTTCCCGGGGGAACGGGTCGGCACCTTGCCCCACTACTCCGCGCGTCGGGTGGTGGAACGCGCCGCCATGTCCTACGGCTATGGCCTGGCTGTTACGCCCCTGCAGCTTGCACAGGCTTACCTGAGCATCGCCTCCGGTGGGCTCAAGCGTCCGTTGAGCCTGCTGCGCCTTGACGAGCCAGAGCCGGCCGAGCGCATCATGCCCGAGCACGTGGCGCGACAGGTTTTGACCATGATGGAGACGGTGACGCACCAGGGCGGCACCGGCCGGCGCGCCCAGGTGCCGGCCTTCCGGGTTGCCGGCAAGACCGGAACGGTGCATAAGGTCGGCAGCGAGGGCTACGAAGACGACCAGTATATCGCCGTGTTTGCCGGCGTGGCGCCGGTGGCGGATCCCCGTTACGTGGCCGTCGTAATGATCGACGAACCGCAGGGACAGGAATATTATGGTGGAGAGGTGGCGGCACCGGTTTTTTCCCGGGTCATGGCCGGAACGTTGCGGTTGATGAACGTGGCGCCTGACAAGCTGCCCCAGCCCCTCGAACAGCAACTGGCGAGGAACTGACATGCGACCCTGTCCGTCTCCAATGCCGCTGTCTGAACTGCTGCCCGAACTGCATTTGTCGGCGCCCCTTGCATCCCTGGCCGTACAGGGGATGAGCAATGACAGTCGCCGGGTTCAACCCGGCGATCTCTTTCTGGCGTGCCAGGGCGCCCGGCACGACGGCGCTGCCTTTGTTAACCAGGCCGCTGCGGCCGGGGCCGTAGCCGTGCTTTGTGATCGCAAGCTGGCTGATCCGGTGCTGCCCCTGCTGGTGGTGCCGGACCTCGCCGAGCGGACCGCCGAGCTGGCCAGTCGCTTCTACGGCGCGCCTTCGCGGCAGCTTTACTGCACCGGCGTAACCGGGACCAATGGCAAGACCTCGGTCAGTCACTTTATCGCCCGCGCATTGACGGCGCTGGAAGGCTCGGCTGCCCTGGTCGGTACCAACGGTTACGGCTTTCCCGGTGCGCTGGCGGACACCACCCATACCACCCCCGACAGCCTGCGCCTGCAGCAGATGCTGGCGACCCTCGGTAGCGAGGGAGCGCGCTCGGTGACCCTGGAGGTCTCTTCCCACGCCCTGGAGCAGGGACGGGTCGCGGGCCTTGAATTCGACCAGGGCGTGTTTACCAACCTGACTCGCGATCACCTGGATTACCACGGCACCATGGAGGAGTACGGGGCGGCCAAGGCGCGCCTGTTCCTGGACTCCGACCTTGACCAGGCGGTGATTAACCTGGACGACCCCTTCGGTGCCAGGCTGGCTGAAAGGCTGGAAGGGCGTTACCCCGTGCTGGGCTATGGCTTCAGCGCCAAAGCTGCCCTGCGGGCATTGGACTGCGAAGCGTCTGCGCAGGGGCTGCGGGCCCGCATCGCCACGCCCTGGGGGGAGCTGAACTTGCAGACGTCCCTGCTGGGGCGCTTCAACCTGTATAACCTGCTGGCGACGCTGGGAGTGCTCGCCGGGCGCGGGCATTCGCTGGAAACCATAGGTGCCGCACTGTCGCAGCTTGAAGGGGTGCCGGGGCGAATGCAGCCGTTGCAGCGCGCCGGCGCGCCGCTGGTGGTGGTGGATTACGCCCACACCCCCGATGCCCTGGAGAAAGCCCTGCGCGCCCTGCGTGAGCACCAGCCCGGGGCGCTCTGGTGTGTGGTGGGCTGCGGCGGCGACCGGGATCGTGGCAAGCGGCCCCTGATGGCGGCAATGGCCGAGCAGCTTGCCGATCACCTGGTGCTGACCAGTGACAATCCGCGCGGTGAAGCGCCGGAGCGGATTCTCGAGGAGATGCACGCTGGCCTATCCGGGGAGAAAAAGGTCCGCACCCTGGTCGAGCGAGAGGCGGCGATTACCCTGGCGGTGACCCATGCAGCCCCCGGGGATATCGTGCTGGTCGCGGGCAAGGGGCATGAAAATTATCAGGAAATCGAAGGCGTGCGTCACCCCTTCAGCGATGTGGAGGTGGTTGAAGCTGCGTTGACTGCCCGAGGAGGAGGCCGTGCTTGAGTTTATGCAGTTGAGCAGCCTGGTCACGCCCCTGGGCGGGGAGCTGCAGCAGGGGGATGCCCGTTTTTCCCGCGTCTCCACCGATACCCGCAGCCTGCAGGCGGGGGAGCTCTTTGTCGCCCTCAGCGGACCCAGCTTCGACGGCAACCAGTTTGTCGCGAAAGCGGCCGAGAAGGGCGCCGTCGGGGCGATTGTCAGCCGGCTGCAGCCGGTGGCCCTGCCGCAGCTGGTGGTGGCCGATACTCTGCAGGCGCTCGGCCAGCTGGGGGCGTTGCGGCGCGAGGCGTTCAACGGCCCGGTGGTGGCGATCACCGGCAGCAGCGGCAAGACCAGCGTCAAGGAGATGCTGGCGGCCATCCTGCGCACCCAGGGAGAGACCCTGGCTACCCGGGGCAATCTGAACAATGCCATCGGCGCCCCCCTGACGCTGCTTGAACTGACGCCGGCCCACCGCTACGCCGTGATTGAGCTGGGCGCCAGTGGCGCCGGCGAGATTGCCTACACGGTGGGGCTGGCCCGACCCGAGGTGGCGGTGCTGAACAACGCCGGCGGCGCCCACCTAGAAGGCTTCGGCAGCCTGGAGGGGGTGGTGCGGGCCAAGGGGGAAATTTTTGACGGGGTGAAACCCGGCGGCACCGGCGTGGTCAATCTGGACGATGCCAATGCCGAGGTATGGCTGCGCCAGCTCAAGGGCCGGCCCCACCTGACTTTTAGCCTGGTGTCTGCCCACGCCGATCTTTTTGCCAGTCACCTGGAACAGCGCCCCGGTGGGGCCTTTGAGTTCGTGCTCAATACCCACCGCGGACAGGTTGGCGTGCAACTCCAGGTGCTCGGTCATCATGCCGTGGCCAACGCGCTGGCGGCGGCCGCCGCCGCCCAGGCACTGGGGGTTGAACTCGACGCGATTCGCGAGGGACTGGAGTCTTTTACCGGTGTCTCCGGGCGGCTGGCCAGTTACCGGGCGCAACAGGGCGCGCGGGTGATCGACGACAGCTACAACGCCAATCCGGATTCGGTTCGTGCGGCGCTGGAGGTTCTGGCTGCCCAGCCCGGACAGCGTTTTCTGGTGCTGGGTGATATGGCAGAGCTCGGCGCCGAGCGTGCGGCCTTGCATGCCGAGGTCGGCCGCCGAGCAGCAGAGGCGGGGATTGATGGATTGCTAGCCACGGGGCCGCTGGGCGCCGAAAGCGTGCGCGCGTTCGCCGCGGAAGGGGGTGCTCAGGGGCACGCCTTTGCCGACAAGGCCGCGCTGCTGGCATGGCTGTCACCGCGTCTGAGCGAGGAAAGTGTCATTCTGGTCAAGGGGTCTCGCAGTGCCGGAATGGAAACAGTAGTCGAGGCCCTGAGGCTGAAGGAAAACCGCTGAATGTTGTTACTGATCGCTGAATACCTGACCCGCTTTGACAGCGGTTTTGCTGTGTTTCAGTACCTGACCCTGCGGGGCATCCTCGGGGTGCTCACCGCGCTGGCCATCTCCGTGCTGCTGGGGCCGGTGATGATCCGCAAGCTGACCCACTACCAGATCGGTCAGGCCGTGCGCAGTGACGGGCCGGAGTCTCACCTGAGCAAAGCGGGCACGCCCACCATGGGCGGGGCGTTGATTTTGGTGGCGATTGCCCTGAGCACCCTGCTGTGGGGCGATCTGAGCAACCGTTATGTGTGGGTGGTGCTGCTGGTCACGCTGCTGTTTGGCGCCGTGGGTTGGGTGGACGATTACCGCAAGGTGGTGGAAAAGAACCCCCGCGGCCTGCCGGCCCGCTGGAAGTATTTCTGGCAGTCCCTGGGGGGGCTGGGCGCGGCCCTGCTGCTCTACTTTACCGCTTCGACGCCGGTGGAAACCCAGCTGATCGTGCCCTTTATCAAGGAAGTTTCCCTGGAGCTGGGACCGTTTTTCGTCGTTTTTACCTACTTCGTGATCGTGGGCAGCAGCAACGCCGTCAATCTCACGGACGGGCTCGACGGTCTGGCGATCATGCCCACGGTGCTGGTGGCCGGGGCGCTGGCCATTTTCTGTTACCTGGGGGGCAACGCGGTCTTTTCCGATTACCTGCAGATTCCCTACGTGGCCGGTGCCGGGGAGCTGATCGTGTTCTGCGGTGCTATCGTCGGTGCGGGCCTCGGCTTTCTCTGGTTCAACACTTACCCCGCCCAGGTCTTCATGGGGGATGTGGGGGCGCTGGCGCTGGGGGCCGCCCTGGGGACCATTGCCGTGGTGGTGCGCCAGGAGCTGGTGCTGGTGATCATGGGCGGTGTTTTTGTGATGGAGACCGTGTCGGTGATCCTGCAGGTGGGGTCCTACAAACTCACCGGTCGGCGCATCTTCCGTATGGCGCCGCTGCACCACCACTTTGAGCTGCAAGGCTGGCCCGAACCCCGGGTCATCGTTCGATTCTGGATTGTCACCGTCATCCTGGTTCTGATCGGGCTGGCGTCATTGAAGGTGCGTTAGGAAGGCGATGCAACTGATCGGTAGCGACCAATTCACCATTATCGTCGGTCTGGGCAAGACCGGGGTCTCCTGCGCCCGCTACCTGGAGTCGCGCGGGGCCCTGTTCGGCATGGTGGACACCCGCGAGCAGCCCCCGGGGCTCGAAACCGTGCGCCGGGAGTTTCCCGGCGCGCCGCTGGAGTGTGGGCCGCTTAGCGAACAGACGCTGCTGCGGGCCAGCCGCCTGCTGGTCAGCCCCGGCGTCTCCCGGCAGGAGCCGGCCATTGCCGCCGCCGAGGCGGCGGGGGTGGAGGTGATCGGGGATATCGACCTGTTCTGCGAGGAGGTCGAGGCCCCTATCGTGGCCATCACCGGCTCCAACGCGAAAAGCACCGTGACCACGCTGCTGGGGGAAATGGCACGGGATGTCGGCTGGGACGTGGCCGTGGGCGGCAACCTGGGGACCCCGGTGCTGGAACTGCTGCGCGAAGAACCTCACGATCTGTACATTCTTGAACTCTCCAGCTTTCAGCTTGAGACCTGTTCACGGCTCCGGGCCAAAGCGGCCACGGTGCTGAACGTGAGCCCCGACCACATGGATCGCTACCCCGACCTGCCGGCCTACCACCGGGCCAAGCAGCGGATTTACCAGGGTTGCGAGCACGCGGTGTTTAACCTTGATGACCCGCTGACCCAGCCGCTGATACCGGATGGCGTGGCCCGCACCGGCTTTCGCCTCGGCCGACCGGACCTCGGGCAGTTCGGGATCATTGAGGAAGCGGGAACCCGTTACCTCGCCCAGGGTTTGGACCGGCTTCTTCCCGTCGCCAAGGTGGCGATTAAAGGCGAGCACAACCTGGCCAATGCCCTGGCGGCGCTGGCGCTTGGTCGTGCCTGCGGACTGCCGATGGCGTCGATGCTCGCCACGTTGACCCGTTTTCGCGGGCTCAAGCACCGCTGCCAGTGGGTGCGTGACCTGGACGGGGTGGCCTACGTCAACGACTCCAAGGGCACCAATGTGGGCGCCACCCTGGCGGCGATCGAGGGCCTGTCGGCCACCGTCGAGGGGCAGGTCGTGCTGATCGCCGGCGGCGAGGGTAAAGGGGCGGACTTTTCTGACCTGCGCGACCCGCTGGCCCGTCACGGCCGGGCCGCGGTGCTGATCGGAACCGATGCCGGACGGTTGCGGGACTGCCTTCAGGGCCGCCTCGCGCTGGAACAGGCCGACTCCATGGCCCAGGCAGTACAGAAGGCCCGTGCATTGGCACAGCCCGGTGACCTGGTGTTGCTCTCTCCGGCCTGCGCCAGCTTTGACATGTTCAGCGGCTTTGAAGCCCGCGGTGACGCCTTTATCGAGGCGGTGGAGGGGTTGTCCGTGGAGGCTGTGTCATGAAGCTGCCCATCGCCTTGCCTCAACTGCCCCGGGTCGCCTTACCACAATGGCAACGGCCGGACCCGCTGGCACGCCCGTTTGACCCCTGGTTGCTGCTGGCGGCGGTGACGCTGCTGGTCACCGGCTTTCTGATGATCACCTCGGCCTCGATGGAGGTGGCGGGGGTGCGTAACGGCTCGCCTTTCCATTTTACCCAGCGCCACTTGGCCTTTATCGGGATCGGCATGGCAGCGGCGCTGTTGACCTGTCGCTTCCCCATGGTCTTCTGGCAGCGGACCGGGCATTGGTGGCTGATGGCCGCCCTGGTGTTGCTGGTAGCGGTGCTGATTCCCGGTATCGGCCGCGAGGTGAACGGCAGTATTCGCTGGATTCGCGTGGGACCGGTCAACATTCAGCCGTCGGAGATCGCCAAGGTCTGCATGATTCTCTACATCGCCGCCTACCTGGTGCGGCGCATCGACGAGGTACGCACCCAGTGGAGCGGCTTTATCAAGCCCATGGTGGTGGTCGGCCTCTTTATCGGTCTGTTGATCTTTGAGCCCGATTTCGGCGCCGTGGTGGTGCTGACCGGTACCGTGCTGGGGATGATTTTTCTCAGCGGCATGCGCCTCGGGCAGTTCCTGGTGGTGATCCTGGGAAGCCTGGCCATGGTGGCGCTGATGGCCGTCTCCCAGCCCTACCGTATGCAGCGGTTGGTGACGTTTCTCGACCCCTGGGCGGATCCTTTCGGCAGCGGGTACCAGCTGTCCCAGGCCCAGATCGCCTTTGGTCGCGGTGAGATTTTCGGACTGGGGCTGGGTAACAGCGTGCAGAAACTGTTTTACCTGCCCGAGGCCCATACCGACTTTGTCTTCTCGGTGCTGGCCGAGGAGCTTGGGCTGGTGGGGGCTCTGATCATGGTGGCCCTGTTTGCCCTGCTGGTGGTGCGGGTGTTTTATGTCGGTCGGCGGGCAGAGCGGCTGGGGCGTTTCTACGGTGCCTACGTTGCCTACGGCGTGGGTATCCTGATCGCCGGACAGGCGTTGATCAACATGGGGGTGAACGTGGGTGTGCTGCCCACCAAGGGGCTGACCCTGCCCCTGGTCAGTTACGGCGGCAGCAGCCTGGTGATGGCGCTGGTGATGCTGGCGCTGGTTTCGCGGATTCACTACGAGTCCCACCGCCAGCACAAGGCGCAGCGGGAGGGGGCGTCATGAGTGCGAACACGGCGCCTCGCGTTCTGGTCATGGCCGGCGGTACCGGCGGTCATGTGTTTCCCGGGCTGGCCGCGGCGCGCGCGCTGCAGGCAGAGGGCTACAGCATCGAATGGCTGGGGACCGCGCGGGGGATCGAGAGCGAGCAGGTACCCCGGGCTGGCATCCAGCTGCACTGCATCGGTGTCCAGGGTTTGCGGGGCAAGGGCAAACTGAGCCTGTTGCTGGCGCCCTGGCGCCTTTCCCGCGCGCTTTGGCAGGCGCTGGGCGTACTGCGCCGGGTGCAGCCCGATTGTGTGCTGGGAATGGGTGGCTTCGCCAGCGGCCCCGGCGGCCTCGCGGCCTGGCTGCTGCGCAAGCCACTGGTGATCCACGAACAGAATGCGATTCCTGGCCTTACCAACCGCCTGTTGGCGCGCCTGGCCAAGCGGGTGCTGGAAGCGTTTCCCGGCGCCTTTAAAACCGTCGACGGGGTACGTTGTACCGGTAATCCGGTGCGCGAGGACATTAATCGAGTGCTTGCCCCCGAGGCCCGCTACGCCAACCGCCAAGGGCCGCTGCGCCTGCTGGTGGTGGGCGGCAGCCTCGGCGCCCAGGTATTCAATGAGGTGCTGCCCGCGGTGGTCGCGACCCTTGAACCGGGCCAGCGGCCCCAGATCTGGCATCAGGCCGGGCGGGGTAAGCTGCAGGGGACCGAGGAGCGCTACCGGGCGCTGGACGTTGAAGCGCGCACGGAAACCTTTATCGAGGATATGAACGCCGCCTACAGCTGGGCTGACCTGGTCCTCTGTCGGGCAGGGGCCCTTACGGTGAGCGAACTGGCCGCGGCCGGGGTTCCGGCCGTGCTGGTCCCGCTGCCCCACGCGGTGGATGATCACCAGACCGCCAACGCCCGTTTTTTGGCCGATGCTGGCGCCGGGGTGCTGCTGCCCCAAGTACAACTGGACGCGGGCAGCCTGGCCGCGGTCCTGCGCGATCTGAACGACCGGGCGCGCCTGCAGGCCATGGCGAGCAAGGCCAAGGCCCTGGCCCGCCCCGAAGCCACCGCCAAGGTCGTCGAGCAAATTCAGGAGTGTATGCGTGAAGGCAAATAAACTGCCCCCCCATGATGTACCCGAGATGCGTCGGATCCGTCGCATCCATTTCGTCGGTATCGGCGGCGTCGGCATGTGCGGCATCGCCGAAGTGCTGCTGAACCAGGGCTACCTGATCGCGGGCTCCGACCTGCGGGTGTCGCCGGTGACCGAGCGGCTGGAAAAGCTGGGCGCACAGATCCATATCGGCCATCGCGAAAGCAATGTGCGCGGTGTGGACGCGGTGGTGGTCTCCAGCGCTGTCGGTGAGGACAACCCCGAGGTGAAGGCGGCGCGGGAAGGGCGCATACCGGTGGTGCGCCGTGCCGAGATGCTGGCCGAGCTGATGCGTTACCGTCACGGCATCGCCGTTGCCGGGACCCACGGCAAAACCACCACCACCAGCCTGATGGCCTCCATTCTGGCGCAGGCAGGGCTCGACCCCACTTTCGTGATCGGCGGTCGCCTGACCAGCGCCGGGAGCAACGCCAAGCTGGGGGACAGCCGCTACCTGGTGGCCGAGGCGGACGAGAGCGACGCTTCCTTCCTGCACCTGCAGCCGATGGTGGCCATCGTCACCAACATCGATGCCGACCATATGTCCACCTACGGCGGTGATTTCGGTGTCCTGAAGAAGACCTTCGTCGAGTTTCTTCACAACCTGCCCTTTTACGGACTGGCGGTGCTCTGCACCGACGACCCCGTGGTGCAGGAGATCCTGCCGGAGGTCAGCCGCCCTATTCTCACCTACGGGCTCAACGAGGACGCTGATTTTCGGGCGGAGGCGATTACCCAGGAGGGCATGCGCACCCGCTTTACGGTGCAGCGCCCCGAAGGGCACCCGCCGCTGGCGGTGGAGCTGAATATGCCGGGGTTGCATAACGTGCTCAACGCTCTGGCCTGTATCGCCATCGCCACCGACGAGGGGCTGGACGATGCCGCCATCGTCGCAGGGCTGGCCCAGTTCCAGGGGGTGGGCCGGCGTTTTCAGATACAGGGGCGTTTCCCGGCTCCTGGCGGCGCCGAGGGCGAACCGGTGCTGCTGGTGGATGATTACGGGCACCACCCGCGTGAGGTGGCGGCAACGATCCAGGCGATCCGCCGCGGCTGGCCGGACAAGCGCCTGGTCGCCATCTACCAGCCCCACCGTTACAGCCGCACCCGGGACCTCTATGAAGATTTTGTCCAGGTGCTCTCCGAAGTGGACGTGCTGCTGCTGATGGATGTCTATCCCGCCGGGGAGGAGCCGATTCCCGGTGCAGACGGCCGCAGCCTGTGCCGCAGCATCCGCCAGCGGGGGCAGGTGGATCCGGTGTTTGTTGAGCGGGGCGAGGACGTGGCCCGGGTGCTGCAGAACATTCTGCAGCCGGGGGATCTGCTGTTGACCCAGGGGGCCGGTGATATCGGCGCCCTCTCAAACGGCCTGGCCCAGCGCCAACTGCAACCTCAGGAGTGACAACGATGGCTGCGAATTTTGCCAAGCCCAGCCGTGATCCTGCCAGCTTCGGGCGGGTGGGGGTGCTTTTTGGCGGTAACTCCAGCGAAAGGGCCGTTTCCCTCAAGAGTGGGCAGGCGGTGCTCGAGGCCCTGGTGAGTGCCGGGGTGGATGCGTTTCCCATCGACCTGTACGGGTCCAAGGGCGATGCCGATCCCATGGCCCAGCTGCTTGAGCAGAAGATGGACGTGGCCTTTATCGCCCTCCACGGGCCCGGGGGCGAGGACGGCGTGGTCCAGGGGGCGCTGGAAATGCTGGGCGTGCCCTACACCGGCAGCGGGGTGCTCGCCTCGGCGCTGGCGATGGACAAGCTGCGCTGCAAACTGATCTGGGGTGCACTCGGACTGCCGTCCCCGGGCCACCGCGTGCTGCGTGCCGACAGTGACTGGGCGGCGATCGCCAGCGAACTGCCCCTGCCGGCCATGGTCAAGCCCGCCCGCGAAGGCTCCAGCATCGGCATGGTGCGGGTCGATAACGCCGCCCAGCTGCAGCAGGCCTACCAGAGCGCCTCCCAGCTGGACGACTCGGTGTTCGCCGAGCGCTGGATCCAGGGGCGCGAGTTTACCGTGGCCATTCTCGACGGGCGGGCCCTGCCGGTGATTCGCCTGGAGACCGATCACGCCTTTTACGATTACGAGGCCAAGTACCTCTCCGACGACACCCATTACCACTTCGATACCGGGTTAACCGCGGCGCAGGAGCAGGCGATTCAGCAATTGGCGCTGGACGCCTTCGCGGCCGTGGGCTGTCAGGGTTGGGGACGGGTCGATATCATGCAGGATGCTGCTGGCGATTTCTGGCTGCTGGAGGTCAACACCATTCCCGGTATGACCGATCACAGTCTGGTGCCCATGGCGGCGCGCGAGGCAGGGCTTGAGTTTGACGCCCTGGTCTTGCGGATTCTGGAGACGGTGGGCTGAGTATGGAACGGGTGCAGGCCATGGCTACGGCGGCGGGACAGCGGGTGGGGGCCATCAGTGGCTACCAGCTGCTGGTCGCCTCCCAGGTGCTGCTGTTTATTGCCTTGCTCTGGGTCGGCGGCTACTGGTTAGTAGCCTGGCTTGAGCGCCCCCTGGCCCAGGTCAAGGTGCAGGGACCGCTGCTGGAAACCGATGCCGAGGGTCTGACGGAGAAAGTGTGGGCGGCGGCAGGAAACCGTTACCTGGCGCTGGACCTCAAGGCGATTCAGGCGGCCCTTGAAGCCGAGCCCTGGGTGGAACGGGTGAACCCGCGGCGCCAGTGGCCGGCCGGCGTGCAGGTGCTGGTGCGTGAGCAGCAGCCGGTCGCTCGCTGGGGCGGCGGCGGGCTGGTGAACGAGCGTGGCGAGCTGTTCTGGCCCGAAGAAAACGCCGCCTACAGCCGCCTGCCGGCCCTGGAAGGGCCGAAGGATAAGCCGCTTCAGATGATGGCGCAGTACCGGGCGTTGAACCAGCTGATTCGCCCCCTCAACCTGCGGGTGGCGGCCCTGAAACTGGAGCCCAGGGGGGCCTGGAGCGCCACCTTGGATAACGGCATCGAGCTGCTGGTGGGGCGCGGGGAGGTGATCGACAAGATCAGCCGTTTTGCCCGGGTTTACGGCAACCAGCTGATGCCCTATGCGGACAAGATCAAGCAGGTCGACCTGCGTTACACCAATGGCCTGACCGTGACCTGGCAGCAACCATCCAATTCAACGCCGAATAACGACGGCAAGGCATAGCATGACAAGCTCAGGGAACAATGAATACAGCAACATGATCGTCGGTCTCGACATCGGCACCTCCAAGGTGGTGGCGCTGGTGGGCGAGGTGGGGCCCGACGGCACGATCGAGGTGGTGGGGATGGGCGCACACCCCTCCCGCGGCCTCAAGCGCGGAGTGGTGGTTAACATCGAATCCACGGTGACTTCCATTCAACGCGCGGTGGAAGAGGCCGAGCTGATGGCCGGCTGCAAGATTCACTCGGTGACCGCCGGTATCGCGGGCAGCCACATCAACTCCATGAACTCCCACGGCATCGTCGCCATTCGGGACCGCGAGGTGCTGGAGCAGGACCTGGACCGGGTGATCGACGCCGCCCGGGCGGTGGCCATTCCCGCCGACCAGAAGATTCTGCACATTCTGCCCCAGGAGTACGTGATCGATAACCAGGAGGGGATCAAGGAACCCCTGGGAATGTCCGGGGTGCGGCTGGAAGCCAAGGTGCACCTAGTTACCGGTGCGCTGAACGCGGCCCAGAACATCGAAAAGTGCGTCCGCCGCTGCGGCCTCGAAGTAGACGGGGTGGTGCTGGAGCAGTTGGCCTCAAGCTACGCGGTGCTCACCGAGGACGAGAAGGAGCTGGGGGTCTGCATGGTGGACATCGGTGGCGGCACCACCGATATCGCCATCTTCACCGGCGGCGCCATCCGTCACACAGCGGTGATTCCCATTGCCGGGGATCAGGTCACCAACGATATCGCCATGGCCCTGCGTACGCCCACGCCCCACGCCGAGGAGATTAAGGTCAAGTACGCCTGCGCCCTGGCCCAGCTGGCGAGCAGCGAGGAGATTATCAAGGTACCCAGCGTAGGCGACCGCCCGCCCCGGGATCTCAGCTGTCAGGCCCTGGCCGAGGTGGTGGAGCCCCGCTACGACGAGCTCTTCACCCTGGTTCAGGCGGAATTGCGCCGCTCCGGGTTCGAGGATTTGGTAGCCGCCGGCATCGTGCTGACCGGGGGCACCGCGAAGATGGAAGGGGCGGTGGAGCTGGCCGAGGAGATTTTTCATATGCCGGTGCGCCTGGCCAAACCTACTGGCGTTAACGGCCTGAACGAGATTTTGCACAGCCCGATCTACGCCACCGGCGTGGGGCTGCTGCTGCATGCCGGCAAACACCAGGGCCAGACAGGCCGTGGCAGAGCCCTGCCGAAACCGGGCCCCGGGCTGATGGCCCGCGGGTCGCAATGGGTCGGCCGGGGCTCAAGCATGCTGGAAAGAATGCGAGGCTGGTTTCAGAGTAACTTCTGAGGCTCGCTAACTAGAAGAAAGTAAAGCAGTAATTATTAACTGATACAGCGTTAAATGACTCAAGTGAGGGGAGAGGGACATGTTTGAACTGGTCGACAACGTACCCCAGAGTGCGGTGATCAAAGTGATCGGTGTCGGCGGTGGCGGCGGCAACGCCGTTCAGCACATGCTCACCAGCGAGATCGACGGAGTTGATTTCATCTGCGCCAACACCGACGCTCAGGCGTTACAAGGGCTAGGCGCCACCAGCGTGCTGCAGTTGGGTGGCGACCTGACCAAGGGGCTCGGTGCCGGCGCCAATCCGGAGATTGGCCGGCAGGCGGCCATGGAGGACCGTGAGCGTATCGCCGACATGCTCAAAGGGGCCGACATGGTGTTTATCACCGCCGGCATGGGCGGCGGCACCGGTACCGGTGCCGCCCCGGTTGTCGCGGAAGTGGCCAAGGAGCTGGGTATTCTCACCGTGGCGGTGGTGACCAAACCCTTCCCGTTCGAAGGGCGGCGCCGGCTTAAGGTGGCCGAGGAGGGGATCAAGGGGCTGCAGGAGAACGTGGACTCGCTGATCACCATCCCTAACGAGAAGCTGCTGCAGGTGATGGGCAAGAACGCCTCCTTGCTGGAGGCCTTCAAGGAGGCGAACAGCGTCTTGCAGGGCGCGGTGCGGGGGATTGCCGACCTGATCATTCGCCCGGGGATGATCAACGTCGACTTTGCCGACGTGAAGACGGTGATGTCCGAGATGGGCATGGCGATGATGGGGACCGGCGTGGGACGCGGCGACAGCCGGGCCCGCGAGGCCGCCGAGATGGCGATCCGCTGTCCTTTGCTGGAAGATATCGACCTGCAGGGCGCCCGCGGGATTTTGGTCAACATCACCGCCGGGCTGGACCTGAGCCTGGGTGAGTTCTCCGAGGTGGGCGACACCATCGAGGAGTTTGCCTCGGATAACGCCACCGTGGTGGTGGGAACGGTGATCGACCCGGAAATGAGCGACGAGCTCAAGGTCACGGTGGTGGCGACCGGCCTGGGTGACCGGGAGATGCCGAAGGTAAAGCTCGCCAGCCGTAACGACAATCAGCGCAAGGCCGACGGCACCTTGGATTTCGACCAGCTGGAGCTGCCCGCGGTGCTGCGTCGGCAAGGCCGAGCCGGGACTTCCGCGCGGACCGAAACCGAGGCCCAGAGCGGTGCTGAGCACGCCGCCACGGGGCTTCGAACGGGTACCGATGACGAGATGGAGTTTCTCGATATTCCGGCGTTTCTGCGACGCCAGGCCGACTGATCACGCTGTCCTTTGACCGCGAGTTTTGCTATGATCCGTCGATATTTTGCACATCAATAAGTTGTCGGTAGCATGATCAAACAGCGCACGCTTAAAAATGCCATCAAGGCCACCGGTGTGGGTCTCCACACCGGTGAAAAGGTCTATCTTACGCTCAAGCCCGCGCCGGTGGACACGGGCATCGTCTTTCGGCGGGTGGACCTGGATCCGGTGGTGGAGATTCCCGCCTGGGCGGAGAACGTCGGTGACACCACCATGTCCACCAACCTCAGTAACGGCGAGGTGCGGATCGCGACGGTCGAGCACCTGCTGTCGGCTATGGCGGGCCTGGGCATCGACAACGCCTACGTGGAGCTGAACGCCGAAGAGGTGCCCATCATGGATGGCAGCGCCGCGCCTTTCGTGTTCCTGATCCAGTCTGCCGGCATCCGTGAGCAGGAGGCTGCCAAGCAGTTTATCCGGATCAAGCGCAAGGTGGAGATCGAGCACGAAGGCAAGAAGGCGAGCTTCGAGCCCTTTGACGGCTTCAAGGTGAGCTTCACCATCGAATTCGATCACCCGGTGTTCCGGGACCGCAACAAGCAGTGCTGTCTCGACTTTTCCAGCACCTCCTTCGTCAAGGAGGTAAGCCGGGCGCGCACCTTCGGTTTCATGCGCGACATCGAGCACCTGCGTGCCCAGAACCTGGCCCTGGGCGGTAGCATGGACAACGCCATCGTGGTGGATGATTACCGCGTGCTGAACGAGGACGGCTTGCGCTACGACGACGAGTTCGTCAAGCACAAGGTGCTGGATGCCGTGGGTGACCTCTACCTGCTGGGCAAGAGCCTGATTGGCGAGTTCAAAGGCTACAAGTCCGGTCACTACCTCAATAACCTGCTGCTCCGTGAGCTGCTGCGCCAGGAGAGTGCCTGGGAAGTGGTGACTTTCGAGGGGGCGGAGAAGGCGCCTATCTCTTACATGCAGCCGATCCTGGCAGGCTGATCCGCCTGCCGGATTCGCAAGCGTTCACAAGCCGGGAACGAGGCCTCGTTCCCGGCTTTTTTGTATCTGGGCGTGTGGCCCTGGGGTGAAGGGGGCGTGGTCTGTGGTCCGTCGCGCAGCGGTCTTCGACCCCCCCTTGAAATAAGGGTAAAATGCCCCCAAATCTTAGTCTTCGCCCGGATTGTCGGGCCCTGCAACGAAACGGAATAGTCTCATAATATGATTGCCCCGCTAATAAGAAAGCTATTTGGAAGCAAGAACGAGCGAGAACTGAAACGCATGGGCAAGGTGGTCAAGACCATCAATGCCCTGGAACCCGACATGGAGGCGCTGGACGATGCGCAGCTGCGGGCCAAAACCCAGGAGTTCCGCGAGCGTTATAAGAACGGCGAGGGCCTGGATGCGCTGCTTCCGGAAGCGTTCGCCGTCTGTCGCGAAATGTCGCGGCGGGTGCTGGGCATGCGTCACTTTGACGTGCAGCTGATCGGCGGTATCACCCTGCACGAGGGGGCCATTGCCGAGATGCGCACCGGTGAGGGTAAAACCCTGGTGGCCACCCTGGCGGCCTACCTCAACGCCATCCCCGGCGAAGGCATGCACGTGGTTACCGTCAACGACTACCTGGCCAAGCGCGACTCGGACTGGATGGGCAAACTCTACAACGCCCTGGGCCTGACCGTCGGCGTCATCTACTCGGGACAGGATCCTGTTGGCAAGAAGGCCGCCTACGAGGCGGATATCACCTACGGTACCAATAACGAATTCGGCTTCGATTACCTGCGCGACAACATGGCGTTCAGCACCGAGGACAAGGTCCAGCGCTCGCTGAGTTACGCCATCGTCGACGAAGTGGACTCCATTCTGATCGACGAGGCCCGTACGCCGCTGATCATCTCCGGTCCCGCCGAGGACAGCTCGGAGCTGTACCGCAAGATTAACGGCCTGATCCCCAAGCTTGAGCGCCAGCCCGAGCTTGCCGAAGGGGAAGAAGAGCCCAGCGAGATCGGTCACTATACGGTGGATGAGAAGCAAAAGGCGGTCGAGCTCACCGAGGAAGGTCACAGCTACGTCGAGGGGCTGCTGCGGGAGATGGGATTGCTGCCGGAAGAGGAGTCCCTCTACGCGCCCAAGAATCTAAACCTGCTGCATCACGTCCACGCGGGCCTACGGGCCCACGTGATGTTCACCAAGGATGTGGACTACATCGTCCAGAACAACCAGGTGGTGATCGTCGATGAGCATACCGGGCGCACCATGCCCGGGCGGCGCTGGTCCGAGGGGCTGCACCAGGCGGTGGAGGCCAAGGAGGGGGTAGCGATTCAGAACGAAAGCCAGACCCTGGCTTCCACCACCTTCCAGAACTACTTCCGCCTCTACAGCAAACTGTCGGGAATGACCGGTACCGCCGACACCGAGGCGTTCGAGCTGCGTCAGATCTACAGCCTGGACGTGGTGGTGATCCCCACCAACAAGCCGGTGCAGCGTAAAGATTACAACGATCTGGTTTACCTTACCCTGCAGGAAAAGTTTGACGCCATCGTCGAGGAGATCAAAAGCTGCCGGGAGCGCCAGCAACCGGTGCTGGTGGGGACGGCCTCGATCGAAATGTCCGAGGTGATCTCCCAGCTGCTGACCAACGCCAAGATTCAGCACAACGTGCTCAACGCCAAGCACCACGAGAGTGAGGCGCAGATCATTGCCGACGCCGGACGCCCGGGGGCGGTTACCATCGCCACCAACATGGCCGGCCGGGGTACCGACATCGTGCTCGGCGGTAACTGGGAGTCGGAAGTGGCCAAGCTGGACAGCCCCGCGCCCGAGCAAATCGAGGCAATCAAGGCCGAGTGGGCAAAACGGCACGAGATCGTGCTGGAGGCCGGCGGGCTGCACATCGTCGGTACAGAGCGCCACGAGTCCCGCCGCATCGACAACCAGCTCCGCGGGCGTGCGGGGCGCCAGGGGGATCCGGGCTCCTCCCGCTTCTTCCTCTCCCTGGATGACAACCTGATGCGTATCTTCGCCTCTGAGCGGGTGAAGATGTTCATGCAGCGCCTGGGCATGGAGAAAGGCGAGGCGATCGAGCACAAGATGGTGACCAACGCCATCGAGAAGGCCCAGCGCAAGGTCGAAGGTCGCAACTTCGATATTCGTAAACAGCTGCTGGAATACGACGATGTCGCCAACGATCAGCGGCGTAACATTTACGCCCAGCGCAATGAGCTGATGGCGACCGACGATATCTCCGACGTGATCGAGGCGGTGCGCACCGAGGTGGTCGATGAGCTGATCAGCGGCTATATACCGCCCCAGAGCCTGGAAGAACAGTGGGATGTCCCGGGTCTTGAGAAGCAGCTCGCCAGCGACCTGAACCTTCAGCTACCCATCCAGCAGTGGCTGGATGAAGACGATCATCTGCACGAAGAGACCCTGCGCGAGAAAATTCAGCAGGCGGTGGTGGAGGCCTACCGGGAGAAAGAGGCCGTGGTGGGCGAGAAGTCCATGCGTCTGTTTGAAAAGCAGGTCATGCTGCAGGTGCTCGATACCCTGTGGAAGGAGCACCTGGCTACCATGGATCACCTGCGCCAGGGCATTCACCTGCGCGGCTACGCTCAGAAAAACCCGAAGCAGGAGTACAAGCGCGAGTCCTTCGAGCTTTTCCAGGCACTGCTGGAGAACATCAAGCAGGACGTGGTGAGGATTATCTGCCACGTTCAGGTACGCCAGCCCGAAGAGGTGGAGGCCCTGGAGCAGCAGCGCCGCGAAGCCCTGGAGCGGCAGAAAATGGAGTTCCAGCACGCGGAATCCTCGGCGATGGAAGGCGAGCAGCAGGCCGCCCCCGAGGACGAGGAGGGGCATGCTCCCTACGTGCGCGAGACCAAGAAGGTGGGCCGCAACGAGCCCTGCCCTTGCGGGTCCGGCAAGAAATACAAGCAGTGTCACGGCCGGCTGGCCTAGCGCTGAATCAAGGTTAAGCGGGGCGCCGGGGTGCCCGCTGCAGGAGAAAACGTCATGGCTGTAGGTCCAGGAACTCTTCCGGAGTTCGAAACGATCCGCGGTTTTCGTCTCGGCACCGCCCAAGCCGGGATCAAGTACCCTGACCGCACAGATTTGGTGGTGATGGAGATTGCTAAGGGCAGCAGCGTGGCCGGGGTTTTTACCCGCAACGCCTTCTGCGCCGCACCGGTGACGCTCAGCAAAGAGCACCTCGAGGTGTGCGCGCCCCGCTACCTGCTGGTCAATACCGGTAACGCCAACGCCGGCACCGGCGCCCAGGGGTTGAAGGATGCCCAGGCCAGCTGCCGGGCCCTGGCTGAGTTGCAAGGGGTTGAGCCCGAGGCGGTGTTGCCGTTCTCCACGGGGGTGATCGGCGAGCCCCTGCCCGTGCAGCCGCTGATCGCGGGGCTACCCGAAGCCTGTGGGGCGTTGAGCGAGGCGGGCTGGGCGGAAGCGGCTGCCGGGATCATGACCACCGATACGCGCCCCAAGGGGGCTACCCGTCGGGTAGCCCTGCCCGAAGGCGAGGTGCGGATCAGCGGCATCTCCAAGGGGGCGGGCATGATCAAGCCCAATATGGCCACCATGCTGGCGTTTATCGCTACCGACGCAAAGGTTAGCCAGCCGGCATTGCAGGCGCTGCTAAGCACTGCGGCTGATCGTTCTTTCAACCGGGTCACCGTCGATGGCGATACCTCCACCAACGATGCCTGCATGCTGGTGGCAACCGGCGGGGCTGATGTCGCCTTGAAGCCACAAAGCGAAGGCTGGCATGCCTTTGCCGAGGCGGTGGAGGCGGTGTTGATGGAGCTGGCCCACGCCATCGTCCGTGACGGCGAGGGGGCCACCAAGTTCGTCACCATCGAGGTGGATGAGGCGGCGAGCAGTCGGGAAGCTCTGGACACCGCCTACACCATCGCCCACTCGCCGCTGGTCAAAACCGCGCTCTTTGCCAGCGACCCCAACTGGGGGCGGATTCTCGCGGCCGTGGGGCGGGCGGAGATACCGGGGCTGGATCTGGAAGCCCTGCGCATCTACCTGGATGACGTCTGTATCGTTGAGAACGGCGGTCGTGCTCCCGCGTATACCGAAGAGCAGGGCCAGCGGGTGATGAGCCAGGAGGAGATCCTGATTCGCGTTGTGCTGGCCCGCGGCAGCGCCTGTGAGCGGGTCTGGACCACGGATCTTTCCAAGGATTACGTGTCGATCAACGCCGATTACCGCTCCTGACCTTGAGTAGCCTGGTGCATGTGGCGGCCGCGGCCATCGAAGGTCCGGACGGTCGCCTGCTGATTACCCAGCGTGCTCCCGATGCGCACCAGGGGGGCTTGTGGGAGTTTCCCGGGGGCAAGTTGGAGCCCGGCGAGTCAGTACAGGCCGCCCTGTGTCGTGAGCTGCGTGAAGAGCTGGGTATCGAGGCGCTGGCCTATCATCCTCTGATCCGTATTCCCTATTCCTATCCGGACAAGTGCGTGCTGCTGGATGTCTGGCGGGTCACCCGTTTTCGGGGCGAGCCCCGGGGGCTCGAAGGTCAGCCGCTGCGCTGGGTTGAGTGCGAGGCGTTGGAGCCTGGCCAGTTCCCGGCCGCCAACCGCCCCATCATCAACGCCTTGCAATTGCCTGACCGCTACCTGGTGACCGGTGCGGCGGCGGGGCTGAAGGCGTTTGAGCAGCGCCTGGGCCGTGCGTTGGAAAAAGGGGTAAGGCTGGTTCAGTTGCGGGCGCCGGATCTGGATCCTGGTGACTATCTCCATTATGCGCAGCGGGCACGGCAGCTATGCCAGGGTGTGGGGGCTCAACTGCTGCTCAACGCCGATCCGGCGCTGGCATCCTGCGTCCCAGATGTGGGACTGCATCTCAACAGTCGGCGCCTGATGGCCGTGTCCCGTGATGAGCTTGAACCCTGGCGTGGGAAGCTGATCAGCGCCTCCTGTCACGACTTGCAAGAGCTGATGCGTGCGTCCGAGCTGGCCCTGAGCTTTGTTTCCCTGTCACCGGTGAATGCCACCGCCAGCCATCCCGGCGCAGCGGCACTGGGTTGGTCGCAGTTTGAAGCGTTGGTCGAGCGGGCGGCCCTGCCGGTGTACGCGCTGGGCGGTGTGGATGGTGAAGATATCGGTCGAGTGCAGGCGCTTGGAGGGCAGGGGGTCGCGGCGATCCGGGCTTTCTGGGAATAGCTTCAGCGGCGCAGGGCGACCGGTCAATGCAGCGGACCATCCTCTTCACCGGCGCTGTCCGGGTCGCTGAAATCCGGGTGGCGCTGCCCCTCGATCTGGTACTCTTCGTTGGCCCAGGCGCCCAGGTCGATCAGCTTGCAACGCTCGCTGCAGAACGGGCGCCAGGGGTTGCGGCTGGACCATTCGCTGGGTTTCTTGCATTGCGGGCAGGGGATGCGCTTGGCTGATTGGCTCATGGGGCTCAGGCTCCTGTTGTTTTAGATTGGGCCAGGTCCAGGAACGCTCTGTGCAGCTTTTCCACGGCAGCCTCGAGTTGTGCGGGGTTGCCCTCGTTGTCGATTACCGAGTCGGCATGGGAAAGCCGTGCCTGCCGTCCTAGCTGGGCATCCAGAATCGCCCTGACCTGAGCTTCGCTATTATGGTCCCGGGTCATGGTGCGGGCAATCTGGGTTGCTTCCTCCACATCCACCACCAATATATGATCGGCCAGCTCATGCTGGTCGGTCTCCAGCAGCAGGGGGGAAACCAGCATCACGTAAGGCGAAGGGGCCGATTGCAGCTGGATCAGCGTGCGCTCGCGGATCAGCGGATGGAGCAGTTGCTCAAGCCAGTGTCGAGCGTTCTCATCGCTGAAGACGGCTTCTCGTAGCGCGGCCCGATCCAGACTGCCGTCGGCACGTCGAAGGTGCAGCCCGAAATGGTCGAAAATATTCTGCAGGGCGGGCTCGCCCGGCATCACCACCTCACGGGCCACGATATCGGCGTCGACCATCGCGATACCTCGGCGGGCAAAGCATTGCGCGACCGTGCTCTTGCCGCTGCCGATGCCGCCGGTCAGGCCCACCACGAACATGGCTCAGTAACCGCCGATCCACTGCCAGTAAAGGGCGATCAGCTGATCCCCCCAGACCAGCGCGATCCAGCCGGCGATGGCGAGAAAAGGGCCGAAGGGAATCGGGTGGGAGCGGTCGCGCCCCTGCAGGGCCAGGGCCGTAGCACCGATCAGCGCCCCCACCAGCGAGGAGAGGATGACGATCAACGGCAGTGACTGCCAGCCCATCCAGGCACCCAGTGCCGCCAGCAGCTTGAAGTCGCCGTAGCCCATGCCCTCTTTGCCGGTGGCCAGTTTGAACAGCCAGTAAACGCTCCAGAGCGTCAAGTAGCCGAACACGGCCCCCCAGAGGGCGCTCTGCAGGTCGGTGATCAGCCCAAAGGCGTTGGCGATCAGGCCCAGCCAGAGCAGGGGCAGGGTGAGGCTGTCGGGCAGCAGCTGGTGATCGTAATCGATCAGGGTCAGCACGATCAGCGTCCAGGTGAAGAGCATCAGCAGACCCAGCGCCGGGGTGGCGCCCCAGAGCCAGGCCAGAACGGCGCAGAGCAGGCCGCTGGTCAGTTCCACCAGGGGATAACGGGGCGAGATGCGGACACCGCAGCCGGCGCAGCGACCGCGTAGCCAGAGATAACTGAGCAGCGGGATATTCTCCAGGGCGGAGATGGCATGCCCACACTTGGGGCAGCGCGAGCGCGGCACCGCCAGGTTGAAGGTCTCCTCCGCCAGATGCGGCTTGAGGTCCTGGGCAGCATCGCCTCCCTCGCCGGCCATTAGCTCCCGGCACTGGGCGGTCCACTCGCGCTCCATCATCACCGGCAGGCGGTGGATCACTACGTTGAGAAAGCTGCCTACGAGCAGTCCGAGAATCGAGGCCAGAACGATCAGCAGGCCCGGGTGGGCCTGCAGGTAATCAAACGCGGTCATCGAGAATCAGACCACCGAGCCGAGCTTGAAGATGGGCAGGTACATGGCGACCACCAGACCGCCCACCAGGACCCCCAGCACCGCCATGATAAAGGGCTCCATCAGGCTGGTGAGGTTGTCCACGGCGTTGTCCACTTCCGCCTCGTAAAAGGAGGCCACCTTGTCCAGCATCTCGTCCAGGGCGCCGGACTCTTCGCCGATGGCGATCATCTGTACCGCCATATTGGGAAAGACGCCGGTCATGCGGGTGGCGTTCTGCAGCGACTGGCCGGTGGAGACCCCGTTGCGGATCTGCACGATGGCCCGGCGGTAGATCACGTTGCCGGCCGCTCCGGCCGCCGAGTCCAGCGCATTGACCAAGGGTACGCCGGCGGCGAAGGTGGTGGAGAGGGTGCGGGCAAAGCGGGCGATGGCCGCCTTGTCCAGAATATCGCCAATGACCGGAATTTTCAGCGAAAACTTGTCCATTGCGTCACGAAAGGCCTCTGAACGCTGGTGCACGGCCTTGAAGACGAACCCTGTGCCGATGATCGCGAGCAGAGCAACGTACCAGTATTTCTGCGCCAGCTCCGAGAGGCCGATCACCATCTTGGTGAAGGCGGGCAGGTCGGCGCCGAACCCCTGGAAGATGGACTCGAACTGGGGCACCACCTTGATCAGCAGGATCGCCGAGACCACGATTCCGACGATAATAACGGCGATGGGGTAGGTCATCGCCTTCTTGATCTTGGCCTTGAGCGCCTCGGTCTTCTCCTTGTAGGTGGCAATCCTGTCCAGCATGGTCTCCAGGGCGCCGGACTGCTCACCGGCGTGTACCAGGTTGCAGAACAGGTCGTCGAAATACTTGGGGTGCTTGGACAGGGCCGTGGCCAGGTTGCCGCCACTGGCGACATCGTTCTTGATCTCGAAGATCATGTTCTTGAGCTGGGTCTTCTCGACACCGCCGGCGACGATATCGAAGGCCTGGATCATGGGTACCCCCGCCTTCATCATGGTGGCCAGCTGGCGGGTGAAGACGGCCACGTCCAGCGGGGTGATTTTCTTGTTGGCCTTGCCGAAGGCCGAAACCCGCTCCTTGGCGATCTTCTTGGGGATGATGCCCTGTTTGCGCAGCAGGGCCTTGGCGAAGGTCACGTTCTCCGCGTCGATCTTGCCTTTGCTCAGGTTTCCACTTTTATCCTTGCCTTCCCAGACAAAGGTGACGGGTTTTGCTTCTTTGGCTGCCATCGACAACAATCCGCTCCGATCGAAAGGAGTTGCAGTATATCAAGAAAGCCTGGGGCCGGCTGCGGCCCCGAGCCGCAGCCTTGACCGAGCGCAAGATTTATAGCTTGGTGACCCGGTTGACCTCGGCCAGACTGGTCACCCCCTGGGCGGCCTTGAGCAGGCCTGAGGTGCGCAGGTTGTTGACCCCCTGGCGGGCGGCCAGCTCGCCGATCTCCAGGGAGTTGCCGTTGTTCATGATCAGCTCGGCGATCTCGGAGGTCATGGGCATCACCTCGTAGATGCCGACCCGCCCCTTGTAACCGCCGTTGCAGGCGTTGCAGCCCACCGGCTCGTACAGGGTCAGGCCCGCCTGAATGTCCGCCTCGGTAAAACCTTCCTCGAGCAGTGCGGCCTCGGGAATCTCCCGGGGCTGCTTGCACTGTGGGCAGAGGCGCCGCGCCAGGCGCTGGGCGATGATCAGGGAAACGGAAGTGGCGATGTTGAACGCCGGTACACCCATGTTGCGAAGACGGGTCAGAGTCTCCGGAGCGCTGTTGGTGTGCAGGGTGGAGAGCACCATGTGGCCGGTCTGGGCCGCCTTGATGGCGATTTCGGCGGTTTCCAGGTCCCGGATCTCCCCCACCATGACCACGTCCGGGTCCTGACGCAGGAAGGAGCGCAGCGCCGAGGCGAAAGTCAGTCCCACCTTGTTATTGACGTGCACCTGGTTGATCCCCTCGAGGTTGATCTCCACCGGGTCCTCCGCGGTGGAGATGTTGCGCTCTGGGGTGTTGAGGATGTTCAGGCCGGTATAGAGTGAGACCGTCTTACCGCTACCGGTGGGTCCGGTGACCAGGATCATGCCCTGGGGTTGCTCCAGGGTCTTGAGGTAGAGCTGCTTCTGCTTGTCCTCGTAGCCCAGGGCGTCAATTCCCATCTGGGCGCTGGCCGAATCCAGGATCCGCAGCACGATCTTCTCCCCCCAGATGGTGGGCAGGGTGTTGACCCGGAAGTCGATCGACTTGGTCTTGGAGATCTTCATCTTGATGCGCCCGTCCTGGGGAATGCGGCGCTCGGAGATGTCCATCTGCGACATCACCTTCAGCCGAGCCGCTAGGCGCGGGGTCAGGTTCACCGGCGGGCGGGCCACCTCATGCAGCATGCCGTCGGTGCGCAGGCGGATCCGGTAGGCCTTTTCATAAGGCTCGAAGTGGATGTCCGAGGAACCGAGGCGGATCGCATCCAGCAGGATCTTGTTGACGAAGCGGACGATGGGAGCGTCGTTGGCGGCGTCTTCCGGATCGGTGCTTTTGTCGGCGTTGGGGTCGATGCCATCGTCAATATCGAGGTTGTCAAGGTCCGCATCTTCCAGCCCGTCCAGGGCTGAGCCTTCCTGGGCGGAGAGGAATTTGTCGATAGCGACCGACAATTTGTCCTCCTCCACGATCACGGGTTCGGTGTTGATCCCGGTGTGGAACTTGATCTCGTCCAGGGCGGCGGTGTTGGTGGGGTCGGAGACCGCCACGTAGATGCGGCTGCTCTGCTTGATCAGCGGAAAGGCGTGGTGCTTGCGCACCAGCTCTTCAGATACCAGGTCCGAGGGGGCGTTGCTCAGCTCGAACTCGTCCAAGTCCAGCAGGGGAATGCCGAACTCGTCCGAAGCAGCGGTGGCCGCCTTGTAGGCGCTGACCAGCTTCTCCTGCACCGCATAGATAATGAAGGAGGTTTTCTGCTTGTTGGCTTCCAGCAGGGCCTGGGTCGCATTATCTGCAGAGAGAATGCTGTCGTTGACCAGCCGTTTGGCCAGTCCGGTCAGAGGTTGTATTGGTTGCACGCCCATAATCCGAGAACTTTGAGGTAAGTCAAACAGTCGTTCGGTAAACCTTAGCACGTGTGTACTTGTCAGAAAACGCGCCCTATACTCGAAACCAAGCAATAACAGGGGGGGCTTCCTAACCGGAGCGCCAGGGCTTAACCAACCGTTGATTGTACGCCATTAGGCGATCGCTATCAGGAATTTTTGGCCAGGATTGGCCTGCATTAAAAAACTTCCAGGAGAAGATGTTATGAAAAAGCAACAGATGGGTTTCACCCTGATTGAATTGATGATCGTTGTCGCGATCATCGGTATTCTGGCCGCCATCGCACTGCCGGCGTATCAGGATTACACTAGGAAAGCGCAGTTCTCAGAGGTTATCTCTGTGGGTAATGCCTACAAGCAAGCGATCTCGCTGTGCTTGACTGAGGGCGAGACTGACTGCTCCCTGGGGAACGGTGGCGTTCCTGTAAAGGATACGACGCCTCAGTATATCAGCGACATGTCCGCTACCTCCGCCGGTGCGCTGACTATCACCTCTACGATTGATGGCGATGCCAATGGCACCAATGAGGACTTCATCGTAACGCCAAGCCTGAATGGCAGCAGTATCACTTGGGATCAAAGTGGTAGTTGTAAAGCTTTGGGTTGGTGTAAAGACTAAGGGCTAGGCTTGCTTATTTAAGTAACCAAGCACCCTTTTAAAGGCCAAGAATAGAAATATTCTTGGCCTTTTGCTATTTTGCCGAGCCGGTTTTTAGCTTACGATCTCTCGGGCTTATTTGAGCCTGGGATAAGGCGAAAAATTTATGTGGCTTAAAAAATACCTGAAACCCCTCGTTTTTATTCTGATCGCCCTCTCGGTGGCGGTAACCTGGTATATCAATACCCAGGTGAGTCCGGATTTGACCGTGGCGCAAAAACAACGCATGGACGAGTGGCTGGTCAGCCAGGCGCCGATTAAATCTCACGTCTGGAATTTCAACCGGCTGGCGGTGGGGGTAGTGCCGCAAGCGGTGGAGGCGCAGGCCTTCGCAAAAAGCCTCTGCCAGAAGGGTGCGGAGCTGAATGCCCAGCCCGAATCCGTGGCCGTGGTGGATGTGATCAAGCTGCAGGAGAGCGGCGGCGAGAACTGGCAGGAGATCGGCTTTGCCCGCTGCGGCTGACTTAATGTCGTGCTCACAGGTGATGGGGGCGTTTAGCTCCCTCCTTGTTTAAACTCCCCCTTCTTCCTTCTTCCTTCTTCCTTCTTCTGGGGCGATCTCGCCCGCGTTCAGGGGATAAATGCTACCGGAAAACAAGTTTTTCCTTGCATCAGTGGACTTTGCCCGCACAGCATAGACAATAGTCTTTTTGCGCATAAGGGCCCGCTGATGCTGTTGATGATCGACAACTACGACTCCTTCACCTACAACGTGGTGCAGTATTTCGGTGAGCTGGGCGCCGAGGTTCGGGTCGTTCGCAACGATGAAATCACCCTCGAGGAGATCGAACGGCTGGCCCCGCGCCACCTAGTGATCTCCCCGGGCCCCTGCACCCCGCGGGAGGCGGGAGTCTCGGTGGCCGCCATCAAGCACTTTGCGGGCAAGCTGCCGATCCTCGGCATCTGCCTGGGGCACCAGAGTATCGGGGAGGCCTTTGGCGGCACTGTTGTCCGCGCCGGCCGGGTGATGCACGGCAAGATCTCCCCGGTGTTTCACCGTGACCAGGGGGTCTTCGCCGGGCTCGACAACCCCTTCCAGGCGACCCGTTACCACTCGCTGGTGATCGATCAGAAGAGCCTGCCGGACTGTCTCGAGGTCACTGCCTGGACCGAGACCGACGATGGCGGTATCGAAGAGATCATGGGGGTGCGCCACAAGACCCTGGATGTCGAGGGGGTCCAGTTTCATCCCGAATCCATACTGACGCAGCAGGGGCACGCGCTCTTGGCCAATTTTCTCAAGCGCTGAGGAGAACAATGAATATTCAGCAAGCGATCGCGAATGCGGTGGACCACCTGGACCTGAGCCGCGAGCAGATGATCGAGGTGATGCGCCAGATCATGACGGGCCAGTGCACCGATGCCCAGGTGGCGGGGTTCCTGGTGGCGCTGCGCATGAAAAGTGAATCCATTGACGAGATTACCGGCGCGGCCCAGGTGATGCGTGAACTGGCGACCCCGGTGCAGGTGGCCTGCGAGCCTCTAGTCGACATCGTCGGCACCGGTGGCGATGGCGCCAACCTGTTCAACGTCTCCAGCGCCGCCTCCTTTGTCGCAGCGGCCGCCGGTGCCCACGTGGCCAAACATGGCAACCGCGCGGTCTCTTCCAGCAGCGGCAGCGCCGATTTGCTGGAGAAGGCCGGGATCAACCTGATGCTCACCCCCGAGCAGGTGGCGCACTGCATCGAGCAGGTGGGGGTCGGCTTTATGTTCGCCCCGTCCCACCACAGCGCCATGAAGCATGCCATCGGCCCGCGCAAGGAGCTGGGGCTGCGCACCCTGTTCAATATTCTGGGGCCCATGACCAACCCCGCCGGGGTAAAGCGTCAGGTGATCGGCGTGTTCGCCAAAGCCCTGTGCCGGCCCATGGCGGAAGTGCTCAACAAGCTTGGGGCTGAGCATATTCTGGTGGTGCACGCCGACGATGGCCTGGATGAGATCAGCCTGGCGACGGCGACCCACGTTGCCGAACTCAAGGATGGCGAGGTGCGCGAATACAGCCTGACTCCCGAGGCGGTGGGCATTGCCAGCCAGAGCCTGATCGGGCTGGAGGTGGACGGGGCCGAGGCTTCCCTGGCGTTGATTCGGGGTGCGTTTGCCGGGGACGAGAGCCTGCAGGCCCGCAAGGCGGCCGACATGATTGCCCTGAACGCGGGGGCCGCCATCTACGTGGCCGGGCTCAGCGACAGCCTTAAAGAGGGGGTCACCCGGGCCGCGGAAGTGATCGCCAGTGGCGCCGCGCTGGAAAAACTGGAGGCGTTAGCGCGCTTGTCCCAGGCGCTGGAAGGGGCGGATAACGCATGAATACACCGACTATCCTGCGCAAGATTCTCGACCGCAAAGTGGAAGAAGTGGCGGCGGCCCGCGAGGTTGAGCCGTTGCAAAGCCTGCAGGCGCAGATCGAGGCCAACCGCGTTGGTGAGTGGGCACCGCGGGGGTTTATCCAGTCCATCGAAACTGCGCTGGCAGCGGGGCGGTCGGCGGTGATTGCCGAAGTGAAAAAAGCGTCCCCCAGTAAAGGGGTGATCCGTGCCGACTTTGATCCGGCGGCGATTGCTGCCAGCTACGAGCAGGGGGGCGCCTGCTGCCTGTCGGTGCTCACCGACGTGGACTTCTTCCAGGGGTGCGACCGCTACCTGCGCGAAGCCCGCCAGGCCTGCGGACTACCGGTGATTCGCAAGGATTTCCTGATCGACCCTTACCAGGTTTATGCGGCCCGGGCCATGGGCGCCGACTGCGTGCTGCTGATCGCCGCTGCCCTGGATGATGCCCAGCTGCGGGACCTTCATGATCTGGCGCGGGAACTGGGCATGGATGTGCTGATCGAAGTGCACGATGCCCGTGAGCTGCAACGGGCGCTGGCGCTGGAGACCCGCCTGGTGGGCATCAACAACCGCAACCTGCATAGTTTTGAGGTCAGCCTGGAAAACACCTATCAACTGCTCGCCGACATTCCCGACAACCGGATCGTGGTGACGGAAAGCGGTATTCACAGCGCGGCCGATGTGGCCGCCATGCGGGAGCGGGGCGTCAACTGTTTCCTGGTCGGCGAGGCCTTCATGCGTGCGGACGACCCCGGGGCCCAACTACGGGCGCTGTTCAAGTAGAGAGAAGGTAATGAAAGTAGAGATCACATGGGGCGGCGACGCCCAGTTTAACGGGCAGACCGGTTCAGGGCACACACTCACCATGGACGGCCCCCCGGATCATGGCGGGCAGAACAAGGGGCCGCGGCCGATGGAGATGCTGCTTCTGGGGCTCGGGGGCTGCACCAGCTTCGATGTGATGAGCATTTTGAAGAAAGCCCGGCAGGATGTGGTTGATTGCCGGGCGCAGATCGAGGCTGAGCGTGCCGACAGCGTTCCCGCTGTCTTTACCCGGATTCATGTGCACTTTGTGGTCACCGGCCGCAACCTCAAAGAGTCTCACGTCAAGCGTGCGGTGGCCCTTTCGGCGGAGCAGTACTGCTCCGCCTCCATCATGCTGGAACGGGGCGGCGTGGAGGTGACTCACAGCTACGCGTTGGTCGAGGCGTCCTGATGCCAGGCCAGCAACCGACCTTCGCTTAACACCGGGGCGGGGTTCACGCGGTTGTAATCAAGCAGCTGCTTTAGCAGCTGCTGGTGTATCGCCGCCCGCTCCGGGTGGTTATCAAAGGCGACTGCGGTTCCTTCCAGTTCGCTAAGGTAGTCCGGGGGGCAGCCCAAATAGCGCAGCCCGGCGCGCACCAGCGCCCGGTACCAGTCAAAAGGCCGCAGCCATTCGTTTACCCGGTCCGCATGGGCCAGGTAGGTGAATGCTTCGAGCTTCTCCTCTTCGAGTACAACCGTCAGCCGTTGGCGTGTGTATCCCCGCTCCCAGCGATCCAAGGCATCTTGTTGGTCGGCATCAAACTGGTAAAGAGCGGCGTAACTGCGGGCCCCGATTCGTCCCAGGGTCAGATTGCACTTTCCGGAGTCGTCCTGGCCCCGTTTGTGAAAGCTAAGTTGGCAGTCGGGAAGGTGCACACGCCCTACAAGCCGGCAACCGGGCACCCGCAGACCCAGCCGCAGGGGGTGCAGGTTGGATCCGTAGGCCAGGTAGAACGCTTTTTCAGTCATGTGCTCAGTGTGTGGCCGCCCGGGTACGGTGATAGCCCCGATGGTAGCCGCGCATACCCCATGCACAGGCGCCGGCGGTGATGAAAAGGGCGATGGCCACCAAGGCGGGATAGGAGTGGACCATCAGGCGATAATAGCCGTAGCACAGGTATCCGGTCAAAATATAGACAAAGGGCAGGAGCTCGTAAATGCGCGGTGGGATGGGGTGTGCGGCCGCTTGAGAAGTTGCTTGGCCGAGCCTGCCAGGGCCCGCTCCTGTGGGGGGAGGCTGCGTTGCTTGGATTGGGCGCCGGTGGTTGGCGCGCCTGATCCAAATAAGCGCCCCGGCGAAGTAGAGGAGCAGCCCGCAACCCCACAGCAGGGCAGTCTGCATCGATAGCAGCAGGTAACTCCCCACCGCCAGGTAAAGGTAGGGGAGGGCTTCGTAAAAGGTCTTGGGGAGCATGGTTGGGCGGCCTTTCGGCGGGGCGCCCGGACATCGGCGGCGCCGGCGCTAACTCGAGGCCATCGCGAGCCGGTGGCGACCGCGAAGCACCAGCACGGTTACGCCGCTAAGCAGCAGAAGCAGGGTCGCCATTAGCAACAGGCTGCTGCTGAGCGTGGCGCTTCCGGAAGTGGCATCTCGACTGAGCAGTGTTGCCAGGACGAAACCGGCGGCAATGTAGGCGAAGGGCATGGCTTCGTAGAGGGCCCGGGGCCAGACCCAGTGTCGGAACCGGGGCTTCAGGCGTTGCGAGCGGACCTTATCAACCAAGTTCGCCCGTACCCGGTCGCGGCGCCGGTAGTGGGTGCGCCAGACCCAGAGCAGTGCCCCCAGGCAGTAGAGTACAATGCCCAGCACGACCACCAGCGGGCGCTCGGACAGCAGCCAGCAGAGGCTGCCGAGGGCAAAAATGCCGTAGGGCAGGGCTTCGTAGAGGGGCTTGGGCAGCATCGTCGTCTCCAGGGCCGTGGCGTGCCGATTATTTCTTCGTGCTAAACACTATTAGCAAGTTAGCAAGAAATGGTCCTCTTTTTTAAGGTACTGATTCACAGCGCTAAATTCTGATGGTTGGGTGCCGAGTGTAAAAAAAACCAACGTTCCTTTGAGACCTGTCTTAAACGCTCTTCGCCTGATGTGCCTCTTGGTACGCTGAGGCCAGGCGCGCCTGTATGTTCTCGGGCACCGGTGCGTAATGGCTGAACTGCATGTTGAAGCGACCCTCTCCCCCGGTCATGGATTTGAGCTGGGTGGGGTAGCTTTCCAGTTCCGCCAGGGGCACTTGCGCGGCGACGTCGGTACGTCCGTCGGCCAGGGCGCTGGTGCCGTTGATGATCGCCCGGCGTCCGGCCAAGTCTCCGGTTACGTCCCCCAGGCTTTGGCTGGGCACCTCGATGGAGGCCGCCACCACCGGCTCAAGGATTCGCGGGTGGCCTTGGTGTACGGCTTCCAGAAACGCCTTCTTGCCCGCCGCGACAAAGGCCACCTCCTTGGAGTCAACCGGGTGATGCTTGCCATCCAGCACTACCACCTCGATGTCCTGCATGGGAAAGCCCCCCAGCACGCCTTCGGCCATGGCCTGCTCAACGCCTTTGCGCACAGCGGGGATAAATTGGCCGGGGATCGCCCCGCCTACCACCTGACTGCTGAAGGTAAGGCCAGCACCGGGCTCACCCGGGGCCACGCGCAGGTGAACCTCGCCGAACTGACCGGCACCTCCTGTCTGCTTCTTATGGCGGTAATGACCTTCAGCCGGTTGGGTGATGGTTTCCCGGTAGGCGATTTGCGGCGGCTGGGTGCTGACCTCAACATTGAACTGCTGGCGCATCCGCTCGAGCACAACCTTCAGGTGCAGTTCGCCGTGGCCGTAAAGAACCGTTTCGTTGAGGCTTTTGCGGTGCTCCACGCGCAGGCTCGGGTCTTCTGCGGCAAGCTTGTGCAGAGCGTCCGAGAGTTTCTGCTCGTCACCGTGGCGCACCGGCGCAATGGCCAGACCGCTCATGGGCGGGGGCAGAGGCGTGGGCTTGAGGTGGTAATGGTCTTCATCGTGGGAGTCGTGCAGCACCGCGTCCACGTAAAGCTCGTCGATTTTGGCCAGTGCGCAGATTTCACCGGCCACGGCCCGGCCGATTTCCCGGTGCTCTTTGCCTTGCAGTTGCAGTAAGTGGGCAACTTTGATCGGCTTGCGGGCCTCCCCCAGCAGCAGCGGACGTCCGCTTATCAGGGTACCCTGGTGGACTCGAAGCAGGCCCAGCTTGCCGAGATAGGGGTCAATCTGCAGTTTGAACAGGTGGGCAATCAGGTGACGATCAGGTGCGGGTACCACCTGTACGGGCTGGGCCTCATCGCCTTCGCCTTTTAAAAACAGGGGGGGGTTGCCCTCGGCAGGAGTGGGCATCAGCTGCGAAAGGGCCCTCAGCAACAGCTCGATGCCGGCCCCGTTCAATGCCGAGACGAAACAGACCGGAATCAGGTGCCCTTCCCGCAGCGCTTGTTCGAACGGCGCGTGCAGTTGATCGGGGCTCAATTCCTCGCCTTGCTCGAGGTAGAGCGCCATCAGCTCCTCGTCCACTTCCACCACCTGATCCACCAAGGCGGTATGGGCTTCGGCTACCGAGGAAAAGGCGCACGGGTGTTCGCCATGGGCAAAGAAACAGTCGGTCACCTCGACGCCGCCCGGGGCTGGCAGGTTCAGGGGAAGACATTCGGCGCCGAAGCGCGCCTGCAATTCAAGCAGCACTTTTTCAGGATCCGCGTCGGGGCTGTCGATGCGGTTGACGACCAGCATTCGGCAAAGTTTTCGTGCTTTTGCCGCCTCCATGGCCTGAAGGGTCATCTGTTCAACGCCGTTGCAGGCATTGACCACCACGACCGCGGCTTCGACCGCAGCCAGGGCGCCAAGCGCACGGGGGAATAAGTCGGGGTAGCCCGGTGTGTCCAGCAGGTTGACCCGGCTGTCGTCATAACTGAAGTGGCACAGGGCGATATCCAGCGAGTGCTGCAGGGCCTGCTCCTGGGGTAGAAAGTCGCAGAGCGCGGACCCCTTTTCCACCGATCCCCGCTGGTGGATAGCCCCCGCCTGGTGGAGCAGGGCTTCAGCCAAGGTGGTCTTGCCGGCGCCAGCCTGCCCCAGCAGGGCGATATTGCGCAGGTTTTCGGGGGTGGTCATGGGCCGCTTCTCCGCAGGTTGAGGGAATGGAGGTAAGCATAGTCAAAGGTCAGGTCAGGGCTGCGGACCCCGCGGATTTAAAAGGAAATTTGTTGATCACGAGAAAAATAATTCGCTTTTCTCGATTCGCCTCCGGCGCGATGCTATCGCACCACCCAGATAGACGGAGTGTTGTGATGGAGACCCTGCAGTACGACGATTCCCAGTTTGACGATGACCAAGAGTTCAACCCGGCTTTGCGTCCCGGCGAGGAGGGGCGCCAGCTCAAGCGTCACCAGATCCGTCGCGGCATTGAAGACTACTTCGAGCGCAAGGCCTTGGATCGCTTGGATGACTGGTTCGACTACGACGAGCCTGCTTGAAAGCGCCGCTGGAGCGGTGAGCGGCTGACGCCGCGTCGCAGGTGGGCGTGCAGCAGGAGGACTGGGCCGCGCTCGCTTCCGAGTGGGCTGCGGCGCTCAGAGGAGGGTTGCCCAGCCCCTCATCAAAAAACGGGGTGAGGCCGCCGGGTCACTTCTGGACACCGGCAATGCTGTCGAGCACGCGGCGGCGGAGTTCGGGATGCAAGTTCTCGATCTTCGCCCGCAGCCGATTACCACTGAACAGTTGAATGGGCCGTCCCACCGAGAGGCTGTAGGCATGGTCGCTCAGCTTTCCGGGGGTTACCAGAAAGCCCAGATTAACCGACTGCTCGTTCATGTGGCGTTGCAGTCGCACCACCTGATCCACATCCACCATGCGCTGGCCCGGGTAGCATTTAAGCAGGGCGAAGGCGTCTTTCGCACCGTCCCGGTACAGCAGAATTTCCGCTTCGTTGGGGCCTAGTGCCTTGAGCTCAGTGCGAAAATTCTGCACCCGAAAGTAGTGATCCACCAAGTGCACAAACACGGGCCAAGGGAGTTGCGGCAGGTCGAAGAGGCCCAGGTCCGCGGGCTTCATCCAGGGGCGGGGGGTTAACGTCATCGATAGCGTCCATTCAATCTCATCAGTTCACTATATCAAACGGCCTGTTTAATGTCGTTTGATAGAAATCAAGTTTTATTAGCCTGACGGGCTCCGGGAGCCGCCCCGGTTGGCGAACCCTAAAGGGCTCTTCTACTGTACCTAACGCAGGTTGCAGGTTAATGAAACCAGGGAAAAAACAATGGAACGGGCGGTATTGGTGCCGGTGGCGGATGGCAGCGAAGAGATTGAAACTGTCTGCCTCATCGACATATTGCGTCGGGCCGGGGCCCGGGTGGTGGTGGCCTCGGTGGAGCCACGGCTGCAGATCACGGCATCCCGAGGCGTCAATCTGGTGGCCGATTCCCTGATCGAGGCGTGCCTGGGGCAGTCGTTCGACCTTATTGCCTTGCCCGGGGGCATGCCCGGCGCCGAGCGGCTTGCTCAGTGCGCCCCCCTGCTGAGCCTGCTGCAGCGTCAGAAGAGGCAGCAACGTTATTTTGCCGCCCTGTGCGCTGCACCGGCGGTGGTGTTAGAGCCGCATGGGTTACTGGAGGGTTGTCGGGCGACGGCCCATCCCGCCTTTGTCGAGCGCCTTAGCGACCCCTCGGCGGCGGCAAACCGGGTGGTGGTGGATGGCCACTGCGTCACCAGCCGGGGGCCGGGCACGGCGCTGGAGTTTGCCCTGGTGCTGGTCGAGCTTCTGTTTGGCGCGGAGAAGGCTCGGCAGGTCGCCGATCCCCTGGTGCTGCCGTGACAGCGAAGCCCTGACCGTGGAGCTGCTTGAAGTCAACGCGCTGCACAAAAGCTTTGTCCAGGCTGAGCAGCAGGTCCCCGTCATTCGCGGCGTCGACATGACCCTGGCGGCGGGGGAGGTCGTGGTGCTGCTGGGGCGCAGCGGTGGCGGCAAAAGTACCCTGCTCAACCTGATGGCCGGTATCGAGACCCCTGACTCGGGGGACATCCGTTTTCAGGGTGAACCCTTTGCTGAGCTCGATGATCGGGGGCGAACCCTGATTCGTCGGCGCCGGATCGGGGTGATTTTTCAGTTTTTCAACCTGGTGCCGACTCTGACCGTGGCGGAAAACCTGCAGCTGCCGCTGCAGCTCAACCGGCAGCCCCTTGGCGGCCGGGTGGATGCGATGCTTGAGGCGCTGGGCCTTGTCGGGCTCGGTCAGCGCTTTCCCGAGCAGCTCTCCGGGGGCGAACAGCAGCGGGTTGCCATCGGGCGGGCGCTGATTCATTCGCCGCCGCTGCTGCTGGCGGACGAACCCACCGGCAGCCTGGACGCCAGCAGTGCCGAACAGGTTGTCAAACTGCTGATCGAACAGGTGCGCGTAGGCGGACATGGTCTATTGCTGGTGACCCACAACGCCGAACTGGCCGCTCTGGGCGACCGTACCCTGATTTTGGAGGAGGGGCGCTTAAAGGGCGCCCCGGAGCGGAAGCTTAGCTGATGCTGAGCCTGGTCTTGCGTGCCAGCGGGCGCCATTTCCGCCGTCACCCCTGGCTGCCGGCCCTGGCGCTGCTGGGGATGGTGCTGGGGGTGGCCGTGGTGATGGGCGTTGAGGTGACCAATCAGAGCGCCCGTGACAACTTCCGCCTTGCCAACGAGCGCTTGCTGGGTAGCGCCACCCACCGCATCGAGGCAGAAGGGACGATCCCGGAAAGCCTGTTGACGAGTCTGGTGACCGAGCTTGGCGTCAGCGCCGCGCCCCTGATCAACCGGTATCTGCGGCTTGGCGATGCCGAGGGCCCGGTGCTGCAGTTGTTGGCGTTCGACAGCCTGCAGGCCTCGCGATTTCGTCCCGATGCTGTATCCGGCGACCGCCGGGAATGGGGGCTGGGCGACCTGATTCTCACCCCGGGGGCGGCGCTGGTGGGCGTTGATACCCTGGACGAGAGCGGCACAGAAGCGGGTTCGCCTCTGCCGGTCGTAAGCGAGTCCGGAGCGCGGCAGTTGCGGGTGATCGCGCCCCTGGGGGAGCGCGGAGATGCCCGTTATGCGCGCCTGGTGCTGATGGATATCGGGCAGGCCCAGGTGCTGCTGGACCTGCCCGGTCGGCTGGATGCCATCGAACTGTACCTGAGCAAGGCCGAGGCCCGGCGGGTGCAGGCATGGCTGCCGGCCGGCACCCGCCTGGAAACTGCCGACGAGCAACGCGCGGCCAGCCAGGGATTGAGCGATGCCCTGCACCTCAACCTGAGTGCCCTGAGCCTGCTGGCGATGGTCGTGGGGCTGTTTCTCGCCTACAACTGCCTCAGCTTTTCCCTGTTGCAACGCCAAAGCCTCTTTGCCCAGCTGCGCACCATCGGCCTGACTCGCCGTGAGCTGGCCGGCTACCTCGTGCTGGAGCTGACGCTGCTGGGTATCCTGGGGGCTCTGCTTGGGGGGCTGCTGGGCAGTGTGCTGGCCGAGAAATTGTTGGTGCTGGTCACCCGTACCCTGAATGATCTCTATGGCACCAGCCCGATTGAACGCCTGCAACTGGGGGCGGCGGTGATCACTAAGTGCGCCGTGGTTACCCTTGGCGGCCTGTTGTTGGTGGGCTGGGGGCCGCTTCGCTGGTTGTTGGGCCAGCCGGTTCGGGAGGCGGGTAGCCAGGTCAGTCTCGCCCGTGACACCAACCGCAAGGCGACCCGGCGGGGTTGGATGGCGGCGTTGATGGTGGCCGGCGCGGTTGCGCTGGGAAGCTGGCCGGGCAGCGGCCTGGCCGGAGGCTACCTGGCGGTTACTCTGGTGCTGCTGGCCAGCGCCGCCTTGGTGCCGCCGCTGACCGCGGCCTGCTGTCGGATCCTGGGGCGCAGCCTAGGCCAGCGCCAGCGGCCAGCGTTGATGCTGCAGATGGCGTTGCGAGACGGCGACCGCGGCACCGGGCGCAGCGGGGTAGCGCTGGCGGCATTGGTGCTGGCGATCGCCACCACCTTGGGCATGGGCACCATGATCGGCAGTTTTCGCTTGACCCTTGAAGGCTGGTTGCAGCAGCGGCTCAACGCCGACCTTTACGTAGCCCCCCTGAGCGCGGTGCCGGGGGCGGATAAGGTTCTGCCTCCCGAACTCTGGCAATGGCTGGCCGCCGAGCCCCGGGTTCAGGCCCTCGCTTCCTTTCGCGGCTTTCAAACCCGACTTGCGGGGCGCCACGTGGAGCTGATCAGTGCCCGGCTGCCCCCGCCCGCCCGGGCCGGCTACCGCTTTGTCGCCGGCGATGCGGTAGCCGCCTGGGAGGGGTTTGACCGGCCCGGTCAAGTGCTGATCAGCGAACCTTTGGCCATTCACCAGGGGCTGGCCGTGGGGGAGCCGGTGACGCTGACGACGCCTCGAGGGACACGGGTCTTTGAAGTCGCGGGCATCTATTACGACTACGGCAGCGACAACGGGCGGGTGCTGATCAACCGACGGCACTGGGAGGGCGAAGGTTCGGATCAGGCTGGGCGGGTGGCCGGTGTCTACCTGCAGGCCGGGGCCGACATCACCGCGTTTATCGATGCCTTGCGGCTGGCCTACCCCGAACCGCCGCTGCGAATCACCCCGACTCAAGGGGCGCTGGAGCGCTCCATGGCGATCTTTGAGCGCACCTTTGCCGTTACCGACGTATTGCGGCTGTTGGCGGTAATGGTGGCCTTTGCCGGCATGCTGGCGGCGGTTCTGGCGTTGCAGCTGGAACGCCAGGCCGAGCTGCGGCTCTACCATGCCCTGGGCTTCAGTCCGGGTGAACGCTTGCGGCTGCTTCTCTACCAAGCGCTGCTGATCGGGCTGATCGCGGGGCTGCTGGCGATCCCGACAGGGCTGGTGCTGGCCTGGGGGCTGATTCACTGGATTCAGCTACGGGCCTTTGGCTGGTCGCTGGCCTGGAGCGTGCAGCCGGGGCTGCTGTTGCAGGCACCCGCGCTGGCGTTGCTGGCGAGCCTGCTGGCCTTCGCGTATCCGGCCTGGCGCCTGGTGCGCGGCGGTTACAGCCGGGCCCGATTGATGCGGGCAGAGGCGTGAGCGTGGGGCGCCGACTGGGGTGGGTGGCCTGTCTGCTGGTGTTGCTGGTGTCCGGCGTTCACTTGCTGTGGCCGCAGCCACCCGCCGAGCCCCGCCTTGCTCTGGGCGAGTTGCTGGGTGAGGCCCCGGAGGGGGACTACGCCATGGCGTCCTCACAGGTGGCGTTGAGTTTCCCTGCTGATCACCGTTCGCACCCGGATTTTCGCAACGAGTGGTGGTACCTCACCGGTCATCTTCAGGATCCGGTCAGTGGTAACCGCTACGGCTTTCAGCTCACCCTGTTTCGCTTTGCGCTGGACCCGCCGGGGGGGCTGGCATCGACCAACTCCTGGGTCGACCGACAGCTCTACATGGGGCATTTTGCCGTCAGCGACCTGGGTGGGGGGAGCCACCGCGCCGTTGAGCGTTTCGGTCGTCCCGGCGCAGGGCTTGCCGGCGCCGGGGGCACACCGCTCAGGATCTGGGTGGGAGACTGGCAGTTGCAGGCCCGGGAGGCGGGCACCCTGTTTCCCCTGCACCTGGAGGCGGTAGACCGGGGCGCGGAGATCGGCCTCAGCCTTGTGCTTGAGCCCCTCAAGCCGCGAGTGCTGCAGGGTGAGGCGGGCTTCAGCCGCAAAAGCCGCGAGGGTGGCGGCTCCTTCTATTACAGTTATACTCGGCTCAAGGCCCGCGGTAGCCTGAGCTGGTCGGGGCGCCAGGCGCCGGTGCAGGGAGCCGCCTGGTATGATCACGAATGGAGCAGCAATGTTCTCGCCCCTGACCAGGCCGGCTGGGACTGGTTCAGCCTGCAGCTGGACGATGGCCGCGAGCTGATGGCGTTTCGGTTTCGTACCCGGGAGGGCGAGACCGGCTGGCGCCAACTGAGCCTGGTCGATCGCGCCGGGCGCATAACGTCTCTGGATCCCCAGCAGCTGCTGATTGAGCCGTTGGCTTATTGGCGCAGCGATGAGGGAATCCGCTACCCGGTGCGTTGGCGGCTAAAAGTACCTGAGGCAGGGCTGGATCTTGAGGTTGAGGCACTCCTGCAGGACCAGGAGATGGCGCTCTCGGTGCGCTACTGGGAAGGGGCGGTGCGGGTGCGGGGCTCTCATCGGGGGCAGGGGTTTGTCGAGTTAACCGGTTATCAACGGGGTGATTGAGCACATACCATGGCTGTAAATCGTTTATTCTCGCTTGGGGCTTTTCTGTTGGGCGCGCTCATCAGCGTCGCTGCCACCGCTCAGACGCAGGCCCTGCCGCCCCCGGATGAGTCCTCCCAGGCGCGTGCCAGTGCAGCCGGCGACGAAGCACCCCTGCCGGAGCGGATCAGACTGGTCACCCAGGAGTTTCCTCCCTTCTCTTACCTGGAGGATGGCGAAGTCGCCGGCCCTGCACGGGTTCTGATCGACCGCGCCTGCGAGTTGATCAAGGTGACCTGCGAGCACAGTCTGTTGCCCTGGGGGCGCGCCCAGGCCCTGACCCGCAGTGGTGAATTCGACGGCATGTACGTGATCGGTTTCAGCGAGGCCCGCAGCCGCTGGCTGTATTTCAGTACCCCCTTGCTGGAGACCGAGTACGGAATCTTCGTGGCGGGGGACAATCACCTGCTTTACGCCGCGCCGGGGGATCTGCAGGGCTACCAAGTCGGTGTGTACGGCCCTTCCAACACCTCCCGTACGCTGAGCCTGTTGCGGGGCGAGGAGCCGCTGTTTACCGTTGAAATGTCACCGAATAACGAGACCGGGTTCCGCCAACTGTCGGTGGGACGCTTGGATGCCGTGTTCAGCAACCGGGAGGTCGGGCTGGCGGTGATGCGTCGGCTGGGGCTGACCGATATCCGCTACGCAGGACCGGTGCGCAAGCTCGACTACTACGTCGGATTTTCCCGCCAGACCCTGAGCCGGGAGTTTAACCTGGCTTTCAGCCGCGCCTACCAGCAGCTGGAGGCGCGCGGCACCGTGCGCGACGTCCTGATGGCCCACGGCATCCTGCCGGGCCGGTAACCGGTTGCGATAACATGCGCAACGCCCGCTTCGGAATCGGCCAGTTGGTGCGGCACCGGCTTTTCAACTACCGTGGGGTGGTGGTGGACGTGGATCCGCGCTTTATGCTGAGCGAGGCCTGGTAC
Organism: Motiliproteus sp. SC1-56; assembly: GCF_017309075.1. GTDB lineage: Bacteria > Pseudomonadota > Gammaproteobacteria > Pseudomonadales > Balneatricaceae > Motiliproteus. Next base: position 121,667 of record NZ_JAEMGS010000008.1, on the reverse strand, counting down.
CAGCAGGTGGCGAAGAGTCGCCCCCCCAAGGAGGCCCCTTGGTACCGCGTGTTGGTGCATAACGCGGTGCATGAAACTTACGTGGCCGAGCGTAACCTGGAGGCCGATCCCGGTGGCGAACCCGTCAATCACCCCGAACTTGGCCAATATTTCGAGGCTTTCAGTGGCGGCCGTTACCGGGCCACGCGCCGCAGTAACTAGGCAAACCCGGAGGCACCAGGGCCGGGGGCTTTTCGGTCTTTGCTGTACAGGGAACCTGCATGAATAAACACCGCTCGCAGCTGCGTATTCTGCTGATGCAGATTCGCGATGAACCCCTTACCCGCCAAGAAGAGCTACAGAGCTTCGCCCAGTTCTGTGAACTGGAGGCGCGGCAGTTCGATATTCTCAATCTGTTTGATACGCCCCGGTTCGACCACCGTGTGGTGGAGGGGTACGACGCGCTTTTTGTCGGGGGCTCCAGCGAAGCCAGTGTGTTGGAGCCAGACGCCTACCCCTTTGTCATTCACGCCCAGGGGTTGCTGCGCCACTGCATCGCCATTAAAAAGCCGGTATTTGCCTCCTGTTTTGGCCACCAGTTGGCGGTGATGGCCCTGGGGGGGGAGATCGTGCATGACGCGCAGGATTTCGAGATGGGGACGCTGCCCATTCAGGTGACCGCGGCCGCGCAGAATGACCCGCTGTATCGCGATACGCCGGCGGGGTTTCATGCAGTGGCGGTGCATCGGGAGCGCGCGCTTGAGGCGCCGCAAGGCTGCACATCGCTGGCCTATACCGCAGCGTGCAACCACGCCTTCAAAGTCGAGGGCGCGCCGTTCTGGACCACCCAGTTCCACCCGGAGGTGGATAAGCGGGTGCTGGTGGAGCGCCTGACCCTCTACAAGGCCAAGTACACCAACGGGGACGGACATCTGCAGCAGGTGCTTGATAGCGCGGTGGACACCCCCGAATCCAATGACTTGCTGAGAAAGTTTGTTGATCGGGTGCTGCTCGCGGGGGAGGGGCGGGACTAGCGACAGGGGTGCGGTCAATCTCATACGGCAAAAAAGTGCGCGGCTGAAATTAGAAAGGCGCACTTCCGCTTGCTTGCAATGGGGGGCGCCGAGCGAGAAACAAATAGCGGCACGGTATCTCTTTCAGGGGCGTCTATTTAGCCACGCGCCCCTCATTTATGCCGAAACCGGTCGATTCAACAGGCCTGATAGGGTATATGTAGGTGCGCCCGGCTAAAAAGTTCGCGCATAAAAATAATAGCTAGACGTCGTTTCGTTTTGCATTTCGGCCTATTCAGATTCCTATTCTGGTTGTAAGAGGCGTTATGATGAAGTCGGTTTCCCGTGTCGCTTTAACTCTCCTTTCTCTCTGCGGGAGCGCAGGTCTGCAGGCCCAGACCATCGAAGTGATCCCGCTGCATGCCCCGCCGGTACTTGATGCTCAGCCAGCTGAATGGGCCGACCATCCCGGGCAACTCGTGCCGCTTCAACCCCTGGTCGATTCATCGGTGGTCGAGGCCTCCGAGGTATTAGTCAAAGCCGGGTATTTTGGTGATCAGGTGATTTTTTATATGGAGTGGCCTGACGCTGAGGCAGACCTGTTACATAAACCTTATGTCTGGAGTGAGCAGCGGGGAAAATATGTGAAGGGGCCGCAGCGGGAAGATCGACTGGCGCTTCAATTTGGCATCAGTGGCACCTTCGATGCCAATTGGCTTTCCGGAAATGCGTTTAAAGCCGATATGTGGCACTGGAAATCCAGTCGCAGCAACCCGCTCGGGCTCGCCCATGACAAAATGACCACGGTCAGCACCTCCAAGCTGCTGCGCGGCGCGCGGATGACCGCTGCCGATGGCTCGGCGGTTTATGTTCTGCGTCAAAATGACGCGGGCAGTGATCTGTATCGCACCGCGCGCTACAGCAGCAGGGAGGAGGCGGTCATGCCCAAGTATGTGCTGCTTTCCGAGGCCGAGGGATCGATCGCCGACATTGCCGCCAAGGGGGTCTGGCGTGATGGTCGCTGGCACCTGGAGATGCTGCGCAAGATGGACACGGGGCATACTGATGACGTGGTATTTCAGACGGGCCAGCGGGTAAAGGGTGCGATCTCGGTGTTCGACCGGTCCGAAAATGAGGATCACAAGGTTTCCGCTACGCTGGATTTCCAGTTCTAGGGCAGTGGACAGTTGCGAATGCTTCCCTTGATCAGCCAAGCCAGACCAAGACGCCGACGGGTCAAATCCCTTCACCGCCTGCTGACCTTGCGGCTGGTGCTACTGCTCGCCCTGATCGGCGGCGCGGTGGTCTGGTCGGTGGACAAGGGGAGGCAGGCTTCCGAGCTTTCCCGGCAGCAGCAAGCCGAGCTCCAGCGAGAGCTGGTCACCGCCAAGGAGCGGTTGACACAACACCTGAAGTGGCATCACCTCGCCTCCCGCCTTCATAGCCTGGCCGTCGAATTCAATTTAGAGTTTGAACTTTTGACGTTGGACCCGGATCGGTCCGACGCACGAATATCGCACCTGACCGGCGAACTCATCACCCTTCATCAAGCGCTCAACACCCTTGACTTGCAGCGGGAACGCTCGTCCGGCACCCCACTGGAGACGTCCCTTGCCCCCCTGCTGGAAAATGTCTGGATGCTGACGGATATCGGAGAAGAGTTGCTGGACACGCCCAGCAGCAACCACAGGCTGCAGCTCTACCGGGACTCGATCGACCCGCTCGAATCGATTATCTCGACCATCAAGCAGGTGGATGACTGGCTTGAACAGGATAATGAGAAGATGAGGGCGCGTGTCGACCGGGTGGTCTCCGAAGCCCGGACCCGTATGGATGAACAGGCAGGCCTGATGACCCGCCTGCAACAGGATTTGCTGCTGATCCTGGTCGGTACACCGTTGGTGGCCTTGTTTATGCTTCGCGGTTTTTTTGGAGAGTTGCGGCGGCGTATTGAGGGGCTGGAGCGGTATGCGCAATCCATCGGAGGGGAGGCGGTGCTCCTGCCGCCATTTTCGAGCAGGGATGCGTTGGGCCGTCTGGCCGTGCAGCTGGGGCTGATGTCCCGGAAAATACGCTTCAGCCTCAAGGAGGCGCGAGAAGCCCGTTCTGAAGCGGAAAACCTGGCCTATTACGACACCTTGACCGGGCTGGAGAATCGACGTCTTTTCTATGACAACCTGGAAAAGGGGCTGCTCGCGGTCGATCGCTACGCAGAGATGCATACCCTGCTTCTGCTTGATCTGGACAACTTCAAACACGTGAATGACGCCTTGGGTCATGAAGCTGGCGACAAACTGCTGGTTCATGTGGCCCAGGCGTTACGTGACTCGGTGCGGCATGACGATCATATCGCCCGCCTGGGGGGGGATGAGTTTGCCATCCTGGCCCGTCACAGCCGTGAGGCCGGCGCTGAGCTGGCCCGGCGGCTTTTGCAGGCGATCGCCATGCCCTTCATCTTTGACGGCCATCAGTTGCGCTGCAGCGCCAGCATCGGAATTGCCGTACTGGGGGACGACGGTGACAGTGCCACTGCCTTGATGAAAGGGGCGGACATGGCGCTTTATCTGGCCAAGGAGAAGGGGCGCAATAACTTTCAGTACTACTCCTCGAGACTGCAGAAGCGGGTGCAGCAGAAAATCGTGTTGGCGAACGAGATCCGTGACGGTTTGGCCCACGGCGAGTTTTTCCTGGTCTACCAACCCCAGTTCGAGACTCGAAGCCTGCGGCTATGCGGGGTCGAGGCGCTGATCCGCTGGAATCATCCCGAGAAGGGCGTTGTTAATCCGGACCAGTTCGTGCCCCTTGCCGAGGAAACCGGGCTGATCGGTGAACTCGGTGAATGGGCGTTGCGCCAGGCCTGTAAAGATGCCCGCCGCCATAGCAGGCCGGGGAATGAGTTGGCCATCGCGGTCAACCTGTCGGCCAAGCAGTTCAATGATGAAAACCTGGTGAACACCGTTATAGCGATCCGCGATGAGGCGGGCCTGGTGCCCGGGCAGCTGGAAATTGAAGTTACAGAAAGTCTGCTGCTCGAAGACATCGAACTGAGCATCCTGCGCCTGGAAAAACTGCAGCAGGCGGGGATTCGCATTGCCATCGATGATTTTGGCACCGGTTTTTCCTCCATGAACTACCTGAAAAAACTGCCGGTTAACGTGCTGAAAATCGATCGTGCTTTTGTGTCGGAGCTGCCGGGCAACGAGAAAGACGGCGCCATTGTTGAAGCGGTGACTCACCTTGCCCACCGCCTAGGGCTCAGGGTGGTCGCCGAAGGGGTCGAGACCAAAGCCCAGTTTGCCTATCTTCGGGCGCTCGGTTGCGACGTGGCACAGGGCTTTTTGCTCAGCAAACCGGTGCGCATTGAAGGGGTGCTTTCCCAGCGGGACCCGCATGCCGCCTTGCTGTCGTTGGGGCAGCAGACCGAACTTGCCTTCGACTCATAGTGGATAAGGGGCTCGGCCTTCTCCGGCCGGCGCTTTCTAGACCGCGTTGCCGGCGCTTCCCGGAGCGCAGAACCCAGGTGAGACGCCCGGCCTGAGGGCCGGGAGCGAAGGCGTCAGCCGCCGCCCTTGCGGTTTCCTGCAGAAGTGGTCAAAACTGTTTACAGCCTCGTTGTTGCGCCGGGTTGCGCAGGGGGCGTCGCCAGCGGCGGGAAATTTTGCTGAGCGGGCCGAAAATGCGACCTTTTCAGCCGCGAGCCGCGAGCCGCGCCCCGCCTTCAGCAACGGATGCCGGATACGCTCGTTTCCGGGCGGCAAAGGAGCAGCGCGATTACCACACCGTCACAGGCCCCGATACCGCCGGTACTGGCCGGCCCCATCCTGCGCCGGGTCAGCGCGACCCAGGTCGTCCTCTGGCTCGCAACGCGTTCGCCGGCGCAACCGCGTGTTCTGCTGGCCCCCGAGAACGGGCCGCAGCGCCGTCTTTCGCCGGAGTTCGGCACACCCCAGTATCGCCAGCTCCAGGCCGCTCCCGGACTGCATTACCTGCTGTTGGCGCTGGATCTGGAGCCGCCGCTGTCCCCCGGCACCTGGGTCGACTATCAGCTGGAGTTGCGCCTGGAGGATGATCCGGCGGCCGGCTGGCAAAGCCTGAGCGCGCTGTTGCCCGGGCTGGTCTATCCCGGGCGCCAGCACCCGGGGTTTCGCATCCCCGGCAGGCTCAGCCGCGTGCTGCACGGGTCCTGTCGCAAGCCGCACCACGACAGCGGCGACGGCCTGGCAGAGGGCGACCGGCTGCTGGCCCGGGCTTTGAGCGGGGAGCCTGAGTCTGCTTGGCCGGACCTGGTGGTGATGTCGGGGGATCAGATCTACGCCGACGACGTCGCCGGGCCAATGCTGCAGGCCATTCACCAGGTGATTCAGCGCCTGCAGTGGCCGTCGGAGGACCTGAAGGGGCTGGGCCTGACCCAGCTGCCCAACTCCGAAGCGCTCTACCGTCACCATGCCAGCTACTATGCCCGCGAAGAGCTGCTGCCGGAGGTGGACCGGGCGCGGGCGCTGACCGACATCCTCTTCGGCGGGGTCAGAAAGCCGGTGTTCACCTCCGACAGCGCCCATAACCACCTCATCACCCTGGCTGAGTACATGACCATGTACCTGCTGGTGTGGTCCCCCGAACCCTGGAAGCTGGTGAGCCTTCGCGCACCGTCCGGGCTTAAGCCGCAAGCGCGTGCCCGCTACGAGCATGAATGGCAGGTTCTTCAGGGGTTTCAGCATGAGCTGGAGGCCGTCCGACGCTTGATGGCCCACCTGCCGGTGGCCATGGTGTTCGACGACCACGACATCTCGGATGACTGGAACCTGAGTCGCGAGTGGGAGGAGGCGGTTTACGGCAACCCCTTCTCCCGGCGCATGGTCGGCAACGGGCTGATCGCCTACCTGGTCAACCAGGGCTGGGGCAATGCGCCCGAGGCCTTCTCCGGCGAGCTGCTGGATGCCGTGGCTACGAGTCTGAGGAGGCCGGGCAGCGCGTCCCACGACGAACTGATCGACAACCTGTTGCGGTTTGAACAGTGGGACTACCAGTGGGACACGGTACCGCCTTTGATCGTCATGGACACCCGTACCCGGCGCTGGCGTTCGGAGTCCGCCGCCGCCAAACCCTCCGGACTGCTTGATTGGGAAGCGCTTACTGACCTTCAGCAGCGACTGCGAGGGCAAGACGCGGTGATCCTGGTGGCGCCAGCGCCCATTTTCGGGGTCAAGCTGATCGAGGTGATTCAGCGCATCTTTACCTGGTGCGGCTTTCCGTTGATGGTCGATGCCGAGAACTGGATGGCGCACAGGGGGACGGCCCATGGCATCCTCAATGTGTTCCGCCACCCCAAGACGCCGCAAAATTTCGTGGTGCTCTCCGGCGATGTCCACTACTCCTTCGTCTACGATGTGGAGCTGCGCGGCCGCCGGGGCACCGGCCCTCACATCTGGCAGATCTGCTCCAGTGGGGTGCGCAACCGTTTTCCCGCCCGGCTGCTGGAGGTGCTGGACCGCCTCAACCGCCGTCTCTATTCACCGCGCTCGCCGCTGAACTGGTTTACCCGTCGTCGCTGGATGCGGGTGATTCCCCGAAAGCCCCGGGGTACGCCCCGCGGGCGGCGCCTGCTCAATGAGCCAGGGCTGGGGCTGGTGGAGCTGGATGAGGCGGGCCGGCCCTGGCGGATCAGCGAGCTGCTGGCCGACGGGCGGCGGGTGGAGTTCGAGCGGCGGGAGGCAGAGTCCCGCTGGGATTAAGCGGCGGGGCGCCTCAGGGCTGGGTGCCCAGCAGCCAGGCCTTGGCGGCGTCCAGGTCGGTGAATTCCTCGAGAGTCACCCCATCGATCACTGCCTGGCTGCTCAGCAGCGGGTAAGGATTGAAGCTGGGGCGGTGGAGCAGGGCGATGCGGTTGATGGAGCGGCTATTGGCGTGGTAGGCCTGCGCCAGGTCCTGCGTCTGCGCGGCATTGAGAAACGAGGTGACTTCGCGGCCGTCGACCAGCAGCCGTCGCACCCCGGGGGCCAGCGCCAGGGCTTCGGCCAGAAGCGCCCGGCGGTCCTCCGGGGTTATCTCTCCCCAGCTGCGAACGTAAAGGATGCGGGATTCAGCCCAGTGCTCGACCTGGTAGGGCATGTGGCGCCGGCCCCTATCCGTCGATGAGCCCGTACTGCTCGCGCAGCACGCTGATAATTTCGGCCTTGGGGTTCTCCGACAGGTCGAGCGGGCGGCCGGTGATCTTTTCGGCGATATCGGCGTAGGTGCGGGACACCTCCATCAGCATCGAGGCGGGCAGCGCATTGTCGCGGGCCAGGGCCTCGCGCTCGGCCATGCGCGCCTTGTTGAGCAGAATGTCCGGGTCCGGGAAGTGGCTGAGCAGCTGCTGGCGGAAGCCCTCCTTGGAGTTCTCCACCACCTGGCCGGCCCGGTACTGGGCACCGTCCCAGATACGTGACGAGTCGGGGGTGCCCACCTCGTCCATGTAGATCAGCTTCTCTTCGCCCTGGGCGTCGGTGACGTAGCCGAACTCGAACTTGGTGTCGACGAAGACCTGGTCCAGCTTGGCCAGCGCCGCGCTGATCAGCTCAAACCCTTCGCGCAACAGGGTTTCGTACTGGGCGATGTCGTCAGGGCTGCGGAAGTTGAAGGCGGCGTAATTGTCTTCAATGTTCCGGCGGGTGATGTTGACGTCGTCCGCCTCGGGGACCCCGGGCAGGCCCTTGAGAATGCCCTTGGTGGAGGGGGTGATCAGCAGCTCCGGCAGCTTCTGATCTTTGTGCAGGCCATCGGGCAACTGGATGCCGCAGAATTCGCGCTCGCCCTGGCTGTAGGCGCGCCACATGGAGCCGGTGATGTACTGCCGGCAGATCGCCTCGATCATCACCGGGCGGGCTTTCTGTACGATCCAGACAAAGGGGTGGGGGATGTCGAGAATATGGCTGTCGGCCAACCCCTGCTCCCGGAACAGCTGGAACCAGTGGTTGGAGATGGCGTTCAGCGCCGCCCCCTTGCCGGGTACGCCGTTGAGCCCGCCTTCGCCGTGCCAGATGCAGTCAAAGGCGGAGAGGCGGTCGCTGATCACCATGATCGCCAGGGGCGCTTCCGGCGCCACGTTGTAGCCCTTTTCCTGGATCAGGCGGCGACTGTCGGCTTCGGTCAGCCAGTAGACGGAACGGACTTTGCCGCTGTGCACGGGCCGCTGGGTGCGGATCGGCAGATCGTTGTTAACGGCCAGTACTTTATCGGCAACACTCATGACGCGCGGTCCTGTATGGTGAATCGGCGGTTGCATTGCGCCGCTCCGGGGAGCGGTCGCGGGGCTCTTTGACAGAGCGGCGATTTTAGCAGATTGGCGGGACGGAGCCATAGCCTGCCAGGGTTACTCCCGGGGTTCCCCGGGCAGGGTCGCGGGTTCGACCACGTACTGCTGGTAAAGGCGGTAGATCAGCGCCCAGCCCCAGATGTTGAGGCCGGCCATCAGCAGGTGCTGGATGATCACCGCCAGTGGGCCGGAGGCGGCCTCGGTGCTGCCGGCCAGACTCATGATGGAGACCGTTGCCACCAGCCCGGCCCAGACCAGCAGGGGCGGCAGCACGTCACCGGCCAGGCCCTCGGTTGCCCGGTAGCTGGACTTGAGCGCTTCGACGGGGTTTTCCCGGCGCAGCAGCAGAAATAGCTCGGCGAACACCAGCTTGTAGGCGAAAAAGAGGCCGGGGACGATCAGTAGCATCAGGCCGCCGCCGATGGCGACCCCCATCAGCAGGTTGGTGATCAGCAGCCCCCCCAGGCGCTGCAGGGCCTGGCCGATCGCCTCAGCCGGCGACAGCGGCCGCCCCTGGACCTTGGCGTCGATGTAGAGGATGGCGGCGCCGAACTGCAGTACCCCCAGGCAGAGAAAGAGCCCGTTGACCATTGCCCCGGTGGTGGCGTCCGGTCGTCCCTCACCCGCGCCGAGGGTCAGCTCCAACGCCAGGGAGGGCAGGGTGTAGAGCAGGGCGATCTGGAACAGGGGGACAAACTGGTGGCGGCTGAAAAAGGCGGCCTCGCGCAGGGGCGTGAACATAAGGAGTCCTGAATACGGTTGATGCGCTGGCATCCTAGCGGTTGATTGCGGCGCTGCCAAGGGCGGCCGTGGCAGGGTTAAAGGCCGATCCCCCACTTCAGCACCATGAACAGGGTCATGCCGAAGACGATGGTGACCAGCAGGTTGCGCCGCCAGAGGGCGATAGCGAGGCTGGCCACGGCCGCGATCAGGTAGGGATTGTCCAGCCCCGCGTGAATGGCCCGGCCGTCGGGGATCAGCACCGCCGGCACGATAATGGCGGTCAACACCGCTGGCGGCACGAAACCCAGGGCGTCGGAAAGCCAGGGGGGAAAGCGAAACCGCCCGGCGGTTCCCCAGAGCGCGTAGCGAATGCCGAAGGTGACCGCGAACATGCCGCCGATCAGCAGGACCTCCTTCATGCCACCTCCTTGTATTGCAGCAGCCGGTGGCTGGCGTAGCCCAGGGCGATGCCGCTGAGCGCCGCCACGATCAGGCCCAGTTTATGGGGCAGGTCCCAGGTGGCCAGGGCCATGGCGCCGGCGGTTACCACGCAGAGCCACATGGGGCGCGAGCGCAGGTAAGGGGTGACCATGCCGATAAACGTGACCGACATGGCAAAATCCAGCCCCCAGCCGGTCATATCGGGAAACAGTTCCCCCAGTCCCAGCCCCAGCCAGGTGCAGAGCTGCCAGTTGCCGTACATGGCCAGGGCCGATCCCAGGTAGAACCAGTGGGCATACGGGTCGGCTTTCTCCTGCAGCAGTCGGCTGGAGACCGCGGCGAAGGTTTCGTCGGTCAGCCAGAAGGCCATGGGGATGCGCCAGCGTTGCGGCAGGTCCTTGACCCGCTCCACCAGGGCGGCGGCGTAAAGCAGGTGACGCAGGTTGACCACGAAGGTGGTGGCGATGATGACGCCGACTCCCACGCCGCTGGCCAGCAGGCCCAGGGCGATAAACTGTGCGGAGCCGGCGAAGACGAACAGGGACATGGCCAGGGTGGCGCCCACCGAGAGACCGCTGGGCACGGCGAGGGTGCCGAACAGAATGCCAAAGGGGATGGCGCCGACGATCAGCGGCAGGGTGGCGCGGGCCCCTGCCCAGGCCGCCTGGCGGGGGCTGCTGTCAGCCGGCTGGAAATGGGCGTCAGGGGGCATGCTAAAGGATCCTGGAATTTGAGGCTGTAATGTACCGGGGCGTTCAACGTTTTCAAAGCATGCGGTCAATTTTATCGATCCAAGTCATTGTATCGGTGGTCGCCGCTCCGTTAGGCTCACGGCAAATTCCTACAAGGAGCAGGGGCATGCGTCCGTCCGAATTGTTTGTACTGCTGGTGGAGCCTTCCCGCATGCAGCGTAACCTGATTGAAAATCACCTGCGTGCCGCCGGTATCGAGGCGATCGAGGTCTGTAGCGGTGCCGAGGCGGCGCTTGATGCCATGCGCCGGGATCCGCCGGACCTGGTGCTGTCGGCACTGCACCTGCCGGATATCTCCGGTGCCGAGCTCCTGGCCCGCATGCGCGCGGATACTGAGTTGCGGGATATCGCGTTCGTGCTGATCTCCAGCGAGACCCAGTTCCGCTACCTGGACCCGGTGAAGCAGGCGGGCGCCACTGCGATCCTTCCCAAGCCCTTCAGCCTCGGGCAGCTGGAGACCGCCCTGCGTACAACTCTGCACACCCTGGAGCCCGAAGGTACGACTCCGCTCGGGGACCCGGAGTTGCTGCGGGTGCTGGTGGTGGATGACAGCCCGCTGGCGCGGCGCTTCATCTGCAAAGTGCTGGCAGGGCTCGGCATAGAGCACTTTGTTGAGGCCGGAGACGGCACAGAGGCGCTGGAGCGCATGCAGGATGAGTATTTCGACCTGGTGGTGACCGACTTCAACATGCCCCACCTGGACGGCCAGGGGCTGACCGAGCAGATCCGCCAGCACAGCGCTCAGCCCACGGTGCCGATCATGATGGTGACCAGCGAGGAGGACCAGAGCCGTCTGGCGGGGGTACAGCAGGCCGGGGTTTCGGCCATCTGCGACAAACCGTTCGTCGCCGATGATGTGCGCCAGTTGCTGGCCGGGCTGCTGGCCCAGCGCTGATGTTTCACTGTCTTATCCCTTAAAACCGCTTAGTCGCTTAATACCTGGTCGATGGCGGCCTGGGCGCAACCCTGGTCCAGGTGGCCCCCGGGGGCGCCGCCGACGCCGATGCCCCCCACCTTGTCTTGCGCGACGCGCAGCGGCAGGCCGCCGCCGAGCACCAGGATATCAGTCCCCATGTCCCGCAGCCCCGCCGCGGCGGGCATGCGGGTCACCAGTTGGCTCAGGTTCTCGGTGGACTCCCCGAGGCTGACGGCGGTGTAGGCTTTTTTGCGGCTGCTCTCGAGGGTGTGGGGACCTGCGCCGTCACCGCGCAGTTGGGCCCGCACGACGCCGGAGGTATCCACCACCGTGGCGCTGACAGCGTAGCCTGCCTCGGCGCAGGCCGCGATGGCGTGCTGGGCCAGCGCGGTCGCCACCTCCAGCGGCAGCACTTTCTGGGTGGGCAGGGTCAAGGGCTGGGCGCTTGCCAGGGCGCTAAACAGCCCGCTAAACAGCCCGCCGAGCAGGAGGAAGGGCAGGGGGCGCGATGGCATGGCATCTCTCCGGGCGAGACCAAGATGCCCGAAGTGTAGCTGACGTCAAGATTGCACGGCCCGGTGCGCCCGGCGAGGGGCGCGTGAGCAGCAGAAGAGGTCGAAGGGAAGGCGCGCGGTGCGCGCCCATAACCGATCAGCGGGGCGCGTGATCCGCGGTACGTGAGGGGTCGTGAGGCGGTTGTTCTGCGTTCGCGGCCTTGCGGTCCAGGCCGTAGCTTTCTGACAGGGTGCCGGCCTGTTCAGGATCACGCGGGGGGGCGTAATCCCGCGGTGGGTTGAAAGCGTCTTCTTCGGGTTTTTGCGGCACCTCGGGCTGGCGTTCCACCGCGCTTACCTCGGGGGCCTGCAGGCTCTTGAGCAGGCCCTCCTCCTCGCAGAGGCGGTTGGCGCTCTGGGCCAGATGCTGGTGCACATCCCGGTAGCTCTCCGTGAGCTTGTTCACCAGCGCTGCTGTCTCTGAGAAATGGCTGTTCACCTCCGCTTTGTAACTCTCGAGTTCGCGACGGGTCTCGCTGAGTTCCTGATGCAGGGTCTCGCTGCGCTTGGCCGCCGGGCTGCGCCGCCCGATCCACATCCCGATGAGCCCACCGATCAGCAGCGCGCCGATACCGGTGATCCAGAGGGTACTGAGTTCAGCCATTAACGACTCCTTATCGCAGCGTGATGATGGTGAGAGGGCGTTCCAAGATACTCCAAAATCCCCGGCCTGACAAAGCCCGTGCGGGGCCCCTGTCAGTAGTGTTCGAAGCTTTCAATCTCCAGCAGGTCCATGATGATACAGGCAATCAGGGCGGTGACCGCAAAGCCGATGATGAAAAAGGTGGGCATGGCCAGGTAGCCCAGGATGGTCCAGATGGTCTGTTCGATAGCGCTCATGGGGTGAACCCTCAGGTTTGAGTAATGACAACGAGCCTATACGGGCAAGCCGGCGGCGTACTTGAGCGAGCTCAAAACGCCTGCCTCAGGGAAACCCTAGACCACAATGCCCGGGTTGTGGAGTGGGGGCCTTGACTGCGGCCGGGCGTTGCCCGCTAGCCCCCGCGCTCGGCCCGGTGGCGCCAGAGCACCTCGCTGCCACCGTCCCGCCGGGCCAGGGTGCGTGCGCTCACGAACAGAAGGTCGGACAGCCGGTTGAGGTAGCTGCGGCAGGGGGGGCGCACATCGGCGTCGCGACTCAGGGTGACCAGGCGCCGCTCGGCCCGGCGGCAGACGCTGCGGGCAAGGTGGCAAACGGAGGCGGGGCGGCTGCCGCCGGGGAGAATAAAGTCGGTCAGGGGCGGCAGCTGTTCGTTCAGCGCTTCCAGCCACTGCTCCAGCTCCGTGACCTGGGACTCTTCGATCAGCGTGTAGCCGGGCACCGAGAGCTCGCCCCCGAGGTTGAACAGCTGCTGCTGAATTTCCTGGAACGGCTCGCGCAGCGGGTCATCGCTGGCAAGCTCGCTGCAGAGCAGGCCGATACAGCTGTTGAGCTCGTCGATGTCGCCGATGGCCTCGATGCGGGCGTCATCCTTGGCGACGCGCGCGCCGTCGCCAAGGCCGGTGGTGCCAGAATCGCCGGTGCGGGTGTAGATCTTGGATAGGCGGTTGCCCATGGTTCAGTCTCCGTGGTGGTTGGGGTGCCGCGCCCGGACCGCCTCCAGCAGCCGCTGGTGGGCGGGTAGCGCGAGCCCCTGGCGCTCGGCCTCGCGGCACAGGTAGCCGTTGATGGCATCAATCTCGGTGGGGCGTCCGCCGCGCACGTCCTGCAACATGGAGGAGTAGTTGCGGGCCGTGGCCTCGGCCACCTTGAGGGCCTGGTCAAAGAGCGGGGTCTCGAAGAGCGGCTGGCCCAGGCGGCAAGCCAGTTCCTCTGTCTCTTGGCACAGCTGCGCCATCGCTTCCCGGTACTCGGGATGGCGGGCGAGCTCGCCGTTGGCGCAGTCGTGAACCGCCGTCAGCCCGTTGATGGCCGCGTTGATGGCCAGCTTTTGCCAGAGCCTATGCAGGATCGCCGGGTCGTAGTGGGCTTCAAGGGGCAGGGTGAGCAGCGGTTCGAGAGCAGCTTCCCCCGTTTCCCGGGCGCGGGCGTTGAGGGGGCCGAAAAAACTGCTGCCGCGGCCGGCATGCACCAGCCGTTCGCCGCCGTCCCGGTAAGCGCCCTCCGTGGTGGTGCCGGCGTAGACGGGGTGCTCGGCAAACGCATCCGCCACCCGCTGCTGAGGCCCAAGGCCGTTGTGCAGCAGCACGATGGGGGCCTTCGGGGCCAGTCGTTGCGCAACACCCGCCAGCGCCGCCTCGGTGGCGTAGCTCTTGGTGGCGACCAGCAGCTGCTGGATCGGCGTATTTGCCGTGGCCAATTCGCCGGGAAGGGTGAAGTGTGCTTCTCCGGCATCGGTGCACAGGGTGACGTGGCCAGGGTAGGTCCTCAGGCGCTCCGCGCTGTGTAAAACCGGGCTGACCGAAACGCCGGCACGGGCCAGGTGACAGGCCCAGAGCCGACCGATGGCGCCAAAGCCTAGAATATGCCAGCAAGGTGGGGCGGCCATGGGGACGGCTCCTTTCGGTGTGTGGTGGGTGTTCTGTTATTGCAGGGCGCAACTGGGGTAGAATCGCCCCCACAATTGTGCCACTCCCGACGCCGCTTCCCAAGGAGGATCTAGATGCCATCGTTTGACGTTGTTTCTGAGCTGGACATGCACGAGGTCAGCAACGCTGTAGACCAGGCTAACCGTGAAATCGGAACCCGCTATGACTTCAAGGGGGTGGACGCCTCGTTTGAACTGGGCGACTCGGAGGTCAACCTGACCGCCGAGGTGGACTTTCAGCTGCAGCAGATGCTGGAGATCCTGCGCAACAAGCTGGTCAGCCGCAAGATCGACATCAAGGCGCTGGAGGTCAAGGACCACGTCACCAGCGGCATGAAGGTCAAGCAGCAGGTGCTGCTCAAGCAGGGACTGGACCAGCCCACGGCGAAGAAGATCGTCAAGCTGATTAAAGACCAGAAGCTCAAGGTGCAGGCGGCGGTCCAGGGGGAGCAGGTACGGGTAACCGGCAAGAAGCGGGACGACCTGCAGCAGACCATGGCGGTGTTGCGCGAGGCGGATATCGACCTGCCGCTGCAGTTCAACAATTTCCGCGATTAATCCCCGGCGGCTCGGCGCAGGGGGTCCTTGGTGAGCGAAACCCGCTTTTCCTGGCGTGAGGCGCTGCTGGTCTATACCCGGCCCCAGGTGATCGCCCTCTGGTTCCTGGGGTTTGCCGCGGGGCTTCCCTTCTTGCTGGTCTTCTCCACCCTCAGCGCCTGGCTGCGGGATTACGAGGTCAGCCGCAGCGCCATCGGCTTTTTCGCCTGGGTGGGCATCACTTACTCCATCAAGGTTTTCTGGGCCCCGGTGGTGGATCGGCTGCGTTTGCCCGGTTTGGGCAGGCTGGGCAAGCGGCGTAGCTGGATGCTGCTGGGGCAGTTGGGGATTGCCGCGGGCTTGGTCGGCATGGCCCTGTGCGACCCGCAACAGCAGCTGGGGCTGATCGCCGCGCTGGCGCTGCTGGTGGCGTTCTCATCGTCGACCCAGGACATTGCCATCGACGCCTACCGGATCGAGGCGGCGATTCCCGAATTCCAGGGCGCCATGTCGGCGGCCTATATCTTCGGTTACCGGGTGGCGCTGCTGGTGGCCGGGGCCGGTGCGCTCTTCATCGCCGATGCGCTCAACTGGCCCAGCGCCTACCTGGCGATGGCGGCCCTGATGGGGATCGGCATGTTGACCGTGCTGCTGGTGCGCGAGCCCGACCACCAGGAAGACGCCCTGGCGCGGGAGACCGAGGCGCAGCTGCACCGGGCGGTCAAACTGGGCCCGGGGGCCAGCCGCCGGGAGCGCCTCGAGGCCTGGTTCCTGGATGCGGTGGTGGCCCCTTTCGTGGAATTCTTCCGTCGCAATGGGGTGGTGGCCCTCTGGCTGCTGCTCTTTATCAGCGTCTACCGGCTGAGCGATATCACCATGGGGATCATGGCCAACCCCTTCTACCTGGACCTGGGCTTCAGCAAGAGCGACATCGCCACGGTGGGCAAGCTCTACGGTTTTGTCATGACCATCGTCGGCTCCATGGTGGGCGGGCTGCTGGTGGTCCGTTTCGGCATTCACCGGCCCCTGCTGGCCGGAGCGGTGCTGGTGGCCCTAACCAATCTGCTGTTTGCCCAGCTGGCCACCGTCGGCAGCGATATCCGCTGGCTGACCCTGGTGATCAGCGCCGACAACTTCTCCGGCGGGCTCTCCAGCACCGCCTTTATCGCCTACCTTTCCAGCCTTACCAGCCGTGCCTACACCGCGACCCAGTATGCTCTGTTCAGCTCGCTGATGACCCTGCCCGGTAAGTTCGTCAGCGGTTTTTCCGGGGTGGTGGTTGATGGTAGCGGCTACTTTACCTTCTTCATTTACGCCGCCTTGCTGGGGATTCCCGCGGTGCTCCTGGCGTTCTGGCTGGTGCGGCGGCACCGGAGTGAGCTGCCGCAAGTATCTGTCTAAATGATAATCGTTTGTATTTAGGGTTTATGGACCTTATGCTGAAGGCTCGTCCATCGGCATAAGGAGAGAACCATGACCTACCAGGTCAATGCATGGCTGGAGCGGCCGCAACCCCTGCTGCAAGTCACTGACAAGCGCACCGGACAGGTGTTGATCGACTGGGGGCCGGAGCAGGTGCGGGCGATGCTTGACGCGGGGGAGTTGCGGGTGGAAGACCTGCGACAGGAGGGGCCTGCGCTGCAGGCACAGGTGCGCGAGCTCTTTCTCTGCGATACCGCCCGCCAACTGGGTCAGGAACGTGACCTGCCGCTCAAGCGGTGATCAAGGCAGCCGAAGCGTCCGGTGAGAAAGGTGCTCGCTGTTCAGGGCGCCCAGCGGTAGCGCTTCAAGTCGATACGGCCCGCCTGCAGGCGAATGCCTTCAGCCTCCAGTAGCGAGCGCTGGCGCTGGTGGTTCGGGGTCTGCTCGGCAAAGCTGATGGCCCCGGCGGCATTGATCACGCGGTGCCAGGGGAGGGTGGAGCCGGGGGGGAGCTGCTTGAGGCAGGTGCCCACGTAGCGGGCGTGGCCGGGGAGGCCCGCCAGGGTGGCGAGCTGGCCGTAGGTGACGACCCGGCCGCGGGGGACCGCGGCCAGGGTCTGCCAGATCCGCTGGCGCTTATCGGCAGGGTTTTCCACCTACACGCTTTCCATTCAGACGCATCCTACCGCCTCCCACCTGCAGGGCTTTGCCGGCTGCACTCCGCTTAACCCAGGGCGTCCGAGGCGACGCGGTACTTGGGATCTTCGATGACGTTCACTTCCACCAGGTCGCCCGCCTTGCGCAGCAGCTGCCGGCACTCCGGGCTCAGGTGGCGCAGGTGCAGCTGCTTGCCGGCGTTGATGTAGCGCTCGGCCAAACTGTCGATCGCCTCGAGCCCCGAGTGGTCGGCGACGCGGGAGTACTGGAACTCGATGACCACGTCCTCCGGGTCGTTCTTGGGATCAAACAGCTCCATGAAGTTGTTCACCGAACCGAAGAAGATGGGGCCGTGAAGCCGATAGACCTTGGTCGGCCCTTCCATGCTGGTGACCACGCGAATGTGCTTGGCGTGCTGCCAGGCGAACACCAGCGCGGAGACGATGACGCCCACGATTACGGCGATGGCCAAATCCGTGGCCACGGTCACGCCGGAGACCAGCACCAGGACGAAGGCATCGGCCTTGGGAATCTTACCCATGATGCGAAAGCTGGACCATTCAAAGGTGCCCAGCACCACCATGAACATGACGCCCACCAGGGCGGCGATGGGGATCTGCTCGATCAGGGGCGAGGCAAAGAGAATAAAGGCCAGCAGCGAGAGGGCGGCGGTGATGCCGGAAGCCCGTCCCCGTCCCCCCGAGTTGATGTTGATCATGCTCTGGCCGATCATGGCGCAGCCGCCCATGCCGCCGAAGAAACCGGTGGTGACGTTGGCCACGCCCTGGCCGATGCATTCCTTGTTGCCGCGCCCGCGGGTCTCGGTGATTTCATCGATCAGGGTCAGGGTCAGCAGGGACTCGATCAGGCCGATGGCCGCCAGGATCACGGCGTAAGGGAAGATGATGGTCAGGGTTTCCAGGTTAAAGGGTACCGAGGGGATGGAGAAACTGGGCAGACCGCCGGCGATGGAGGCCACCTCGCCCACGGTCCGGGTCTCCAGGCCCGTGTACGTGGCGACCAGGCTGATGACGATAATGGCCGCGAGCGATGAGGGGATGGCGGTGGTCAGCTTGGGCAGGAACTTGATGATCGCCATGGTCAGCGCCACCAGCCCCAGCAGGGTGTAGAGGGGCTCGCCGCTCAGCCACTGGCTGTCTCCGTTGGCGTCGATGAACTTGAACTGGGAGAGCTGGGCCAGGAAGATTACGATCGCCAGGCCGTTAACGAAGCCCAGCATGACCGGGTGCGGCACCATGCGGATAAACTTGCCGAGGCGCAGCACGCCGGCCCCGATCTGCAGGATGCCCATCAGTATCACGGTGGCAAAGAGGTACTCGACACCGTGGTCGGCCACCAAGGAGACCATGACCACCGCCAGCGCGCCGGTGGCGCCGGAGATCATCCCGGGGCGACCGCCCATGACCGAGGTGATCAGCCCCACCATGAAAGCGGCGTAAAGGCCCACCAGGGGCTCGACACCGGCGACGAAAGCGAAGGCAACCGCCTCGGGCACCAGGGCCAGGGCGACGGTGAGGCCGGAGAGCATGTCGGCCTTCAGGTTACGGGTCTTGTTTACCGCCAGTTCAAACATGACTACCTCGTCGACCGCCAACGCTCCGTGTTGCGGTGCAAAAAGTGTGAAGAAGGGAAGGGCGCGATTATACAGGCTCAAACCCGGTGATCAAGTTGTGAACAGTCGTGGTGGCGAGCTTTGGCACGGCCTGTTCCGGGCCTGCTCCTGCGCAGCGCGCGCTGGCGGGGCATGCGGCCAAATAGCAGGAAAAACTGCCTGCCGTAGGTCGGAGGAATGACCTGAGAGGTTAATTCTCCCTACATCGGCGCCGTTCAATCGGGTAAAATAGTGCCCTTTGCCTCCGCCGGCGTCTTCTGCTCCGGTGCTTCGACAGATAATTTTCGAGTTGCCCCATGACCGATCCTCGCTTGGCCGACGAAGTTGCGGCCCGCAGAACCTTTGCAATTATTTCGCATCCCGATGCCGGTAAGACCACCATCACCGAGAAACTGCTGCTGCTCGGCAACCTGATCCAGAAGGCGGGCACCGTGAAGGGGCGCAAGAGCGACCGCCACGCCACCTCCGACTGGATGTCCATGGAGCAGGAGCGGGGGATCTCCATCACTTCGTCGGTGATGCAGTTCCCCTACAACGGGCGCACCGTCAACCTGCTGGATACGCCTGGTCACGAGGATTTCTCCGAAGATACCTACCGCACCCTCACCGCCGTGGACTCGGCGCTGATGGTGGTGGACGGGGCCAAGGGTGTTGAGGCCCGCACCATCAAGCTGATGGAGGTGTGTCGGCTGCGTGACACGCCCATCTTCTCGTTCGTCAACAAGATGGACCGCGATATCCGTGATCCCATAGAGTTGCTGGATGAAATCGAGGAGGTGCTGAAAATCGAGGCGGCGCCCATTACCTGGCCCATTGGCATGGGTAAGCAGTTCCTGGGGGTTTACAACCTCTACACCGACACCATTCACCGCTTTCAGCCGGGCAAGGGCCACACGTTGCCCGAGGACATCCGCGTGCAGGGGCTGGACACGGACGCTGCCCGCGAGCTGCTGGGTGACATCTATGAAGACTTTGTCGAGGAGGTGGAGCTGGTGCGGGGGGCGACCCACGCCTTTGACCGGGAAGCTTTTCTGGCCGGAAGCCTGACGCCGGTCTTTTTCGGTACCGCCCTGGGTAACTTCGGCGTGCGGGAGATGCTGGATGATTTCGTGGAGTGGGCGCCGGCGCCGATCGAGCGCTCCACCGAGACCCGCCCGGTGGCCGCCGACGAGCCGGCCTTCTCCGGCTTCGTGTTTAAAATTCAGGCCAACATGGATCCCAAACACCGGGATCGCATCGCCTTTATGCGGATCTGTTCGGGGCGCTACAGCAAGGGGCTGAAGATGCGTCACTGCCGTATCGGCAAGGATGTGCGCATCGCCGATGCGGTCACTTTCCTGGCAGGGGATCGCGCCAACGTGGAAGAAGCCTGGTCGGGGGACATTATCGGCCTGCACAACCACGGTACCATCCAGATCGGCGACACCTTCACCGAGGGTGAGGAGCTGAAGTTCACCGGCATTCCCCACTTTGCCCCCGAGATGTTCCGCCGGGTGCGGCCAAAGGACCCGCTCAAGGCCAAGCAGCTGCAAAAAGGGTTGCAGCAGCTCTCCGAGGAGGGGGCGGTGCAGCTGTTTCAGCCGCTGAAGAACAACGACCTGATTCTGGGAGCCGTCGGCCAGCTGCAGTTTGACGTGGTGGTGTTCCGCCTCAAAGACGAATACAAGGTCGACTGTGTCTACGAGCCCATCAGCGTGCAGACCGCGCGCTGGGTCGAGTGCGGGGACAACCGCATGCTGGAGGAGTTCAAGCGCAAGGGGCATGAGAACTTGGCGCTGGACGGGGCCGGCTTGCTGACTTACCTGGCACCCACCCGGGTCAATCTGAGCCTGACCGAGGAGCGCTGGCCGGATATCCGCTTTCGCGCGACGCGGGAACACTAGCCGCGAATTCGTTGTCGGTTATTTTTACAGGCGCCCCCGGTGCGTACGGCATGCTGTTTTTTTTTGATTAAAAATCAACAGCATGCTCTTTGGCACCGGTTGTGCATCAGAAGATGCCATGGCCAGTATCGAAAATAGCAGCAACGGTGAAACTCCCTTGGTTATTCGCAAGCCGGTATACGAGTCCTTGCCCTATCTCTACCTGGCTGTCGGGGTCGTGGCGGTACTGGTGTTGCACCATCCTCTCGCCTACCTGTGCGGTGCCCTGCTGTATGCAGCCGGTGCCGCCATCTGGGTGATGCGTTCTGCCTACCGCCGGCGCAACCACAACCGGGTGCCTGTCGGCGCCCGTCGTTCGCTCCAGGTTCCGGAACAGCTCTACGAATACCTTCCGTTTATCTACATCGCAATCGGCGTGGCCATTCTGGTCGCCATCGATTCTCCGCTGCGCTTTTTGCCGGGCCTCCTGTTTTGTCTGGCAGGGGGGCTGGTGTGGATGATTCGCGCCATCTACCGCAGCAAGCTGGTTTACGATAGCCTCGGTTAGCGTTTGTTTGGCGCGAGGCGCTGATGCTTCTGTTTGATACTCATTGTCACTTGGACTTTCCGACGTTCGACGCGGATCGCGAGGCTATCCTGGCCGCCTGTGAACAGGCGGGCGTCGCACGTATTCTGCTGCCCGGGGTTGAGGCAGCTCATTGGAACCGACTGCAGGCCTGTTGTGAGGGGCGTGATGGACTGTACCCGGCGCTCGGAGTACACCCTGGTTTTGTCGCCGGCCACGACCGCTCCGACCTGGAGCGGCTGGATGCCCTGCTGAGTGACGGTAAAGCACTGGCGGTGGGTGAAATCGGGCTCGATTTCTGGGTCGGGAGGGAGACGGAGAAAGAGCAGATCTGGTGGTTGGAGGCGCAGCTCGACCTTGCCCGCGCGCACCGTCTGCCGGTACTCCTGCATGTGCGCAAGGCCCACGACCAGGTGCTCAAGCGGCTGCGCCACTGGCAGGTGCCCCGGGGCGGGGTGGTCCATGCGTTTTCCGGCAGCACGCAGCAGGCCGAGCAGTACCTGGCGCTGGGATTTCGCCTCGGGGTGGGCGGCGGCGTCACCTATCCCCGCGCCAAGCGATTACGCGGGCAGGTGGCGCAGTTGCCGCTTGAAGCCTGGGTGTTGGAGACCGATGCTCCCGACATGCCGTTGTGCGGCTGCCAGGGGCAGCGCAATCGGCCTGACTTGCTACCCCGCGTCCTGGCATCCTTTGCCTCGCTGCGCGAGGAGTCAGAGGCCCTGGTTGCGAAAATACTCTGGAAAAACAGCCTGGAGCTGCTGTCCGGTGCGGAGGGGGCCGTTCAGCAGCCGAAGCGCTCGCCGGGGTCGCAGTAGCGGTCGCGGTACTCGGCGTCAAGCAGCTCCCAGACGGTGCGGGTGGCGGGGGTGACCGGCAGCCGGTAGAGACCGGGGGCTATTTGCTGCGCTTGGTACGCCTGGTCGGGAGGCTCGCGTAGAAGCTGGCTGAGCTCCGCGACGCTGTCCAGAGCGGACCATTCCCATAAGGGCTGCCCATAGGCCGCCAGGATCTTATCGCGATCGGCGCTGGCGACGATCAGTCCCAGGCCGCGGCAGTTGATCTCGGCATCCAGGCACAGAAGCTGGCGTTCGGTGTCGAGTATCAGTTCGCCGGGGTGCACGACAGGCAAGCCGCCGCAGCCGGTCAGCGTCATCGCGGTTACGAGTACGAAGGCCTGTCTCATGCTGTCTCCTCCCTGTTTTTGGCCCCCGGGAAAATGCCTGCTTCCGTTCCGGCTGAGGTCAGCGCCGCCTTCGCGGCGCTTTATATCGCTTTATGCCTGTGAGCGGGAGCTTGCTTAGGACTCGAAGTCCTTGAAAGGGTTCTCCATCTCGAGGCTGATGGGTTTCTGATAGCCGGGTACCCGGATTTCGCGGTCGGAAATTTGCAGGTCCTCGCCCTCAAGCACCTGATGGCCGAACAGGTAGGTGGGGCGATTCAGGCCCAGAGAGGCTTCCTGGTCGTATTCAAGCGCCGTCTGCTGCACTTCCGCCAGCCGTTCACGGTAGCCGTCCATCGCTTTTTGGCCATGCTTTCGGGTCAGCATGGCTTGGGTGACGTGGGGGGCCAGCACCGCGGCGCTGGCGTTGTTGCCGCCGAAACCCTTGGAGTTAAGCAGGACGGCGTCCATCCCCTCGGTACCCACTTCCAGGTGCTCGCGCTCGAAACGCAGGTGGCTTTGGTGAACGTCTTCGGCCACCGCGTCCAGGGTGTGGATGCCCGGGATCAGGCCGTATTTCCAGACCCCCAGGGAGAGGCTCAACTGGTCGCCGCCGGCGGTGCCCTGAGAATGGCCGAGGTAGCTCTTAACCGCCGCCACCGGCCAGTTCTCGATGCCGAAGGCGCGGGCAGTCTCGTTGATCACGTGGGACTCTGTCACCCGGTTCTGCGGTGTGCTGGTGCCGTGGGCCTGCACGAAGCTGCGCTCACGCAGTGCCTGCTCGCCGAGAATGGTCCGCACCAGGGAGGCGGTTTTGCCCAGGGTAAGGTAGTTGCCGATCCCCGGCGCCGAGATGGACTTTTTATGCCCATCGGCGTTGATAAAGACCCCGGGCACGGACCCGAACACCTGGGCTCCAAGCTCCACCGCCAGACTGTCGTCACAAAGCACCAGGTACTGCGAGGACTCGCCCATGGTGAACCCGCAGTTGTGGGCAAAGGGGCGGGAAGAGCGGCGGTAATCGTCGTCACTGAGCGAACTCAGGCCATCCAGGCTCATCAGGTCCTTGTCTTCGGCCAGCGCACCCATGACCCGGAAGCCTTCGATCACCTCCGGGGTGACCGGGGCGTCGCTGCCCCCGACCAGAACCAGGCGACGACGGCCGCTGCGGATATCTTCGACCCCGGTATGCAGGTTGTAGAGGAAGGTCGCGCAGGCGCCCAGCGACGAGCCGGTGGCCCCCAGGTTGCCGAGCAGGTAGGCGTTGACGAAATCGGCGGGCATCTGGCCGTAGCCCAGGGGCATCTGCTTGGAGGTGGTGCGCTTGCCCTGCACCGGGGATTTCAGCAGGCCGCCGAACCCGTAGTCGTCCAGTTGTCCGATTGAGTTGCCGGCGTAGACGGCGACGGCATCGGCGCTGAGCAGGTCGCGAATCTGCGCCCAGGGAATGCCGGTGGAGTTGATCGCATCCGAGGCGCTGTAGACCGTCATCTGCAGGTTGCGCGGATGATTGCGGGACTGGTAAAGCGCGCCGGGCTTGAAACCGGTGGGAAGCTGTCCCGCGGTGCGCACCTGGGCGGCTTTGAAATCGTTAAAGATCACGTCCATGGGGCCGGGAGCATGGACTTCCACCTGTCCCTGGCCAAGGTCCCGAATCTGCCAGTTCTCAGGCAGGTGGTTGGGAAGGTGGCGCTTGCGCAACGTGAAGCAGTAAGCCCCCTCGCAGGGGGTGATCTGGGCCGGTCGGTTGAAGACCATCCGTTCGACATCGAACCAGTCCGGGTGGATCTTTCGAATCAGGGTGTTGTCGAGTATCTGTTGACGCAGGCGTGTGTCGATGTCATTGAGGCTGAGGACGTGGTGGTCGCTGTCCAGAAGCTGGCCGTCCACTGAACGCACCAGCCCCATGAGGGTCGCCAGGCTGAGCAGCGTTTCCTGCTGGTCGCGCTGGTTGAGGCGTTCAAGCACCAGTCGGCGGTAGGCATGGTGGAATGATGATCTGCCCGCCGGATTGACACCGCCGAACCCGATGATGACTGGTAAGTGGGACAACGACTTCTCCTTGGAAACTAAGGCTAGTGCCTCATTCTATAAGTTGTTATCGGTCGATTCTAGCGCCACAGAGGGGAAAACGTCGGGCTTTTCGCTTGTCCGTCGGGGCGAGACAACCTAGAGTCTAGGCAGGCGCTAACGCCATGAAAGTTAACGCGCTGTTGACCGCGATGGCGGATCAGCCGTGCATTCAGACCTAAGCAAGTCAAGGAACCGGGAGCATGATAAGAACAAAAATTCTCGAGCGAGCCGAGTCGGCCTATAACTACCCGCTGTTGATCAAGCGCATTCTGATGTCGGGCCTGCAGGGGGCCCCTGATACCGAGATCTGTTACGCCGACCGGCGCCGCTACGATTACGCCACCCTTTATCAGCGGGTGTGCCGGTTGGCCAATGCACTGCATAACGCGGGCGTGCGGGGCGGGGACACAGTGGCTGTGCTGGATTGGGACAGCCACCGCTACCTGGAGTGTTTCTTCGCGATTCCGATGATCGGGGCGGTGCTGCATACGGTCAACATCCGTCTGGCGCCGGCACAGATTCTTTACACCATGAACCATGCCAAGGATGATTTTGTTTTGGTTCATCAGGATTTTGTGCCGTTAATGGAAGGTATTCGCGAGGGTCTGGAGACGGTGCGCGAGAGCTGGCTGCTGGAGGACGAGCCCGGCCCAAG
Organism: Motiliproteus sp. SC1-56; assembly: GCF_017309075.1. Classification (GTDB taxonomy): domain Bacteria; phylum Pseudomonadota; class Gammaproteobacteria; order Pseudomonadales; family Balneatricaceae; genus Motiliproteus. Next base: position 96,883 of record NZ_JAEMGS010000008.1, on the reverse strand, counting down.
GCCGGACTGGGTGAGCGGCGAGTACGAGGCGCTGCTGGCGCAGGCCGATCCCGAGTTTGACTTTCCGGATTTTTCCGAGGACAGCGTCGCCACCACCTTCTATACCACCGGGACCACGGGTAATCCGAAGGGGGTCTGTTTCAGCCATCGTCAGCTGGTGCTGCATACCCTGGCCGAAACGACGACCCTGGGGGCATTTGAGGGCAATGCGTGTCTTCGCTCCGATGACACCTACATGCCGATTACGCCGATGTTTCACGTGCACGCCTGGGGGGTACCTTACGCCGCCACGATGCTCGGCGTGAAGCAGGTTTACCCCGGGCGTTACGAGCCGGACCGCCTGGCCGCGCTGATTCGTGACGAGGGCGTGACCTTCTCCCACTGTGTCCCGACCATACTGCAAATGTTGCTCAACTGTGAGACCGGTCGTAGCCTCGACCTGAGCGGCTGGACCGTGCTGATCGGGGGCGGTGCGTTCCCGCGGGGGCTGGCGGAGCAGGCGATGGCTCAGGGGGCGACGGTGTTGTCGGCCTACGGTATGTCGGAGACCTGCCCGATCCTGACCACGACGCGGCTTTCCCCGGAACAGCGCCGCCGCGCGCCGGAAGAGGTGCTTGGTTTGCGGCTGAAAACCGGCATTCCAAGTCCCATGGTCGAGTTGGAGGTGGTGGATGAGGCCGGCGAGCCGGTTCCCCATGACGGCCAGGCGCAGGGCGAGATCGTGGTGCGTGCACCCTGGCTGGCCCAGAGCTACCCCGGCGAGCCGGAGCGCAGCGAGGAGTTATGGCGGGGCGGCTGGTTGCACACGGGGGACGTCGCCACCATCGACAGTGAAGGCTTTGTCGCCATTCGCGATCGAATCAAGGATGTGATCAAGTCCGGGGGCGAGTGGATTTCCTCCCTGCACCTTGAGAGCCTTATCAGCCGCTGTCCGGGGGTGGCCGAGGTGGCGGTGATCGGGGTGCCGGATGAACGCTGGGGTGAAGTGGCTCAAGCCTGGGTGGTCGCCGCGGCGGGCAGTAGCCTCGAGCCCGAGGCGGTCAGGGCGTACCTGCAGCCGTTCGTGGAGCAGGGTGAGCTCAGTCGCTGGGCCGTGCCTCGAGAGGTGCGGGTGGTGGATGCCATTCCCAAGACGAGTGTTGGTAAACTGGATAAAAAACGGATCCGGGCGCAAGCGTCCGAAGAAAGTTAAGCGTTAAGGAGATACCAGAGTGAAACGAACCCTAACCGTCATGGCGGTGGCCGCTATCGTCGCCGGCTGCCAGACTACCGACCCCTACACGGGGGAGAGCAAGTACAACCAGACCAGCACGGGCGCTGCGATCGGCGCCGCCGCGGGCGCGGCCCTGGGGGCGCTGACCAGCAGTGATGGCGACCGTGAAAAGGGCGTGCTGACCGGCCTCGCGGTGGGGGCCGCCGCCGGTGGGGGCATCGGCTATTACATGGATCGCCAGGAAGACGCCCTGCGCCAGGAGCTGCGCGGCACCGGGGTCCAGGTGGAGCGAAACGGTGACCAGATACAGCTGATCATGCCGGGAAACATTACCTTTAACACCGGCTCGGCGGACCTTCAGGCGCGCTTTATGCCGGTGCTGAACTCGGTCTCCAAGGTGTTGACCAAGTTCGACAAGACCTACGTGGAAGTGGACGGCTTTACCGACAGTACCGGCAGTGCCGACTTCAACCAGGGGTTGTCCGAGCGCCGTGCATCCACGGTGGCGACTTACCTGAATCAAAGCGGCGTTGAACGGCCGCGCCTGGAGGCCACAGGGTGGGGTGAGCGCCATCCTGTGGCCAGTAACGAAACCGCAGAGGGGCGGGCCCAGAACCGGCGGGTGGAAATCAATATTCGTGGCGGTTACGCCCGCTAATTCCTGCGCGGCGAGTCACCCAAAAGAAAAGGGCCCCTCGGCAATCCCGCCTGGGGCCCTTCTTTCCAGCGATCCTTGCTGAAAACACTTTTCCCTGTGTTTTAGGGGCAGACTGTGGTTCCTTCACAGCCAACGGGTTCCTTCCGTTCGCCCGTCGATCACGGGTTCAATATTAGGCTCGCGGGGGGAGGGGTTGAATAGGACAAAATCCTATTTTCGGGGATCGGTTGCTTTTCTGTTCTGGAGTCGAGGCTGGGGACAAAAGTGGGCACCAAAAAGAAAAGGGCCCCTCGGCAATCCCGCCTGGGGCCCTCCTTTCCAGCGATCCCTGCTGAAAACACTTTTCCCTGTGTTTTAGGGGCAGACTGTGGTTCCCTCACAGCCAACGGGTTCCTTCCGTTCGCCCGTCGATCACAGGGTTACTATAGGCATTTGGCTCGCAGCCCTGAATAGGAAAATATCCTATTTTCCGTGTTGCTTTTGTGGCGTCAGGATAACGGCGTGGTGGTTCCGTTGTGCTATCATCGCCGCTCTTGATCCTGGAACCTGGCGAGTAAACAACGATGTACACCGAAACCGACATCAACCGCCTCAGTTGGCACTGCCGGCGGGGAATGCTTGAGCTGGACGTGCTGCTGATACCCTTTCTCAAGGAGCGCTTTCGTGACCTGGATTTGCAGGACCAGACGCGCTTTGAAAAGTTGATTGCCTGTGAAGACCAGGATATTTTCAGTTGGTTTATGCGCCACAAGGTACCGGAGGATGCCGACCTTAAGCGCATCGTCGATTTGATTCTCGATGGCGTTCCAGATTGAACGCCTGGATCTGACGCCTTCGCGCCGGCTGATCGTCCTGCTGGCGCTGGTTTATAGCGCCGCCGCCGTGGCGCCCTTTCTTTCCGGCCTGCCCCTCTGGCTTTCGCTGCTCCTGGCAATCTTCGTCGTCGGCCATGGGTGGTGGTTTTTTCGACGTGATGTCTTCCTGGTGAGCCCCGATGCGGTGGTGGCGCTGCGGTGGGACGGCCAGGGCCGTTGGTTTATCCGTCTGGGGGATGGGCGTGAGCAGGCTGTCAGCCTTGGGGCTGGGTCCGTACTGGTCTCCTGGATCTGCCTGCTGGAGCTGCTGCCTGAAGGCGCGCCCCGGCGTTGGTTGCCTGTCCTTGCCGACAGCGGCGCTGCCGATGGCGTGCGCCAGCTGCGAGTGCGGGTGCGCTTTCCCGTAAAGCCCGGCGCTAGCGGGGCCAGTCGTAATTGACCGGCGTCAGGATGGTGTCCCGTTCCTCGGGCAGCGGCTGGGGGTAGTTGAGCGTGTAGTGCAGCCCCCGGCTCTCCTTGCGCAACATGGCCGAGCGGATGATCAGCTCGGCCACCACCTCCAGGTTGCGCAGCTCCACCAGATCTTTGCTTACTTTATAGTTGCTGTAGTAGTCAGAGATCTCCTGCTGTAGCAGCCGAACCCGGTTAAGCGCACGCTGCAGGCGCTTCTTGGTTCGAACGATACCCACGTAGTCCCACATGAAGCGGCGCAGCTCGTCCCAGTTGTGGGCGAGCACCACATCCTCGTCGGAATCGGTGACCTGGCTTTCGTCCCAGAAAGGGGCCTTTGGCAAAGGCGGGGCGGTATCCAGTTGCGCCCGAATGTCTTCGGCCGCGGCGCTGGCGTAGACGATGCATTCAAGCAGGGAATTGCTCGCCAGGCGGTTGGCCCCGTGCAGGCCCGTGAAGGCGGTTTCTCCCACCGCGTAGAGCCCGGGTATGTCGGTGCGCCCCCGATTGTCGGTGACCACGCCGCCGCAGGTGTAATGGGCGGCGGGGACCACCGGAATCGGGTCGCGGGTGATATCGATGCCGAACTCCAGGCACTTGCCGTAGATGGTCGGGAAGTGGCTGCGCACAAACTCGGCCGGTTTGTGGGAAATGTCCAGGTAGAGGCAGTCGCAGCCTAGGCGCTTCATTTCATGGTCGATAGCCCGCGCTACCACATCTCGGGGCGCGAGTTCGGCGCGGGCGTCAAAGCGGGGCATGAAGCGGGTGCCGTCGGGTAGCAGCAGACGCCCCCCTTCGCCCCGGACCGCTTCGCTGATCAGAAAGGATTTGGCCTGCGGATGGTAGAGGCAGGTGGGGTGGAACTGGTTGAACTCCATGTTGGCTACCCGGCAGCCGGCCCGCCAGGCCATGGCGATGCCGTCGCCGGAGGCGCCGTCGGTGTTGCTGGTGTAAAGGTAGGCTTTACTCGCCCCTCCGGTGGCGAGTACCACGCAGGGGGCCAGTAAGGTTTCTACATGACCGCTGCGCTGGTCGAGGACGTAGGCGCCGACGCAACGGTTGTCGCTCAGGCGCAGCTTACGCCGGGTGATCAGGTCGATGGCGATCGCCTGAGTGCGCAGGGTGATGTTGGGATGGCGTTGGGCCTGCTCGATCAGGGTCTCGGAAACTGCCTTGCCGGTGGCGTCGGCGGCGTGCACGATGCGGCGGTGGCTGTGCCCCCCTTCCTGGGTCAGGTGCAGTTTGCCGTTGGGCTCACGGGTGAAGGGCACGCCCTGGGAGAGCAGCCAGTCGATGCAGCTCCTGCCGTGCTCCACGGTATAACGCACCGCTTCGGGGCGGCAGAGGTGGTTGCCGGCGGTGACGGTATCCGCTAAGTGGGCCTCGAGGCTGTCCTCCTCGTCGTAGACCGCCGCGATGCCGCCTTGCGCCAGGTAGGTGGAGCCGGCGGTCAGCGCTCCTTTGCTGAGCACCGCGACCCGGGCGTGGGGGGCTATCTGCAAAGCCAGGGTGAGGCCGGCGGCGCCGCTGCCGATGACCAGGACGTCGTAGTGGTGCTCTTTGCTCATGCTATGTCTTCACTGTCACCGGGAAACCCTCCCGGGCTTGGGTTCGGGAAAGAGGGCGAGAATAGCATAACCCTCGCGGCTTCTCATCGCGGCAGGAACTTCCTGACAGTGCTGTGTTCCTACCTATTACCCTGAGCTGGATGGGGTTTTGGCCCCGCGGTGTCGTGTCCTCGCTTTATTGTATAAGCGGGAACTAAGTTGTAGGTTAAACCGAGCCTTTTTAAATTCTTTTCATGGCTTGGTAGCAGGGGCGAAGGGATTGTCTACAGAAAATCAGGCGGCGACCGACAGGCAGTTGGTCAAGCGGGTGCAACAAGGTGACAAACGAGCTTTTGATCTGCTGGTTGGCAAGTACCAGCACAAAATTGTCGGCTTGGTGGGGCGTTACGTGTATGACCACCACGAGGCGATGGATGTGGCCCAGGAGGCGTTTATCAAGGCTTACCGGGCCCTACCCAAGTTTCGGGGGGACAGCGCCTTCTACACCTGGTTGTACCGGATCGCGATTAACACGGCCAAGAACCACCTGGTGGCTAAAGGCCGTCGCCCGCCGGATGTCGATGTGGACATTGACGACGCCCAGCATCAGGACAGCAACCGTACGCTGAAAGAGATCGAGAACCCGGAAAACAACCTTTATAAAAAGGAGCTTGAACAGGCCGTCTACCAAGCCCTCAACAAACTGCCCGAGGACCTGCGCATTGCCCTGACGTTGCGCGAGTTCGACGGCATGAGTTACGAGGACATTGCTCAGGTGATGGCCTGTCCCGTAGGAACGGTTCGTTCAAGGATTTTTCGTGCTCGTGAAGCGGTGGATAAAGTGATCGCGCCCCTGATGGACTAGGTGGCAGGCTTTGAGAGATGTGACCCATGAATGACAAGCGTAACGAGTCTCTATCGGCGCTGATGGATGATGAGGCCAGCGAATTTGAGGTGCGACAGGTTCTGGCGCAGCTCGACAACGAAGGCCTCGCGACCTGGTCTCGCTATAACCAGGCCAGGGCTGTGATTAAAGGTGAAACACCGGCGGCACCGATGCCGGGGTTTACCGCAGAACTGAGCGCGGCGCTTGCCGATGAGCCCAGTTACCGGGGCGGCCGCCTCAACCGTCCCTCCCTGAGACCGTTGCTCGGTGCCGGTGTGGCCGCGTCGGTGACGGCACTGGTGATTCTCGGAGCCCAGGGCTTGGGAATCGGCGGCGCAGCCGTACCCCAGCAGACGTTCGCCAAGCACGACAGTGAGCTGGTGTTGCCCCGCCCCGAGCCAGTCAGCGGTGTGGTGCCGGCCCAGTACGGAAAACGGGCGCCCGCTGTTCCAATCGAGGAGCTGGATATCATTCGTCTGCCTTCTGACATGCACCAGTACATCGACCGTCACGAGGCGCTGCTGCGCGGCGGCGAGCGTGCCTGGACCGCCGGCTGGGTTCCCCAGAGCTTTGCCCTGCTGCGTCACGAAGTCTTCGGTGGCGCCGAGGTGATGCTCTACGGCAACGGCCGCACGACGATTTCCGTTACCGTCGAGCCCCTGGGGCAGCAGAAGGCCCGGGAGGGGGCCGTGCAGCAGGGGGACACGGTGGCCCTGGGCAAGTCGGTACGGGGACAGTTCGTGACGGTGGTCGGGGATGTGCCCCTGATGATGGCGGACCGCATCGCCTCGTCGGTGACCCCGGTGGTTAACTGAGGCGCCTATGCTGGAGGAAAAGGGCCGCGTACTGCGGCTGAGCCGGGAGGGCGTCTGGGTTGAGACCGTGCGTCAGAGCAGTTGCGTAAGCTGCAGCGCACGTAAGGGCTGCGGCCAGCGTCTCCTGGCCGAGCTCGGCCAGGGACAGCGTTTTGAGGTGTTGGCGGAGAACCCCCGAAACCTCAACCTGTCTGCCGGTGACGGGGTGGTCCTGGGGCTGGCGGAGAATTCGCTGCTCGCCGCCTCGGCCATGGTTTATCTGGTGCCCATCCTGGCCATGGTGCTGTGTTCGGTCCTGGCCAGCCAAGCGGGACTTGCCGAGCCTGCGGTGATCGGCCTAGGTGTGCTGGGGCTGGCCCTGGGGTTCGGGGGGGCGCGAGTCTATGGCAAACGCAAGGCCACGGGGTGCCAGCTGCACCCGGAAATTTTGCGCATTGATCTTTAATTCTCAAATCAAGGCTAATTAATTGTCGATTCTCCAAGGGGGATTGCATGAACGGGTATGACCTGAAACGCGTCATTTTTGTGCTGTTGTGCTGGGGGCTGCTGGCCGGAGCGGCGAAGGCCGCCTCGCTGCCGGACTTTACCGGGTTGGTGAAAGAAGCGTCACCGGCGATCGTGAATATCAGTTCGGTGAAAAACGGGGACAGTGATGAGAACGCGCTTGAAGGCTATGACCCCGAGCAGATTCCGGAGATATTCAAGCACTTCTTCGGTGACCGGGGGATGCCCGGGCCGAAGCACCGATTTCATCCTAAGTCGCTTGGGTCCGGTTTTATCATCTCTGCCGACGGATATGTGCTGACCAATCACCACGTGGTGAAAGGGGCTGACGAGATTCTGGTGCGGCTCTCAGACCGGCGGGAGTTTGAGGCCGAGCTGATCGGCGCCGACCCCCGATCCGACCTGGCACTGCTTAAGATCGAGGCCGATGCGTTGCCGACGGTGACCCTGGGTAACTCGGACAACCTGAGCGTCGGCGAGTGGGTGCTGGCGATCGGCTCTCCCTTTGGTTTTGATCACACGGTGACGGCCGGTATCGTCAGTGCGACCGGACGCAGCCTGGCCAATGAGAACTATGTCCCCTTTATCCAGACGGATGTCGCTATTAACCCGGGAAACTCTGGCGGTCCCTTGTTTAACCTCGACGGCGAGGTGGTGGGCATCAACTCCCAGATTTATACCCGCTCCGGTGGCTTCATGGGGCTCTCCTTTGCGATCCCTATCACCATGGCCATGGAAGTGGTGGACCAGTTGAAGGCCACCGGGCACGTCGACCGGGGTTGGCTGGGGGTGATTATCCAGGAGGTGAGCCGGGATCTGGCAGAGTCTTTCGGGCTTGATAAGCCGGCAGGTGCCCTGGTGGCCAAGGTGCTGCCTGACAGTCCGGCGGCTAGCGCCGAGCTCAAGGAGGGGGATGTGATCGTCGCGTTTAATGGCGAGCAGGTGGATGTCTCCTCTGAATTGCCCCACCTGGTGGGGCGGGTCAAGCCCGGTACCGAGGTTGAACTTGAGGTGGTGCGTAACGGTCGAGAACAAAGACTGAGCCTTGAAGTGGGCACGCTGCCCAAGGAGCAGGAACTGGCCCAGGCCGGCTCGGCTGAACCGCGACGCAACGCGCTGGGTATTTTGGTGGCTCCCCTGGAGGAGGCGCGCCAGGAGCAATGGAACCTGGAAGGCGGTGTGGTGGTGCGCGAGGTGATGGCCGGCCCCGGGGCTGAGGCGGGACTGATGACCGGAGACGTGATCACCATGCTTAACGGCACCACTATCGGTTCAGTGAGCGATTTTTACGAGGTGGTAGGGGAGCTCCCCAGTGGACGTTCCGTGCCGATGCGCATCGTTCGTCGTGGCAGTCCCCTGTTTCTGCCCCTGAAAATCGAGGAGTAAGTGTTAGCCGGCCCCGTCTTTCGCGGGGTCGGCCCCACCGGCCTTTGACCCTCTGAGTCATGGTTATGGCCGGCGAAATGCGCTAAACTCCCGCGCTTTGCCCTTCCTTGGTACGAGCGTTGTGAGTGACCTGAAACACATTCGAAATTTTTCCATCATCGCCCACATTGACCACGGTAAATCGACCCTCGCGGATCGGTTTATCCAGGTCTGTGGTGGCCTCAGCGACCGCGAAATGGCCGAGCAGGTGCTGGACTCCATGGACCTCGAGCGCGAGCGCGGCATCACCATCAAGGCCCAGAGCGTCACGCTCGACTACGAGGCCCGTGACGGCAAGACTTACCAGCTCAACTTCATCGACACCCCCGGGCACGTGGATTTCTCTTACGAGGTATCGCGCTCGCTGGCGGCCTGCGAGGGGGCGTTGCTGGTGGTGGACGCCGCACAGGGGGTCGAGGCCCAGTCCGTGGCCAACTGTTACACCGCCATCGAGCAGGGGCTGGAGGTCGTGCCGGTTCTTAACAAAATGGACCTGCCCCAGGCCGAGCCCGAGCGGGTCAAGCAGGAAATCGAGGAAGTGATCGGCATCGATGCCCAGGACGCCGTACCTGCCAGCGCCAAGAGCGGATTGGGGGTTGAGGATGTGCTTGAGCAGCTGATCGAGCTGATCCCGCCCCCCGAGGGGCAGGTCGATGCGCCGCTGCAGGCGCTGATTATCGACTCCTGGTTTGACAACTACCTGGGGGTTGTCTCCCTGGTTCGCGTCATGCAAGGGGAGCTGCGCAAGAAGGACAAGATCCTGGTCAAGTCCACCAAGCAGAGCCACCTGGTGGACGGCGTGGGTATCTTTACCCCCAAGCGCAAGGAGACCGGGGTGCTGCGGGCCGGTGAGGTGGGCTACGTGGTGGCCGGTATCAAGGACATTCACGGCGCCCCCGTGGGCGACACCCTCACCCATGCGAAGACCCCTGATGTTGATATGTTGCCGGGTTTCCAGAAGGTCAAGCCCCAGGTCTACGCCGGTATGTTCCCGATCAGCGCCGATGATTACGAGGACTTTCGTGATGCGCTGGGCAAACTGACCCTCAACGACGCCTCGCTCTTTTTCGAGCCCGAGTCCTCGGACGCGCTCGGCTTCGGCTTTCGCTGCGGCTTCCTCGGCATGCTGCACATGGAGATCATTCAGGAGCGGCTCGAGCGTGAGTACGACCTGGATCTGATCACCACCGCCCCCACCGTGGTCTACGAGGTGGAGATGAACTCCGGCGAGGTGATCTACGTCGACAGCCCCTCCAAGCTGCCGGATTTTGGCAGCATCTCCGAGATGCGTGAGCCCATCGTCCAGGCCAACATCCTGGTTCCCCAGGAGTACCTCGGGCCGGTGATCAGCCTCTGCGTGGAGAAGCGGGGTATTCAGAAAGACATGCAGTACATGGCCAGCCAGGTCTCGCTGACCTACGAGCTGCCGATGAGCGAGGTGGTGATGGACTTCTTTGACCGTCTGAAGTCGGTCAGCCGCGGCTATGCCTCCCTCGATTACAGCTTTATTCGTTTTGAACCGGCTAACCTGCTGCGCCTGGACGTGCTCATCAACGGCGAACGGGTCGATGCGTTGGCGCTCATCATGCACAGGGACAACGCTATGTACCGGGGGCGTGCCCTGTGTGAAAAAATGAAAGAGGTGATTCCGCGGCAGATGTTCGATGTCGCCATTCAGGCGGCTATCGGCGGTAAGATTATCGCCCGCACCACGGTCAAGGCCCTGCGCAAGAACGTTACCGCCAAGTGTTACGGCGGTGATGTCAGCCGTAAGAAAAAACTGCTGCAGAAGCAGAAAGAGGGCAAGAAGCGGATGAAGCAGGTGGGGCGTGTGGAAGTGCCCCAGGACGCCTTCCTGGCTGTACTGAAGATGGATAGCTGATCTATGGATATCGATTTTGCCTTGTTGCTGGTAATCGCGGTCGCGGTCACGGGGCTGGTGTGGGCCTTTGACAGTCTGGTGCTGGCGCCGCAACGCCGGGTGCTGCTGGCCAACGCCGAATCACAGAGCAGCCAGAGCCTGGACGAGGAGACCCGACGCAAGCTGGCACCCGAGCCGGTGCTGGTAGAGTACTCAAAGTCCTTTTTTCCCGTGCTGGCGCTGGTGCTGGTGCTGCGCTCCTTTTTGGTGGAGCCGTTTCAGATTCCTTCCGGCTCCATGCTGCCCACCCTGGAGGTCGGGGACTTCATTTTGGTCAATAAATACCATTACGGACTGCGGCTACCGGTGGCGGGCACCAAGGTGCTGCCCCTGAACGATCCCGAGCGCGGCGATGTGGTGGTGTTTAAATTCCCCCGTAACCCCAGTATCAATTACATCAAACGGGTGGTCGGCTTGCCCGGGGACCGCATTCGCTATGATAACAAGACCCTGTTCGTCAACGGGGAGCCTGTTGCCATGGAGCTGGTGGCGACCCTGCCCCCAGGGCGACCGGAAAAGCAGCTGATCCGCGAGCGGCTGGGCGAGGTGGAGCATGAGATCTTCCGGGACCTGACGAAACCGCGACCGGGGCGCGAGTGGGTGGTGCCCGAAGGGCACTACTTCATGATGGGGGATAACCGGGACAACAGTAACGACAGCCGCTTCTGGGGCTTTGTCCCCGATGAGCTGATTGTGGGCAAGGCCTTCGCGGTCTGGATGCACTGGGAGTCCTGGTTCAGCCTGCCCAGCTTTGGCAACAACGGACTGATCGAGTAAAGAGGAGATGTAACCCATGAACCTGAAACAGCGACAGCGTGGGTGGACCTTTTACGGCGTGCTGACGTTCCTGCTGGTGGGAGGGGTTTTTCTCACCGTGGGCTTTAAGCTGGCGCCGGCCTATGCCGACTGGCACACCCTGAAATCAGTGATGCGCTCGGTGACGCAGGACCAGGCGCTTCTCGCCAAGTCCAAGGGAGAGATTCGGCGTGGAATCGCCAAGCACCTGGGGATCAACAATATGGATCTGCCGAAGGAGTTCGTCACCATCACCAAAGACAAGGGTGACGTCTTTCTGGACGTGAATTACGAAATCCGCACCCACGTTTTCAAGAACGTGGACGCGGTGATGACTTTCCAAGAACGCTTTGCAGGTAAGGAACTTGACTGACCCCATCGAGCGCCTCGGGCGAGCCCTGGGCTACCGATTCGACAACCCCGGACTGGCTGACCTGGCCCTCACCCACCGCAGCTGTGGCGCCCGCAACAATGAACGGCTGGAATTTCTGGGCGACTCCATCCTCAACTTTGTGATCGCCGATGCCCTCTACGGGCAGTTTCCCGAAGCCCGGGAAGGACAGCTCAGCCGCCTGCGGGCACGCCTGGTCAAGGGGGTCACCCTGGCCGAAATCGCCCGGGAAATGGAGCTGGGGGAGTACCTCAAGCTGGGGTCGGGGGAGCTCAAGAGCGGCGGTTTCAACCGGGCCTCGATCCTGGCCGACGCGGTGGAGGCACTGATCGGCGCCATCTACCTGGACTCGGACCTGGAAACCTGCCGTGAGCGGGTGCTGGCCTGGTACCGCAGCCGGCTGCAGGGCCTGACCCTGGAGCATACCCAGAAGGATCCCAAAACCCGGCTGCAGGAGTTTCTGCAGGCGCAACGGGCGGAGCTGCCCCGCTATCACCTGATTCAGGTGGAGGGGGAGGCGCACGCCCAGACCTTCTACATCGAGTGTGAAGTGGGCTTGTTGGCTGAGCACAGTAAAGGGCAGGGCAGCAGCCGGCGGATCGCGGAGCAGCAGTCCGCCGCCGCGGCCCTCAAGGCGCTGGGCGCCGAGGAGTAGGCGTGAGCGAGAACGAAACCACCACCCGTTGCGGGTTTATTGCCATCGTCGGGCGCCCTAATGTGGGCAAGTCGACCCTGCTCAACCGGCTGCTGGGGCAGAAACTGAGCATCACCTCGCGCAAGCCTCAGACCACCCGGCACCAAATTCTGGGCATCGATACCCGGGGCGCTGACCAGTTCATTTACGTCGACACCCCCGGCCTGCACCGGGACGCCGAGAAAGCGCTTAATCGCTACATGAACCGCGCCGCCAGCAGTGCTCTCAAAGATGTCGACCTGGTAGTGTTTATCGTCGACCGCACCCGTTGGACCGATGAAGACGAGGCGGTGCTTAACAAGCTGCGTTACCTGCCGGTACCGGTGATCCTGGTGGTGAACAAGGTCGACCGGCTGGAGGACAAGCGCCAGTTGCTGCCGCAGCTGGAACTGCTGGCCGAGAAGGCCGACTTTGCCGAGATTATTCCGCTGTCCGCCAAGCAGGGGCAGAATGTGGAACTGCTGGAAGCAGCGGTCTCTTCACGCCTGCCGGAGGGTATCCACTACTTCCCGGAAGATCAGATCACCGACCGCAGCTCCCGTTTTCTGGCCGCCGAGCTGGTTCGCGAGAAGATCATGCGCCAGCTGGGGGACGAACTCCCTTACCAGATCACCGTGGAGATCGAGGAGTTCAGCCACGACGAGGGCGTATTGCACATCGGCGCCCTGATCCTGGTGGAGCGGGCGGGACAGAAAAAAATCCTGATCGGCCAGCGGGGCGAGCGTATCAAGCAGATCGGTCGCGATGCCCGGGTGGACATGGAGCGGCTGTTCGACGCCAAGGTGATGCTGCGGTTGTGGGTCAAGGTGAAAAGCGGCTGGTCAGATGATGACCGGGCGCTGCGCACGCTGGGCTATGACGACCGCTGAGCCCCGGGTTGAAGGCCAGCCGGCCTACGTCCTGCACATTCGCCCTTACCGGGACGACAGCGCCCTGGTGGACCTGTTCACGGCCGACTACGGGCGCCTTCGCGCGGTGGCCCGGGGTGTGCGCAAGGCCCGCTCGCGCCTGCGGGATGCCACCCAGAGCCTGCGGGCGCTGCGGGTCGGCTGGCGGGGACGGGGTGAGCTCAAGACCCTGACTGCGGCAGAGCCAGCAGGAGTGGACGTGCTGGTTCAGGGGGAAGCCCTCTGGTGCGGCCTCTACCTCAACGAGCTGGTGATGCGTCTGGTGCCTTCACATGACCCCCAGCCTCGTCTCTTTGCCTATTACCAGCTTGCGCTCAGCGAAATGGCCGACGCCGATACCCGCGAGCCGGTGTTGCGGGTCTTTGAAGGGAGGTTGCTGGAGGAGCTGGGTCTGGGTTTTGCCCTGGACCGGGCCGAGCCGGGGCAGCAGGCCGTGGCGGCCGGGCTGAACTACCGCCTGGATCCGCAACGGGGACTTTTGAGTGACGCCGGCGGTCCCTACCCGGGCCATGCCCTGCTGGCCATGGCGGCGGACGATTACAGTGAGCCCCTTACCCGACGCTGCGCCAAGCGGCTGATGCGCGAAGCGCTGGCGCCGCTGCTGGGAGACCGCCCGTTGCAGAGCCGCAGCCTCTTTAACGCCCGAGGGGCGGGACAGCGAGGCGCGCAGCCGTGATCGCCGGAATTGGAACCGATATCGTTGAAGTCAGTCGAATGGACGGCGCGCTGGCCCGTTTCGGTGAGCGTTTTGCCCGCCGCATCCTGACCCCGGCGGAATTCGAACGTTTTCGCCGCAGTCCCAATCCAAGCGGCTACCTGGCCAAGCGCTTCGCCGCCAAGGAAGCCGCCCTCAAGGCCCTCGGCACGGGCCTCGCAGCCGGCTTGCGCTGGCACGACATCGAAACCGACAATAATCAGCAGGGGGCGCCATTGCTTCGTTTTTCCGGGCGCGCCGCCGATCTGCAACAGGAACGGGGGATCCGCAAGCTGCACCTGAGCCTCTCTGACGAGCGGGCCCATGTGGTAGCTTTCGTGATCCTGGAACACTGAGTCCGCAGCGCCGGACCCGTAGGTGGTTTTATGAACAACGACTTTCCCACGATTGAGAGCTACGTGGGGCGCACGCCGCTGGTGCGTTTGCAGCGGCTTCCCGGGAAGACAACCAACACTATCCTGGTGAAGCTGGAGGGGAACAACCCTGCCGGCTCAGTCAAGGACAGGCCCGCGTTGAGCATGATTCAGCACGCTGAAGCGCGGGGCAGCATCAAGCCCGGAGACACCCTGATCGAAGCCACCAGCGGCAACACCGGGATTGCCCTGGCCATGGCCGCGGCCATCAAGGGCTATCGTCTCAAGCTGGTGATGCCGGACAACATGAGCGCTGAACGCAAGGCCTCGATGAGCGCCTACGGCGCCGAGCTGGTGACGGTCACTAAAGACGAGGGCATGGAGGGGGCGCGGGATCTGGCCCAGGCGATGCAGGCCCGGGGCGAGGGGGTGGTGCTCGACCAGTTCGCCAATCCCGACAACCCCGTGGCCCACTACGAGGGCACCGGCCCCGAGATCTGGGAGCAGACCGCGGGGCGCATCACCCATTTCGTCAGCGCCATGGGTACCACCGGCACCGTCATGGGGGTTTCCCGTTACCTCAAGGAGCGCAATCCCGGGGTGCAGATCGTCGGTCTGCAGCCTGAGGACGGCGCCAGTATTCCGGGTATCCGTCGCTGGCCAGAGGCCTACCTGCCGGCCATATTCGAACAGAGCCGGGTCGACCGGGTGATCGACATGGGCCAGGAAGAGGCGGAAAACTGCATGCGCGATCTGGCCCGGCGCGAGGGCATCTTCTGCGGCGTCTCCTCCGGCGGGGCAGTGGCCGGGGCCCTGCGGCTCTCCCGAGAGGTGGAGAATGCCGTTATCGTCTGCATCATCTGTGACCGGGGCGATCGCTATCTCTCCACCGGCGTGTTTGACGGCACCGCCCCTTGAGGTTCAAAACTGAGCTGGGATAATAGCGCCGCATCCCCGACCCGACCCCAACCGTTTAGGAGCCCTGATTGAGATGGTAAAGGTAAGAGAAGACCAACCGGTTCAGTCCGATGGCTCGGTGGATCTGGATCTCTGGCTGCAACGGATTCAGAAAGACGTCAATATCGATGACGTGGAGCCGGTGCTGCGGGCCTGCCGCCTCAGTCACGCCGCCCAGGAACGGGCCCAGGAGGGCGAGGATACCTGGGCCGATAACATCCCGGGCAGTTACCTGACGGGGCTGGAGATGGCGGAGATCCTGGCCGACCTGAGCCTGGATCAGGACACCCTGGTGGCGGCCATCCTCTACCGCGCAGTACGGGAGAAAAAGCTTACCACCGAGGAGGTCGGTGCGCAGTTCGGCCCCGGGGTGGTGAAGCTGATCGAAGGGGTGCTGCTGATGGCCGCCATCGGCAGCATTCTGCACCCCACGCCCGGTTCGGTGCTGGGGCAGAGCCAGGGTCAGCTGGATAACGTGCGCAAGATGCTGGTGACCCTGATCGACGACGTCCGCGTCGCCCTGATCAAGCTGGCCGAGCGCACCTGCGCCATCCGGGCGGTCAAGAACGCCGATCGCAAGCGGCGCTACCGGGTCGCCCGGGAAGTTTTCGATGTCTACGCGCCCCTGGCACACCGCCTCGGCATCGGTCACATCAAGTGGGAGCTGGAGGACCTCAGCTTCCGCTACCTGCAACCTAACGCCTACAAAGAGATCGCCACCCTGCTCAGGGAGAAGCGCCGCGACCGCCAGCAGTACATCGACAACGTACTGGCGACCCTGGGCGAGGAGCTGACCAAGATCGGCATCTCGGCCGAACTCATGGGCCGCGCCAAGCATATCTACAGCATCTGGCGCAAAATGCAGCGCAAGCAGATCGATTTTCACCAGGTCTACGACGTGCGCGCCGTGCGCATTCTGGTGCCGGAGTTAAAGGATTGCTACGCGGTGCTGGGGGTGGTGCACGGCCACTGGAAGAACATTCCCCACGAGTTCGACGACTACATCGCCTCGCCCAAGAAAAATGGTTACCGCTCCCTGCACACCGCGGTCATCGGCCCCGAGGGCAAGGTGCTGGAGATTCAGATCCGCACCCACGCCATGCACGAGGACGCCGAACTCGGGGTCTGCGCCCACTGGCTCTACAAGGGCACCGACACCTCCAGCAAAAGTGACAGCTACGAGAGCAAGATCGCCTGGCTACGGCAGGTGCTGGAGTGGCACGAGGACGTGGGCAACGCCAGCGAGACCATGGACCAGCTCCGTGAGGGGGTGGAGCAGGATCGCATCTACGCCTTCACGCCCGACGGCCACGTGGTGGACCTGGCCGCCGGCGCCACCCCCCTGGATTTTGCCTACCGGGTGCACACCGAGGTGGGCCACTGCTGCCGCGGCGCCAAGGTCAACGGCAAGATCGTATCGCTCAACACGCCGCTCAAGACCGGTGACCAGGTGGAGGTGATGACCGCCAAGCACCCCTCGCCGAGTCGCGACTGGATGAACCCGAACCTGGGCTACGTGACCTCGGCCCGGGCCCGGGCCAAGATCCGCCACTGGTTCAAGGATCAGGATCGGGATCAGAACATTCTGGGCGGACGGCAGATGGCCGAGCGCGAGATGCGCCGCCTCGCCCTGGAGCGGGTGGATTACGGGGCCCTGGCCGAGAAACTCAACTTTCACCAGATCGAAGACCTGTTCGCCGCCCTGGGGGCGGGGGACCTGCGGCTCAGCCAGCTGATCGGCGCCGCCCAGCGCCAGCTGGAGGCGCAGCCCCGGGAAGCGCAGCTGGACCTCGGGCTGCCCGGACGCAGCGAGACCAAGAGCAAGGTCAAGCCCAAGCAGGGCGACTTCGTCATTCACGGCGTCGGTAACCTGCTTACCAGCATCGCCAGCTGCTGCAAGCCGGTGCCGGGGGATCCGATCGTGGGCTACATCACCCAGGGGCGGGGTGTCTCCATCCACCGCCAGGATTGCATCAACGCCCTGCAGCTTGAAGAAGTGGGGCACGAGCGGATGATCGAGGTGGGCTGGGGCGAGGAGTCCTCCAGCGCCTACCCGGTGGATATTCGGGTGGAGGCCTACGATCGCCACGGCCTGCTGCGTGACATCATGGTGGTGATGGGGAACGAGAAGGTGAATGTGCTGGCGGTTAACACCCGCACCGACAAGAAGCAGAACACCGCTCGCCTGCTGATCACCGTGGAGATCGAGAGCCTGGAGTCGTTGGGCCGGATCATGGATAAGATCGGCCAGTTGCCCAACGTCTCTGACGTTCACCGCCAGGTGGAGGGACACTGAGCATGGCTGGCTACGGGCTGGAAGCGCTGCTGCGCCTGATGCAGAACCTGCGCGACCCGGAGCACGGCTGCCCCTGGGATCGCAAGCAGACTCTCGCCAGCATCGTCCCCCACACCCTGGACGAGGTGTACGAGGTGATCGACACCATCGAGCGCCAGGACTATCCCCACCTGCGGGACGAGCTGGGGGATCTGCTGTTCCAGGTGGTGTTTTACGCCCAGATCTGCGCCGAGGCCGGCGAGTTCGATTTCAACGACGTGGTGCAGGGGTTGGTGGAGAAACTGCTGCGTCGCCACCCCCACGTCTTTCCCGCGGGCACCCTGGAGAGCTTTGGTGCCGGTTGCGCTCTGAGTGAAGCCGAGATCAAGGCCAACTGGGAGCGGATCAAGGCTGAGGAGCGGGCGCAGAAGGCGATGCCGGACGAAGCGGCGCCAACAGAGGCAAGCCCGGCGCCGGACTCGGTGCTGGAAGATGTCGCACCCTCCCTGCCGGCCCTGCTGCGCGCCCACAAGCTGCAGAAGCGGGCGGCGTCAGTGGGATTCGACTGGCAGAGCCTGGCGCCGGTGCTGGATACCCTGGACAGCGAGGTGCAGGAGCTGCGCGAAGCGGTCGCCAGTGGCGATGCTGACCACATCGCCGAGGAGCTGGGGGACCTGTTCTTTAGCGGGGTCAACCTGGCGCGCCATCTTAAGCTCGACGCCGAGCAGGTGCTGCGCGGGGCCAACCGCAAGTTCGAGTCCCGTTTTCGCCGGGTGGAGACCCTCGCCGCCGAGCAGGGTATGGACATGCGCCAGGCCGATGAAGCCGAGCTGGATCGGTTGTGGGAGCAGGCCAAGGCTGAACTCAGGAAGAAGGCGGAACTCAGCGGGAAAGCCTAGCGTGGATTCGCCATCGTGGCGCCGTCCCAAGGGGTCACCTGCCGCAGAAAGGTGTCGATCGCCTTCCAGTACCCTCCTTGCCGGTGAATATCGAGATGGTCCGCCTCGCGGAACCGTACCCGCGTCTCCTCTCCTCCCCAGGCATCCCCCAGCCGCTCCCCGAGCGCCGCAGGCACCTCCCGGTCCCTGCCGGCAAGCAGGTTCAGCAGCGGCTGCGAGATGTGCGGTGCCAGCGCCAGCGAATCAAAGCGGTGGCGCAGTAACCAGGTGACCGGAAGCCACGGGTAGTGGTGACGGGCAGCGTTGCTCAGGGTGTCGTAGGGGGTGACGAGAATGACGCCCGCCACCGGCCGTTGGTGGGCAACGAAGGTCGCTACCCCGGAGCCCAGGCTACGCCCCATCAGCACCACCCGGTTTAAGGGGATTCCGTGTGCGACCGTCACTTGGTCCAGCACCGCCAGGGCGTCCTGTTTCAGCAGTTCTGCACTGGGGCGCCCTTCGCTGTCGCCGTAGCCGCGGTAGTTGATCAACAGCACGGAGACGCCAAGTGCGCTCAACGGCTGGCTGTTCCAGGCGATCTCCTCGCCGTTGCCTCCGTAGTAGATCAGTAAGGGCGCCTGCGGATCGCCTGCCGGCAGGTACCAGCCGCGAAGGACCGCACCGGGTCGGGAAATGGCCACTTCGTAGGCTCGCAGTCGCTGACGCTCATCAGCCTCCAGGGGCCGGGTTTGGAACAGCAGCTGCTCCTGAAACAGCAGGGCCAGCAGGCAAAGCAGGGTAAAGAGTCCAATACCTGCCGCGACCAGGTAGAGCAGGGTGCTGAGCTTCAAAGGCCGAAGGTCTGGCGGCGCAGCCCCAGGGCACAGAGGCCGGCCACGCTCAGGGTATCGCGAATGCGCCCGTCCAGCGCCATGGCCAGGGCCTCGTCAAAGGGCAGTCGGCGAAGCTCGATCGCTTCGGTCTCGTCAAAATCCGTCGGCCCCGGGGTCAGCTCCCGCGCCAGGTAGACCACGCCCCGTTCGTCGGTGACCGAGTTGGAGAGGTCCACCTCCAGCAGAGTGTCGAGGCGACCGGCTCGCAGCCCCGTCTCTTCCCGTAGCTCGCGCAGGGCACCGTCCTCTTCCGGCTCCTCCACCGGGTGCCCGCCCATGGGGATTTCCCAGCTGTAATGGCCCAGCGCGTAACGGTATTGACCTACCAGCCAGGTGTGTCCCGCATCATCGACGGGGATGACGCCCACCGCGCGGTTTTTGAACCGCACCACGCCGTAGACCCCTTCTCCGCCACCCGGGTTCAGCACCCGGTCTTCGCGCACGGCGATCCAAGGGTTGTCGTAGACCCAGCGGGTGGCAAGGGTGGTCCAGGGATTCTGATCGCTCATGCCGCCTCCTTGTTGGTTGCGGTTACCTTAACCGACACCAAAGGGCCGTGCCAGAGGCCAGAGGGTTGCAGCATGGGAACGGTGGGCATGGGACATGGCTACAACAATCGCAAGGGCGCATGGGGTGGTGTGAGACCCGCGTTCAAGGGTGCAATAATGCAAAACGAGTCCGCCTCAAGGGACGTGGTGCAATTTATCCTGGCTGTGAATACCCGTCGAACAGCACGCACTGCCATTGATGAATGCGTGTGGCGGCGGGGAGCATAAATAAGCAAAATCAGCGGCTTTAAATTAACAGGTGTTAATAAACGGGTTCGTTGGTTTTGTTCTTGGCGACTCGGCTTGCCCTATTTATCTCTGATTGCTCAATTGAAAGTCCAATGGTCTCCTTTTCGATCTGATCTATAAAGTCCTTGAATTGAGGTTCTTCTTTTAGCATCAAAGCAATCCACTGGCCGTATTGAATATCAACCAGGTCAGGGTCAGGGTTTCCAAATCCTGAGTAACACTCGGTATGAAAGCCGGTTGTTTGGTTTGATACTTTGCAGACAGCCCCGTTTTTAAATATAAATCTACTGTTTTCTCGCTTTGCACTCGGCCATATCTCTTGGTAGGTCTTTAAAACGTTATCAAAGGTGTTGGCTTTTGAACCCCAGTCGGCGACAGTCTGTTTGATGGATAAGTGGGTGATCTGCCCTGACCGGGAAGAGAAGCAGAGGTCGACAGCAGCAATGGATGAGCTTCCTAGTTTATTTAATACCTTGTGAGAGAAAGAGCTTGAGCGGAATTTTCTGAGCTGGTCCGACTCGGTTTTTATGATGAGGTAGTTTTCCGGGTTGATCAGGCTGCATTTTATTCTGCGGTTTTTTGCGAATTTTGCGTAGTAGTTGATGTTGTCTTCACGACTGCGAATGCTTATTTCATCGCGTCTCAGCCCGTCGCCAAGCTCGAAGTCTTCGCCATATTTGGGTTTGAGTTGTCGCTCTATACCCAGCGTCACCCAGTCTTCTAGGCCCATGAAAACGGGGATGTCATTGATTTCGCAAATCTCGTCACCGAATGCATTTTCTATATCCGAACGGTTCGGACCGAACTCGCTTTGTATCTTTCCCTGTATATTGATGCCTGCCAGTTTTATTTCCGTTAGTGTTGCAGGGTTTGAATTCATATCTGTTGACTCGCCAACCCCTTTAGCATGCTCTGTTGATAAAGCAGGCGAAGCGAGTAGAGAGAGTGTGAATGATGCGGTTAAAATCGCGCTAATCCCTAGCTGGCTTTTCATGGTCCGGCTCCGTTTTATCGTCCTTGTTGTTGATAAATATCAACCGATGATGGTGCGGGTGTTATGACTTAAATATTAGACTTTATTCGCCTTTATTTTCAAAAGGGTCGATCTCTTACCTCCCGTGCCCCTATGAAGGGGGCTGGCATGAACGCCAAAAGTTAAAAAAAATAGAATAATATATAACCGCAGGATATGTGAATTTCCTGTCGTTGTTTGGCGTGATATGTCAAAAAAAGTTCCAGCTAACTTAGATTAGCAGCCGGTCGCGGGGGAGCAAGTAGCGACGCGTGGGAGGGGGCTTGTGTTGGGGCTGACGCCCACTATGTCTAACGCGCCGGGGGGGAGTCCGGGCGGGTTTGGCCAACGTCGTGACGGGGATAAGCGCCCCGCTCTTGATGAACGCGCTGGCGTCGCCGTTGCAGCGTGAATGCCCTGCCGCGCGGTTGAGGAGCGGAGCTCCAGCTAGGCGGCGAGGACGTTTGCCGAGCCCGACAACCAAAAACGGGACCCGAAGGTCCCGTTTAGTCAGCTGCGGTGTCCGTCAGCCGGAGATACAGACCCCGTGGTCCACGTAGTGGATCGTGCCGGTGACGCCCTTGGAGAGATCGCTCAGGTAGTAGAGGGCGGCATTGCCCACCTCTTCGATGGTCGGCAACTGGCCGTCGCAGGACATCTCCTGGTTGTGCTCGAGCATGGCGTCGAAATCCTTGATGCCGCTGGCGGCCCGGGTGGGGATGGTGCCCGGGGAGATGCAGTTGACGCGGACCTTCTGGGGGCCCAGGTCCCGGGCCAAGTAGCGGGTTGAGGCTTCCAGGGCGGCCTTGGCGACGCCCATCACGTTGTAGTCTTCCACCGCCATGGCGCTGCCCAGGTAGGAGAAGTTGATCAGGCTGCCGCCCTCGTTCATCAGCGGCTTGGCCTGGCGGGCCATCTCGATAAAGCTGTAGCAGGAGATGTCCATGGCCTGCAGGAAGCCCTCGCGGGAGCACTGGGAGATCGGCGCGTGCAGGTCCTCCAGCGGGCAGAAGGCGATGGAATGGATCAGGCCGTGCAGAACGCCCCAGGCTTCTTTGATGGAGCCCATCACCAGTTCAAGCTCACCCGGCTTGCTGACGTCTAGAGGCAGGAAAAGCTCGGCTTCCAGCTCTTGTGCAAGGGGCTCGACAAAGCGCTTGGCTTTTTCGTTGAGGTAGGTAATACAGAGCTCGGCACCCTGCGCCTTGAGCGCCTTCGCGCAGCCGTAGGCGATACTGTGTTCATTGGCGATACCGACGATCAGGATTTTTTTGCCCTGCATCAATTGGCTGTTCATAACGGTTCCTGTTAACGCAAACTAGAGTGATATCGGGCCTGGGCCCGTACTGAAGT
This sequence comes from Motiliproteus sp. SC1-56, assembly GCF_017309075.1. Taxonomy (GTDB): domain Bacteria; phylum Pseudomonadota; class Gammaproteobacteria; order Pseudomonadales; family Balneatricaceae; genus Motiliproteus. The sequence continues at coordinate 74,628 of NZ_JAEMGS010000008.1, read as the reverse complement.
GAGCCCATAGTAGCAGTGCAATGTTGCGATGCAACGTAAAAAGCGGGCGGCTTATTGAGCCGGATCAAGGGTTTGTCGATGGGGGCTGAAAATAGGAGGTAAATCAGCTGGTTTGCCGCCGGCATGGGGAGAGGAGGGCAGTCGTAACCCGAGTTCATGGCGCAGGAGAGTCCGTTCGGGGTGCGTCTGCGGATGTCCAGGTTACAAAAAGTTAACTACTTGCCCGGTGGCTGCCGTACCGCATAATGGTTTGCCTGTTTCGAAGTGAGCAGGCCCGCTCAAGCTAGACTTGGGTGGCCGCATTGTCCGACCCTACGCCTGAGGGTGATACCCATGAACGAGAATTATCGTGTGCATTGCGAGTGCAATGCAGTGGAAGTGACCATGACCGGAGCGCCACGAGTCCATGCCTATTGCCATTGTCAGGACTGTCGGGAGCTGCTCCAGGTGCCTTACCATTCGGTGCTCGCCTGGGAGGCTGACCAGGTGCACATCAGCCAGGGGGCCGGGGAGGTGATCGAGTATCAGCACCCCCGCAAGCGGATGACGCGGGTGTTCTGCAAGCACTGTGGCGACGTGCTCTACAACACCAACGCCATGGGCAGGAAGCTGGTATCTCAGCTTCTGTTCAAGCGTTGCAACCAGGACCAGCTCCCGCCCGGTTTTGAGTCCAGCGCGCACTTCTTTTATGACCGCCGGGTCATTGATGTCGACGACGCGCTGCCCAAGCGTTAATCCCGCCCGGGGCCGTTCCCTGGCCTGGACAGTCTCAACAGCCTCGGCACTGCTCAGAAGTGGGCGTGCAGGTGCGCTTTGAAGCGTTGCAGGTCGCGTTCGACATTGGCGTCCTTCATCACGTCGTAGCAGGCGAAGGTCGGCAGCGACTCCATGCCGAAGAAGCGGAAGTTCATGTGCATCGGCAGCCAGAGATCATCGACCCCTTTACCCTGGAACAGGTATTCGCGCTCATCGTCGAAGGCCTCTTCGGGGGCGTTGAAGGTCAACGACAGCATGTATTTCTTGCCGGTTAAGGTGCCGCCCGCGCCGTAATTTTGCTTGGGCGCGTCATGGTGGCGGCCGTCGCCCGCGCAGAGTTCGCCGTTCATGCCCGCGGTGTAGACCTCGTCCATGTATCTCTTGAAGGTCCAGGGAACTCCCATCCAGTTGACCGGGCTCTGCAGCAGGATCACATCGGCCCAGCGATGTTTCTCCAGCTCCTGTTCCACCTCCCAGGCATCGTCCACGTTGACCGTCCGGGTGGCATGGCCCCTGGTGGTGAGCAGGTTCTCGGCGGCCTCGACCAGGGTGCGGTTCAGGCGACCCTCGGAAAAAGGGTAATGGTGGTGGGTGTTGATAATCAGGATGTTGCTCATGCCGGGGCTTCCTTTGATCGTGTGAAACAGCGGTGCTGATCATTGCTGGTTTATTATGGTAACCTGAGCTCAGTATTCAACCAGTAAGGTTTTGGTGACCTTCTTCACGAGGCCGGTAGTACGATGGAAAGCCGCATAGAAAAAGATTCTTATGGTCGGAAAAAAGTTTTTAACGCCTGCATGGAGCCCTGCGCCATCGAGAAAGGCATGCGTTTGATCGGCGGGAAGTGGACTGCCTCGATCATCTATCACCTGAAAGATGAACCCGTACGCTTCAACGACCTGACCCGGATGTTGGGGGGGGCCAGCAAGAAGATGATCGATCAGCGGCTCAAGGAGCTTGAAGCGCGGGGAATGGTGAAGCGAACCGTGATCAGCGATCGTCCCATCGCGGTTACCTACGAACTGACCGATTTTGGCCGTTCTGCGCTGAGTATTCTGGAGCAGCTTCGAGCCTGGTCGGAATCCTATCAACTCTAAGCAGCGGCACCATTTACAGCCCCGGCCGAGCGGCTAGACTGGGCGGACCTATCACAGTGGAGTCATTCATGGGACGTTACCTCTTTCTTTTAGCCTGGCTGTTGGGCACCTTCGGTGTTCACGCCAGCGAATCCCCGGTCCGTTACCAGGAGCAGGTCAAGCCATTGCTGGATCAGCACTGCGTGGAGTGCCACTCCGGCTGGTTTCCCAAGGGGGGGCTGCGGCTGGATAGCCTGGCGAATATACGTGAAGGGGGGAAAAACGGGGCCGCCATCCTGCCGGGTCAGCCGACCAAGGGCTGGCTGATCAACCTGGTGGTCCCCCGGGGCGGGGCGCCCAGCGCGATGCCCCCGGGGCCGGCACAGCTCAAACCGGAAGAGGTCGAGTTGCTGCGGGAGTGGATCCGGCAGGGGGCGCGCTAGGTAAGATAAGAGGCGCTTAGCCGGCCACCATCTCCATGCCGTGCAGCGCCAGCATCGACTCCTCGTCGGTGGGAATGACCCGCACGGTGACACGGCTGGCCCCGGTGCTGATGACATCGGCGCTGGCGGCGTTGGCGGCCGGGTCGATCTCGATCCCCAGCCAGCGGCTGCGCTCACAGATGGCGGTGCGGATCGGGGCGCTGTTCTCGCCCACCCCGCCGGTAAACACCAGCTGCTCCAGCCCCTGGGTGGCGGCGCTGAGACTGCCGATCTCCCGGGCCGCGCGGTAGGTGAACAGGTCCACCGCTTCGCGGGCTTCCGGGCGCTCGCTGGCTAGCAGTTCCTGCATGTCGCTGCTGATCCCGGAAACTCCCAGCCAGCCGCTCTCTTTGTAGAGCAGGGTCTCCAGGCGGTCCGCGTCCATCCCGTGGTGGCGCATCAGGTACAGCAGCACGCCCGGGTCGATGCTGCCGGTGCGGCTGCCCATGGGCAGCCCTTCCACGGCGGTAAAGCCCATGGTGGAGGTGAGGCTGCGTCCGTCGCGGATGGCGCACATGCTGGCGCCGGCGCCGAGGTGGGCGACGATGGTGCGGCTGCGGGCCTGCTCCGGCGCCACCTGTTCCAGGCGACGCTGAATAAACTCGTAGGAGAGACCGTGAAAGCCGTAGCGGCGGATCCCCTCGGCGGTGAGCTGGCGTGGCAGGGCAAAGTTGCGGGCCTCGTCCGGCTGGCCGGTGTGGAACATGGTGTCAAAGCAGGCGATCTGCGGCACCTCCGGCAGCAGCGCCTGGCAGGCCTCAACCAGTTTGAGGTTGTAGGGCTGGTGCAGGGGGGCCAGGGGGACGAAGGCGTGCAGGGCGTCCAGGGTGGGGCCATCCAGGCGCACCGGCTCGCGGAACTGCTCGCCGCCGTGCACCACCCGGTGGCTGACGGCCTGCAGCTCACACTCGGGTAGCTGATCGCGGATCCAGGCAAAAACGAAGTCCAGGCAGGCCTGGTGGCGGCCTTCCCGGCCAATGGCCGAGAAATCGGGGCTGGCCTTGAGCACGTTCTGCCCCTGGGCGTCGCTGATCGCGGCCTTGGCCTCGCCGAGAATGTTGCTCAGCTTGAAGCTGTAGAGCAGCTCGGTGGTGCCTTCGGTGATGCGGAACAGACCGCACTTGAGGCTGGATGAGCCGCCATTGACAGTGAAAATCGCGTTCATACCAGACCGGTCTCCTTGGCATGGGTGACTTGCAGCGCCGCCAGGGCGCAGGAGGCGAGGCGCCCCAGGGTTTTCTCCGCGCGGCTGGTGAGTACGATGGGCACCCGGGCGCCCAGCACGATGCCGGCGGACTTGGCCCCGGCGAGGTAGATCAGCTGTTTGGCGATCATGTTGGCTGACTCCAGGTCCGGGGCCAGCAAGATGTCCGCCTCGCCGGAGACGGGCGAGTTAATGTGCTTGTCCCGCGCCGCCTCAAGCGAGATGGCGTTGTCGAAGGCCAGGGGGCCGTCGATAATCCCACCCGTGATCTGGCCGCGGTCGGCCATCTTGCACAGGGCGGCGGCGTCAATGGTGCTTACCATGTTGGACTTGACCTTCTCCACGGCCGCCAGTACGGCCACCTTGGGCTCGGCAATGCCGATGGCGTGGGCGAAGTAGATGGCGTTCTGGACGATGTCCTTCTTGATGTTCAGGTCCGGGGCGATGTTGATGGCCGCGTCGGTGATCATCAGCGGCTTGTGGTAGTTGGGCACATCGAGCATGAACATGTGGCTCAGACGCCGCTCGGTACGCACTCCCTTGGTCTTGTGAACCACCGCGCTCAGCATCTCGGCGGTGGCCAGGCCGCCCTTCATCAGGATATCCACTTCGCACTGGCGGGCCAGGTCGACGGCCTTTTCCGCGGCGGCGTGGCTGTGGGGCACGTCCACCACCTCGAACGCGCTGATGTCGATGTCACCCTCGTCTGCGGCGGCCCGAATCTTGTCGGCCGGGCCGACCAGCACCGGCTCGATGATGTTCTGCTGCGCGGCCTCTGCTGCCCCGAGCAGGCTGTTGGCGTCTACCGGGTGCATCACCGCCGTGCGAATGCGGGGGGTCTTATTGGCCAGTTCGATAAAGAACTCGAGTTGATCGTGAGCGGGAGGAGGGGTATCAAAAACCATGGCGTTACCTAAGTCCTTTCGGTGAGGGCCACGAGGGCCGAATGGGGCGAATAGTAACAGTCACTTGTTGCGTCGCAACGAAAACGGGCTGCCTTGTTGAGCCGGATCAAAGAGTCTGTGAATAAGGAATATTATAGAGGGCCGCGGTAGGCGGAAAGAGCAGTAATGCTGCGCCGCAGCGGCCCGGCTGGGCTGCTGCGACAGAGGCCTAGATGGCGGTCTTGGGGCGCTCGGTGTAGGGGGGCCAGCCCAGGGGCTTACCGCCGAGAACGTGCAGGTGAATGTGGAACACGGTCTGCCCGGCCGCCTCCTGGCAGTTCATCACGGTGCGGTAGCCGCTGTCGGCAAAGCCTTCCTGGCGGGCCAGCTTGGCGGCAACCAAGTGCATCCGACCTACCAGTTCGCAGTCTGCATCCTGAATATCGTTGCTGGTGGCAATATGCTGGCGGGGAATCACCAGCAGGTGACTGGGCGCCTGGGGGTTGATGTCGCGGAAGGCGATCACCTGATCGTCCTCGTAGACGATGTCGGCGGGGATCTCTTTGTCGAGGATTTTGCAGAACAGACAATCCATGGGCGTTGCTCCTTGGTCAGTACGCGGGTTCGGCGTGGCTCAGGGCTGGGTGTTGCAGCTGCCGAAGCTGGTCACGGTCACCTCCGGCGAGGTGGTCTTCTTGCCCACGAAACGGCCGCTGTCGCGCTCCAGGGTGAAGGTGGCGGTGTCGGTGCCCCCCATGATCGGGTTTACGGCGCTGCGGCTCAGGGTCAGCGTGTTGCCTTCAACCTGCAACTGATAGCCGGTGGTGCCGTTCACCGATGCGCTTGCCGCCGCCTCGTCGATCACCAGGTCATAGTAGCAGTGGCTGTTGGGGCACTGGCGGGTGGCCGGGGCCTCCATGAAGGCCGCCTCGTAGGTGGATTCCTGGTAGGTGCAGCGATAGCTGGTGGGCTCGGCCATGACCTGCAGCGACATCAGTGCCGCCACCCCACCCAGAAGACAGATCCTTTTCATGTAATACAACCTTGATCAGAAAAGCGTAACGGAAGAGCCAATCCCCGCTACCCTAGCGCAGGGAACTGAGGATTCCTAGATAATTTGTCGGTTTTCAGACGCTCCTGCCGACCCAGATCAATGGCGTTGATGCACACGCTGGCCCAGCACGTAGACCTCTTGGACGGCGCGGTCATCGCCCAGGGTCATCAGGGCGAAAAGGCGGTCGGCCAGACTCTGCCCCGCCGCGCTGCGATCAGCCAGCAGCGGGGTGGCTGCCGGGTCCAGCACTAGAAAGTCGGCCTCCTTGCCCGGGGCGAAGCTGCCGATCTGTTGCTCAAGACCCAGGGCCTGGGCGCCTCCCAGGGTGGCCAGGTAGAGGGATTTGAACGGGTGCAGGCGCTGGTTCTGAAGCTGCAGGACCTTGTAGGCCTCCGCCAGGGTCTGCAGCAGGGAAAAGCTGGTGCCGCCGCCGACATCGGTGGCGAGCCCCACCGTAACACCGGCGGCCTCGGTGGCAGCCAGGTCCAGCAGTCCGCTGCCGAGGAACAGGTTGGAGGTGGGGCAGAAGGCGAGGCGGGTGCCGGTGTCGGCCATCCGTGCGCGCTCCTCGTCCGTCAGGTGAACGCCGTGCGCCAGCACGGTCTTCGGCCCCAGCAGGCCGTGGTGGTCGTAGACATCCAGGTAGCCGTTGCGCTCCGGGAACAGTTCTCTCACCCAGGCCACCTCGGCCGGGGTTTCACTGATATGGGTCTGCAGGTGAACGCCGGGGAATTCGCTTAGCAACTGGCCCGCCAGGGCCAGCTGGCGGTCGCAGCAGGTGGGGGCGAAGCGGGGGGTGATGGCGTAGCCGAGCCGGTCCCTGCCGTGCCAGCGCTCGATCAGTGCGCGGCTCTGTTGGTAGCCGCTCTCGGGGCTGTCCAGCAGGTCATCGGGGGCGTGGCGGTCCATCAGTACCTTCCCGGCGAGCAGCCGTAACCGGCGCTTCTGGGCCGCCTCGAACAGGGCGTCAACCGAGTGGGGGTGAACGCTGGCGAATACCAGTGCGGTGGTGGTGCCGTGGCGCAGCAGCTCGTCCAGGAAGCGCTCGGCCAGGCCGGCGGCGTAGGTACGATCGGCCAGGGCCCGCTCGGCGGGAAAGGCGAAGCGTTGCAGCCAATCCAGCAGCTGTTCGCCGTAGGAGCCGATGATCGGCGTCTGCGGGTAATGGATGTGGGTGTCGACAAAACCGGGGCAGAGCAGGGCGTCGGGGTAGTGCTTCAGGGGCGTCTGGGGGGGAAGCTGCGAAAGCAGGGCGGAGGCCGGCCCGATGGCTTCGATCGTGCCCTCCCGGACCAGCAACAGCCCATCTTCGATGAAGCGGCAGCTCGCCTCGAGCCCTAGTTCATCGGGGTTGCCCAGGCTGTCCACCAGGGGGCCGCGGAAGGCGCGAAGAGCGGAGGTCATGGCATGATCCAAGGCATTAAGACAGAGTAACGATAAAATAACGATAACAGCTGGCGGAGGGGGAATCGAGAGGCTTACGCCGCTGTCGGGTTGCAGTAGAATAAGACCTTTTACGGCTGTTTTTCCCTGAGGATAGAGAACGATGCCCACCTACGATTATCGCTGTGTCGCCACCGGGGAGGTGGTCGAAGTACGCCACTCCATGCGTGAAACCCTGACCACCTGGGGGGAACTGTGTGCGGCGGCCGGCATCAGCTCCGGGGAGACCCCGCTGCAAAGCCCGGTGGAGCGGCTTGCGACCGGCGGGCAGGTGGTGCAGAGCCGTACACTGAAAAACCCCGAAGCACCGCCCTGTGCCAGCGGCGGCGGTTGTTGCGGCGGCGGCCAGATGTGCGGCTTCTGATCGCCGGGGCTGCCATTCACCGCTTTTCCTTCTTCCATGACGGGCCGCCGGCGGCGGTTATCCGTCCCGTGTGACGGCTGAGCCGTGCTAAGGATTGCTTTTGATGCTGCCTGAGAGACTTAAGGGGCCTGCGTTACGGTTGATGCCGGTAGTTTTCGTCTGGCTCTGGAGTACCGGGTTTATCGGCGCCAAGTACGGGCTGCCCTACGCCGAACCCTTCACGCTGCTGATGTACCGCATGCTGGCAACCCTGGTACTGCTGGGCATACTGGCACGGCTGCTGCCGGTCCGCTGGCCGACCCCGCGCCAGGCGCTGCACACGGCCGTGGTCGGGTTGTTGATCCACGGCCTTTACCTGGGCGGTGTGTTTTACGCCATCGAGGGAGAGATGCCCGCCGGTCTCGCCTCGCTGATTGTGGGGCTGCAGCCGTTACTGACAGCCCTGGCCGCGGTGCTTTTTTTGCGCGAGCAGGTCAGCGCCCGCCAGTGGCTGGGATTGCTGCTGGGATTGGGCGGTGTGTCCCTGGTGCTGATGGAGAAGCTGGGAACGGGACCGATCGCCGCCTTTCCGCTCTGGACCCTGGCCTGGATTCTGGTATCGCTGCTGGCGATCTCCCTGGGGACCGTTTACCAGAAACGCTACTGCGGCGGCGTGGAGCTGATTCCGGGCACGGTGATCCAGTATTGCGCGGCCGGCGCCTTTTTTGCGCTCGGTGCCTTCGCCTTTGAAACCCGCCAGGTTGAGTGGGAGACTCCCCTGCTGCTGGCGATGGGCTGGCTGGTGCTGGGGCTTTCCATCGGGGCGATCCTGCTGCTAATGGCGTTGATCCGCGAAGGCGCCGCCTCGCGGGTGGCGAGCCTTTTCTACCTGGTGCCGCCAGTGACGGCGCTGGAGGCGTACCTGCTGTTTGATGAGCGCTTTGGCGTGTTGGCGTTGACGGGAGGAGCTCTTGCGGTGCTGGGGGTGGCGCTGGCGGTGGTGCGCCGTCCTTGACCGGGCCTTGATCAGAACTAGGCTTGGGGTAAACGGGCCGAGGACGAATGATGATCAAAATCAGAGGGCTGGACCACCTTGTACTGCGCGTCGTGGATATGGAGCGCAGTTTGGCCTTTTACTGCGATCTGCTGGGGTGCGCCATCGAACGGCGGGTGCCCGATGTGGGGCTGATTCAGCTGCGGGCCGGCCGCTCGCTGATCGACCTGGTGCCGCGCCGGTCCGACGGGCCGCCCCACGGGGGTGACCTGGACCATTTTTGCCTGCGCCTGGAGACGTTTGATGCCCAGGCGCTTACGCAGCTGCTGACCCAGGCCGGCGTTCCGGTGGAGGCGGTGGAGAGCCGCTACGGCGCCGAGGGTTTCGGCCCTTCGCTCTATATAAAGGACCCGGACGGGATTCGGGTGGAGCTCAAGGGTGGCCCGCCGGAAACATAGAGGCCCCGAAGGGGCCTGTTGCCGTGTCTGCGGGCCGAGGTCTCCTGTCCCCGCGTCATCGGGTTAAGGAATCAGCATCGGCACCAGCTCGGGCGTCTTCACGTGGTAGCGGCGCAGCCGCTGCGCCAGCCCCGGCGGCAGCGCCTCAACCGTGAGCGGGCGAAAGCCTCCCGCCTGGTAAAACCGCTGCGCTTCGGGATAGGCGAAGCAATAACAGGCGCGCCCGTCCAGGTGCGCCGGCAGGGCGGCCAGCAGCCGGCTGCCCAACCCCTGGCCGCGGCAGGCCGGCGCCACCCAGAACCCCCGCAACCACCAGCCGTTGTCCAGCGGCGACAGGCGCAGGGCCGCGCGAATCGCTCCGTCCTCGCGTAACGCCAGGGACCGCTCATCGGCCCCGGGGCGTCCCCGGTAGCCGGCCCCGCGGTAGAAGCGTTGCAGGGCTGGGTAGTCCTCCCGGGTCAGGCGTTGCACGTTTGCCTCCACGTTAAAGTTGGCAGCTGCTCATGCCCCGTTTGGCCAGGTACTTTTGGTGGTACTCCTCGGCGCGGTAAAACGCGCCGGCGGGAACGATTTCGGTCACCACCGGGGCGGCCCAGGTGCCCTGTTGAACCAGACGTTGGAGTACGTCCTCGGCACGCGCGCGCTGCTCCTCGCTGTGATAGAAAACCACCGAGCGGTATTGACTGCCCACATCGGGACCCTGGCGGTTGGGGGTCGTGGGGTCGTGGCTGCGCCAGAACAGCTCCAGCAGATCGTCGTAGGCCACCCGTTGCGGGTCGTAGCTCAGGTGAACCACCTCGGCGTGGCCGGTGGTATCGGTGCACACGGCGCTGTAATCCGGGTTGTCGGTGTGGCCCCCCATGTAGCCCACGGCGGTTTCCAACACCCCGTCTACCTGGCTAAAGCGGGCTTCGACGCCCCAGAAACAGCCGGCCCCGAAGGTTGCTTGCTGCATAATGTTCTCCCGTTGCTGATTTCGCCTGTCTGGTGAAAAAGTTGGAACGGCCGAGCCCGCGCCAGTTCCCGCATTGGGGCCAATTGGCCAAAAAGACCGCGCCCGATTTGCGAAAAGCCCCTAACTATGGTCTATAGTGAATATCCCCACCTTGAGCATACTGGTAGCTCCTTGAGCCCTTCGGCACGCCGCAGGGCTCTTTTCTTATTACCTTCTGTTTGCCCGTCCCGTCGTTTCCCGGGGGAGCGCTATCCTTTAGATAGGCCTTCGGCGAGCGGACTTATGATCTCAGCCATTCGAACCCTGTTGTTACTGCTGCCGCTCATGGCAACGGCGGCCAGCGGTCCCCTTGACCCCGGCGCCCGGGAGCGTGAAGAGGTTGAACAACTGGCGCCGGGGCGGCTGCTCGTCGCGATGCCCCAGTTGCGTGACCCCAACTTCCAGGAGACGGTGATCCTGCTGGTCGATTACGGTCGCCGCGGGGCCATGGGGGTGGTGCTCAACCGGCCCAGCACTCTGACCCTCAACGACGCCCTGGGCGGCCACGAACTGCCGCGGGGGCAGAAACTGTTTTTCGGCGGTCCGGTGCAGTCCCACCGGCGCCTAGTCCTGGCGGCCAGCGCTCAGCCCCTTAAGAACAGTCTGCCCCTACTGCCTGGCCTGTACCTGCTCCATGACGCCGACGAGGTGGCGCGCTGGTTGCAGGCGCCGGCAGCGGGCATCCGCTTCCGGGTCTTCTCCGGCTACGCGGGCTGGGGACCGCAGCAGCTGGAGCACGAAATCTATTTTGGCGACTGGCGGGTGCTGCCGGCCTCGTTACCCCTTGTGCTCGATAGTCTTCCCGAGGAGCTGTGGCTGCGGCTGATTCGCTACGACAATCCGCGCATGGCGCTGCGCTGAACAGGCCGCCTCGGCATTGCGGTATCAGGGCCGCGCCGGGCGCAGCCGGTGGCGCAGTCGATCCCCCCAGTGGTAGAGCCCCAGCCCCAGGCAGATCATCACGCCCCCTTGCAGCAGCCGCGGCGTGATGGCCTCGTCGTTCAGCAGGTTGCCGAGCAGCAGGGCGATCGCCGGGGTGATCAGGGTCACCAGCGCCACCGTGCCGGGGCTGAGTCGCTTAAGTACGTAGAAGTAGCAGACAAAGCCCAGCAGGGAGCCGAACAGGGCCAGGTAGAGGATGGCCCAGAGTGAGCGTCCGCTGGCAGCCAGGTCCGGCCACTGCCCCTCGAGCAGCCACCAGGTCAGCAGGTAGCAGGGCAGTGATCCCCAGAGCGCGCCAACGGTCTGCGCCAGGGGATGGATCTGGCTCCCGGTGCCCTTGACCAGCACCGCACTGGCGCTGAACAGGGTCACCGCCAGCAGCATCAGGGCGATGCCGCCGTAGGCGCCGGGGTCCAGCAACAGGTTGTCGCTCATGATCCGGGCCAGCCCGATCACCGCCAGCAGCAGGGCCAGCCAGCGCACCGGTGTGAAGCCCCGTTCATTGAGCCAGAGTCGGCCCAGCAGCCCCGAGACAATGGGCGCCAGTCCGAAAATCAGTGAAATGAGGCCGGAGGGGACGTGGCGGGAGGCCACGTAGGTGGTGGCCATCGCCCCGTAAATACCGAGGATCGCCCAGCCGTAGCCGCGCAGCGCCTGGCGATCCAGCGGCAGCGGGATCCGCCAGGCCCAGAGCAGCACTTGTCCTACCATGGCCGCCAGGGCCATGCGCAGCAGTGCCGCCATGATCGGAGAGACCGCTTCGCTGCTCCAGACGATCGCTAACGGGGTGGTGGACCAGACCAGAACGACGATCAGGTAGGCCGCGGGAACTGGCATGGCATCTCCTTGTAATGCAGGTCCGGGCCGGAAACGGGGGCGTTATGCCGGGGCGGGCAGCGGTCAATAGGCCGAGTATTTTGGTGTGGGATTCTCGCCGCTGTCAAATATCATTTACAGTTTGAACGGGGTGGCGGGGAGGGGTCACCGGCCCTTCTCACGCGTGATATATTCGCAAGGGTTAATGTTTGTGGCTAGGAGCGCTTAATCCGATGAATGTCACCACTCATTTAGGTGTGCTTGCTGTGATGCTGGGCGCCTATTTTTCCCTCCACTCCTGGCTGGCGTCCCTGGCCTGCAAGCGCTGGGTGGGGCGACGCTGGCCCGGGCTGTTGCCGGCCTACCGGCTGCTCTACAACGGGCTGTCGGTGGTGCTGCTGATCCCCATCCTCGTCATTCTGTGGCGGTTCGACGGCCCGTCGCTCTGGCAGTGGCCGCAGCCCCTGGACTGGGTGATGAACGGGCTGGCGCTGGCCTCCCTGGGGGCTTTTGCCACGACCCTGGGCGCGTACGACCAGGGTGTCTTTTCCGGACTTGCCCAGTGGCGGCGCGGCCAGCGGGCGGTCGAAGACGACGAGCGCCTGCGGCTCTCTTTCTGGCACCGTTTTGTCCGCCACCCCTGGTACTTCTTTGTGCTGGTGATCCTGTGGACCCGGGAGCCCAATGCGGCCCAACTGCTCTTTTACGCGCTGGTGACGCTCTACCTGGTGGTGGGTTCGCGGCTGGAGGAGCGCAAGCTGGTGCTGGCTTACGGCGAGGCTTACTCGAACTATCGCCAGCGGGTCCCGGGGTTGCTGCCACTGCCGGGGCGTTCGATCAGCGCCGCCGAGGCCCGGGACCTGGAGCAGGCCGCGAGACGGCCAGGGTGAGCCTCAGGCGGGCCTAGAAGGGCTTACGGGCGATAAGGATGGCCCGGGTCGGCGCCGGCAGCCCTTCGACTGTCAGTGACGGGTCATTCGGATCGAGAAACTGGGGCAGGGAGTGAAACTGCATCCAGTCAGTGCTGCGCTGTTCCTCGGTGCTGGTCCGGTTGACGTCCACGCAGCGCACCGCTTCCAGTCCCAGCCGTTGCAGCCACCCCGCCAGAGCCTCACAGCTGGGCAGGAACCAGACGTTGCGCATCTGCGCGTAGCGTCCCGGGGGAACCAGCACCCGGTCGGCCCCCCCATCGACTACCAGGGTTTCCAGTACCAGCTCACCGCCGGGGCGCAGCTGGCTCTGCAGCTCCTGGATATGTTCCAGGGGGTTTTTGCGGTGGTAGAGGACCCCCATGGAGAACACCGTGTCGAACACCGGCATGGGCCGGGGCATCTCCTCCATGGCCAAGGGCAGTAGCTCCACCGGCACCTCGCCGACGAGGCGCTTGATGGCCTGGAACTGGATCAGGAACTTCCAGGAGGGATCGATGCCGATCACCCTTCTGGCGCCGGCGGCGTACATGCGCCAGCAGTGGTAGCCGTTGCCGCACCCCACGTCCAGCACGGTGCGCCCCTCAAGGGGCGAGAGGTGGGGCAGCAGGCGGTCCCACTTGAAGTCCGAGCGCCACTCGGTGTCGATCTCCACCCCAAACAGGGAGTAGGGGCCTTTGCGCCAGGGCATCAGCTTGCGCAGGGCCGCCTCCAGCTGGTCGTGCTCCTCAGTCGTGCACGCCTCGGCCGTGCCCACCTGCAGGGCGGGGCGGTCGAGGTCTAGGGTGGTGGCCTGCAGGGGGGGAATCGATTCCAGCGCCGCCAGCCACTGGGGCAGGTCGCCGTGGTTGACGTCGTCCAGCTTCTGCCGCACGCGGCTCTGCAGCTGTTCCACGCGGGGCGCCAGGGGCGTCTCCCGCAACGCTTGGAAAAACGGAGAGAAGTCGATCACTTGAAGGCCACCATGGAGGCGAAGTTGAAACACTGGAACCAGGGCAGCACCTGGGAGAAACCGGCGGCGTGCAGGCGCTCGGCGTGGCGCTCCTGGCTGTCGGGGCGCATCACCTTCTCAAGGGCGCTGCGTTTCTGGCTGATCTCCAGGTCGCTATAGCCGTTGGCCCGCTTGAAGTCGTGGTGCCAGTCGATGAGCTGAGCGTCGGACTGGGCTTCGCCCAGGGCGATCTTTTCTGACAGCAGCAGCACACCGCCGGGGCGCAGGCCTTTTTGAATGCGGTTCAGCAGCGTCTGGCGCCGTTCGGGCTCGATAAACTGCAGGGTGAAGTTCATCACCACCACCGAGGCGTTTTCGATGACGAGGTCCTGAATATCACCGCAGACCAGGTCGATGCGGCGCTCTTCCCGCGCCAGCGCCAGATGCTCGCGGCAGCGGGTCATCATCGCCTGGGAGTTGTCCACTGCGACCAGCTCGACACCGGGCGCGTGGATCTGCTGGTGCATGGAGAGGGTGGCGGCGCCCAGGGAGCAGCCCAGGTCGTAGCAGCGACTGCCGGGCTGGACGTAACGGGCCGCCAGTATCCCGAGGCTGCGGATTACCGTGCTGTAGCCGGGTACCGAGCGGTTGATCATGTCGCTAAAGACGCCCACCACCTGTTCGTCAAAACGGAAGTCGACAATCTGCTCCAGCGGCGAGGCGTAGAGGGTGTCTTGGGGGCGTGAGTGACTCATGGGGTTCTGCCTGTCGGCGCGGGGCATGCACGTACTGAAGAAAACAGCGGATTATACGGTGTCTGCCCGCTCTCCACCAACCGCTGTCTCAATCCAGGTTAAGGTCTCTTAGCTGCATCAGCAGTTCGCGGCCGCAGGGGCCGAGCCGGTCCGGACGCGGCACCACTAGGTGCAACGCGACCCGCCTTTCGCGCCCCGAATTCAATGGAATGGTGCGCAGCGAGCCGTTCTCCAGGGCGGGCTGGGCCAGGTGCGCCGGCAGCCAGCAGAAACCCAGTCCCGCCTGCAGCAGTTCAAGGGCCGCATCAAAACTGTCCAGGGTCCAGCGCTGCTCGGCTTTCAGCCAGCCCTGGTGCTCCTGGGGTTGGCGGCCGCTGTCACGGATCACCAGCTGCAGCTCCGCCGCCAGCTCCTGGGGGCGCCGCTCCCCGGGCCGGTTGAGCGGGTGCTCGGGATGCGCCACCGGGAGCAGCCGTACCGACCCGAGACCCTCTCCCAGAAACCCCTTCGGCGGTGTGCCGCAGATGGCCAGGTCGACGCGGCCGTCAACAATCGCCTCGGAGGTGCCGGTCAGCACCGTCTCCTGGATCCGCACGCGGGTGCCGCGGCTGTCGGGATAGAACGCCTCCAGGGCGCGAAATAGGCAGGGGCGGGGAAACAGGGATTCCACCGCCAGGCTCAGCTCCGGCTCCCAGCCCATTTGCAGGTTTTCAGCCAGGGTTTCCAGTTGCAGGGCTTCGTCCGTCAGCTGCCGGGAGCGGCGCAGCATCACTTCGCCGGCGGGGGTCAGGCGGGTGCGTCGCCCCTGGACCTGCACGAGGCTGACTCCCAGCTGCTGCTGCAGTTTATGTACCGCATGGTTAAGGGAAGAGGGGCTCCGGTGCAGAGCTTCCGCCGCCTGGGCGTAGCCGCCGTGATCCACCACGGCTTGAAGGATGCGCCACTGTTCCAGGGTGACCCGGTGCTTGGTTGTCATTTTTAATTCAATTTTTTAGGAAGAAATGCCCGATATTTTGCGATTTTTATTCGCAAAAATAAATTTAAAAATGCACTTCCGTTACTCAAGAGGAGGTGCTCCATGCCCACGCTACTGGTTATCAATTCAAGTCCGGTCACCGACAACTCCGTTACCCGTCCCCTGGTGCAGCAGTTTGTGGAGGGCTGGAAAGCGCGCAACCCCGAAGGCCGGGTGATCCACCGCGACATCGGTCGCAACCCGCCCCCCTTGCTGGATGAAGTGACCATCGGGGCCTTCTATACCGCCCCCGAGGCGCGTAATGCGGGGCAGCAACGGGCGGTGGCTTTGTCTGATGAGCTGGTGGACGAGCTTGTCGCGGCGGATGCCCTGGTGATCGGCGCGCCCATGCACAACTTCACCGTGACCGGCGCCCTCAAAAGCTACCTGGACCAGGTGGCGCGGGTCGGACGCACTTTCAAATACACCGACCAGGGGCCGGAGGGGCTGCTGGCCGACAAGCCGGTATACCTGATTACCAGCAGCGGCGGCGATTACCGGCCGGGTGCCCCGGCGGCGGCCCTGAACCACCGCGACGAGATGTTGCGCACGGTACTGGGCTTTCTGGGGCTGACCGACCTGCACTTTGTGCATGCCGCCGGCGTGGCGGCCGGGGAGGCCGGCGTCGATGAGGCCCGCGCCGCCCTTGCGGCCCTGGCCTGAGGCCTTCAAAAACGTCGCCCGGGCTGTTCCTCGGCCGGGCGGCTCGCGGTGAGTTAAAACAGGTCCATCTGCTGGTCGTCGCGCTTGCGCTTGCCCTGGCGCCAGGCCTTGCCCCATTGGGTGGCGATATACATCACCTGGATGTGATCCCCAATCGTGCAGGAGATGTCCTCCAGGCCGATGGTACCGTGGGCCGGCTCCTCGCCGTTGATAAATACGAGAATCCCCAGCCGCTGGCGGGGAAAAAGGGCGTCGATCTGCCCGTATAGGGGATCGATGCGCTTGATGTAGAGCCCCGTCTCCAGCTCCTCCTGACCGGCGAAGGTGCTGCGCCCGTAACTGGGCGAGAGACCGGCGTCGACCAGGCGTTCGTGAACCAGCGCCTGCACCGAGTTGGCCGCGACCCGCAGGGTGGCGGGGCTGCCCTCCAGGTCGATCGCCAGTTCGGTTTCCGCCACTGTCTTTAGCTCGTCTCCGGTCACGGTCACCGCCAGCGCTTCGCAGAGCCCCACAACCGCGTCCTTGGGCGCCAGTTGGTGGGCGTAGAAATCCTGGCCGGCGGCGCTGAAGGGGTGGGATTCGGTGACGCTGCGCTTCTGGCCCCAGATTTTGATCTGCTTCTTGCGGTAGTTGAAGGTCAGTTGCCGGTCCTGCTCCAGGCCGTGGCTGTCGAGTTTGCGGACCTTGTAGATGACCGTGTGGGGCGCCTTGTTGCTGAGGGCGTCAAACTGGGGATGGCAGGGGTTGTTGCCGTGGTGAAAGTGGTAGGGAAAGGCGCAGCCCTCCTCGTAACTCAGTTTCGAGGGGTTGCGGGTACCTTGCTCCACCACCCGCTCGATCACGTAACCCACCTCGCTGAGGGTGCTGACCACGTCCCTGAAGGAGTAGATCATGGTGGCGAAATCGGTGCCTTCGCCCATCCGCGAGGAGTGGTTGAGCAGGGTGTTGTGGCGCTCGTGCTGCAGCTGGTGGGAGAAGCAGAAAATGAAGATGCCCCCGGGCTTGAGGCGCTTGAACAGGTTGTAAAACAGGTCTTTGAGCTCTTGGGTGGAGGCCAGGTATTCCAGCGAGTAGGCGGAGAGGATCAGGTCGAAGCTGACCCCGGGAAAGAAATCGGTCTGGCGCATGTCCTGCTGCTTGAAATGGATCGGCTCGATCACCTCAGCATGGCGCTGTGCCTTTTCCCGAGCCTGGGAGAGCATGTAGGCCGAGATATCGATACCGTGGCAGTTGGCCCCCTGGCGGGCGAGAGCGATCAGGTTTTCGCCCATGCCACAGCCGATGTCCAGCACGTTGGCGTTGGTCAGGTCCAGGTCGATCAGCTGCAGCTGACGCTCTCCCGGGGCTAACCAGCCGTAGTGCACCTCTTCTTCGGAGATCTCCCAGGTACGTGAGTACCCCTCGCAAAAGGCCTGTTCATCCCAGTGTTGCGTCGACATCCTCTCTCCCCGCGCCCAAGGTCCAGCGTGAAAATTCATTTAAATGCAATTGCCTGCCCCCTTCAAGCCGAAGTAACCGATAGCCGATAATAATGAAACGCTTACAAACTGAATTGATACTGGGTTATTATTGACCAGCTTGTCCGGCCCCGGTCTTTCGGTGCTGTAACTTTGACAGCGAAGGCGTGCCAGGGGGCGCGCAAAGCGGGGTTAGGGAAGATCCAAGTGCAGTTGTGCAGGGCCTCAAAACAGAGGCAGAGACACAGAACGAGGACTCTCGATGCTTCCCAAACCGCTTTACGAGCCGCTTCCCTATCTTTACCTGGCGGCGGGTGCCGGCATCCTGTTGGCATTTGACGGCGCCGCGACGCCGGTCGGGCTGATCCTGTTCTTTTTCGGCGCCTGGTTCTGGGTGATGCGCTCGGAGCGGCGGCGTAAGAATTCTCGCCGCCCCCTCAAACGCTTGCACAAACGCCACTGGAGTCCGGTGATCTACGAGCTGCAGCCTTTTTTATATCTTTTCGTCGCAATACTGATCTTTGATTACCTCAGTCACCCGGTGCGCTATGTTTTCGGCCCGCTGTTGCTGTTTTTCGGCATCGGCATCCTGATCGTGCGCACCGTCAATCGGCGGCAGGCGCCGCCGGCCCCCAAGAAGCCCCGCTTCGTCCCCGAACGCGGCGCTGTCCCTGAGCTCAGCTCTGCGCCCGAGGAGCCCCGCTCCCTCGCCGGCGCCAGGGTGCCCGTGGTAGAGGTTTCGCCGGGCGCGCCCCAGTGCAAGCGCTGCGTGGTACTCGATATCTGCCAGACGGTTCAACTGGAGGACGCCAGCATTCGGGAAGTGATGCGCCTGAGCCAGACCGTCTCCCATGAGCATGCCTATGATCTGTTTCACCAGGCGGTGGAGCGGTGCGAAGGGCGGCAGATTCGGGAGCAGGAGCTGCGCCCGGTGCTCGACAAGCTCGGCGCTTATGCTCACCTGTGCGCCACCTGGCGTGACACCGGGCGTCACGCCTGAGCGCTATTTAGGCGGCTTTCTCAGCGTGCTCTTTGTGTCGCCAGCAGGTGAATATAGCGGGCCATTTCCAGGTAGGGTGCTTGGTGCCGGTGGGCCCGCTCCAGCGCCAGGATGTCGTCGAAAGCGTAGGTCTGCTGGACCTTGCGTGGCAGATAGTCGTAGAAGCAACGAACCCCCGCCGCCTGATCGACCCTGAGTCCGAGCTCCTCCAGCCAGCGGTAGACCGCCTTCGGCTCCCTGGGGTGGGCGGGGGTCAAGCCTCCCGTGTTGCCCTCCCAGTCGCCTTGCATGACGCGGCGAAAGTTTCCCCGCAGGGCGTTACGCAGCACCAAAGAGTGACGGTTGTAGAACATCAGGGATAACGTGCCGGTCGGTGCCAGAACGGATTGCAGCGCAGCTACTAGTTCCGGGCCGTTTTCCACCCACTCCAGCACGGCATGGCACAGAACCAGGTCGAATTTATCTTCGGACTGGGTGCAGAATTCGACCAGCGGTTGCCGCACGATGTGAATTTTCCCCCCGAGTCCGGCCGCCTCGTTAGCTGCCACCGCCTGCTCCAGCATGGCTTGCGAGTGGTCGCAGAGGGTTACCCGGTGGCCCAGCTCCGCTGCCCAGCGGCTCATCTGCCCCAGGCCCCCGCCGGCATCCAGAATGCGCAAGCCGGGGGCTTTCAGTACGGACGCCAAGTCGTCTTTCAGCAGCTGCAGCCGCAGCTGTCCCTTGGGGGTGTCGTAGATATTACGGGCGAACCGGCCGGCCAGCCGATCAAAGGGAGGGAGTTGGGCTGCCGGCACCGTTGCTCAGCGCTCGGCGGCCAGTTGCGGTGCCGGGTTGAACTGCTGCATGTCCTGGTAGATGTAGCGACGGATCTGCTCGGACTGCTGGGCCGTTACGTCGATAAATCGCAGACCCAGGTTGAACTCGAACTGTGAGAGCCGGCGCACGAAGACCAGCCGGCAACGGGCGCGAAAGGGGACGGTCTCGTTCGGCAGTTGAAACCTGACATTGACTTCCACCGGGTGGACCAGCGGATCCCGCTCCTGCGGTCCGCAGACCGTCTCTTTTAAGCTCGGATCTCCGTTCACCATGAGCCCGCCGGGGGAGAGGTTGCGAATTACCGAGCGGCAGGTTTCGCCTGCTTCACTGCGCAGCTCGACGGTGATGTCAGTGTTGATACGGGGGTGACGGCGAAAATCGGTCATAACGCTTCTCCTAGCGCCCCTAGCTATAGGCGGACGCCTCCTAATTATCGGCAGGACCTTGCCAAGGTACAACAAAAGGCGAGAGAGAATTGATCTGAATCAGAGTACTTTAGCGTCTATTGATCTTCGCGGGGGAAATTTGAAGTGATTTAAGGGTGCAAACAGCAGGCGGGTGGGAAAATCAGGATTTGAGATGTGGAGCGGGTGATGGGAATCGAACCCACGTTAGAAGCTTGGGAAGCTCCTGTTCTACCATTGAACTACACCCGCTGTGTAATGCGCTGTTATTCATGCGGTTCTGGCCGTTGCGGCCGCCCGGTAAGCGCAGGGGCCTCATATTAGCCTGTCGTCGGGGGGATTGGAAGAGCGGTGTTGCGTCTCGCCGGGCCCCAGGAGGAGGCTGCATTTTGTGCCATAATGAGGGGTCTTGAAGTGACTTTCTTTAGGGGCACTGCAAAATTTAGGGACACTGCCAATGTGTACGCAAGAGTACTTGGCGAAATTGGAGAGGGATTTTTCCTACCTCTGCTGGCGGGCAGAGGTGCACCGCTTCTCGGTTGCCGAGATTGAGCGCGGGGTCGAGGATTTCCGATCCCGCGCCTACTCACGTTGCTCGCTGGAAGCCGGCCGCTGTGAACACATTGAGGGCTTCCTTAATGGCCGCCGGCTCGTTATCGACCAGTTGCGCCTGATGGCTACCAATAACCCGCCCAGTGGGCTTGACCGCTCGACCTGACGCTCGCCCGGGGCCTGCGCACGACACCCTCTGAGCTACTCTGCCTTCTTGTTCCGCAATCTTAGTTGTTATCGCGTTCTTCGGCCCGTTAGAGCACCTGTTGCGACAGCGTCTACAGTTGCAGTTAGAGTGCCTGACAATGTGTGAAAGGAGGCGTTATGGACGAGGGCCATACGGGCGTCTATGAGGATGCGCTCTGCCGGGTGCGGGAGATCGGGGAGAGCGCCGGCATCGAGGCTGAGGTGATTGAGTCCCTGCTCCGTCCCCGCCAGGTGCTGACCTGTTCGCTGCCGGTGCGCATGGATGACGGCTCCGTCAATTACTTCACCGGCTATCGCTGCCAATACAACGATGTGCTGGGGCCTACCAAGGGTGGCATCCGCTTTCATCCGGATGTGACCGACGAGGAGGTCAAGGCCCTGGCGCTCTGGATGACGCTCAAGTGTGCGCTGGTGGGGCTGCCATTTGGGGGCGCCAAGGGCGGGGTGGTGGTGCAGCCCAAGGCGCTCTCGCCCATGGAGCTTGAGCGGTTGTCCCGCGCGTACGTGCGGGCCATGGCGGATTTTATCGGTCCCCAGGTGGATATCCCGGCGCCGGACGTGTACACCAACGCCCGCATCATGGGCTGGATGATGGATGAGTACGAGGCGATCCGCCGCGTTCGCAGTCCAGGGGTCATCACCGGCAAGCCGGTCCGTCTCGGCGGCAGCCTGGGGCGGGAGGAGGCCACTGGCCGCGGGGCCTATATCTGTATCCGCGAACTGGCTAAGCGCAAGGGGTGGCAGCCCGATCAGATTCGGGTGGCGGTCCAGGGCTTTGGTAATGCCGCCTACCACGTGGCCCGGTTGTTGGCACGGGACGGGTATAAGGTGGTGGCCATCAGTGACTCAAAAGGGGGGATTTACTCCGAGCAGGGGTTTGATATCGAGAGCCTGTGGCAGGAGAAGCAGAAGTCCCGGCAGGTGCGGGCCGTCTATTGTGAACAGTCGGTCTGCCAGCTGGTTGAGCACAAGGAGATCTCCAACGAGGAACTGCTGGCCCTGGACGTGGACCTGCTGATTCCGGCGGCCCTGGAGGGCGTTATCCACAGCGGTAACGTCGAATCGGTACGCGCTTCCACCCTGGTGGAGGTGGCCAACGGTCCGGTGGAGGCTGAGGCCGAGCACTGGCTCGACGAGCAGGGCATCACCGTGGTGCCGGATGTGCTGGCCAACGCCGGGGGGGTGACGGTGAGTTACTTCGAGTGGGTCCAGAACCGAACCGGCTACCCCTGGAGCCTGGAGCAGGTGCGCGAGCGTCTGGAGACTCAAATGGGCGAGGCGTTTGACCGGGTCTGGCACCTGAGTCAGACAGAAGCGCGGACGCTGCGCGGCGCCGCCTATTCCGTGGCCCTGCGACGCATCGGTGAAGCGGTGACCGCCCATGGCACCCGGGAGTACTTTGGCGGCCAGGACGGCTAGCTCTTTCCGACGTCTTAACCCCGCCGGTTGCGGCTGCTATGATGCCGCTCCTTGAAGTGTCAGGAGAGCGCCGGTGGAAAGCCTGCTCATATGGAAACTGGTCGTGTCGGTGGGCGCCGTGTTGGGGTTGGCTCTGGTGGCCGAACATGTCAGCGCCCGGGTCGCGGGTGTTCTCTCCGGCTACCCGTTGGGGAGCGCCATTGCCCTTGGGTTTATCGGTATCGAGCAGGGCGCCGCTTTTGCCGCCACCGCCGCCCGCCACACGCTACTCGGATTCAGCGCCAGTCTGGTGCTGGTCTACTGCTACTACCTGGGCTCCCGTTCCTGGGAGCGGGGGCACCTGCTGCTGGGAGCCTGCTCGGCGATTGCCGGCTTCGCCGCGGCGGCCTTTATCCTGCGCCCGTTGAACCTGGGGCTTGCCGGGGGCGTCGTGATGACGCTGCTGATGATCCTGCTGTTCTACCGGCTGTTTCGCGCCATTCCCAACCTGCGCATCGAGCAGCGGGTTCAGCTGAGTTACGGTGTCCTGCTGTTGCGGGCGTTGATGGCGGCGGCCACCGTCATCCTGATTACCGCGTTGGCCCACTTGATCGGGCCGGCCTGGTCCGGTCTTCTCTCGGCCTTTCCCATTACGCTGTTTCCCTTTCTGCTGGTGCTTCATTACAGCTACGGGCGAGGCCCGGTTTACACGGTTATCAAGAATTACCCCCTGGGGCTGGGCGCCCTGATGTGCTACGTGGTGACCGTGACCCAGAGTTATCCTGCCCTGGGCGTGGGCTGGGGCACCGCGGTCGCCTTCGCCGTCGCCACCCTTTACCTGCTGGGGCTGGGGGTGTGGATGGGGCGCCGCCAGAGGCAGGTCGCCTGATGGCTGCCAAATCTGGCCACAAGGCCTCCCAACGGCTGGATCGGTTTGTCAGCCAGGGGACCTCTCTCAGCCGTTCCCAGGCCCGCAAGGCGATTGTGGGCGGACGCGTGACGGTGGATGGCGAGCGGGTGCGTGACGCCGCTTTTGCGGTCACCCCCAACGCGAAGGTGGCCTTGGAGGGTGAAGTGCTGTGCCTGCGTAAGCCCCTTTACCTGATGCTTAACAAGCCGGCGGGGGTCGTCAGCGCCACCCGCGATGGGGAGCACATGACGGTGCTGGATCTGCTGCCGCCGGCGCTGCGCGAGGGCCTGCACCCGGCTGGCCGGTTGGACCGGGATACCACCGGACTGGTGCTGTTAAGCGACGATGGTGACTGGACCCACCGGGTCACCGCGCCGCGGCGCCAGTGCACCAAGCGCTACCGGGTGACGCTTGCCGAACCCCTGGTGGCCGATGCCGAGGCGCGCTTTGCGGCCGGCCTGCTGCTGCGCAACGACCCCAAGCCAACCCGTCCGGCGACGCTGGAGCGGGTTGATAACCGCCACGCCCTGGTCAGTATCAGCGAGGGGCGTTACCACCAGGTCAAGCGCATGTTTGCCGCGCTCGGCAACCGGGTGGTGGCCCTGCACCGTGACCGGATCGGGACGCTGAGCCTAGATCCCGCCCTGAAACCCGGCGAATACCGTCCCCTGACTGAACAAGAGGTGAACAGTTTTGGCTCAAACCGCGGATAGATGCGAGGTGATCGTGCAACGGCTGTTGAACCAGCACAGCCGACGGGGGCTCTGGGTGCTCGATGAAAACCCCGCAGCCGGGGCGGCGGCTCTGCCGCCCGTACCGGGCGTCGAGGTGCTGACCAACCGCTGGGATGTGTATGAGCGGATGACAGCCGCCGGCTGGTCGGCCCGCTTCAGCGATTTCGATTTCTCTCCCTGGCAGGGGGCGGGGGTGGATCGCATCTACTACCGGGTGTCGAAAGAGAAACCGGTGGTTCACCATGTCATCAACCAGGCCCGCGCCACGCTAGCCGAAGAGGGCTCGTTATGGCTGGTGGGCGCCAAAAATGAAGGGACCCGGACCTACTTTGACAAGGCCCGGCAGCTGTTTGGCGACGGGGTGCTCCACAAGGAGGGTAAGGGACTTTTCTCGGGTTGCCTGGTGTCCCCGCTGGCGGCGGGCGAACCATTAGATGACCGGGATTACACCCGACTGCGAAGCATCGGTGAGGCTTCCTGGCAGTTTGACAGCAAACCGGGGCTGTTCGGCTGGGACAAGATCGATGCCGGCAGTGCCCTGTTGGCCGAGCATCTGCCTCAGGTCTATGCCCGCCTGTCCGGGGCGGCGCCACGGGCGTTGGATCTGGGCTGCGGCTACGGTTATCTGTCGGCACATGTCTGGAAGGCCGGCGCGGGCGAGGTGATTGCCACCGACAACAATGCGGCCGCCATCGAGGCTTGCCGCCGCAATTTCGAGCGCTTTGCCATTGGCGGCGAGGTGGTGGCGGCTAACTGCGCCCAAGGGGTGAGGGGCGCTTTCGACCTGGTGGTCTGCAACCCGCCCTTTCACCAGGGGTTCGGCGTGGATAGTTCGTTGACCGACCGCTTCATCGACGCAGCCAAACGGCTGCTGGCGCCAGGCGGGCAGGCGCTGTTCGTGGTTAACCGTTTTATTCCGCTGGAGCGTAAAAGCGCCGCCCTGTTCGGCGAAGTGGAGTGCTTGTCAGACCAGGACGGCTTCAAGGTGGTGCGCCTGGCCCGGCCCTAGGACTCCGCGCCTGCCAGGGGGTGGGCAATCTTGGGCCAGTAAATGTCCACGTCGAAGCTGGGGCTGTGGTCCTTGACGTGGCACTGGCCGCAGATCGCCTCTTTCGGTTGTCCCTTGTTGGGGGTGGGCTGCTGGCCCCCGCTCTGGGCGTGTTCGCGGGCGCCGCCGTGACAGTTCTCACACTGCACAGCCGTCAGGTGGCCGCTCATGGATAGGTCCAGGTAGCCGCCGGGCTTGTCATAACCCACCACGTGGCAGCCCACGCAGTGGCTGTCAAAGGCTTTGCCGACTTTCTCCAGGTCTTCAAACGCCTTGGCGTGCTCACTGGCTTGCCAGCGTTCGTGCTGGGCCTGGTGGCAGGTTTTACACTGCGCGGCGCCCAGGTAGGGGGATTCGCCGCTGGCCAGCTGCTTGCGCAGCGCCACCCGCTCCAGGTAGTCCTCGCGTAGGGCGTCGTTATAGGCGGCGTACCAGTTGTCCAGGCGCGGCGCATCGGGCACGCTGTCGGGCAGCTCCACCACGCTGTGGTTCCAGGTTTTCACCTCTCCGTCTTCGCTCAGGGTGAGCTGCAGGCGGCCCAGGCGCTGGCCGCGGGAGCCCGGTTGCAAGATCAGCGTACCCTGTTCTTCCCGGGGCTCGCCAAACTGCTCGTAGGCGGACTCAACCAGCAGGATGTCCACGTGCTCAAGGGGCAGGCTCGAGCGGGCTG
Organism: Motiliproteus sp. SC1-56; assembly: GCF_017309075.1. Lineage (GTDB taxonomy): Bacteria > Pseudomonadota > Gammaproteobacteria > Pseudomonadales > Balneatricaceae > Motiliproteus. Next base: position 49,693 of record NZ_JAEMGS010000008.1, on the reverse strand, counting down.
CTTCCGCTGTCAGGGGGGTGCCGAGCACCGTCAGCGCCCCCTCGTCGTCGGCGCTCTTGAGGGCGGCGTCCAGGGCCGCGGTGTCTTGGTGAATGGGTGAGATTTCCGCCATGCTGCCCTGGTAAGGCGAGCTTTCAGGGTCGAGCCACTGGGTAAAGTAGATCGCGACGCCGCTGCGCTCAAAGCGCTGTGCCGGGGGAAACTCCCCGCCTCTCCAGTTGGCAGCCACGAAGGGAATCTCCACCTGCTTGAGAAAGTCCGCCCCGTGGCCAAGGTCCGCCCATTGAATACCGATGGCGTCGTAATTGAGCTGGTTCAGGCCGGTGAGAATAAAGCGGTTGCGGATCTGATCGCTGCCCATCTCCGGCGAGAACAGGCCGCCCGAGGAGAGCAGCACCAGCTCCGGCGTCTCTTCACGCTGCTGGTCGAGGTAGGAGGCGCGGCGCTGAATGCCACCGTAGTCCGTGTCCAGGCTGCAGCCGCAGGGCTCGAGCTCGCCGTCGAGGTTGCCGGAGTAGACTAGGTCAAGCGTGGTGTCGGCCTGCAGCGGCATGGCGGGCAGCAGGGCCAGGAAAAGGCTGAAAAGGGTCGGGCGCATCGGGGATCTCTGTAAAACCGCGAAGAATAAGTAACTGTGTCAAAAAGGTAGCGATTTTGTTCCCCAGGCTCAATAACAATCTTTGCCGCAGCGGCGCGGCTATTCAGCGGCCGTACCCTTGGTATAATGCTGCCTTCAGTGCTTCAAGGAGTTGAACCGTGCGTTATTTTGCAGGTGTGATGGCGGTAGTGATGGTGGCCCTGTCGGGCTGTGGCGGCAGTGAAGTCCGGCCCCAGGCCGAAGCCGGGGCTGGCAGTACCGCGTCGGCCCCGCCGAGTGCGGGCCAGGAAGCGGTGAAAAAGACCCCGGTGGTTCAGCACAACCTGTCGAAGGTGGCCGAAGCCAAACCGGTTACCGCCGCGCAGTTGGAGGCGTTGACGGTGGGAGAAACCACCCGTGATCAAGTTGTCGAGCTGCTCGGCGCCAACACGCCGTTCACCCTCGGGGACGGTAAGAGCATCCTGCGTTACGACGTGGGTAAGTTTATCTTCGACGGCGAAAACCGCTTGCTGCGTAAATTCCTGGCCCCCTGAGTGTTTACGAAAAGGGCCAGATGGAGCCGCGAGAAAGGCCCCGGTTGAGGTCGTCGGCGTCGATTTTATAGGCGCCGCGCTCCTTGACGTCCTTGGCGACGCCGCGAATAAAGCTTCCCAGGTTGGACTCGGCGGCGTCGACCCGGGATTCGTCGTCTGCCATGCCCATCACATCCAGCTTCAGGCAACCCCCGCGAATGATGGGTTTGAGGGCGTCCAGCCCCTCGCCGGTCAGTTTCACGTTTTCCCGCCCGGCCAGCCGCTCGGCGCTTCCCAGCAGGCGTTTCTCAATGGCGGCGATATTGCTCATGGTCCGTGTCTCGATGCAGATAGGGAAGGGGCAGCTTAAGCCACCCATAAGGGAATGCAAGGGCTTCTTTGGTCGGGTCGGCGCGGCTGTTTCCGGCCGTTTCGCTGACCCGGGGCAATGGCGCAGCCTTTCCCGGACCAGTACACTTTCACCCTCGACACGTAAGAGAATTGATGGAGTAAACGATGCCCCTGAAAGTCAGTAACTTTATGACCTCAAAGGTGATGACCGCCCAGCCCAATGACGGCATCCGCCAGACCTTTTTCCGCATGCGGGAGAACGAGGTGCGTCACCTGCCGGTGGTGGATGCGGATCGCAAGCTGGTGGGAATTATCAGCGACCGGGATCTGCGCCGCCCGGAGTGGGTGGATGAGGCGCCGGACCTCTCCCATATCTACAATCTGGACGACAACCTGGAAGTGAAGGATCTGATGACCAGCAACGTGATGGTGGCCCATACCTACGACACCATCGCCAAGGCCACCAAGGTGCTGATGGAGCACCGCTTCGGCGCCCTGCCGGTGCTGAACAAGGAGGAGGAGCTGGTGGGCATGCTCTCCTCGGTGGACCTGCTCAAGGCGCTGGACCTGATGATCAGCGAACAGAAGGCGCAGAAGAAAGCCAAATGAGCATTCCCCAGGAGGCCGCTTTGCTGCCCGGCGTGGTGAGCCTGGTGCGCGCGGTGGGCGACTACCAGATGAGCCGGTTCCGCAAGGTGCCCGCGGGGAGCGGGAAGCAGAAGCAGGCGCGCGAGCTGGTTTCGGACGTGGATCTGAACAGCGAGCGGCAGCTGGTTGAGGGGCTGCGCGCCCTATTGCCCGAGGCGGGCATCTTCGGTGAAGAGACCGGTCGCCAGGGCGACCAGCGTCTTGTTTGGGTGATAGATCCACTGGATGGCACCACCAACTACCTGAGCGGGCTGGAGCAGTTCTCCATTTCGGTGGCGCTGGTGGTGGCGGGCGAGCCGCGCCTGGGGGTGGTGTTCCGCCCCGCCAGCGGCGAGTGCTTTGCCGCTGCCGAAGGGGAACTTTTGACCCGTAACGGCAGGCCTGTGGTTCCCGTGGATCCGGACCTGCCGTTGGCCCAGGCGCTGCTGGGCACCGGCTTTCCTTACCGTTCCCCGGACCTGGCGGGGAGCTTTTTTCCCTGTGCCCAGGATGTGCTCTACCGCTGCCGGGGCATTCGTCGCCTGGGGTCGGCCGCCCTCGACCTCAGCTACGTGGCGGCCGGAGACCTGCAAGGCTTCTGGGAAAGCGACCTGCAGCCCTACGACGTGGCCGCGGCCCTGTTGTTTCTGAAGCAGCAGGGGTGCGTCGTCAGCAATGCTGCCGGCCTGCCATACGATATGTTTAGCGACCGGGTACTGGTCTGTGGCTGGCCGGGGGTGCATGCCGAGCTGCAGCCGCGGGTGGCCCGTCACTACGGTCCCGCGGCACAGGGGAATTCTTGATCAGGGGTTGTCCGGGTCGCCGCTGCCCAGGTTGACCCAGACGCCCTTATCACAGATCAGCAGGCTGGTGCCGTCCCGAACGTAGCTGCCGGCGGGGTAGGCGACATCGTTGAAATAGCAGGCGGGGGCCTCGGCGACCTCCTGGCGGATCACCTCGTACTCTTCGTCGACCTCGTCGGTAATCGGCGAATTCTGCAGCTCCGGGTCCTGCGCCCCGACATGGGGGACTGAGCCGAATTGAGACATGGTCGCTCCCCTCCCTTTATCGTTGAAACGCAAAAGGCGCCCCTCGGAGCGCCGCCTGTCGGTGCGGGCAACAGCGTTTGTTCCGCTCAGTCGCCACCCGTCAACAGTATAGCTAGGAAGATAGTGGGGCCGCGAGTCAACGCGGTTCAGCGGCTGGGACGTTCGAACAGGGCCGGATCGATCGGGTAGGGCAGCGCCAGCAGGGTGACAGCGGGGCCATCCTGATCACCCAGGCGCAGTTCGTCCTCGTCGGCGGCGCCCTTGTTGATGATGGCCTGGATCTCGTAACCGCCCTCGGGGAGCGGGACGCTGGCGAGCACCTTGCCGACGCTGCGGCGCTGCGGCGTATGCAGCCCTTCGCCCGTCTCGGGTGCGTTGGCGGTTTGCACCCGGCCCCGGTAGAGAAGCTTCTTCAACTTGCCCCGGTGCTGCATGCGGGCCACGACCTCCTGCCCGGTATAGCACCCCTTCTCAAAGCTGATGGCATCCAGTGCCTGCAGGTTGAGCATGTGGGGGAGGTAGGCTTCAACGCTCTGGGCATCCAGTTGCGGCAATCCCGCCGCCAGTTCCGTACGCTGCCAGGCGCGTGAAGGGGCTACGGATGCGCCTTCGGCGATCTGCGGCCAGCGGCTGGTCATGGCTGCCACCGGCCCCCAGATTTCAAAGCGATCCCCGGGTACGCGCACCGCCACCAGTTCATCCTGCTTCACTTGGGTACCCTCCGCCTGGGGAGTGGACCCCATCAGGGCTTCCACAAGGGCGGGTGCGCCTGCGCCCTGCAGGCCAACGCCCACCCAAGCGTCACTGGCGTCGGTCAGCTCTGCCTTGGAAAAGATGATGTACTTCTTCAGGTTGGCGAGGGCGGGCTCCAGAATGGCGCGGGGCAGCAGGAGCCGGAGCGATTCCTCTTCCATCTTGAGCAGGCGGAAGGCGCTCACCACGTTGCCCTTGGGGGTGCAGTTAGCGCCCAGCAGGCTCTGTTCGGTACTGAGCCGGTTCAGGTCACAGGTGACCTGCCCCTGCAGAAACTGTTCTGCCTGGGGGCCTTGCAGGCTCAGGGCGCCCCGTTCGAGCAGGGGCACCACCTGGGGTTCTGCTGCGCACTCAGCGCCAATCACGGCGTTGGCTTCCGGGTCCAGCTCGATGCCCTGCTGCTGAAGAAAGTCGGTCCACTGTTGGCGGCTCATAACGGTTCCTTAACTGATATCCGATAGGCGTGCTGGGATTACTATGGGGGCGGAATCAGGGGGATTCAACCAGGGTTCCCAGGGGGGTGCCGAGCCGGGTACGGGTGCCGGCCTTGAACTCGTCCAGCCACTCCACCGCGTCCTTGCCAAACAGCAGGATCACCGTGGAGCCCAGCTTGAAGCGCCCCATCTCTGCCCCCTTTGGAACCACCACGGGGGATTTCTCCTCGGGCAGGTAACCGGTGCGCTGAATACTGCGGCGACGGGGCGCCTCCTGCCCGGACCAGACCGTTTCGATGCCGGCGACGATCATCGCCCCGACCAGCACCATGGCCATGGGGCCGGCCGCGGTATCGAAGATGGCCACCAGGCGCTCGTTGCGGGCAAACAGGTTGGGCACCTCGCCTACCGTGGCCTGGTTCACCGAGAACAGATCCCCGGGGACATAGACCGTTTCCCGCAGGCACCCGTCCAGGGGCATGTGCACACGGTGGTAGTCCTGGGGCGAGAGGTAGATGCAGGCGAAGCTGCCATCAAGAAACGGGCGGGCGCGGTCGCTGTCACCGCCGAGCAGGGTGGTCAGGCTGTAGCTGTGGCCCTTGGCCTGAAACAGGCGGCCGTAGTCGATGCGCCCGAGTTGGCTTACCGTGCCGTCCACCGGGCAGGCCAGCTGGCGGGGGTCGGCGGCGATGGGGCGGGCGTCGGGCTTGAGGGCGCGGGTGAAAAAGGCATTGAAGCTGGGGTACGCGCGGGGGTTCTCTTCCTGCGCCTCGGCCAGGTTGATCGGGTAAAAACGGCTGAAGATGCGGATAAAACTGTTCTTGACCCAACCGATGCGGCAGTCGGCGAGGTAACCGACCGCGCGGGACAGGAGGTGCTGGGGAACCAGGTACTGCAGGGCGGCGAAGAGGCGGGCTTTGTTCACGAAGGTGTTTACTCGTCAGTGGCTACGGGGGTGTCGGGGGCGTTGCCCCATTCAAACCAGGAGCCATCATAGCATCGAAGGCGCGGGTAGCCGAGGGACTTGGCGGCCAGGTAGGTGAGCCCTGAGCGGCGGTGCGTCTGGCAGTGCATCACCAGCTCCTGGTCCGGGTGCAGGCCGCGGGAGGCGAGCAGCTCCGCCAGGGCCTGGGGCCCCTTGAGACGCCAGTCTGTCGTCCCGACCAGGGTGTCCGTCCACTCCAGGTGGATGGCGCCGGGAATGTGGCCGGCCTTGTGGGCGTTGACGCGCTTTTCCCCCCGGTACTCTTCTGCGGAGCGGGCGTCCCAGACCTTGACCTGGGGGGCGTCGAGGTGCGCCAGCAGGTAGGCCTTGTCGGCCACCAGATCCGGGTCGATCCGGGCCTGAAAAGGCTGAGGTTCAGTAAAGTTGGGGACGGTCTCCAGGGGCTGGCCCGCCGACTCCCAGGCGGGCAACTGGCCGTCGAGCACGCTGGCCCGGTGGTGGCCCACCACGTCCAGGGTCCAGATCAGGCGCCCGGCCCAGGGGCCCATCTGGTCGTCATAGGCCACCACGTGGGTGTCCGGGGTTAGGCCGAGTTCACTGAACAGGTCGCTCAGCTGGGTCTCGGTGGGCAGCAGGTTGGGTACCGGCGGGGTGCCCCGCAGCAGGCGCTGGGGATCGAGGTTGACGGCGCCGGGGACGTGGCCCTCGGCGTAGCGCTGCGGTGCGCTCAGGTCCAGGATCAGCAGGTTGTCGTCCCCAAGGTGGGCGGCGAGCTGTTCCGGTGTCAGCAGCAGGGGGAGATTCATCGATTTACCTCAGGGGGTTAGCTGGTTAAGGGCGCGGTTGGCGGCGCTGCAGATCTCCTTGAAGTCGAGCACCTGTTTGCCGCTGAGGCTGGCCTCGGGACCCGCGTCACCGTAAAGATAAGCCTGGGGCTTTCCCTTGCGGAACAGGGAGATCAGCACAAAGCTGCGGGGGTGGCAGATCCGCTTAAAGCGTTCGGGGAGTTGCGGCCAGAGCTGTGCCTGGTTGTGGCTGCCCACCCATATCAGGGAAGGCTTGCGGGACAACTGTTTGAACAGGCTGGGAATCTCAAGGTTGAAGGTGAAGCGGGCCAGGGGAGCGTCGGGCAGCATGCCCGCCTGGCAGAGGGGGCGCAGCTCAAGGCCGGCGGTGACCTCCATCAGGCTGACCCGGCTCAGCCCGAGGCCCTGGTGCAGGCCGCTCAACAGGTCCTGGTAGACGCTTTCAGCGCTGGCGTCCGCGCGTTCCGCCGCGGCCAGGGCATCGGTGATGCGGCGGAACAGTTGGGGATCCGCAGGCGCCGTCAACGGTGGTTCCTGCGAGGCCGCCGGCGCGGGATGGCGGGCGGCCTGCTCGGCCCTCAGCGTCGAGAGCCGTTCCATGCCCCGCACCCGGGGACGACCGCCAGAGGGGCTCAGGCGGTAGTTGAGCACCAGCTCCGAGGGCAGCAGCAGCAGCTGTGCCGCCGGCGTCATCACCCCGTCGATCCGGTGTTCGCGGGAGGCCTGGGCGCAGCGGCTGTGCAGGTCGCTGATCACCGTGTCCAGGGGAGCGTGCAGGAAGTCGGCGATAATCGCCTGCAGCCTCAGTGCCTTGGGCTCCTGCCAGCCGTAGGGTACGGTCAGGGCCAGCCAGTTGGCCAGTTTGACCGGGTAAAAGGGGGCGTTGAGTAGCTGCTTGATGGCCCGCAGCTCGGGTTCATCCATCTCGTCGCCCGCCTCGGCGTGGCGGTGGAGCAGGGCGAGCATATCGGCGTCCGGCGAGGTGGCGTGGCGTAGTGCTTCGACGGCCAGCTCCGACACTCCCCAGGCCCGCACCAGCGCTTCTGAAATCTGTTGAATGGTGCAGCCGAGAATGTCGTCCTCGGCCAGAACCATGTCCTCCTGCGCCTCGTAAATCCGGGCTTTGATGGCACTCATCTGTAACGGGGCATAGCGCCAGAGGGCCCAGTGGCCCACCCCGTAGAAGAGCGCGGCGGTGCGGGTATCGGCAATGACCGACGGGCTGGTGAAGCGGCAGAGGGCGCCTGCCTGCACCCAGGCGTGATAGCTGTTACCGAGGGCGTGGGCATACTGCTTGTGGGGAACGCTGGCGGCGTTGAACTGCATTACCGGCAGCGTTTCGCAGAGGGTCTTGAGGTGATCCAGTCCCAGGGTGGAGAGGGTCAGGTCGGCGGTGTTGACCCCTGTCTCCTTGTTGCGGTTAAGCGCGTTGGCCTGTCGCACCAGGTGCAGGTTGAGCACCGGGTCCCGCTGCACCAGGGGTACCAGCTGGTTAAGCGACAGCTCCGGGTCTTTGAGGCGTTCGCGTAGCGCCTGCAGTGTCGGTGCCAGCACCGGCAAGGGCCGGTCACTGAGGTATTCGACCCATTGGGGCAGGCCGTAAGGGGCGGCAGCTCGCTCCATCGTATTGATCTTTAGCCAGATTGTTTCGTGGCCCCGACTATAGCATCCCCTCTTGGGTGGGCTCCATAGCGCCGCGGGGCGGCTCAGTAGGTGGTGTTGGTTTCGAGGGTGGTCAGGATGTGGCGATAGCTCTCCATGCGGCGTTCGCTGATACGGCCCTCATCGAGTGCCGTTTTCAGGGCGCAGCCCGGCTCATGCTGGTGCTGGCAATCGCGGAACCGGCACCGGCCCAGGTGCGGGCGGAACTCCCGAAACCCCTCCAGCAGGGTCTGGTGATCAATGTGCCAGAGGCCGAACTCGCGGATCCCCGGTGAGTCAATCAGGTCGCCCCCGTCGGGAAAATGGTAGAGGCGGGCGGTGGTGGTGGTGTGCGTGCCTTTAAGGGAGGCTTCGGAGAGCTCCCCTACCCGAATGTCGACGCCGGGCAGCAGGGCGTTGATAAGCGATGATTTGCCCACCCCGGATTGACCGACGAAGACGCTGATGCGCTGATCCAGGTGGGCCTTGAGCTCGGCCAGTCCCTGCTCTTCGAGGGTAGAGGCATGCAGGACGCGGTAGCCCAGCGCCTGGTACTCGTCCAGCATGGCCTCAATCTGGGGGCGGTTGCCGGCGTGCAGCAGGTCGGTTTTGTTGAGCAGGATCACCGGCTCGATGCCTACCGCTTCGGCCGCCACCAGGTAGCGGTCCACCAAGTTGGCGTGGGGGACCGGCTCCGGCGCCAGGGTGATCACGATGGTGTCGATATTGGCCGCCACCGGGCGCAGCTCGCCCTGGTTGTTGGGGCGTGAAAGCAGCGAGTGGCGGTCCTGGCGGGCGACAATTACCCCCAGGGGGTCGCCGTCACGCCAGATTACCCGGTCGCCGGTCACCAGGGCGCCCAGATTGGCGCGCATGTGGCAGCGGCGAATGGTGCCTTGCTGACGCCCTTCCATGGCTTCCACGTCTACCTGGCGGCCAAAGTGGGAGATGATCAGCCCGGCCTGTTCCGGCCCGAGGGCGCCGGAGTCCAGCTTCTGGTCGATATCACGGTTTTTGCGTTGGGCCCGGGCTGCGCGTTCTTCTTGAATTTTCTTGACCCGCCAGCTCTGGCGGCGGGTGAGTTTGCGTTTGGCCATAGGGAAACGGGTGCTGAGTGGCGGGGCGGGGTTGATCAATACACGGGAAAGGGCTAAACATAGCACACTTTCATTCAGTTACAGAGGGCCTTATGGCGCGCCAAGACAACCTTATCTGGATCGACCTGGAGATGACCGGACTGGATCCGGACAGCGACCGCATCATCGAAATCGCCACCCTGGTCACCGACGCCGACCTCAACCTGATCGCCGAGGGGCCGACCCTCGCGGTGCACCAGAGCGATGCCGTGCTCGAGGGGATGGATGAATGGTGCACCCGTCAGCACGGCCAGTCGGGGCTGACCCAGCGGGTGCGTGAGAGCCGTATCAGGGAGGCCGAGGCCGAGCAGCAGACCTTGGCGTTCCTGCGTCAGCACCTGGACGCGGGCGCCTCCCCCATGTGCGGTAACAGCATCTGCCAGGACCGGCGCTTTCTCTACCGTTACATGCCCGAGCTCGAGGCCTTTTTCCACTACCGAAACCTGGATGTGAGCACCGTCAAGGAGCTGGCCCGGCGCTGGAAACCGGCTGCCCTCGAGGGGTTCAAGAAGTCCGGCGCCCACCTGGCCATGGATGACATCAAGGATTCGGTGGCCGAGCTCGCCCACTACCGTAAGCACTTTTTCAGCCTCTGAGGCTGTTCAGCGCAGGTGACGCACCTTGCGCGGCTGTAACTCGACCAGCGGCAGCGGGCTGGGACCGGATTTCTCGGCCAGCCGCGCAAGGGCCCAGCGGACATGCTCGCGAACCAGTTCGCTGGGGTGATCCGCCCGGGCCTTGAGCGCCGACTCCACTTCTTCTCCCCCGGCACTGTTACCCAGTCCCACCGCCAGGTTACGCAGCCAGCCGGTATAGCCGGTGCGGCGGATCGGCGAGCCCTCGGTCTGTTTTAGAAAACGGGCCTCATCCCAGGCGAAGAACTCGGTCAGCTTGGCCTGATCAAAGCCGTGGCGGGGGCTGAAATCGGCTTCCTGGGAGAAGTGGCTGTAGCGGTTCCAGGGGCAGACCAACTGGCAGTCGTCGCAGCCGAATACCCGGTTGCCAATCAACGGCCGCAGCGGCTCCGGGATGGCGCCCTTGTGTTCGATGGTCAGGTAGGAGATGCAGCGCCCTGCATCCAGTACGTAGGGGCGGGGGAAGGCATTGGTCGGGCAGATCTCCAGGCATGCCTGGCAGCGCCGGCAGTGGTCGTCGGTGTAGGGGGCGTCCACCTCCAACGGCAGGTCGGTGAACAGCTCGCCGAGTACGAAATAGCTGCCGGCTTTGCGGTCGATAATCAGGCTGTGCTTGCCCTGCCAACCCAGTCCTGCTTGCTGGGCCAGGGGCTTTTCCAGTACCGGCGCGCTGTCCACGAAAGGGCGGCTGTTGAAGGGGCCGACGGCGGCCTCAATCTGCCGGGCCAGCCGTGCCAGCCTTTTGCGCAGCACCTTGTGGTAATCCCGTCCCAGCGCGTAACGGGAGATGTAGGCCTGTTCGGGGCGCTGCAGCACCCGCACCGTCTCCACCTCGGGGGGCAGGTAGTCCATGCGCACGCAGAGAATACGGGTGGTGCCCGGGTGCAGGCGCTCAGGGGCAAGGCGCAGGTCGCGGTGGGTCTCCATGAATGCCATCTCGGCATGCCGGCCTTCGGCCAGCCAGCGGTCGAGCCGTTCGGCCTGGTCAGCGGTATGGGCGCCGGCGATACCTACGCCCTGGAAACCCAGTTCCCGGGCCCATTGTTTGACGGCGCGGGTCAGGGCGGCAGGGTCGTCACGAAGGGTAGGGGAGAGCATGGACGGGGCGGTTTCCTGGGGTTGCCGGCAGCCGGGCACTGCATGGAAGGGGCCGTGAGGGCACCGTATAATACGCCCAAATGATAACCAATCGGGGCCTGCAGATGCCATATTTTCAACTGCCCGACCAAGCTCCCCTCTACACCGCCGCCCAGACCCGGGAGCTGGACAGGCTGGCGATTGCCTCGGGCATCGCCGGTTTCGAGCTGATGCAGCGGGCCGGCCGCAGCGCTTACCGGGTGTTGCGCCAGCGCTGGCCCGAGGCCCGCTCCTTAGCGGTGCTGTGCGGCCCGGGAAACAACGGCGGGGACGGCTTCATCATCGCCGGACTGGCCCAGGAGCAGCAGCTCAGTGTCAGCGTCTATGTGCCCGGTGGCGAGGCGGTGCTGGAGCGCCTGCGCGGCGAGGCGCTGGAGGCCTACTACTGGGCACGGGCCAAGGGTGTAGTGGTCCAATCGGCCGGGCCCGGCCTTGGGCTGACCGAGGATGTGATCGTTGATGCCTTGCTGGGCACGGGCCTGACCGGGCCGGTCCGCGGTGACTACGTGCCCGTGATCGAGGCGGTCAACGCTGCCTCCGCGCCGGTGCTGGCCGTGGACATTCCCTCGGGCCTCTGTGCCGATACCGGGCGGGAGCTGGGGTGTGCGGTGCGGGCGGACTGCACCATCAGCTTTATCGGCCTCAAGCGGGGGCTGTTTACCCACCGGGGACCGGACTGTGCGGGGGCGCTGCGGTTTGACGATCTGCAGGTGCCCGCAACCGTTTACGACGAGTTGCCGGTCTCCCTGCGGCTGGCGGACGCGGCGCTGCTGCAGCAAACCCTGAAGCGTCGGCGCCGCAGCGCGCACAAGGGGGATTTCGGCCATGTGCTGGTCGTCGGCGGCGATTACGGCATGGCGGGCGCGCTGATCCTGGCGGCCACGGCCGCCGCCCGCAGCGGCGCCGGGCTGGTGTCCGCGGCGACCCGGCCCGAGCACCTGGCGGCGATCAACGCCCGTTGCCCGGAGGTGATGGCCCACGGGGTTGCCTCGGGGCAGGCCTTGGCGCCCCTGCTGGAGCGGGCCACGGTGGTGCTGCTGGGTCCGGGGCTGGGGCAGAGCGCCTGGTCGGGCCAGTTGCTGCATGCGGTCCAGGCGTCGGAGCTGCCGCTGGTGCTGGATGCCGATGCCCTCAACTTGTTGAACCAGGGTGAGCTGGTTCAGTCGCGCCAGCGCAGCAACTGGGTGTTGACGCCGCACCCGGGGGAGGCGGCGCGTCTGCTCGATTGCGATACTGCCGCTGTTCAAGCCGACCGCTTTGCCGCCGTTAACCAGTTACAGGAAAGATACGGTGGGGTGTCGGTGTTAAAAGGGGCCGGGACCCTGATTGCGAATGGTCGCCAGCTGCGCCTGTGCCATGCCGGTAACCCGGGCATGGGCAGCGGCGGGATGGGTGATGTGCTGGGCGGGCTGATCGCCGGGCTGCTGGCCCAGAAGATGGAGCCGTCGGCGGCGGCGAGCTGCGCAGTGGCGGCCCACGCTCTGGCGGGTGACGAGCAGGCCGCGGTCGAAGGTGAGCGCGGCCTGCTGGCCAGTGACCTGCTGGTGCCGGCGCGCCGCTTGCTGAACCCCCGAGTGGGTGATTAATGGGAAGGATGTGACGCAACGATGGATGTGACACAACAAAGCTTTTTGGTGGAGGGCGAGGCGGCCATGGTCGCCTTTGGTCAGGCCCTGGGCCGGGCCTCGGAAGGGGAGGCGACCATTTTTCTGATCGGCAATCTGGGGATGGGCAAGACCACGCTCAGTCGGGGTGTGCTGCGCTCTTTCGGCCACGCCGGCGCCGTCAAAAGCCCCACCTATACCCTGGTCGAGCCCTATGAATTGGACGCCGGCCTGGTTTATCATTTTGATCTTTACCGCCTGGGGGATCCCGAGGAGCTCGAGTACCTGGGGATTCGGGACTACTTTTCCGCACCGGCAGTGCGCCTGGTGGAGTGGCCCGAGCGGGGCGCGGCGATATTGCCGACGCCGGACCTTAAGATCACTATCGAAAAGGCCGGCGAGGGGCGCCTGATCAATTGCCACGCGATGCAGGCACGGGGCATGGCGATGCTTGAAGCGCTGCACCGCTACACCGAACAACCAGCCGAAAACGAGTCGTAAATGGGAAAGGTCTGGAGATCACTGGGGGTACTGCTGGCTTTGCTGTCTCCTCTGCACGGGTGGGCGGCTGATATCGAGAAGCTGCGTATCTGGCCGGCCCCCGACCATACCCGACTGGTGTTCGACCTGTCCGGTCCGGCCAATCACCGCCTTTTTACGCTCTCCAACCCGGATCGGATCGTCATCGACATCGCCGACAGCCGGCTCAAGGCCTCGCTGGCGTCGCTGGATCTCAAGGGCACCCCGATAAAGGACATTCGCAGCGGCCGTCGCAACCAGAAAGATGTGCGGATCGTGCTGGACCTGAGTGCCAAGAATCCGCCCCGCAGTTTTGACCTCGCCCCTAACAACAAGTACGGCCACCGCCTGGTGGTGGACCTGCTGAAGCCGGAAAAACCGCGGGCCCGGACCCTGGCCGATACGGGACGGGAGAACAAGGCGGACCCCCGTCGCGACGTGGTGGTGGCCATCGATGCCGGCCACGGTGGTGAAGACCCGGGGGCGATCGGTCCCGGCAAGCTCCATGAAAAAGAGGTGGTGCTGGCCATTGCCCGGGAGCTGGCGGCGTTGCTGGAGCGTGAACCCGGCTTCAAGCCGGTGCTGATCCGCGACGGCGATTACTACATTCCCCTGCGCAAACGCACCCGCCTGGCTCGCAAGGCCGGGGCCGACCTCTTTGTTTCGATTCATGCAGATGCCTTCAAGGATCCCCGGGCCCGTGGCGCGTCGGTCTGGGCCCTGTCCGAGCGGGGGGCCAGCAGTGAGCTGGGTCGTTGGCTGGCGGGACGTGAGAACAACACCGACCTGGTCGGAGGCGTAGGTACCCTGAGCCTGGACGACAAGGACGAGGTGCTGGCCGGGGTGTTGCTGGATATGTCGATGACCGCGAGTCTCAGCGACAGCCTGGAGGTGGGACGCTACGTGCTCAGGGACATGGGCAAGGTGGCGCGCCTGCACAAGCAGCGGGTCGAGCAGGCGGGCTTCATGGTGCTCAAGTCGCCGGACATTCCCTCTATCTTGGTGGAGACCGGGTTTATCTCCAATCCCGGCGAGGCGCGCAAGCTCAAAAGCCGTAGCCACCAGCAGGCCCTCGCCCGGGCGCTGTTCAACGGCATTAAGCACCATTTCACCCGCAAGCCCCCCGCCATGACCTGGCTGGCCTGGAAGGCCAAGCAGCGGGGCGTCCCATACCGGGTGGTGCGTGGCGACACCCTGTCGATGATCGCCAGTCGCAACGGCATCTCGCTCAAGCGGCTGCGCGAGGAGAACGACCTCAAATCTGATACCATTCGCGTGGGCCAGGTAATCCACATCCCCGCTTCCTGAATGACCCCGACCCCATCTTTACGGAATACCCATGAATCGAATTGAGCTGTTATCGCCGCGTCTGGCCAACCAGATCGCCGCCGGCGAGGTGGTTGAACGCCCTGCCTCCGTGGTGAAGGAACTGCTGGAAAACAGCCTTGACGCGGGCGCCAGCCGGGTCGACCTGGACATCGAGAAAGGCGGCACCAAGCTGATCCGTCTGCGCGATAACGGCGGCGGCATCGATAAGGAAGACCTGGAACTGGCGCTGAGTCGACATGCGACCAGTAAAATCAAGGTGCTGGATGATCTGGAAGCGGTGGGCACCCTGGGGTTTCGGGGCGAGGCGCTGGCCAGTATCAGCTCGGTCTCGCGGCTGACGCTCACCTCCCAGGCCGCCGGGGCCGATACGGCCTGGGAGGTGAGCAGCGAGGGGCGGGAAATGCAGGCCGTGGTGAAGCCCGCCGCGCACCCTCAGGGCACCACCGTCGAGGTGCGTGATCTCTTCTTCAATACCCCGGCGCGGCGCAAGTTCCTGCGCACCGAGAAAACTGAGTTCGGTCACCTGGAAGAGGTGGTCAAGCGGATTGCCCTGAGCCGCTTCGAACTGGGGTTGCAGCTGCGGCATAACGGCCGTGTCATTCACCAACTGCGCCCCGCGGTCAGCCAGGTGGAGCAGGAGCGGCGCGTCGCCTCGGTCTGCGGCACCCCCTTCATGGAAAATGCCATCGCCCTGGATGTGGAGGCCTCCGGCCTGCGGCTCTGGGGCTGGGTCGGCTTGCCCAGCTATTCACGCAGCCAGGCAGATCTGCAGTACTTTTTCGTCAACGGCCGGGCCATTCGCGACAAACTGGTGGCCCACGCCGTGCGCCAGGCCTACCGGGATGTGCTCTACGGCGGTCGTCACCCCACCTTTGTGCTGTTTCTGGAGCTTAACCCCGCCGACGTGGACGTCAACGTCCACCCCACCAAGCACGAGGTTCGGTTCCGCGACGGCCGCCTGGTCCACGACTTTCTCTTCCGCACCCTGCACCGGGGCCTGGCGGATGTGACCCCGGCCGACCGGGTCGAGGCCCAGGCGTTGCAGCCTGCGCCCGCGCCGGCCGCCAGCGGCATCGCTGCCGGTGAGTTTCGGGGGCAGCAGGGCATCCCCCTGTACAGCCAGGAACGGCCCGCCTCCCGGGGGGCGGTGGCCGAACAGCTGCAAGCCTATGCCGCGCTTCACCCGGCACCAACCGGGACCCAGCCGACGTCTCCGGTGCCACCGCCGGCGGCGCCGTTTTTCGGTTCGGCGCAGGGCATTGGCGGCGCTCAAGGCGTTGTCGGGGAGAAGATTGATGCCCAGGCGCAGGATCAGGCGCCGCCCTTGGGCTACGCCCTGGCCCAGCTTCACGGCATCTACGTGCTGGCCCAGAACGCCAAGGGGTTGGTGCTGGTCGATATGCACGCGGCCCACGAGCGAATCGTCTACGAACGGTTGAAGGTCTCCTATGCCGAGCAGGGGGTCCGCTCGCAGCCGCTGCTGGTGCCGCTGTCGCTGGCGGTGAGCCAGCGCGAGGCGGACTGTGCCGAAACCCACGCCGAGCAGTTCCGCCGGCTGGGCTTCGAGTTCACCCGCATGGGGACCGAGTCCCTGGTGGTGCGGCAGGTGCCGGCCCTGCTCAAAGACGGCGATGTGGAGCAGCTGGTGCGGGATGTGCTCTCGGACCTGCTGGTCGAGGGGCGCAGCGACCGGATCGAAGCGCGCCAGAACGAGCTGCTCGCCACCATGGCGTGCCACGGCTCGGTGCGCGCCAACCGGCAGCTGACGGTGCCGGAGATGAACGCGCTGTTGCGGGATATGGAGCGCACCGAGCGCAGCGGGCAGTGCAACCACGGTCGTCCTACCTGGACCCAGCTGGACCTGGACGCCCTGGACAAGCTTTTCCTGAGGGGGCAGTGATGGCGCAGCAGGCCCCGGTGATCTTCGTGATGGGGGCCACCGCCACCGGTAAGACCGATCTGGCGGTGCATCTGGCCCGAGAGCTGCCGTGCGATCTGATCAGTGTCGACTCGGCGTTGATCTACCGGGGCATGGATATCGGCACGGCCAAGCCGGAACCGGCGGTGCTGGCCGAGGCGCCCCACCAACTGATTGATATCTGTGATCCAGCGGAGAGCTATTCCGCAGCGGCGTTTCGGCGCGACGCCCTCGCCGCGATCGAAGCGAGCCACCGGGCGGGGCGGATTCCGCTGCTGGTGGGCGGGACCATGCTCTATTTCAAAGCCTTGCTGGAGGGATTGTCGGCCTTGCCCAAGGCGGACGAGGCGGTGCGTGCACGGCTGCTCGAAGAGGCTGAGCAGCAGGGCTGGGACGCGTTGCACCGGCGTCTGCAGGCCGTGGACCCGGAGGCCGCCGCCCGCATCCATGTCAACGACCCCCAGCGTTTGCAGCGGGCGCTGGAGGTATATGAGCTTACCGGCCGCTCGCTGAGCGAGCTCTGGGCCGAACAGCAGGCCAGTGCCCTGCCTTACACACCGCTGCAGATCGGCGTCGAGGTGCCGGACCGTGCGCTGCTGCACGAGCGGATCGCGCGGCGTTTTCACGCCATGCTCGAGGCCGGCTTTGAAGAGGAGGTCCGGGCCTTGTATCGGCGTGGGGACCTGCACCCCGGGCTGCCCTCTATCCGTTGTGTCGGTTACCGCCAGATGTGGGAGTATTTGAGCGGCAATTGGGATTACGAACAGATGGTTGAGCGTGGTATCATCGCAACCCGCCAGCTGGCCAAGCGCCAACTGACTTGGTTACGCGGCTGGGAAGGGCTCCGCCGGCTCGATGCCTGCGATACCCAATTGTATGCCAACGCCTTGAATTTGGTGCACGACTACCTAAGATAGTGGAAGTCGGCCCCACTCAGGGTGGGCCGCTGGCGCAGCCCCGCGAGAAGCGCTGAAATCCATAGCTTAAGGTGGCTCACCGCTTAATTACTTTCATTAAGAACGACAGTCAGTGCTTTTTAAGGAGTGCAAAATGTCAAAAGGGCAAACGTTACAAGACCCTTACCTGAACGTCCTGCGAAAGGAACGTGTTCCCGTTTCGATCTTTTTGGTAAACGGCATCAAACTGCAGGGACAGATCGAATCCTTCGATCAGTTTGTCATCCTGCTGAAAAACACCGTCAGCCAGATGGTGTACAAGCATGCGATCTCCACGGTCGTCCCCTCGCGCCCGGTTAAAACCCCCGTCGCCGCTCCTGAAGAAGGCGCCTGATCGAGGTTGATGCTTGTTTTTCGAACGGCCTGAATCGGGCGAAACGGCGGTACTGGTTCACCTGGAGCTGGCTGAGGAAGAGGACCGAGAGGATCCCCGGGAGTTCGAGGAACTGGCATTGTCTGCCGGCGCTGACCCCGTGGCCCTGATTTCGGGGTCACGGAACCGTCCCAGCCCCAAGTATTTTGTTGGTCCCGGCAAGGTCGAGGAGATCGCTGAAACGGTCCGCGACCAGGACGCTGCCCTGGTGCTTTTCAATCACGCCCTCTCGCCCGCTCAGGAGCGCAACCTTGAGCAGGCCCTCAAGTGCCGGGTGCTCGACCGCACGGGGTTGATCCTGGATATCTTTGCCCAGCGGGCCCGCACCTACGAAGGTAAGCTGCAGGTGGAGCTGGCCCAGCTGGAGCATATGTCCACGCGGCTGGTGCGGGGCTGGACCCACCTGGAACGACAGAAAGGGGGGATTGGTCTTCGGGGACCGGGTGAAACCCAGCTGGAGACCGACCGCCGCCTGCTGCGCGCGCGCATCAAGTCCATCCTTCGACGCCTGGAAAAAGTCCGCAAACAGCGCGAGCAGGGGCGACGTTCCCGTAAACGGGCGGAAATTCCAACCCTCTCGCTGGTCGGGTACACCAACGCCGGCAAATCCACCCTGTTCAACCGTCTCACCGAGGCTCGGGTCTACGCCGCCGACCAGTTGTTCGCTACCCTGGATCCGACCCTGCGCCGCATCGAAGTGGACGATGTGGGGCCGGCGATCCTGGTAGATACCGTGGGCTTTATCCGCCACCTGCCCCACAAGCTGGTGGAGGCGTTTCGCGCGACGTTGCAGGAAACAAGCGATGCGGCCCTGCTGCTCCACGTGGTTGACGCAGCAGCGGAAGAGAGAACCTCCAACATCGAGCAGGTGCTGGATGTTCTGAAGGAGATCGGTGCGGATGATGTGCCGATGCTCGAGGTTTACAACAAAATCGACCTGATCGAGGGCGCCACGCCGCGCATCGACCGGGACGACGAGGGGCGCCCGTTGCGGGTCTGGCTCTCGGCCCAGAGTGGGGAGGGCGTCGAGCTGCTCTTCGAGGCGGTCAGTGAACTGATGGGCACCGAGGTTGTCCACCGTTGGCTCCACCTCCAGCCCCACGAGGGGGCGTTGCGGGCCCAGCTTTACGCGCAGGGCGCGGTGCTGGACGAGCAGGTGGGCGAGGGTGGCGAGCTGGCCCTTGAAGTACGCGTGCAGAAGCGAGATCTACTGCAGTTATTAAGTCGCGCCGGGGTCCCTCCGGAGCGTTTTCTCGACCCCGCGCACTAGGCGGCACCCTGCTTGCAAGGCAAGGGGGGGCTTCCTACAATGCGCAGGCACTGAATTACTGGATAACGGAGACAGCTATGGCCTGGAATGAGCCGGGTGGCAACGGCAAGAACCAAGATCCCTGGGGCGGCGGTGGCCGCAGCGGGGGCGGTGGCGGTGACCAAGGGCCGCCGGACCTCGACGAGGCGCTGAAGAAACTGCAGGAGAAGATGAACGGCATCTTCGGCGGCGGCAAGCGTCGCGGCGGTGGCTCCAGCGGCGGGCCTAACCTGGGCCGCGGCGGGATCCTGTTACTGCTGGTTGCCCTGGTCGCGGTGTGGGGCTTCATGGGTGTCTATACCGTCAATGAGCAGGAGCGGGTTGTCGTCCTGCGCCTGGGCAAGTACCACGATACCGTGATGCCCGGCTTGCGTTGGAATCCGCCGCTCCTCGACAGCCGTTATCCGGTCAACGTGACCCAGGTTCGGTCCAAGGACCACCGGGCGCTGATGCTCACCGAGGATGAAAACATCGTCGAGGTCGGCCTCAAGGTGCAGTACCAGGTCACCGAGCCCAAGGCGTTCGTGCTGAACGTCCGCGACCCGGAAGTGAGTCTGGCCCATGCCACCGAAAGCGCCCTGCGCCACGTGGTCGGTACCTCCGAGATGCACTACATCCTCACCGAGGGGCGGGCGCTGTTGGGCACCGAAGTGCAGGAGCGGATCCAGGACTACATGACCGACTATGGCACGGGACTGCGTATCTCCAAGGTCAACATTGAAACCACCCAGGCGCCCAGCCAGGTGCAAGCGGCCTTTGACGACGTGATCAAGGCCCGCGAGGACGAGCAACGGGTGAAAAACCAGGCCGAGGCCTATGCCAACGGCATCGTTCCAGAGGCCCGCGGTGAGGCTCAGCGCCTGCTGGAAGAGGCCAATGCCTACCGCGAAGAGGTGATCGCCAAGGCGGAGGGTGAAACCAGCCGTTTCAAAGCCCTGCTGGCCGAGTACCGGCAGGCACCCGGGGTCACCCGCGAGCGGATGTACCTGGACGCGGTGGAGTCCGTCCTCTCCAGCTCCACCAAGGTGCTGATGGATGTTGAGGGTGGCAACAACATCATGTACCTGCCGCTGGACAAGATCGTTGATCGCACCACGGCGACCCAGAACATCACCAGCGGTACCCAGCGTCTGGACGAGACCAGCGTGGACGAGGTGGCCAACGAAGTGATTGAACGCCTGCGTCGTCGCCAGGCAAGCACCAGAAGGGAGGGCCGTTAACATGGGCACCAGATCCTTTGTCTTTCTAGCCGGCCTGCTGCTGGTTCTGACCATCGGTTCCAAGTCGGCCTACATCGTCAAGGAGACCGAGCGGGCGGTGCTGCTGCGCTTTGGCGAGATCGTCAACCCTGACGTGAAACCGGGCCTGCACTTCAAGTTTCCCATCGTCAACGAAGTGCGTAAGTTTGACGGCCGGGTGCAGACCCTGGACGTGCGTCCCCAGGACTACCTGACCCTGGAGAAAAAGCGTCTGATCGTGGATTCTTTTCTGAAGTGGCGGATCGCCAACGTCAAGACCTACTACCGCTCCACCTCCGGTGATGAGTTCCGCGCTGCGGACATCCTGGCCTCGCGGGTGGATACGGGGCTGCGTAACCAGTTTGGTCAGCGTACCCTGACCGAAGTGGTCTCGGGCGAGCGGGAAGAGCTGATGGTTGAACTGCGCAACGAGCTGAACGAAATCAGCACCGAGGAGCTCGGCATCGAAGTGATCGATATCCGGGTCAAGCGCATCGACCTGCCCACCGAGGTAAGCCAGTCCGTGTTCGAGCGGATGCGCACCGAGCGGGAGCGGGAGGCGCGGGAGCTGCGCTCCAAGGGTAAGGAGCTGGCCGAGGGGATCCGGGCCGACGCGGATCGGCGCAAGACGGTGATTCTGGCTGAGGCGTTCCGCGAAGCCGAAACCCTGCGCGGTGAGGGGGATGCAACGGCGGCGAATATCTACGCCAAGGCCTACCGGCAAGACCCAGAGTTCTACTCCTTCTACCGCAGCCTGGCGGCTTACCGCAACACCTTCAGCGACAAGAATGACGTGATGGTGCTGGAGCCTAGCAGCGAGTTCTTCAAGTACCTCAACCGGTCGGGAGAACAAACGCCCTGATCCAGCATCCCCCGGCACCGCAAGCGGTGCCGGGGGATGCGACAGCGCGTGAAAATGTGGTATGATCCAGCAACCGGGATTCCTCCCGGTTTTTTTTGGCTCGCCAGAAAGCCCGCTTTTCGTCGCGGGCGGCGGCGATAGCGGGGAAATCGATGGAATTCTGGCGGGAACTGGCCATTGCCGTCTGCCTTATGCTGGTCCTCGAGGGCATCATTCCGTTTCTGTATCCACAGCGCTGGCGCACTCTGGTCAGCCGGCTGGCGATGATCGATGACCGCACCCTGCGCACGACCGGGCTGATCAGTATGTTGTTGGGCACGGCAGCCCTTTACTGGATTCACTAACGCACTGTTTCATCTGAGGAGTCTGCAATCCCATGTCCATAGCCGACCGCTGGTTACTGCCTGATGGCGTGAACGAGATCCTGCCTCCCGAGGCCTGGCGGGTGGAGCGTCAGCGGCGCCTGTTGCTGGACCTGTTCCATAGCTGGGGCTACGACCTGGTGATGCCGCCGTTGGTTGAATTCCTCGAATCCCTGCTCACCGGTACTGGCAACGACCTGGACCTGAACACCTTTAAAGTCACCGATCAGCTGACCGGTCGATTGATGGGGCTGCGCGCCGATACCACCCCCCAGGTGGCCCGTATTGATGCCCACAGCCTGAATCACCAGATGCCGACCCGGCTCTGCTACGCCAATTCGGTGTTGCACACCCGTGCGGCCAACATGCTGGCCAGCCGCACGCCGCTGCAGATCGGCGCCGAACTATACGGCCACGCCGGGGTTGAGAGCGATATCGAGGTGATCTGCCTGATGCTCGAGACCCTGCGGCACGCTGGCATCGACAACCTGACCCTGGACCTTGGCCACGTTGCCTTTTACCGGGCCCTGGTGGACGAGGCGGGGCTGGAGCCGGATCAGCAGAGCGAACTGTTCAATCTGCTGCAGGGCAAGGCGCTTACCGAATACAACGCGCTGCTCGAGCGGCTCTCCCTGGACGCCCCGCTGCTAGAGAAGCTGCGGGCGCTGCCGGCCCTTAACGGCGACCAGGCGGTGCTGGCGCGGGCCCAGGCGCTGTTCGGCGCCGGCAAAGGCGCCGTGGCCGAGGCCCTGGCTGACCTTGAGCGTATCGCCGACACCGTTTCCCGCCGCTTCCCCGGGGTTGCCCTCTATTTCGACCTGAGTGAACTGCGCGGCTATAACTACCACACCGGTGTCGTGTTCGCTGCCTTCACCCCGGGCTACGGTCAGCCGCTCGCCAAGGGCGGGCGCTATGACGAGATCGGCAAGGTGTTTGGTCGCGCCCGGCCCGCCACCGGTTTCAGTGCCGACCTTAAGGTGATTGTGGAGCAGGCGCCGCGGGTCGAAAATCAACCGAGGGCGATTCTCGCGCCCCTGGACAAGGATCCCGGGCTGGGCGACGAGGTTGCACGGCTGCGTGGCGCCGGAGAGCGGGTGCTCTATGCGCTGCCCGGGCAGGAGACGCTGGATGCGGAAGATTTGGGCTGCGACCGTCGACTGGTGCAGCGTGACGGACATTGGCGGGTAGTGCCCTTCTGAGGCATCGATAGCCGCTTCCTTCCATTTTTTTGCAAAACTAGAGATTAGCGATTTATGGGTAAGAACGTCGTTGTTTTGGGTACGCAGTGGGGCGACGAGGGCAAGGGCAAAATTGTTGACCTGCTCACCGAGCAGGTCAGCGCCGTGGCGCGGTTCCAGGGCGGGCATAACGCCGGCCATACGCTGGTGATCGACGGGGAAAAGACCGTTTTGCACCTGATTCCCTCTGGCATCCTGCGCGAAAATGTCCTCTGTCTGATCGGAAACGGCGTGGTGCTGTCACCCGAAGCGCTGCTCAAGGAGATCGGCGAGCTTGAAGCCAAGGGCGTTCCCGTCCGCGAGCGGCTGCGCCTGAGCCCCGCCTGTCCCTTGATCCTGCCGTATCACGTGGCGCTGGACCAGGCCCGCGAACTGGCCCGCGGCGAGGCGAAGATCGGCACCACCGGGCGCGGCATCGGACCGGCCTACGAAGACAAGGTGGCGCGCCGCGGCCTGCGTCTGGGCGACCTGCTGGACCCCAAGCGCTTTGCCAGCAAGCTGAAGGAGGTGGTGGAGTACCACAACTTCGCCCTGACCCAGTATTACAAGGTAGAAGCGATCGACTACCAGAAAACCCTGGACCAGGCGCTGGTGATGGCCGAAGAGCTCAAGCCGATGATCGCCGACGTCACCGCCATGCTGCATGATTTCCGCCGCAACGGTGACAACATCCTGTTCGAAGGGGCCCAGGGCTCGCTGCTGGACATCGACCACGGCACCTACCCCTACGTGACCTCCTCCAACACCACGGCCGGCGGCACCGCCACCGGCAGCGGCTTTGGCCCGCTCTACCTGGACTACATCCTGGGGATCACCAAGGCCTACACCACCCGCGTCGGCTCCGGGCCTTTCCCCACCGAGCTGTTTGACGAGACCGGCGCCCACCTGGCCAAGCAGGGCCACGAGTTCGGCGCCACCACCGGCCGCGCCCGTCGTTGCGGCTGGTTTGACGCGGTGGCCCTGAAGCACTCGATCCAGATCAACTCGGTCTCGGGCATCTGCCTGACCAAGCTGGACGTACTGGACGGCCTGGAGACGGTGAAAATCTGCGTGGCCTACGAGGACGCCGACGGCAACCGCGTGAGCAGCCCCGGCGACAGCGAAGGCTACGAGGCCGTTTGCCCGGTTTACGAAGAGATGCCCGGCTGGAGCGAGTCCACCGTCGGGGCCCGCTCCCTGGATGAGCTGCCCCAGGCCGCCCGTGACTACATCAAGCGTCTGGAAGAGTTGATGGAGGCGCCGGTGGACATTATCTCCACTGGGCCCGACCGCAACGAAACCATTGTCCTGCGCAAGGCATTTGCCTGAGCAACGGCGCAGTGTTAAAAAAAGGCGGCCCGCAAGGCCGCCTTTTTTGTGTTCCGCCACCGGGCTCGATGAGGGTTCGGCGAGGGCTCGATGTCTGCGTGTTGAGTATCTGTGTTTGAGCGTGATCCATGTTCGGTAGTGACCCGGTAAGCCCCGCCGTACTGAGCCGCTGGCGTTCCCTGCTGGAGCGCCGTATGGCCCTTTTCGAGCTGATGCCCGGCGCCCTGCAGGACGATGTGCTGCGTTTTATCCCCGGATTTTTAAAGCACAAGACCTTTTACGGCCAGTACGGGCTCGAGGTGGACGAGCCCATGCAGGTACTGATCGCCGCCCACGCGGCGCTTGTGGGCCGAGCCCAGCCGGTCTCGTTTTTTCGCAGCGTGCGCTGGGTGCTGGTCTATCCGGACCTCGTGGACCTGGACGGCGAGGCGTTCGGCGTCTCCAAGGTGGTGCTCTCCTGGCAGCGGCTGCAGGAGGAGAGCGAGGCGATCTACTACGGCGCCAACCTGGGTGTCCACGAGTTTGCCCACGTTATGGATCAACTGCTGGGGCTGAGCGGCGGTACGGAGGCGTTGCGGGCGGGGTTCGATGCATTTCGCGCCCGCCTGCTGGCGGACCAGCCCAGCGTCTTCTCCGAGGTGGGCCTGGAAGGCCCGGAGGAGTTCTTCAGTGTCGCCGCTGAAGCCTTTTTCAGCGTCCCCCACGACCTGGCCCGCGAAGATGCGGCGCTCCATGACGACCTTTGCCGGCTCTACGGCACCGATACACGGCAGTGGATTCCCCCCTTTGAAAGTCTGGAGCCGCTGGATTGAGTTGTTGCTGCTTTCTCGCGGCAAAAGGCAATAAGCGCTCTTCGCAAAGCACTGTTTTCTTGTGTGGGGGATGGACGGGTGATCGTCTGCTTATGGCCCCATTCCGGACACTAGAAAGGGATGGGGTAGGCGGCAGCTAGCAACACTTTGCTGCCGCTGACGATCCAACTCCCAGGGGTATCCTGAGTCAATCCCATTTCCGGCAAGCGGTCGTTGGTCCGTCTGTGACCGTTGGACTGGAACATGCCTGTAACATAGCGGAGTTAGCAGTTTGCCGATACATTGGGATCATGAGATAACGATGATCTGCAAGCCGGACATCGCTGGCGACAGCGACTGTGGAGGAAGCCCTCCAATTTATTAGAACTACAGTGCAATACGGAATGGCAAGAAATGACCAAATATCCCTGTCGAATAAATCGTCCTTACTATAAAGACGGAAGTAGAAATGACATCCACACCTACTTGGTAAAGCAAATTCACCTCCCATTCATACCTCAAGTGGGGATGGAAGTTAGGGCTTTTCCCTTCCATGCAGGCCCGTTTGAAAATGTTGTATGGGATATGCAGGATAGTTTTTTTGATATTTTTGTACAGGGAGTAGACCCATCACAATTGACTAAAGGTGAATCTCTTGAAAAGAGAATAGAAGTTGATATTGAGATGTTTCTATGGGAGCTACAACGCTAGTTCCTTAGGTTCTTATTTTTGTTGGTTATATAAACGTGAATTGAATAAAGGAATCAAACTATGAGTGATGCACTTCTGTATGTTGTTGTGGCGCTACTGCTAGTTACGGTGGTGCTCTTATCAAAGCTCCTTAGTCAATTGAGATACATGACAAACATTATGTATAAAACACTGAACAATACAGCACATATGAATGACATTGCAGCGCATTCTGAACAAATCCATAAAAAGATGTGGCCAATAGATGAAAAGCTTAAGAATATACAGAATATTCTCAGTGCTAATAGAGCAGAAAAATTGGGCCGACTCTCTGATTTAGATGATTACTAAGGAGCTACTAATTCCATCATTATAGAAGAGCTAGATAGCGACAAAGCCGCATTAACTGGCTTAAAAGCTGAGTAGTCGTCTGGAGGTCCTAGCCAGTTTGCTGAGTGTAATTGAATGCCTTGTAAAAAGTGGTTGTTTTATCTCTTTGTGGACAAATTCAACCATATTAACGTTAAAACAAATAATATTAAGGCAAGTATAGTTATTATGAAGAATGCCCATACAGGAACAGCTAGCCACAATAAATAAAGGCCGCCTAATGCTAAGCATGCTAGAAAAACACGGAATAAAAAATTCAAAACCTTACTTAAGGTAACGCTAAAATTCCCCTCTACTGCGTTCGCTGCCAAATAAGATACAATAATTGAAAAAACTAGGACGAAAGCAAACTGCACATTGAATGCTGTGCTATCTGTATCTGCTTCTGAAATCCCTAGCCAGCTTAATGTTTGACCGGCTATAAAGATGCTTCCAAAAAGCGAAACTATTGCTGTTAGAATTACCAAAAGCTCCCTCATTTTCTTAGTTCCTTAACCTCACAACTCCAAGCACTATAGCGCCTCAAAAACGGGTCGAGGCTGCGTAGCAGCGAAGGTCCGAGTCCAGCACAGCAGGGCCGTACGTTGACGGAATTGTTATATTTATAATTCGCCATTATAGATAATTGGATCTTTGTCGATTCCCACATCAATGCGAACCTCATTGATAAATGTGACTGCCAGGTCTCGTACCTTTTCCCATTCATAGGGGGCACTTCCATTAGATATCATTATCAGGTGGTCGATGAGACGATCATGGGCATCCATCGCTTGTTGAGGGGCTAGCATTGCAAGGTAACCGTATGCTTGCATGCGCTGCTCGTTGAATAGATCGAAGGCTTTTGCAGCATCCGACTGTTTAAGTCGGCCAGATTGAAAAGAGTCGAAAGATGCCAGAAGCTTTGAAACTATATCGATGACAGCGCGATATACGACTATTTTGTCGTTATGGTTTCGCAAGAATTTTTCTTTATATACATCAAGTTCTCTCTTTGTAGCTTCCAATTCTTTATTAAGACAGTTTTTCTCTCGGTCAAGAATTCTTGATGCCCAGACTTTGCCAAGCCAACTGGAGAGTGCAAATATGACTGCTCCGGCCACTCCAACTGATGCGATTGCTGCTGTAATGAATTTAAAGACATCGTCCCAGTTCAATGCCCCAAACCTCCTTGTAAATATAACAGTTAAATATCCTGTCCCAGCAAGGTGACCCATCCTGCAAGCTTGGTCAAGCCTCGTCTATAGCAGGCGTCAGCTTTGGGGCGGCCTCTGCCCTCTCGTGATCGAGGGCATCATTGGGCGCTCACCAGCACTTGGCGGCCGCTGGCGATTCAGCGATAACGCGTCATTGACGGGCCGGAAACCCGCGTCGCCCTCTGGAGGCCTTAGCTGAGTGCTGAAGTTAAATGACTCGCTAGCCAGCATCTACGCCAACTAATTTTTCTTTGCTCTCATCTTTCGAGCGGTAGTTAATACAAGCAGCCCACAAATCACCACGTAAGTGATAGTTACAAAAAAGCTCTTAAAGATCGTGAAAGTGCTAGATAGCTGGACGTCGCTCTCTGTAATGCCTGGATAGCTAGTCAGCATGCTGAAAATAGCGATGTTCTCTGAGTAGTCGAGCAAGCATCCCGCGACAGGGAGCAAACAAGCATAGGAAGCTAACCGGGAAGTGGTTCCGGCTTTGCCAAGTAGCCAGCATATGATCCACGCATGCGAGATACCGAAAGATAAGGGATATACCAAATCTAGAGGGAGTTGAAGTGACAAATACAAGCCTCTCCCTTCGGTCCCGAGCTGCGACAGTAGTGAAACAGCGTAATCGTATGTGTACCCCGTCGGTAACATGTCAAAAAGCATCATCTCTTGCGCATATCCAGAGACCAAGGGTATCGAGTAAAGAACAATCAATAAGTAGACACTCATGGAAAAGCAAAATGAATATAGACACACCCTTCCGCTAGCGTATTTATCTATGGTTTCAATGAACATTACGAAGATTCCCTCTCTGTAGACCCGAAATATTATGACTTCAAGCGCTGCCGTAACTAGCCATAACTTCGCGCATCGGTTTGGAGGTTCAACTCACAGAGCGGGTGATGGGCGACGGCTTGTTAGATTTTTTACCGACGGCCATTAATACCGTCATAGTGCCATTTGAGCTATTCATTTCGAATGGTCTTTTTATCTGAATATCAACAAATCTATTTGCTCTTAGAGCATGCAACACCCTGCTTTCAGATAACCCCGTTATCGAGGGTTCATCGTTCGACAGCCAGTCCCACTGTATAAATAAACCACCACTTTTCAAAAGTGACCTTAACAGCCCAAGTGTCATTTCGTAATCTGGTAAAAAGCCACAAACCGATGACGCTACAATCAAGTCAAACTTATTAGTTAGATGTGGATGACTATCAATCAAATCTTGAGTCAGAAAGCCTGAAATGGTGGAAACGTTACTTAGCTTTTTCTTAGCCAAGATCCTTATCATTTCTGATGATCCATCAAGGGCAACTATGCCTTTTGCCCTTGGGCTAAGGAGTTGGGTGAGGCTGCCAGTACCACAACCAAAGTCAAAGACAGATAGACCATCAATGTTTAGGACATCTGAAAGCTCTCTGAACGCCTGATTGGCATATTCTTGTACTGAGGCATCAACATCCCAACCCTCAGCAAATTTATCCCATTCATTGCTCAATACCGGTACTCCTTAAGAAGTTGGGCCAGACCTGATGGTTCCCTAATCATTAACCATATCAGAAACAGCTTTAGGGCGACTCCAGCGGTTAGACAATGCTTTGCATGAGAGGCCCCTTTGGGGCGTGAAAAGACCAGCTAGACAAGTTCTTCTTTACGTCCCCTTTGGGGCGCTTCCCGCCATTCAGGTATAGCGCTTAAGGCGTCTGGTTTGTTCGCACAGCGGAAGCTGTTAAAGATACAGCCGGGCTTCTCTTTTGTGCTGAAAGTGACCCTCTCAAACAAAAGAACCCCGCAAAGCGGGGTTCTTTTTTTGCCAGTCACACATCAAAGGTCAATGGCGTGGCCGAAGCCGTGGCTCAACCGCTAAACAATCAGCGCTGTTGCTCGCGGGCGATGGCCCGGTAGGCGATGTCGTTGCGATAGTAGACGCCGTCCCAGCAGATCTGGCGGGTCAGCTCGTAGGCGCGGGCCTGGGCCTGGGTGACGTCCTCACCGAGGGCGGTGGCGCAGAGTACGCGCCCGCCGGCGGTGACCACCTGGCCGTCACGCTCGGCGGTGCCGGCGTGGAACACCTTGCTGTCTTCGCCTTCAGCGGCGGGCAGGGTAATCACGTCGCCCTTGGGGTAGCTGGCCGGGTAGCCCTTGGCCGCCAGCACCACGCCCACTGCCGGGCGCGGGTCCCACTTGGCCTCGGCCTGATCCAGGCGCTGGGCCAGGGCCGCTTCGCAGAGCTCCACCAAGCTCGACTGCAGGCGCAGCATGATGGGCTGAGTCTCGGGGTCGCCGAAGCGGCAGTTGTACTCGATCACCTTGGGGGTGCCGTCGGCCATGATCATCAGGCCGGCGTAGAGAAAACCGGTGTAGGGGTTGCCTTCGGCGGCCATGCCGCGCACCGTGGGCAGGATCACCTCGTCCATGATGCGCCGGTCGATCTCGGGGGTGACCACCGGGGCGGGGGAGTAGGCGCCCATGCCGCCGGTGTTGGGGCCGCTGTCGCCGTCGCCGACCCGCTTGTGGTCCTGGCTGGTGGCCATGGGTAGGACGTGCTCGCCGTCCACCATGACGATGTAGCTGGCCTCTTCGCCGTCCAGGTACTCCTCGATAACCACCCGGCAGCCGGCGTCACCGAAGGCGTTGCCCGAGAGCATGTCCTCGACCGCCGCCTCGGCCTCGTCGAGGGTCATGGCCACGATGACGCCCTTGCCGGCGGCCAGGCCGTCGGCCTTGACCACGATGGGGGCGCCTTTTTCACGCAGGTAGGCCAGGGCGGGCTCCACCTCGGTGAAGTTCTGGTACTCGGCCGTGGGAATGCGGTGCCGGGCCAGGAAGTCCTTGGTGAAGGCCTTGGAGCCTTCGAGCTGGGCGGCGCCGGCGCTGGGGCCGAAGCAGGCCAGCCCCGCGGCCTGGAAGCGGTCCACGACGCCCTCGACCAGCGGCGCCTCGGGGCCGACGATGGTCAGCGCCACGGTCTCTTTCTGGGCGAAAGCGACCAGCCCGTCCAGGTCCAGCACATCGATGGCCACGTTCTGAAGCTTGGGCTCGCGGGCGGTGCCGGCGTTGCCCGGGGCAACAAAGACCGTCTCAACCCGGGTATCGCGGGCCGCCTGCCAGGCCAGGGCGTGCTCCCGCCCGCCGCTGCCGATTACCAATACTTTCATTTGTTGCTCCCCTTAGTGCCGGAAGTGGCGCATGCCGGTGAACACCATGGCGATGCCCGCCTCGTTGGCGGCGGCGATCACCTCCTCGTCCCGCATGGAGCCACCGGGCTGGATCACCGCGGTGATGCCGGCCTTGGCAGCGGCGTCGATGCCGTCGCGGAAGGGGAAGAAGGCGTCGGAGGCCATGACTGAACCGGGCACTTCCAGGCCCTCGTCGGCGGCCTTGATGCCGGCGATCTTGGCGCTGTAGACGCGGCTCATCTGGCCCGCGCCGACGCCGATGGTCTGGCCGTTCTTGGCGTAGACGATGGCGTTGGACTTGACGTACTTGGCCACCTGCCAGGCGAACAGCAGGTCGCGCAGCTCCTGGCTGGTGGGTTCGCGCTCGGTCACCACCTTGAGCTCGTCTGCATCCACCATGCCCTGGTCGTTGTCCTGCACCAGCAGGCCGCCGTTGACCCGCTTGAAGTCAAAGGCCGGGGCGCGCTTGGCGTCCCACTGGCCGCACTCGAGCAGGCGCACGTTGGGCTTGGCGGCGACGATGTCAGAGGCCTCCTGGGCGACGCTGGGGGCGATGATCACCTCCACGAACTGGCGCTCGATAATGGCGCGGGCGGTGGCCGCATCCAGCTCGCGGTTGAAGGCGATAATGCCGCCGAAGGCCGAGGTGGGGTCAGTCTGGTGGGCCAGGTTGTAGGCCTCCAAGATATCGTCGCCGATGGCGACGCCGCAGGGGTTGGCGTGCTTGACGATGACACAGGCCGGCTCGCGGAAGGGCTTGACGCACTCGAGGGCCGCGTCGGTGTCGGCGACGTTGTTATACGACAGCGCTTTGCCTTGCAGCTGGTGGGCGGTGGACACGCTGGGTTCGGCGGGCTCCTTTTCCACGTAGAAGGCGGCGCGCTGGTGGGGGTTTTCGCCGTAGCGCATCTCCTGAGCCTTGACGAACTGGGTGTTGAAGGTCCGCGGGAAGGCGGTGGGGTCGTCAGTCTCGACGCGGGCACCCAGGTAGTTGGCGATGGCACCGTCGTAGGCGGCGGTGTGTTCAAAGGCCTGCACCGCTAGGTCGAAGCGGGTCTCTTGGCCGAGGGCGCCGTCCTGCTCGGCCATCTCTTGCAGAATGGCGTCGTAGTTGTCGGCGTTGACGACGATGGCCACGTAGGCGTTGTTCTTGGCTGCCGAGCGCACCATGGTGGGACCGCCGATATCGATGTTCTCAATTGCCAGGGGCAGGTTGCAGTCGGGACGGGCCACGGTTTCCTCGAAGGGGTAGAGGTTGACCACCACCATGTCGATGGGGTTGATGCCGTGCTCGGCCATGATCGCGCCATCGGTGCCGCGACGGCCCAGGATGCCCCCGTGCACCTTGGGGTGCAGGGTCTTGACCCGGCCGTCCATCATCTCCGGGAAACCGGTGTAGTCGGACACTTCCACCGCGGCAACGCCTTGCTCGCGCAGCAGTTTGTAGGTGCCGCCGGTGGAGAGAATCTCCACCCCGTGGGCAGCCAGGTTCTTCGCGAATTCCACAACGCCGGTCTTGTCGGAAACACTGATCAGCGCCCGTCGGATTTTGATGGGGTTCTTGGGTTCAGCCATGAGTCTCTTATCGCTTAGACAGAATTTAACGGGGATAAAACGCAAAAAGACGGGGCGGCCCCGTCTTTTCGTGATTAAAGCATGTTGTACTGCTTGAGCTTCTTGCGCAGGGTGCCGCGATTCAGACCCAGTACCTCCGAGGCCTTGGTCTGGTTGTCGCGGGTATAGGCCATGACGGCCTCCAGCAGGGGGGCCTCCATTTCGGCCAGCACCATGGAGTAGATGTTGGTGGCCGGCTGGCCATCCAGCTGGTCGAAATAGCCCTGTACGGCTTCGGCTACGCTGTCGCGCAAACGACGCGGCCGTTGTTGGGTTTCATTTGCCGCCGGTTCGGCCAGCTTGAGGGACTTATCTGATCGATTGTCACTTACTTCGTTTAACTTACCTAGTGCCATGTCGTTATGCCGCTCTCGGGTCGTGCTGGCCGTCGGCGAAAAAGGTGCCGATGGCTGCAAGTTGCTCGTCCACTGATTCCAATTGATTAAAGTCTCGTCTGAAGGCCGCCCCGTCCGGTTCGGCGGCCAAGTACCAGCCGACGTGTTTGCGGGCGATGCGCACGCCCAGATAATCACCGTAAAATGCGTAGAGCGCTTCCAGATGCTCGCCAAGCAGTTGCTCTACCTCCTTTCGTGACGGTGGCGGCAGCTGTTCGCCGGTGGCGAGAAAGTGCTCGATTTCACGAAAGATCCAGGGCCGTCCCTGGGCCGCGCGACCCACCATCACCGCATCGGCGTCGGTGTAGTCTAGTACCTGACGCGCCTTTTCCGGCGAATCAATATCGCCGTTGGCGATCACCGGGATCCTGACAGCCTGCTTGATTGCCGCGATGGTGTCGTATTCCACCGCCCCGCGGTAGCCGCAGGCGCGGGTGCGTCCGTGGACCGCCAGCGCCTGCACGCCGCTTGCCTCGGCGATGCGAGCGATGCGCACGCCGTTGCGTTGCTCCGGCTCCCAGCCAGTGCGGATTTTCAGGGTGACCGGTACCTCGACCGCGGCCACCACCGCTTCCAGAATGTCGGCCACCAGCGCCTCATCCCGCAGCAGTGCGGAGCCCGCCGCCTTGTTGCATACCTTCTTGGCCGGGCAGCCCATGTTGATATCGATAATCTGGGCGCCCCGCTCGGCATTGAGTCGCGCCGCCTCGGCCAGCATGCCCGCGTCGCC
The DNA here is from genome assembly GCF_017309075.1 of Motiliproteus sp. SC1-56. Lineage (GTDB taxonomy): Bacteria > Pseudomonadota > Gammaproteobacteria > Pseudomonadales > Balneatricaceae > Motiliproteus. Next base: position 17,064 of record NZ_JAEMGS010000008.1, on the reverse strand, counting down.
ACCGGCGATCTGGACGACCCGGGGCTCGGCCTCGCCACTGTGATTGAGGCGAAACTGAGACTTGCGGCTGTTCCAGAGACGGGTGTCGGCGGTCACCATTTCCGAGGGGGTCAAGCCCGCCCCCAGCCGCCGGCACAGGCGCCTAAACGGCTGGTCGGTAATCCCGGCCATGGGGGCCAGGGTGACGCGGCTGTGAATGCGATGAGGGCCGATATTGAACACGCGCAAAGGCCTTTTCCGGTTTTAAAAAACGGAGATCGAAACCGCCCCTCGGGGCTCCACGGTGAAGGCGGTAATGATACCCGTTGAGCGGGTCCGGGAAAAGGGCGGATTGCGCCTTGAGTCACTCCGCGGGCAGGAAACGGAGCCGGTAGTTGGGGGTTTGCGGGCCCGGATCCTGCAGGGCCAGCTGCACCTGGATCGGCTTTCCCCGGGGCATCAGCCGCTGGTTGCTGAGCTCGCCGGCCAGGTATTCGGCGGGTTGGAAGATGCGGGCGGCCTGAGGGGTGCCGTCGAGGGTGCTGAACATCAGCTCCAGGGCCGGGAAGGGCTGCGCAAAGGGGGCCTGGTTCTCCATCAGCAGGTGCACATCGAGCATGTTGCGATAGTCCGGGTGGTCTCGAACGCTCAGCTGGCGACTGCTGATGCTCATCAGCTGCTGGCGGGGCTGCAGCGCGCAGGGCAATCGCGTGCAGGCCTGCTGGTAAAGGGGGGCCAGCGCGGGATGGTGGGCCAGCTGGTTGCGCTCGAACCATAGCACCTGGGCGCCGAGGCCCGTCAAGGCGAGCAGGCACAGGAAACTCCAGGCCAGGGTGCGCAGCGGGTGCGGCTTGGCGGCGCGCTGCTGCAGCTGAATCGGCTCGCGGGGAATGGCGCTGGTCGGGTGGGGCGCGGTTGCTGTCGCCGGGGCGCTCTCGAGGTGATCGTGGGCATCGAAGACCTCCTTGCACTGACCGCAGCGGACCAGGCCATCTGCGGCCTGGAGCTGCTCGGTGGTAATTTGAAAGCGGGTTTCACACCCGGGGCACTGGGTGACGAAGTGCTTTGCGGTCATCGCAGGCGGGTACCGGTCAGGCGGATCCACTCCTCCCGCGCCACGGGCGCATCCAGGTCAAACCAGGGGAGGTAGGCTTGCTCCAGCGCTGTCTGCTGGGAACTCAGGACGCCGGAAAGGGCCAGGCGACCTCCGGGGCGAACCCGGGTGGCCAGCTCAGGTGCCAGCTCGACCAGGGGGCCTGCAAGAATGTTGGCGACCAGGACATCGGCCTCAACCTCGGGCAGCTGGCGCGGGTAGTAGAGTTCGAGGCGGCCCGGGTCAATCTGGTTGCGGGCGGCGTTCTGTTCGGTGGCTTCCAGCGCCTGGGGGTCAATATCGGTGGCGATCAGGCGTTTTGCGCCCAGCAGCAGGGCGGCGATGCCAAGGATTCCCGAGCCACAGCCGTAATCCAGCACCGTGGCGCCTTCCAGGGGCAGGGTTGCCAGCCACTCGAGGCACAGGGCCGTGGTGGGGTGGGTGCCGGTGCCGAAGGCCAGTCCCGGGTCGAGCATCAGGTTGGCGGCGTCGGGATCGGCGACCGGCTTCCAGCTGGGGCAGACCCAGAGCCGCGGGCCGAATTGCATGGGGTGGAAGTTATCCATCCACTCCCGCTCCCAGTCCTTGTCTTCGAGGATCTCGACCTTGCAGGGGGGGAAGGGGGTGCCGGGGGCCACCTCGGCATGGCCGCTTTCCAATTGTCGGCGCACCTGGGCCAGGTCGGCGCCCGCTTCAAACAGCCCGGTTATCCGGGTCTGGTCCCACAGGGGGGTGCTGCCGAGCTCGGGCTCGAAGAGGGGTTGATCGGCACCGTCCTCCAGGGTCACGGCGCTGGCGCCGGCCTCCATCAGGAGCTGCTCGAACTCCTCGGCGTTGTCGGGATGGACGTCAAGTTTCATCTCTAACCAGGGCATGCGTGTCCTCGGTTGCTGTGGCCTGCGCGGGGCCGGCAAAAAACCAAAAAGCCTCTTTATAGCGTCCTATAAAGAGGCTTTGGGCGGTGAAGAGGGCCGGGTCAGAGGCCCAGCTTCTTCTCCAGGTAGTGGATGTTGACCCCGCCTTCGCCGAAGTTGGTGTCGCGAACAATCTCCTGCTGCAGCGGGATATTGGTGCGAATGCCGTCGATCACCATCTCGTCCAGGGCGTTGCGCATCCGCACCAGGGCGGTCTCGCGGTCTTCCCCGTGGGTGATCAGCTTGGCGATCAGCGAATCGTAGTAGGGGGGGACCTTGTAGCCGCTGTAGAGGTGGGAATCGACCCGCACGCCCAGCCCGCCGGGAGCGTGGTAGTAGTTGATCGGACCGGGGCTGGGCAGGAAGTTCTTGGGATCCTCGGCGTTGATGCGGCATTCGAAGGCGTGACCGCGCAGCTGCACATCTTCCTGCTTGATGGTGAGCGGCAGGCCGCTGGCGATCTTCAGCTGCTCCTTGACGATATCGACGCCGGTCACCATTTCGGTAACCGGGTGCTCGACCTGGACCCGGGTGTTCATCTCGATGAAATAGAACCCACCGTCCTCGTAAAGGAATTCGAAGGTGCCGGCGCCGCGGTAGCCGATCTCGAGACAGGCCTCGACGCAGCTTTTGAGCACGGCGGCCCGGGCTTCTTCGTCGATCATCGGCGCGGGCGCCTCTTCGACCACCTTCTGGTGACGACGCTGCATGGAGCAGTCGCGGTCATACAGGTGAATGGCGTTGCCCTGGCCGTCGGCCAGCACCTGTACCTCGACGTGGCGCGGGTTTTCCAGGTACTTCTCCATGTACACGGTGTCGTCGCCAAAGGCCGCCTTGGCCTCGGTGCGGGTCACGTGAATGGAGTTGATCAGTGCGGCTTCGGTGTGCACCACGCGCATGCCGCGTCCGCCGCCGCCAGCGGCGGCCTTGATGATGACCGGGTAGCCGATTTCCCGGGCGATGCGGGCGGTGCGCTCGTTATCGTCGTCCAGGGGGCCGTCGGAGCCCGGGACCGTGGGCACGCCGGCCTTCTTCATCGCCTCGATGGCAGAAACCTTGTCCCCCATCAGGCGAATGGTTTCGGCTCGGGGGCCGACGAAGACGAAGCCGCTGTTTTCCACCTGTTCGGCGAAGTCGGCGTTCTCCGACAGAAAGCCGTAGCCGGGGTGGATCGCCATGGCGTCGGTGACTTCACCGGCGCTGATCAGGCTGGGAATGTTCAGGTAGCTTTCGGCGGATGAGTTCGGGCCGATACAGACGGCTTCGTCCGCCAGGCGCACGTGCATCAGGTCACGGTCAACCTGGGAGTGCACCGCGACGGTCTTGATGCCCAGCTCTTTACAGGCGCGCAGAATCCGCAGCGCGATCTCGCCGCGGTTGGCGATAATGACTTTATCCAGCATAGGAAGTGGTCCCCTTTCGTCTCTCGCCCGTGATCAGGAGATGGATACCAGCGGCTGGTCGAACTCCACCGGCTGGCCGTCTTCGACCAGAATGGCCTTGATGGTGCCGGATTTGTCGGCTTCGATCTGGTTCATCATCTTCATCGCTTCGACGATGCAGATGACGTCGCCGGCCTGGACCTGCTTGCCGACTTCGATGAAGGGGCTGGCGCCGGGGGACGGGGAGCGGTAGAAGGTGCCGACCATCGGAGAGCGCACCAGGTGGCCCTCGGGAACCTGCTCGGCTTCAGCGACCGGCTCCGCGGCCGCAGGCGCGGCGGCGACCGGGGCGGGTGCCGGGGCGTATACGGGGGCGGGCGCCATGGCCGGCGGCAGGCTGGAGGTGCGGCTGATGCGCACGGACTCTTCGCCCTCTTTGATCTCGATTTCGTTGATATCGGACTCTTCGAGCAGCTCGATCAGTTTTTTGACTTTGCGGATGTCCATGATGCGTCTCTAAAAATAGTGTGTCTTATTCGGCCGCCCGCCTGGGCGAGCGGCGCCAATCTCGTGTTCTGCTCTTACCATCACCCGCATGGGGGCTGGGTCAGGGCCGTTTTTTGCAGCGTTTGAAACGGCCGTAGGCGCAGAAAAGGGCTAGTTTGCCGGAATTGTCCGGGGGTGTCTAGAGATCCTTCGTTTTTGTTTTTTTATGGAAGTTTTCCGGAATTTACCGGGCATTTCTCGACCTTTTTGCGCTTTGCTGACGTGGTTATTTGACCCTTGCAGAGGCTTTTGCGCATCTGCGGCCCTTGTTAAGATGATCGCGTGCAATTACGTGGAATAAACATGAAATTTTGGGTCATTTGGATAATTTTCGGTGGGTTGTTGATTACGGCAGGGTGCGGATCGCGCCCACCGGCTCCCGTAGCTCAGGTTGACCGGGCTGAGGCGGGGCCGGAAGCGGCCTCCGCTTTGGCGCCAGCCCCCGTTCGGGAGCGGAGCGCCCCGGCGGAAGCGCTGACGGCTCAGGAAATGGCACAGGTGCTCGAGCTCTTCGATCAGGCCGATCAGGCCGTGGCCGAGCGCCGCCTGACATCCCCCGTGGACCGCAGCGCCTGGCACTATTACCGGCAGATCCTGACGCTGGTGCCAGATAATCTAGAAGCCCGGCAAGGGCTGGTCAATGTCGTGGAGCGTTATATACAATGGAGCGACGCTGCACTGCGGCAAGGCCGGGTGGGGCAAGCCCGCCAATACCTGGAGCGCGGGGCCCAGGTGCTGCCTCAGCATCCGCCCTTGCAGGAGCGGATGGCCCAGCTGCGTAGCCGGCCCTCGACCAGCGAGCACTATATCGGCCTTGATGCGGACGCGCTCGAAGGGCGTACCGATGCGCTTCGCGAGCAACTCGCCAATGCCGCCGAGCAGATCCGTCGGCACGATGCCCGCGTGGTGATCGAGGCCCCCAGTGACAGGGCGGGGCGCTGGCTCTACCAGCAGCTTAACAGCCGCCATGAAGAGTACCGCATCAGGGCGAACCTGCGCCTTCAGCAACGGCCGGGGTTGCGTCTAATTTATTGATCGTACAGGCCCGAGCAGTCGGGGGGGGAGAAGAGAATGCGCAGAGTGGTTTTCAACCAGAAGGGTGGGGTGGGTAAATCCAGCATCGCCGCGAACCTGGCCGCCATCAGTGCCAGCAAGGGCCACAAGACTCTGCTGGTGGACATGGATCCCCAGTGCAACGCCAGCCAGTACCTGCTTGGCGAAGGGGTGGACGAGGTCGGGGCGGATATCATGGATTTCTTCGAGTCCACCCTGAGTTTCCAGATGCGGGCCAATGGCTTTGACAGTTACATCAGCCAGACACCTTTCGACAATCTCTACCTGGTGGCCTCTAATCCCCAGCTGGGCGACCTGCATGCCAAGCTCGAGGCCAAGCACAAGATCTACAAGCTGCGCGAGGCGCTGGAGACGCTGGAGGATTTTGATCACATCTACATCGACACGCCGCCGGCCTTTAACTTCTATACCCTCTCGGCCCTGGTGGCTGCCCAGGGCTGCCTGATTCCCTTCGATTGCGACGAGTTCTCCCGACAGGCTCTCTACGCGCTGCTGGAAAATGTGCAGGAGACCCGGGAGGACCACAACAAGGAGCTGCAGGTCGAGGGGATCGTGGTCAATCAGTTTCAACCTCAGGCCCGCCTGCCGCGGCAGATCGTCGATGGATTGCTGGCCGACGAGCTACCCGTGATGGGGGCCTACCTCTCTTCATCGGTCAAGATGAAGGAGTCCCACAATGAGAGTATCCCTCTGATCCACTACTCGCCCAAGCACAAGCTGACCCGCGAGTTCCTCGCGCTGTACGACGAACTCCACCCCTGATCATGGGCGGCGACTACGATCAGCCGCCGCGCCGGCCGGATTATCGGCGCAGTATCGTTAATCTGATCGCCTCCATTGCCGGTGCTCAGGCCCCAGCGCCCGAGCACTATCCGCCCCTGGAATTGCTGAGCGATACCCGGACCGAGGGCCGCCCCCTGGCGCTCCTGGTGCTCGACGGGCTCGGGGACCACTTTCTCCAGCGTTTTCCCGACAGCCATTTGGCCCGCCATCGGATGGGCCGACTGACCTCCGTCTTCCCCACCACGACCGCTGCGGCAGTGAGTGCCCTGGCGCTGGGGGTGCCGGTGCAGCAGCACGCCATTCCCGCCTGGGTGACCTATTTTCGCGAGCTGGGTGGCCTGGGGTTACCGTTGCCGTTCGCGCCACGCATCGGCGGCGCCTGTTTCAGCGAGCAGGGTGTCAAGGCGGCGCACTTGTTGGGCCAGGCGCCGCTCCTGCCTTCTCTTGAACGACCGGCGAGGGCGGTGCTGCCCGCCTTTATCAGTGATTCTGCCTATAGCCAGGGGCTTTATGGCGCGACCCCGCGGCGCCCCCATGACGGCTCCCTGGACGACTTCTTCGCGCAGGTGGAGGAGCCATTGCGGGAGCCCGGAGCACCGCTGGTGTGGGGGTACTGGACCGAGCTGGACGCGCTTGGGCACCAGTTTGGTCCGACCAGCGAGGAGGTTGAACGCCATTTTCGCGCCCTGGACCAGGCTTTTGCCCATTGTTTGGAGCGCTTGCGGGGCAGCGGCGCTCTGCTGCTGGTCACGGCGGACCACGGCCTGGTGGACACCGGCCCGCAGCACCGGGTGGCGCTGGAGGATCATCCGGCGCTGCAGGAGATGCTGGTGCTGCCCCTGAGTGGCGAGCCCCGGGCGGCCTTCTGCCACCTGCGCGCCGGCGCTGAAAGCGAATTCGATGCCTACTGCCGTGAGCGGCTGGCTGAGCAGTTTTGGTTGCTCGACAGCCGTCGGCAGATCGAGACCGGTCTGTTCGGGCGGGGCGTCGCGGACCGCCGTTTGGCCTCTCGGGTCGGGGATCGCATCCTGTTGGCCCGGGAACAGTGGGTGATCGGCGACCGGTTACTGCCAGAGGGCGAGTTTTTGCTACGTGGGGTCCACGGTGGGCTGAGCGAAGAGGAGCTCTACGTGCCGCTTATCCGGTGCGAGCTGTGATTGCGGCGCCCGTCAGTCGGGCATAAAAAAGCCGGCCCCGGGGCCGGCTTTGCAAGCGGTGTCGGAGCGGTAAACTCGCCGTGAGGTTTTTCGTTACCGCTACCTTCTGCTGTGCTAACTGGGCTTACTTGCTGCTCTCGTAGGCCTTGACCGCAGCGGAGATCGCGTCGCGGGCGGCGGCGGCGTCTGACCAGCCTTCCACTTTGACCCATTTGCCTTTCTCCAGGGTCTTGTAGTTCTCGAAGAAGTGCTTGATCTGCTCCAGCAGCAGGGGAGGCAGGTCCTCGATGTCTTTTACGTCCTGGTAGAGGGTGCTGAGCTTGTCGTGGGGTACGGCCACCAGTTTGGCGTCTTCACCGGCTTCGTCGGTCATGTTGAGAATGCCGACCGGGCGGCAGCGAATTACGGAACCGGTCATGATCGGGTGAGGTGTCACCACCAGTACGTCCAAGGGGTCGCCGTCATCGGCCAGGGTGTTGTTCACGTAGCCGTAGTTGGCCGGGTAGAACATGGGGGCCGCCATGAAGCGGTCGACGAAGATGGCGTCGCTGTCCTTGTCGATCTCGTACTTGACCGGCGAGGCATTGGCCGGAATTTCGATGATGACGTTGATGTCGTTGGGGATCTCTTTGCCCGCGGGTACTTTTTCAAAGCTCATGGATCTGCCTTTTCCTAGGAATTCAGTCAACTAAAGCGATCGGCGAATTATAGGTAAGTCGCCGAGGCTTTACCAATACGACGAAAGGGGAGTTTGACCGACGATCACTCCTCGCGGTGGTACTGCATCAGCACCTCCACTTCCTCCTTTGAGCCCAGGGCCACGGAGACGCGCTCGTGAATGGCCTTGGGCGGTACATCCATAATGTCGATCTGGGTGTTGGTGCTGCGCCCGCCCGCCTGCTCAACCAGCATGCTCATGGGATTGCCTTCGTACATGAGGCGCAGCTTGCCGGGCTTCTCCGGCGCCCGCGCATCCCATGGGTACATGAAGATGCCGCCGCGGGTGAGGATGCGGTGAACCTCCGCCACCATGGAGGCGATCCATCGCATGTTGTAGCGCTTCTCGCGGGGGCCTTCTTCGCCCTGCAGCAGGTCGGCGATGTAGCGCTTGACCGGTGCGTCCCAGAAACGCTGGTTGGACATGTTGATGGCGAACTCCTGGGTGGTGGCGGGAATCTGCACCTGTTCACGGGTGACGTAGAATTCGCCGTTGTGTCCCAGGGTAAACATGTTCACCCCGTCACCGGTGGTCAGCACCAGCAGGCAGGAGGGGCCGTAGAGCACATAGCCGGCGGCCACCTGCTTGCGCCCGGCCTGTAGGAAGGCCGCGTGATCGTCCCCCCGGCTGCCCTCGGGGGCCTGCAGGATGGAAAAAATGGTGCCCACAGAAACGTTGATATCGATGTTGGAGGAGCCGTCCAGGGGGTCGAAAGTGACCAGGAACCGACCCTCGGGGTGCGCCGCCACCGGGTCGGGCTCCTCTTCCGAGGCGATGCCGCGTACCAGCTGGGATTCGCGCAGTGTCAGCTTGAGAATGTCGTTGGCGACCACGTCGAGTTTTTTCTGGGTTTCACCCTGCACATTCTCCTGCTCGGTGGCCCCGAGAATGCCGGCCAGGGCCCCCTCGCGCAGCTTGTGGTCGATCTCCTTACAAGCGGCCATCAGCAGGTTGATAAGTTCGATCAGTTCAGCGGGCGTCTCTTTTTGCTTTAGAAACTGGGTAAGCCTTTGCATGGTTAGCCTCGAAGCGTCCTCGGTTCGGGTCTGAGTCGGAAAATGTCGGGCCGGAATGATACGTCATGCGTTGGGGCAATGCATGCAAAACTCCCCGTCGTGTCTCCTGTGCCGATGCTTTTTTGTCTAAGGTTAGTCGAAACCGCCGGCCTGCTCACCATTGGGCCTTCAGGCTGTTATCATGCTCGCAATTCAACGCTCTTCGAGAGGCTTTCATGCACCTTCATATTCTCGGCATCTGCGGAACCTTCATGGGCAGCCTGGCCCTTTTGGCGCGCGAATGCGGACACCGGGTCAGCGGTTGCGACGCCAATGTTTACCCGCCCATGAGCACCCTGCTGCGCGAGCGCGGTATCGAGATTCTCGAGGGCTACGACCCGGCCCACCTGGACCCGGCCCCCGACCGGGTGATCATCGGCAACGCGCTGTCCCGTGGCAATCCCTGTGTGGAGGCCGTGCTCGACCGTGGGCTGGACTACTGCTCGGGACCGCAATGGCTGGCCGAGGAGGTACTCCGCGAGCGCTGGGTGCTGGCGGTGTCCGGTACCCACGGCAAAACCACCACCAGTTCGATGCTGGCCTGGCTGCTGGAGGATGCCGGCATGGCGCCGGGCTTTTTGATCGGCGGCGTTCCCGGGAATTTCGAGACCTCGGCGCGTCTTGGCGACACGCCCTTTTTCGTTGTCGAGGCGGATGAGTACGACACGGCTTTTTTTGATAAGCGCTCCAAGTTTGTCCATTACCGCCCCCGAACCCTGGTGATGAACAACCTGGAGTTCGATCACGCGGATATTTTTGATGACCTGGCGGCGATCGAGCGCCAGTTCCATCACTTGGTGCGTACCGTTCCGGCCAGCGGCCAGCTTATTCTGCCGGCGGGGGATGAAGCCCTGGAGCGGGTGCTGGCGCAGGGCTGCTGGACTCCCCGGGTCACCCTGGGCGGGGAGGGTGACTGGCAGGCGCGGCTGCTGCGCCCCGACGGCAGCCATTTTGAGGTGCTGGTCAAAGGCGAGCCGGTTGGAGAGGTGTGCTGGGAGCAGGCCGGAGATCACTCGGTGATGAACGCCCTGGCGGCCCTGGCCGCTGCCCGCCATGTGGGCGTCCAACCTGAACAGGGAGTTGAGTCCCTGGGTCGTTTTCGCGGCGTGAAGCGGCGCATGGAGCGTCGTGGCGAGGCGGCGGGACTTACCGTTTACGATGACTTCGCCCACCACCCGACCGCCATCGATACCACCCTGCGCGGTATCCGGGCCCGGGTGGGCGATGCGTGGGTACTGGCGGTGATCGAGCCGCGCTCAAATACCATGCGCCTGGGCACTCATCAGCAGCGGCTCGCGCCGGCAACGGCGGCGGCCGACCGGGTGTTCTGGTACCAACCGCCGGGGCTTGATTGGAATCTGGACGCGGTGGTGGCAGACAGCCCGGTGCCGGCGACGGTATTCTCCAGCACCGATGCGATCATCGAGGCTGTTCGGGACTACCGGCAACTCGGTGGACACGTGGTGATCATGAGTAACGGCGGTTTTGAAGGCATTCACCAGCGGCTGCTGGATGCGCTCGCCGGGGAGGACGCATGAGCGAGCCGTTGCGGGTTGCCGTGGCGCTGACCGGGGCTTCCGGAGCGCAGTACGGACTGCGGCTGATTCAGTGTCTGGTTGAGGCGGGGGCCGAGCTTTCGGTGATGATTTCCCGGGCGGCCCAGGTAGTGGTGGCGACCGAAACCGACCTGCAGCTGCCTGGCGAGGCCAGCAAGGCGCAGGCTTACCTGAGCGGGCTCTACGGCGCCCGGCCGGGCCAGCTACAGGTCTTTTCCCGGGAGCAGTGGATGGCGCCGGTGGCCTCCGGCTCCGGGGCGCCGGCGGCCATGGTGGTCTGCCCGTGCAGCACCGGCAGTCTGTCGGCGTTTGCCTGCGGTGCCAGCGATAATCTGATCGAGCGGGCGGTGGATGTGGCCCTCAAGGAGCGGCGCCAGCTGATCCTGGTGCCGCGGGAGGCCCCGTACTCGGCCATCCACCTGGAGAACATGCTGAAGCTGACCCAGATGGGGGCGACCATCCTGCCTGCCAGCCCCGGTTTTTATCAACGGCCGGCCTCGGTCGAGGAGATGGTCGACTTTATTGTCGCCCGCATTCTCGATCAGCTGGGAGTGGAGCAGACGTTGCTGCCCCGCTGGGGTGAGAAGAGCTGCTGATGGAGTGCCGTCCCGGTTGTGGCGCCTGCTGCATCGCCCCTTCGATCAGCTCGCCCCTGCCATCCAGTCCCGAGGGAAAGCCGGCGGGAGTGGCTTGCCCGCATTTGGACGGGGCCAATCGCTGCCTCCTGTTTGAAAGCCCGTCGCGCCCTGTGGTGTGCGGCCGCTTTAAGCCCTGCCGGGAGGTTTGCGGTGATACCCGCGAGGAGGCGCTTGCCAACCTCGCTGAGCTGGAGGCGTTAACCTGAGCCCTGCCGTGAATCTTTTTTTTCGAGCCGCTAAAATGCGGCCCTTTCATCGTGAGCACTGCACCCAATGGCCAAGATTTTAGCCCTGGATACCTCCACTGACGCCTGCTCGGTGGCTCTTCTCGTGGACGGCGAGGTGAGCGAAGATTTTCGCGTTATTCCCCGACAGCACACCCAGGCCCTGTTGCCCATGGTGGACGCGCGCCTGAGCGAGGCGGGTCTGACGCTTTCGCAGCTGGATGCCATCGCTTTTGGCCGCGGTCCCGGCTCCTTTACCGGCCTGCGGATTACTGCCGGGGTGGCGCAGGGGTTGGCCATGGGGGCCGGGCTGCCGCTGCTGCCGGTCTCCACCTTGGCGGCCCTGGCGGAAGACGCCCGCCACGCCACCGGCGCCGACACGGTGCTGGCGGCGCTGGATGCCCGCATGAACGAAGTCTACTGGGGTCAGTATCGCTGGTCCGGCGACCGCATGCGACTCGAAGGCGAGGAGCTTGTCTGCCCGCCGGATACGGTGGACGTCCCGGCGCACCCGGGGACGGCCGTGGGCTGGGGGCCGGGGTGGCGTTATCCCGAGCTGCAGGCGCGCTTCGAGGGACGGTTGCAGCATATGGAAGTGGAATGCCAGCCCCGCGCCGGGTGGATGGCCCGGATCGGTGCCCGCGCCCTGGCTGACGGAGAAGCACTGGCAGCGGAGGCGGCCCAACCGGTCTACCTGCGTGACCAGGTGACCTGGAAAAAACTGAAGGACCAGTAGTGCTCCTAACTTACATTCTTTGCTTGGCCCTGATCCAGGGTGTGACCGAGTTTCTGCCCGTTTCCAGCTCAGCGCACCTGATTCTTCCCGCCCAGTTGCTGGGGTGGCCCGACCAGGGGCTGGCGTTTGACGTGGCGGTTCACGTGGGCACCCTGGCGGCGGTGCTGTTCTATTTTCGCCGTGATTTCGCCCTGCTGATCTACGGCTGGCTGCGTCAGGTCCGCCGCGGGCGTCCGAGTTATCACGGGCGCCTGGGCTGGGCGCTGCTGATCGGCACCCTGCCGGCGGTGCTCGCCGGCGCGTTTTTCAACGACTTTATCGAGACCCACCTGCGCTCCACCCTGGTGATCGCTGCGACCACGATCTTTTTCGGCTTGGTGCTGGGTTGGGCCGACTGGCGACGCACCGAGGTGCGGCGGACCCGGGATATGACCCTCAAAGATGTACTGGTGATCGGCTGCGCCCAGGCCGTGGCCCTGATTCCCGGCACGTCCCGATCCGGTATTACCATCAGTGCGGGACTGATGCTGGGGCTGACCCGCCAGTCCGCCGCCCGTTTCTCCTTCTATTTATCTGCGCCTTTGATTTTGGCCGCCGGGCTTTACAAAGGGGTCGAGCTTTACCGCCACGGGAGTGATGCCCAGTGGCTGACCGCGGGTCTCGGGGCGCTGCTTGCGGCACTAAGTGCCTATGCCTGTATTCATCTCTTCTTGACGCTGCTGGACCGGCTCGGCATGACCCCCTTCGTGATCTACCGGTTGATCCTGGGAGCGGCCTTATTAGGGCTGTACTGGTGGCTCTGAGGGGGGCGCTCGGTTAGAATGTTGGCCACTTCAATGTTGGATCGGTAACGCGGCCGTATGCGTATAGATTCCTCCTTTAATTTTCCGCAACTGCCGCAGCGGCCGCAGGGCGTAACCGCACGCCCGGACCCGCGTCCGGAACCTGCCGGACCGGCGGAAACCCAGAAAAATGATGGGCGCAGCCGTACCCGTTTTTTCGAGCCGGTGCAGCCCGAAGGCGCGAGCCGCCAGGAGCAGTCCCGCTTCTACTCCACCGACCGCGAGCTTCCCTTGCGCAGCCAGGAAGCGATCTCTCTCTATCACACCACCGCCAGCTTCAAGAGCGGCGCCGGAACCGGCGAGCTGGTGGGGGTCGATATCTACGTTTGACGCAGCGCCCCGTGAACCCAGAACTTAACGCCCCGTTGCTGGTGGTGCCTAGCCATGCCGCCCACCAGCCCCGGGCGCTCACCCTTGCCTGTGAGCTGGGGGTCCCCTGCCTGACGCCGGATGCGGATCCTGCCCGAATGGACTCTGCGCAGCTGGCGCTGCTGGTCGAGGATGACGGGCTGGCGCTGCAGACCTGCGGCCCCAAGGCCCCGGGGCCGGTGAGGGTGGACTTTCTGCAGGGCGCCGTGGCCCACCGGCGCCGCTTCGGCGGCGGGGCGGGGCAGCAGATTGCCAAGGCGATCGGGATCAAGGGCGGGCGCCGGCCGTCGGTGGCGGATGTCACGGCGGGATTGGGGCGCGACGGCTTTGTGCTCGCAACCCTGGGCTGCACGGTTACGCTGGTCGAGCGCTCACCGGTGGTGGCGAGTCTGCTGGCCGACGGGCTCGCCCGGGCGCAGCAGGACCCGGAGGTGGGGCCCATCATCGCGCGGCTGTCGCTGATCACTGGCGACAGTATCCACTGGCTGGAGCAGCTGGGTCCGGATGGTCCGGCCTGCCCCGACGTAATCTACCTGGACCCCATGTTTCCCCACAGCAATAAAACCGCCCAGGTTAAAAAGGAGATGCGGCTGTTTCGCGATCTGGTGGGGGATGACCCGGATGCCGAGGCGCTGCTGGCCCGGGCGCTGAAAGTGGCGCGCTACCGGGTGGTGGTCAAGCGCCCGCGCAAGGCGCCGCCCATTGCCGGCCCCGAGCCCGGCTTTCGCCTGGAGGGAAAGTCCGGGCGTTTCGATATCTACCCTCTTCGTGGCTTCGACTGAGAGCGCTTGCCAGCCTCAGTAGTGGGGCGGTGGGGGCTCCTCCCCGACGCTCTGTGGGTGGCCTTCGCTCAAGCTTTTCAACTGCTTATTGATTATCCTGACCATCTCTCGCAGATCGTCGAGCTCCCGTTGCTGGCGGGCGACGGTGTCGCTGAGTGACTGCACGGTGTCTTCTTGGAAAGCGGTTCGGGTTTCGAGCTCTATCAGACGCTCCTCGGGGTTTTGCAAGGCATGGCTCCTGGTCGGTATGGTCAATTAAGCTGTTGAATTTTTTACCCGTCATCGGTATATAAACAGGGGAGGACGTCCCCATCGACAACACAGCCCCTGATCTCAACCTCCTGTCCTGAGTCTGACGGAAGGGGAGGGGTGTCCCCGAGGTTGATTCCCTGAATTAATCTGCGTGATCGTCGGTTGCTTTGCAATCGGCGAGAATCAATACAGTTAACATATTCAACACCGAGAGAAGTTTACAATGAAAAGTAAAACCCTGTTACTGAGTGTAATTTACAGTGCCATCGCCGGCGTCGCCGCACCCTTTATCCTGCAGGCTATCGCGGGTATGCCCTCCGAGGCCATGCTGGCCACCGCCGTGACCGTGTTTGTTCTCTGTCTCGTCTGCAGCCTGCTGGCCGCCACCACCGCCGCTGCCAAATCCGTCAGCCCCGATTATGACTACGACGACGAAGCGGACGAGAACGACACCCGTGAAGCGGGAACCGTCAAGTGGTTCAACGTCACCAAAGGCTTCGGCTTTATTACCCGCGACCAGGGCGATGATGTCTTCGTCCATTTCCGTTCGATTCGCGGCACCGGCCACCGCTCGCTCTCCGAGGGGCAGCGGGTCAAATTTGACGTGGTCCAGAGCGACAAGGGCCTGCAGGCCGAAGACGTTTCCGTGGTTCGCAGTTAACGTCCGATTCGGTTAATCGGTAGATTACCCCCGCGCGGTGGCCCCACACCGCGCTCTTCTCCCCTCCCAGCAGCACATCAATTTTTTCTCACCAAAGTGTCAAATTTATTGGGACAGCCCTTGACGGGTATGGGCTCTGTCCGTAAGATACGACCCACGTTGATGCGGGGTGGAGCAGCCTGGTAGCTCGTCGGGCTCATAACCCGAAGGTCGTCAGTTCAAATCTGGCCCCCGCTACCAATTTTCGGAAAGCAGATCAGTTACTTACTGATCTGCTTTTTTCGTTTTTGGGCGCTGAAAAATCGTTGTGCCCAAATTGTGCCCATCCTGTGCCCGGCATCTTTTCACGTGCTGCGGCAGCCTTCTGTTTTAGACCTTAAGTAAAAAATGGGCACATCAGTGCCCACTCGTTTGACCGCAGGGCCAGCCAGCCCCTAGTCTTGCCCTTCCTCTTCGCGGATATGAGTGACCAGCTTTTCTATCGGGCACTCAAAGTAGCCACACAGCTTGTCCAGGTTATCTGTCACCGTGCTATGCCCTCGGTGATTGATGATCTTGGATAGCGTCATTCGGTTGATCCCGGTTTCTTTCGCAACTTCCGCAATCGTTATGCGGCGCCCTTCCTTGAATTCTTTATCTGCGATCAGTTCTTTCAGGTGATAACGAAGCATATTTTCATCACTAGATAATATTTTTTATCAAAAGATACTTGCAATAATCGAAAACATGCTTATATTGATCATCACATGATAATCAAAATTATCATTCGATTACTGTTAATAGCCTGAGGATGATCGCATGAACCTTACCTACCTGACAACGGACGAGCTCTCCCGTCGGATCAAGTACGACGCCAGAACTATTCGCCAGCGTTTAAAAGACAGCGTACTGCTGGAGGGCAAGCATTACATAAAGCCGTTTGGACGGCGCAAAATCCTGTACATCTGGGAAGCCATTGAAGAAGAGATGCTGAACGGACCTTCGGATGCAATCTCAATTCCGATGGCTAACGGCGAGCTCTGCAATGGGTAAGGTTCGCGTTCGCAAGGAGACCGGGAACCTGTTTTTCGACTTTCGGTTCTTGGGTATGCGCTGTCGAGAACAGACAGCGCTGCCCGACAATGCCCAAAACCGGAAAAAGGTTGAAAGCATGCTCGCTGTTATGGAAGCGAAGATGCTCCTTAATCAATTTGATTACGGAGAGTTCTTTCCCAACAGCCCCAACCTGCCGAAGGTTGCATCAAAACTAGCAGCACTTAATACATACCGCCGCAACCCCTGCGATGGCGGTCCAAATGAGGCACCGATGTTCTCCGACTTTACTGAGACCTGGTTTTCTGAGCTGCAGGTCCAGTGGCGCACATCACATAACCGCAACGTTAGAGCTGTAATCGATAGCTCGCTGGTGCCTGCTTTTAAAAATTTCCCGGTTGACCAGGTTACCAAAGCATCAATCCTTGCTTTTCGGGCGGAGCTATCGAAGCGTCCTGGCCGCAACAGCACCGGTGTCATGTCGCCAAAGACGATCAACACCCATATGGGTGTTCTTAGAATGATCATGACCGAAGCTGCCGATCGGTATGGATTCACCAATCCTTATCGGAACATCAAACCGCTCAAGCTTCAGCGTAAGCATATCGAACCGTTCTCGCTTGATGAGGTAAACAACATCCTGGACCGAGTGCGAGATGACTATCGCAACTATTACACGGTTCGTTTCTACACCGGGATGCGGACCGGCGAAGTCGACGGCCTGAAGTGGGAATACGTCGATTTTGATAGCCGGCAAATTCTTGTGCGCGAAACCCTCGTCTCCGGCAAGACTGAATACACCAAAACGGATGGATCTCAGCGTGAAATTCCAATGCTGGGGCCGGTGTTTGATGCCTTGCAGGCTCAATACCAAAGCACCGGTAAAATCAGCAAGTACGTCTTCTGTAATCGGCAAGGGGAGCCACTAGATCACTGTAATGTGACGAAGCGTGTTTGGTATCCGTTGCTCAGACATCTGCGCCTAAAAGAACGGCGACCTTATCAAACTCGACATACAGCAGCGACGCTATTCCTCGCCTCAGGTGAAAACCCTGAGTGGGTGGCTCGAGTATTGGGGCACACCTCTACGGAGATGCTTTTTCGCGTCTATTCCCGCTATATCCCGAACCTAAGGAGCATGCGATTAAGTCCCTTGGCATGAGACAATCCGCGCTCTGATGTGCTGAGGGCTATCCATGGATCACCAACTCTCCTTCGCTGACAGCGAGTTCACCAGCAAGAGTCGCCAGACACGCAAAGAGAAGTTTCTC
>NZ_JAEMGS010000007.1 GCF_017309075.1 Motiliproteus sp. SC1-56 | reverse complement strand
CGCAACACCCGGCGCATCCGCTTCCTCCTCAACGAGCATTGTCCCGATCAGCAGGAATTTATCCGCCTGACCCAAACCCTTTCGCCGGGGTAGTGGTGGCGAGCGCCCCCGGCTTGCACGAATGGGGGGAAAGGGGGCGCTGTGTCTGCAGGGCTGAAAATGGGCCAATATTGGCCCAGAAAGCCGCCAAATAGGGCCATCAAGCCCGAATCACCAAAATCCGACGCCCAGCCGAAGGTTCATGAAAAATGCGGGCTAAGGAGTACAACTATGGCCTTTCATTTCACCTCAACCGATACCGAAACGACCTGTACCGTTAAGCCCAGCCTCAGTGGTGGCATAGCGGGGATGATTATGGGGGCCCGGCTGGGTTCGCTGGTACCAGGAGCCGGTACCGTGGTTGGCGGCATCGTCGGTGGTGTCGCAGGCATCATCCTCGGACCGTCAGACTGACGGAAAGGAGTCTCATTATGCGACGGCTAACTTCACCACAGCAGGCCAGAGAGTTGCCCCTGGACGGCTCGCTACTAGATCGTCTCCACAGCGAACTGGTCGAGCAGCCGTTTGGTAGCGCCGAAGAGGCGATCACGTTCTGGCAGCAGGAGGAGGTGTGTCTATGGTGGCTTGAACAGAGCGATGACTTCGACCTGTGCCAAGCTGTTGATCCACAGATCAGCCAGCTTCTGAACTGCCCAGAGTTCGTGATCCCATTAGATGAAAGCTGGCGTCTTGCCCTGACCATCATCACCGACAGCGGTGGTGGGCATTACCTGCTGTTCCCCCTTGGTCTTGATGACCGTTTGGACCGTCTGACCGACCTGTCCTGACCTTACCAATCAACACCCTTTCCTAGATTGAGCTTCGGCTCAAGGAGACCCTATGCCTAAACAACAGAATCCAGAAAAGCCTGCTCTGCCAATCGATCTTGTCCGTAAAGGGTCAGCACCCAAGCTCAATCCCCAGGCCAAAGGCGAGCTGGCCTATGAGATCGGTGTGCACGTTGAAACCAAACACCCCCATGTACGCATCACCAGCAACGAAAGCGGTGGTTACTTCTCGGACGAATGGATACCGGTGGACACTATTGAGAAATGTCTGGCGGGACTCCCTAAGGCCAGTTCGTTCAGCTCAACGGTGCTACGCCCGGTCTTCGTCGAGGGGAAAAGCGCCAACAATGCAGGGTTTCTTGCAGCCGTGTTGCGCAAGGAGCAGGTGCTTGGCCCCGATGACAGCAGTGTTTTCAAGCACCTGCTGATCGGAAATGTTGCAAAGTGGAAGAAGACGCTTTCAGCGGATCAGTCACCCAAGACCGTTAAGCGGACGGCGGCATCATCCAGCGAACCGGCGACCTGACGCCCCGTCGCTGGTTTCTTCTCGCCAACTTTTATGGGCGAGAGCGCCCCGAACATATTGTTAGAAGGCGATTCAAGCCTCCCACCTTACGCGCCGGTCTGATTCCGGCGCTTCCCATTTTTTCGTGATCAGGTGTACCAATCAACGGTGCGCCGAGGAGAAGCTATGCCTACATCACGTCGTTTCAAGTTCAGCAAAAAGTTGATCGATGAACTGCCACCCACACCCGGAGATAGCCGCAGTCGCGAGACTGAGTATTCGGATGAGGCCTGCACCGGATTGCGCCTTATCGTGAACCGCGCAGGCCGCAAGAGATACCTACTGCGTTACTCCATCTTCGGTAAGAAAAAGGCGATCCAGCTCGGCGAACACGGACCGTTCGACGTAAAGGAGGCCAGAATCAAGGCCAACGAGCTGAAGAAGATGGTCGCGAATGGTATTGATCCACAGGCTGAGCGGGATGAGCGCCGTGCCGTGTTGACCTTTAAGGAGTTCGCTGAGGAACACTACCTGCCTTACGCCCGCGCCAACAAGCGCACCTTTGATAAGGATGAGAGCAACCTCAAGAACCACCTACACCCGGTCTGGTCGGAGGCCAGAATCACCGACATTAACAAACAGGACGTACAGCGCCTGCTGGACAGTAAGAAGGACCAGCTGAAGCCAGCGACCATCAATCGTTTGCTGTCACTGACCCACCGAATGTTCCGGCTCGCTTGCGATTGGGGCTACCTGGAGGTCAACCCCGCTGCTCAACTCAAGAAGCTGAAGGAAAACAACCGCAGGGATGTATTCCTAAACCGGGAGCAGGTCGCTCGATTCCTGAAAGCCTGCGAAGACGAGGCGAAGGAGAGCAAACTCGCCGTCACCAAATCAACCACCAACGCGCTCAAGCTGGCCCTGATGAGCGGAATGCGAATCGGCGAGATCCTTAACGCCAAGTGGCAAGACCTGGAGTACACAGAGCAAGGGGTGAATCTGTTCCTACCGCACACCAAGGCAGGGCTATCACGAACTGTGTTTCTTAACGATGGAGCAGTTGCATTGATCGAAACGCAGAAGCAGTTCCAACGCAGAGGTAACCCCCACATCTTCCCTGGACGGGCTGGTAAAAAGCCGATGGTCAACCCGAAGAAGGCTTTCGCCAGGGTAAAGTCACGGGCGGGCGGCATGGATCACCTGCGCATTCATGATCTGAGGCATTCCTTCGCCAGCATCCTGATCAACAGTGGTTCAGCGACGTTGTACGACGTTCAGCACCTTTTGGGACACCAGCAATCACAAACGACTGAACGCTATGCCCACCTTGCCTCGGACCGGTTACGCAGCGTCTCCAGCCAAGTGGCAGACTTCGTGCAGCAGGCTCAAGTAGGGTGACACGTTGCGACATGAGACTTGTAGCAGGTTAGGACCTGCTACAAGCTCTTTTTTTTGGTCATAAGCCCCAGATCGGACTGACATCCTTACTCTTCAGGATGTTTTCGGCTAGGATTTGCTCTTTTTATCTTTACCTTAGCGACTTACACAACTGGTAACGAAAAGTCCTCTCATCAAACCGAGCAATCAAATGACCGTGCTATCAATACGAAGAAATGAAGAATCCGGAAAAATCTGGAGCCATGTGCGCAGCAAATGGCTGGTGGAAACGCCTGAAGAGACGGTGCGCCAGGAATATTTGCTAGTGCTGGTCAACGAGTATGGTTTTGCTCTCGATCAGATCGCCGAGGAGATGGACCTGACCGGTCGAGGCTCTGCTTCCGCCCGTGCCGATTTTGTCCTTTGGCGTACTCCTCAGGACAAAAGTGACGATAACGCCCCTTTTATCATCGTAGAATGCAAATCCGACAACGTCACTATCAATCCGAAGGACTATGACCAAGGGGAGAACTACGCCCGCATCTGCGGAGCACCGTTCTTCGTCACTCATAACTCGCGGGAAACCAAATACTGGCGGGTTATAAAAGAGAAGGTCCCGGGCTACACGGAAGAGATTGAGAATATCCCCCATGGAGATGCCTCGGACAAAGATATAGAGGTGCTGCTTTCCAAGCTCCGTGCTTTCAAGGAAAAAGAGTTTGCCGACCTGCTGCACAAGTGCCACAACATTATCCGTAACAGAGAGAAGAAAGACCCAGCGGCTGCCTTCGACGAAATCGCCAAGGTGCTGTTCATCAAGGTCTACGTAGAACGGTCTTTGCTTACACGGCGCAGCAAGACCAACCTCTTTACCGTTGATGTGCTGAAAAACCAGATCGCAGAGAATCCGTTAGATAACTTGTTTCAGGAAACCAAGCGGGCCTACGCTACCGACAAAATTTTCGAAGACGACGAGCGGATCAACCTCAAACCCGCCACCGGTGCGGCGATCGTCAAAGAACTAGAGAAATACAATCTCTCCGACACCAGCGAGGATGTTAAGGGGGTTGCCTTCGAACGTTTCCTCGGCCGCACCTTCCGGGGAGAGATTGGACAGTTCTTTACCCCCCGCACCATCGTCGAATTCATGGTACATATGCTTGACCCTCAGGAGAACGAGATTGTCTGCGACCCGGCCAGCGGTTCGGGCGGTTTTCTGATCCGGGTGTTCGAAATCGTGCGCGAGCAGATCCTTGCCGACACCGACCGCGAGTACAATACCTTCAAGGCCGAGCTCGAAAAAGACAAGTCGCTCACCGAAGAACAGCTGGCCAAAAAGCTCAAGGAGAAGTTCGCCGAGCTACAAGATACTCTCGATCAAAAATCAAAGGGATCCCGCCTGTGGGAACTCTCCAACCGCTGCATATACGGCACCGATGCCAACGACCGCATGGCCCGCACCAGCAAGATGAACATGATCATGCATGGCGATGGCCACGGCGGAGTCCACCACCACGACGGCTTTCTGAACGTCAATGGCATCTTTGAGGGGCGTTTCGACATCATCCTCACCAATCCACCCTTTGGGGCAAATGTTGAGCCTACCGACAAGGTCTTGGAAGTGGACATTAAAGTCAATCCGGCTGCTGAAGAACGCTATTTGAGAGAATACGGCGACCTCTATCGTGAGGCTCAGAACCGGGTGAAGGCAGCCCTCAACAAGCCCATCACAAGTCTGTTTGACCTTCCCAAGAGCGACAAGGCCAAGATCAAGACAGAAGTACTGTTCATCGAACGCTGTCTCGACTTACTCAAACCTGGTGGCCGCTTGGGAATCGTTCTCCCAGAAGGCATTTTTAGTAATCCATCCGCATCCTATATTCGCGTGCGAGAGTTTGTCGAAGATAGGGCATTTCTTCGAGCAGTTGTCAGCGTGCCAGACGGGACATTCAAAAGCTCTGGAGCGGATGTGAAGTGCTCATTACTTTTCTTACAGAAATTTACCGAGGAAGAAAAGCATAAGTTTGACACAGACTACGCCAGCATCAAGGCAGAAGTCGAATCCTTGTACGCACCAGAGATCAAGGCAGAACAGGAGCGGTTGGAAAGCGCAATCGAGGCGACCAAACAGGCCAAGGATGCCGAACAGCGCAAAGCACTACAAAAGGAGCTCAAGGATTATCTGAACGCAATGGATGCCAAGCAGGTTATCGAAAGCCGACAACGACTTAAAGAACATTTCGATTATCCCATATTCATGTATGAGGCTGAAAAAGTCGGTATCACCGCCACGGGTGAGGAAGATCAAAACGAACTTTACCCGAACACCAACCAGCCCCCAGAATGTGACAAGACCTGTTTGGAGTGGTACCAGGAATTTCAGGCTAACCCGAGTGCCTTTTCCGTCACAGGGGGGGAAGAGAAATGACGGGAACCCCCCAAGCGAGACCGCGAGTCTTTGGCGTTAGCTACCGAGACTTAAAGACGTGGAGTGTCGCAGCCCAATTCGCTGTTAATTGGAATTGGTCCGATGAGGTAATTAAACCTTTGGCAAGCATTCTCAAGCGCCGAACGGAAGGCGCACTTGAAGAGCTAACCCCCGAAACCCTCGCAACGCTGCTGACGATTCGTTTTGATGGTTCAATTGAGCCGAGAGAACCGGTTCAAATCAAGAATGTTAAAGGGAAGTTGTTCCGCGTCTATTCAGGGGACGTCATCTTCTCCAAAATTGATGTGCGAAATGGGGCAATCGGCCTAGCCCCCGATGACCTCGATGCCATGTGTGCAACTTCCGAATTTCCAATCTATTCGGTAGATACCAAAAAAACACACCCTGAGTATGTAAAACTACTGTTCCGCACAACTGCATTTAGAAAACTGCTCAACTCAATGATCAGTGGCGCATCGGGACGCAAACGTATCCAGCCATCCCAACTAGAAGGCGTAAAGGTTCCCATCCCACCACTTCCTACTCAGCAGAAAATTGCAGCACATTGGGAAGCAGCACAACTTGAGCGACGGTCAGCGGAAAGCGCCTTATCGACTCTGGTCTTGGAGCTTAACTCCTGGCTTCTCAAACAAACAGAGGGCTTCGACCAGGTGACCCGTTCTAAGGTGTTCCTCGCCAACTATGAAAACACCCAGCAGTGGGGCGTAAAAGCCGGTCGTGCCGCCGCGTTCATCACCGCCAACCCTGATTTCATGCGGCTCGGCGATTACACCGAAGAATGTACCGAAACCGTGAGGCCTTGGGATGATCCGGCAAAGGAATGGCCTGTTTATGGAGTGAGCAATAAAGAGGGGGTTTTTCTGAGCTCCATGCAGGAAGGCAAGAAGTTCAACGCGCCTTACAAAAAAATCGAAAAAGGCTACTTCTTCCATAACCCCACACGCGCCAATGTCGGGTCACTTGGTATCGTACCCGATGTGCCGGAAGATGCGATCACCAGCCCTGAGTATCAAGTATGGCGACTGAAAAGCGGTCTTCTACCCGACTTTATGGCGCTTTTGCTGAGAACGGATTACTTCCTTTCTCTGGTCGCGTTCAACCGTGTCGGCGGCGTGAAACAGAGAATGTACTACGCCAACCTGGCTGAAATCAGGCTCCCAACATTTCCTATGGATGTACAAGAGTACTTTGCCGAACGGCAGCAAGAAATACTGAAAAGCATCAGCACAGCAAATGAGAAAATAGGAAAACGAAAAACCGAGATTGAGAAAATGATAATCGGAACCCTCTCAACTGAAGAAAACTGATTATCTCTTACTTGAACGGTTGGCCCGAAGATAACGCACCGCTACCACTCAGTAGGGTGTGGTCGGTCGTGGCGTCTGACGACAAAGCCGATGTCGCCACTAAGGGAGCGGCGACGGGGACCGGCTCCGGTCTCTGTCCGGTCCTTTGGTTTTGCCCTTACGGCACATGGACCCGTAACTTCATCGATAAGGTGTTGGTCGGTATTTTCCGGTTCTCAAAATTGCCTTGAAGCATGTACAATGCGTTGATTCGTATGGCCCAATAGCAGCCTCTCACCTTCGCTCATAATCCATTGGTCGCAGGTTCAAGTCCTGCTGGGCCACCACCTCCCCTTCCGTTACGATCCATAATCGTAACCAATCCATTGATACCTAAGAATTCTTTACTTATTCGATCCACGGGCATTCAGGCACTTTCAGCAAAATTCTCCCAAACCCGGGGGTACGTTTGGGGGTACCTGCAGCGCTAGCCTTTGCACCTCGCTCTGGCTGGTTCGATGTAGACCTGTCTGAACTCTCTCTGGTTGCCGGCCCAGTAGCCCCCTTCACGACGACGTGGCGTCCGTTTCCTTTACAAGAGATGTGCAAGGTTTTATCTAAACCACGCAACAAACTGTTTTTTATAAGACTTTCAGCAACGGCTTAAATTTTGCCTAAAATCATTAAACCGATAACTGATTTCGCGTAGCTGGCTTCCGAAGGGCGACCACGTGTAATGAAAACCTTGCTTGGCACGATTGCGCTTATTGCCTGCCTGCTAGCGCTACCCAGTCAGGCCGGGTTAATCCCACCAGATAGTACCAATCTGGACGGTGAGACAGGCATCCTCGGGGGGAACCCTTCATCGTCGCCGCACCCCGATGAAACCGACGAGATTTCTATCGACGCCGCCCTGTCAGCCTATGCTCCCTTTGGCTGGCGCCCCTCATCAAAAAGCGAAACAGCCGATTTATTTAACGCCTTCAACTTTGGCGTCAGTTCGGAAATCGATGACCCCGAAACCAAAGAGATTTTGAGTACCAGGCGCAGAGCCCAAGGCAGGAAAAATATTGATTTCAACGTGCTGCTCGGGGACGTCAACGGGGTGGCCGCCCCCAACGGGCCTCTGGACCCTCTGCTTGCGCCCCCCCCTCTTTTCGAAGGCGCTGAAGACGTTGAGGCGCTATATGACCAAGCCCGTGCAGAAGGATGGGCCTGGCGTCCCCCCGCCCAAGAGAGACGCTCCGGACCGCCACGCGAGCGCAGCGAAGCCGAAAGGGGGCAGGTAAATCTGAGTTACATGGTGCTTCTGGGGGCAGCCTGGACACTTCTGATGGCCGTTATCAAGGACCCGGTGGCCATCGCGCTGATGGTATGCGTCCTGCTGTTTCTGGGCGTCAAGCGTCGGCGGAAACGCAGCAGCCCTGAATAGGCGGGGCGATTCAGGCAACCTCGCTTTCGGCCCCGCAAACGCGATTAAAGGCAAGCATTCGACGAGCTGTTTACAACAGATGATAAAACCCGGCCCCTTCACATGGCCCAGGTTGGCGAAGCAATGGGACGATGCTCTCGATCATGAATTCAATACGGTAAACGTCAACCGTCCCCAACGCGGGCGCCATTGGCCAATGTCGCCGGCCAGCGCTGGCGTTGACGCATGACTTTTGAAAAAAGTTGATCTAAGACAACAGCCAGCTCGATTAATGAGCCTATCACGTTGTTTTTCAGGGGATTAGAATTAGCATAAAGGGGAAGACACCAATTTAGTTCGAGGCAAAGGGACTGCCGATATGAGCCACTCTAGGATCACCGCTCGACTCGAATACGACATCAAGCACCTCATCTGGCGAGCCGGGGTGCATGAACTCACCTCTGAGGAGATCTGCGCGCGTTTCGAGCAGATTAAACGCGAATACCTCTCCATCAGCACGACCGAAGAGCGCGGCCTTTTGATGAAGCAGTTCGACGAATGGGAAGTGGTCCTGGCCGATCGAGCCCCGCAAGCCATGGTCGCCCGCTAGGGGCCGCCCGCCAGGGGTTCGTCCTCGCGCAGATAGTCGCGCAGCCAGTGACGGTATTCGAAGTCGCCCATGTGCCGATAAATATCCTCATAAACAGCCCCCGCCTCCGGGCGCTCTAAAAGCCGCTGCAGGCGCCACTGGGCGCGTAGCGCCGCTGCATGAAAGCGGTCACATATATCGCTGATGCCAACCGCCATCACCACCCACCAGGTTCCCAGCAAGCCAACGGCCAGACAAACCAGCGGCCAGACGCCAAAACCCAGCAGGATACAGGTAAAAACAAGGGTGCCGCTGCCCTGCATCAACCGCTTGTTAAATAACCTCCGCGCCGCCACGAGATTGGCCCGCTGACGGCCGAATTGGCGCATCGCTGCGTCCAGCGCCCGTCGCAGTTCCGCGTTGTTGGGCTGCTCCTGATCGTTCACCGCGCCTCCTCCCTGGGGCCACTCTTGCAGTTTAGGATGAAGCGGGAAGAGGCATCACCTCCAACCCTTTATCTCCAGCCTCCACCTCTTCCAGAATCCACTCTTTGAACGCTTTCATGCCATGGCTCAGGGGGCGGTCCTTGGGCCAGACCAGGTAAAAAGCGCTCTGGGTATCCATGGAGATATCAAAGGGGACAACCAGCTCACCGCTGCGCAGCTCCTTGTAAACCAGCTTACGGTCCGCCAGGGCGATCCCCAACCCCTCCACCGCCGCGCCTGTCGCCAGGGAGGTGCTGGAAAAGCGCAGGTCCTTGCCGAAGCCGACCTCGTCTATACCGGCCGAGCGCAGCCAGGCGCGCCACTCGTCCATTCGGGTGCTGACATGGATAAGGGTGTGGTGACGCAGGTCGTCAGGGGTTCGCAGGGGGCGCCGGCCATCAAGCAGCCGGGGGCTGCAAACCGGCACCACGGACATCCCCAGCAGAAAGTGCGACTCGCCCCCGTCCCAGTCGCCGCGCCCGTAACGCACCGCCATGTCGATGTCGGACTGGTTGAAGTCCACCTCCGCCAGCGAGGCGCTCATCCTTAATTCCACATCGGCATAGCGTTCCTGAAAGTGCCCCAGGCGCGGCATCAGCCAACGGGTCAGGAACGCCGGGGAGACGCTCAGGGTTACGGCGCCGGCGTTAGGGTTAGCCACCAGGCGCCGGGTGGCGCTGTCGATTTCATCAAGGGCATGCTCAATCGCCGGCAGGTACTTTTCCCCCGCCGCCGTCAGCTCCACACGGCGCTTGCTGCGCCGAAAGAGTTTCAGGTCGAGAAACTGTTCCAGGGTTTTCACCTGGTGGCTAATCGCCGAAGGCGTTACGAAAAGCTCATCGGCAGCCTGGTTGAAACTGCCGTGACGTGCCGCCGCCTCAAAAGAGCGCAATGCGTTTAAAGGAGGGAGGCGTCGGATGGCGAGCTCCTTTGATTAGATTTATTCATCTGTTAACTGAAAAAGGATCGTTTGTTAATCAATCCATACAACTTTAGCATAACACCCGTAATCACCGGCACAAAGAGCGCTATAGCGTTATCAAGAGCCACGAGCAGGTTGCTCCGCTTGCAACCCCTTATATTTATCCTCCGCCTATAGATGAGTTTTTTGGAGTACTTAGCCATGGCAAACGAAATCAAACCTCTGAGCAACGACCCCATCGATATTCTTGCCTACCGCCGGATGGCTTCTCAGGCCCGGGCAGAGGCCATCGCCGAAGGCTTCAAGGCGCTGCGCGGCTGGATCAAAGCACGCCTGTCATCCACTCGGCCGGTTTCTGGCGCTTACCGCTACGGCCACTGAGGCTAGCTCAACGGGCAGAAATCAGACGCGCACGCCCTGCTTAAGCTAAGCTCAGGGCGAAGCCCCCAAAGGCAGCGCGATATGAAACGGCTTTATTATCTGGCCGATGAGCTCTCCGCTCTCGGCCCCCTCGGGGATGACCTGCAGACCGCCGGCGTCACCCACTGGCACTACCATGTGCTCAGCCGCGACGAGCAGGGTCTCTACCGCCACCACATCCATTCAGTCAACCCCATACAAAGGCGCGATATCGTCCATTGCGGCGAGCAGGGCGCGCTGATCGGCGCCGGCGCCGGGATTGCCCTGGGCAGCCTCCTGTTACTCCTGAACCCGCCGGGCTTTCCCATGGACCTTAAAATGTTTGCGGTGATCAGCCTCACCTGCTGCCTGCTGGGCATCTGGATCGGCAGCTTTGGCGGGGTGCGGCACGAGAACTACAAACTGGCCCGCTTCCACAAGGCGGTAGAAGCCGGCAGGCACCTGGTGATGATCGATATTCGAAGGCACCAGGAGGTCCAAGTGAAAGCGCTGCTGGAACGCCACTACCCCGGGCTGCAGCCAGCCGGCGAAGGCTCCTCGTTCAGTAACCCCTTGCAGGACCAGGAGTCCTGAATTCGGACTCGTCCACCGTTTTTAAGGAAAGGAATAAAAAAACCTTTTTATATTCCTAAAGAGCCCCTTTACTAAATTAATTCATCCCGGTTTATTGCTCTGCATCAAAAACCTCTCTCACCATACGTGTATAGAATGGAGGCCCTATTACAACGCACGCTATGGAGCTACTCACATGGAAAAAGTCCTCTCCCCCCTGTTCATGGTTGCAATGCTGTTCGCCTCCCTGGTGGCCAACGCTGGCGAAATCCAGCCCATGACCATCCCCGGCGCCATGACCGTCAACGCCGAAGAGCTGATCGAGCTGGCCGGTGAGCTGGACGACCTGGTGATCGTCGATGCCCGCGGCCAGGGCGACTACGACAAAGGACACCTGCCCGAGGTGGTCCGAATCAAGAATACCGAAGTGACCGCCGAAACCCTGGCGGCCAACATTCCCGCCAAGGACACCCCCGTCGCCTTCTACTGCAACGGCGAAACCTGCGACCGCAGCGCCGACGCCGTCGCCAAGGCCCACGCCGAAGGCTACAGCAAGCTCTTCTGGTTCCGCGGCGGCATTGCCGAGTGGAAGGAAAAAGGCTACCCCGTCGAAATGTAACGATTCCTCGTGGGCAGGGACGCCCCTCCTTCAACACCTCACCAACATTCCGGGGTGAAGCCATGCGCCTTGAGCGATTCTCGATCAAATCCGTCACCATCGGGCTGTTGCTGTTAATCGGTCTGCTTTCTCTCGCCACTTCCCTCTTCGTCAGCGACCGCTTCTTCAAGTCGGCGGTGACCACCCAGAAGGCTACCCTTGAGCGGGTCGTTGACGTCGCCGCCAGTGACATTTTTCTTCAAATTCAGGAGCTCGGCTCAGAAATGGGCGCCGTCATCGCCAAGAACAAGGCGGTGCGGACCGGCATCAGCAAACAGCAGCGCAGCCAGCTGCCCGCCACACTGGATGACTTCTTCGCCCAGGCCTACGTGACCGGCGGCATTGTGGATCTGGCCAAGATCCGGGTCTACGATGCCGAAGGGCGTTTTATCGCCCAGAGCAGCCGTGGCGAGGGGAACCTGGCCCGCGAACTGCCCGCCCCCATCAGCCAGCAGCTGGCCCAGCGCAGCGGCGCCGAGCGGATGAAGCTGGCCTACGCCACCTGGACCCAGAACGGCGACAGTTACCACAGCACCCTGGCCCCCAGCGGCGGCCTGCGCCTGGCAGGCTACGTAGAGGTGGTCCTCAAGCCCAGCCACAACCTGCGCCATGTGGAAGAGCTGATCCACGCTCCGATTAAAATCACCTCCCAACGGGGCGAACAGTTCTACCAGAGCCCCAACTGGAGTGCGACGCTCGAACAAGGTCACGCCTTTGAGGTCGACTACACCGTCGTCGACGACAGCGGCACCCCCGGGCTGGTACTGACCGCGCTGGAAGACAACAGCGCCTTCATCCAGCAGACCCGCACCACCGAGTACACCGGCATCGCCCTGATGCTGGGCATTGTCCTCGTATCCACCCTGCTGGCGATCATTCTGCTGCAGCGCCAGGTCTTCCGCCCCATGAAAGCGATCACCGAGGAGATGCAGCAGTGCGCCAAGGGCGACCTGACCCGCGTCATCACCCCCTGCGGCCTGCGCGAAACCCGGGACATCGCCTCGGCCCTCAAGGGCATGGTGGAGCAGCTGCGCGAGCAGGTCCGGGCCATCGACCAGAGCGCCGAGCAAGTCGCCCAGTCCAGCGCCCATATCTCCCAGATCGCCGGTCAGACCCGCCAGCACTCCGATCATCAAAAGCAGGAGGTGCAGCAGTCCGCCACCTCCATCAACGAGATGACCGCGACCGCCGGCGAAGTGGCCCGCGGCGCCCAGGAGGCAGAAACCGCGGCCCACGAAACCCAGGCCGCGGCGGATCGCGGCACCGAGGTTGTCTCCCGGTCCATTGAAATGGTCAGCGCGCTGGCCGATGACGTGAACACGGCCTCCCAGTCCATGACCAGCCTAGCCGGGGATGTGGACAACATCGGCTCCATCCTCGACGTTATCCGCGGCATCGCCGAACAGACCAACCTGCTGGCACTGAATGCCGCCATCGAGGCGGCCCGGGCCGGCGACCAGGGGCGCGGTTTTGCCGTGGTCGCCGACGAGGTGCGCAGCCTTGCGGCCCGCACCCAGGAGTCCACGGAAGAGATCCAGTCCATGATCGAGCGCCTGCAAAACGGTACCGAAAGCTCGGTGAAGGTGATGGAGGCCAGCGCCCGCCAGGCCGAGGCCAGCGTCGAGCAGATCAACGCCGCCGGCACCGCCCTGCAGGAGATCAAGGCGGCGGCGGACCAGATCAGTGCCGCCAACACCCAGATCGCCAGCGCCGCCGAGGAGCAGAGCGCGGTGGCCGAAGAGATCAACCGCAGCGTCTCCTCGGTCAACGACGCCGCATCCGAGCTTGCCAGCGGCTGCGGCCAGATGAGCAGCGCCTCCGAGCAGCTCAAGGCAGCCTCCGTCACAATGCGCGAACTGGTGTCACAGTTCCGCACCTGAGGCACACCGTCTGGGGGGCGCACCCGCTTCGCCCCCAGACGGTGACTTATCCCAATTTAGCTGGAAAAACGGCGCAAAATCCTGCAAAATCACCGGCTTCTTCGGATCGTTGCCGCCGGTGGTTCAATCTCCCCGCCAAGGCGCTTAAGCGGAGTGCAAGCTTGGGGTAACGACCAGAGTTTCAGTATCCCTGAGTCACCCCCGAGAGCAACACGTGCAGCAAAGCCGCCCCCCCTCCAACGAGCATCCGACCTGGGATCGTCGCCAAGACCCTGCGGCGCCTCGCACCACCAAGCAGCAGTTCCTGCAACGAATCAAGCAGGAATACTTTCTGGACATCCTGCGCGCCCGGGCCCACAGCGAGCACTTCCGCCACACCCGTGCCCAGTACATCAGCAACCGGGCCCGCTCCATCGCCTTTATCCTCGCGTTGCTGATTCCCGCCTGGATTGCCATTGACGCCGCCTACCTGCCGCGCCAGCAACTGCAAGTGATCGCGCTAATGCGCCTGGTTACCGGCGGCGCCTGCCTGCTCCTTGGGTTGTGGTCTGCGCAGAGTCACCGACTCTGGATCTCCCGGTTTAAGCTGGCGCTGCTGGTGCTGATTCCGTCTGTGTTTCAAACGGCGGCCTACCTCTACCTGGTGGCGTCACCGCTGACCTCGATCCCTGCCGGCTACCACTTCTTTCCCTTCCTGATCATTACGCTGGGCGCCATCTTTCCGCTTACGATTCTGGAAGGTGGCCACCTCGCGGCTTTCGTGGTTGCGCTCTACGTAGGGACCGCCCATTACCTAGGCGAGATGTTTACCCTGCACACGCTCAACGACATCTGGCTGCTGGTCCTGCTGGCATTGGTGGCGGGCTGGGCGTCGCTGACCCAGCTGACCATGCTCATGCGCCTGTACCGACAGGCCAACCGTGACCCGCTCACCGGCCTGGCCAACCGCCGCTCGCTGATGACCTTCCTCAAGCGGGAGGCCGAACACTGCCAGAGCCAAGAGGTCGCACTGAGCGTCATGCTGTTCGACCTGGACAAGTTTAAGCGCGTCAACGACCAGTACGGACACGCCGTCGGCGACAAGGTGCTCAAGGCCTTCTCGAAGCTGGCGGTAGAGCAGTCACGCCAGGAAGACCTTGTGGGTCGCTTCGGCGGCGAGGAGTTTCTGATGATACTGCACAACACCCCCCTCGCCGGCGCCCAGCGTATCGGGGAACGCCTGCGCCAGGCCTGCATGAACGAATCGATCGAGGTTGAAGGCGGCGAACCGTTCTCCTTCACCACCAGCATCGGCATCGCCCAACTGCAGCCCGAGGAGTCCCTGGAGCAGTTGCTCAAGCGGGTGGACGAGGCGCTCTACGCCGCCAAGCGCGGCGGCCGCAACCGGATCGCACTGGCCTGATGAACAACGACCGCCAGCACCGCCTGGAACCGGCGACCATCAACTGGGACCCGGAGGGACAGCCCCTGGCCAACGCCTACCAGGACGTCTACTTCTCCCGCAGCAACGGCCTGGCGGAAACGCGCTACGTGTTTCTCGAGCACAACCATCTGCCCACCCGTTGGCATACGTTACCCGAAGGGGCGCGGTTCTGTATCGCAGAGACCGGTTTCGGCACCGGGCTCAACTTCCTTGCCACCTGGCAGGCCTGGACCGAAAACGCGCCGGCAAAAGCCAGGCTGCACTTTATCTCGGTGGAAAAACATCCATTGAGCGCAAAAGACCTGGGGCGCGCCCTGGCGCTCTGGCCGGAGCTTGAGCCCCAGGCCCGCGCCCTGCTGGCCCAGTACCCGCCGCCCTGCCAAGGCTTTCACCAGCTGGCATTCGACGCCGGGCGGATTCAACTCACCCTGCTCTACGGCGAAGCCGCCGAATGCTTCGCCCAATTGGATGGCCGTGTCGACGCCTGGTTTCTGGACGGCTTTGCCCCTGCAAAAAACCCTGCCATGTGGAGCGCCCCCCTGTTCGAGCAGATCGCCCGCCTGAGTAGCGACAACGCCACTTTCAGCACCTTTACCGCCGCCGGCGCCGTCCGCAGGGGGCTGCAGGCCGCCGGTTTCACCGTTGAAAAGGTGCCCGGCTTTGGACATAAGCGGGAAATGCTGCGCGGCCGGCGAACCGACGCTGCAGCTGCCGTCGCCCACTGGGCACAACGTCCCGCCGTGACCCCAAGCCGGCACGCCCTGGTGATCGGCGCCGGTATCGCCGGCGCCAGCGCCGCCTACGCCTTGGCCCGACGGGGGCTTTCGGTCACCGTTCTGGACGCAGGCAACGGGCCGGCCAGCGGGGCCTCCGGCAATCCGCAGGGCATTCTCTATACCAAGCTGCCCGCCACCCCCACTCAGGAGAGCCGCATTCACCTCAGCGGCTACCTGTTCAGCCTGCGCCTGCTCAAAACCGCGCTGGGTGCCTCCAGCCCGGACTGGAGCAGCTGCGGCCTGCTGCAGCTGGCGGGCGATACTGCGGCCGCGCAGCGCCACGAGCAGCTGATTGCCCGCGGCCACTACCCCGACGAGCTGGTCCGCCAGGTAAGCCGTGCCCAGGCAGAAACCCTGGCCGGAGTGGCACTGGCCCAGCCCGGGCTCTACTTCCCCGACGGCGGCTGGGTGCATCCGCCCGCCCTGTGCCGTGCGTTGCTGGCCCACGAGAACATCCAGTGTCGATACGGAATCAGCGTTGACCGGCTGATCAAGCAGGAACACGGCGGCTGGGCTCTGTACGACGCCGCCGGCGAAGTCATCGAACAGGCCCCTCTGGTCGTGGTCGCCACGGCGGCGGAGGCCCGGCGCCTCGCGCCGCTGGACACCCTGCCGCTCAAGCCGATCCGCGGCCAGGTCAGCCATTTCAACGCGCCCCCGGGGCCGGCGCTGAAAACCGTGCTCTGCGGCAAGGGCTATATCGCCCCCCCGCGGGGGCAGCGCTACTGTTTCGGCGCCACCTTCGATCTGCATAGCCAGGAAACGGCCGTGCGGGCCGAAGACCACCGGCACAACCTCGACCGGGTGCAGGAGCTCTGCCCGGACCTGGGTGCGCATTTAGCTGCCACGGCGGATGACCAGCGCCGGGGGCGGGTGGGCTTTCGCTGCAGCAGCCCCGACTACCTGCCCCTGGCCGGTGCCGTGGTCGATCACGACGCCTTTATCGACCAGTATGCCGCCCTACGCCGGGATGCCAAGGCCACGGTGGAAGGCTCCCCCCCCCACCTGCCGGGGCTTTTTGTCAGCCTCGGCCACGGCTCCAAGGGGCTGACCACAGCCCCCTTGTGCGGGGAACTGGTGGCGGCGCTGGCCTGCGGCGACCCCCTGCCCCTGGAACAACGCCTGGCGCAGGCACTGAACCCCGCCCGCTTTTTGTTTAAGAATCTGAGCCGCCGGACGATATAGAGGTCATAGGGTAGTGGAGAAGGCCCCAGGGCCTGCTTCAGGGTTGGACACACCAGGGCAACGGACCAGCATATGGCACTCGTCGTATACGATCAGGGAACACGAATCCAGACCCCCGTCAGCTCGCTGTTTTCACAGCGTGGCGTGGAGCAACTGACCCAGCTGCAGCGCGCCCGAGGTATTCCCTCCAGCGAGGACCGGGTGGAGGCGCCCGGCCCCCGTAACGAGGAGCAGCGACGCTTCAGTCAGGCGCAACGCGCCTACCAGCAGACGGAGCAGCTGAGCCGCCCCGCCCCAACCCTGCGCCCCCTGCCGGTGGCCAAGATCATGACCGCGCCGGTATTCACCATCGCCGCGGGCGCCGCCATCACCGAGGCCTGGCGACTGCTCGAAGAGCACCAGGTGCGTCATCTTGCGGTGCTCAATGCCGAGGGGCGGCTCTTTGGGGTCCTCTCCGAATATGACCTGCTGCGACGCAGCGCACTGGTGAACATGGATGGACCGACGCGGGCCCAGCTCAGCATCGACGGCGCCTACTCAACACAGCTGATCGTTGCCACCCCCGACACCGAAGTACGACAGATCGCCCTGACCTTTATGGAGCGGCGCATCGGCTGCATGCCCATCATGGACGAGGACGAACTGGCCGGAATCGTCACCCGCAGCGACCTGCTCCACCTGATTACCAACGAGGCGGACCTGAGCCAGTGGGCCTGAGTCCGGCTGCTTTTCCTGATCCGGCTATTTTCGTGGCAGGGCGGGAGGCTCCTCGGGAGGCAGAGGCGGTTGCGGCTGGCGGCTGAAAAGGCGCTTGAGGTAAGCCGCCACTCCCTTGATGCCGCGCCAGATCTTGGGCAGCAGCCAGATCAGCAGAATGATGAACAAAACCAGCCCCAGCAGGAACCAGCCGGGGTAGTTCAGGGCCGTCCAGAGTCCGCCGATGACCAGCAGGTCCTCACCGATAGAGGCCGTCCAGTTGCTGACCGGCTCCGGGGAGGTATTGATCATGACCCGGCTGCCGGCCTTAAGGGCATGACTGCCCGCCGCCATGCTCCCGCCCACGATCGCCGCCGCCACCTCCACCGCCGGACCCAGCTCCCCCACCGCGCCGGCGGCAAGGGCAGCCCCGGCCGGAATCCGGACAAAGGTATGCAGCCCGTCCCAGCCGGTATCGACCCCGGGCACCTTGTCGGCAAAAAATTCAACGGCATACATAAACCCGGCGGCTATGATCACCAGCGGGTCGGCGAGCACCGTCAAATCCGGCGGCAGGGTCAGGTGCCCCATGTTGGAGAGCAGCCCCAGCATCAGCAGGGTGGCGTAAAGATTGATGCCGCTGGCCCAGGCCACACCCATGGTGAGCGCCAGGGTAGCGGTGATCTGATCAAGCTGTTCCATGGATTCTCCCAGGCCGCCCTGAGCGGCGTATTACTCTAAGGGTATACAGCGCCGGCGGCCCGCCGCCAGCTTTTTGCCCCGCCCCGGTCTAACGTTGTGCCCACCCGCCGACTTCGCGGCTGGCCTGACGGATCAGGGCAGTCGGGCCTTGGAAGGCCTCGTTTCGGGAGTTCATCGGGATAGGACGGCCGCGTTTGAAATCGCCCTGGGCCGGTTTCGCCGCCACTGGGCCCAATCCACCTCAACCCAACCCAGCTCAACCCAGCTCAACCCAAGCCCCATGCCTTCACGGGACTCCGTTAACGGGCCTCGCGCAGCCGCTCCCGGTAGTCATCCATGCTAAGAATGGTGCAACACTCAAGGTAGGTATCGAAGTAGAGCACCGCCTCGCCCCGCTCCAGCTGACGCCGGACTTGCTCGGTTTTCTCTTCCAGGGAGCACTCCACGGCGCCGTAGTCGGTTCCGTCGCGGGTGACAAACTCTTCGATCACCCCGATGAGCGCCTCAGCGCTCAACTGGTCCGGTGGAATTCGCATCAGGCTTGCTCCAGCAGCTCGAGTAAAGCCACCTCGTCGATCACCGCGATCCCCAGGGACTCCGCCTTGGCCAGCTTGGAACCGGCACCGGGGCCGGCCACCACGCAATCGGTCTTCTTGGAGACGCTCCCCGCCACCTTGGCCCCCAGCGCCTGCAGACGCTGCTTGGCCTCATCACGGGTCAGTTGCTCGAGGGTGCCGGTCAACACATAGGTCTTGCCCGCCAGCGGTTGCTCCACCTTCGGCATGATCTCGACCGCCGGCCAATGAACGCCCGCGCCCTGCAGCTGCTCGAGGGTCTCTAGGTTGTGGGGCTGTTGAAAGAACACCGCCACGTGCTGAGCCACCACCGGTCCCACGTCGGGAACCGCCTGCAGGGCCTGCTCATCGGCGCGGCTGATGGCCTCGAGGGTGCCGAAGTGATTGACCAGGGCCACGGCAGTCGCCTCCCCCACCTCGCGAATACCCAACGCATAGAGGAACCGCGGCAGGGTGGTGGTTTTGCTTGCCTCGATCGCCTGCAGCAGGTTCTCTGCCGACTTGTCCCCCATCCGTTCCATGCCCGCGACCCGGGGATGCTCGAGGCGGTAAAGGTCGGCCAGCTGCTCGATCTGGCCGCTGTCCACCAGAGCGTCCACCAGTTTGTCTCCCAAGCCGTCGATATCCATGGCCCGACGGGAAGCAAAATGCTTGATCGCCCGCTTGCGCTGCGCCCCGCAACTGACCCCGCCGCTGCAGCGGGCCGCTGCTTCGCCCTCGGTCCGCTCGACCTCTGCGCCACACACCGGGCAGTGTGCGGGAAGCTCAATTTTGACGGCGTCGGCAGGACGGCGCTCCAGCACCACCCGCACCACCTGGGGGATCACATCGCCGGCGCGGCGCACGATCACGGTGTCGCCGATACGGGCATCGAGGCGGGCGACCTCGTCCATGTTGTGCAGGGTGGCGTTACTGACCGTCACCCCGCCCACGAACACCGGCTTGAGCCGGGCCACGGGGGTCACCGCGCCGGTCCGGCCCACCTGAAACTCGACCCCCTGCAACAGGGTCAACTCCTCCTGGGCCGGAAACTTGTGGGCAATGGCCCAGCGCGGTGCGCGGGAGACAAACCCCAGGCGACGCTGCAGGCCAAGATCGTCGACCTTGAACACGATGCCGTCGATCTCGTAGGGAAGCCCGTTACGCTTCTCGGCGAGACGCTGGTAGTACTCAAGGCAGGCCTCGATACCGCAGACCCTGGCCATCTCCGGGTTGGTGCGCAGGCCCCACTCGCGCAGTCGGGTGAGGGTTTCCACCTGCCCCCCCGCAAGAGCCTCGCCTTCCACCAGCCCCACCCCGTAAACGCAAAGCTCCAGCGGGCGCTCGGCGGTAATGCGCGGATCCAGCTGCCGCAGACTACCGGCGGCGGCATTGCGCGGATTCACGAAGGGCTTCTCGCCCCGCGACCGCGCCCGCTCGTTGATCGCCTCGAAACCGGCCTTGGGCAGGTAGATCTCGCCGCGGATCTCCAGCCGGGCCGGCCAGCCGTCGCCGCGCAGCCGCAACGGCACGCTGTGCACCGTGCGCACGTTCTGGGTGATGTCTTCGCCGGTGGTGCCGTCACCCCGGGTCGCGCCCCTGACCAGGACCCCGTTCTCGTAGAGCAGGCTGACGGCGATCCCGTCGAGCTTGGGCTCGCAGGCGTAGTCGATGGGCGTCTCCAGCCCCATCTCCAGGCGCTGGTGGATACGACGGTCGAAATCGCGCAAGGAGGCCTCGTCAAAGGCGTTGTCGAGGGAGAGCATCGGCTGCTCGTGGCGCACTTCAGGGAATGCGCTCAGGGGCGAGGCCCCCACCCGCTGGGTAGGCGAGTCGGGGGTAACCCGATCGGGGTGCTCGGCTTCCAGCGCCTTTAAACGCTGAAACAGACGGTCGTACTCGGCGTCCGGGATTGAGGGGTCATCGAGCACGTAATAACGGTAATTATGCTCCTGCAACGACTCGCGCAGTTGCGCCAGTTCGGCATCAAGGGAGAGGGTGTCGGTCATTTTGGCTTCGGGGTTGGAAGGGGCGCCGCCAAGGCGGCCCCCTGGAATCAGGCGCGCCGTGTCAGGCGACGGCGCTCGAAGTCTCGAATGCGCTGCCGGCAATGCTCAATGGTCTGCGGGCGCATGCTGCTGCGGTTCTCGTCTTTGAGCTCGCCATTCAGGTTGTCAGCCACGCACTGGGCCGTGGCCAGCATGCAGTCAAAGGCATTGGCCAGATCCCGGGGCTCACCCATATGGAGAAAGAACGTCACCGCCGGCGTGGAAAACGCCTCGGCCTTTTCCGGGTCGAAGGTGCCGGGCTTCACGGCATTGGCCATGCTGAACTGAATCGGCCCCTTGCCTCCCGGCTCCTCGTGGCGGTGAAAGATCGCCATATCGCCGAACGTCAGATCGCAGGCCGCAAGCAGCTTGAACAGCTTACTCCCCTGGAACGGCGCCTGCTTGGCCGCTACCGACACCACCAGTACGTCATCCGGTGCCTCGACGTCGGTCTCGCCATTGGCGGCCTTGCTGGGGGACTCACCGGCCTTGACGTTAGCTTTGGCTTTAGGCTTACCCTTCGACTTTGATGCGGCCCGCGACTGGGGAGGCAGCTCGGGCTCGGGCGCCAATCCCGGATGTTCATCAAAGATATTGATCTGAATCTCTGGCAGCCCCCGGCGAAGCTTTTTCTTCTTCGGCGGGCGACCGCGCTTGCCAGGTTTTTGATCCCGCACCGGCTCTTCGAAGGTGGGCTCGATCTTTTTCTCCGACTCCTGGGTCACGGGCCCGGAAAACACCACCGCCGGGGTTTCTACCGGGGGCGCAGACGCCACTTCCCCGGTTCGGTTTTCAGCAACCTCTTCGGCAGGCTCATCACCGTCAGCAGATGCGGACGGCGCTTTTACGGGAGACGACTCGGCCCCCTGCTGGGAGGCCTCGTTGACGACATCCACTTTCTCCTCAGTCGAGGCGGCGCCGACACGGGAGGCCATCTGCGCCATCAGCTCAGGCACCGGTTTACTCAAGTCCAGGTCATCCCCTGGGGTCGGCACTCCGGCCAGGGTCACCTTGGGGGGGGTGGGGGTGGGGGTGGGACTGGCTTCAGCTTCAGCTGCAGCGGGCTGCTCGGCAGATTGCAACTCAGCCGTGGCCGGCGCGTTATTGACCGACTCATCAACCGCTTCCTCGGCCAGGGCGATATCCTCAGGCAGCGCCTGCTCCACCGATTCAAAGGCCGAGTCGCTCTGGGCAGTCTCCCGGCGGGCCACCTCGGCAGGTTTAGCCGGTCGCGGCCTGCCAACGGCTTCGCCGTCGCCCAGCGAAAGCATCTCGGCGTCGTCAAGTTCCGCGTAGGAGCCGTGGTCGCGCCCGTTAAGAGCGGGCTTCTCCTCCTCGGTGAGCCAACTATCCGCACCCTCACCCACCCCCTTGAGGTCGGCCATCAGCAGATCGATCTCATCGTCAACGGCCGGCTCGGCCACACGCTTTCCCGGCCCGCCCGGTTGCCGCTCGGCGGGCTCTTCAAGCACAGGTTCTTCGGAGAAGGACGGTCCCCGGGACGCGACCAGAGGGTCCAGGGCACGCCGGGCGCCGCCGTTGGGCAGCTCGGCGCTGAGGTCAGGTTCAGGCAGATCGCCCAGGCTTTTATCAATATCCAAGCGCAGGCGACCACGCTTTTTAAGCCGCCGAACGCCGTCGAGAACGACCAGCAGCAGCACCAACGCTCCGCCGACCATTAACCAGTCACGTAAACTCATAACCAGACCAATCGCTGTTACCCGAAAACGACGCCCATTGTATCCAAATCCCCGCCCGGGGGGCAGGGGTAGCTAAGGCTGCCGATGTAAAAAGCGGGTCGGGTGGCGGCCGTTGATAACGGCTAGCGCTCCTCGTCTATCAGTTTGCGCAGACGTTCACGCTCCTCGGCCGAGACCTCCACCTGCGGTTTGCCCTGGCCCGCCCGTCGTCGGCGGCTGATCACCACCACCACGGCCAGCCCGACCAGCAGCAGCACCACCGGTCCGAACCAGAGCAGCGCGGTGGAGCTGTCCCGCCGGGGCACGTAATTCACGAAGTCGCCGTAGCGTGCCACCATGAAGTCCACCACGTCCTGCTTGGTCTGCCCCTCTTCCAGCATGCGGTGAATCTCGCGCCGCATATCGGCCGCAATGGGGGCGTTGGAGTCTGCCAGGTTGTTGTTCTGACACTTGGGACAGCGCAGCACGGCGGTTAGCTCTTTGAAACGCTCGCGGTTGGCCTCGTTTTTAAACTCGTAGGTCTCGATCACCGCCTGCGCGGACAGCGCGGTCAGCAGCAGGGCCATGGCCACAAGCAATTGCAGGGGACGTTGCAACATCCTTAACTCTCCTTCCCGGCAGCGCGGCGTTCGCGACGCAGACGCCGGGCCTGCTCGGACAAAAACTGTTTTTTCGCCATCAAAGGGCTGATCACGTTGAAGCCGATGATGACCGACGCCAGAGCATAACAGGCCCAGACGTAGGGGCCGTGCCCGCCCATGGCGAGGAATTCACTAAAACTGTCAAAGTACATCAGCTCGCCTCCACCAGTTGCTGGACCCAGCCCGAACGCCGCTCCCGGCGCAACACCTCCGCCCGGGTCCGCAGCATCAGCGCCACCGCGAAGAAACAGTAGAAACCCAGCACCATCAGAATCAGCGGCAGGTACATCTCCGGCGGCATCGCCGGCTTCTCAGTCACCTTGAACGTCGAGGGCTGGTGCAGGGTGTTCCACCACTCCACGGAGTATTTGATGATCGGAATATTGACCAGCCCCACCAGCGCCAGCACGGCCCCGGCCTGACCGGCCTTCACTTCGTTTTCGATCGCCGAGTAGAGCACGTAGACGCCGATATAGAGGAACAGCAGGATCAGCATCGAGGTCAGTCGGGCATCCCAGACCCACCAGGCCCCCCAGGTGGGTTTACCCCAGATGGCGCCGGTGGCCAGGGCGAGCACGGCCAGGGTGGCGCCGATGGGGGCACAGCTCTTGGCCACCATGTCCGCCACTTTCATTTTCCAGATCAGATTGATCGCTCCGGCCACCGCCATCAGCATATACGCCGACTGGGCCAGCACCGCCGAAGGCACGTGCACATAGATAATCCGGAAACTGTTGCCCTGCTGGTAATCCGCGGGGGCAAACGCCAGCCCCCAGACCGCGCCGATGACCAGCAGCAAGACCGCCGGAATCGCGAACCAGGGCAGCAGACGATCGCTGATATCGTAGAACCAGCGGGGGGATCCCAGCTGGTAGAACCATTTAGGCATTTTCCATTTTTTTGCCATAAGTCTGCTCTTAATTAATTGCTCACACTGATTCGTAGGGCAGCGGCGATAGCCAGAGGCGCCAGGACCAGCCCCAGGGCCAGAATCGCCCCCAGAATCGCCAGGTAACCACCGATCGCCAGGCCGTTGGCAGCCGCCATCACCGCCCCTGTGCCGAAAATCAACACAGGGATATAAAGCGGCAGCACCAACAGGGTAATCAACACACCACCTTTACGCAGCCCCACCGTCAGCGCCGCGCCTATGGCGCCGATCAAGCTAAGGGTGGGAGTTCCCAGCAGCAGCGTCAAGACAAGGGGCCCGAAGCCGGCGTCCGGTAGAAACAGCATCACCCCCAGCAAGGGTGCCAGCACAATGAGCGGAAACCCGCTCACCAGCCAGTGGGCCAGCACCTTCGCCACCACCAGCAGCGCCAGGGGCTGGGGCGTCAGCAGCATCTGCTCCAGGGAGCCGTCGTCAAAATCGGAGCGGAACAGGCTGTCCATGGACAACAGGGTCGAGAGCAACGCGGCCACCCAGACCACACCGGCGGCCACCTCGGACAAAAATGCCGGATCCGGGCTGACGCCCAGAGGGAAAAGTGACGCCACCATGACGAAAAAAGCGAGCGGGCTGACCAGATCGTTGCGGCGCCGGTAAGCCAGGAGGATATCGCGCCTGAGGGTGTACCAGAATACGCGACTCAGGGACATTTGCGGTTCAGTCTTAGTCACTGGCAGCCTCCTCCGCCAATGCCCCCAGTGTAATCTTGCGCACCCGTTCGTCGATCCCCAGCTCGTGGTGGGTGGTCAGGATGACGGTGCCACCGCGCTCGGCGTGGCTGGCAATCAGCGCCTCTTGTTTGGCCACACCGCGCTTGTCGATGGCAGTAAAAGGCTCATCGAGAATCCACAAAGGCGCCTGACTCAGGTAAAGGCGAGCCAGGCTGACCCGGCGATTCTGTCCCGCCGACAGCGAGTGGCAGGGCACATCCTCGTAACCGTAAAGGCCGACCTCGTAGAGTGCGTCGCTAATGCCGTCGGGGTCTGTCAGCGGGTGCAGGGCGCTATACCAGCGCAGGTTCTCCTCAGGGGTGAGCACCGCCTTGATGCCCGCCTGATGGCCGAAATAGAGCAAGGAGTTGAAGAAATCGTCGCGGACGCTGGCAATGGGTTCTCCGCGCCAGAACAGATCCCCTTCCCAGGCACAGGAGAGACCGCTGAGCAGACGCAGGAGCGTGGTTTTACCGCTGCCGTTGGGGCCCTCCACCTGAAC
Source organism: Motiliproteus sp. SC1-56 (assembly GCF_017309075.1). GTDB lineage: Bacteria > Pseudomonadota > Gammaproteobacteria > Pseudomonadales > Balneatricaceae > Motiliproteus. The sequence continues at coordinate 204,279 of NZ_JAEMGS010000007.1, read as the reverse complement.
GATTTCTCCGGGAGCGATGGCAAAACTGAGCCCTTCAAAGAGTACGCGCTCGTCCCGTTCGCAGAACAGATCCTTGGCTTCAAGCAGGGGTGTGGACAAAAGCCTGGCTACCTTCTGAAAGCCCGCCCCCTCGGGAGCGGTTCCTTAACTCGTGAAATCAGAGCATTATATACGACAGACCCGGCCATGACAGCCTGGGCCGGCAATCCCCCCTAAAATAGAAGGGTGAGACGCCGACAGCCCCAGCCACCCCGGCCGCAATCGGGAGGTCTTTTATCGACCCTTTAAATAACAGCGGTCTGCAACAAGTCACAGCGGAAGTGCGCACCGGCTTCAACCGCCTGCAATCCCTGTTGCAAATCGGGCAAAGCAGCAACGCCCGGGTGGTGGATGTGCGCCCCCAGGCGCCGGCGACGTCTGCGCCCAAGGCTCCCGCCACCCGCTCCGCTGCCCCAGCGCCGGCCGAGCCACCGCGAACCGGGACAAGCTCGCCGCCGGTTCAGACCGAACAGATCGGCTACCGCGTGAAGTTGAACCTGCAGGGCCGCCTCTACGAAGTCTTCACGCCGCGCCCCCTCACGGTCGGCACCGAAGTACGGGTGACCCGGGAGAGCGGCGACCGGATTCTGGTCACGCTACCCAGGGAAACAGCGGCGACTCCGCCCCGGCAGCCGGCCCCGGTAACCCCCGAAGCACCGATCGTGCGCGTGCGCGCCACGCCTCCCCAAGGCCAGGCGGTTCCGGGCCTGGCGATTGGCGAAACCGCCACCGCCCGGGTGGTCCGGGTACTGCTGGAAACCGCGCTGAGCAACCAGGCAGGCCGCCCGGCGGGTGCGCCCAACACCGCAGCCCCCTCAAGCCTCTCAGTGCCAGGATACCGGGTGCAGCTGTCCCTGGCCGGCCGCACCCTTGAACTCAGCCTGCCGGAGCCCCCCCGCGTCGGCAGCCAGGTAAAGTTGGGGCTGAACAGCGCGGGCAGCCTGATCGCAGAGTTTCCCTCCGTAAAGGCCCAGGCGGTAGAGCAGGCCTTACGCCAACACCTGCCCCAACAACAGCCGCCCCACCAGCTGCTTAACCTGCTGAGCGACGCGCAACAGAGCGGCCAGTTGCAGCGGGCGCAGCCGCTGCTGCTGAACCTAGTCCAACTGCTGCTGGGACGCGCCCTGAGCACCCCCCAGCGGGCAGATGCCGAGGGCGTGAGGCAGCAGCTGCTTAACAGCGGCACGGTGCTGGAGAACCGCCTGGCGCGAGGCGACACCCAGGCGATACAGCAAGATCAGAAAGCCCTGCTGCTCCGCCTGAGCCAGGCACTGCAGGGCGGCAACCAGCGCGAGCTGCCGCCGGCGCTTGGCGAGCGCATGACCCAGATGACCCGCGAAGCGATCAGCCGGGTGCTGGTCAACCAGGTCACCAGCCTGGGTCGACAGGCGGCAGAACCCGGCGCCGAGCCCGGACGCACCCTGGCCCTGGACATTCCCGTACTCTGGCAAGGCCAGAACGAGAACATTCAACTGCGCATTCAACGAGAAACAGACGATGACGGGACCGGCGCAGAAATCGAGCGCGCCCGCTGGCAGGTGCGCCTCGAGTTCGCCATGGCCGATATGCCACCGCTGGGGGTCGTATTGACCCTGGAGGCGGGCCGGATCAGTGTCCTCTGGCGGGGAGAGCAGGGCGCGCGCCAACTGCTGGAGCCGCACCTGGAGAGTCTGCACGAGCGGCTGCAAAGCCTGGGGCTGGAGGTGGGCGCCCTGGGTGTGCGCGACGCCCCCTTTGAAAAGACCGCTGCGGAACCGGCGGCGCCCTACCGGCCACTGATCAATATAAAGACATGAAAAAGAACGAGCCTGATCCCCGTCGCCGCGCCGTCGCCCTCACCTATGACAAGGAGCGCGCGCCCTATGTCTCAGCCAAGGGCCAGGGGCTGATCGCTGATGAGATTATTCGGGTTGCCAGAGAGCACGGCGTGCTGCTGCACGAGGACCCGGCGCTGGTTGAGTCGCTGGCCGTGCTTGAGCTGGGGCAGGAGATTCCGGCGGCGCTCTACCAGGCAATCGCCGAGGTCATCGCCTTTGCCTACAGTCTGCGCCCGGACAAGGAGCTCGACCTGGAACAATAGGCGATTTAGCCCAACTCAGCGCTTGGATTCCAGCGACGGGGCGGCCTTGATCTCACGATGCAGCAGCGCCATCAACTCCGCCTCGGGACGGGCGATGCCGCAGTTGGCGACCAGGTCATCCACGTCCGCCCCCATCTCCATGAGTTTGGCGGCCTGATTGTAGGCCAGCGCGCCGGGATCGCGGTTTTCCAGCTCCTGCTGCTTCTCGGCGGTGATATTCAGACGGCCTTCCACCTGCTTGAGGCGTCGGCCGACGCCGATAGCGCCACTGTTCATCACCCGAATTTCGTTACGTAACACGTTTACCAGCGCCTGATACTTGCGCTGGTTCTCGGCCAGTTTGCGGTGTGCACTCCAGGCAAGGGCGAAGGCGCTCGCGGCAAGCAGCGCAACACCGGCGAGCAGCATCCAAAGCAGGGGGGAAAACACGGAAAAAGCCGGTCCTCACGCCTAGAGCATGGCGATTTCGGACCACTCCTCCTCACTCATCAGCTTTTGCAGATCCACCAGGATCAGCAGGCGGTTGTCCTTGTGGCACACGCCCTGGATAAACTTGGCACTCTCCTCGGTACCAACGTTGGGGGCCTGCTCGATCTCGGACTGGTTGAGGTAAACCACTTCCGACACGGCATCGACCAGAATGCCGACTACCTGACCGCCGACTTCAATCACCACGATCCGGGAATGGTCGGTGACCTCGGTCGCGGGGAGCCCAAAGCGCTGGCGGGTGTCGATCACGGTCACCACGTTGCCCCGCAGGTTGATGATCCCCAGCACATAGGCAGGCGCGCCGGGCACCGGTGCCACTTCGGTATAGCGCAGCACCTCCTGCACCTGCATCACGTTGATGCCGTAGGTCTCTTCCGCAAGACGGAAGGTTACCCACTGGAGTACCGGATCTTCCGCTCCACCGTGAGTGTTGATATCCATTAAAACTCCTCGCTTGGACTGGGCGTTCGCAGCGCCCCTCGTCATTTCAGATTACCGCCGTTGCGACTGTCCTGGTCAACCAGCCGCACCAGGGCGGCGACATCCATGATGGCGCACATGTGTTCAATCACCGTCCCCGCCAGCCAAGGCCTGCGGCCGCGGTCGGTGCGCCAGCTGACCTGGTCGGGCTCAAGGCTGATGGCGTCCGCCACCTCGTGGCAGGTCATGCCCCATTCACTGCCCTGCATCAGGATCACGTATTTCAACTGTTCCCGGGACGCCGGGTCATAACGCTCGGGCATCACCCAGCGGGCCGTATCAATGGCCTTGACTGTACCCTCGGACTTGGAGCGCAGCAAGCCCAGGAACCAGTCCGGCTGACCGAACAGGGGCGTCAGCTCCTGATCCAGGCTCAGCACCCCGCCCAGCTCCACCAGCGGCACCGCCAGGGTCAGGCCCGACACCCGGAACAGCAGGCACTCGAACTTGCGCTGCGCCCAGGCCGGCCGCCCGTCGATCCAGCCGTCCTCGGGCGGGGCCGGCGGCGCGGGTACCACGACCGCATCCTCGGCGACAGCGGGGGCAGACACGGCCGGTGCAACCTGGGGAGCCTCCGGTATGGCCGGAGCCGGAATTGGCGCCGGGGCCGGGGGTTCAGGCTCCCGAGCCCGGGTGGTGGCATCCAGCAACAGACCATCCAGGTATTCCTGCACCGCCCGCTGCGGGGAGATCGTTTCCACCGTGGTGGTCTGGGGCGCGGCGGACCGAGCCTTCATCTTCGAATTACTCATGGTGGCTGGGGCCTGCTCAGGGCTGTACCTGCTCCTCACGCTCAATTTGCAGTAAAGAACGCATCAGCATGGCGTACGCCCGGACCCCGTGGGTGCTGGGGTCCAGCGCCGAGGGGACCACCCCCCGCGTGCTGGCGTTGCGGAACTTGGTGTCAACAGGAATCACCGCCTGCGCGATCTCGTCAGGATAGCGCTGCTTGATGACCCGCAGGCTCTGCACCGAGGCCTGAGTGCGGCGATCAAAAAAGGTGGGAAGTATATAGTAATCGAGCTTGCGGCTCCTCGCCCGGTTGATCATGGTCAGGGTTCGCACCATACGCTCGAGCCCCTTGATGGCGAGAAACTCGGTCTGCACCGGCACCAGCAGGCGCTCGCAGGCCGCCAGGGCATTGACCATCAGCACCCCGAGGACGGGCGGACTGTCGATCAGCACATAGTCAAAGCGGTCCCAAAGGTGGGTCAGGGCACGGGACACCACCAACCCCATGCCATCGCTGCCCACAGCCCTACGCTCCAGGGTCGCCATGGCGGTCGACGCCGGGATCAGGTTAATGCGGTCGTGGCTGGTGTTGAGCAGCAGGTTGGGCGGCAGGGAAGCGGGCACCTTGCCTTCGTGCTGGAACAGGTCATAGGCACTGTGCTCCAGCTGGTCGGGGTCATAACCGAAATAACTGGTCAGCGAGCCGTGGGGATCCAGGTCCAGCAACAGCACGTCAAAGCCCTGATCGGCCAGCAGGCCCGCGAGGGTCACCCCGGTGGTGGTTTTCCCTACGCCCCCTTTCTGATTGGCTACCGCCCAGATATGCACCCTAAACCCCTTTTATTATGGCTCTGGCTGTGAAGATTCCGGATCCCGCGTAAAGAGAACCCCCTGCTCGGTCTCAACCTGTTGGATCGCCCCCGCAGGCGCCTCCGGCGCAGGCTCGGCTTTAATTTCCAAGATAGTGCGCACCGCCTCCTCGCTCACCGTTTCGCTGCCAAAGGCCCCCAGGGCGCGCCGCACCTGTTCATCCCGGGACACGATGACCTTCACTCGACGGTTCATCGCGCGCCCGCGCGGGGTGAGGTTGCTGACCTTGGGGCGGTACTCCCCGAAACCGATCGCAGCCATGCGCTCGGGGTTTACACCGTAGTGGGCCAGCGCCCGCACCACCCCGGCAGCCCGGGCCGCGGACAGTTCCCAGTTGGAAGGGAAGCGCTCGGTATCAATCGGCTGGTTGTCGGTGAAGCCTTCCACCTGCAACGGGTTGTCGTAAGGTTTGAGAATTTCAGCCAGCGCCTCGAGCAGCGGATCCGCCGCCATCGTCGGGGCGGCGTTGCCGCTGGGAAAGAGAATGCCCGAGGCGATCTCGATTTCCACCCAGAGCCGGTTGGCCGAGACCGACAACTGGCCGTCGTCTATCAGCTCCTGAAACTGCTTCTTGGCATCGGCCTGAATCTGCAACAATTCCAGGTCCTCGTCACTCATCGCCTGGGGCAGCTTCTGGTAAACCGCGGAACGCTGCGCCGGGCGCTGATCCAGCAGGCCGATATCGCGGCTCACCTGGGGCTGCGCCAGATCCCCAATCGGAATCGGATCAAAGGTATACTCCACCCCCCGGAACACCCCCTGCAGGGACTCGGAGAGCACCCGGTACTTGCCCTCGTTGACGGCGGAGATGGAGTACATCACCACGAAGAAGGCGAACAGCAGGGTAATGAAATCGGCGTAGGAGACCACCCAGCGATCCGGGTGAATTTCCTGTCGAGCCGGACGCCGCCTAGCCATGGCCGCCCCCACTCACTTGAGGTAGCCCTCCAGCTTGACCCGGATCGCCCCCGGATTGTGGCCTTGGACGATGGCCAGCATACCGTCCAGCATCATCTCCCGGTACTGGTACTGGCGGAAAACGATGGAACGCAGCTTACTGGCCACCGGGAGGAAAAAAAGGTTGGCGATGCCCACACCATAGATGGTGGACACGAACGCGGTGGCAATACCAAGCCCCAGGCTGGTAGGGTTGCCCAGGTTCGTCATCACGTGGATCAGCCCCATGACCGCACCGATAATCCCGATGGTAGGCGCGTATCCCCCCATGCTTTCGTAAAAGCGAATCGCCTGCAGATCGCGCTGCTCGCAGACGTTGACCTCGACCTCCATGATCTCTCTCACCACCTCCGGCTCGCCGCCGTCAGCAATCAGCTGCAAGCCCTTGCGCAGAAAAGGATCATTTTCCAGCTCGCCCTGCTTTTCCAACCCCAGCAGGCCGTAGCGGCGGGCGTGCACACTCCACCCCACCACCTTTTCGATGCCACGGTTAAAGTCGAGCCGTGGCGGCCCGAAAATCCACCGGAACAGCCCCAGTGCCCGCTGCAGGTCGACCAGGGGTGTCTGCAGCAACGCGGCACCCAGGGTGCCGCCAAAAACGATGATGGCCGCGGCCCCATTAAAGAGGGTGCTCAAGCTCCCCCCTTCGAAAAGGCTGCCGCCGAGAATCGCCAGCAGGGCCAGAATCAGGCCGAATAGACTAAGCCGGTCCATCAGCGACCCAGCGCCGTGGTCAGGGCGCTGCCCACTTCGGAAAGGTCCAGCACCAGGTCCTGCAGCTGGGCCTGGACTATGGCCTGGGGCATGCCGTAAATGACACAGCTGGCCTCGTTCTGGGCCCAGACCTGGGATCCGGTGCGCTTGAGCAGCCTTGCCCCTTCCCGACCGTCGGCCCCCATTCCGGTGAGGACGATACCCAGAACCTTGCCGGGCATCTGCTTGGCGGCCGAGCCAAAGGTGATATCGACGCTGGGCTTGTAATTGAGGCGCGCATCGCCTTCGAGAACGCGCACCCGTCCCCCGCCACGACTCTCCACCATCATCTGCTGGCCACCCGGGGCCAGCAGCACCACCCCTGGCTGTAAGCGGTCACCGTCAACCGCTTCCCGGACTTCCAGGGCGCACTGCTGGTTGAGACGTTCGGCAAAGGCGCCGGTAAATGCCTTGGGCATGTGCTGCACCACCAGGATGGGGACGGGAAAACTGGCCGGCAACTGGGTCAGCACTTTCTGGATTGCCACCGGCCCGCCGGTGGACGTACCGAACACCACCAGTGAACAGCGGTCGCGCAGGTTGGGTATCTTGGCTTTTGCCGGGGGCCGGGCCGGCTCCGCAATGGGCGCCGCTGGCTGCCTGAGCCCGGCGCCAGTTCCCAAAGGGCGGCGCGGCGGAGGCGTAATCGCGGGAGCAGCCCGCCCTGGGCCTCGGAGCGAGCCCGGGTGGCTACGGGATACGGTCAGGATACGCTCGATCAGCACCTGCTCCAGGCTTCCCTTGCCGGGCGCCATCTGCTCGTAACTTTTGGGCAGGTAATCCACGGCCCCTGCTTCCAGGGCCTCAAGGGTAATGCGCGCCCCCTCGTAGGTGAGAGAGGAGAACATCAGAACCGGGGTCGGCGCCACCCGCATGATTTCCGTTAGCGCCGCGATGCCGTTCATGACCGGCATCTCGTAGTCCATGGTTATTACGTCGGGGCGTAGCTGCCGCGCCTTGTCGATGGCGACCTTGCCATTCTCGGCGGTGCCGACCACGGTGACCCGCGGATCGGCGTTCAGAATCGCGCTGACCCGCTGCCGAAAGAAAGCCGAATCATCGACAACCAGTACGCTTACCGGCATAGGACTGCTCCCAAAAACGGTCTAGCCGCCGAGGCGGCTAGACCACGCCCGCCTCAGCGGGTGGCATAGTGCTTAAGCAGATTGGGGATATCCAGGATCAGCGCGATCCGCCCATCCCCGGTGATGGTGGCCCCGGCCATGCCCGGCGTACCCAGCAGCATCTTGCCCAGCGGCTTGATCACCACTTCCTCCTGGCCTACCAACTGGTCCACGATAAAGCCGACCCGCTTGGTGCCGATGGTAACGATCACCACGTGCCCGGTCTCGGGCAGGGGCTCAGACTGGGCGCCCTCCACCAGCCAACGCTTGCAGTGGAACAGGGGTAATGCCTTTTCCCGAACCACCACCACCTCCTGTCCGTCCACCACGTTGGTCTGGGTCAGGTCCAGGTGGAAAATCTCGTTGACGTTCACCAGGGGCAGCGCAAAGGCCTGGTCCCCGAGCATGACCATCAGGGTGGGCATGATCGCCAGTGTGAGAGGGACCTTAATCTCGATCCGCGAACCCTGCCCGAGTACCGAGTCGATATTCAGCGTACCGTTGAGCTGGGTAATCTTGGTCTTGACCACGTCCATGCCCACGCCGCGCCCGGAGACGTCGGAAATCTCCTTCTTGGTGGAAAAGCCCGCGGCGAAAATCAGGTTGAAGGCCTCGTGATCACTCAGCCGGTCGGCGGCGTCTTGATCCATCAGGCCCTTTTCCACCGCCAGCGCCCGCAGCTTGTCCGCGTCCATTCCGGCCCCATCATCTTCGATGGAAAGCAAGATGTGATCACCCTCCTGCTCGGCGGAGAGCAGGACTCGGCCGGCCCGAGGCTTGCCGGCCGCCTCACGGGCCTCCGGACTTTCAACACCGTGGTCCACGGCGTTGCGCACCAGGTGCACCAGGGGGTCGGCCAGGGCTTCGACCAGGTTCTTGTCGAGGTCGGTGTCCTCGCCGCGCAGCTCCAGGTTCACCTCTTTTTTCAGGGTGCGGGCCAAATCACGCACCACCCGCGGGAAGCGCCCGAAAACCTTCTTGATTGGCTGCATGCGGGTTTTCATAACCGACATCTGCAGGTCTGCTGTCACCATATCAAGGCTGGCCACGGCCTTGTTGACCTCCTCGTCGGCCACCTTGTGGCCCAGGCGCACCATGCGATTGCGCACCAGCACCAGCTCCCCGACCATGTTCATGATGTCATCCAGGCGCTGGGTATCTACGCGCACCGTGGTTTCAGCCGCAGGCGCCTTTTCCGGCTTCTTGGCCGTCTTTTTTGGCTCGGCCTTCGGCGGGGCGCTCGGGGCAGCGGCAGGCTGGACAGGCGTGGACTGGGCAGGCTTCGGAGCGGCCGGCTGTGATGACTGCGCGGCTGCTGGCGCCACGGGCTCCTGGCCCTGAGGCCCGCCGGCAAAGGCGCCCTTACCCTCGGCCTGGAGCTCGTCCAGTAGCTTCTCGAACTCGTCCTCGGTGATCAGCTCATCGTCGCCACCCTGACCGCCGGCGGCCGCTTCGGGTTCGGCGGTGCTGCCGGTGCCACTGTCCGTGGCGGCGACGACGCCACCGTGCTGCCCCTTGCCGTGCAGCTGATCCAGCAGCGCCTCAAATTCGTCTTCGGTGATCTCGCCGCTGTCGTCACCGGCAATGACCTCGCCGATTCCCTCGTCAGCGCTGGCGCTCGGGGCCGGGGTCGAGCTAACCGGCGCTTCGGTGCCCAGGGCGTTAAGCATCTCGTCAAATTCGGCATCGGCCGGGTCATTGCCCGCCGGCTGCGATGGCACCGGCGTCTCCGGGGCGGCAGCCTCCGCCGCCTGGACCGTCTCGCCCCGGCTCAGTGCCGCCAGCGACGCCAGCAGTGCAGAATCGGCGGGCTCCGGCTCTTCTCCACTGCGCACCATATCAAACATCGCGTTGACGCTGTCCAGCGCCTGCAGCACCACATCCATCAGCTCGGTGCTGACCTCAAGCTCGTGGTTGCGCAGCTTGTCAAACACGTTTTCAGCCGCATGACAGCAGTCCACCAAGGCGGTCAGCTGAAGAAAGCCCGCACCGCCTTTGACGGTATGAAACCCGCGAAAAATGGCGTTAAGCAGCTCACTGTCATCAGGGCGCTGCTCCAGGTCCACCAACTGCTCGGACAGCTGCTCCAGTATCTCGCCGGCTTCTACCAGAAAGTCCTGCAGGATTTCTTCATCTACATCCAGACTCATGCACTAGGCTCCTCAGAATCCAAGGCTCGACAGGAGGTCGTCCACGTCATCCTGACCGGCGACCACCTCGGAGGTGGTCTCGTGTTTCAGCACCTGGGGACCATGCCCCTTCAGGTCCGTACTACCTTCTTTGGCCTGCGAGCGTGCTTCCAGCTCCGCCTCGCGCTTGATACCGGTGATGCGGTCAACTTTACCCGCCACGCTCACCAGCTTGACCAGACTGCTCTCCACTTCGTTGACCAGGCCGATCACGCGCTTGATCAGTTGCCCGGTGATATCCTGAAAGCCCTGGGCAAGCAGGATATCGGTAAAGTTTTTATGGAGGGCGCCGGAACCGCTCTCGATCTGCAGCAAAAAGCTCTCGGTACTGCGCCCCAGGTCCTTGAGTTCGGACAGGGTGCTCTCCTTGTCCGCCATCCGCTTCCAGTCGTCGCGCAACAACCGGGCCTGCTCCCCCAGTTCTTCGGCAATCGGCATGCTGGCATCCACCATGTCCATGGTGGTGTTGGCCGCCTTCTCGGTCAGCTCCAGCACATAGTTCAGTCGCTCGTTGGCACTGGCCACTTCGCTGGCTTCGCCGCCGCTGGTGGCCTGCATGGCCGCGCTCTTCTCGACGTCGATATTGAACTCTTTCAACGCCTCGTGGAGCCCACGGGTCAGTCGCCCCACCTCGCGATAGAGCATGGCGCTGCGCGCTTCGCTCAGTTCGGCGAGAATCTGCATGGCGCTGGTAAAGTCGCCCTTGTCAAGGAACTCGATCAGTTCCCGCGCCCGGTCCTGCAGCACCTGCTCGAAGGTCTGCAGGTCGGTGATGTCATCTAGCCCTGCCATAACCGCCCCTTAACCGATGCGCTCGAAAATCTTCTCGATCTTCTCTTTCAACACCGCCGCGGTAAAGGGCTTGACCACGTAACCGTTTACGCCCGCCTGGGCCGCCAGGATAATCTGCTCGCGCTTGGCCTCGGCGGTCACCATCAGCACCGGCAGTTTGGCCAGGGCCGCATCCGAACGGACCGCCTGCAGCAGCTCCAGCCCCGACATGCCCGGCATGTTCCAGTCGGTTACCAGAAAATCGATGCCGCCGCTTTTTAGGATCGGCAGTGCCGTGTTGCCATCGTCCGCTTCCACCGTGTTGTTGAAGCCGAGGTCCCGCAGCAGGTTTTTGATAATTCGCCTCATGGTCGAGAAATCATCGACAATGAGGATTTTCATGTTTTTATCCAAGGCGACCTCCGTCATGCCTGTCGTTCGTAACGCCTGAACTGGGCTCCAGCCGGCCCGTTGGCCGGACTGATAAAAGCGATCATCTTACTATGCTCAACGCCAAGTTGCTAAACGCGACCTCAAGCGCAGCGCGGCCTGGCTGTGAATCTGACTGACCCGGGATTCACTCACCCCCAGCACCCCGCCGATCTCCTTCAGGTTGAGCTCTTCGTCGTAATACAGCGACAGCACCAGCCGCTCCCGCTCCGGCAGCTGGCTGATCGCCTGGGCGAGAGCCTGCTGAAAGGCGGCAGATTCGTGCCCTCGCTCAGGACCGGGCTCGCCGCTGGGCACCTCTTCTCCAGGGCTGTTCTCGCCCGCTTCCTGCAGCTCATCAAAACTGAACAGGCGACTGCCGGCCGAATCTTTGAGGAGGGCGTAATACTCCTGCAGACTGACCCCGAGTTCGCGGGCCACCTCCGCATCCTGCGCATCCCGCCCCGTGCGTGCCTCGACTGCCTGGATACATTCGGCGATCCGGCGGCCGTTGCGGTGCACCGATCGCGGGGTCCAGTCTCCCCTTCGCACCTCGTCAATGATCGCGCCGCGGATGCGAATACCGGCATAGGTTTCAAAACTGGCGCCCTTGCTGGGATCGTACTTGCGGGCCGCCTCCAGCAAGCCGATCATGCCCGACTGGATCAGATCTTCCAGGATCACGCTGGAGGGGAGCCGGGCCAGCATATGGTGCGCGATCCGCTTTACCAGCGGAGCGTACTTCTCCACCGCGTGGACCGGCGAACCTGTTTCTAACTGGTTGTACATGGACACCCTTAAGGTATCAGCGCAGGTTCGGGGCTCTGACCAGACGCTCGACAAAAAACTCCAAGTGCCCGCGCGGGGTCGACATCACGGGCCAGCTAACGATCTTTTGCGCCAGCTTACTGTAGGCCAGAGCCGACTTGCTTCGTGGAAAGGCCTTGACCACCGGCTGCTGCTTCTGCACGGCTTTGCGCACCGTCTCATCATAGGGTATCGATCCCACGTATTGCAGGGCGATATCCAGAAAGCGGTCGGTCACGGTGGTCAGCTTGGCAAACATATTCCGCCCTTCCTGCTCGGAACGCACCATGTTAGCAAGGACCCGGAACCGGTTCATGCCATAGTCCCTGTTCAGCAGCTTGATCAGGGCGTAAGCGTCAGTAATCGACGTCGGCTCGTCGCAGACCACCACCAGCACCTCCTGGGCCGCGCGGACGAAGCTGACCACCGACTCAGAAATTCCCGCCGCCGTATCCACCACCAGAATATCAAGATCATCGGCAATATCGCTGAAGGCGTGGATCAGCTCGGCGTGCTCATGGGCACTCAGCGAAACCAGGGACTGGGTGCCGGAGGAGGCCGGTACGATTCGAAGCCCCCCCGGCGCCTCCACCAGTATATCGGCAATCTCGCACTCTCCGGCCAGCAGATCAGCGATATTGCGCCGGGGCTTGAGCCCCAGCAGCACGTCCACATTGGCGAGCCCCAGGTCCGCATCCATCAACACCACCCGCTTGCCGGCCTGGGCCAGCGCCGTGCTCAGGTTTACAGAGACATTGGTCTTGCCCACGCCCCCCTTGCCGCCCGTTACGGCAATCACCTGCACCGGATGAGTTGGCTTCATTCTTTAACTGCCCCTAATCAGACCACATCGCCGGCTTGAGCATAAAGAGCCGGCTGTTGATCTGTATCAACCTCCCCTGCACTTTGCCGCCTTTCAGCCATCACCACGGCGCGACTGACGATCCCATTGGCCCGCGCCACCTCGATGTGGTCGGGAATTTTCTGCCCGTCAGTCACGTAAGCGACGGGCAACCGGTGGTTGACCACGACACTGATCGCCTCACCAAGGCTGACCGACTCGTCGACCTTACTCAAGACGGCGCCATTGAGGCCAACCGGCTTGAAATGATCGCAGGCCCGCTTAAGCACCTGGTACTGAGCGGTGGTGGGTAGCACCAGGTACTTTTTGATGCGGTAGCTGGATTCGGCCAGCATCGCCAACTGCGCATCGCGCTGGCTGTCGCCGCTGCCGATACCGGAGGTATCAATCAGCACCAGCCGTTTGTCACGCAGGGTCCGCAAGACGTCGTCCAAGGAGCGGGTCTCATCCACCACCCGCACCGGGATATCCAGGATGCGCCCGAAAGTACGCAACTGCTCATGCGCGGCGATCCGGTAACTGTCGGTGGTCACCAGGGCCACGCTGGAACTGCCGTGTTTGAGCACATATTGCGCCGCAAGCTTGCCGATGGTGGTGGTTTTGCCAACCCCGGTGGCGCCCACGAACGCCAGCACCCCGCCACGATCGGCAATGTTCTCACCAACCGTCGGCAGGGCTTCGGCCAGCCGCCCGAGGGCGATTTTCCAGCCGCGCTCCGGCTCGGTACCGACCTCGATGGCACTGACCAGGCGCTGGGCCAGCCCGGCCACCACCCCCATGCGCTCGAAGCGCCCCAGCAGACCTGAATGCAGACCACCCGCCACCGCCGGCGCAGGCGCAACCGGCTCGGGCGCCGGCTCGGCTGCAGACTGCTCGCCAGACAACCTCGAGCGCAACAGCGATTTCAGGCTTTCGATCTCATCCCGCATCGCCTGCAGCTCCGAGTGCTCCTCAGCCGGACGCGCAACCGGGGCGGCGCCCCGCGCCACCGTGCGCTCAGCGTCCGCTGGCGCCGAGCGAGAACGCCCCTGGGGCACCGCCGGCTCAACTGCAGAAATCCGAGGCCGCACCCCTGCCCCGCCCGCAGCACGGCCCGGCCGCGGCGCTGAAGCCTGGGCGCCTTTGCCACGCCGCGCCTGCAGCGACTTCAGCACGCCGTCCCAGACATCGTCATCCAGGTTCAACTGCTTGTCTTTGGCTGCGCGCAGCAGGGGGGGCAGGTCAGATTGCTGAGGCCGATTCTGGGCCTGGGAGCGCGCCAACACGGACTGCGCTCGCCCCAGCTCACCAGCAAGCCGCTCACGGGCGCTACTGGCTCCAACCGAACGGGTCCGTCCCTCGCGGGCCCGCTCGCGCTGAACGCGCTGCTGGCGCAGGCTCTCCGGGGTCGATGTCGGTGCCTGGTACTCGAGCGCCACCACCACTTCAACCCCACCGGCGACGCGATTATTGGAGAGAATGACAGCGTCCGGCCCCACCTCATCGCGGACCAGGCGCATGGCGCTGCTCATGTCGGGCGCAAAAAAACGCTTAACCTTCACCGGCTGCCCCTTCCGCCATTACTGCCTCTCCACTCCACCGCTGCATCCTTCTTAGTTACCACCCACCGTCGCCACGATCGTAATCTGCTTGTTTTCCGGTATCTCCTGATAGGAGAGCACGTGGATCTGCTGAGTCCCGTAGCGAACAAACTTGGCCATCAACGGTCGGATGGGCGCAGCGACCAACAACACCGAAGGCTTGCCGGCGGCCTCCTGACGCTGAGCCGCCTCGTTCAACGATTTTTGCAACCGCTCGGCCATGCCGGGCTCCAGCATCAGGCCTTCGGCGCCGCCTTGCTGGAATGACTTAAGCAATATTTGTTCCAACTTTGGGTCAAGGGTGATCACCGGCAGCTCTGCCGCGCTGCCGTTAATCTCCTGGATAATCAACCGCGACAGCGAGCCCCGAACCGCCTGGGTCAAAGCGACAACATCTTGACTCGCCGCGGCCGCATCCGTCAAAGTTTCGGCGATCGTTCGAATATCCCGAATAGGCACCTGCTCCATCAGCAGGTTCTGCAGGACTTTCAAGAGAGTACTGACCGGCACCTTGCCGGGCAGGTCCTCGGCCAGCTTGGGCGAGCTCTTGCCCAGCAGCTCCAGCAGTTGCTGTACCTCTTCGTGACCCAGCAACTCATGGGCATGCTGGGACATCACCTGATTAAGATGGGTCGCCACCACGGTACTGGCGTCAACCACCGTGTAGCCCAGCGTTTGCGCGTGCTCCTTCTGCCCCGCCTCGATCCAGACCGCCTCCAGGCCGAACGCGGGATCCCGGGTTTCAACCCCCTTCAGGGTTCCGAACACCTGCCCGGGATTGATGGCAAGCTCGCGCTCCGGGTAAACCTCGGCCTCTCCGACCGCCACCCCCATCAGCGTGATCCGGTAGGCGCCGGGCATCAGATCGAGGTTGTCACGGATATGAACCGCCGGAACCAGGAACCCGAGATCCTGGGAAAGCTTCTTACGCACCCCTCGGATGCGGCCCAGCAACTGACCGTCCTGGGTCTTGTCCACCATGGGAATCAGCCGATAACCCACCTCCAGACCGATCATGTCCACCGGCGAGACATCGTCCCACCCCAGCTCCTTGTGCTCTTCCACCGCGGCCGCGGGCTCGTCCTCAAGCTGCTCGGCGGCTGCCAGCTCGGCCGCCCGGGCCTGGTTGCGGCGGAAAATAAACCAGGCAGTCCCACCGGCCAGCAGCGCCAGCCCCAGGAACGCCACATGAGGCATACCCGGCACCAACCCCATGACCGTCAAAATTCCAGCAGAGATGGCCAGCGCCTTGGGCGAAGCGAACATCTGCTCCAGAATCTGGCCGCCCATGTCTTCGGCCGTGTTGACCCGGGTCACCATGATGGCGGCGGCCGTTGAGAGCAACAACGAGGGGATCTGCGCCACCAAGCCGTCACCGATGGTCAGCAACGAGTAGTTGCGCACCGCCAGTTCAAAGCTGAGGTCATGCTGCGCCATGCCGATCCCAAGCCCGCCGAGCAGGTTGATAACCAGAATCAGGATGCCCGCGACCGCATCGCCCCGCACAAATTTGCTGGCACCGTCCATGGAGCCGTAGAAGTCAGCTTCCTGGGTCACCTCCTGGCGCCGGGCCTTAGCCTCTTCCTGGTTGATCAGCCCCGCGTTGAGATCGGCGTCGATGGCCATCTGCTTGCCAGGCATGGCATCCAGGGTGAAGCGGGCGCTCACTTCGGAGATCCGCCCCGCACCTTTGGTGACCACCACGAAGTTGATGATCACCAGGATGGCGAAGACCACCAGACCCACCACGTAGTTGCCGCCGATCACCACCTCACCGAAGGCCTCGATCACCTTACCGGCAGCAT
Organism: Motiliproteus sp. SC1-56; assembly: GCF_017309075.1. GTDB lineage: Bacteria > Pseudomonadota > Gammaproteobacteria > Pseudomonadales > Balneatricaceae > Motiliproteus. The sequence goes on along the minus strand of NZ_JAEMGS010000007.1, from coordinate 188,312 downwards.
CCCCTCCTTCGTGCCCCTCCAGCAACACCACGCGGGTGGAGGCGACGTTCAGCGCCAGTCGCATCAGCGTCGCCACCAGCAGGATGGTTGGGAACACGGCGAACTCCAGCGGCCGCATGGTGTAGACGGCCACCAGCAGCACCACCAGCGCCAGGGCGATGTTAAAGGTGAAGAAGACATCCAGCAGGAACGGCGGCATGGGCAGCGTGACCATGGCCAGCACCACCAGCAGCAACAGGGGAATCCCCAGGTTGCCGCGGGTCAGGGTCCGCATATTGTTGACTACTGCTGCTCGCTCCACGCCGACTCCGAATTCGTCAAAAAACCAACATCATCACGCCAAGGGATCACCCGCAAACGGAAATCCGCCAGAAGAATAACATTTTTTTGACGTCAAATGGCCATGGAAAGTGAATCTGCAAGAATCCTTCCAGAACAGAAGGACAAACCGGGGCAAAAAACTGGCGACACCCGTTGCCGCCGCTTACTCCTGGCGCAGCTCGCTCGGTACCGGGATTTCGCCCAGATCGCCCGGACGCGGGCCCCGGTGCTGGCGATAACGCTTGAGCTGATAGACGTAGGCCAGCACCTGGGCCACGGCTACGAACAGGGACTCGGGAATCTCCTCGTCCAGCTCAGTGTTGAAGTAAAGCGCTCGCGCCAGCGCCGGCGCCTCGACAATGGCCACCTCGTGCTCCCGAGCCACCTCCCTAATTTTGAGGGCGATCTGGTCCTGCCCCTTAGCCACCAGCACAGGCGCCCCTTCGCCGCCCTCGGCATACTTGAGCGCCACCGAGAAATGGGTCGGGTTGGTGATCACCACGTCCGCCTCGGGCACCTCGCCCATCATGCGCCGCTGGCTCATCTCCCGCTGCAACTGGCGGATGCGCCCTTTCACCTCGGGCTTACCCTCGGTGTTTTTCATTTCATCCTTGACCTCCTGCAGGGTCATTTTCAACTTTTTGTTGTGGTCATAAAGCTGAAAAGGAACATCCACCGCGGCGATCAGGATCAGGGTGGCGCACATCAGCAAAAAGGCCCAGCCGAACACTTCCATGCCGTGCTTCATCGCTGGCACGACCGCCTCGTAGCCCATGGCCAGCAGGTCGTTCTGCTGCTGCAGCAGGATCAAGACGCACAACGCGCCCACCAGCAGGAACTTAGCCAACGCCTTGGCCAGCTCGACCAGGGCCTTCATCGAAAACATCCTCTTGAGCCCCGCCAGCGGATTGATGCGGCTGAACTTCGGGGCCAGGGCCTGGCTGCTGAAGTTCCAACCGCCCAGGGCCGTGGGCCCGACCAGCGCGGCGATTACCACCATCAGGAAAAATCCGGAGAGGGACCAGAGCATCTCCGCTGCGGAGTCGCCGAGATGACGGAAAATCAGGGCCGGGTCGAACACATCCTGCCGGCTGAGGGCGAAGTTGTACTTCATCATTCCTTCCAGATCAGCGGCGATCTGGGTACCGAACACCATCAGGCCGGCGGCGGCGGCCATCAGCAGCACCGTGGTGGTCAGCTCCTTGGAGCGGGCGATATCCCCCTTTTCCCTGGCGTCCTGAAGGCGTTTCGCCGTGGGTTCTTCTGTTTTTTCCTGACCGGACTCCGACTCAGCCACCGGCGCCTCCCAATCTCAACAGTTCCGCCACCTGCTCCATCACAGCCTCCGCCAGCACCTGGTATTGCCCCAGGAATCCCGCCAGGGCGACCCAGGTGATAAACAGCCCGAACAGCATGGTGAACGGGAAGCCGATGGCAAAGATATTCAGCTGCGGTGATGCCTTGGTCATGATGCCAAAGGCAAAGTTAACGATCAGCAGGGCGATCAGGGCGGGAAGTGCAAGCACCAGCGCACTGGCGAACATCCACCCCCCCGTCGATGCCAGCATCCACAACGAAGCGCTTCCCATCCCCTCCATTCCGACCGGAATCACCCGGAAGCTGTCAACGATCACGTCTACCAGCACCAAGTGACCGTTCATGCTGAGGAAAAGCATCATTGTCAGCATCAGGTAGAACTGACTCACCACCACCACCGACACCCCGTTGGACGGGTCGGAAACGGACGCGAAACCGAGACCCATCTGAGTGGAAATAAGCTGACCGGCCAGGACAAAGATGTGGAAAAAAACCTGTACCATGAAGCCCAGGGCAAAACCGATCAGCAGCTGCTGGGCAACGATCACCACGATGCCGAAACTGAGCCCCTCCACCACCGGCATGGGCGGCAACAAGGGGGCCACCACCAGGGCCACCACCAGGGCAAAGGTGAGTCTCACCCGCGCCGGAACCAGCTGGGTGCCGATCATCGGTACCACCATAAAAAATGCGGCGATGCGAAACAGCGGCCAGAGGAAGCGGGTCATCCACTGGACCAGCTCGCCGATGTTCAGCTCCAGCATGCCGGCCCCGTTACCCGATCAGCAGGGGAATGTTGTGGAAGAGGAAATCGAAGTAGTCGGTCAGGGTCGTGAGGATCCACGAGCCCGCCCACATGACCGCCCCCAGCGTCACCAGCAGGCGCGGCAGAAAGCTCAGGGTCTGCTCGTTGATCTGGGTGGCCGCCTGAAAGACGGCGATAATCAGCCCCACGATCAACCCCGGCACCACCAGGACCGAGACGATCAGGATGATCATAAAAAAGGCTTCGCGGTAGAGGTCGAGCACCACCCCCTGTTCCATGACGCCTCCTAGGTTCCGAAGCTGGCCGCGATGGTGCCGATCACCATGGACCAGCCGTCCACCAGCACGAACAGCATGATTTTGAACGGCAGCGAGATGATCACCGGCGAGAGCATCATCATCCCCATGGCCATCAGCACGCTGGCCACCACGATATCAATGATCAGAAAGGGAATGAACAGCATAAAGCCGATCTGGAACGCGGTCTTCAGCTCACTGGTGACAAAGGCAGGCACCAGGATGTTGAAGGGAACGGTTTCCGGGGACTCCAGCTGCTCCGCGCCTGAAATGCGCACGAACAGCGCAATGTCGTCCTCCCGGGTCTGCTCCAGCATAAAAGCACGGAAGGGCTCTGAAGCGGTCTGAAGCGCCTCCAGCGGGGTCAACTGGGCGTCCAGGTAGGGCTGAATCGCCTGCTGATTGACCCGCTCAAGCACCGGCGACATGATGAAAAAGGTAAGAAAGATGGCCAGCCCCACCAAAATCTGGTTTGACGGCGTCTGCTGCAATCCCAGGGCCTGACGCAGAATCGCGAACACGATAATGATCCGGGTGAAGGAGGTCATCATCATCACGGCCGCCGGCAGAAAACTGAGCGCCGTCATCAGCGCCAGGATCTGCAACGTCACCGAGTAACTCTGCCCCCCGTCCGGCTCAGTGGTCAGGGTGACCGCGGGAATGCCCGCTTCCTGGGCCAGCCCGCTCACGGGCAGCAGCAGCACCCCGGCCGCCATCAGCAAGCGCCAAAACCTCATGCGTCGCGCCCCTTGAGCGCTTCACGCAGGCGCTGGGAGAAGGCCCCCTCCGCCACCGGGGAGGAAGGCTCCAGCAGCGGCTGTTCGTATTCGTGCAGCAGGTTCACCCGCCCCGGGGCCACTCCCAGCAGGAGCTGACGGGAGCCGGCCTGCACCAGCACCAGCCGCTCCCGGGCCCCCAGGGGGAGGCTTGCGACCACCTTGAAGCCGCGACTGCCAAAACCGCCGGTGCCGCCCAAGCGACGCACCAGCCAGGCCAGCGCAAAGATCAGCACCAGCACCAGCACCAGCCCCAGCAGCATCTGCCCCAGGGCGTCGCCGGACATCAGCTCCGGCGGTCCGGACTTTTTCTCCGGCTCGGCGGCCAGCGCCGGTGCTGCCAGCGCAAGCATCGGCCACGCCGCCGACCGTATCCCCAAGCCCACCTCAGCGAAGCTTCCGAATTCGCTCGGAGGGGCTGACCACGTCGGTCAGGCGGATACCAAAGCGCTCGTTGACCACCACCACCTCACCGTGGGCAATCAGGGTACCGTTGACCTTGATATCCAGGGGCTCGCCCGCCATGCGATCGAGCTCAATCACCGACCCCTGGTTGAGCTGCAGCAGGTTGCGGATGGCGATCTCGGTGCTGCCCACCTCCATGGAAATGGTCACCGGGATGTCGAGAATAACGTCCAGGTCGGGGTTAGACATATTGACCGGCGCGCCTTCGTCGTGAAGCTCATCAAGCTCCACCGGGGCCGCATCGTGCTCCGGCTCAATCCCTTGCTCGGCCATAGCCGCCGCCCATTCATCCTCGACGCCGCCGTCATCACCCTGCTCCTCAAGCGCCGCCGCCCATTCATCGGCCATCGCCTGTTCGTCGGAGGTACTGTTTTCGTCACTCATGCACTAGTCTCTCAGGCTGTCACTTTCGCACTAGGTGTTTTCTGCCCGCTTGATCTGGTCAACCACCTTCACCGCCAGGTTTTTTCGGGACACCCCGAGTTTGCAGCGGAAAGTGGGGATACCGTTGGCACGCAGAACCAGGTGATCGGAGATCTCCACCGGGATCACGTCGCCGGCCTCCATCTCGAGAATGTCGCGCAAGGTAATCTCACGCTCCGCCACGGTCATTTCCAGGTTGACCCGGGCGTCCATGATGTCGGCCCTGAGCGCCTTGATCCAGCGCTCGTCCTTGTCATCCACGTCACTCTGCACGCCGGCGTCCAGAATCTCCCGGATCGGCTCCAGCATGGAGTAAGGCATGGTCACGTGGAGGTCACCGCCGCCGCCGTCCAGCTCGATATGGAAGGTGCTCACCACCACCACCTCGCTGGGGCTGACGATATTGGCCATGGCCGGGTTGACTTCGGAGTTAACGTACTCGAAATCCACCTTGAGTATCGGCGACCAGGCCTCTTTCAGATCAACGTAGATCTGCTTGAGCAGCATCTGCACGATGCGGGTCTCGGTGGGGGTAAATTCGCGTCCCTCAATCTTGGCGTGACGGCCGTCACCCCCGAAGAAATTGTCGACCAACTTGAACACCAGCTTGGCGTCCATGATAAACAGGCTGGTCCCCCGCAGGGGCTTTATCTTGGTCAGGTTAAGGCTGGTCGGTACGTACAGGGTGTGCACGTACTCGCCGAACTTGAGAATCTGGACCCCGCCGACGGAGACGTCGGCGCTGCGGCGAAGGATGTTAAACAGGCTGATACGGGTATAACGGGCGAAGCGCTCGTTGATCATTTCCAGGGTGGGCATGCGCCCGCGGACAATCCGCTCCTGGCTGGTCAGGTCATAGGAGCGGGCACCACCGACCTCGACCTCTTCGTCGGTCTCAATGTCGCCGTCATCGACCCCATGCAGCAGGGCATCGATTTCGTCTTGTGAGAGTAAGTCCTGGACGCTCATCCCCGTGAAGCCCGCCTATTGCATCACAAAGTTAGTGAAAAAGACTTCGTCAATACCGGGGGTGCCGATCTCGTTCTGGAGAATTTCCTGGACCTTGAGCGTCGCCTGCTGACGCAGCCGGCGCTTACCGGCATCGGACTGCATATCGCTGAACGACTGGTTTGAGAAGAGCGTGCTGAGGGTGTGCACCACCAGCGGCATATGTTTCTTCAGGGCCTCGGCCACCAACGGGTCACGGGTGCGCGCTTCAGCGTAAATCTGCATAAAACGCTGTCTTCCGGAGCGCTCGTAAAAGTTGGCGACGAAAGAAGGCTTACCGCCCAGGGTTCGCAACTTGACGTAAATCGCCTCGCTTTTGCTGCTGGCGGGCGCTGCTTCCATGGCGGCATCGGAATCGCTGTCGCCTGCAAGAAGATACCACGCCGCACCTGCTGCCAGGGCGCCAACCAGCACCACGGTCAGCACCACCAGGATAATAATCAGCTTATTGGACTTTTTACCCGCGCCGGCTTGAGCCGTATCTTCCGCCATCAGTAACCTCAAAATCTCCCGCAATCACTCTGGGCCAGCATCCTAGGCCCTTGTTATTCAGGCCAATCGCCAAATATACCATAAATGCCGGGCGAGGTTAGAGGCGCTCCGACTAGGCGTAATAGTCCACCAGGGCCAGCGAGGCGCGCATCGGCACATCCTGCCCGACGCGCCCTTCGGCATCCGCCATCTCCTCACCGCCCCGCCCGCGGCCAGCCCCTCGCCCGTCCTCCGCTTCATCGCCGGACTCGCGGGAGAGCGACTGATCGGAAACATCCGCCTGCTCCAGGTTAAGGCCGCTCTCGGCGAGCATTTCCCGCAGCCGGGGGAGCTGCTGCTCCAGAGCCTCCCGCACATGGGCGTGAGGACTGGTGAAGCTGACCGAAGCCTGCTCCTGGCTGATGCTCAGCTTTACCGTCAGGCTTCCCAGCTCCGGGGGGTCCAGCCGCAGCTCCGCCCGCCCCACCTGCTGGTTAGCCATCCAAAGCACCCGCTGGCCAAGGCCGCTGCTCCAGGTCTGGCTGCCAAAGCGCTCGCCCAAGGCGAGACTGGGTGTCGCGCCCGTGGCGCTGCCCTGGTAAGCCTGCTGGAGTTGCGCCAGGCTGGCCGGCGGCTGCCCGGCAGGGCCCTCGGCGCGACTGCTCAAATTAACCGCGCCAAGATTACGAAAAGGGTTATCGAACGTCAATTCTTTGGCGAACTCCGCCGTAAACTGCCCCTTGTTGGTGGCTATATTTTGACGCCCCGGCTCCAGCCCCTCCCGGCCGGCCCGGTAGAAGTCCCGCTCGCGTCGCCGCTCTCCCTCGGCCTCAGCGCTTTCATCGCCTTTCTCTTCGCCCCCGGCACGGGCTCGCGCCAGCTGCTCAGCCTGGCGCCCAATCTCTTGGCCGCCGCCCTGCGCGCCGGTCCTTGCAGCCTCAGCGCCGCTGACGCCGCCCCGGGCCACACCGTCGGCAGCCGCCTGCTCTGGGCCGGGCCGGGGGTTATGGACGGCCGCCGGCTCCGCAGCCACCTGGCGAGCCCGCTCCCCCCCCTTCTCGTCGGCCGCCACAACCGAAGCCACGGTTTCGGCTCCGGGCTTTCCCTCGGCCTCCGCCGCCACGGAATCAGCGCCCACGCTGTCAGACGCCGGCGCGCGACCATCCTGCTCAGGTTCCACTACCCCGGGAACAAACTCGGCGGTTACCCCGCCACCATCCTCATCCCGCCCGGAGGCGGCTTCAGACTCGCCAGCGCCGGCCTCTTCTCCACCCGGCGTCTCGCTGTCGCCTTCGTCAGCGCTGAGCGCCTCCTCCAGCAGCTCGTCAGCCGCGGCATCAGCGGCTTCCTCCTGAACGCTCTCCGCACCGGCCTCCGCGCCAGTGCCGGCTTGCGCCTGTGCATTTGAGTCCGTCGGTGCCGAGCCCGAGGAAGCCGCCATCTCGCCCCCGTCTTCGCCTTGTTGCAGGGCTGTCCGGTCCGCCGCGGATTCCGGCCGCGCCTCCACCGTTTCAGCGTCTCGGCTCCCCCCCTGAGGCTTGGCAGGCCCGTTCGCCGGCGGCTTGGCGCCAGTCGAGGCCGCTGGCCGCCCGTCACCTTCTGTTCCGGCCGTCACCGGTCGCCCACTCCCCCCGCCCCAAGTGGCCGGCTTCGGGAGCGGCAAGGAGTCGCCGCCCTGGGGCAAGGTGTCACCGCGGCCGGGCTTCTCGCCGGCGCCGTTCATTCGACTGAACAGGGCATCGGCAAACCCGGCCGGCCCTGCCTGTTCTGGCCGCGCTTCGCTCCCGATTCCGGGTGTTCTCGCCCCCGAGGGGCTAAATTTGGGAGAGTTGGCTGAAGGTGAATGAACCGCCGCTGCCGTGGACATGGGTTGCTCCTGGAAAATCATCTACCAGAAGAGTGCAAATTAGGGGCCAAGCCGCCTTCAGGTATCCCGGGAGCGCCGGTTCTGGCTCAGCTCGTCAATGGTTTTCTGGAACTGCTTGTCTTCTTGACGCTGCTCCGCGTCCCGGCTCCGCTCGATCAGTGAATCCATGGCCTGGTGACGCCCGTGGGCCACCTGCCAGGCCTTAGTGGCCTGCGCCACCACCTGCTCGGCCATCACGATCTGCTGCCCCTGCTGATCGATAGCCTCCGAGAGCCGGGCCAGAAAGGCTTGCATGCGTCGCAGCTGCTCGATTTGGGTCCCGCCCCGGCCGAGGCCGAGAATGCTCTGCTGATATTCCTCGCGGTAAGCTTCGAGCTGAATCAACTTCTGCTGTTCCGCCTGCAGTTGCTGGCGCGCCTGCCCCAACTGCTGCTCGGCCTGCTGTTTCTTGCGCGCGGCCAGCTGCAGAACGGGTTGCAGGCGCTGGGATTTTTTCATCGCTCCCCCTTAACGTTGGGCGGTTTAACGCTGGGGCGGTACCGGGCGCTGGGGCGGCTGGGCGGTACGCGGTGGTGGCGGCGGCGCCGAGAGCACCTGATGCAGTCCCTGGTAGCTTTCGGAGAAGTCAAAGCTCTCATTCAGCCCCTGCTGCAAAAAGGCACGGAAGTGCGGCATCCGCTCAACCGCGCGGTCAATTTCGGGGTCCGAGCCCTGGACGTAAGCGCCAACGCTGATCAGGTCACGGTTCTGCAGATAACGGGAGTAGACCTGCTTGAACTGCTGCGCCTGCGTCAGGTGCTGCGGGTTGACCACGTGGGGCATGGCCCGGCTGATGGACGCCTCCACGTCGATCGCGGGGTAGTGCCCCTCCTCTGCCAGCTGCCGCGACAGCACCACGTGACCGTCAAGAATGGCCCGAGCGGCGTCGGCAATGGGATCCTGCTGGTCGTCGCCCTCGGTGAGGACGGTATAGAACGCGGTGATCGAGCCGCTGCCTTCGGCCCCGTTGCCGGCCCGCTCCACCAGTTTCGGCAGCCGCGCAAACACCGAGGGCGGATAGCCTTTGGTGGCCGGCGGCTCACCCACCGCCAGGGCAATCTCGCGCTGCGCCTGAGCATAGCGAGTCAGCGAGTCCATCAACAGCAGCACATTCTTGCCCTGATCACGAAAATACTCGGCAAGCCGCGAGGCCAGTTCCGAGGCCCGCAGGCGCATCAGCGGCGAATCGTCGGCAGGCGAGGCCACAACCACGGAGCGGGCCAGCCCCTCCTTGCCCAGGCTCTGCTCGATAAACTCCTTGACCTCCCGTCCCCGCTCGCCGATCAGTCCCACCACGATGATCTCGGCCTCGGTAAACCGGGTCATCATGCCCAGCAGCACCGACTTGCCCACGCCGGAGCCGGCAAACGGCCCCAGGCGCTGGCCGCGCCCCACCGAGAGCAACGCGTTAATGGCACGAATGCCCACGTCAAGAGGCTGATGAATGGGCTGACGGGCCAGGGGGTTGATGGTGCCGGCATTGAGCCCCACCCAGGCCTCCGCCTGTACCGGGCCGGCGCCGTCCAGGGGCTGGCCGGCGCCATTGAGCACCCGCCCCAGCAGTCCCGGGCCAACCGGCACCTTGGAGCCGCCCCCCAGCGGCACCACGCGGGCCCCGGGCTGCAGGCCATCGATACGATCCAGGGGCATCAGGAAGATACCCTCCTGGCTGAAGCCGACCACCTCGGCTTCGACACTCAGATCCGACGCTACCTCGATACGGCAGTACTGCCCCACCGCCGCCCGGCATCCGCGCGCCTCCAGGGTCAACCCCACCAACCGGGTGATACGCCCCTCGACCGCGGGCGTCGGTGGGACCAGGGAGCGGTTACGGTAGGCTTGCAAACGCTTGAGCAACGGCGCCACGGGCTACTCCTCCTCGGCGGCAGGCTTTTCCAGCAGCTGTTCAACAACCTCGGCGAACCGCCGTTCCCGGGTAAAGTCCAGGTAGCTGTGACGCCCCTTGACGCGCAAGCCGCCGCGGGCGACGTCACTGTCGGCATAAATTTCCCAGTCGGACCTTTCCCGGTCCTGGATCTCCTTGAGCAGAGGGGCATCGTCGGGGTGGACAATGAACGTCAGCCCCTGCTCCGAAGGCGGCAGCGCGTCCATCGCCGCCTCCACGGCCTGGCGGAAGAGCTCAGGCCGGGTGTTCAGCTCCCGGTTGACCACCGCCCGTGCGGCCTCCGTGGCGAGGTGCACCAGCACCTGCTCCAGCTCGCCCCGCTGCTCTGCCAGCGGCTGCTCGAGCGCCTGGATCAGGCCAGCAAGCTGCGCTTTAAGGGCATCAATCTCGCCCTGCGCCTGGCTTAATCCGGCTTGGTAGCCCTCGTCCCGCCCCGTGGCTAGCCCCGCCTGATGCCCTTCTTCACGGCCTTCCCGATACCCCTGCTCGTGCCCCTCATCCCGGGCGTCCTGGCGAATTTTTTCCAGCTCCTCGACGGTCAGCGGGGTCGGCTCCATCTCCTCCTCGGATACCTCTCCGGAGGCCACATGCGCCGACGCCCCCGCGAGGGGGGCGTCCTGTTTCTGTTTCTCCGCGAAGGGTGAGCGCACCACGTGGCCCCCTTTCACCCGCGGCAACTGCCAGGGTTTGCAGTCGCCCAGCTGAGCGGCGGGTATCCGCCCAGCCTCCTTCTTCTTGATCATCGCTAGATCATCTCTTCGCCGCTGCCGCCGAGCATAATCTCACCCTCGTCGGCCAGGCGACGCGCCACGGCGAGAATCTCTTTCTGCGCTGCCTCCACATCACTGACCCGGACCGGCGGGGCCGCCTCCAGATCGTCACGCAGCAGCTCTGCAGCCCGCTTGGACATGTTGCTGAAAATCTTCTCTTGCAGCACCGTATCGGCCCCTTTCAAGGCCACCACCAGCACATCGGTGGAGATCTCCCGCAGGATAGTCTGAATCCCCCGGTCGTCGATGTCCGCCAGGTTGGCGAAGACGAACATCATGTCCTGAATCTCCAGCCCCAGGTCTTCGTCCACCTCCTTGATCGCCTCCATGACCGTGGCCTCGGTGCTGCTGTCGAAGTAGTTCATGATGTCGGCCACCACCTTAACGCCACCCATGGAGGTAGTTTTGGACTGGGTGCTGCCAACAAATTGACGTTCGAGAATATCGTTCAGCTCCTGCAGCGCGCTCGGCTGTACCGTTTCCAGGGCAGAGATCCGCATCAACACATCCAGGCGCACCTTTTCATCGAAATAGGTCAGCACCTCGGAGGCCTGGTCAGCATCCAGGTAGGACACCACGATGGCCTGAATCTGCGGGTGCTCGTAGCGAATAACATCGGCCACCTGCCGCGCATCCATCCATTTGAGCGTATCCAGCCCCTTGGTGTTCCCGCCTTCGAGGATCCGGTCGATCACGCCGCCGGCCTTCTCTTCCCCGAGGGCCTGGGTCAGTACCGAACGGATATAGTTGTCCGAGCCCACGCCAAGCCCGGTCTGGTTACCGACGGTGTTGAGAAAGTCCGCCATCACCGTCTCGACCTGGTCCTGGTGGATGTTGGAGACACGGGACATGGCCGAGCCAAGGCGCTGAACCTCCTTGGGCCCCATGTGCTTGAGCACTTCGGCGGCATCACTCTCACCGAGGGTCATCAGCAGCACGGCTGCGCGATCGACCGCACTGAGGTTGCTAATATCGTCACTCATCTGCCGCAATCCACTGTTTTACCACCTGCGCCACGCGACCGGGGTCCTCTGCCACCAGGCTGCGAATGGCGTCCAATTGACGCTCGTAGGTCTCGTTCGGCCCCGGCAGCATGGAAGTTGCGTCCATGCCGATGGCGCCGCCCTCAAGGGCCTCATCGGAGATCCCCTCCAGTTCGCTGCCCGCTTCGCCCTCGCCACCGGTGGGCGCGGCCGCGGCCGAGAGGTTCTTCATGATCGGGCGCAAGACCCCGAACACCAGCACCAACAGGAACACCGCCGCCCCGAGCTTTTTCATCAGGTCCCAGAACCAAGGCTGATCCCAGAGGGCGGGCTCAGGCAACGGCTCCACCGGATCCGGCTCGGCAAAGGCGGTATTAATCACATTAACGCTGTCCCCGCGCGCGGCAGAATAGCCGACCGCATCGCGCACCAGCAGGTTGAGGCGCTGAATGTCCGCCTCACTCCAGGGACGGCGATCAAATTCACCCGTCTCCGGGTTGCGGCTGGCCAAATCATCCACGGCCACGGCCACCGTCAAACGCCGAATACGGCCCTGCTGGTGCCGGGTATAACTGATGGTCCGGTCCAGCTCAAAGTTCCGCGTCGCCTGGCTGCGGGACCCGGCGGCCCGTCCCACGCCCGCCGCGCCCGGCACAGCATCAAACTCCTCCGGCACCGCCGCCGCCCCCGGCGGCTGGTTGGCCAGGGCTCCGGGTACACCCGAGGCGCCCGTCGGCCCAATGCGGTTCTCTTCCAGCACCTTCTCGCTGCGCAGGGAGGGAAGATCAGGATTAAACAGCTCGTCGGTCTGCTCCACCGCGGTGAAGTCGATATCGGCGGACACCTCCGCCTTGAAGCGCCCCGCCCCCACCACCGGTTCCAGGATGCCGCGCACGCGGGACGCTAGGCGCTCCTCCACCTTGCGGGTGTAGTCGAGCTGCTTGGCCGCCATGGTGACGTCTTCGTCCACTTCCTTGTTGTTCAGCAGACGCCCTTTCTGATCGACCACCGTCACATCGCTTACGTCGAGTTCGGAGATACTTGAAGCCACTAGATTGGCGATGGAGGCGACCTGGATTTTATCCAGGCTGCGCCCGGCATAAAGTTCAACAAACACCGACGCGGTAGGCTTGCGGCTGTCGCGTACGAAAACGGAGCGTTTCGGCACCGCCAGGTGCACCCGGGCACTCTTGACCGCCAGCAGGCTGGAGATGGTCCGCGCCAGCTCGCCCTCCAGCCCCCGCCGAAAGCGGGTGGTTTCCATAAACTGGCTGGTGCCGAGGGCCTGCTCCTGATCCAGCAGTTCGAAGCCCACGGTGTCGTCACCGGTCAGCCCCTCACCGGCCAGCTGCAGGCGCGCCCGGTGCAGGTGCTCGGCGGGGACCAGCAGCGCTCCGCTGTTGGTGTCGATTCGGTAGGGGATCTGGTTCTGCTGCAGCGACTCCACCACCTGGTTGGCATCCAGGGTGTCGAGGTTGCTCATAAGAGGGCGATAATCGGGCTCCTGCGACCAGAGAACCACGGCAAAACCGATGGCGACACTGGCCGCCAGGCCGATCATCAAGCCGATCTGCCGCAGAATGCCCAGCCGGTTGAAGCCGGCGGCCATCCCGAAGCGCGGTGCCGTCAAGGCACCGCCGGTGGTGGCAGGTGGGTTATCCATCGATCGTTACCTGGCTATTAACCTGCACAAGAACCCTTAAATCGGCATTTTTGAAATGTCTTCGTACGCGGTCACGAGGCGGTTACGCACCTGGGTCATGGCCTGGAACGAAACACTGGCCTTCTGCAGCCCGATCATCACCTCGGGCAGATCCACGCTGGGATCACCCTTCTCGTAAGCCTGCGTCAATTTTGTGGCGGCCTGCTGGGTTTCATTGACTTTGTCCACCGCCATTTTCAGCAAATCGCCGAAACTGTTCTGGGCAGCCGGCTGGATCTCCGCCTGGGGGCGAACCGGAAAGGTGCCCACCCCTTGCTGCGCCTGCGCTTTGAGCGCCCGCATCTGGCCGAGTACATTCTGGATATCTACACGATCCGCCATGGATAGCTCCGTTGGGCCCAATGCCCGATTAAATCGTCATCATTCTGACGAATTATACGCAACACCCAAGGAATTCCCAGAGAAGAACGACAATTATTTGTCGAAGCCTCCGGCAAAACCTTGCCATAGAGATGAAAATGCATAAATCGGGCCACATGCGCGGCCCGAACAGGAGAGTCAGTGCGCGGAGGGCGCCTCGCCGTACTTGAGCCGCACGTACATCAGGGCCACCGTGATGGCGTCGCCCAGCGCCGTGTGGCGCTGCAGGATGGGCAAGTCCAGCTTTTTGGCAATGGTGTCAAAGCGCAGGTCAGTATCCCCCCCCACCGACTTCCACTTGACGATATTGTGATAGACATGGGAGAGCTCAATCGCCTTGTTGGGAAGCCCAAATCCAAGGTGGGGGCGCAGAAACTTGTCCAGCATGCGCACGTCGAAATTGACGTAGTACCCCAGGATAGGCCGGTTGCCGACAAACGCCAACACCTGCTCCAGGGCCTCCTCCATTTCGATACCATCGTCCAGATCCATGGCGCGGATCCGGTGAATCTTGATGGAGTCGCCGGTCAGACTCTTGGGCGGCTTGAGCTTGATATCCAGCCGGTCACTGGTCTTGACCCGGCTGCCTTTGATCTTCACCGCCCCGATGGAGAGGATATCCGCCTCCTTCACATCGAGGCTGGTGGTTTCACAATCCAGCGACACCACTTCGTCCCCCTTGTAGGGCTCGAAGAGATGGCCATAAGGGCCGTCGCGGTGGCGCTTCTTCTCCCTCATCACTCTGAAACTGCGAGGTACGATCATAACAACACTTACCTATCCAGATGATAACGAAGGGCCAGATGCTTCTTGAACTCCTTGACCACGTGCAGGGCCTCGCGGAGCAGATCTTTATCCAGCCGGTCGAGGTGATCGATCATGATCAGGTTGGGGGCATCCTGGAAATCCGCGCTCTCCATTCGCACCAGTTGCTGCTGGAGGCGAATCTGGACGAAGATCGAGAGCGCCTCGATCAGGTCCCGCCCCTGGTTCTTTTGCAGCACCCCCGCCTCCATCAGCGCATCGATCCGCTTGAAGGTATTGGTCTCCAGGATGCGGTGCTGCAGCGCCAGGGTACGGACGCCGTGAACGATGGGGAACACCCCTCCCTTCTTGATATCGATACCGGCTTCCTTGCTCTTGATGCCGCCGAACAGGGTCAGCGGCGTGGCAAACTCCAGGGATGCCTTGGCGAAGTGGGAGAAAAACACCTCGTTGTCGTGCATCTGGCGCAGGAACCAGTTGCGCCCCGCCTTGAACAGGGCCGGGTTGCCGGCCACCGGTTTGGCATCCACGGCGATCGCCAGGTTCATCAGCGCCTCGCCTTCGGCGCTGCTGGCCCATTCATTCATGCGCGCGGTCCAGTCCCCCAGGTGCTGCACCCAGTAGGGGTTGGAGACCATGATGTCTCCGGGGCACTTGGGATAACCGAATTCAATCAGCACCTCGGTAAACTTCTGCAACACCGGTTCGCGGTCGGGCCAGTCCAGCCCGTCACGCATGATCACCGCGTTATCCTGGTCGGTTTTCATGATCTGCTCGCCGCGACCTTCGCTGCCCATGACCACCAGGCAGACGTGGGGCAGAATATCTTCGGGCACCAGCAGGTGAAACAACTTGGCCATCACCCGCTCGTTCATGGCCGCCACCAGATCCATGGCAAAGCGCGCCTTGACGCCGTGGGCGACCAGGGACTTGATCAAATCGTTCAGGCCGTGGGCCGCCCGGGACAGGTCTTCCACCGTCTGCGCCCGCTGAATCCGCAGGCCGATGACATGGGAGTGGGTTGAGAAGTAGCTGAGCACATCGGTGAGCTCGATGATCCCCAGCAGCTGGTGGTCCTTCATCACCACCACCCGCTCGATATGCTGCAGAGTCATCAGGGTCAGGGCATTGAACAGGTAATCCCCCGCTTCCACCGTCACCAAGCGGTAGCTGGCGATCTCGGAAACGTCGGTCTCCAGGCTCTGCTCTTTGAGCACCACGGCGTTCAGCAGGTCGGTGCCGGTGACAATCCCGTAGCGCGAGCCCTTGCGGATCAGCACGCAGTCGGCGTGCTTTTCCCGCATCATCGCGGTGGTGTCGCGAATGGAGGTGCCCTCCAGCACGATCAGCGGATCGCGCATGCACTCCCCGTCCACCTGGGCGAGCATGAACTCCGCCATGCCCTGCTCTTCCCCGTGGGCCTCGTGAATCTCGGTTTTGGCCGCCAGGGTGCGACTGAAGTAGTCGCCGAAACGCGGGTTGCTGTAAACCAGCTCCAGCAGCGTCTTGGTAGGCAGGATATGGGCGATGGTCTCCTCTTCGGCGATAAAGTTGTGAATCGCCTTGCCCTTGAGGGCGGACCAGGCACCAAAATAGTCCTCGTCCTGGTAATGCACGAAGACGTGCTCGTCGGCACCGGACTCCTTGTGCTCGCTCTCTCTAACGCGCCCCTTGAGCACGATAAAGAGCCCCTCGGGTGCCTCCCCGGCTTTGATCAGGTGTTCGCCTTTCTGGTAGTAGGCGATGTCCAGGTTGGCTTTCAGCAGGTTCAGCTCGCTGGGCTCCAGCAGGCTGAACGGTAAGTTGGATTCGTTAAAATCGGTCGGCATTCGCACCAGACTCCGGTCAGGGCGCGCTTCTCGGCGAAGCCGCGCCGGATAGATCTCAAGCAGGGGCGCTGGCGCCACCGGCTTGTTGCAGCCTATACCCGCAAAAGAAAAAGGCACACCTGCTAACGCCGGTGTGCCTTTGAATGTACCCGTGATCAGATCACGGTTTTAGTGGGCGTGCGCGTCACCGGCACCGCGGGGGATACGGATATCCTCAACGATTTCCTGAATCTCAGCCGGCGGCGGAGCCGTCATGGAAGAGACGACGAACGCGACGATGAAGTTCAGGATCATGCCGACGGTACCGAAGCCCTCAGGCGAGATACCCATGAACATTTCGTCCTTGGTGCCGCCCATGAACTTGAAGTAGATGATGTAGGCCATGGTGGAACCGATACCCACAACCATACCGGCAATCGCACCTTCCTTGTTCATCCGCTTGGAGAAGATCCCCATGATGATGGCCGGGAAGAACGAGGAGGCCGCCAGACCAAAGGCCAGGGCTACCACGATCGCCACGAAGCCGGGCGGGTTGATGCCGAAGTAACCGGCGACACAGATGGCTACCACAGCGGCCAGACGGGCGTAGAGCAGCTCCTGCTTGTCGGTGATGTTGGGGTTGATGGTCTTCTTCATCAGGTCGTGAGAGACCGCGGTGGAGATTACCAGCAGCAGACCGGCAGCCGTTGAGAGGGCCGCGGCGACCGCACCGGCGGCAACCAGCGCCACTACCCAGCCGGGCAGCTTAGCGATCTCGGGGTTGGCCAGTACCATGATGTCACGGTCAACGTAGACTTCGTTGGCGAAAGGCTGCTTGGAGGCATCGAAGGTGCCTTCGGTGAGGTTGGTCACGACCCGTGAGCCCAGCTCGGTGCGGTTTTCGCCGTCGAAGGCAGGCTTGCCAGCGAAGGCGTTACCAGCGGCGTACTGAACCTTGCCGTCGCCGTTGTAGTCGTGCCAGCCGATCAGGCCCGCGTTCTCCCAGTTCTTGAACCACTCGGGCATCTCGGTGTAAGCCACACCGCTCTTGTCCGGTCCGTTTACGGTCTTGATCAGGTTGTACTTACCGAACGCCGCCACACCGGGAACCGCGGTGTAGAGGATGGCGATGAACATCAGCGCCCAGCCGGCAGAGACACGGGCGTCCTTAACACGGGGAACCGTGAAGAAACGCACGATTACGTGGGGCAGACCGGCAGTACCGCACATCAGGGCGGCAGTCAGGAAGAACATATCCAGGGTGGTCTTGGACCCTGCCGTGTACTCCTGGAAGCCCAGCTCCAGCGACAGCTGGTCGATCGTCGCGAGAATCGAGCGGCCACCTTCAACGTCCGCGCCCAGACCGGTCTGCGGCAGTACGTGGCCGGTGATCTGGAAAGAGAGGAAGAGTGCAGGCACGGTGAATGCCAGGATCAGTACGCAGTACTGGGCCACCTGGGTATAGGTGATCCCCTTCATGCCGCCGAGAACGGCGTAGACGAAGACGATCGCCATACCGATCATAACACCGGTGTTGATGTCCACGTGCAGGAAGCGGGAGAACACGATACCGACACCACGCATCTGACCCGCCACGTAGGTGAAGGAGATGATGATGGTACAGATAACGGCGATAACCCGCGCGGTGCTGGAGTAGTACCGGTCGCCGACGAAGTCGGGCACGGTGAACTTACCGAACTTACGCAGGTAAGGTGCCAGCAGCATGGCCAGCATAACGTAACCGCCGGTCCAGCCCATCAGGTAGGCGGCACCGTCACGGCCGATGAAGGAGATGATCCCCGCGAGGGAGATAAAAGACGCGGCTGACATCCAGTCGGCAGCCGTGGCCATCCCGTTGGCGATCGGCGGAACACCGCCCCCTGCCACGTAGAACTCCTTGGTCGACCCGGCTTTCGCCCAGATCGCGATACCGATATAGAGCGCGAAGGACGCGCCTATAAAGGCAAAGTTGAGAATATCTTGGGTTTCCATATTGAAGCCGTCCTATTTGTTATTGTTATTCGTGCACGTCGTATTTTTCGTCGAGCTTGTTCATGCTTATGACATAAGCAACGATCAAGCCGCAGAATACGAAGATAGAACCCTGTTGTGCGAACCAGAACCCGAGCTTAAACCCGAAGAAGGGAATGGCGTTGAGTTCGTCGATGAACAGGATGCCGCAGCCATACGAGACCACGAACCAGATCGCCAGGTAGGAAAGAATAATTCGGAGGTTTTCTTTCCAGTAGGCGGTGGCATTTTCTTGGGTAATGCTCATGGCACCTTCCTTTTCAGTTGTTGTTATTAGATTGAATCCGAGAAAAGACTATTGGAATCTAACAAAGAGTGTTTTCAAACAAACCACGACTTTAGTCTGAAGAAAGAGGGCAAACACCCGCCACCCCATCAAAAAACACACAAACCAGCATGAATTCAACGGATTAAAAACGTAGCCCGGCGTTTTTTCGCACCGCATCAGCGGCGCTAGACAATGGTCTTAGGGACCTCGTATCTGCGACCTTGGTATTACCAAAACAGCAAAAAAACTGATACGTTCTGCGCTTGCCGATGAATTACCAAGGCCGGTGAATTTATGCTCGAAGGCTGGTTTATTACCCTTATCTCCCTCACCTACGTGGGGACCCTGTTTGCAATCGCCTATTACGGCGACAACCACGCCCGTCAGCTTTTAAGCTCCCGCGCCCGGCCCCTGGTATACAGCCTTTCCCTGGCGGTCTACGCCACCTCCTGGACCTTTTACGGTGCCGTGGGGCGCGCCTCCACCAGCGGCTGGGAGTTCCTCGCCACTTATCTTGGCCCGATCATCACCTTTATCGTCGCCTGGCAGGTGTTCACCAAGATTGTCCAGATCAGCAAGCAGCAGAACATCACCACCATCTCCGACTTCATCGCCTCACGCTACGGTAAAAGCCAGATGCTGGCGGTGCTGGTCACCACCATCGCGGTACTGGGGGTGGTTCCCTACATCGCCCTGCAGCTTAAAGCGGTGGCAATTAGCTACAACGCGCTCACCACCGCCGCCGGCGCCACCGCCAGCAACGGCGCCGACACCGCCCTGTTCGTGGCCCTGTTGATGGCCCTCTTCTCGATCCTCTTCGGTACCCGGCACATCGACGCCACCGAACACCACGAGGGCATCGTGCTGGCGGTGGCCTTTGAATCGATCGTCAAGCTCGCCGCGTTCATCGCCGTGGGGCTGTTCGTCACCTTTGGGATCTTCGACGGCTTTGACGACCTGTTCAGCAAGGCGGCAAGAGAGCTGGCCACCAACGAGAACTTTCAACGCGACCTGACCCAGAACAGCTTCATTACCGAGACCCTGCTGGCCGCCATCGCCATCCTCTGCCTGCCGCGCCAGTTCCACGTCGCCGTGGTGGAGAACGCCGACCCCAAGGACCTGCGGGTAGCGCGCTGGGTGTTTCCCGGCTACCTGATCCTGGCCAGCCTGTTCGTACTGCCGATCGCCACCGCGGGGATGCTCACCTTTCCCGACGGCACCGTTGACGCCGACACCTTCGTCCTCAGCCTGCCCCTGGCGGCCGGGGAAAACCAGCTGGCGATGTTCGCCTTTCTCGGCGGGCTTTCCGCCGCCACTTCCATGGTCATCGTCGCCACCATCACCCTCAGCACCATGGTCTGTAACGACATCGTAGTGCCCGTGCTGATGCGCTTTCCCTGGCTCAAGCGCCACATCTCAAGAAGTAAGGACCTGGGTTCGCTGCTGCTCAAGGTACGCCGACTCACCATCATCAACCTGATGCTGCTGGCCTACTTCTACTACCGGATTTTTGGCGAGTCCGGGGATCTCGCCTCCTTCGGCCTGCTGGCATTCGTCGCCGTGGCCCAGTTCGCCCCCGCCCTGCTCGGCGCCGTGACCTGGAAAAAGGGCAGCCGCTACGGCGCCCTGGCCGGCATCAGCGCGGGCTTTGCCATCTGGCTTTACACCCTGGTGATTCCCACCATGACCACGGCGGGGCTGATTCCCGAGGCGATGCAAGCCGCCCTGTGGCAATCGGACTGGGCACACCCCACCGCCCTGTTCGGCATGCCGCTCACCGACCCGCTCACCCACGGCACCTTCTGGAGCCTGCTGATCAACACCCTGCTGTATGTGCTGGTGTCCCGCTACGGTCCGGTGCGGCTGATCGACCGCATCCAGGCCAGCACCTACGTGGACACCCAGGCCGACTACACCCTGGAGCCGAGTCACGGGGTCGCCGGCCACGCCACCGTGGGGGACCTGCAGCTGCTGGTAGAGCGCTTCATCGGCATGAATAAGGCGAAACACGCCCTCACCGGATTCGCCCTGCAGCGGGGCGAAGACCCGCCCCTGTCCGGCGACCGCGCGTCCAGCGAGCTGATCGACTTCACCGAACGCCTGCTGGCGGGGGTGATCGGCTCATCCTCGGCCCGGATTCTCATGGCCTCCACCCTGCGCGGCAAGGACATGCAACTGGGCGATGTGGTCTCCATCGTCGACGAAGCGTCCCAAGTGCTCAAGTTCAACCGCTCCCTGCTGCAATCGACCATCGAAAACGTCAACCAGGGGATCAGCGTGGTGGACCAGCAGATGCGCCTGGTGGCCTGGAACCGCCGTTATACCGAGATGTTCGACTACCCCGAAGGGCTGATCTGCGTAGGCCGCCCCGCCGCCGACATCTTCCGCCACAATGCGCAGATGGGTGAATACGGCCCCGGTGACATCGAGGAGCTGGTCAGCAAACGGCTGGCGGTGCTTAAATCCGGCCAGCCCCACTCCTACGTACGCTACCGTCAGGACGGCACCGTCATGGAGATACAGGGCAACCCCATGCCCGGCGGCGGCTACGTAAACACCTACATGGACATCACCGCCCACAAGCGCACCGAGGAGGCCCTGCGTGAAAGCGAGCAGAGCATCCGCATCTATACCGACAACGTGCCGGTACTGATCGCCTACCTCGACTGCGAGCGGAACTACCTCTTCGTCAACCGCGCCTATGCCGAGACCTTCGGCATTCGCGACCGCCACAACATCTCCGGCACACCCTGTTACAAGATCCTGGACCGGGACGAATACGAGCAACGCACCCCCTTTATCAACCGGGTACTCAAGGGCGAGCGCCAGCGCTTCGAGACCCGCCTGCCCCACCCTGACGGCCAGGTGCGCTATGCCGACGTTACCTACATTCCCCATATCGGCGAGTACGGGGACGTGCTGGGCTACTTCACCCTCTACCAGGACATCACCGAGCGCCGGCAGGCGGAGCTGGCCCTGCAGGAGACCAACGAAAACCTGGAGCAGCGGGTCCACGAACGCACCCAGGCGATTTCCGCGATCAACAAGGAGCTGCGCAAGGAGAACACCATCCGCGCCCTGATCGAGGACGAGCTGCGCCAGGCCAAGTCGGAGGCGGACGAGGCCAACCAGGGCAAGACCCGCTTTCTCGCAGCCGCCAGCCACGACCTGCTGCAACCGCTCAACGCCTCGCGCCTGTTCGCCTCGGCCCTGGGTCAGCGCGGCCACGACGAGGAGACCGCCGAGCTGGTCCGCAACCTGGACGGTTCGCTAAAAGCCGCCGAAGAGCTGCTGGTCACCTTGCTGGACATCTCCAAGCTGGATGCCGGTGCTCTTGAGCCCACCCTCACCCACTTCCGTCTCGGCACCCTGTTCGGCAACCTGCAGGCAGAGTTCCGCGTACTGGCGGCAGAGAAAGGGCTCGATTTTCGCAGCGTCAATTGTGACCAGGTGGTACACAGCGACCAGCAACTGCTGCGCCGGGTGCTGCAGAACTTTCTCTCCAACGCCATCCGCTACACCCAGTCCGGTCGCATTCTGCTGGGCTGCCGCCGTCGTGGTAGCACCCTTCGGGTCGAGGTCTGGGACACCGGGGTCGGCATTCCCGATAACAAGATCAAAGAGGTGTTCGAAGAGTTTCGTCGCATCGACAACCCCAAGCACTCCCAGGTCAAGGGACTGGGACTGGGGCTGGCGATCACCGAGCGCATCGCCCGCATGCTCGAGCACCCGCTGAACGTCCGTTCCTGGGTCGGCGCCGGCACGGTGTTCAGCATCGACCTGCCGCTGGGCGATCCGCAGAAGGTGGTGAAGAAGAGCCCCCGGGGCCGCGGCGCAGGCGGCCGGGCCAGCAACCTTAACGGGGTCAAGGTGCTATGCATCGACAACGAGCCCAATATCCTGGAAGGGATGGCGGCGCTGCTCAAGGGCTGGGGCTGCGAGGTACGCACCGCGCTGAGCGAGGCCGATGCCCTCGCCCAGGCCGAGACCGGGTTTGTTCCCGATATCATTCTCGCCGACTACCACCTGGGAGAGACCCAGACCGGCATCATGGCGCTGGAGGCCCTGGCGCGGCACTGGGAGCAGCCCGTTCCGGCCATCGTCATCACCGCCGACCGCACTGACGAAATCCAGGAGGAAGTCGCCACCTTCGGCGCCCGCCTGCTGCACAAGCCCATGAAGCCCGCCGGCCTTAGGGCGATGATGAATACGCTGCTGGCCAAGCGCTGAGGAGCGCAGGGCGATTAACGGCGCAACGCGGACCTTTTCGGTGATGTGGGGCTTTGGATTTTCCAGCTCATTTTCGGCCTTCCGATGAGGTTTTATTCCGCCCCGGCCGGGCGGGCTAAGGGAATGTTTCGCCATTCCCTTAGCAAACCCAGGCGACCCTTGCGCAATCGCCCTTCGGGTACGCGCCGTTGGCGCGCTCAAAGTCAGCTTGGGCTGGCCGACGCGCCTTCCATGGCGCGGCGACCAGGGCCGTCATCCATGACGGCCCCCTTGCGGGCCTAATCATGCTGACTTTGAACGATTACGAAAGGGAACCAAGCAGTTGCCTGAGGCAACGGCAGCGCTGACTGACCGGCAACATGAGGCCTGTAGGCGAGCAGCGTCGCTTCGGAAAGCACCCCTGGGTCCCCTATCAATCGATGAAAGCCAGACTGAAAATGGCCCGAAGGGGATCGTCAAGGATGACGATCCGACCATCCGCGCCAAGGATGGCGCGTATGGTCGCCTCAGTTTGGCTTTCATAGCGCCGCAGGCGCGTACCCGCAGGGCGATTGATTGGGGCGCGGTTTCTTTGCTTCTGTTTCTTTGCCGCGCGGCAAAGAAATGAAGGCGCCCGAGTGGGCGCAACAAACAACCATCGTCCCCGTTCAACAAACAATCTGAAACACCCAAACCATCGGCCCACCAAAACAACCCCAAAAGGGCTGCTTTGCGCCGAAAGCCGCCCCCAAAAACGCAAAACCCCCGCACGTGGGCGGGGGCATGGCACAACAGAATCTTAAGGATCAGCCGAGTTCGGTCTTGGGCGCCTCCACCCCGAGGCGGCTCGCTTCGATCACCGCCTGGGTGCGGCTGTGAACCCCGAGTTTGCGCAGGATAGCGGTGACGTGGGCCTTGATCGTCGCCTCGCTGACGTTGAGCTCATAGGCGATCTGCTTGTTGAGCAGCCCTTCGGTCAGCATCATCAGCACCCGGAACTGCTGGGGCGTCAGGGAGGCCAGCTTGGCAGCGAACTCAGCGTCATCCTCGCTCACCCCCTCGGCGCCATCGGCCACTTCTTCAGGAAGCCAGACTTCGCCTTCGAGCACGTCCAGGATCGCGGCAGAGATAGTTTCCAGCGGTGCCGACTTGGGGATAAACCCGGAGGCTCCGTATTCAATGGCCCGGCGCATCACCCGCGGCTCTTCGCTGCCGGAAACCACCACCACCGGCATACTCGGGTTCTGCCCGCGCAGGAACACCAGCCCCGTGAAGCCGTTGGTGCCCGGCATGTGCAGGTCGAGCAGCACCAGATCTGCATCGCTATGGGCCTCGACAGTTTCCTGCAGCGCGGTGAGGGAATCGGCCTCGATCACGACAACATCCGGCACCGCCTGGGTCACGGCCTGCTTCAGCGCCGCCCTGAAAAGGGGATGGTCGTCTGCGATGATAATTTTTTGCGCCAGTTGCATCCGTATTTACTCCCGCCTGTTCCTGTCGATAGCGCGCCTTGAGGCGTCTGCACAAAAAAGCCCCCCTAGTCTAAAGGACTAGGGGGGCTTTTCAAAGAAGTTACAACAGCTTGAGCGTTAGCTCTTACGGTTGCGACGGTTCTCGATCAGATCGTCCACGACGCTCGGGTCGGCCAGGGTGGAGGTATCGCCCAGGCTACCGAAATCATCCTCGGCCACCTTACGCAGAATCCGGCGCATGATCTTGCCGGAACGGGTCTTGGGCAGGCCCGGTGCGAACTGGATCAGGTCGGGAGTGGCGATCGGGCCGATCTCCTGACGCACCCAGTTACGCAGCTCCTTGAGCAGCTCGTCGGACTCCTCCTCGCCGGCCTGCAGGGTCACGTAAACGTAGATGCCCTGGCCCTTGAGGTCGTGGGGGTAACCCACCACGGCTGCCTCGGCCACTTTCGGGTGCGCCACCAGGGCGGACTCCACCTCGGCGGTACCCATGCGGTGACCGGAGACGTTGATCACATCGTCCACACGACCGGTGATCCAGTAGTAACCGTCCTCGTCGCGACGAGCGCCGTCACCGGTGGTGTAGTAGCCCTTGAAGGTGGAGAAGTAGGTCTGTACGAAGCGCTCGTGATCGCCCCAGATGGAGCGGCCCTGGCCCGGCCAGCTGTCGGTGATGACCAGGTTGCCGTCGGTGGCGCCGTCGAGAATGTTGCCCTCGTTGTCCACCAGGGCCGGCTGCACCCCGAAGAATGGGCGGGTGGCCGAGCCCGGCTTGGCGGCGGTAGCACCCGGCAGGGGCAGGATCATCATGCCGCCGGTTTCGGTCTGCCACCAGGTGTCGACGATGGGGCACTTACCCTTGCCCATGACCCGGTGGTACCACTCCCAGGCCTCGGGGTTGATGGGCTCGCCCACGGAACCGAGGATCTTCAGGCTGGAGAGATCGGAGTCACCCAGCACGTCCTCGCCCTGCTGCATCAGCGCGCGGATGGCGGTAGGCGCGGTGTAGAACTGGTTGACCTTGTGCTTCTCGATCACGCGGCCGAAACGGGACATGTCCGGGTAGCTTGGCACCCCTTCGAACATCAGGGTAGTGGCGCCGTTGGCCAGGGGGCCGTAGACGATGTAGCTGTGGCCGGTGACCCAGCCCACGTCGGCAGTACACCAGTAGATGTCGCCGTCCTTGTAGTCGAAGGCGTACTGGTGGGTCATGGCCGCGTAGACCATATAACCGCCGGTGGTGTGCTTGAGGCCCTTGGGCTGGCCAGTGGAACCGGAGGTGTAGAGGATGAACAGCGGATCCTCGGCGTTCATCTCCTCGGGCGGGCAATCGACGGAAGCGTCGGCGACGATCTCCTCGTACCAGACGTCCCGGCTCTCATTCCAGTCGATGTTGCCGCCGGTGCGCTTGACCACCACCACTTTTTCGCAGCAGGCGGTGCCGGCGTTCTGCAGGGCCTTATCGACGTTGGCCTTCAGCGGCACGGCCTTGCCGCCGCGCAGGCTCTCATCAGCGGTGATCACGATGTTGGACTTGGCGCCCTCGATCCGCGCTGCCAGGGCATCGGGGGAGAAACCGCCGAAAACGATGGAGTGCACGGCGCCGATGCGGGCACAGGCCAGCATGGCCACGGCGGCCTCAGGGATCATCGGCAGGTACAGGGTCACCACGTCGCCTTTCTTGGCGCCCTGGGCTTTCAGGGCGTTGGCGAACTTGCAGACCCGCTCGTACAGGTCGCGATAGGTGATTTTCTCGTCTTCGTTGGGGTCGTCGCCTTCCCAGATGATGGCCACCTGGTCGCCACGGGTTTCCAGGTTACGGTCCAGGCAGTTGGCGGAGGCGTTCAGGGTGCCGTCTTCGAACCAGCGAATGTCGACGTTGTGGGGATCGAAAGAGGTGTTCTTGACCTTGGTATACGGCTTGATCCAGTCCAGTCGCTTGCCGTGCTCGCCCCAGAAGCCCTCGGGGTCTTTCACGGACTGCTCGTACATCGCCAGGTACTTGTCGTTATCAACCCAGGCATTCTTGGCAAATTCCGGATTGACGGGGTAGACCTTGGTTTCACTCATGATGATGCCCTTTATCCATATCAGGTAATGTATTTATCGTTGTTATTCCTTGCCGTTTATCGCAGGCATGGGCCCGCCCATTTTTCTTATTGGCCGATACCACTGGTTATACCGAACCGCCGGAAGCCCTCTAAATTAGACATTGGTCTACGCACCCCGGAACATGGCGGCCCGGCGGCGGGCGCTCATACTAATGGCGCAGCCGTATATAATGAGCGCTTGTTTTCTGCTGGAGCTAAAACCCCATGTCCTACCCGGTGATTATCGCCTTCGAACTGAGCACTCCGGACCCGGAGGGTTTTCCCGTCGCCGTCGCCTGGTCCCTGCCCGGGGGCGAGGTCAAGCACACCCTGATCAGCCCGGAGGACGCCTGGCTGGAACGGGATCACGGCTACCTGGAGGTGGACCCGCAACAGCTGCTGATGGAAGGCCACAGCGCCAAGGCAGTGCTGCAGGAGCTACGGGAGGATCTCGGGGAAGAGGCGTTGTACGCGGTGGACCTCCATGGCAGCGAACAGGCGCTTGAAGCCGTGGAGGAGGCCCTGGATACGGAGCTAGACCTGCCCCTGCGCCCCCTGGCGGAGCTGTTCGCCGGAGTCCCGGGCGAGGAGCGCGAACTGTGCCGGCAGGAGAGCGAAAGTCTGCTGGGCATGGACCTGCACAGCGCGGTGGGCCAGGTACGGCTCTGGCTGGAGATGGTACACCGCTGCGGACTCTGAGCGGGGCGGCAAGAGTGAGAGGGCACGTGAGGAATGAGGAATGAGGGATGAGGATCAGCGGTTACCGCCCTCACCTTCCCGTTTCCCGTTTCCCGCTTCCCGCTCCCCCAGAACCAAGCTCAGCCCCGCAGCAAGGCATCCACATCGAGGCCGCTGTCACGCATCTGGGCCAGCTTGTAGCGCAGGGTGCGCGGGCTGATGCCCAGTTTTTCGGAGGCCTCTTTGCGGCTGCCGCCGGTGGCGCGCAGGGCCTCGATGATCAGCTGAAACTCGCGCTGACGCACCTCATCCCCCAGCTGGCTGCCTCCCGGCTCTGGCGCCGCGGGCACGGGTGAGACCGCACTGAGGTTCACCGATGCAGGGCCCCCGGGGGCCTGAATGCAGAGGTCCTGCGCCTGAATCTGCGCTCCGGGCTGCAGAATCAGGGCACGCTGAACGGCATTCTCCAGCTCGCGCACGTTACCCGGCCAGTGGTGGGCCAGGATCGCCTGCTCGGCGCTGGGGTCCAGGGCCACGGGTCCCCGGTTCATCTTGGCGGCATGGTGCTGCAGCAGCCGGCCGGCCAGGGGCACCAGGTCCGCCGGGCGCTCGCGCAGGGGCAGCCACTGCAGGGGGAAGATATTGAGCCGGTAATAGAGATCTTCCCGGAAGCGCCCCTCGCTCACCTGCTGGGCCAGATCACGGTTGCTGGTGGCCAGCACCCGCACATCCAGCTTGATGGTTTTGCGCCCGCCGATGCGCTCCACCTCTTGCTCCTGCAGCACCCGCAGCAGTTTGGCCTGCAGCCCCACCTCCATCTCGGAGATCTCATCGAGCAGGATAGTGCCGCCGTCCGCCTGCTCGAACTTGCCGGGCATGCTGGCGTGAGCACCGGTAAAAGATCCTTTCTCGTGGCCGAACAGGGTCGCCTCGAGCATGTTCTCGGGAATGGCCGCGCAGTTGATGGCCACGAAGGGGCCGTCACGCCGTGGCGAGTGACGGTGAATATACTGGGCCAGCACCTCCTTGCCGGTGCCGGACTCGCCCAGGATCAACACGGTGGAATCGGTGCTGGCGACCCGGCGCGCGAGCTGCAGCAGCTGCTTGCTGGAAGCCTCCTCGGCCACGGGCTCGGGCACGGAACCTGCCTCCAGCTGGCTGTCCGCGTAACGCCCGACAATGGCCAGCAGCTGCTCCGGTTCAAAGGGTTTTAGCAGGTAGTCCACGGCGCCGTTACGGATCGCATCCACGGCCCGATCCACCTGACCGTAAGCGGTGATCAGCATCATCGGCAGCCCGGGGTGGCGACGCTTGATCTCCGCCAGCAAGGCGTGTCCGTCCATGCCCCCCATGTTGACGTCGCTCACCACCATGTCCATCGGCTCGCGGGTGAGCAGTTCCAACGCCGCCTCGCCGGAGTCCACCCCCTTAAAGCCGTAGCCGGCCAGATCCAGGGTGTCGCAGAGCGCCTCGCGCAGCTCCAGGTCGTCTTCAACCACCAGTACGCGGCCTTTAGTCATGGGTCTGCTCCGTTTCGGTCTTTCGGTAAGGCAGCTTAAAGCCCGCCTGGGTCCCCTTGCCCGGGGTCGATTCGATCACCAGCTCACCGTGATGGGCCCGGGCCGCCACCTGCGCCACCGCCAGCCCCAATCCGGTACCCTGGGGACGGGTGGTATAAAAAGGCTCCTGCACCTTGGCCAGCAGCGCCGCGTCCATCCCCGGCCCCTGGTCCTCCACCGAGAGCAGCAGCATCTTATCGTCCAGGGGGCGGCTGCGAACCACCAGCCCCTTGTCGCCGGCACCCGCCTGCAAGGCATTGTTAACCAGGTTCATCAGGGCCCCCACCAGGGCTTCTCGGTTGCACTGCAACCACACGCCCGGGGTCTGGTTAACACAGTCGCAATCGGCATCAGCACGGGCCAGGGGTACATCAAGCGCGGCATCGATGGCGGTGAACAGCTCTTCGCTGCTGATAAAGTCGGTCAGCTTGGTCTCGCCGCGGGCAAAAATCAGCATATCCCGGATCTGCTCCTCCAGCGAGCTGAGGCGGCTCTTCACCTTCGCCGCAAAGCGGATCCGCTGTTCGTCCGTCAGCACCGGGCGGGTCAGGTGGGAACTGTAGAGCATCGCCGCCGACAGCGGCGTGCGGATCTGGTGGGCGATGGAAGCCATCATCTTGCCCATGGAGGAGAGGCGCTGGAAATGGCTCACCTTGGCCTGCAATTCGCGGGTCTCGGTATGGTCAGTAATCAGGATGATCTGCCCCGGCTCGCCGGTGAGAGAGCGCGTCGCCAGGCTGACCCGGCGCCCGTCCTGCAGCGAGACCTCGTGACCGTCGTCCTCGCGCGGTGCGAAGCTGCGCTGAATCACCTCGATCCAGGGCTGCTCCAGCAAGGGCTTGCCGAGCAGTTCCTCGGCGGCAGGGTTGCAGTCGTGCACCCGGCCGCGGTTATCCAGCACCACCACCCCCCCGGGCAGCAGCTCCAGCAGGCTCTCCAGCCGCCGGGTCACCTGCTCCTTCTCTGCCAGCTCCCGCTCGCGCTGCTCGTTGGTGCTGGCCAGCTCCGCGCTCAGCTGCTCCACCCGCGCTTCAAGGTCGGCATAGGAGGACGCCAGCTGCTCGGACATCTCGGTGAAGGCTTCGAAAGCCTGCTGCAGCGCCTCGGGGCTCTGCACCGAGCCCGGTTTGTCCTGGTCCCGGGCCATCTTATTTACGCTGAATCCCGTATTTGCGCATTTTTTCCACCAGGGTGGTGCGGCGAATACCCAGAAGGTCCGCCGCCCGGGCCACCACGTTGCCGGATTCATCCACCGCCTGTTCGATCAAAGAGCGCTCCAGGTCGGCCATATAGCCCTTGAGGTCCATACCGTCGACGGGCAGGCGCGGCTCCGACAGGCTGCCCGCCGCTGCGGAGGCCTGCCGCGGGGCGGCGACCGGTTCGCCGAGATAGGCCGGCAGCTCATCGGGCTCCAGGTAGCGAAAGCGAACCGGCAGCTCGTCGATGCCGATCACCCCGTCGGGGTGCAGGATCGCCAGCCGTTCCACCAGGTTGGCCAGCTCGCGCACGTTGCCCTGCCACTGGTGGCGCTTGAGGGACTCGATGGCCGATCCATGAAACTGAATCCGCCCCAGGCCGTTGGCTTCGGTGCGCCGCACCAGCTCATTGAGCAGCTGGGGCAGATCTTCCAGCCGATCGCGCAGCGCCGGCATCTCGATGGGAAAGACGTTGATACGGTAGAAAAGATCCTCGCGGAAGCTCCCCTCGCCGATCATCGCCTCCAGGTTCTTGTGGGTGGCGGCGATAATGCGCACGTCCACCTCCACGGTGCGGTTGCCCCCCACCCGCTCGAAGCAGCGCTCCTGCAGCACCCGCAGCAGCTTTACCTGCATCGCCAGGGGCATGTCGCCGATCTCGTCCAGGAACAGGGTGCCGCCGTTCGCCAGCTCGAAGCGCCCCACCCGGGCCGAGACGGCGCCGGTAAAAGCGCCCTTCTCATGGCCGAAGAGCTCGCTCTCCAGCAGTTCCCCGGGAATGGCGCCGCAGTTCACCGGCACGAAAGGGCCGTCGGCGCGGGAGGAGGTCTCGTGCAGGTTGCGCGCCACCACCTCCTTGCCGGTACCGGACTCGCCGGTGATCAGCACGCTCACGTCGCGATCGGCCACCTGGGCCATCATCGCCCGCACCTGCTGCATGGGCCGGCTGGCCCCCACCAAGTGCTTGAACAGGCGGCTGTGGTTCTCCCACAGGCGTAGCTGGCCGTTGGCGCCGTCCCGCTGCTGACGATGCACCTGGGCCCGGTGCAGCAGGGTCAGCAGCTCCCCCTGCACCAGGGGCAGCTCGATTTCGGCCACCAGCATGCTCTTGAGCGGTTCGCTCAGGCGGGATGCGTCCTCCCAGGGACAAAGCGTCAGCACCGGCACCGAGGGGTCCTGGTGCTGGAAGTCGTGTAACAGTTTTTCCAGGGAGATAGGCAGGTCGCAGCTGCCGAGAAAGACCACGCAGCCATGACCGGCCAGCATCTTCAGGCTGTCGCCGTCCTTGAACCACTGTACGAAGTCCGAGGCATGGCACTCCAGCTCCATGAAGCGGAACAGGGCCAGCATGGATTCACGGCGCCGGGCGTCGTCGTCGATCAAAAGTATCTGGTACTGGGGCGCCACCGGGTGTCGTCCTTCAATTTTTTGACGGATTTGAGCCGATTCTACCAAACAACCGGTTTCTCTCAAGCAAAAAGTCAAAGAAATGACGCATCTTTCTTCACTGCCACGTCAGGGACTTAACTTCGCTTTATTGATCCAGATCACAAAACCGACAGCCGGGGTTAAACCTTCTATAAATCCGGCCGTTAGCTTTTCCCGTCAGCGGCGGAACAAAGGCTCACCGGGCTGAAAAAATCCCGAAAAAAACTAAAGTGAACCGCCAAACCGCCGTTAAAACCAGTGACACCGAATTTTATGGCCGCCTGCTTAACGTTGGCATCCATGTTTGAAGCGCCGCCAAGCGAAAGCGCAGAGCGGCAAAGGAGCTAGAAAATGTCTGTCATCAATACTAACGTCGCTTCTCTGAACGCGCAGAACAACCTGGCCAAGACCACTCAAGGCCTGCAGGACTCCCTGCAGCGTCTGTCTTCCGGTCTGCGTATCAACAGCGCCAAAGACGACGCGGCCGGCCTGGCCATCTCCAACCGTCAGACTTCCCAGATCAAGGGTCTGAACCAGGCGATCCGTAACGCCAACGACGGCATCTCCATCGCCCAGACCGCTGAAGGTGCGATGCAGGAATCCACCAACATCCTGCAGCGGATGCGCGAGCTCTCCCTGCAGTCCGCCAACGGCTCCAACTCCGCCTCTGACCGCGCCGCGATGCAGAAGGAAGTGGACGCCCTGGCCGAGGAACTGACCCGTATCGCCGAAACCACCTCCTTCGGTGGTCAAGCTTTGCTGGACGGCAGCTACGGCACCCAGAAGTTCCAGATCGGCGCCAATGCTAACGAAACCATTGCGGTGAGCCTCAGCAACATTTCGGCGACCAGCCTCGGCAATCACCAATCAACTTTGGCAGGCACCGCCGCTGGCGAGATGGGCGGAACCGTTAATAACGCATCCTCCGCGTTCGCCGCTGTTGGTGTGGCCGGAGACCTGACAATCAACGGCCAAGGCGTAACCCTAGCTGCAACAGACACCGCCACTGTTGCCGCGAAGGCAATCAATGACGCAGCTACCGGCGTTACTGCATCTACCTCTGTCAGCGCCACCGTTGGAGGCCTGAGCTCAACAACTGCTGGTGATACCCTCACCATTGGCACCGACACATTTGACCTAGATGCCTACGGCGGCGATCTGGACGCACTGGCCTCGGATATCAACAAAGCAGGACACTCCGCAACTGTTGATACGGCAACAAATGAGATCAACATTAGTGCGACCGATGTTGACGGCATCTCCTTCGCTGGTACTGCAGGCGGGGCAACCCTTGATGGCGCAGCCACCGCTGCTTCATCTGTGTCCGCCGGCCTGACCCTCTCCAGCGGTGAAGCGTTCGTACTCGGAGAGAGCGCCGCAGGCATCGTTGCCGGCTTGAACTTGAGCGCGGGCTCCACACTGAGTTCAGTTGCCCAAGTGGACATCAGCACTGCCGATGGGGCTCAGAGTGCGCTTGGCACTATCGACGCCGCCATCGCCGGCATCGACAGCCAGCGTGCGGACCTGGGTGCGATCCAGAACCGTCTGAGCTCCACCATCTCCAACCTGAGCAACATCTCGGAGAACGTATCCGCGGCCCGTTCACGGACCATGGACGCCGACTTCGCCAAGGAGACTGCCGAGCTGACCCGGAACCAGATCCTGCAGCAGGCCGGTACCGCCATGTTGGCCCAGGCCAACCAGCTGCCCCAGTCCGTGCTCTCTCTGCTCGGATAAGGTAGCCCTCGCGGTAACCTCTGACCAAGGGCCGGGTTTCCGGCCCTTGGCATTTCCCTGAAGGAGGTTTTTCATGAGTTCTGACAACAGCATTTCCGGCGCTGGCTTCAGCCCGCTGCCCACCCCCTCGCACAAACCCAACCAGTCCGCATCGCCGTTGACCGATACCGCGACCACCAAGCCCGTGGAGGCGCCTGAAGTCCGACCCGACCAGCGCGTGGAACAGTCCGCCGAAACCCAGGAAGTCAGCCGCGAGGCGACCGAGCGCATGGTCGAGCGAATCAACGCCTTCGCCCAGGAGATCAGCCTGAACCTGGATTTTTCCGTGGACGACCCCACCGGCCAGACGGTGATCACGGTCACGGAACGGGAGTCCGGCAAGCTGATCCGCAAGATTCCCTCGGAAGAGTTTCTCAAGTTGAGCCAGCAGATTCAGGACATGAATAATTTGCTGTTCAAAGAGAAAGTCTGAACGACTACCATCATATTATTTAAGCGTTCGCGGAGGTCACCATGCCCGGCATCCTATCCACCCCCGGTCTCGGTTCGGGCCTTGATGTTGGCGGCATCGTCAACGCACTGGTGAACGCCGAAGGCGCCCCCAAGACCGCCCGGTTCGACCAGCGCCAAGCGAAAATCCAGGCGGAGCTGACCGCCGTCGGCGTGCTCAAGGGCGCGCTTTCCGAGTTCCGCTCCAGCTTTGCCAAGCTGATGGAAGCGGATGACTTCAGCAGTCGCAGCGCCGCCTCGTCCGACCGGGATATCGCCACCGTCAGCATCAACGAGGGTGCCGAGCCCAGCACCGGCACCTACAAGCTGGAAGTGACCCAGCTGGCGCGCTCTCACAAGCTGATCTCCGGCGGCATCGCTGATGCCACCAATGTCGGCGCCGGCGTGATCACCTTTACCCAGTTCGGCAGCGACAAGCTGCCCGCTTCCGACGCGGGCAACACCGCCGACGGCGGCGCCTTTTCCATCGACACCTCGGACCTTGCCGCCTACGACAGCGACGAGGACGGCAAGGTATCGGTCGAGGAGCTGAAGGAGGCGATCAACAACGCCGAGGACAACCCCGGCATCACCGCCACCGTGATCAACGTGGATGACGGCGCCGGCGGCACCGAACAGAAACTGGTGTTCAGCGCTGACGACACCGGGCTTGAGAACGCCTTTGAAGTCGCCACCACCGGGTTCACCGAGCTGTCGGTCACCAACCTGACCGACCCCGCCGACCCCAACTACGCCCAGGACGCGGTGATCAAGCTGGATGGACAGACCATCACCGGCAGCTCCAACAGCTTTGAAAACGCCATCTCGGGCCTGACCATCGACGCCGAGAGCGCCAACCCGGGCGAGACCATCGACCTCAGCGTCAGCGTCAGCACCGGGGCGGTAAAGGGCCGCATCGATGCGTTCGTCAAAGCCTACAATACGCTGCAGGAGACCTTCGCCAGCAACGCCCAGGCCGACCCCGACTCCGGCCGCTCCACTGCCCTCTTCGCCGACTCCATGTTCCGGACCATTCGCCAGCAGGTGCGGGCGGATGTGGCCGGCGCCGTGGAGTCCACCAGCAGCGAACTGAACGCCCTGGCGGTGATCGGGATCACCACCGACGCCAGCGGCAAGCTGAGCGTCGACTCCAGCAAGCTCGACGATGCCCTCAAGAGCGATTTCGACGGCATCGTGCAGCTGTTCAGCAGCGAGGACGGCATCGCCCAGCGCCTGGATACCCGGCTGGAGTCCTACCTCAAGTCCAGCGGCACCTTTGAGAGCCGCACCGAGTCCCTCAACGACAAGCTCCGGGACATTGACGACCAGCGCCTGGTCCTGGATGAACGCCTCTCCAAGCTGGAGTCGCGCCTACTGGCCCAGTTCGGCGCCATGGACGGTACGGTGGCCAGGCTCAACGCCACCAGCAACTGGCTGGCGCAGCAACTGCAGTCCCTGCCCGGGGTTGTGCGCCAGACCAAATCCTGATCCACCCCTTATTTGACGAGACAGCTATGACCATCACCAAAGCCATCGACGCCTACAACAGCGTCAACCTCAAGTCGTCGATCGAGCAGGCGTCTCCCCACCGGATGATCCAGATGCTCCTGGAAGGCGCCCTGAAGCGCATCGCCACCGCCAAGGGACACATGCAGCGCCAAGACCGCGCAGCCCAGGGCGAGGAGATCGGCAAGGCCATCTCCATCATCGGCGGCCTGCAGGCGGTGCTCAACCCGGAAAAGGGCGGCGACGTCTCCACCAACCTGGACCAGCTCTATGACTTCATGGCCAGCGGCCTGATGGAAGCCAACCGCACAGGCTCCGTCGAGAAGCTCGACGAAATCATGGCGCTGCTGGTGCAGATCAAGAGCGGCTGGGACGCCATTCCGGCGGAACACCACGCCACCACCGCGATGGACAAGAACGATCAACCGGAATAAGCCGGTGTCTGAATCGCCCGGCGATACGCAAGCATGGCCGGCCGCCCTTGAACGGGCGTTGAACGCCGGCCACGCCCTTCGCCGTACCCTGGAAGAAGCGGAGGAGCCCGAGGCGCTGACGCAGGCGTCCGATGCCTGGGATGAAGCGGTGCGGGCGCTCCCCTTTTCCACCCCTCCCACGGAAAAAGCCTTGCTTGAGCAGCTCGAGGCCCTGGCTCGGCTGGACGCCGAAGTTAAAGAGCTGGCCCAAGCGCGCTATGAGCTCGCGGCCAAAGGGGTGAAAACCCTAAGGAAGGGGCAAAGCGTTACCAACGCCTATCAAAAGATCGCCGACGGCCCCAAGTAGCCCGTTTTAACAACAGGACGGGGTAGAATCGGCCCCAAAAAAAGCCCGCTTGATAGCGGGCTTTTTTATGCCGGGTTCCTCGCCTTGGCGGGGCTCTAGTGTTGGCGCCCCCTTAGAGGAAGTTGAACAGGCTCAGCTGGCTCACCCGGGCGAAAGTGGACTGCGCTGCCTGCAGGGCGGTCTCCTGCAGGGCGAATTCGCTGAGCGCCTCGGCGTAATCCAGATCTTCCAGCTGGGACAGCGCCGACTCGGTGAACAGTTTCAAATCGGCGTTGGCGTCTGCGGACGATTCAACGCTGTTCTGGCGTGCCCCCAGCTCCGTGCGCAGTTGAATGTTGGCCGTTTGGCTGATATCGAGCCCCTCAAAAACACGATCCAGGGCCGCAAAGTACTCGTCCCGCTCCAGGTCGCTGCTAATGGGCGTTTCCAGTGCGGTAATCAGCTCCTCGGCGGTGGTAAGAATGCTGTGCCGGCTCTGCTCGGCCCGCAGGGTGACGGTGGCGTCGCTGCTGCCGGTGTAATCGAGGGTAAGGCCGCCGAAGGTTTCGGGCACCCCCGGCACGGCGCCGGTGACGGAGACCAGCTCGTTACGGGGGGTGGCGGTATCGTAAACCTTGTAGTCGTAGCTGGTGCCGGTAACGTTACTGAACTCCACCACCAGGTCGCCGTTGGCCTCGGAAAAGGCGGCAAAGGTGCCGTCGTCCGGGTCTGTAACGCTGACCGCCACATTCGCAACATCCCCCGCTGCGCCCAACACGCCGACGCCGATCTCATCCGGAATCACCTGGAAGGCGCTGCGGCCGGAATCGGTGCTGGCCACGCTGAACTCCGGCGCCACCTGGATAAAACGCTGCCCATCATCCCCGTTATAACTGAAGGTGTTGTCGCCGTTACGGGTAAAGGGCTTTTCGAAACCAAGGCTACCGGCAAACAGGTACTCACCCGAGGCGTCCTGGGTATTCATCAGCCCCATGATCTGGTCCTGCAGCTGGCGCACCTCGGCGGCAAGAAAGCCCCGGTCCTCGTTGGTCAGGGTACCGTTACCGGCCTGAATGGTGAGCTCGCGAATACGGTCGGTGGCGGTGTTGATCTGGTCCAGGGTCAGCTCTTCGAGCTGCAGCCGACGGTTGGTGACGTCGATGTTGTCCTCGAACTTATCCAGCCGCGCCACTTCCCGGTTGAGCTTGAGAATCTGGGCGGCGGCGATGGGGTCGTCCGAAGGACGCAGCAACTTCTTGCCGCTGCTGATCTGCTGCTGGAGTTCCGCCAGACGGGTCTGGTTCTGCTGCATCTGGTCGACGGCGTTATTGAACGTCTGCAAGGTGGAGATACGCATGATTAGCCTCCGGTTGCGCCAAGCAACGTGTTGAACAGGTCCCGGCTGGTGCTGATCAGCTGGGTCGCCGCCTGGTAGGCCTGCTGGTATTTGACGATGTTCGCCGCCTCTTCGTCCAGGTTGACCCCGGCGACGCTGTCGCGGATCGACTGGGTCGACTTGAGCACCGACTCATTGGCGGCGGCGTTGATCTGGGCCACCCGGGTCTCGGTGCCCACCCGCTCCACCAACTGACCGTAGACATCCTGGTAAGAGGTGCCGCCCTCGCCGTTCGCGTCCTGGCCGACCAAAGCGGCCTGCTGCAGGTTGGAGAGCGCCAGGGCATTGCGGTTGTCGCTGACCCCGTCGGTATTATAGGTAAAGGAGAAGCGGTCCCCGGGCTCCGGCTGGTTGGCCAGGGTGACGGCGAAACCGTCCAGCTGAATGGGCTCCCCGCTGGTAAAGGGCTGCGCGGTCAGCGCCACACCATCCAGGATGTAGGGCTGGGGATCGGCGGGGTTGCTGATATCAAACACGCTGTAGGTGCCGTCGCTGTTGAAGACGATCTCGGCTGGCGGGGAGAGTTGCCCCGTGCTGTCAAACGCCGCCTTGGGGTCGGTGACTTCAAGGAACTCGATCTCGCCGGTGCCGCTGTTGTCGATGGAGGCCTCGCCGCGGATCGGCGAGGCCAGCGCCAGCTGGCGCCCGGAGGCGATATTGAGTTCGATATCCTCGGCGCCGTTACGCACCGGCTGAATCAGGAGTTCATCCCCCTGGGTGAAGCCCGCCTCACCCTTAATAGACAGGGTGAAACCGTCGATATTGAGCTGCAATTCACCGTTGGCCAGATCGCCGGAGAGGGTACCGGGGGCCTGGGAGCCGTCCGCTGCCGGCGCCTGCACCTTAAAGCTGCTGCTGGGAATGCGGGTACCGTCGGACTCGCGAATCAGGGTAAAGCCGCCGGAACCGTTGAAGGTCAGGGTGTAGTCGCTGGCCTTGAGCTTGCTGGCATCGGTGATTTTCAGATGTTGGGACACAAGATCGGTCTCGTTGCCCTTAGCGGCCCGGACCTGGCCGCTTAAGCTCAGATCCTTGAACATATCGATGCCCAGGTTGCCGTCCAGGTCCATTCCTTTCTTGTGCTGGCTATTCATGGTGTCGGAAAGCACCATCGCCAGCCGTCCCAGCTCGTTCCAGGCCGGCTTGAGCACCTCTTCGCGGTACTGCAACAGCCCACCCAGCTCGCCGGAGCGGATATCATCGCCCACCTCGATCTCGCGGCTGGCGACCTTGACCACCACCTGCAGGTCGTCCGGGTCCGGATCCCCCGGCAGAATCTTGATCTCGCTGGGCTGGTTGCCCACCACGAGGGGCTGGCCGTTGCCGATAAAGAGGTTGATATCGTCGTTCTCGCCACTGCTCTGCACGGTAACGCCGATCATTTCGGAGAGCTCACGCACCAACTCCTCGCGCTGGTCCTTGAGCTCGTTGGCCGGCTCCTGGCGGGCCACGGCCAGGGAGATCTTCTCGTTGAGCTGGGCGATCTCCTTGACGAGGATGTTCGACTGCTGGGCCAGGGTGCCGGCCTGGTTGGTGATGTCGGTGTTCTGCTGGGTGATCAATTGGTCCAGGTCGCGAAAGCGGCGCACCAGGGCTTCCGACTGGGCCAGGATCACCTCCCGGTTGGGGATGGAGGTGGGGTCGTCGACGCCGGTCTGCAGGGCGCCGAAGAACTCGTCCAGGGCGGCGGAGATGCTGGTGTTGCTGTTGGCCAGCAGGTTGTCCATCTGGCTGGCCTTACCCAGGAAGACCTGGGAGCTGGCGGCGGCAGAGGTGTCGATCCACAGCTGGCGGGTGGCAAACAGGTCGGCCACCCGTTGCACGGTCACCACCTGCACCCCCTGCTCGGGCGCCTGGCGGGTAGAAAACTCCACCCGCTGGCGGCTGTAGCCCTCCACGTTGACGTTGGCAATGTTCTGCCCCGCCGTGTTCAGCGCCTGCTGATTAACGTTCAGTGCCTGGAGGCCAATGCTGAGCAAACCGGCCATAGCGTTCTCCTGTGTAAATACCGCAGCGAGCGGGCCGAGGAAAGCGTGGAAAGGTCTGCGTGGGACATTCCGCTTACCGGTCTGTGGCGGGGTCGTTACCCGCTTACCGGCTTCCTCTTTTTATCGGCCGCGACTCAGATTTCTTTAGTTTCAGCGAGCGCCGTCAACAGCAGCTCGCTGCCCATAATTCCAGTGATTTTGCGGGCATAATCCGGGTCGGTGGCGTAGCCCGCCTCCTGCAGCTGCTGCAGGTAGCGCTCACCGTCGTGGGCCTGTGCCAGCGCGCCCTGGTAGCGGGCGCTGCGGCTGATAAAGTCGGCGTAGTCACGCAGGCTCTCCTCGTAGGAGCCGTAGGCGCGAAAGCTCGCCTGCTCGCGCTGGGCGATACCGTTGCGATACTCCAGGGTACCGACCTGCACCCGCTCCCCGGACCAGCGCTCATCGGCCTTGATGCCGAAGAGGTTGTGGCTGCTGCTGCCGTCGGGCTTGAGCGGTACATGCCGGCCCCAACCGGTCTCCAGCGCTGACTGCGCCACCAGCACCTTGGGGTCCACCCCCAGGTCGGCGGCGACTTTCTGCGCCGTGGGGTAGAGGGTGCGCACGAAGTTCTCGGGGCTGTCGAAGCGCACGGGGCTGTCCAAACGCTCAGGGCTGTCCAAACGCTCAGGGCTGCCGAGGCGCTCGGGGCTCTCGAAACGGGCGGGGCCGGGAGCCGCCGGCAGCGGACGCTCCACGCCGGAATCCCGCTGCGCCGCCAGGGTCGCGGCCGGCAGCGGCCCGGGGGCTTCACCGGGCGCCTGCTCGGAGGATGACGACTGCTTGAGCATCGCCTCGACCGCGCTGCGGGCGGTGCGCTCCAGGGCCCGGTCAAACTCCGGCCGGGTAGAGGGCTGAGGCGCGGTCTTCATCGCCGACTTGGGGCTGAGCTGGCGCACCAGCACCTCGCTGAGCCCGATCCCCTGCCCCTGGCTGAGGGAGACGCTCAGCTCCTGGTCCAGCATCTGCTCGTAGAACTTGCTCTGGCTGCTGTTGAACAGGCCGTCCTGGTTGAAGGACTCGTTGGCTTTGCGCATGTTCTTGAGCAGCATGTTGAGAAACAGCGACTCGAACTGCTTGGCCACCGCCTCCAACGCCTCGGGGTCGTTGTTCTTGGCCTTTAGCTTGAGCTGATCGAGCCCCTGCAGGTCTGCGTAGGAGCGTATCGAAAAGTCTTTGTCCGCCACCGTGCCGGCCCTCGTTAAATCACCACCAGTTCAGCCTTCAGCGCCCCGGACTGCTTCAGCGCTTCCAGGATCGCCATCAAATCCCCCGGCGCCGCGCCGACGTTGTTGATCGCCTCGACGATCTCGTCCAGGGACGCACCGGGCTTGAAGGTGAACATGTGACCGCTGTCCTCATCCACCTCGATGCCGCTGCGCGGCGCCACCACGGTCGTGCCCTCGGAGAACCCCTCGGGCTGGTCCACCACCACGTCCTCGATGATGGAGACCGTGAGGCTGCCGTGGGTGATGGCCACCGGGGAGACTCGCACGTTCTGACCGATAATAATCGTCCCGGTTCGGGAGTTGATGATCACCTTGGCCACCTCTTCGGCAGGCGTCACTTCCAGGTTTTCCAGCACCGAGAGGTAGGTGACCCGCTGGTCCGCGTTGCGGGGCGCGCGCACCCGTACCGAGGTGGCGTCCAGGGACTGGGCCACGTCCGGCCCCAGCAGCTGGTTGATGCGCTCTGCCACTCGCCGGGCGGTGGTGAAATCGGCGTTGTGCAGGTTCAGCACCAGGTGGTCACCCTGGGCGAAAGGCGAGGGCACGGAGCGCTCCACGGTGGCGCCGTTGGGGATGCGGCCTACGCTGGGCACGTTGACGGTGACCCGGGAGCCATCGGCCCCCTCGACGCCAAGTCCGCCGACCACCAGGTTGCCCTGGGCCACGGCGTAAACATTGCCGTCGGCCCCCTTGAGCGGCGCCAGCAGGAGGCTGC
The DNA here is from genome assembly GCF_017309075.1 of Motiliproteus sp. SC1-56. Lineage (GTDB taxonomy): Bacteria > Pseudomonadota > Gammaproteobacteria > Pseudomonadales > Balneatricaceae > Motiliproteus. The sequence goes on along the minus strand of NZ_JAEMGS010000007.1, from coordinate 147,462 downwards.
CGCCGCGCAGGCTGCTGGCATCGCCGATGGAGGAGACGGTGATGTCCAGGGTCTGTCCCGGCTTGGCGAAGGGCGGCAGTTCGGCGTGGATCGCCACCGCGGCGATGTTGTCCGACTGCGGGCTGATCCCCGGCGGCAACGTCACCCCGAACTGGGCCAGCATGTTCTTGAAGGTCTGGGAAGTAAAACTGCCGCCATCGCCGGTGCCGCTCAGGCCGACCACCAGTCCGTAGCCCACCAGCTGGTTGGTGCGCACCCCGGCCACCGAGGCGATATCCTTGAGCCGCTCCGCCTGGGCAGTGCCGGCCAGCAGTCCCAGCACCAGGGTGGCGGCGACGAGTTTCAGTTTGTCGGCAAATCCAAACATCCTAGCGTCCTCAGAAGGGCCAAAGGGGGCTGTAGAAGAACTTGGTGAGCCAGCCCATCTGGCTGGCGTCGTGGAACCCACCGGTGCCGCTGTAAGTGATGCGGGCATCGGCCAGACGGGTGGAGTCCAGGGTGTTATCCGGGCGAATGTCCTGGGGCCGCACCAGACCGCTGATGCGGATGTACTCCTCGCCGGAGGTGAGGGTCATCCACTTCTCCCCCCGCACCAGCAGATTGCCGTTGGGCAGCACGTTCGCCACCGTCACGGTGATGTTGCCGCTCAGGCTGTTGTTCTGGGTCGCCTCGCTCTCGCCTTCGAAGCTGCGGGTGCCTCCATCCAGGGTGGCGGAGAGGGGCTTTCCGAACACGGTCAGCTCCTTGCCCAGCACCTGGGGAGTGGCGATTTCGACGCTGCTGCTCTTGTCCACCTCGTTCTCGGCGCTCTTGCTGGCCTGGGTGCGCTCGGTCAGGACCACGGTGATGATGTCCCCCACCCGCCGTGCATTGCTGTCCTCGTACAGGGAGAGGCCGTGGCCGGCCTGGTAGATGGAACCGTTAACGGGCTTGGGCGGCATCATCGCCGCCGGCGGCACCGGCGCGTAGTAGGGGTTGTCCGGGCGCGGCGGCTTGCTGACGCAGCCGCTCAGGAGCCCGAGCGCCAGCCCCAGTACGAGGATCTGTTTTAGCCCTGTGAGTTTCATATCAACGGTCCCGCCCGGTTTTCAGGTTAAAGCTGCTGGGTGACGAAGGAGAGCATCTGGTCGGCGGTGGAGATCACCTTGGAGTTCATCTCGAACGCCCGCTGTACCGTGATCATCTCCACCAGCTCCTCCACCGAGTTCACGTTGGAGTTCTCCAGCGCTCCCTGCACCACCTGGCCCAGGCCGTCCAGGCCGGGCTGGCCGATGGTGGGCGCACCGCTGGCCACCGTCTCGATAAACTGGTTGCTACCGATCGCCTGCAGGCCGGCAGGGTTGGTGAAATGGGCCAGCTCAATGGTGCCCACCTGGGTGGCGGTGCCGGTGGAGCCCTGGGCCAGGGAGACCACGCCGTCGACCCCGATGGTGAGGGAGGTGGTGTCCGCGGGAATATTCAGCTGCGGCTCCAGCAAAAAGCCCTCGGCGGTGACCACATCGCCGTTCTGGTTGAGCTGGAACTGGCCGTGACGGGTGTAGGAGATGGTCCCGTCAGGCTGAGTCACCTGAAAGAACCCATCCCCTTCGATCGCCAGGTCCAGGTTCTGTTCGGTGATCTCCAGGGTGCCCTGGGTGAAGATTTTCTGGGTACCCACGGTGCGCACCCCGGTACCCAGCTGAAACCCCGAGGGCAGCTCGGTGTTGTTGGAGGACTGGGCGCCCGGCTGACGCTGCACCTGGTAGAGCAGGTCTTCAAACACCGCCCGGTCGCGCTTGAAACCGTCGGTGTTGGCGTTGGCCAGGTTGTTGGAGACCACCCGCAGGGCGGTATCCTGGGCCGCCAGGCCGGTTTTGGCTACGAAAAGTGCACCTTGCATAAATTCCTTCCCCTTACTGGCCGCGCCCTCTCAGCGCGACGCAAAAATCAGCTTGAAACCCTTAACCCAGATTCTGCAATACCCGTGCCGCCGAATCGGCGTTATCCCGGGCATCGGTGAGCATCTTCAGGTTCATCTCGAAACGGCGCGATAGGTCGATGATTGAGGTCAGCTCGCTGACCGCGTTGACGTTGCTGCTCTCCAGATAGCCACTGGCCAGCTTGACCCCTTCGTCCAGCAGCGCAGCCCCGCCGTTCTCCAGCTGCATCAGGCCGTCAGCCCCCTTCACCAGATCGGCCGGATTGGGGTTGACCAGCTTGATCCGATCCACCACCGCCAGGGCGTTAGGCGCATCGCCCTGGGCCCGCACGCTGATGGTGCCGTCATGGCCGATGTCCACCTTGGCTGCCGGCGGCAAAAAGATGGGGCCGCCCTCGCCCAAAAGCGGCAAACCTCTGCCTGTCAGCAGTTGCCCGGTGGCATCAATATGCAGCTCTCCGGCCCGGCTGTAGGCCTCGCTGCCGTCCGGGCGCTGCACCGCCAGCCAGCCGTCGCCGTCGATGGCCACATCCAGGTCGCGGCCGGTGGGATTGAGGGTACCGTGGCTGAGGTCGCTGGCCGGACGTTCGGTCATGGCGTAAACCCGGCTCTGATAACCCTCGCCGATCACGGGCATGGCGCGGGCCTGGGCCAGGTCGGCCTTGAAACCGGTGGTGCGGACGTTGGCCAGGTTGTTGGCATGGGAGGTCTGCGCCAGCATCGCCTCCGTGGCCCCGGTCATCGACAGGTACATCAGTTTGTCCATTACATCCCCCTCGTTCGTTGGTTGCCCTCGTGCCTTTTCTCACTGGCACGGAGCGGCGTTAGAACTGAGAATGCAATGTGGATGCCAACATTTAAGCGCACGCAAAAAAGCACGGCCTGAGCGGGGTCAAACCGTGCCTGAGGTGCTGCGGGCGGGGCGCGGCAGAGCCGGCCCCGGCAGGATTACTGGATCTGCAGAATGGTCTGGGTTACCGAGTTCTCTGTCTGCAGGGTCTTGGAGTTGGCCTGGAAGTTACGCTGCGCCTCGATCAGGGCCACCAGCTCCTCGGAGAGGTCCACGTTGGACTGCTCCAGCGCCGAAGAGCGCAGGGCGCCGTTCAGACCGGACCCGGGCGGGTTGAGGATCGCCTGCCCGGAATCCAGGGTAGCGCTCCACTCGGTGTTGCCGGTCGGCTGCAAGCCCCCCTGGTTCTCGAACGTGGCCAGGGCCACGATACCCAGGTTGGTGTTCTGGCCGTTGCTGAAGCTGGCGACCATGGTGCCGTCCTCGGCGAAGCTCACCCCGATCAAGTCCCCCTTGGTGAAACCATTCTGGCTCGAGGCCTTGACGATCGACTCGGAGGCGAACTGGGTGGTGCCGGTCAGATCCAGCTGCAGGTCGTTACGCGGGTTGTTATCGCTGGAGGTGCGGCGCTGCTCGGATTCCGGAATGGTCGGATCCGCCCCGAGGATGGAAATCAGCGGCGCCTGGCCGTCGCTGCCCACGTTCTGCCCGTTGACCCGCAGCAACGCACCGGTGGTGGTATCGAACTCGATCGGGATCGGTCCGGGCTCGGTGCCGTCACCGTTGACAAAGGGAATGTCCGCGCCGATATCCAGGAGCTCCTCCCCATCGAGGTAGGCGTAAAGCTGGTAAACCCCCTGGTAGCTGTTGTCGCCCGCTTCCAGCTCGGCCAGGGCAGAGGGGTTGGACGCGACCCCCGCGTCAGGCTGAGAGTAGACCCCCACCGCCAGGCTCGAATCATCAATCGCCAGCTCCGGCTGATCCCCCAGCTCAGGCTTGTAGGTCACCACGATGCGCTGGTCGTTATTCGGGTCGACCGACACCGATTCGATATCCGGGTTGCGCTCAATGATGGCGTTCTCTTCCCGGGCGATGGCCAGGGCAATATCGTCTCCGGTGTCACCGGGCTGGATGGTAATGTCGACGCCGCCAAAGCTAATGGTGGAGTTGGGGGCGATGCTCGGGTCCGCCGGCAACAGATCAATCGCCTGCTGCTCCCGCGCGTTGATGGCGTTTTCACCGTCAAAAGAGCGGACGGTCGGATCCGGGTAGGTACCACCGGTAACCAGCACGTCCAGCTCGTCCACCTCACCGGCGGAGGCAAAGTAATCCACCACCAGGGCATTGCCGACGACGCTGACGCTCTTGATGCGGCTATCGAAGTCGATCGAGGGATCGCTCTTGGCGGCGTCCAGTGCAGCCTTGGCCGCCGAGGCGACGTCACCGGCGGTGTAAGGCACGGAGAACGGCCCGATGGGCAGACCGGCGATGCTCAACGAAACGTCGGGCACGGTGCCGGCGGGAGAAGGATCACCGGTGAAGGTGTATTCCTGGCGCTCGAAGCGGGGCGCCATCTCCACCATGTCCAGCTTGAGGGTATGCTGGTTACCCAGGCTGTCAAAGATCCGGCTGCTGTTGCTGAAGGTATAGGTCTTGGCATCGTCTGGGTTGTACGGGCGCAGCAGGGCTTCGGCCTCGTCCCGGGAGTCGATGTTGAAGGAGAGGTCCACCTGGGTGGTACTCTGGGGCTCGCTCTCCTTCTGGGAAACGGCCAGGTTGCCAACAGGCAGCTGGTTGCCCAGCTCGTCGAGGCCGAAGCCCTGCAGGAACTTGCCGTTCTTGGTGACCACGTTGCCGTCCTTATCCAGCTCGAAGCCGCCCGCCCGGGTGTAGGTAACACCGCCCTGGGAGTCGCGCAACTGGAAGAAGCCGGAACCGTCGATGGCCAGGTCCAGGTTGTTGTTGGTGAACTCGATGGTGCCCGCGGTGAAGTCCTGGGCGATATCGGAGACGGTGACACCGGCGCCGGGGTTGTTGGTGGCTCCGGCACCGACCACGACGGTGGTGAAGATGTCGGAGAACTCGGTACGACCTGCCTTGAAGCCCACAGTACTGGCGTTGGCGATGTTGTTACCGGTAACGTCCAGCTCGTTGGTAGAGGCCTTGAGGCCGGTGATTGCAGTGTTAAAAGCCATGACTAAACCTCTTTACCCGATCTGCTTGATCTCATCCAGTGACACCGAGTCACCGTCTGCGACGTTGATTTTCATTCCAATCCCGTTCTGACCCAGGGTGACGCTGTCCACGTTCTTGCCCAGGAACACCTGGACCGCGGTGGGCTCGCCGTTGACCTGGGCGGTCACCTCAAACCGGTAACCGTTGAGCGCCATGCCCTCCTCCAACTGCCACTCGAAGGGCACGTCGCCGGCAGACTGGGGCCCCATGGAGATGCGGTCCACCTCGCTGCCGTTGGCATCAAAAACCGAGATCACCACGTCGGAGGCGCTGGTGGGCAGCTCCGCCACCCCCCGGATCAGCCCGGTGATGGGGTCCGCGTTCACCGTGTCAGACGCCACGAAAACCGTCTGCCCCACCATGGAGGAGGCCTGCAGGGCCGCCTGACTGGAGAGCATGGAGCTGGTCAGCCCTTCCATGGATTTGTTCAGGTTGGTGATCCCCTCCACCATGCTCATGTCGGAAATCTGCTGCATGAACTGGCCGGTATCGGCCGGGCTGGTGGGGTCCTGGTTCCGCAGGTTGGCGATCATCAGCTGCATGAACATGTCGCTCTGCGACTGCTCAGCCTTGATCTCATCCCGCTTGTTCAGCTTGGTGAAGGCGTTGTCGGTGTGATTGTTAACGCCGTTAATGTCAGCCATCGTTTACCTCCCCCGGGGCTTTTTACCGCTCGGGTCCGTTAATCCTGTCTAGCCCTGCCCCAGGGTCAGCACCCGCTGGGTCATCTCCTTGGCGGTGTTCATGATGTCGGCGCTGGTCTGGAAGGAGCGCGAGGCCGAGATCATGTTGGTCATCTCCTCCACCACGTTGACGTTGGGGTAGAAGACAAAGCCCTCTTCGTTCGCCATGGGGTGGTTGGGTTGGTACTGGGGCCGGAGCGGCGCCTGGCTCTCGACGATGCCCGTGACCTCAACCCCCCGCCCGGCGCTACGCTGCAGCGCCTGGTTCGCATTATCGAAGCCCTGGGCCTGCTGCAGCGCCACCGCGAATACCGGGTGCCGGGCACGGTAGGTTTCGTCGATGCTGCTGCTCACGCTCTCCGCGTTGGCGATGTTGCTGGCGGTGGTGTTGAGACGGATCGACTGGGCGCTCATGCCCGAGCCTGCGATATCAAAAATATTGGAGATGGACATAGCGATTACTCACCCCTGATGGCGGAGGTCAATCCGCTGAATTTCCGGTTCAGGAAGGTAAAGCTGGCCTGGAAGCGCAGCGCATTCTGGGCGTACTCGGCCTGCTCTTTCTGGACATCCACGGTGTTGCCGTCAATCGACGGCTGCAGCGGGTTGCGGTACATCAGCTCGGCCGCCATGCCGGGATCGATAAAGTCGCTGGCGTGGCCGGCGCTGGTACGGCTCATCTGCAGATCCTCCCCCTGCTGGCCCGCCAGGATGGCGCGAAAGTCCAGGTCCCGGGCCTTGTAGTTGGGGGTATCGGCATTGACGATGTTGTTGGCCAGCACCTCCGCCCGCTGCCCTCTCACCAGGAGCGCCTGGGGATGAATGCCGAGTGCTTTGTCGAAAGAGATGGTCATGCTCGCCTCTGCTTGCCGCTAGTACCTTTGACCTAGCTTAATGCAAGCAAGATGCCAACCATTAGAAGTCCGCAGAGACGGGGGATTGAAGGCGATTCAGGAGCCGCAGCAGCGGCAAAGCGGCAAGGGATTACCGCCTGCCGCCAAAAGCGGCAACCGGCAGGGCAGTGCTACTTGGCCCGGTAGATAATGCCCGGGTTGCAGTGGACCATCTCGTAGAGGTCGGTGAGGTGGCCGAGGGACTCGGACGCCCCCAGCAGCAGATACCCCCCGGGCTTGAGCTGGGAGTGAATTTTACGAAGTATCTGCTGCTTGAGATCGGAGGAGAAGTAGATCAGCACGTTGCGGCAGAAGACCACGTCAAACCGCCCCAGCATGCCGTAGCCGCCGAGCAGGTTAAGGCCGCGAAACTCCACCCGCGCCTTGACCTCGGGCTTGACCAGCCAGCTGCCCGTGGGCTGCTTAATGAAATAGCGCTGCAGCCGCTCCGGCGAGAGGCCGCGCCCCAGGGCAAGCATGTCGTACTCACCCCGGCGGGCGTGTTCGAGCATGGTGGAAGATATGTCGGTGGCGACGATGCGCTCGCCCCCGCGCAACAGACCCGGCTTAGTGCGTTTGACCTCGTCGATGGCCATGCTGATGGAGTAGGGCTCCTGCCCGGAGGAGCAGGCCGCAGACCAGATTCGCAGGGGCTGCCCGCCCAGTTTGGCAGACAACTCGGGCAGCAGCTGTTGTTGGAAAATCGTGTACGGATGGATGTCGCGAAACCAGAGCGTTTCGTTGGTGGTCATGGCATCGACCACCCGCTCCTTCAACCGGTTGCCCGCCGCGCCCTGCATCTTCTTCACCAGGTCTTCAAGGCTGGCGCAACCCTGCTCACTGAGGATATGACTCAGGCGACTACTGACCAGGTACTCTTTGTTGTCACCCAGCAGAATGCCGCAGGCCTCTTCCAGAAACCGCCGAAACAGCTGGAAGGCCTGGGGCGAAATCTGTACGCGTGGCGCAATGGTCTGTCTCTGCATTAACACATCATCCAATAAAACCCGCGGCTGGAGCCCTCATGCTCGCCGTCCGTGTGCCCTGCGAGTACAAATTGTTAAGCAACACCGTCTCTAACAAGGTTGCCAAATCGCCCGGAGCCGCGCTAGACCGCCCGCAAAGCGAGCCGCGTGTGAACCCGCTCGGCCAGCTCGTCGGGCTGAAACTTGGCCAAAAACTCGTTGGCCCCCACCTTCTCCACCATCGCCTGGTTGAACATGCCGCTGAGCGAAGTGTGCAGCATAATGTGCAACCCCTGCATACGCTCATCTGCACGCAGCGAGGCGGTCAGCGTGTACCCATCCATTTCCGGCATCTCGATATCCGAGATCACCATCAGGTACTCCCGGGGGACGTCGCGTCCGGCATCGGCCTCGCGCTGCAGAAAGGTCAGCGCTTCCTTGCCGTTGTTCAGGGCCGTCACCTCAATATCAAGCCCCTGCAGACAGCGCTCCAGTTGCTTGCGGGCTACCGAGGAGTCATCGACCACCAGGACCCGCGGGCGTTCGCCAGCAGCGCTTCGAATCTGCTCGGCCAGTTCCGGGGCAACCGCTTCTGTCTGCGGCGCCACCTCCGCCAGAATTTTCTCGACGTCGAGGATCTCGACCAGTTTGCCATCGAGCTCGGTGACCGCCGTCAGGTAACCACTGGTGCCGGCGCCCTTCGGCGGCGGATGAATCTCTTCCCAGTTGGTGTTAACGATTCGGTCCACCTTCTGTACCAGAAAGCCAAGCACCTGGCGATTGTACTCGGTCACGATTACAAAGCAGGCAGCGACATCCGCCACCGGCGCAGCCCCCATGGAGGCCGCCAGATCCAGCACCGGGATAGCGCTGCCACGGATCTGCGCAACGCCCCTGACCCCCGCCTTGAGCTTGGGCATCAGGGTAAGCTTGGGGCACTGGATCACCTCCCGAACCTTAAACACATTGAGCCCGTACAGCTGCTCGCCCTGCAGACGGAATAAAAGCAGCTCCAGCCGGTTCCTACCTACCAGCTGGGTGCGCTGGTTAACACTGTCAAGGAGCGTGGTCATCGGTACCTTCCCACTTGCTTGCGTCGGTTCCTGAGAAAGCTTTAAATAACGGGAGAAGCGCGTTTCTCCCCGTGCATACAGCCGCCCAAAAGCGGCTTGGATGCACCTCATGAAGACAGCACAGCATAGGGCATTTCGGTGTTCAACGGTAGCTCAACTCTGGGTAAAGTCAGCCTTTTTTTGCTGGCCTGGCTGACGCATATCCCCCTGGCAACAGCCCTTCCCGGGCCGCTGCTGGAGCAGGCCAGGGAGTATGTGCAGTCGAGCCTGGCGGTCGCGCTCCAACCCGGCGACCGGGTCGAGATCCAGTTCGCCCCCTCCCACTCGAGACTGCAGCTCAGCCCCTGCGGCGAGCCACTGCGCTTTGAGTCAACACGCGCACTTGACCCGGGCCGCTTCTCCCTCAAGGTGGACTGCCGATACCCCAAGCACTGGAGCCTGAGACTCAACGGCGAAATCGAGGTCTTCGCCCCGGTACTGGTGAGCCGTCACGCACTGCCGCGGGGGACGCGCCTCGGTGCGGGTAATACGCAGGTTCGCGAAGAGGCGATCTCACGCCTGCGGGCAGGCTTTTTCCGCGCCGGACAGCCAACCGAAGGCTACGAAACCCTGCGGGCCGTGCGCCAGGGTCAGGTGCTGACCCCCCGCGACCTGGCCCCTCCGCTGGCGGTACTTCAAGGCGACAAGGTCACGATTACCGCCGGCAGCGACAGCCTGGAAATTCGCACTGAAGGCATCGCCCTGGAGGATGGCCGCCGCCAGCAGCAGATCCGCGTGCGTAACTCAGGCTCCGGCAAAGTGATAAGAGCCCGGGTCGTTTCCAGCGGGCTGGTAAGGGCGGGCCCCTGAGAGCCGGTCTGCGGCGGGCAAGCCCGCGGCGATTACTGTATACTGGTCGGCAGCAATCGGCGCAAAAAAGATTAAAGTTTCTCACCGCGCCGCCGATGCAGTAGCTGAACGAACTGTTTTTTTGAGGACATTGGGATGGCGATCGATCTGACAGGCTTGTCGTCAACAGCGACTTCGAGCAGCCGCACCCGGGTTGAGGGCAACACCGGCTCCGGCCAGCCTGCGAAAGGTGGCAAAGGGGTCGAAACCGCGAAGTCCCAACCGGAAACCGTCAAGTTGAGCAACCAGGCGCTGTCACTGCAGAAGCTCGAAGAGCAGGCCGCCGCCCTTCCCGAGGTCAACAGCGACCGGGTGGCGCAAATCAAGCAGGCCATCGACGAGGGCAGTTACCAGGTGAATGCCGACCGTGTAGCCGCCAAGATGATCGGCCTTGAGCAGCAGCTGTTCGGCTGAAGCCGGGCCTATGAGCATCAGCGTTTCTCAACAGTTCTATCATCTGATTCAAAAGGGCACCCAGCAACTGGGGGCCCTTTGTTCGTTGTGCGATGAAGAAAAGGCCGCCATCGAGGCCCACAGCGCAGAAGAGCTGATCAGCATCATCGAGCGCAAACGCGCCCTGCTGGCGGACTTTGCCGACAACGTCAACGCCCGCAACCAGATGCTGGCTGAACAGGGGCTAAGCCCCGACCCGAAAGGGGTCAGCAGCCTGCTGGAGCGGCTCGCGGGGGGCGAGCGCAAAGCCGTTGCCGATGCCTGGAGCAGGCTCGAACAGGCACTGAAAGAGGCGGCCCGGCTCAACGAACGCAACGAGCAGATAGTGCTGCGCAGCCAGAAGAACCTGGACCAACTCCTGCGCATCATTCGCGGCCAGGACGTACGCACCTCCCTGTACAACGATGCCGGCATCAAGGGGAACTACAGCGCCCAGAACACCCTTGGCAAGGCCTGAGTCACCTCGACTTCGACATCGGCCAAAGGTACAATCCCCCGCTGCAGCCTCCCCGTAGTTCAACGGATAGAATAGGGCCCTCCTAAGGCCTAGATACAGGTTCGAGTCCTGTCGGGGAGGCCACCACCACTCGCCACCGGTGGACGCCCACGGGGTCAACGCCAAAACTACCGGAAGCTCTGGCTCTTCGGTGTCGAAAGGCAACGGAAAAACGCTAACACCAGAGTTTGCCGATACGTGAAATACCTCAACACCCTCAACGCCATCCACGCCCATCTGGATCGCCTCGGCGACCTGCCGGTGTTCAGCGCTACCGTGAACCGCATTCAGCAGGTCAGCAGCTCCCCCGAGAGTGACGCCATGGCGCTCGCCTTGGCGGTAATGAAGGACGCCAACCTGTCCGCGCGTCTGCTGCGGCTGGCCAACTCCTCCCACTGCAACCGCGGCCAGGGCCGCATCAACGTCATTTCCCGGGCGGTGGTGCTGATCGGTTTTGACGAAATCAAGAGCCTCTCCCTCACCCTGAAGCTTATCGAGAGTTTCACCAACGATAACCCCGGCAACGAAATCACCGACCTGCTGGTGCGCTCTTTCGTTACCGCGGTGATCTGCCGGGAGGTGGCGGAAAAGGCCGGCGGCGACGACATCGAGGAGAGCTACACCTGCGGTCTTCTGCACGGGCTTGGCGAGATTGTGGTCGCCTACACACTGCCGGACACCTACAAGCAAATGCTGGCCGAGCGCACCCGCAACGAGCAGAGCTGGCACAAAATTCAAGTAGACAACCTCGGTGGGCTATTCAGCGACCTGGGCCAGGACCTGGCGGAGAGCTGGGGGTTTCCCCAGACCGTGGTGCAGTCCATGGATGCCCTGAGCGCAGAAGGATTACGGGGCAACGCGCGCCTCAATTTTCACCTGGCCTCCCTAGGGGACCAAGTGCTGCAACTGGTCTACGGCCATGACCGCTCGGGCAAACACAAGCTGAACGAGCTGCTGACACAGTTAAGCAAGAAAACCCGGGTCGATTCCGACGACCTCCACGGGAGCCTCAACAAGGCTTTCAAAATGGCCTGCGACCTGGCCCGCGACTACGGCATTCCCAAGCAACGCCTGATTCCGCCGCTACGCGACAGCGGCGATGAGCCGCTGGACGAATTCAACCGCAAAGTCGCCTACTACATTCACACCCGCCAGGACGTGAGCGATGAGGACGCACCAGCCCCTGCGGCCGCACAACAGCAGCCCGAGCGGCAGTCCGCACTAGCCCAGCGCCAGCTAACATGCCTGCAGGAGATCGGCGCGCTGGTGGAAGCCCAAACGCCGATTCAAAAGGTGCTGGCCAAGGTGGTTGAAGCGATCCACGAAAGCACCGGCTGCAACCGCGCCGGCTTCTGCCTGCTGAGCGCAGACCGTCAGAAATTGACGATGAAAATCGCCCGGGGCGAACAGATCGAAGCGATGCGAACCTTCTTTGAACTGAGCCGCAAGTCCCAGGCAGACACCTTCTTCTTTCGCCTGCTGGCCAAGGGCAGCCCCCTGCTGGTAATCGACTGCCAGGAGCCGAGTTGGAGCGAACGCCTGCCGGGACACTTCCTCACCCAGGTAAACCCGAGAGGCTTTATCCTGGCGCCGCTCGGCGTGGGGAGCAAGCCCCTGGGATTTCTCTATGCAGACAAGTTGAGCAGCGCCAATCCTGTCAACGAAGAGGACTTTCGCGCCTTCAACCAGTTTTTCATGCAAACCAAGATGGCGCTGGCCTACAGCCAGCAAAGGGGAACCAGCACGCCGGGGAGCGGCAAAAGCGCCAAGCCCTAGCTGGCGAGGTCTTCCGCCTCGCCGGCCTCGAGCTGACGCACCAGGCGCAGGTAGTTTGGATCGGCCTCCAGCAATCGCAGGCCGACCGCGCGCCCCAGATTATTGCCCAGCGGCTTGTCGTAAACGACAACCCCATCGAGGCGGAAAAAGCAGGTCCGCCCTCGACACGGGGACACCAGGTCCACCTTGATCGGCTCGCCCAACACCAGGGAACAATCCACGATCACATTCAGGCCGTCCTGGGACACATTGTCGGTACTGCCTGGAAACTGCTCGCCGTTCAAGCGTGTCAGCGTCGCCTTCCAGACCACGTGCAGGCGGGAAAACCCTCGTCGATCAATCGCCATAGCACTTCCCCCAACTCACAATGATGCATGCCACTCCACTATAGTTGATGCCGGGTATCCGAGCGTTGACCTAGGTCTAGCGTTTGGCCTGCCCGCCCACTCCAGACCGCCTCCTCGCCCCCTTGTCCGGGCGCTTCCCGCGAACTACCTCAACAGCTGGCCCAAGGGCCCCTCCGGCAGCTCTTCCAGGGAGAGGAACCCCAAACGGCGCAGCCGCTCCAGCTTCTCCTTGTGAGCACCGGTAAGGGGCAGCCGTTGCGCCAGGCGGATGTAGCGCTGGAACATGCGCATCCGCTCCTGACTGCGACTGGGCGTGTCCCGCGCCGCCTCCAGGAACAGCTGGGCCAGGTTCAGCAGTGCCTCCCCGTTCTGGGCATCGTACTCGAAGGCCAAACCAAAATAACGAATCGCCTGGCTGGGCTTGCCCGCCAGGTAGTTGCGCACCCCGATGCGGTTGACCTTGCGGCTCATCACCGGATCCTGAGCGGGTTTCTCCCCGCTCTCTGGGACCTGCGCCACAGCAGCCGGCGGAGGCGCCGGGTGCGGCGAGGGCGGCGCCAGGATTCGTTGGCGCATTTGTTCAATGTCCACCTCGCCCTCGACTGCCGCCGCCAGCCGATGCGCCTCCTGGTAACACTGTTGCGCCTGATCGGGCTCCTTCAGATCCTCGTGCAGTTGCCCCTTCACCAACTGGGTCTGCACCGCCAGGCGTGAATCGTCGCGAAAGCGCCGCTGAGCCCGTTCCAGCAGGCGCTCGACCTCGATGATATGATCCCGGCGCTCTGCGCCGCCGCTCTCAAGGGCCTGAAGGCGATGCACGTTGGCCAGCTGCAGAAACGGGACGGGGCTGGCATGACAGCTCTGCTCACAGAGCTGAACCGCCTTGCGGTAGGCGTGCTCCGCCACCGACAGATCCTGGTTCAGGGTTCCCAAGCGTCCCAGCTCAAGCTGGCGCCCCATCCCCAGTGGCGACCGCTGCGCCCCCTTGCGCAGCACCTCCTGGGCCTCGAGAGGGTTGCCCGTGGCCTCAAGAACCTGGGCCAGCAGGTCATAGGCGGGGGTCAGCAGGTCATGCTCGGCAATCAGCCGCTCCAGGAGCTGCTGCGCCGTTTCATACTCCCCCAGCAGGAAGTGACAACGGGCCAGGAAGTAGCCCGGCTGCAGATCCTGGGTGCTCCAGTAATAGCGCTCGAAAATCGCCTTGGCGGCAGTGTAGTCGCCGCTGTCCAGCAACAGGCGCCCCTTGATCAGCTGCGCCTGGGTGTAGTTGGGATCGGACTTGGGCAGCACCGTGTCACACAGGCTGATCGCACGGTTCACAGCCCCCCGCTCCACCGCACGTTCGATCGGCGCCAGCGCGGCGCGGCGGCGGCACAGGTGCTGCAGGCGCCGGCGCAACTGGACCATGGTAAAAGGTTTGGTCAGCACCTCGTCGGGCTGAATCTCAATGGCGAACAGCACCGACTGTTGGGAAGCGTCGCTGGTCATCAGCACCCAGGAGCAGGTGGGCTTGATCACCCCGCGATACCGAGCCTCCTCCAGCAACTGCAGCCCGGAGTAGCGGTCCTGAATATTGTGGCCGATCAGAATAAGATCGTAATCGCCCTCGCTCACCCAGTCGATCACCGCGGGACTGATGGTCTCTGCGGTCACCTGCTTGAACCCGATATCCTCAAGCATCCGCTTGATGGTGGCGCGAAAATTGCCGCTACTATCGATCAGCAGTACCTTGAGAGAGGCATAATCAATGGGGGCGGGCAAAGCGGGCTCCGGATCACAGGCAACTAGAGAGGCAACGTCGGCGCCTCAAAAGATAGCTTTTTGGTCACGGCGAAGCAATCAAAGGCAAGCGGCAGACCGGGGACGCAGCGATGTGATAGGCTGCAAACAGAGGGCTACCCGCCCCCGCTATGAGACCTTTGACTAAGCGAGCCGCCGCAGCGAATCTTTTAAACTGGGCGGCTTGCAAACCAATAAGAAGTAATCCATGGTCACGACCTATATCAGCCATCAGGACTGCGGCCTCCACAACATGGGACCGGAGCACCCGGAGAGCCCCATCCGGCTGCTGGCCATCGCCCGCCAGATCGAACGCAGCGGCCTTAACGAGCACCTGGTACAGATGGACGCGGTGCACGCGACCCCAGACCAGATCCACCTGGCCCACAACCCCCTCCACCCCAAGCGCCTGCAAATGCGGCTGCCCGAGAAGGGGGTCGTCTATACCGATGAGGACACGGCCCTCTGCCCCCAGTCGCTGCACGCGGCAAGCCTCGCGGTGGGCGGCACCATCCTGGCCACCAACCGGGTCCTGGCCGGCAAGAGCGACAACGCCTTCTGCGCGGTGCGCCCCCCCGGACACCACGCCGAACACAACATGGCGATGGGGTTCTGCTTCTATAACAACGTCGCCATCGGCGCCCTGCACGCGCTCGCACAGCCGGGCATTGAACGGGTCGCCGTGCTCGACTTTGACGTCCACCACGGCAACGGCACGGTGGATATTTTCAAAGACCGCCCGGAAGTGCTGGTCTGCTCCACCTTCCAGCACCCCTTTTACCCCGAACGCTACAGCACCCTGGAACGCCCCAATATCGTCAACTGCCCGCTTCCGGCCAACAGTGACGGCACCGCGTTTCGCCATGCGGTCGAGTCCCGCTGGCTGCCCGCACTGCAGGCCCACAAGCCGGACATGATCTTTATCTCGGCAGGGTTCGACGCCCACTGGGAAGACCCCATGGCGGACCTGAAGCTCAACGAAGAGGATTATCGCTGGGTCACCCAGCTGATTCTCGACACCGCCCGAATCTACTCGGGTAATCGTGTGGTGTCGGTGCTGGAAGGGGGCTACAACCCCTCTTCCCTGGCCTACAGCGCCCAGGCCCACCTGGAGGCGCTGCTGGGCTACTGAGGCCTATCGGCGCCGACGGCGGCGGCGCCTTTTCAAGTTAAGGGCGGTAGACCTTGACGTTTGCGTGGCCCTGCTCCTTGAGGTAAAGGGCGTGCAGCTGACTCATCACACCGCGCTCACAATAGAGCAGGTATTCCCGCTGCGGGTCCAGGTTAGGAAACTCGGTGGTCAGGCTATAGAAAGGAATCTTGATGATTTCAACCCCATCCACCTGCAACGGGTCGCGCTCCTCCTCGTCGGGGTGACGCACATCCACGATGACCTCTGAGGCCTGCACCTGGTCGCGGGTCTCGACCTCCACCTCTTCGCGGGCCTGCTGCTCAATCTGGTCGATACGCATAACCTGGGCCTGGGCGACGGCCTCCTCCAGCACGGAGAAATCGAACTTCTCCTCCTCCTCGACAATGCGCTCGGGCTTGGCGTGGGTGGTGGGCCGGTCAGAGATGACGCCGCAATACTCGGGCATGCTCTTGGCAAAGTCGTAGGTACCGATGGCTTTCGCCAGGTCAATGATGTCCTGCTTATCCGAGGTGATCAGCGGGCGCAGCACCAGCGTATCGCTGACGCTGTCGATCACCGACAGGTTGCGCAGAGTCTGGCTTGAGACCTGGGCGATACTTTCCCCCGTCACCAGGGCTTCGATACCCAGGCGCTCCGCCACTTCACCGGCGGCCCGCAGCATCATCCGCTTCAGCACCACCCCCATCTGGGAATGGTGAACCGACTTCAGAATCTCCGCCACGACCTCTTCAAAGGGGACGGTGATGAACTTGACCCGGTGGGAGGAGCCATATCGGCGCCAGAGATAGTAAGAGACCTGCTTGACCCCGGTTTCATGGGCCGCGCCGCCCAGGTTAAAAAAGCAGTAGTGGGTCTTGCAGCCGCGTTTGATTGTCAGGTAACTGGAAACAGTGGAGTCAAAGCCGCCGGAAATCAACGACAGGACCCCATCCTGGCTACCCAGGGGATACCCCCCCAGGCCCGGATAGCGGCGTTCGACGAGGTAGAGGGACTGGTCGCGCACCTCCAGGTTCACCGTCATATCCGGGTTGTGCAGGTCGACCCGGGCCGCCTCGGTGTGCTGCAACAGGCCGCCGCCCACGTAACGCTCCAGATCGTTAGAGGTAAACTCGTGTTTGCCGGCGCGCTTGACCCGGACCACAAAGGACTTGCCCGCCAAGGCCTCGCCCCAGGCCTGCCGTGCAAGCTCAAAGACCTCCTGAAAGCTCCCCAGGGGATGCTCCGTCACTTGCAGAAAGTAGGCGACCCCCGGGGTCTCGGAGAGGGCCTGAATCATCGCCTGCAACTGCTCGGGCTGCTCGGTGGTGGTTTCTACCACCACCTTGTCCCAGAGGCCACTGACCTTTGCCCCCTCGTCGATACGCCGCAGAATCACCTGAATATTGGACTGCAGGCGCTGAATAAAGCGACGCCGAACCGGCTTGCTCTTAATGGTGATTTCGGGGAACAGCTTGACGATAAATTTCATGGGAAGGCTTCTGGCTTGAAAAGGTCAGAAATTATACAGAAGCCTTGGCAGGGGGCCAAATCGCTCCGCCCTCGGGCGTCACTATCCTCGCAGGTCCGGCGAGGCGAAAAAGAAAGCCCTCGACTGAGCACGAAAGAAATGGCCCCTGGTTTTCACAGCAAGGAGCGACTTTTCCTTGAGCGAGATACTCGAGAGGATGATTCGGCGCTAAGCGCCTCACCCGTTCGGGGCCGCCACCTATGGCAACGTTCGCTTGCTGCGCTCGCGTCGAACCTGAGCGGTGCGCACCTGCCCCCGACTACGCACAAAAGAAAAGGCCCCCGACTTTCACAGCGAGGAGCGGCTTTTCCTTGAGCAAGATATGAGAGGATGATTCGGCGCTAAGCGCCTCACCCCTTCGGGGCCGTCGCCTATGGCGACGTTCGCTCGCTACGCTCGCGTCGAACCCGAGAGGCTCTCACCTGCCCTCAGCTACGCACAAAAGAAAAGGCCCCTAGTTTTCACTAGGGGCCTTTTCTTTCGTATGGCGCACCCGAGAGGATTCGAACCTCTGACCGCCTGGTTCGTAGCCAGGTACTCTATCCAGCTGAGCTACGGGTGCTTAAGCGACGATGCACTGACGGATCAACACATCTTTGTTAGGTGGCGGACCCGAGAGGATTCGAACCTCTGACCGCCTGGTTCGTAGCCAGGTACTCTATCCAGCTGAGCTACGGGTCCGCAATGTCGTGATGGCGGTGAGGGAGGGATTCGAACCCTCGATACCCGTTAAGGTATACGCCCTTAGCAGGGGCGCGCCTTCAGCCACTCGGCCACCTCACCGCGACAACGGCGCGTATAGTACCGAATCGCTTATAGAAATAAAAGAATAAATGCAGAAAAATCCAATCAGTCTTCCTGACTCTTCTCTTTTTCTTTCTGAATGCGCTGATAAATCTCCTCACGGTGAACGGATACGTCTTTGGGTGCATTGACGCCGATGCGTACCTGGTTACCTTTTACACCCAACACGGTCACGGTGACATCATCTCCAACCATCAATGTTTCACCCACACGGCGGGTCAGAATTAACATAAAGCTCTCCTTAACTAGTTTGATGCCTCCCTAGCAACTGGGCCGCGGGGTCCATACCCAGAACTAGAACTGAGTATAGACGGCATCAGAACTGTAGCTACTGCAGTTAAATTAAATACCAGATAGGACACGCGGAGGGCCTGTCCACGCCCTCCTTACTTACCATCAGGACTCGCTGACAACTTCCGGCGCATCCAGCTCGAAAGCGGAGTGCAGGGAGCGTACAGCCAGCTCCAGATACTTTTCGGCAATGATCACCGATACCTTTATCTCGGAGGTCGAAATCAACTGGATGTTGATCGCCTCCTTGGCCAACGCTGCGAACATCTTGCTGGCGACACCGGCGTGCGAACGCATACCCACGCCGACGATGGAAAGCTTGGCAATTTTGTTGTTGCCTGAGATCTCCCGGGCACCGAGCTCCTGGGCCACGCCCTGGAGAATCTCCTCGGCCTTTTCGAAGTCGTTGCGGTGGACCGTGAAGGTGAAATCCGTGGTCTTATCCTCCGCCACATTCTGCACGATCATGTCGACTTCGATATTGGCGTCGCTCACAGGACCGAGAATGCGGCTGGCGACACCGGGAATATCGGGCACACCCAATACAGTGAGTTTGGCTTCGTCGCGGTTGAACGCGATTCCAGAAATAACCGGCTTTTCCACTGCGCTCTCATCCTCTATGGTGATCAGGGTCCCGGGACCCTCTTGAAAACTGTGCAGCACCCGCAGGGGTACGTTGTACTTGCCGGCGAACTCCACAGCCCGAATCTGCAACACCTTGGAGCCCAGGCTGGCCATCTCCAGCATCTCCTCAAAGGTGATCTTGTCCAGTCGGCGCGCCCCCTCAACGACTCGCGGGTCGGTGGTATAGACGCCGTCGACGTCGGTGTAAATCTGGCACTCGTCGGCCTTCAGCGCCGCGGCCAGCGCCACCCCGGTGGTATCGGAGCCGCCCCGGCCGAGGGTCGTGATATTACCCTGCTCATCGACTCCCTGGAAGCCGGCCACCACCACCACGCGACCGGCCTTGAGGTCGGCCCGAATGGGCTGGTCATCGATGTCCTGGATGCGCGCCTTGGTGTGGGCACTGTCGGTCAGGATGCGCACCTGCCCGCCGGTATAGGAACGGGCAGGACAGCCCCGCTCCTCCAGGGCCATGCACAACAGCGCGATGGTCACCTGCTCCCCGGTGGAGACCAGCACATCCATCTCCCGGGACGAGGGACGCGTCTGCATCTCCTTGGCCAGGGCGATCAGGCGATTGGTCTCGCCGCTCATTGCCGAAACAACCACCACCACGTCGTCGCCGCGCTGGCGGAACCCACAGACCTTGTCGGCCACCGCCTGAATACGCTCGACGCTGCCTACCGAGGTTCCGCCGTACTTCTGAACAATCAGTGCCATCTTTGCTCTATCTCTACTCGGGGCCCGTCCTCAGGCCCGCTCCTGCACCCAATCGCGCACCGAGGCGAGCGCGGCCGACAGGGACTCGGGCTCTGTTCCGCCCCCCTGAGCCATGTCGGGACGCCCGCCGCCCTTGCCGCCCACCTGCGTGGCAACATGCTTGATCAGCTCGCCGGCCTTGAAGCGCCCGGTCAAATCCTGGGTGACGCCCGCGGCGAGACTGATTTTTTCTCCTTGCACGGCAGCCAGCAAAATCACCGCCGAGCCCAGCTTATTCTTGAGTTGATCCAGGGTATCGCGCAGCGCCTTGGGATCCACGCCCTCCAGCTTAGCCGCCAGCAACCTGACCCCGGCGACCTCGTCGGCCTGGGCCGCCAGATCGTTACCGGCGGAGCTGGCCAGCTTGGCCTTGAGCTGCTCAAGCTCCTTCTCCAACTGACGGTTGCGCTCGATCACCGAGCCCACTTTTTCCACCAGGGAGTCGCGACTGCCCTTGACCAGGCCGGTGAGGCGATCCAGGTTCTTTTCCGTTTCACCGATCCAGCGCTGTGCCGCCGGCCCCGTCAGGGCCTCGATACGCCGCACCCCGG
This sequence comes from Motiliproteus sp. SC1-56, assembly GCF_017309075.1. Taxonomy (GTDB): domain Bacteria; phylum Pseudomonadota; class Gammaproteobacteria; order Pseudomonadales; family Balneatricaceae; genus Motiliproteus. The sequence goes on along the minus strand of NZ_JAEMGS010000007.1, from coordinate 127,477 downwards.
CGGCGATGCCGCCCTCGGAGACAATCTTGAACCAGCCGATATCGCCGGTGCGCTGCACGTGGGTGCCGCCACAGAGCTCCATGGAGGCCTCCCCCATGCTCACCACCCGCACGTCCTCGTCGTACTTCTCGCCGAACAGCGCCATGGCACCCTTGGCCTTGGCCTGCTCGATGTTCATCAATTGGGTGGTGACCGGCAGGTTGGCACGGATCAGTGCGTTGACCGACGCTTCAATGCCCAACAGCTGCTCGCGGCTGAGGGCCTCGAAGTGGGAGAAGTCAAAGCGCAGCCGCTCGGCATCCACCAGCGAGCCTTTCTGGTTCACATGATCGCCCAGCTGGTCGCGCAGCACCGCGTGCAGCAGGTGAGTCGCCGAGTGGTTAAACGCCGTGGCCTGCCGGGCCTCGGCGTCGACCAGCGCCTCCAGTTCGGCGCCGGCGCTGAGGCTACCCTCGATCACCTTGCCGTGGTGCAGGAAGGCCTTGCCCTGCTTGGTGGTATCGGTCACCTGGAAGCAGACACCCTCGCCGCGCAGCAGGCCGGTGTCGCCAACCTGGCCGCCGGACTCGGCGTAGAATGGGGTCTCGGGCATCACTACCACCCCTTCTTCGCCAGCCTCGAGGCAGCTCGCCTCCTCTGCGCCCCGGAACAGCCTGGCCACTTTCGCCGGGCGCGCCAAACCGTCGTAGCCGGCAAACAGGGTTTCGGTATCCAGGGCCAGACTCTCGTTGTAATCGACGGCGAACTGACCGGCGGCCCGGGCGCGCTCACGCTGCGCTTCCATCTGCCGTTCAAAGCCCACCATGTCCAGCTCCAGCTCACGCTCACGGGCGATATCGGCGGTCAGGTCAACCGGGAAACCGTAGGTGTCGTAAAGGGTAAACACGGTCTCGCCGGGAATCTCCTTGCCATCAAGGTCGGCGATATCCTGCTCGAGGATGCGCATGCCCTTCTCCAGGGTTTTGGCGAACTGCTCCTCTTCCTTGAGCAGCACGCGCTCAACCTGGGCCTGCTGCTCGGCCAGCTCAGGATAAGCCGCGCCCATCTCGGCCACCAGGGCCGCCACCAGCTTGTGGAAAAACGCGCCCTTGGCGCCCAGCTTGTTGCCGTGGCGGATGGCCCGGCGCAGGATGCGGCGCAGCACATAGCCGCGACCCTCGTTGGAGGGGAGTACGCCGTCCACCACCAGGAAGGCGCAGGAGCGAATGTGGTCGGCAATAACGCGCAATGACTTGTGCTCCAGATCCTCGCAGCCGGTCACCTCGGCGGCGGCCTTGAGCAGATTCTGGAACAGGTCGATCTCGTAGTTGCTGTGCACGTTCTGCAGCACCGCAGCGATCCGCTCAAGGCCCATACCGGTATCCACGGAAGGCTTGGGCAGGGGCGCCATGGTGCCGTCGGCGGCGCGGTTGAACTGCATGAAGACGATGTTCCAGATCTCGATGTACCGGTCGCCGTCCTCTTCAGGGCTGCCGGGAGGGCCACCCCAGATTTCGGGACCGTGATCGTAGAAGACCTCGGTGCAGGGGCCACAGGGGCCGGTGTCGCCCATGGCCCAGAAGTTGTCGGAGTTGTAGCGCCCCCCCTTGTCGCCGATACGGACGATGCGCTCGGCGGGAACCCCGATCTGGTCGCGCCAGATCTCAAAAGCTTCGTCGTCCTCTTCGTAGACGGTGACCCAGAGCTTTTCCTGGGGCAGCCCGAACCACTGCTCGGAAGTCAGCAGTTCCCAGGCGAAACGGATCGCGTCCTGCTTGAAGTAGTCACCGAAGCTGAAGTTGCCCAGCATCTCGAAGAAGGTGTGGTGACGGGCGGTATAGCCGACGTTTTCCAGATCGTTGTGCTTGCCGCCGGCGCGCACGCAACGCTGCGAGCTGGTGGCGCGGGTGTAGCTGCGCTTGTCCGAGCCCAGGAACACGTCCTTGAACTGCACCATGCCGGCGTTGGTGAAAAGCAGGGTGGGATCGTTGCCGGGCACCAGCGGGCTGCTGGGAACCACCTCGTGGCCCTGCTGCTTGAAGTAATCCAGAAACGCCTGACGAATCTGCGCGCTGTTCATCTTCTTCATAAAGTACGTGCACCGACAAAAGCAATAACATCAAAAACGGGACGGATTGGACTATCTCGCCCCGACCCGCCGGTAAATACCACATCCGGCGCCGGAGTTGCAAAAACGCAATAGTATACAGCCTGCCCCGGAGCGAAGGAAACTACGCGTTCGGTTAAAAATAGGCACTTTGGACGCCTTTCTATGGTTGGTTGTTATCCAAGGGAAACAACTGTCACTATCGGCGCGAAGCGGACCTTTTTGGATGCCTAGGTGGGGCGGTTGGTTTGGGTGGTTCAACCTGCTTTGCCGAGTGGTTCGATAGCTTTTGTTGCGCCCACCCGGGCGCGTTCATTTCTTTTGCACGCGCAAAAGAAACCGAACCAAAGAAAAGCGCGCCCCAATCAATCGCCCTGCGGGTACGCGCCTGCGGCGCTATGAAAGCCAAACTGAGGCGGCCATACGCGCCATCCCCGGCACGGATGGCCGGATCGTCATCCCTGACGATCCCCTTCGGGCCATTTTCAGCTTGGCTTTCATCGATTGATAGGAGGGCCGGGTGCCAGCCTCACCTCATTCTCTATAGCTCGAAAGCTTACAAACTGTCGCAGGGAGCACCGTTCCTGCCGGCAGCACCTAGTTCCCTTTCGAAACCGATAACAGGCAGCCTGATCAGGCCCGAAGGGGGCCGTCATGGATGACGGTCCTGGGCGCCGCGGCAGGGATGCCGCGTCGCTCAGCCCAGGGTGACTGTTATAGCGCCGAAGGCGCGTACCCGTCAGGGCGGTTTCGTAGGGGTCGCCGGGGATCGATAAGGGGATGGCGACGCATCCCCTTATCCCGCCCGGCCGGGGCGGAATAAAACTTCGCCTACACGCCGAAAATGAGCCTAAAAAAACACCCGCAAGCGTCAGCTTTGCGCCGTATCGTGCCACTTCAAAAATCCAGCGCGTCCCGGTTCTCGAGCGCGTACTGCACCTGCTCGCCGGTAAAGCCGCGATAGCTGAGAAAACGCGCCTGACGGGCATATTCACGCCGATCCTCAGGCGGTGCCCCACCAAAACGCTTGACCTTGACCGCCAGCGCCCGTTCGAACCAATCCACCTCGCAATCCTCCAGCGCCAAGGCCTGGGTCTCGCTATCCACCCCCTTCTGGCCCAGTTCCTGGCGAATGCGCAGGCTGCCCTGTCCCCGCTCCACCCGGGCTCGAACAAAGCTTGCGGCGAAACGCACGTCACTCTGCAGCCCCTCCTCCGCCAGACGGTCGAGCACCCTGTCCAGCGCGCCCCCGTCGCCGGCACGGCCACGCAGTTTGTCGCTCAACTCGCGGCGGCTGTGCTCGCGACGCGCCAGCAACCCGATCGCCACCTCGTATAATTCCTGCTCTACCTCCAAGATATCCCCCTGGGTTTCACTCGTTCCCGGCCGCCGATAGAATAATCGGCTTTTCGCCTCAACGTCATCACCCGCTCGCGAGGAGCCGCCATGAAACTGTCCGCCTTCGGCACCAAGTTCACCTCCCACTCGGGCATCCTCAGCCTGATGGACGACCTGGGCAACGCCCTGGCCGGAGACCGGGACATGATCATGATGGGCGGCGGCAACCCGGGCCATATTCCGGCGGTGCAGGAGCTCTTCCGCCAGCGCATGGAACGCATTCTCGACAACCCCAGGGAGTTCCAGCACCTGATCGGCGTCTACGACCCGCCCCAGGGCGAAGTGACCTTTGTCGAGAACCTGGCCCGGCTGCTGCGCCGCGAGCTGGGCTGGGACATTGGCCCCGAGAACATTGCCCTGACCAACGGCAGCCAGGCCGGCTTTTTCATGCTCTTCAACATGTTTGCCGGCGCCTACGACGACGGCAGCTTCAAGCGCATCCAGCTGCCCATGGCCCCGGAGTACATCGGCTATGCCGATGCCGGGCTGTCGCGGGATTTCTTCAGCGCCGGCCACCCGCGCATCGACATCCTGGACGAGCACCTGTTCAAGTACCGGGTCGACTTCAGCGAGTTTGAAATCACCGAGCAGACCGGGGCTATCTGCGTCTCCCGACCCACCAACCCCACCGGCAACGTGATCACCGACGAGGAGCTTGCCCAGCTGGACAGCCTGGCCCGGCAACACGAGATCCCGCTGATTATCGACAGCGCCTACGGAACCCCCTTCCCCAACCTGGTTTTCACCGAAGCGACCCCGCTCTGGAACGACAACTGCATCGTCTGCATGAGCCTCTCCAAGCTGGGGCTGCCCTCGGTTCGCACCGGCATCGTGGTGGCCCGCGAGGAGATCATTCAGGCCCTGTCCGGCATTAACGCCATCATCAACCTCTCCACCGGCAGCTTCGGCGCGGTGCTGGCCCAGGACCTGGTTCGCAACGGCGAAATCCTCAAGGTCAGCAACGACCTGGTGCGTCCCTACTACCAGCGCCGGGCCCAAGAGGCGGTCGGCTGGCTGCGGGAGGCAATGGGGCCCGATACCCCCTACTATATCCACAAGCCCGAGGGGGCCATGTTCCTCTGGCTCTGGTTCAAGGACCTGCCCATCTCCAGCCTGGAGCTTTACGAACGGCTCAAGCAACGGGGGGTGCTGGTGGTTTCGGGGCACTACTTCTTCCCCGGTATCGGCGACGAGTGGCAGCACAAGCAGGAGTGCATTCGCGTCACCTACAGCCAGGATCCGGCCAGCGTGCGCCGGGGGATCGAGATCATCGCCGAGGAGGTGCAGCGCGCTTACCGGGAGCACCCCTGAACCCGCCCGCCGTCACAAGGACCTGACCCATGACCCTGCTGATCATCTACATTCTGATCGCGCTCGGCTTCTCGTTTCTCTGCTCGGTGGCCGAGGCGGTGCTGCTCAGCGTCACCCCGGCCCACGTAGCCCTGCTGGAGGAAGAGGGGCGACCCTCGGGGCCCCTGCTGGCCCGCCTCAAGGCGGACATCAACCGGCCCCTGGCGGCGATCCTCACCCTCAACACCATCGCCCACACCATCGGCGCCGCCGGGGCCGGCGCCCAGGGGGCGGCGGTCTTCGGCAACGCCTACGTGGGGGTGATATCAGCGGTGCTGACCCTGCTGATTCTGATCTTCTCCGAAATCATTCCCAAGACCCTGGGCGCGGTCTACTGGCGGCAACTGGCCCCCGCGACGGCGCATACCCTGCGGGTACTGATCGCCCTGCTGCTGCCCTTCGTCAAACTCTCCGAATGGCTGACCCGGGGGATTGCCACCGAGCACACCCTCAACGGTTTCAGCCGTGAAGAGTTCGCCGCCATGGCCCGGCTCAGCGCCCACGAGGGGGAGCTGGGGCTGCAGGAATCGGCCATGCTGCAGAACCTGCTGCTGATGCACCGCACCCAGGTGCGCGACGCCATGACCCCGCGCCCCGTGGTCTTTTCCCTGCCCAGCCGCCTCAAGGTGGAAGGGTTCTTCCTGGAGCAGGGAAACATGCCCTTTTCCCGCATTCCGCTTTACGGCGAGCAGAAAGACCAGATTGTCGGTTTTGTGCTCAAGTCCGACCTGCTGCTGGCCCAGGCCCGGGGAGAGCGCGACAACCACCTGAGCCAGTACAAGCGGGAACTGCACGCCCTGCCCGAGACCCTCTCCCTGGCCCAGGCCTTCGAGGAGTTCATGCGTAAGCGCGCCCACATCATGCTGGTCGTGGACGAGTACGGCGCCATGGAGGGCATCCTGACCCTGGAGGACTTGCTGGAAACCCTGCTGGGGCTGGAGATCGTCGATGAGCAGGACAGGACCACCGACATGCAGCGCCTGGCCCGCATGCTCTGGAAACGCCGCGCCAAGGCCATGGGCATCGATATTCGCACCTCGTCAGGCCCCGGCGCATGACCCGCAGCGACCGCCTGAGTGAGCGCTGGCTTCGCGCCCTGCCCCCGGGACGCCTGGTCTGGATCGGCCTGCGCCCGGCCCGCCGCGCCCCGGTGAAAGTGCTGGAAAATGCCCGGGCCCTGGCCGGCCAGGGGCTGGAGGGGGACCGGCGCTGCCAGGGCCGGGCAGGCTCTGCTCGCCAGGTCACCCTGATCCAGGCCGAGCACCTGCCGGTCATCGCGGCCCTTTTGGGCAAGCCCGAAGTACGCCCCGAGTGGCTGCGCCGCAACCTGGTGGTGGCCGGGATCAACCTGCAGGGGTTGCGCCACCGCCGCTTTCGCATCGGCGATGCGCTGTTCGAGGGCACGGCCAACTGCCCGCCCTGCTCACGCATGGAAGAGGCGTTAGGCCCCGGGGGCTTTGCCGCCATGCTCGGTCATGGCGGGATCTGCGCCCGCATTCTGGAGTCCGGCGCCTTTCAGCTGGACGACCCGGTGCTCCCCCTCGACGACTGAGCCGCCAGCTCCGCCCGCAACGCCCCCAGCTCGGCCCGCAGCGCGCGCATCTCGGCGTGCATATCGGCCTCGATATGGTCCCGCGCATCGTCCACCGCGTTCACCGTGGTTTGCGTCTCCGACTCGGTGAAACTCTGCATGGCATTCACGATGATGGCGATGAAGAGGTTCAACATGGTGAAGGTCGCCACCAGGATGAAGGGCACGAAGAAGGCCCAGGCGTAGGGGTAGGTCTCCATCACCGGCCGCGCGATCCCCATGGACCAGCTCTCCAGGGTCATGATCTGGAACAGGGTGTAAAGAGAAGCGCCGAGGGTACCGAACCACTCCGGGAACGCCGCCCCGAACAGGTTGGTGGCGATCACCGCGAACACGTAGTAGATCAGCAGCAGCACCAGGGCGATGGAGGCCAGCCCCGGGATCGAGGCCAGCAGCGCGCCCACCACCCGTCGCATGGACGGCACGATGGTGAGAATGCGCAGCACCCGCAGTACCCGCAGGGCCCGCAGCACCGAGAACTGGCCCGTGGCCGGCACCAGGGCGATGCTCACCACGGCAAAGTCAAACAGGCTCCAGGGATCGCGGAAGAACGCGAGGCGGTAGGCGTAGATGCGCACCGCGATCTCCACCACGAACACCCCCAGAATCAGGCGGTCGAGCAGTCGGATCAGTTCCCCCTGGGCGGCCATGACGGTGGCGGAGGTTTCCAGCCCCAGGGTGACGGCATTGATCAGAATCAGGGCGAGAATCGCCCGGTGGGTCACCGGATGCGCAACCAGCCGCTGGCAGTACCCGCGCGGCCCGCCACCCGTGACATGCTCTGTGTTCGACATTCAACCAACCCCCTTGAAAGACACCAGGGATAAGATGGCGTCAAACAGCCGGAATGCAACCACCCGCGGTTTCAGGAATGCTACCGGAGCCTTAAGCGATAAACGCCCCGATCCTGGCGTCTTCCTGGGCGATATGGGTGGTCAGCCACTCCTTGAGGAAGATCAGCACTTCAATGGTGAGCACCGGCTCGCCCTCCATGAACTCCTCCATCATGTCCTCCACCTTTTCAATCAGCGTGTCATGCTGGGCCTTGTGCTCGGCGAGCCCCGGGTAGCCGACCCGCTCCATCAGCGCTTCCTCGTCGCGAAAATGACGCTGGGTGTAGTCGATCAGCTCGTTGAGCGTGCCCTCGATCAGCTCCTGGCTGTCGCCGGCATCCATCGAGCGGTGCAGGCGGAAGAGGATGGAAAACAGGTGTTTGTGCTGGGCATCGACAAACTCATCGCCGATGGAAAAAGACTGACACCAGGCAAACAAGTTGGTATTCGCGTCCATTACAGTCGTACTCCTTGAGGTTGTGATCACCTCCTGTGCTTTAAAGAGGGCCCCACGCCCGCTCCCGGCCTCCCTGCCGAATGCGGTGAGCTTAGGTCTTAAACCATATTTTAAGAATGGCCTTTAACGACAAACGCCGGCTTTCTTGATGCAGCGCAATAGCCACACGCCAGCGGACACCACGAAAATGATAAATCTTTTATTTTCATGCGGTTGCAATAAGGCCAGACGACCACCGCCTGCCCATGGAGGAGGTCGCGACGGGGCGCGCCAGTCCCTGCGCAATGGCGTTGAGCACCGCCCACTTCTTCGCGCACCAGCCAGGCGAGAGCAGGATGCGCGGATCGGCGGTGCCGGTAAGCCGGTGGTGCACCAGCGCTGGCGGGCTGCGCTGCAGGATCGCCACGGCGGCCTCCACGTAGGCGTCGAAGGGAACCCCCTCGTACAGCCCCTGTTTCCACTGCCGGGCCAGTTGGGTGCCCTTGACGATATGCAGCGGGTGCAGCTTGAGCCCTTGGGTCGCGGTCGAGGCGGCCCCCAGCTCCCGCACCCGCTCAAAGCTGGTCACGCTGTCCCAGGCGACTTCTCCGGGCAGGCCGACGATGAGGTGGGTGCAGACCTGCAGCCCGCGGACCCGCGCCCGCAGGATGGCGTCTTGGTACTCGGCCCAGCCGTGGCCCCGGTTGACCCGGGCCAGGGTGGCGTCATTGGCCGACTGCAGCCCCAGCTCCAGCCAGACTTCAAAGCCCTGCTGCTGATACGCCGCCAGCAGATCGAGCACCGGGTCCGGCACGCAGTCGGGGCGGGTGCCCACGGAGAGGCCGATAACATCCGGCTCGGCCAGGGCCGCGTCATAGAGTCCCTTGAGGTAGGCGATATCGGCGTAGGTGTTGGTGTAGGCCTGAAAGTAGGCCAGGTAGCGCCGGGCACCGGTGCGCTTTTGAATCACGCGCCTGCCGGCCTCGATCTGCTGGGCGATGGACGGCGGCTGCTTGGCGTTGGGGCTGAAGGAGACGTTGTTGCAGAAGGTGCAGCCGCCGATCCCCTTGCTACCGTCCCGGTTGGGGCAGGTGAAGCTGGCGTTGAGCGCCAGCTTGTGCACCCGCTGGCCGTACTTCGCCTGCATGTGGCGGCCGAAGGTGTTGACCCGATTCGCAAGCTGCATGGTCAGACCTTTTTATACAACTGGCTGCCAGTCTCTTTAAACTCCTCCGCCTTGGCCGCCATGCCCTTGTCGGCTTCCAGGTTGATGGCGGCAATCTGGCTGTCGTCCAGCTCGCGCACCTCCTGGCTGATCTTCATGGAGCAGAACTTGGGCCCGCACATGGAGCAAAAATGCGCCACCTTGGCCGATTCCTTGGGCAGGGTCTCGTCGTGGTAGGCACGGGCGGTATCGGGGTCGAGGCCGATATTGAACTGGTCCTCCCAGCGGAACTCGAACCGCGCCTTGGACATGGCGTTGTCACGAATTTGCGCGCCGGGGTGCCCCTTGGCGAGATCCGCCGCATGGGCGGCGAGCTTGTAAGTAATGATGCCGGTTTTGACATCATCCTTGTTGGGCAGTCCCAGGTGCTCCTTGGGGGTCACGTAGCAGAGCATGGCGCAGCCGTACCAGCCGATCATCGCCGCACCGATGCCGGAGGTGATGTGGTCGTACCCCGGGGCGATGTCGGTGGTCAGCGGTCCCAGGGTGTAGAAGGGCGCCTCGTGACACTCCTTCAACTGCTTGTCCATGTTCTCCTTGATCATGTGCATGGGCACGTGACCGGGCCCCTCGATCATCACCTGCACGTCGTGCTGCCAGGCGATCTGGGTCAGCTCGCCGAGGGTTTCCAGCTCGGCGAACTGGGCTTCGTCGTTGGCGTCGTAGACGGAGCCCGGACGCAGGCCGTCGCCGAGGGAGAAGGCCACGTCGTAGGCCTTGCAGATCTCGCAGATCTCCTCGAAATGGGTGTAGAGGAAGTTCTCCTTGTGGTGGGCCAGGCACCACTTGGCCAGGATCGAGCCGCCGCGGGAGACGATGCCGGTCATGCGCTTGGCGGTCAGGGGCACGTAGCGCAGCAAGACCCCGGCGTGGATGGTGAAGTAGTCCACCCCTTGTTCCGCCTGCTCGATCAGGGTGTCGCGGAACACCTCCCAGGTGAGATCCTCGGCCACCCCGTTGACCTTCTCCAGGGCCTGGTAGATGGGCACGGTGCCGATCGGCACGTGACTGTTGCGAATGATCCACTCGCGGGTCTCGTGAATGTTCTTGCCGGTGGAGAGGTCCATGATGGTGTCCGAGCCCCAGCGGGTGCCCCAGGTCATCTTGGCCACCTCCTCCTCGATGGAGGAGCCCAGCGCCGAGTTGCCGATGTTGCCGTTGATCTTCACCAGGAAGTTGCGGCCGATGATCATCGGCTCCAGCTCCGGGTGGTTGATGTTGCAGGGAATGATCGCCCGTCCGGCGGCCACCTCGCTGCGCACGAACTCGGGGGTGATCTCCCGCGGGATATTGGCGCCGAAGCTCTGCCCGGGGTGCTGCTCGTTGAGCTGGGGATTATTGCGCGCTTCCACCAGCTTCATGTTCTCGCGGATGGCGATGAACTCCATCTCCGGGGTGATGATGCCCCGGCGGGCGTAGTGGAGCTGGGTGACGTTCCCCGCCCGGCCGTCGTTTGCAGGGATTGCCCGGCGCGGCTTGCGCCTGAGGTCAAAGCGCAGGCCGTCGAGCTCGGCCAGGGCTTCGCGCGCACGGCCATACTCGCTGGTCAGTTCGTTCAGCTGCTCGGTATCTTCCCGCTCCAGAATCCAGCGCTCGCGCATCGGCGCCAGCCCGCGGCGGACATCGATATCGACCTCGGGGTCGGAGTAGGGGCCGGAGGTGTCGTAGACCCGGAGCGGCTCGTTCGGTTCGCCGCCAAAGGCGGTGGGGGTGTCGGCCAGGCTGATCTCGCGCATGGGCACGCGGATATCCGGGCGCGAGCCTTCAATGTAGACCTTGCGGCTGCCCGGAAAGGGCTGCACGGAGGCAGCATCAACCTGGGCGGACTCTCGAAGGTTCTTGTTTTCCTGGGTATTCATCAGACATCTCCCGGCGCTCACGCCATTGCCGACAGGCCCTGCCTGCGGGTGAAAACGGTTCACGGATGTCTTGACGGAGAGGGAGTTCGGGCGGGAACGGACAGCTGCCAGAAATCTTGTTTCCTACGCCGGTATTAACCGGATCAGGTTCGCGGGTTGGCTAATCGCCTCTCATCCCGTGTTAGCGGGAACCCCGACAAGACAGCCCCACTATAGCAGAGCCGCCCGCCCCCCTGGCAAGGGGCGGGATGGAAACGCGCGCGATCAGAAGCCGAACTGCTGCAGCACCTCGGGGCGGGACAGCTCACGGCGGGCGATATCCTGGTACGCCTCGGCCTCGCCCCGGGTGATGTAACCGTCCTCCAGCGCCATCCCCACGAACACCCGCAGGGGTTCGCTGAGTCGGGCGCTGCGCAGCATGAAAAAGATCTCGCTCCCGGATGCCTCGCGCAGGCTCTCCAGCTCCTCGGCGCTGATGTTGCGACCGCCGCGACGGTCCAGGTAGTCGATCACCTCGGCGCCGGCGCCACGCTCCTTCAACGACTGGCGCAGCTCCAGCACCTGGTTGAGCTTAACCCTCTCGTAGGGATCCATGCTGGAGAGCAGCAGCAGGATCAGGACCGGCAGCGCCAGCAGTCCGACATACCAGATGATTTTCAGGCGACGCTCGTTTCGCTCGACGGATGTTTTCATGGAATTCCTCTTCAATCACCGAACGTTAGGTGGATAGCGGCAAAGCTACCTCAAGCCATGAAAGATGAATATATTTTACGCTCAAAAAACGCGGCCTCCATGACCCACTCCAATCGGCAAGACCAAAAAAAGCCGGCGGCTGCCGGCTTTTTTCAGGGTGCGGTGCGTCGAATCAGTTCTTGGACTTGTCGACGATCTTGTTGGCCGCAATCCAGGGCATCATCTCCCGCAGTTTCTCACCGGTCTGCTCGATCGGGTGCGCCGCGTTGTTACGACGACGGGCGGTCATGCTGGGGTAGTTGGCCTGCCCCTCGCTGATGAACATCTTGGCGTACTCACCGCTCTGAATGCGCTTGAGGGCATTGCGCATGGCTTCGCGGGACTGCTCGTTGATCACCTCGGGGCCGGTCACGTACTCACCGTACTCGGCATTGTTGGAGATGGAGTAGTTCATGTTGGCGATGCCGCCCTCGTACATCAGGTCGACGATCAGCTTGAGCTCGTGCAGACACTCGAAGTAAGCCATCTCGGGGGCGTAACCGGCCTCGGTCAGGGTCTCGAAGCCCATCTTGACCAGTTCAACCGCGCCACCGCAGAGGACTGCCTGCTCACCGAAGAGGTCGGTTTCGGTCTCGTCCTTGAAGGTGGTCTCGATGATGCCGGAGCGGCCGCCACCGACGCCCATGGCGTAGGAGAGCGCGACGTTCTTGGCGTTGCCGGAAACGTCCTGGTGAATAGCGATCAGGTCGGGAATGCCGCCGCCGTTGACGAACTCGTTACGCACGGTGTGGCCGGGGGCCTTGGGGGCGACCATGATCACGTCCAGGTCCTTACGGGGCTCCACCTGGTTGTAAAGGATGGAGAAGCCGTGGGCGAAGGCCAGGGTCGCGCCCTGCTTGATGTTGGGCTCGATCTCTTCCTTGTACAGCTTGCCCTGGAACTCGTCGGGGGTCAGGATCATCACCACGTCGGCGGCCGCAACCGCTTCGGCTACCGGCTTGACGGTGAGACCGTGGGCCTCGGCCTTGGCCACGGAGGCGGAACCTGCGCGTAGGCCAACGGTGACGTCAACACCGGAATCCTTCAGGTTGCAGGCGTGGGCGTGGCCCTGGGAGCCGTAACCGATGATGGCTACTTTTTTGCCCTGGATGATGGAGAGGTCACAATCCTTATCGTAATAAACTTGCATCTTATTATCCTGACTGGGTGATCGGTAAAGGCACGGCGCAACCGCGCAATGACGTCACCTTATGCTATCTTTTGCGTTGCGTAAAATGATATATACGCAACATTACATTGCAGAAAAAGAAACATCACGAGCAAGAGCGCGCAAGATAGCCCCATGGATACCCGCCCCCTGAAACAGTTTCTGCAGCTGGCCGAAAGCCGCCACTTCGGCCGCGCCGCCCAGGCCTGCCACATCAGCCCCTCGACCCTGAGCCGGGCCATCAAGCAGCTGGAGGACGAGCTGGGGGTGCTGCTGGTGGAGCGGGATAACCGTAGCGTGGCGCTGACCCGGGCGGGGCTGCGCTTTCAGGCCTACGCCCGCGAAGCCCTCGACCACTGGGAGCTGCTGCGCAACGAACTGCAGGCCGACGCCGGCGAATTGCAGGGGGAGCTCAGCCTCTACTGCTCGGTCACCGCCAGCTACAGTTTCCTGTACGAGATTCTCAGCCGCCTGCGGGCCGAGCACCCGCGCATTGAGATCAAGCTGCACACCGGCGATCCGGAGCTGGCCCTGCCCCGGGTCCAGGCCGGGGACGAGGATGTCTCCATCGCCGCCCGCCCCGAACAGATGCCCCAGGGGCTGGCGTTCAAGCGCATCGCCACCTCTCCGTTGCTGTTTATTGCACCGCGCCAGCAGCAAAGGGAAGCGGCGCCGTTCGAAGCCGATCTGGCGGCGGAGCGCTGGGACGCCGTCCCCATGATCCTGTCCGAGGAAGGGCTGGCCCGGCGCCGGGTCGACCGCTGGTTCCGGGACCGGGGCCTGCGCCCACGGATCTACGCCCAGGTGGCGGGCAACGAAGCCATCGTCAGCATGGTCAGCCTGGGGTTCGGCGTGGGCGTGGTGCCCAAGATCGTGCTCGACAACAGCCCCCTGGCGGAACGGGTGCGGGAACTGCCGGTGCGCCCCCAGCTCAAGGCCTACGAGGTGGGCCTGTTCGCCCAGGAGAAGAAGCTGAAAAGCCCTTTGCTGTCAGCCCTCTGGTCACAGCTGCCGGGCTGAGCCGGGAAACTTTACCCGGCCGGCGGAGTCAACAGCGGTTCCAGCAGGGGCCAGACGTTGTCCAGCAGCAGGGGCTGCGCCTCGGCGGTAGGGTGAATGCCGTCGTCCTGCATCAGCGGCGGCCGGGTCGCGACACCTTCAAGAAAAAACGGTTGCAGGGGCAGTCCATGGCGTTTGGCAATTCGCCCGTAGAGGTCGTAAAAGCCCTCGGCGTAGCGCGGGCCGTAGTTGGGGGGAATGCGCATCCCCAGCAGCACAACGCCCGCGCCGGCGGCGCGGGCATGCTCGACCAGGGCCTCCAGGTTGGACTCGATCAGGTTGAGCGGCGTGCCGCGCAGGCCGTCGTTGCCGCCCAGCTCCAGGATCAGCCACTCGGGCTGGTGGCGCTCGAGCAACCCGGGCAGGCGGGTCAGACCGCCGGAGGTGGTTTCGCCGCTGATACTGGCGTTGATCACCTCCACCGGCACCCCTTCGGCGTCAAGGCGCGCCTGCAGCAGGCTGACCCAGCCCGCCTCGCGTTCCATACCGTAGGCGGCGCTGATACTATCGCCCAACACCAGCAGCTCGTTGGCGGTTGCACGCAACGGCAGCAGTAGAAACAGAAACAGGAAACATGCCAGACGCATCGATACAGGCTCCTTCAGGTTCTCAGGCCATCCTCAGGGTACGGGAGCTGGCCAAGCGGGTCCCGACCCAGCGGGGTGAATTGACTATTCTCAACGGCCTCTCCCTGGTGGTCAACCCGGGGGAGAGCCTGGCGATTCTGGGCGCCTCGGGGTGCGGCAAATCCACCCTGCTGGGACTGCTGGCCGGGCTCGACAGCGCCAGCGCCGGGGAGATCGAGCTCGACGGCCAGCGCATCGACAACCTCGACGAAGACCAACGCGCCCGGGTCCGCCGCGGCGCTGTGGGCTTCGTGTTCCAGAACTTTCAGCTGCTCCCCGCGCTCACCGCGCTGGAGAACGTGATGCTGCCCCTGGAGCTGGCCAATGAGCCCCGTGCCCGGGAAGAAGCCCTGCTGCTGTTGGAGCGGGTCGGCCTGGGCCAGCGCGATGACCACTACCCCCGGCACCTCTCCGGCGGCGAGCAGCAGCGGGTCGCCATCGCCCGGGCCTTTGCCAGCCGCCCGCGGGTGCTGTTCGCCGATGAACCTACCGGCAACCTGGACCCGGCCACCGGCGAACGGGTGATCGAGCTGCTGTTTGAACTCAACGCCGAGCAGGGCACCACCCTGATCCTGGTGACCCACGACAGCCACCTCGCCCGCCGCTGCCAGCGCCGCCTCGAACTGCGCGAAGGCACCCTGAGGCCCTTGACGTGAACGCCCGCCTGGCCCTGCGGCTGCTGCTGCGCGAATGGCGCGGAGGCGAGCTGCGCCTGCTGCTGGTCGCCCTGTGCATTGCGGTGACGGCGAGCTGCGCGGTGGGCTTTTTCACCGACCGGGTGGAACGGGCGCTGCTGCGCCAGGCCACCGAGTTTCTCGGCGCCGACCTGGTGCTGCGAACCGCTCGCCCCTTCCCTGCAGACCTTGCAGCCCAGGCCCGGCAACGGGGGCTGAATTACAGCGAACAGCTGCAGTTTCCCAGCATGCTGATCCACGGCGAGCAGATGCTGCTGGCCAGCATCAAGGCGGTCGATGACCGCTACCCCCTCAAGGGGCAGCCCCGGGTCGCCGCCGGTCCGGGGGAGGCCGGCCAGCCCCGGGCAGGCGGCCCCGCCCCGGGCACGCTCTGGGTGGAGCCGCGGATTCTGCAGAGCCTGGCCCTCGAGGTGGGCGATGAGCTCGAGCTGGGCGCCGCCCGACTACAGGTAGCGGGCGTGCTCACCCACGAGCCGGACCGCGGCGGCGGCCTCTTCAGCCTGCGCCCCCGGGCCCTCATGCACCAGCAGGACCTGGCGGCCACCCAGGTCATCCAGCCCGGCAGCCGCCTGCGCTACCGCTACCTGTTCAGCGGCCCCGACGCGGCGCTGGAGCCCTTTCGCGCCTGGCTCAAGCCGCAACTGGTCAGCAGCCAGCGGCTGCTGGATATCGCCGAGGAAAATCCCTCCCTGGGCGCGACCCTCTCCCGGGCCCGCACCTACCTCAACCTGGCCGGGCTGCTGGCGGTGATCATGGCCGGGGTGGCGGTAGCGATGACCGCCCGCCGCTTCAGCGAACGCCACTTCGACAGCGCCGCCCTGCTGCGCTGCTTCGGCCAGTCACAGCGGCAGATCCTGTTCCTGTTCGCGCTGCAACTGGTGCTGGCCGGCGTGGCGGCGGCCCTGGCCGGGGTCGCTCTGGGGTGGCTGACTCAGTTCGGCCTGGTGCAACTGCTCAGCGGCCTGCTGCCCGCGGCCCTTCCTCCCGCCGGAGTGCAGCCGGGGCTGACCGGCTTCGCCACCGGCCTGCTGGTGCTCGGCGGCTTTGCCCTGCCGCCCCTGCTGCGCCTGAGCCGGGTTTCGCCGTTGCGGGTCCTGCGCCGCGAACTCAGCCCGCTGCCGCCCTCGGCCTGGCTGGTGTATGGCCTGGCCGCCCTGCTTATCCTCGGTTTACTCTGGAGCTACAGCGGCGATCTGCAATTGACCCTGCTGCTGGCCCTGGGCGGTACCGGCGGCGCCCTGCTGCTGGGCTTGGTCGGCTGGGGATTGCTGCGCCTGGCGGCGCGGATACCCGGCCCCCTGGCCTGGCGCATGGCCCTGAAAAACCTGCTGCGCCAGCCCCGGGCCAGCCTCGGCCAACTGCTCGCCTTCGGCCTCACCCTGGCGGCCATGGCGCTGATCCTGGTGGTGCGCAACGACCTGATGAGCAACTGGCAGCAACAGCTGCCGGAGAACGCCCCCAATTACTTCCTGATCAACGTCCAACCCCAGCAGGTGGCACCCCTGCGCGAACACCTGGACGCCCGGGGCATCACCCACAGCGGCCTTTACCCCATGGTGCGCGGGCGTCTCAGTAAGCTCAACGGCGAGGACGCCGACACCCTGCTCTCCCCCCTCTCGCCGGGCCGACGCGCCATCCGGCGCGAGCTCAACCTCACCTTCAGCGATACCCTGGCCCCGGACAACCGCATCCTCGAGGGCCGCTGGTGGCAGCCTCAGGACCGGGGCCAGCCGCTGATCTCCCTGGAGCAGGGACTCGCAGCCGATCTCGGGGTCGGGGTCGGCGACCGCCTCGGTTTTCGCTTTGGCGAACGCGAGCTCGAGGCCCGGATAACCAGCGTGCGCAGCCTGGAGTGGGGCTCGATGCGGCCCAATTTCTACGTCATTTTCCCTCCCGGGGGACTGGCGGACCTGCCGGCCACCTACATCACCAGCTTTTACCTTCCCGCCGAGCGGCAGGCGGAGATCGCCCCCCTGATGCGCGCTTTCCCGACCCTTACCCTGCTGGAGGTGGACCGCCTGCTGGCGAACATTCGCGACATCATCGACCAGGTCGCGCTGGCGGTGGAGTACGTGCTGCTGTTCGTGCTGGCCGCAGGGCTCACGGTACTCTTCGCCGCCCTCGCCGCCACCCTCGACGAGCGCCTGGACAGCGGTGCGCTGATGCGGGCCCTGGGCACCGAGGGGCCGCTGCTGCGGCGCCTGCAGGGGCTGGAGTTTGCCCTGCTCGGGGCACTGGCGGGGCTGCTGGCCACGGTGCTGGTCGAGGGCATCAGCTTCTGGCTCTACCGGCTGCTGGAGCTGCGCTACCAACCCAGCGTTGCACTCTGGCTGGCGCTGCCCCTGGCCGGGGCCCTGCTGGTGGGCGGCGCCGGCCTGCTGGGGACCCGCCGGGTGGTTCGGCAAAGCCCGCTGAAAGTGCTGCGCGAGCACTGATCGACGAACATTTAACTTAGATCAGTTTCGTCCTGTTTTCGCGCAGAACCCGCCCCGCCTGCCATTGTCGAAGCGAAGGCCCATCGGGCACAATCCCCCACTTTTTTACGGTTTCTCCGCAGCGCCAGCCAGGTCAGGTAACTTGTTATGACACAGGCATCCCTCCGCCACCGCAAGGGTGCGTCGATCGGGTTCAAAATCGATGTGGCCCTCATCGCACTGTTTCTCGTTCTGCTCGCCGTCTCCAGCCTCTACCAATTTCACACCCAGCGGGCGATGGTCGAGACCATGGCCGGCGACCAGGCCCGGGCCCTGGCCAACGCCTATTTCGACAACGTCAACACCCTGATGCTGACCGGCAAGATGGCGGAGCAGGGGATCGCCCGCGCCAAGATCAGCGCCGCCGAGTCGGTGCAGGACGCCCGCATTCTGCGGGCCGAGGCGGTGCGTCAGCTGTACGGCCCCGGCGCCGAGCACAACGCGCCCCGCGACGCCCTGGACCAAAAGGCCCTGACCGGTGAGGCCTTCGAAGCCATCACCCGGACCCCGGACGGGCGCCGCCTCAGCGTGCTGCTGCCCCTCAAGGCCTCATCCGATTACAAGGGCACCAACTGCCTGGGCTGCCACGGGGTCGAGGAGGGCGCCCTGCTGGGCGCGGTACGCCTGGATTACTCCCTGAAAGCGTTCGACGCCCGCATCAACCGGCAGCTGTGGACCAACCTCGGCATCACCACCGCCCTGCTGGTCGCCGGGCTAGTGCTGATCAGCCTGATCCTGCGCAAGCTGGTGACCCGGCCCCTGGGCACCGTGGCCCGCACCCTGACCCAGGTCGAGGCCAACCGCGACCTTACCCTGCGCATTCCCTTCAGTCGGCAGGACGAGCTGGGGGCGGTAGCCGAGCGCTTCAATCGCATGATGGAAGCCTTCAACGGCAGCATTCGCCAGGTGAGCCAGGCCTCGGGACGCCTGACCCACGAAGCACGGGAGCTGTCGGAGGCAGCCCAGGTGACCCTCGACGGCACCTCCCGTCAGCACCGCGAAACCGACCAGGTGGTGACCGCCGTCACCGAGATGGACCAGACCGCCCGCGAGGTGGCCAGCAACGTAAGTCATGCGGCGGAACTCGCCCAGGATGCGCACCGCCAGGCCCAGGCCGGACAGCGCCAGGTGGAGACCTCGGTGGCCAGCACCCGCCAGCTGGCAGAAGAGATGCACCGCGCCGCCGAGGAAGCCGGCGCCCTGCAAGCCCAGAGCGAGAGTATCGGGCAGGTGGTGGAGGTGATCCGGAATATCGCCGATCAGACCAACCTGCTGGCCCTGAACGCCGCCATCGAAGCCGCCCGGGCCGGCGAACAGGGCCGGGGCTTTGCCGTGGTGGCGGACGAGATCCGGGCCCTGGCCGCCCGTACCCAGGACTCCACCGGCGAGATTCAGGCGATGATCGAGGCGCTGCAGGCCCGCACCCAGGGCTCTGCCGAGCTGATGAGCCGCAGCGCGGAGCGGGCCCAGCAGAGCATGGCCGACACTACCCGTACCACCGAGGTACTGCAACAGATCACCCAGGCACTGACCCGGATCGACGAACTTAACTCCCACAACGCCACCGCGGCCGAGCAGCAACACCAGGTGGTGGGGGAAATCAACCGCAGCCTGGTGGGCATCAGCGCCGTGGCCGACGAGTCGGCTGCCAACTCCAGCCGGGTCGCAACCGCCATCGAGCACCTCGGCGAGCTGGCCGCCGAGCTGCAGCGGCTGGTGGATCATTTCGAGCTGGAAGAGAGTGCGAGATGAGGGTGGCGAGATAAAGCCGGTGTCACCCTAGAACTCCCGCTGCGCCGGCTCGCTGGCGATCAGCTGACGCAGCGCCTCGGCGCAGGCCGCGACCTGGGCCCGCCCTTCCCGGTCAAACAGGTAGCCGCCGATGCCAGATCGGGCGGGCGCACGCTCAGCATCGCCTTCGCTCAATGCCACGCAACGCCTGCGAATTGCGTCCAGGGGCGGATCGTGGTGAATGGGCAGCGAGACAAACATATCCCACTGCTCGCTCGAGGTGCCCTTGTCCTGCACCCCGTCTAGCAGGGCCAGCACCTGCTGGCGGGTCGGCCGGTAGGCCGGGGCGCGGCTGCGGGTCAGCACCCAGAGCACGCCGGCGATCAACGCCAGCGACAAGAGGAAGGTGACCAGCAGCTCCACGGTGACGGTTACTGCCCGAAGCGATAACTGGCCAGTTTCTGCGCCGCCGCCAGGATCGCCTCGCGGTGCTCCTTCTCCAGGGCCTCGCGCTCCAGCGTCAGCTCCATGCGGCGCTTGATTTTCAGCTTCTTCCACTCCTCCAGGATCGGCATATGGCGGGTGGCTTCGAACATGCGGTTGATAATGGCGAAGTCCTCATGTTCGTGCAGGTAAGGCGCCAGGTGGTCCAGCAGCCGCTTCAGCCGAATGCAGCCCTCGGCCAGCTCGCACTGCTCATCCTGCATCGACAGGGCGATCACCTTGACGCTTTCCTCCAGGTAATCGCGCTGCTCCTGGGCCTTGGCCTTGTGCTCGGCCAGCAGCTGCTCATGGGCCCGCCGCGCCTCCCGCTGGGTCTTCAACTGCCAACGGATCACCCAGAGCAGCCCGGCGATCACCGCCAGCCCCAGCAGAATCAACAGCCACTGAACATTTTCGCTCACCCCTATACTCCTCTTGGTTGGTGGGCCGCCATTGTACCGCCGCGCCCCTCTGAAGGCAGCTGCTGTGACATCCAAGGCCCGCGTGCGGCATCGCAGCAAAATAGGATATTTTCCTATGGAGGCCGATGGGTGCAACCGTCATACTGACAATGAACCAGGAGGGCAGAGGGAGTTGAAGGCCGCAGGGAGCGCAGCCCTTTCCAGGACGGAGCCTGTCAGGACGACACAAATGGGCCCAGCAGCAGGACGCTGATGGGCTCTTTTTTTTTTGCCCGCGCACCATTCTTCCCATCCCAGGAAGAAACCTCACCCCCCTTTCGCGAGCCACCCCCCAAGGGCCTGGCGCGGCTCCCCGTAGTCCCCCTCGCTCACCCAAACCGCCAGCGCATGACGCCCATCCTGAGCCAGCGGCGGTAATGCGAAGTCCCAGTCCCCTTTGCCCCGCGCCCGCTGTTTGTGCAGTACGACGAACTGGTGGGGCAGGCGTTTGCCACGGTTCTCACCCTTGGCAACCTCGGTGAAATAGTCGAATCCGAGCAGGGCCAGGTGCGCAACCCAGGGCCGGCCATGCCCGTCCGGCGACCGATAGCTGACCCGCACCCGGTGTCCCTCGACGGTCGCCTGCAGAACGCCGCCGTCGGCGCGGGCCCTTTCCGGCAGAGGCTCCCGGGCCCTGAATCCCCTCCACTCGCGGCCGTTAACCACCCAACCCGGTGTATAGACGGCCCCCAGGCGCCCCGCCCGGCGCAGCTGGCGCTGGCGCTCGGCAAAACCAGGCTGGGCGAAGCGGTCTTTCCAGCCGAGGTAGTCCCAGTAGTCGACGTGAAAGGCCAGGGGGATATGTTCACGCCAAAGCCCCGGAGCATCGAGCAACTGCGCCAAACGTGCATCGGCGGGGGGGCAGCTGGAACACCCTTCGGAGGTATAGAGTTCCACCAACAAGGGGGGGCGTCCCCGGGCCTCGAATCGTTGCTCGGCGGCGGCCCAGCCGCTCGCCAGCAGCGTTAGCATCAGCACCGGGATGGCGACAACGACGTTGCGAAACCTCTGGGCAACCATGGCGGTGGGCATTTCTCCTTCCATGCACGCAGGCAGGGGCTGGTGGCAAACCGAAAAGCACTCTTCTGCGCTTAGTCTTTGCCTGCGCCCCTTTGGTTCCGGGCCTCTGCGGCTCTGCGACCGTTTCAGACAACCTGCGATCCAGCCCCTTAGCATGGGACGGTTCGCGACCTCAGGGAAAACTTCGGCTATCTGCCGAAAGCCGGCAGACAGCAGGTGATCAGCGGACGAGATATAACCCCAGCTCCCAAAAGGCTGATCTAAAATTAGCTCTCCACCCCTTTCGTCCTGTCGTCAGAGGGAACTCCACTAACAAAGAAAGGGAGTTTCATCATGATATTCCGAACCCGTCTAAAACTGCTCTGCCTGACAACCCTGTTAGCGCTCTTAACCAGCGCGGCTCAGGCCGCACAACAACCCAACATTCTGGTGGTCTGGGGCGATGATATTGGGCAAAGCAATATCAGCGCCTATACACGCGGCTTGGTGGGTTACAAAACCCCCAACATTGACCGTATCGCCAATGAAGGCATCTTGTTCACCGACTACTACGGCGAACAGTCCTGCACCGCGGGCCGCTCGTCATTTATCACCGGTCAAAGCGTGTTCCGCACCGGCCTGTCCAAGGTCGGCCTGCCCGGCGCGAAGGAAGGCATGCAGGTCGAAGACCCAACCATTGCCGCCCTGTTGAAGGCCCAGGGTTACGCCACCGGCCAGTTCGGCAAGAACCACCTGGGCGACCTCGACGAACACCTGCCCACCAACCACGGGTTCGACGAGTTCTTCGGTAACCTGTACCACCTCAACGCCGAAGAGGAGCCGGAGAACGAGGACTACCCCAAAAACCCGGAGTTCAAGGAGAAGTTTGGCCCTCGCGGGGTGATTCACTCCACCGCCGACGGCAAGATCGAGGATACCGGCCCGCTGACCAAGAAGCGGATGGAAACCATCGACGATGAAAGCTCCGACGCCGCGGTTGCCTTCATTCGGGCGCAGCACGAGGCGGGAAAGCCCTGGTTCGTCTGGTGGAGCGGCACCCGCATGCACTTTCGCACCCACGTGAAGGATGAACTGCGCGGGATCAGTGGCCAGGATGAGTACGCGGACGGCATGGTCGAGCACGACATGCACATCGGCAAGTTCCTCGATCTGCTGGATGAGCTGGGCATTGCCGACAACACCATCGTGCACTACTCCACCGACAACGGCCCGCACTACAACACCTAGCCCGATGCCGCGGCCACCCCGTTCCGCGGTGAGAAGAACACCAACTGGGAAGGCGGCTGGCGGGTACCCGCTGTGGTCCGCTGGCCCGGCGTGATCCAGCCGGGGTCGGTCAGTAACGGTATCGTTCATCATATGGACTGGCTGCCGACCTTCCTGGCGGCGGCCGGCGCAGAGAACGTCAAAGAGCAGCTCAAAAAGGGCGGCGTCAAGGCCATTGGTCGCAGCTACAAAGTTCACCTTGACGGTTACGACCTGACCGAGCACCTGAAGAACCCGGATAACGTTCCCAGCCCGCGCAAGGAGATCTTCTACTTCTCCGACGATGGCGACCTGACCGCGTTACGCTACGGCGACTGGAAGATCATCTTCATGGAGCAGAAGGCGGCGGGTACGTTCCGGGTCTGGATGGAGCCCTTCATCCCCCTGCGTGTACCGTTGATTGAGAACCTGCGCCGCGACCCCTACGAGCGGGCCAGCATCACTTCCAACACTTACTTCGACTGGGCGCTCGATCGGGTCTATATGCTGGTCCCTGCGCAGGCCTATGTCGCCGAGTTCCTGCAGTCATTCAAGGAGTTCCCCCCACGCCAGGAAGCGGCGAGTTTCTCACTGGATAAGGTCATGCAAAAAATGCAGCCCCAGGCGCATTAACCCTGGACCTCTCGAGCATGGCGAGGGGGCACATCCCCCTCTCGCCAGCTCTTGGCTCAGAGGCTAATCAATGCGTTCGACCTTCAAAGCGAAGTCAGCGCCGGGTCTCCGGGCTGCCCCTGTGGGTTCTCGGCCCTTCGGTGCCTGCCTGGCTTCAAGCGCAGTTCAACCGATCTCTCAGGTGCTCGAATGGATTATCCACCGACGGCCCCATTAAGGCGGCGTTTGCCCACTGCGTTTTTCCTGTCGATTGCGACTGCTACCTCGCTCATCCCTGATACCGCCGTCGCATCGGAAACGCCCAGACTGATCGTCCAGGTTACCGTCGATCAGCTTAGGGCCGACCTGCTTCACCGATACGCCGATCGATTTGGAAAAAATGGATTCAACTACTTTTTAGGCAACGGCACGGTCTATGCCGATGCCCACCATGCACACGCCAACACGGAAACCATCGTTGGCCATGCGACGCTTGCCACCGGGGCACAACCTGCCGTCCACGGGATGGTTGGCAACCTCTGGTTTGATCGCAAAACGGGTCAAACCGTGTACAACATTGAAGATCCGGATTACCGCCTGTTATGCGCCAACGCGGATGTCGATGAGGCAACCGAAATTGATCCGACCCAGAAAGCGGCCAAAGCAGACGGGCGCTCGCCTCGCGCGATCCTGTCATCGACCTTTAGCGATGAACTGCTCGCAGCCACGGATGGCAAGGCCAAGGTGTTTGGTGTGTCGATTAAGGACCGCGGGGCCGTCGCCATGGCGGGACACGGTGGTAAAGCGTTCTGGTTTTCTAAAGCCCTGGGCCAGTTTGTTACCAGTACGTATTACTACAATGCCTACCCCGAGTGGGTTACGAATTGGAACTCAAAAGCCTTGCCCGAAGGGTATGCAAATACCGAGTGGACGCTGTTAAAAGACCGAAGCACCTACCTTTACGGGCAGTCCGATGACCGGGAGTGGGAGACAGACCTGGCGGGTTTCGGCAGGACATTTCCCCATGCCTACGGCGACGCAGACGGTAAGTATTTTACGACCCTGCTCACAACCAGCCCTGCCGGTGACGCACTCACCCTGTCGTTCGCCCAGGAGCTGATTATTCACGAAGCCTTGGGCAAGGATGATGTTACCGACTATCTGAGCGTCAGCTTCTCCTCGACGGACTATGTCGGACATTTGTTCGGCCCCTCCAGCCTAGAACAAGAAGATAACCTGCTGCGGCTTGATGGTGTGCTGGCTGACCTGCTGGCAAGTCTCGATCAAGAAGTGGGGCTGGATAACGTGCTCCTGGTACTGAGTGCAGACCACGGGGGCCCTGATACGCCTGGCTATTTGAAGTCGAAGGGGATACCCGCTGAATACGTTGATCCATCCGCCTGGGAAAAAGAAGCGGCCATAGAACGCATCAAGCAGCAGTTTGAGATCAGGGGGAGTTTGATCGAGAAGTACAGCCACCCTTATGTGTACCTATCGCCAGATGCTCGACAGAGTAGCGATGCCGAGCAGGCCCGCCTTGAACAGGCCATCGCCAAGGAGCTGCAGAACCTCAAGGGCATTCGGTTAGCCGTATCCAGCAAAGACCTGATGGCAAATCGGGTGGCTGCGGGGCGAATACATCGGGCGGTATTGAACAACTTCTATGCACCGCGCTCAGGCGACGTGTATGTTGTTTTCGAGCCTAACTGGTTTCTCAATGATTTTGACGGTTTAGAGGTGGCATCGACACACGGCTCCCCGTGGTCATACGACAGTCACGTACCTGTGGTATTTGTTGGCAAGGGCATCAAGGGGCAGGTGGTTACGCGAGCGGTCCACACGGTTGATGTGGCAAAAACCTTATCTGCACTAATCGGTATCAAAGCCCCTTCCGGCGCTTTTGGTAATATTCTGGCCGAAGTATTGGAGTAACGGTTTTTCACGTTCAGGACGATGGCGTGCCTGCACAGTTGGCACGTCATCCAGCTGCAGTCGTTGTTCACGGTCACCGTTGATTCCGAGCCTATGCGACTCTAGGGCCGCGTAGAGCCACACAAACACATCCACCTCTGGCAAAACGGCATCCATGCACGCTCCAGCCCCCGTCATACAGCACTCGCGCGGCACCCTGATCTGGCAGCAACGCCGCCCGGGCAAGCACCTCCAAGTTCGCGAGGGTGACGGGCTGCGCTGGCTCCACTTCGCCAGGCACGACGTCCAGGCCATTATCGACCTGCAGATGCCGCACCGGCTGATCCCGCCCTACAGCCGAACCATGCTCAACGCGTTTTTACTGCAGCCCGCGCCTCGCCGTCTGCTCAATCTCGGCCTTGGCGGCGGCAGCTTTGAGCGTTTTTTTGCACACGCGCTACCACAGTTACGGATCACGTCCGTGGAAACGGACCGCACCGTCGTGGAACTGGCGCGGCGGTTTTTCCACCTGCCCGCCCACCAGGCGGTATTCGTCGACGAGGGGGCCCGGTTTCTCGCGCGCCACCGCCTGCGCCACGAGATCATCTTCTGCGACATTCACCAGGGGGCCTCGCATCCAGACTGCCTGTCGACGGCCAGTTTCCACCGCCAACTGAAGCGCTGCCTTGCCCCCGGGGGCGTCTGCGCCCTCAACCTGCTGCCCACGGACTACGCCGAGTTATCAGCCGTGCTTAACGCGCTGCGACAGAGCTTTTCCCTGGTCCGGGTGCTCCCGGTGCCGGCACGGAGCAACCTGGTGGTGCTGGCAAGCGACCGCCAGCCACCCGCCGTTTCGGTCCTGAGGGAACGGGCAACGCGACTCGAAGGGCAGTTTCAGCTTGTGGAGGGCTCACTTGGCTTAAACGGCGTTGCCCCGCCGCTTCGCTGCTCGCCCGAAGCTGGGCTCAGGGCGGGCTGATGACCCGCTTGGCCCCGGTGTCGTCAATGGCGACATAGAAAAATGCCGCCTCGGTGACCTTGAAGCGGTGCGACTGGTTACTGCGCAGAATCGGATTGACCCAGACCTCGAGCTGCAGGGCGAGCGAGGTTTTCCCCACCCGCCGCAATTCGCCGTAACAGCAGACCACATCGCCCACTTTGACCGGCTTGATAAATTTCATCCCCTCCACGGCCACGGTCACCACCCGCCCACCGGCGATCTCTTTGGCGAGAATGCCGCCGGCGATATCCATCTGCGACATGATCCAGCCGCCGAAAATGTCCCCGTTCGGGTTGGTGTCGGCGGGCATCGCCATGGTCCGCAGCAGCAGACTGCCCTGAGGTTCGTGCTCGGATGTGTTCATCTATCTGCCTCTCCCATCAACTCTTGGTTACTATTACAGAAGCGCTCAGAGCCCGCCAGCGATTGAGGAGGTTGTGATGACCCCGCCTTACTGCCTGTACCGCCAGGATGACAACGGTAACCGCTTCCTGGTGGCCCGCTTCGAGCGTCGCCGAAGCGCCCAGGCCCGGCTGCAGCAACTGGCAGCGGGCGGTCACAAGCAGCTTTACTGGATCGAGAACAGCCGCACAAAAGCCGTTTTATGGATTGGTTGAGGGGCCTCTTCGAGCGCCGGCGCTCCAGGTACCGGGCACCGTTGCTGACACCGGCCCGCGAGCCGCCCTGGTCTAGCGTGGGCGGCGTGATTTACTGGCGTGGTAACGCGCACGGAGAGGAACGCCTGGAGCTGAGGCTGCGCGGATTGAAGCTCCTGCCCGCCGGGGAGCTGACCTTGGTGATCGGCGGTTTTTCCGTCGCCCGCTGGCCCCAACCGGGAAAGGACGTCCGCTTCCGCCTTGCCAGCACCGCCGGTCACCGGCTCCCGCCCATCGACGCCGACACCCCGGTGCAGGTGCTGCACGAGGCGCGCGTCATGCTGGAGGGGCGCTTCTTCAGGGGCTGAGCACGGCAGCGTAAAATTTCATTTGGCAGCCGGCCCCGGCCTGGATTAGGGTATCGCCTCGATTATTATTTTTTACAGCGCGTCACCCATGTTGCACTCTCTGATCAACCTCTCGCTGCTGGCGGTATTTATCCCCACCTTTTTCTTCGTGTCGGCAACCCCGGGCATGTGCATGACCCTCTCCATGACCCTGGGGATGACCATCGGCCTCAAGCGCACCCTCTGGATGATGGCCGGCGAGCTGGTGGGCGTGGGCCTGGTGGCCTTCCTCTCCGTGATCGGGGTCGCCGCCCTGATGCTGCAGTACCCCGAGCTGTTCGAACTATTCAAATACCTGGGGGGCGCTTATCTTGGTTACCTGGGCATTCAACTGTGGCGCTCCCGGGGCAAGATGGCCCTGGGCCAGCCCGGCGACGCCCCGGTCACCTCAAGGCGCGAACTGGTGCTGCAGGGCTTTATCACCGCGGTGGCCAACCCCAAGGGCTGGGCGTTTTTCGTCGCCCTGCTACCGCCGTTCATTAGCGATCAGCACCCCCTGATGCCGCAGGTCACGGTGCTGCTGGCCCTGATCCTTGTGATCGAGTTTATCTGCCTGCTGCTCTACGCCAGTGGCGGGCGAACCCTGCGCCGCTTTCTGTCCGGCAGCCACAACGTGCGCCTGATGAACCGCCTCGCCGGCACCCTGATGATGGGCGTCGGCGTGTGGCTGGCCCTGGGCTGATTTTCAGACGCCGCCGCCCGTTGCCGGACAACGCATCTGGGCTAAAACGCATCCGGGATAAAAAGTCCGCGGAATAAAAGGAGCCTACGTGCACGCCATGCTCTGGATCGCCGTTTTCAGCGCCGTGCTGATCTGGTCCGCCATCGACCCGAAGGACGGTTTCACCTGGTTCCTGGAGGTCCTGCCGGCCCTGCTCGGCGCCCTGGTGCTGGCCTTCACCCGGCGCCGCTTCCCCCTCACCCCCCTGGTCTACGGGCTGATTCTGGTGCACGCGGTGATTCTGATGGTGGGCGGGCACTACACCTACGCCGAGGTCCCCCTGTTTGACACCCTGGCGCAGCTTTTTGACTGGCAGCGCAACCACTACGACAAGGTCGGCCACTTCGCCCAGGGCTTTGTCCCGGCCCTGATCGCCCGGGAGCTGCTGATCCGCAAGCAGGTGGTCAGCACGCCCCCCTGGCGCAACTTCATCATCGTCTGCTTCTGCCTGGCCCTGAGCGCCTTCTATGAACTGATCGAGTGGTGGGTGGCCATCGCCACCGGCGAGTCGGCCGAGGCCTTCCTGGGCACCCAGGGCTATGTCTGGGATACCCAGTCGGACATGGCGTGGGCCCTGAGTGGCGCACTGCTCGGTTTGATGATTCTGGGCCGCCTTCACGAGCGCCAGTTAAGACGGCTAAAATAGCGTCAAATAGCGCTTCAAAGAGCCTTGGCGCGATTTTAGGTCGCAGTACGGTTACAAATTAGCTGAAGACTCGAGCAACTCTTCAAAAAGCGCCATACTTTGCAGTCATCAACCATGCCAATAGCGGTATTCTAACCTCGGATGGCTGGTCAGGAGCTACCCGCTCCGGATCATCCCCTGGGCCAACCCGGCCCAACCCGGACCCACAAGGTCCTGGAGCCGCGCGCCGGCTGCCTACCAGCGCCCTACCCGGGCACCCGAGGACCGCCATCCATTCTTTTACAGGCCCGCCATGACCCAACACAGCCTTGACCGCATCGACCGCCATATTCTGGAGATACTGCAACGGGACGCACGCATCAGCATCGCCGACCTGGCCGACCGGGTGGGACTTTCGCCAACCCCCTGCGGGCGCCGCGTACGCCAGCTGGAACAGTCGGGGCTGATCGAACGCCAGGTGGTACTGCTGGATCAGAAAAAAGCCGGCCTGCCGATGACCGTTCTGGTACAGGTATCCCTGGAAGCGCAGACCCGGGACAAGCTGCAGGCCTTTGAGGAACAAATCGCCGAGTTGCCGGAGGTGCTGGAGTGTTTTCTCATTACCGGCAGCGCCGCTGACTACATCCTCAAGCTCGCGGTGCCCGACCTGGACCACTACCAGCAGTTGCTGCTGGACAAGCTCACCGCCATGCCGGGCATTCGCGCCATTATCTCCAACTTCGTGCTGCGCACGCCTATCCGCAAAACCGAGCTGCCTTTGGATCAACTGCGATAACGCGCAGCACCAACCCCACTACCCGTTGCATTGCCGGCGGCTGACGCCACTCATCGGAGCTCTTGTGGCGCGAACTGGCCAGCGTTGGCATTTCAAGCTCATCGCCTGTTTCAACCGAAGCCTTTTATTGCGCCCAAAACAGTCCTGGTGTCAGCAGGTGAGACGCAGACGCCCTCCCTCGGGCATAAAAAAACGGGCCGAAGCCCGTTTTTTCGCACGCTTTTAGAGGGGGACTTAGTCGTCCAGCCCCTCGTCCTCGCGCAGGTCCTTCATGCTCAGCTTGATACGGCCACGGGGATCCACGTCCAGCACCTTGACCTTGACCATCTGGCCTTCCTGCAGGAAGTCGGTGACCTTCTCCACCCGCTCCTTGGCGATCTGGGAGATGTGCACCAGGCCATCTTTGCCCGGCAGGATGTTGACGAAGGCGCCGAAGTCGACGATGCGCTCGACCTTGCCCTCGTAAATCTTGCCCACTTCAGCTTCGGCGGTGATCGCCAGCACCTGGTCGATGGCGGCCTGAGCGCCGGCCTTGTCGACGGCGAAGATCTTCACGGTACCGTCGTCTTCCAGGTCGATGGAAGCGCCGGTCTCTTCGGTGATGGCGCGGATGGTGGCGCCGCCCTTGCCGATCACGTCACGGATCTTCTCGGGGTTGATCTTCAGCTGGGTCATGGCGGGCGCGTTGTCGGAAAGCTCCGGACGGGCGTAACCGATCACCTTGGCCATCTCGCGCAGAATGTGCTGACGGGCCTCGAGAGCCTGGTCGAGGGCGATCTCCATGATCTCCTCGGTGATGCCTTCGATCTTGATGTCCATCTGCAGCGCGGTGATACCGGACTCGGAACCGGCCACCTTGAAGTCCATGTCGCCCAGGTGATCCTCGTCACCCAGGATATCGGTCAGTACCGCGAACTTGTCGCCTTCTTTGACCAGGCCCATGGCGATACCGGCCACCGGACGCTTGACCGGCACCCCGGCGTCCATCAGCGCCAGAGAAGCGCCACAGACGGAGGCCATGGAGCTGGAGCCGTTGGACTCGGTGATCTCGGAGACCACGCGGATGGTGTAGGGGAACTCATCCTGATTGGGCATCATCGCCTGAATACCGCGACGGGCCAGACGGCCATGACCGATCTCGCGGCGGCCGGCGCCCATCATGCGCGAGCACTCACCCACGGAGTAACCGGGGAAGTTGTAGTGGAACAGGAAGGGATCTTTGTACTCGCCCTGCAGGGCATCAATGATCTGGACGTCGCGGCTGGTGCCCAGGGTGGCGGTGACCACGGCCTGAGTTTCGCCACGGGTAAACAGGGCCGAACCGTGGGTCTTGGCCAGCACGCCCACTTCCACTTCGATGGGGCGCACGGTCTTGGTGTCGCGGCCGTCGATACGGGGCTCGCCGTTGACCACGCGAGAGCGGACGATGCTCTTCTCGATGGAGCCGAAGAGCTTCTCCACCTCTTTGGCGTCGGCCTGGGGCGCTTCGCCTCCGGCCAGCGCTTCGACCGCCTCGGCGCGGATCTCGCTCAGGCGACCGTAACGGGCCATCTTGTCGCTGATCTGGTACGCCTCGGTGATGGCCGCGCCGTAACCGGACTGGATCTGCTCCTTGAGGGCCGCGTTGTCTTCGGCGGGCTGCCAGTCCCACTTGGGCTTGCCGTTCTCGGCGGCGAACTCGTTGATGGCGTCGATGACGACCTGCATTTCGTCGTGGGCGAACAGCACCGCGCCCAGCATTTCGTCTTCGCTCAGTTCCTGAGCTTCGGACTCA
This sequence comes from Motiliproteus sp. SC1-56, assembly GCF_017309075.1. Lineage (GTDB taxonomy): Bacteria > Pseudomonadota > Gammaproteobacteria > Pseudomonadales > Balneatricaceae > Motiliproteus. Next base: position 96,563 of record NZ_JAEMGS010000007.1, on the reverse strand, counting down.
ACCATCAGCACGGCGTCCTTGGTGCCGGCCACGACCATGTCCAGCAGGGACGCTTCGGTCGCTGCAAAGCTGGGGTTGAGGATGTACCCGTTCTCCTCATCGAAGCCCACCCGGGCGGCGCCGATGGGCCCATTGAAGGGAATGCCGGAGATCGCCAGTGCGGCGGAGGTGCCGATCATGGCGGCGATGTCGGGGCAGTTTTCCTTATCAGCGGACATGACGGTACAGATCACCTGCACCTCGTTCATGAAGCCCTTGGGAAAGAGCGGCCGGATGGGACGGTCGATCAGTCGCGAGGTCAGGGTCTCGAACTCGCTGGGACGGGCCTCGCGCTTGAAGAAACCGCCGGGGATCTTACCCACGGAATAGGTCTTCTGCTGGTAGTGCACGGAGAGCGGGAAGAAGGGCTGGTCGGGACGGGCTTCCTTGGTGCCCACCACGGTGGCCAGCACCTGGTTCTCACCCATGGTCACCAGCACGGCGCCGGTGGCCTGACGGGCGATGCGGCCGGTTTCCAGGGTGACGGTCTGGTCACCGAACTGGAATGTCTTGGTCTTCGGATTCAGCATTGTGAATACCTCCTTATCAGATTTTTATGCCGTGCTCCGGCCCTGGGGCCGACAATCTGATCTGCCTTCACAAGCCGTACTCTTTTAAGCCCCGCGAGGCGCAAAAGAGTACGGGCTGATGAACAGATTGCTGAGCACTGTAGTGTTTGCGCCTCCCGGCGCCGGTGTTTGCTCCGGTGGAGGTTTGCTCCGCTGGAGCGTACCGGGAGCAGTGACTGCCCCCGATACGATGAGGGCCGGGGACAAAGCCCCGGCCCTCCATGGGATCAGCTTAGCGGCGCAGACCCAGACGACCGATCAGCTTGGTGTAGCGCTCGGCGTCCTTGGACTTGAGGTAGTCCAGCAGCTTACGACGCTGGTTTACCATCCGGATCAGGCCACGACGAGAGTGGTGATCCTTCTTGTTGTCCTTGAAGTGAGACTGCAGGCCGGAAATGTTCGCAGTCAGCAGGGCCACCTGAACCTCGGGGGAACCGGTGTCGCCTTCAGCGGTCTGGTACTCGGCGACGATGGCTGCTTTCTGTTCGGCTGATAGTGCCATGGTATTTCTCCATTTCTAATATGCACGTGGCTTGGCCACGCTGGTTATAAAACGTCGGTACCGTGCATATTTACAGTACGACGCGCACCCTACTGGGTTCTGATCAGACGCCGCGGCAAAAGCACCCCGGCCTCCGAAACTTCACCGATACCGAGAAAGACAGGCGCTTCCTCGGTGCCGGAAAAAATCAATGTCTCGGCCCGGGGAGACTCCCCGAGCGGAATCCGCTGACCGTTCTTGAGTCGCTCGCAGACGGATTCGTCGACCCAGAGCCGCGGCAGAGTCTCCACCGCGGTCCAAGCCGGTAATAATAACGCATCCAGGGCCCGTTGCGCGCCCTCTTTTTCAGCTTGCGCCTCCCCCGCGGCGGCGCATTCACGCAGTGCCTCCAGGGTGTGCATCATGGACGCCTTGTAGGGCCCGGTTTCGAGCCGGCGCAGCACGGTCACGTGGGCGCCGCAGCCCAGCAGTTCGCCCAGCGCCTCGACGATGGAGCGAATATAGGTGCCCTTGCTGCAGCTGACCTCGAGATCCAGCTCATCGCCGCGAAAATCGAGCAGCTCGATGCGATGCACCGTCACCCGGCGGGACTTGACCTCTACCTCGATCCCCTTGCGGGCCAGCTTATAGAGCGGTTGCCCCTGGTGCTTGAGCGCCGAGTACATGGAGGGAGTCTGGGTGATTTCGCCGCTGAGATGCTCGGCCAGCAACGCCTCGATCTGCGCGGCGCTGTAGGTTTCCACCGGCCGCTCCTCGATCACCTCACCGTCGGCATCGCCAGAGGCGGTGCGCACACCGAGCTTGGCCGTGGTGCGGTATACCTTGTCAGCGTCCAGCAGGTATTGCGAAAACTTGGTGGCCTCGCCCAGGCAGATCGGCAGCAGCCCGGTCGCCAGGGGATCCAGCGCGCCGGTATGGCCGGCCTTGGCCGCGCCGAAGAGGTGCTTGACCCTTTGCAGGGCCTGGTTGGAGCTGATACCGGCAGGCTTATCCAGCAGCAGGATCCCGTCGACCTCGCGTCCCTTACGCCGTCTGGCCAATCAGTCCTCCTCCGAGTCGCCCTGGCGCGAACGGTCCTCGGAAACGGCCTTGTCGATCAGGGAAGAGAGGTAGTTGCCCCGCACGACGCTGGCGTCATAGTGGAAGCGCAGCTGCGGCATCACCCGCAGCTTGATCGCCTTGGCCAAGCGGCCGCGCAGAAAGCCCGCCGCCCGGTTAAGGATCTTCAGGGTGGTGTCGATCTGGGCCTGGCTCTCCTCCTTGCCCATGACGGTCACGTAGACGTCGGCGTAGGAGAGGTCCTTGGAGATCTTGACGTCATTGACGGTCACCAGCCCCAGCCGGGGGTCCTTGACCTCCTGCTGGATCAGCTGGGCCAGGTCGCGGCGCAGCTGCTCCGCGACCCGTTGCGTACGACTGAATTCTCTAGCCATATCAGAGCTGACGCGCCACCTCGGTTACCTCGAACACTTCGATCTGGTCGCCGACCTTCACGTCGTAGTTCTTCACGCCGATACCGCACTCCATGCCGTTGCGCACTTCCTGAACGTTGTCCTTGAAGCGGCGCAGGGAGTCCAGCTCGCCTTCGTGAATCACCACGTTGTCACGCAGCACACGGATCTTCTTGCTGCGGTGGACCGTGCCCTCGGTCACCATGCAGCCGGCCACCTGGCCGAACTTGGGTGAACGGAACACTTCGCGAACCTCGGCCACACCGACGATCTCTTCGCGCAGTTCCGGCGCCAGCATGCCGGAGAGAGCCTGCTTGACGTCGTCAATCAGGTCGTAGATAACGCTGTAGTAGCGCATATCCACTTCTTCCTTCTCCACCAGCGACTTGGCGCTGGCATCGGCACGGACGTTGAAGCCGAAGACCACGGCGTTGGAGGCCATCGCCAAGTTGATGTCGGTCTCGGTGATGCCGCCGACGCCACTGGAGACCACCACCACTTTAACTTCTTCGGTGGCCAGATCTTCAAGGGCCGAGGTGAGGGCCTCGAGCGAGCCCCGCACGTCGGTCTTGAGCACGATATTGAGGGTCTGCACCTCACCCGCGCCCATGTTGGCAAACAGGTTGTCCAGCTTGGCCGCCTGCTGACGGGCCAGCTTCACTTCCCGGTACTTACCCTGACGGAAGTTGGCCACTTCACGCGCCTTCTTCTCGTCGGCCACCACGGTGAACTCGTCACCGGCGGCAGGCGTACCGCTCAAGCCGAGGATCTCCACCGGAATGGAGGGGCCGGCCTCTTTAATGGTCTTGCCGTTCTCGTCGAGCATGGCCCGTACCCGGCCGTAGTTCAGCCCGGCCAGGACGATCTCACCCTGGCGCAGGGTACCGTTCTGAACCAGCAGGGTGGCGACGGTGCCGCGGCCCTTGTCCAGACGCGCTTCCACCACCACGCCCTTGGCCGGGGCGCTGGGTACCGCGGTCAGTTCCAGCAGTTCGGACTGCAGCAGTACCGCGTCCAGCAGCTCGTCGATGCCCTGGCCGGTCTTGGCCGAGACATTCACGAACTGAACATCCCCACCCCACTCTTCGGGCACCACTTCCTTGGCCGCCAGCTCATTCTTGACCCGGTCGGGATCCGCGGCTTCCTTATCGATCTTGTTGACCGCGACCACCAGCGGCACGTCCGCCGCACGGGCGTGCTGAATCGCCTCTTCGGTCTGCGGCATCACGCCGTCATCCGCCGCCACCACCAGAATAACGATATCGGTGGCCTTGGCGCCGCGGGCACGCATCGCGGTAAAGGCGGCGTGGCCCGGGGTATCCAGGAAGCTGATCATGCCCCGGTCGGTTTCCACGTGGTAAGCGCCGATATGCTGGGTAATGCCGCCGGATTCGGCGTCGGTCACCTTGGTGTCGCGGATATAGTCCAGCAGCGAGGTCTTACCGTGGTCGACGTGGCCCATCACGGTCACCACCGGCGCCCGCGACGCTTCCTCACCCTCGTAGCTGATATCCTCGAGCACCCGGTCCTCGACGCTGGATTCATCGGCCACCTTGGCCTTGTGGCCCATTTCCTCGACCACCAGGGTGGCGGTGTCCTGATCCAGCACCTGGTTGATGGTGGCCGGGGCCCCCATCTTGAACATGACCTTGATGATCTCGGCCGCCTTGACCGACATCTTCTTGGCCAGTTCCGCAACGGTAATCGCCTCAGGCACTTCCACCTCGTGGGTAACCGGCGCGGTAGGCTTCTGGAACCCCTGCTGCTTGAGCTGCTCGGGCGCCTTGAGCTTGGTCCGCTTGGGCGCCTTCATGCGGCGCTCCTTGAAGGAGGGGTCGAAGCCCTGACCACGCTTGACGCCGGCGGCCTTACCCTTGGTCCGGGCAGGGCGCTCTTCCCGGCTGGGCGCGGCCTTGGCGCGTTTGGGCGCCTCTTTCTTGGCCTCGGCTTGCTTGTGAACCGGCTTCTCCGCTACAGCGGCGGACTGCTCGGCCTTGAGCCGGGCTTCCTCTGCTTTCTTGCGGGCCTCTTCCTCGGCCTGCTTTTTCTCTTCCTCGGCCTTGCGCTGCGCCTCTTCCTCGGCGGCCCGCTTGCGTGCGGCCTCTTCGGCCTTCTGACGCGCTTCCTCGGCCTCGCGGGCAGCTTCTTCTGCCGCCGCCGCTTTCGCCTCAGGCGTGTCCTCGCGCTTGACGTAGGTCCGCTTCTTACGCACCTCCACATTGACCGTCTTGCGACCGTCCACTTTCAGCGTGCTGGTCTTCTTGCGCTTGAGGGTGATTTTACGCGGAGCCGCCGCTTCTTCAGACTCACCGTGGCTGCGCTTAAGGTGGATCAGCAGCGCCTGGCGCTCGTCCTCGCTGACGCTGTCCCCACTGGTGCTGTGGGAGAGGCCGGCATCTTTCATCTGCTGAAGCAGGCGTTCAACGGGCACGCCAACCACATCGGCAAGTTGCTTTACTGTCACTTCTGCCATTCTTGGTTCTCCTGTTGTCCTGCCTACTGCTCTGCAAACCAGGGTTCGCGAGCGGTCATAATCAGCTGCCCGGCGCGCTCTTCGTCCATGTCGTCGATCTCCATCAGATCGTCGATGGACTGCTCCGCCAGGTCCTCCATAGAGGTGATCCCGCGGCTGGCCAGAACAAAGGCCAGGTGGCGGTCCATTCCGTCCATATTCAGCAGATCTTCGGCAGGCTCGGCTTGCTCCAGCTGCTCTTCGGAGGCGATGGCGATGTTCAGCAACGCATCCTTAGCCCGGGCCCGCAGTTCGGTGACGATCTCTTCGTCCAGGCCCTCAATCTCGAGCATCTCTTCCAGCGGCACGTAGGCCACCTCTTCAATCGTGGTGAAGCCCTCTTCGACCAGCATCTCCGCAAATTCTTCGTCGATGTCCAGGTGCTGAACGAAGGTTTCGGCGATGGTACCGGCTTCCTCTTCCTGCTTGGCGGCCACTTCCTCTTCGCTCATCACGTTGAGGGTCCAGCCGGTCAGCTCACTGGCCAGGCGCACATTCTGCCCACCCCGCCCGATCGCCATGGCCAGGTTGTCCTCGGACACCGCCACGTCCATGGAGTGGGCATCCTCGTCAATGATGATGGAGGCCACTTCCGCCGGCGCCATGGCATTAATCACCAACTGCGCGGGGTTGTCGTCCCACAAGATAATGTCGACCCGCTCGTTGTCCAGCTCGCCGGATACGGCCTGGACCCGCGAGCCGCGCATCCCGACGCAGGCGCCAACCGGATCGATGCGGCCGTCATTGGTCTTGACAGCGATCTTGGCCCGCGAGCCAGGGTCCCGGGCGGCACCACGAATCTCGATCACCTGCTCGGAAATTTCCGGCACTTCGATCTTGAAAAGCTCCACCAGCATCTCGGGACAGGAGCGGCTCAGAAACAGCTGCGGACCGCGGCTTTCTGCACGCACGTCCTGCAGGATGGCGCGAACGCGGTCGCCCATGCGGTAGGTTTCACGTCCCACCAGCTGATCACGCCCGAGGAGCGCCTCGGCATTGTTACCCAGGTCAACAATCACGTTGTCACGGGTGACCTTCTTTACCGTACCGGAAACCAGTTCACCGACCCGGCCCAGGTACTCTTCGACTACTTTGGCCCGCTCGGCTTCACGCACCTTCTGGACGATGACCTGCTTCGCGGTCTGCGCGGCGATACGGCCAAAGCCAATGGATTCAACCTGTTCTTCAAAGACATCCCCAGCCTGCAGAGCCGGATCCTTCTCGTGGGCTTCCTCCAGCGTCAGCTCGGTTCCCAGCAGGGCTAGCTGATCGTCGCTGACCACGGTCCAGCGACGAAAAGTCTCGTAATCGCCGGTGGCACGATCGATAGAGACGCGGATATCGGCCTCTTCGTCGTAGCGTTTCTTGGTAGCTGTCGCCAGGGCGAGTTCGATCGCCTCAAAGATGACCCCCTTGGGAACATCTTTCTCGTTGGAAACCGCTTCTACTACCAGAAGAATCTCTTTGTTCATTCCACTGCCTCGCTAAGAACCCGTTCTACTCACTTAGAACTGGGGAACGACATTCGCCTTATCGATGGAATCGATCGGCAACAGGTATTCATGCTCATCCACTTCGACGATCACTTCGTCCTCCTCAACCCCCTTTAGCAGGCCGCTGAAGTTACGCCGCCCCTCAAAGGGAGAGCGCAGCCGGATCTGGACCCGGTAGCCCGCGTAGCGGCGAAAATGATCGAGGGTAAAGAGGGGCCGATCCATGCCCGGCGAAGAAATTTCGAGCGTATACTCGCCCTGGATCGGATCTTCAACATCCAGCACACCGCTGAGCTGGCGGCTGACATTGGCACAATCGTCCACATCAATGCCCGCCTCGGCATCAATGTAGATACGCAGTACCGTGTGGCGCCCCTGGGAAAGGTAATCAATCCCCCAGAGTTCGTAGCCAAGCCCGCTGACGACGGGCGCCACCAACGCTTCTAGCTGTTCGGATTTTCTCGCCACTCAGCGTCCTCACCACAAATAAAAAATGGGTCCGAGACCCATTTATGACCGCCTGACCAGCAGGCACTTGTTACCTAACAAAAAGCCCCTTTAAAAGGGGCTTTTTGAAAAATCTCGCCTCTGCGCTCCAACACTGCAGTCAAAACGCGCCGAGATTATAGGTTGTTGCCCCAAACTATTCAAGCCTGGGCAACCGAAGAATGGTGCCGACGGCCGGACTTGAACCGGCACAGCTAGAAGCTACTACCCCCTCAAGATAGCGTGTCTACCAATTCCACCACGTCGGCAAATTCGTGCTTATTCCGCCGCGGGCACATCGGCGTCAACCGGTGCCTTGGGCGCTTCTTCAAGCACCGGCGCTTCATCCGCACCCGGCGCTTGCTGAACTTCTACAGCGGCCGGCGCAGGGATTCCCTGATCACCGATAGCCTCCGCTTTCTGCTTGGCAAAAACCGCCAAACCAAAACTGGTGAGGAATATACCAGTTGCAATAATCGCTGTCACTCGGGTCAGAAAACTTCCAGACCCCTGACTGCCAAACATGGTCTGAGAGGCGCCAGCCCCGAACGCTGCGCCGGCCTCTGCACCCTTACCCTGCTGCAACAACACCAGCGCAATCAGCGCGACAGCGAGCAACACATGTGCAATCAGTACCAATGTTTCCATGTTCTGTTCCGCCCTTGCCGCTTAGCCCTGAGCCGCCCGGCAAATTGCTGTAAATTCATCAACCTTGAGCGACGCACCGCCCACCAGGCCGCCGTCGATATCCGCCATCGCGAAGAGCGCGCTGGCGTTTGCGGCATTCACGCTGCCGCCGTACAGAAGCGGCAATTGCTCTGCCGCCGCCGTGTTTTTCTCAGCCACCTGCGCCCGAATCGCCGCATGCACCTGCTGAGCCTGCTCCGGCGTGGCCGTCATCCCTGTACCGATCGCCCAGACCGGCTCGTAAGCGATGACCGCATTCACGAAGGCATCGACACCCAGCACCTCTTGGACGGCACCAACCTGAGCACCGATAACTGCCAGCGTCTGACCCGCCTCACGCTCATCCAACGACTCGCCAACACAGAGCACCGGCACCAAGCCAGCCGCCTTCGCCGCTGCAAACTTGGCCGCCACCTGGGCGTCGCTCTCACTAAAAAGCGCCCTGCGCTCCGAGTGCCCAACGAGCACATAACGACACCCGAAATCACCCAACATGGAGGCCGAGACCTCACCGGTATAGGCGCCGGCGTCGTACTCACTGAGCGTCTGGGCACCAAGCGCGATCCGACTGCTCTTCAACCCGGCAGCCACCTGATCCAGGTAGACAGCCGGCGGACAGACAACCACCTGCGCCTCGACATCACTGAGCGCCTGCTCAAGGCCTGCCACCAGAGCCTGGATGCTCTCGCGGGAGCCGTTCATCTTCCAGTTGCCAGCGACTAGCGGTCGACGCATGATGTTTCCCCGTCTCTCAAGCGGGTCGGAATACTAAACAAGTTGTGAACAACTTACAAGCGACCCCAGCCCTTCATTTAAAATATTTAACCAATAGCCTTGCGTACCGCTTCGGCCAACTCCTCGGTGAGGCTCTCGACGATCTCGATCTCCTCCCCTTCGACCATCACCCGGACCACCGGCTCGGTGCCCGACGGCCTGAGCAGCACCCGCCCCTTGCCGCCCAGGTGCGCTTCGACGGCGCGGACCGCCTCCTGAATCTTCGGCAACCGGGTAGGATCCCCTTTCTCCTTCAATCGCACGTTGACCATGTGCTGGGGCATTTTAGCCATCTGCCCTTTCAGCTCGGCGAGGCTACGCTCCTGCAGCACCACGGCGCGCAGCACCTGCAACGCGGCGACAATACCGTCCCCGGTGGTCGTGAGCTGACGACAGATAATATGCCCTGAAGACTCGCCTCCCAGGTCCCAACCGTTCTTGATCAGCTCTTCCATTACGTAGCGGTCACCCACTCGCGCACGCACAAAAGGCACTCCGTGCTCAGCAAGGGCCAACTCCATGCCGAAGTTGCTCATCTGGGTACCCACCAGGCCGCCTTCCAGTTGCCCTTCACGCTTGCGCTCCAGGGCGACGATCAACAACAGCTCGTCACCGTCCACCACCTCACCCCGGTGATCCACCATGATCACCCGGTCGCCGTCACCGTCAAAGGCGATGCCGAGATCCGCCTCCTCGGCGACCACGATTTTCTGCAGCATGGCCGGCGAGGTGGAGCCGCAACCGCTATTGATGTTGAGACCATCGGGGGCGGAGCCCACTTCAAGCACCTCGGCCCCGAGCTCGGCAAAGACCTTGGGGGCGATGTGATAGCAAGCCCCGTGGGCACTGTCGACGACAATCTTGAGCCCCTTGAGGGTCATATCCCGGGACACGGTTCCCTTGCAGAACTCGATATAACGGCCCGCCGCGTCGTCCACCCGACGCGCCTTGCCCAGGGCCGCGGAATCCACGGTCGTCATCGCCAGGTCCATCTGCGCCTCGATAGCGTCCTCAATCTCATCGGCCAGCTTGGTGCCGTTGGCGGAGAAGAACTTGATCCCATTGTCCTGGAAGGCGTTATGGGAGGCGCTGATCACAATTCCAGCATCCGCACGGAAGGTGCGGGTCAGGTAGGCAATCGCCGGGGTCGGCATGGGACCGAGCAGCAGCGAGTCGACGCCGGCCGCCGCCAGCCCCGCCTCCAGGGAGGACTCAAACATGTAACCGGAAATCCGGGTATCCTTGCCAATCAGGATTTTGCTGCGCCCCTGGCGCGCAAATACCCGCCCCGCCGCCCAGCCCAGCTTGAGCACAAAATCAGGGGTAATGGGGAACCGCCCAACCTGACCGCGAATACCGTCAGTTCCGAAATACCTTCTACTCACTGCCCTCTTCTCCCTCGCTGAAGACTGCGCGACACATCCGGACCACATCCTGGGTCGCCGCAACGTCGTGCACACGCACAATCCAGGCCCCCTTGGACAGCGCAATGGCCACTGTGGCCAGGCTGCCGTAGAGCCGCTCCTGCACCGGGCGCGGGCCCAGCACACCGGTTATCATTGATTTGCGGGAGGTTCCAACCAGCAACGCAACCCCCAGCTTCTGAAACTGCTCCAGACGGTTAAGCAGTTGCAGATTATGCTCCAGCCGCTTGCCAAAGCCGAATCCGGGGTCGATCAGCAACTGCTCCTGCCCGATTCCAGCCCGCCGGCACTGATCGATGCGCCCCTGCAGGTAGGCGATCACCTCGGCAGCCGCATCGGCGTACTCAGGCTGTTGCTGCATGGTGCCCGGCTCACCCTTCATATGCATCAGACAGACCGGCAGACCGCTGGCGGCGGCCGCCTCCAGAGCACCCTCGCGCTCCAAAGCCCGGACGTCATTGAGCATACCACAGCCGGCGACGGCCGCTTCCCGCATCACCTCAGGCGTGCTGGTATCCACCGACACCACCACATCCAGCTCGCCGGCAATCAGCTCGACTGCCGGAATCACCCGATCCAGCTCCTGCTGCACAGAGACCGGCGCGGCACCCGGACGGGTGGACTCTCCGCCAATATCAAGCAGCGACGCCCCCGCCTCCACCATCGCCCGCGCCCGCTCCAGCAGACGCGGAGCGTCCAGCCGCCGGCCATCAAACAGCTGCCCGCCATCAGAAAACGAGTCAGGCGTCACGTTGAGAATACCCATCACGTGGGGCACCCTGCGGCTCAAGCGCCGGTCGCCACACCGCATTACCGTACTCTGCTGCTCCACCGTTTTACCTCTGCCTGCATAGAAAAAGGCCAGTTGCCAAAAGCAACTGGCCTTTCGGTATTTAATCTATCCGCTAATGGAGAGGGCGGTCCGACGGGTCGGCATTTGGCACATCGACATCGCCGTCATCCTGCCCGCCTTCCTCCATGGAACCCTCTCCTGCCGCCTCAGCGGGCTCCTCGCCCACCTTGCTGCCGCCCTCGGGGTCATCGCTCCAGCCTTCGGGGGCGCGCACTTCACGGCGCGCCATCAGGTCGTCGATCTGGTCGGATCCCAGGGTCTCGTACTTCATCAGCGCCTCGGTCATCGCCTCCAGGATGTCCCGGTTGTCCTGCAGTAGCTGCTCGGCCTTGGCGTAACATTCGTCGATGGTGCGGCGGACCTCTTCGTCGATGAGCCGCGCGGTCTCTCCGGAAACCCCCTTGGCCGGCGCGCCTGGCATGCGCCCGAAAGGATCGCCGTCTTCATCATCATAGAGCAGCGGCCCGAGCTTCTCGGACAACCCCCACTTGGTCACCATGTTGCGCGCCAGCTGGGTCGCACGCTGAATATCATTGGCGGCCCCTGTGGTCACCCCGGACTCGCCCAGAGTCATTTCCTCCGCGATACGGCCACCGTAAAGGCTGCAGATCTGGCTCAGGATCGCCTGCTTGCTGTGGCTGTAGCGGTCCTCTTCCGGCAGGAACATGGTCACCCCGAGCGCCCGCCCGCGGGGAATGATCGACACCTTGTAGACCGGGTCGTGCTCGGGCACCAGGCGCCCGACAATGGTGTGCCCCGATTCGTGATACGCGGTGTTCAGCCGCTCGGCGTGGGACATGACCATGGAGCGGCGCTCGGCCCCCATCATCACCTTGTCCTTGGCCTTCTCGAACTCCTCCATGCCCACCGTGCGCTTGTTGGCCCGGGCCGCGAACAGCGCCGCCTCGTTCACCAGGTTGGCCAGGTCCGCCCCCGAGAAGCCGGGCGTCCCCCGAGCGATGACGTCGGGCTTGACGTCATCGGCCAGCGGCACCTTGCGCATATGGACTTTGACGATCTGCTCGCGGCCGCGAATGTCGGGCAAGCCCACCACCACCTGGCGGTCGAAACGCCCGGGGCGCAACAGCGCCTTGTCCAGCACGTCGGGACGGTTGGTGGCGGCGATCACGATAATGCCTTCGGTGCCTTCAAAACCGTCCATCTCCACCAGCAGCTGGTTGAGGGTCTGCTCGCGCTCGTCGTTACCGCCCCCCATGCCGGCACCCCGGTGCCGACCCACGGCGTCGATCTCGTCGATAAAAATGATACACGGTGCCTGCTTTTTCGCCTGCTCGAACATGTCGCGCACCCGCGAGGCGCCCACACCCACGAACATCTCCACGAAATCGGAGCCGGAAATACTGAAGAAGGGGACCTTGGCCTCGCCCGCAATGGCCTTTGCCAGCAGGGTCTTACCGGTACCCGGCGAGCCGGACATCAGCACACCCTTGGGTATGTGCCCACCCAGACGGTGGAACTTACCAGGGTCCTTGAGGAACTCGACCAGCTCCTGAACCTCTTCCTTGGCCTCCTCGACCCCGGCCACGTCGGCAAAAGTGGTCTTGATCTGGTCTTCGCTCAGCAGCCGCGCCTTGCTCTTGCCAAAGGACATGGGCCCCTTGCCGCTGCCCCCGCCCTGCATCTGGCGCATGAAGAACATGAACACGGCAATGATCACCAGGATCGGGAAGCTGGCCACCAGCAGCTGAGTCCAGATGCTCTGCTGCTCCGGCTGCTTGCCCTCGATCACCACGCCGTGGTTATAGAGATCATCCACCAGCTTCGGATCCTGCAGCGCCGGGCGCACCGTTTCGAAACGCTCGCCCCCCTGCAGCTCACCCTTGATGGTAAAGCCATCCACCAGCACGCGGGTGACTTGGTCATCGCGTACTTTCTCAATGAACTGCGAGTAACTTAGCTTGTTGGAAGCGGTCTCAGTGTTAAAGTTATTGAAGACCGTCAACAGCACCGCGGCGATAATCAGCCACAGCACCAGGTTCTTTGCCATATCGTTCAAAGGATAATCCTCTGCTACCTCATCGTCGGCGGTCGTACCGCCCCCAGTCCCCCGCCTGCGCCCTAACCCTTAAAGCCTCGGCACAGCTGGTAAATTTCTCGCGACCGGCCACGGGAGGAATCCGGCTTTCGCGACTGAACTTTTGCAAAACTCTGGCGCATTTCCGCTAGCAGAGGCTCAAACCCCTCTCCCTGGAACACCTTTGCCAGGAACACGCCCTGGGGCCGCAGCACTTGCCGGGCCAGATCCAGGGCGAGCTCCACCAAGTACATGGCCCGCGGCTGATCGATAGCCGCCATCCCACTCATGTTGGGGGCCATGTCGGAAATTACAAGGTCAACCGGCCGGCCGTCGATGGCCGTCAGGATCGACTCGTAGACCGAATTCTCGGTAAAGTCTCCCTGAATAAAGCTCACCCCCGCCAGGGAATCCATCGGCAGAATATCCGATGCGATCACCCTTCCGGACTCACCCACTCGCTCGGCAGCCACCTGCGACCAGCCGCCCGGGGCAGCCCCCAGGTCAACAACCGTCATCCCCGAGTGAAAAAGCTTATCCTTAGCATCGAGCTCAATGAGCTTGAAGCTGGCACGGGATCGATAGCCCTGCTCTTTCGCCCGTTGGACATAGTGGTCATCGAAATGTTCCTTGAGCCACTGGCCACTGCTTTTTGATCGCGCCACGGGGAAAGTCCTGCCTTGCGTTGGTTCGGCTACTCTGGCTGCCGAAGCTGGGGTAAAATGCGGTCTTTATAAACACAGGGCGCACCTCCCTCAAACCGTGCGCGGCCCTGATTAAAAAGGTCGATTATTTTATTATGAGCTTAACAGCCACGCAAAAAAAGCAGTACCGCACCATCGGTCACAGCCTCAACCCCATCGTCACAGTCGCCGGCAACGGCCTCTCCGAAGGTGTCCAGCTTGAGGTAGACCGGGCCCTTGAAGACCACGAACTGATCAAGGTCAAGTTCAGCGTCGGCGATCGCACGGTCAAAAAGGCCCTGACCCGGGAGCTTTGCGAGCAAGTTCAGGCCGAGCTGGTTCAGGAGATCGGCAACATCGCCCTGATCTACCGCGCCGCCGAAGAGCCCGACCCCCGCCTCTCCAACCTGCTGCGATAAGCCGGCAGCACCAAGGTACGGCGCCAAACAGAGACCGAGATCAATAAAACACCGGCTTGCCTCCCGGCCCGCCCACCCATTTCACGGATCTTGATCTGTCGCAATGCACGGGACAGCCACCGCCCCTTAACCTCGACGCTCAGTACGGACTCCCCGCTCCCTGACAAGGGGCGTTCCCATCAAACAGAAAGAGCACAGGAGCGTCATCGGCAATGAACCACGGTAATCGCCTCAACCTTCGGGAAAGCTGCCGGCTGCTGTCCCGGCTTTCTTTAACCGAAAAGGATGACCAGCAAATCGAGGAGCTGGTGGAGCTGATCCTTGAAGCCCAGAAGGACGAAGAGGTGCACCCCGCCCTGCAGCACTCTCCGCCCGACTGAGGTCGACGCCGGCGAGCTGCGAAGCAAGGGCGATTGCCGCTATAATCGCCCCTCATTCATAGCAAAGCAGCCCTAGCCCATGAGCACCTCCACCCCTACTCTCTCCCTGGCGATGGACCTGATCAGCCGACCTTCGGTTACCCCGGAGGACGCCGGCTGCCAAGCCGTGATGATCGAGCGACTCGAGAAACTGGGGTTTGAGATCGAACAGCTACCCTTTGAAGACGTCAGCAACTTCTGGGCCAGGCGCGGCACACAGGGGCCGCTGTTCTGCTTCGCCGGCCACACCGATGTCGTCCCTTCCGGCCCGGAGGATCAGTGGAGCCACCCGCCCTTCAAACCGGGCATTCACGAAGGAAAGCTGTATGGCCGCGGCGCCGCTGACATGAAAGGCAGTCTCGCCGCCATGGTGACCGCACTGGAGCGCTTTATCGAGCGCCACCCCGACCACCGGGGGTCCATCGCACTGCTGATCACCTCGGACGAGGAAGGCGACTTCATCAATGGCACCACCCGGGTCGTGGATGTGCTGGAAGCGCGCGACGAGAAAATTGACTGGTGCATCGTCGGCGAGCCCTCAAGCACCGACAAAGTGGGAGACACCATCAAAAACGGACGCAGAGGCTCGCTCAGCGGCAACCTGAAGGTACACGGCATCCAAGGGCACGTCGCCTACCCCCATCTGGTGCGCAACCCCATTCACCTGGCGGCACCGGCGCTGGCCGCCCTCGCCACGCAGGTGTGGGACCAGGGCAATGACTACTTCCCCCCCACCAGTTTCCAGATTTCCAACATTCACGCCGGCACCGGCGCCAACAACGTGGTTCCCGGCGACCTGGAGGTGATGTTCAACTTCCGCTTCTCGACCGAAGTCACCGCCGAGCAGCTCAAGGAGCGGGTCAAGCAGATCCTGGAAGCCCACGAACTGGACTACGCGCTGGACTGGACCCTCAGCGGCAACCCCTTTGTCACCGCCGAAGGCGAGCTGGTGGAAGCCTGCAAGCAGAGCGTAAAAGCCATCACCGGCCTGGACACCGAGCTCTCCACCTCCGGCGGCACCTCGGACGGGCGCTTTATCGCCCCCACCGGCGCCCAGGTGGTGGAGCTGGGCCCGTGCAACGCCACCATCCACAAGGTCAACGAGAACGTGCGGGCCCGCGACCTGGATACGCTCTCAGAGCTGTACGAAAACATCCTCGCCCGGCTGCTGACCTGAGATGACACCCTCTCCACTGCTACGCTGCCCGCTTTGCCAACAAACGCTGGCGGCAGAAGCCCACAGCCTGCGCTGCCCGCAAGGTCACGGCTTTGATCGGGCACGGCAGGGGTATTTTCACCTGCTGCCGGTGCAAAACAAACGCAGCCGAACCCCGGGGGACGACCCGGACATGGTCCGGGCGCGCCACAGTTTTCTGGAACAGGGCCACTACGCCCCCCTGTCCGATCATATCAACCGACTGCTGCTGGAATCGCTCAACCCCGCACCGAAGCCTCTAAGGTTACTCGATTGCGGCTGCGGCGAGGGTTACTACACCGACCGCCTGCAGCACACCCTTAACGACAACGCGCCGGGCAGCGACCTGATCGGCCTGGACATCTCCAAGGCTGCCGTGCGCCAGGCAGCAAAGCGCAACCCAGCGATCACCTGGATCGTCGCCAGCAGCAAGTCTCCTCCCCTGGCAGAGCACGGGCTTGATGGCGCCCTCTGCCTCTTCGCCCCCCTGGAATCCGCCGCCCTGCACCGGGTACTGAAACCCGGCGGCCTCCTACTGGTCGCCACCACCGGCCCCGACCACCTGCTGACGCTGCGCGAAGCGATCTACCCGGAGGTGCGACGCAACGCCTTCAACCCCACACCACAGCTGGAGCGACATTTCTCCCCTGTTGAGCAGGAACAGGTTCAGTTCGACTTTACCCTTGAACACAGCGAAGCCATCCTTCAGCTGCTGGCCATGACACCACACCAGTGGAGGGCCAGCGCCCATGCACGCCAAAATCTTGCCAACTGCCAACAGCTCACGATTGGGGTAGACGTGCAGCTTAACCTCTACCAAGCCCGCTGATGGGCCAGCTTAAGCGCTGGCTCCTGGCGCAGGCCGGTCAGCATCGGCGCAACCTCAACCTAGTCCTGTACGGCGCAGCCACCTGCTTCGCCGGACTCGGACTGGTCTATTTCTCAGAGCACCACCTTTCCCCCTCGCTGGAGCAGGAACTGACCGCCCTTGCCGGGCTGCTTTTAACCGCCACCGGCGTTATAGTGGCAGCCTTGGGCTATGTCGCCCTTAGCATCCTGAGAATTTTCAAGTTTATTGATGATGACAACGCCTGAACGCCACCCGGATATCGAAATCTACATCAAGGCCCACCCCCTGGTACGCATCGAGCAGTGGCTGAGGGCGCGCTTCGACACCGTCGAGCCGGCCGGCAGCACAAAGCAGGGCGTACGTTTCTATCTAAGCTGGCAGGGCCAGCGCCTGCCGGCGCTGGTGGTGGAAAAAGCCGCGGGTAATTTCACCAGCCTCTGGTTTGACAGTGATCAGACCCCCTGGGACAGGGATATCGATTGCGCCCGGGAAGCCGCCGCTGAATTTGAATGCGAAGTCCGCTGCATCGCCTCGGGATGGAAGGAGGGAGACGAGCCCGACGAATGGTGGTCGATCACCCCCAGCGAGGAGAAGACCATACTCTGGCGCGGATGAAAATCAGGCGGCCACCCGGGCCCGGGACTCCTGGATTTCATCGAGCAGGGAGTAAGCTTTGACGCCCAAGGCCGCGCCGAGCAACGGCTGCTCCGCAGACGCCGAGCGACGCCCCGACAGGGGCACCGTTTCTACCCAGCTCACCGCCATGTGCAGATCGCCCAACTGCTGCCGAGCCAAGCCACCGCTCATCATGCCAACCAGGCGCTCATCGTAGAGCTGATCCCGGGTCGCCACCGCCGCCGGCCCATCGTCGGCCTCGGCCCGCTGCAGCCGCTGCGCCAGCGCCTGGGATTCGGCGATCATGCTCAGCATCAACGCGAACTCAGCACCGCCCGTGCGACGTACCGCCGGGTTCAGCGCCTCGTTAAGGCTGTCAATGCGTGAAGTAAGTATTTCGGCCGGCTTCATGATGCTCGCGAAGGCGTGTTATCGGTACTGCGGTATAGCCAATACATCGGCGACTCAAGAACAACCTTTAGCTATACCGACCCAAAAGAGTTGCCGGGACATTCAACACCGCCTTGGCTAAAATTCCCCCCCCTTCCATCAACTAGGACACTCACTCCCATGGGACGTTACCGCCCGCCGGCCCCTAAAAAATCCCCCTACATCACCGTGGAAGGCGAACGCGCCCTGCGCGCCGAGCTGCGCTACCTCTGGAAGGAGAAGCGCCCGGAGGTCACACAGGCGGTGAAAGAGGCCGCCGCGCTGGGCGACCGCTCGGAGAACGCCGAATACATCTACGGCAAGAAGCAGCTGCGGGAGATCGATCGCCGCGTGCGCTATCTGAGCAAACGCCTGGACGAACTGACGGTGGTGGACCGCCCCCCGACCGACCAGAGCCGCATTTTCTTTGGGGCCTGGGTCACCCTGGAGGACGAGGCCGGCGACAGCCACCGCTACCGCATCGTGGGCCCGGATGAAATCGATACCGACCAAGGCTATATCAGCATCGACGCCCCCCTGGCACGGGCACTGCTCAAAAAATGCCTGGACGACGATGTCGAGGTGAACACCCCGGGAGGACGGCGCGAGTACGTGGTGACTGACATCCAGTACACCCCGCACTAGCGTTTTGGCGACGCCGCAAAGGATGCGCTAGTTTGAATAGAACCATCCGCCAGGGAGGCGTTCCATGAATTTCGAACCCAACAGTCTGATCGGGCTAATCGTGCTGGTGCTGGATATCTGGGCGATTATCCACACCATCAACAGCGCCGCCTCCACCGCCGCCAAGGTTGGCTGGACGCTGGCAATCCTGCTGCTGCCGGTACTGGGGCTGATCATCTGGTTTTTTGCCGGCCCCCGCACGGCCAAGACCTGACCGCCAACATCTGAAAGCCAAGCCCCCAGGAGCTGGCGCAGAGCCACACCGCCTGGGCCGGAGGAGACACTTCGGCCTTCCCTCCCCTGCGGCCCAGCAAAACAGCCAGCGCACGGGCTAAACCTGCGAACAAGCGACCGGTGAGCAAAAAACGGGGATTTAAAGACACAAACCTCTCCGACAATGAACGACCGAGCCCCGACGAAAACGCCGCGCCATCGATGCATCAAAGGAAGTCGAAGAAAAGCAGGGATGGTGGGTCGTACAGGATTCGAACCTGTGACCAATTGGTTAAAAGCCAACTGCTCTACCAACTGAGCTAACGACCCGCTCAAGAAAAGTGTAGTTCGGTGGTGGGTCGTACAGGATTCGAACCTGTGACCAATTGGTTAAAAGCCAACTGCTCTACCAACTGAGCTAACGACCCTAACCGAACTTGGCCTTCACCCCAAAAGGGCAAAAGCGATATCGATGGCTCCCCGAGCTGGACTCGAACCAGCGACCAATAGATTAACAGTCTACTGCTCTACCAACTGAGCTATCGGGGATCAACCGATAAAATGGCGGAGGAGGAGAGATTCGAACTCTCGGAGGGCTATTAACCCTCGCCGGTTTTCAAGACCGGTGCATTCAACCACTCTGCCACCCCTCCGCAGAGGGCGTGCATATTAAACCATTGGGCGGCAGAGTCAACCGCCCACCGCCCAATTTTTTTGGCTGTTCCTCCAGGCCCGCAGAAAGCCCGACCTACAGCATGCGGACAGTGCTAAAAATCAACGCCCGGCGATGATTCTCAACGCCCGTCAAAGATACTTGATATCTATGATCATTATTATTGACATGCCTTGAATTATTTGCATTAACCAAATGGTTGAAGTTATGGTTAGCGCCTTAGGTGGCACCCCGCAAAAGCCGCATTCATGCGGGCTGGAGCCGCCCCTGGTAGATAAGAGTCGACGGTACGGTCGTGACCGGTGCGTCGAATAAAAACAGAACAAAATATCGGGAAAGTCGAGAATGAAATTCAGTAAAACCCTCCTCGGGCTGGCGACCTCCGCTGCCCTGATGGGCGCTACCGCCGCCCAGGCAGAGATCAAGATCGCCCTGGCGGGCCCCGTCACCGGTCCTGTGGCCCAGTACGGCGACATGCAGTTTACCGGCGCCAAGATGGCCATCGAGCAGATCAACAAGGCTGGCGGCGTCAACGGCGAAATGCTTGAGGCCGTCGTCTACGACGACGCCTGCGAGCCCAAGCAGGCCACCGCCGTGGCCAACAAGATCGTCAACGACGGTATTCAACTGGTCGTGGGCCACCTCTGCTCCAGCTCCACCGAGCCCGCCTCCGACATCTACGAGGACGAGGGCATCATGATGGTGACCGCGGCTTCCACCAGCCCCACCATCACCGAAAAAGGCTATCAGCTGATCTTCCGCACCATCGGTCTGGACAGCCTGCAGGGGCCCTTTGCTGCCAACTTCATCATCAACGACATCAAGCCCGAGCGCGTGGCCATCATCCACGACAAGCAGCAGTACGGCGAAGGCTTGGCCACCTCGGTCAAGGACGAGCTGGACAAGGCTGGCGTCAACGTCGTGATGTTCGAAGGGGTCACCTCCGGTGACAAGGACTTCTCCGCCCTGATCGGCAAGCTGAAGAAAGAGAACATCGATTTCGTCTACTACGGCGGCTACCACCCGGAGCTGGGCCTGCTGCTGCGCCAGTCCTCCGAGAAGGGGTTTGACGCCCAGTTCATGGGCCCCGAAGGCGTGGGCAACCCGGACATCACCGCCATCGCCGGCGCGGCCTCCGAAGGCCTGCTGGTCACCCTGCCCAACAGCTTCGACCAGGACCCCAAGAACGCCGAGCTGGTAGCCGCCTTCAAGGCCAAGGAGCAGGACCCCAGTGGCGCGTTCGTCTTCCCCGCCTACTCTGCCGTACAGATCATGGCCGACGCCATGAGCGCCGTGGGCGAGCTGGACACCTATGCCATGGCTGACTACATCCGCGGCAACAGCTTCAGCACCCCCACGGGCGAGCTCTCTTTCGACGCCAAGGGCGACCTGAAAGAGTTCAGCTTCGTGGTCTACGAGTGGCATGACGACGGCAGCAAGACCCCCGTTAAATAACCCTCTCGAGTATTGATGAAACACCCTCTTTCACAAGAAGAGGGTGTTTTTTGTTACGGGTCACGAATCCTATGCAAGAGCAATTCCTCTACTTCGTTCAGCAGTTGCTGAACGGCCTCACCATCGGCAGCACCTACGCGCTGATCGCCATCGGTTACACCATGGTTTACGGCATCATCGGCATGATCAACTTCGCCCACGGCGAGGTGTACATGATCGGCACCTACATCGCCTTTATCGTCATCGCCGGCCTCACCTACATGGGCCTGGAAAGCATGCCGATGATTTTCATGGCCGCGTTGCTGGTCAGCATGGTGGTCGCCGCCACCTACGGCTTCAGCATCGAGCGGGTCGCCTACCGCCCCCTGCGCGGTCGCACCCGGCTGCTGGCATTGATCTCCGCCATCGGTATGTCGATCTTTCTGCAGAATTTCGTCCGTCTTTTCCAGGGTTCCCGGGATATCGCCATTCCCACCCTGATCAGCGGCGGCTGGACCTTCGGCGATGCCAGTACCTTTGAGGCCAGCCTCAGTTACATGCAGGTGATTATCTGGGTGGTCACCCTGATCACCATGGCCGCCCTGACCCTGTTCATTACCCGCTCCAAGTGGGGGCGCGCCTGCCGCGCCTGCGCCCAGGACCTTGGCATGACCAATCTGCTGGGCATCAACACCAACAACATCATCGCCCTCACCTTCGTGGTGGGCGCAGCGCTGGCCGCCGTCGCCGGCCTGCTGCTGGGACTCTACTACGGCGTGGTCAACCCCTATATCGGCTTTATCGCCGGACTCAAGGCCTTTACCGCCGCCGTTCTGGGAGGCATCGGCTCCATCCCCGGCGCCATGCTGGGCGGCATTCTGCTGGGAATCACCGAGGCCATGACCTCGGCCTACTTCAGCAGCGAGTACAAGGACGTGGTGGCCTTCAGCCTGCTGGTGCTGGTACTGCTGTTCCGCCCCTGGGGCCTGCTTGGTAAACCGGAGGTGGAGAAAATCTGATGAACAAGCCCATCTACTCCGCCCTCTTTTCCGCCGTGGTGATGCTGATCCTCGCCAGCTTCCTGCTGGGGGTCGACCTGGAAACCCAGGGCATCACCCTGATTCCGGAACTGGCCGGCGACCAGACCTGGCTCGCCATCGGTCTCGCCACCCTGGTGGTATTCCTGTTCCAGCTGTTCCGTGAGCAGATTGCCTCGCTGATCAAACTGCCGTCGCTGCCCAGCATCGACAGCATGCTGCCCGAGGAAGGTCCCAAGCGCACCAAGCTGACACGCATCGCCGTGGCGCTGGTGATCGTCGGCATGTTTATCTGGCCTTTCTTTGCCTCCCGCGGCGCCATCGACCTGGCCACCCTGACCCTGATCTACATCATGCTGGGGCTGGGCCTCAACATCGTGGTGGGGCTCGCCGGCCTGCTGGACCTGGGCTACGTGGCTTTCTACGCGGTGGGTGCCTACACTTACGCCCTGCTGTCGCTCTACTACGACGTCTCCTTCTGGGTGGCGCTGCCGATCAGCGGCCTGCTGGCGGCCCTGTTCGGGTTCCTGCTGGGATTCCCGGTACTGCGCCTGCGCGGGGACTACCTGGCCATCGTCACCCTGGGCTTCGGCGAGATCATTCGGATCCTGCTCAACAACTGGACTGAACTTACCGGCGGCCCCAACGGCATCAGCCGTATTCCCAAGCCGGACCTGTTCGGGCTGGAGTTCAGCCGTCGCGCCAAGGAAGAGGGCAACGTGCCCTTCCACGAGTTCTTCGGCATACCCTACGACGCCTCCCACAAGGTGATCTTCCTCTACCTGCTGGCGGTCATCCTGGTGCTGATCACCGTCTACGTGATCCACCGCCTGACCCGCATGCCGATCGGCCGCGCCTGGGAGGCACTGCGCGAGGACGATATCGCCTGCCGCTCGCTGGGACTCAACCCCACGGTGGTCAAACTGACCGCCTTTACCATGGGCGCCAGCTTCGCCGGCTTTGCCGGCTGCTTCTTCGCCGCCCGCCAGGGCTTTATCAGCCCCGAGTCCTTCGTCTTCATCGAGTCGGCGATCATCCTCGCCATCGTGGTGCTCGGCGGCATGGGCTCCCAGGTGGGGGTCATCCTCGCGGCGATACTGCTTACCGTGCTGCCGGAGCTGGCCCGTGAATTCCAGGAATACCGCATGCTGCTGTTCGGGCTGATGATGGTGTTTATGATGGCCTGGCGCCCGCAAGGCCTGGTACCCATGAAGCGTCCGCACCTGGAGTTAAAGACCCATGAATAAAGCACTGCTTGAAGTATCCGGTCTCTCCATGCGCTTTGGCGGCCTGCTGGCGGTCAACGGCGTCAGCCTGACCGTGCGTGAGAAAGAGATCGTTTCCGTGATCGGCCCCAACGGGGCCGGCAAGACCACCGTATTCAACTGCATCAGCGGTTTCTACACCCCCACCGAGGGCACCATCCTGTTCGACGGCGAGCAGGTACAGGGGCTCAAGGGCCACAAGATCGCCCGCAAGGGCATGGTCCGCACTTTCCAGCACGTGCGCCTGTTCAAGGACATGACGGTGATCGAGAACCTGCTGGTAGCGCAGCACCTGCAGATGAACACCAACCTGCTGTCGGGTTTCTTCAAGACCCCCTCCTACCGGGCGGCGGAAGATCGCGCCATGCAGAACGCCGCCTTCTGGCTGAAGAAGGTGAACCTGCTGGAGATGGCCAACCGCGAAGCCGGCAACCTCTCCTACGGCCAGCAGCGACGACTGGAGATCGCCCGCTGCATGGTGACCCACCCGCGCCTGCTGATGCTCGACGAGCCGGCGGCGGGCCTCAACCCCAACGAGACCAAGGAGCTGGACGAGCTGATCTGCAACCTGCGGGACGAATTCGACGTCTCCATTCTGCTGATCGAGCACGACATGAGCCTGGTGATGGGCATCTCCGACCAGATCGCCGTCATCAACCAGGGCACGCCCCTGGCCAGCGGCACTCCGGCCGAGGTTCGGGACAACCCGGACGTGATTAAAGCGTACCTTGGAGAGGCCTGAACCGATGTTGAAACTGGAAAACGTATCCACCCACTACGGCAAGATCCAGGCTCTGGATGACGTCAGTCTCGAGGTAAAAAAAGGCGAGATCGTTACCCTGATCGGGGCCAACGGCGCCGGCAAGTCGACCCTGATGATGACGATCTGCGGCGACCCGCGCGCCAGCGCCGGGCGTATTCACTTCAAGGACCGGGAGATCACCCAGGAAGCCACCGACAGCATCATGCGCTCGGGGCTGGCGGTGGTGCCTGAAGGCAGGCGCATCTTCTCCGCCATGACCGTGGAGGAGAATCTCAGCATGGGCGGCTTTTTCGTGGAGTCGGCCCAATACCGCAAGAACCTGGAGCTGGTGTTTGATCTCTTTCCCCGCCTCAAGGAGCGGGAACACCAGCGCGCCGGCACCATGTCCGGAGGTGAGCAGCAGATGCTCGCCATCGGCCGCGCCCTGATGAGCAATCCCGAGATGCTGTTTTTGGACGAACCTTCCCTGGGATTGGCCCCGATCATCATCCAGCAGATCTTCGAGATCATCTCCGACCTGCGCAAGCAGGGGGTCACCATCTTCCTGGTGGAGCAGAACGCCAACCAGGCGCTGAGGATCGCCGACCGGGGCTACGTGCTGGAGAACGGCCGCATAGTCCTGCAGGACACGGGCGAAGCCCTGCTCACCAACGACGAGGTGCGCAACGCCTACCTGGGCGGCTAAACGCGACCCGGAACAGAGAAAGGGCGGAAGCGATTCCGCCCTTTTTTGTGCCTAAACACTGGTGAAAGCGAACACCTTGACGATAATTAAGTCACATTCGCGATCCGCCACCCCGTCCACTCGCCGACCGAGGAGCGCCATGAGACGACTGACCCTGATCCGCCACGCCAAGGCCAGCTCCCCCCTGGGAGGAACCGACTTCGAGCGCCCCCTTAGCCCGCAAGGGCTGCAGGAAGCCCCAGTGGTTGCCAAAGCGTTCGCCGCCCAGGACGACCCGCCGGACCGCATCCTCAGCAGCGGCGCCCAACGCGCCCTGCATACCGCCCAGATTTTTGCCGCCGCCCTGCACTACCCCCCCGAGGAGATCGACACGGTTCCCGACATCTACAGCGGCTACGACACCACCCTGGTCAACCTGTTGCAGTGGCAACCGGACGACATTAAGCACCTGCTGCTGGTGGGCCATAACCCGGCCATCAGCCAGCTGGCCCAGTACCTGTGCGCGGGGACCTTCAACTTTCTTCCCTGCACGGTGCTGCAGCTGCAGCTATCGATCACCCAGTGGTGCGAGCTTTCCGAGGCCTGCGGCGCCGTGCTCTACCACGACTACCCCCGCTGAGACTCGCTCAGCCCCGGGCCGCCCCGCGCTTGCAGTGCGGCCACCGGAACCACGGATACCCAATCATGTTCAGACGCCTCAGGCGCCACCGGCGCAATTTGAAGCTGAGAAAAGCCCTGCTCAACGACGACAGCCAGGCACTGGCCCGCGCCCTGCGCGCCGGGGCAGACCCTAACCAGGCGTTCGCGACCGAGAGCCGCCCCCACGCCCCTGCCCTGCTGCACGCCCTGCAAGGGCAGCAGGTACAGTGCCTGAACCTGCTGCTGGAGGCCGGGGCCGAGATACCCGCGCACGCGCAGGGAACCCCGCTGGGGGTGGCGGCGGTACAGGCCTCGGAGCAGCCACTGGCCCTGCTCAGCGCCCTGCTCGCCGCCGGGATGGACGCCAACGCGGCCCAGGGCGCGAGTTTTTTTGCCGCACTGGAGCGGGACGATAACCTGGCCCTGCTGCTGATCAACCGGTTGATGCAGTATGGCGGTGATATCCGCTGCTGCGATGCCCAGGGGCAAACGCCCCTGGCCCTGGCGCTTCTAGATGAACGACAGATGCTGGTCGGAGCGCTGATCAGCTCCGGTGCGCCCCTGCCTGACAACCTCGCCGAGCTCCCCTGCTCAGAGGCACTGAAGACGTTTGCGCGGCGCAAGCAGCAGGATCTTGCGATCCAGCGCCAGTGGGCCCACTCCTGAGCCGGCGGGTGCCAAGCGGGGCCAGCTGGGTTAAGCTTTTGGGCACGCCCCCCTGGCCATCGACGGGAAACGCCTATGAGTTTCGCCCAGCCCGGTATTCTTGAGCCACGCCCTGACTGCTCCCGCTACCTGTTTTTCGCCCTGCGCCCCGAGGCGGCCACCCAGACCCTGCGGGCGCGCCTGGAACGCCTGGCCGATGGCGACCGGCTGGTCGTGGGGCTGGGCAGTTCCCTGGTGGAACACCTGGGCGGCACCATCGAGCCATTACGCCCCTTTCCCGCGCAAAGCCACCGGGGCATCGATATTCCCTCCACTCCCTTTGCCCTCTGGTGCTGGCTGCGCGGAGAGGATCGGGGCGAACTGCTGCACCGGGGACGGATGATCGAGCGGCAGCTGAACGAAGACCTCTCCCTTGAGCTTGCGATCGAGGGCTTTCGTTTCGGCCCGGGGCTGGATCTCACCGGCGACGGGGAGGACCTGGAAAACCCCGAAGGCGAGGAGGCGGTGCTGGCGGCAATCACCCATCTTCCAGAACGGCTGGCCGGCTCCAGCTTTGTCGCGGTCCAGCAGTGGCAGCACGACTTAGACAGTTTTGACGCGCTGAGTGACAGGGCCCCAGAGGCGCCCGATGAGCCCGCAGCCCCCCGGGCTCCAGCGCCTAAGCAGGAAGACTTCGCCCCCGAGCGTCTGATGCTGCGCCGCTCACAACCTTGGATCGAGGGGCGTCGAGCCGGCCTGGTGTTCATCGCCTTTGGCCAGAGCCTGGATGCTTTCGAGGCCCGGCTGCGCTGCCTGATCGGTCTTGAGGACCACTTGCCCGCCTCCCTGTTTCGCTACTCCCGCCCCCTGAGCGGCAGCTACTACTGGTGCCCGCCGCTGCATCAGGGGCGCCTCGACCTGTCGGCCCTTGACCCCTGATCCCGATAAGCAAAGGAGCACCCCATGTACATCGCCATGAACCGCTTTCAGATCAAGCACGGTGAAGAAGAGACCTTCGAGAAGATCTGGCGCGAGCGTGAGACCCACCTCGACCAGGTGCCGGGCTTCAAGGCCTTCAACCTCCTTCGGGGCCCCACCGGCGATGACCATACCCTTTATGCCAGCCACACCCAGTGGGAGAGTCAGGCCGCCTTTGACGCCTGGACCCGTTCCGAGGCGTTTCGAAAGGCTCACGCCAACGCCGCCAGCCCCAAGGGCATCTACCTGGGCCCGCCCCGGTTCGAGGGCTTTGAGTCGGTGCTGAGCCAGGAGAAAGGTTGAGTCCGCCGGAACTTCGCGCCCTACCCACAGGATCACGTCTATGCAAACCCTGATCAACGGCCCGGCAGGTGCCAGCCACCACTTTATCTTCGCCCACGGTGCCGGGGCCGGGATGGACCACCCCTTTATGGACGTAGTCGCTGAGAACCTGGGGGAAGCCGGGATCCAGGTGATCCGCTTTGAGTTTCCCTACATGGTCAAACGCCGCGACGACGGTAAAAAGCGCCCCCCCGACCGGCTTCCCCGCCTGCTCGAGGCCTTTCGCGAACAGGTGGTCGCCCAGGGGGACGGTCACCGACTGATTATCGGCGGCAAATCCATGGGCGGGCGCGTGGCCAGCCTGCTGGCCGCCGAGGAGGCCGAAACGCTCGGCATCGCCGGCGTGATCTGCCTGGGATTTCCGTTTCATCCGCCCGGCAAACCCGAGCGGTTTCGCGGCGAACACCTCGCGTCTATCCGCACGCCCACCCTGATTCTGCAGGGCAGCCGCGACACCTTCGGGCGCCGCGAAGAGGTTCAAAGCTACCCCTTTTCCCCGGCAGTGCGCTGCCACTTCCTTGAAGACGGTGATCACAGCTTCAAACCCCGTAAGACGTCAGGGTTTACCGAGGCCGGGCACCTGGAAAACGCCGCGGAGCGGATGGCCAGTTTTATCCTCACCTTCTAGGCCGCGGACGCAGCAAACCCACTCACCCCCACAAAGCCCCGCCACAAGGCAATCGCAGCAGGCTGTGGAGGGCGTCGTTAGCCGGAGAGGCTCAGCGGGCAAACGGACTTCTCATGGAGGCCCAGATGTCGGCCTTATTGCCAGGCCGAGGCATGGCACCTAGCGGGGCGCTTTATCCACTGAAGCTGTGGATAAAGCTGTTGTACGCTGTGGGAAAAGTCCCAGCCGCCAACGGTTTCCAGCCACTTGCAGCGTGCGGCCTTTTTTTGACCAGGGTCTCACCAGTGATCTGGCAACGGGCGAGCGGCTAAAGGGCTAAATGGGGAAATTGGGCCATCACGATGACAGGCGGCCTTAACCATCGATCAAGGCTGCCCGCCGCCGGGCCCGGTTCAGGAGTGGGCTTCGAGGAACTTGGGGTCCAGTTTGAGTTCGGCGTTACTGTTCACCCCAACGCCCCGCTCCTTGATAGCACGGGCAATTTTCTGCGCCTCCTCCAGCGAGTGCATGCGATAGGTGCCGCACTGGTACTCGTTGAGCTCGGGAATATCACGCTGGCTCTGGACCTGCAGCACATCCTCCATGGCCGCCATCCAGGCGTCGGCCACGCGCTGCTCATCCGGAGTGCCGATCAGGCTCATGTAGAAGCCGGTGCGGCAGCCCATGGGGGACACGTCGATGATCTCCACCCCGTTGCCGTTGAGGTGCTGGCGGATAAAGCCTGCAAAGAGGTGCTCCAGGGTATGGATCCCCTTCTCGCTAAGAAGCTCCTCGTTGGGCACGCAAAAGCGCAGGTCGAACACCGTGATGGTATCACCGCCAGGGGTGGTCATGGTCTTGGCCACCCGCACGGCGGGAGCGTTCATGCGGGTGTGGTCTACGGTAAAGCTGTCAAGCAAAGGCATTGTAAACTCCTTGGTGAACGCGCCTTCAAAGGCTTGCGAGAAACGGAGCTGGCGTCACGCCTCTTCCAGGCCCAGGCGCGGAATATCGATCTTGGGGCAGCGGTCCATCACGACGTTGAGACCGTACTCGCGAGCCCGCCGTGCAGCGGGGCCGTGAACCACCCCCAGTTGCAGCCAGAGCGTTTTGGCGCCGAGACGGATCGCCGATTCGCAGATTTCCGGCACCGCCTCGGAGCGGCGAAAAACGTCCACCATGTCCACCGACACGCTGGCGGGAATGTCTTCCAGGCTGGCGAATACCCGCTCCCCCAGCACCTCGTCGCCGGCGCAACCGGGGTTGACCGGAATCACCCGGTAGCCGCGGGCCTGCAGGTAGGCCATCACCCGGTGGCTGTCACGCTGGGGGTCGGGGCTTGCCCCCACCATGGCAATGGTGCGGGTGGAGGTCAGCACCTCCCTGAGGTCGTCGTCGTCATACTGCAGGTGCATGGCGTTGTTCTCCACAGACCGGGCAGGCCGGGTCAGGACGTAACTTGAGGCTACGCCACTCCAGGGTGTACGCATCCAGCAGCAGCACACGCCCGACTAGGGGGCGCCCGAAGCCGGCCACTACCTTGAGAGTTTCCAGGGCCTGGGTGGTTCCAATCATCCCCACCAGAGGGGCGATCACGCCGCTCTCCGAACAGGTCAGCTGGCTGTCGTCGCCCTCCTGGTAAAGGCAACGATAGCAGGGGCTGGCGGGGTCGCGTGTGTCAAACACCGAAACCTGCCCCTCCATTCGGATCGCGGCGCCCGAAATCAAGGGTTTGGCGGCCGCCACGCAGGCGGCATTCAGAGCGAAGCGGACGCTGAAATTGTCGGTGCAGTCCACCACCGCATCGGCCTGCGCCACCTGCTCGGCCAGGTCGGCCCCTTCGAGTTTGCGGTCCAGCACGGTGACCGCTATCGAAGGATTGAGGGCCAACAGGCTGTCCCGGGCCGAGGCCACCTTGGGACGGCCGATGTCAGCGCTACTGTGGACGATCTGGCGCTGCAGGTTGGAGAGGTCGACCCGGTCAAAATCGGCCAGTACCAGGTGACCGATGCCGGCGGCGGCGAGGTAGATAGCCACCGGCGAGCCCAACCCGCCCAACCCCACCACCAGCACCCGGGCGGCCAGCAGCTTTTCCTGGCCGGCCACATCCAGGGCCGGCAGCATAATCTGACGGCTGTAGCGCAACAACTGATCGTCGGTCATCATAAATTCAGGTTCCTCGTCGCCCCAGGGTGACCCGATCGTTACCCCCGAGGTCCTGGTATGTGGCTACCTGCCGGTAGCCGAGCCCCCGCAGCAGTTCCGCCACCCGCGGCCCCTGGTCGTAACCGTGCTCAAACAGCAGCCAGCCCGCCTCTTCGAGGCAGTCCAATGCCTGGGTGGCGATGGTGCGAATTGCCCCCAGGCCCGCCTCGGGGGCCACCAGCGCCGAGCGCGGCTCGAAGCGCACGTCCCCTTGGGTCAGGTGTGGATCAGCGGCGTCAATATACGGGGGGTTGCTGAGAATCATCGCATAGCGCCCCTCAAGAGGCTCGCACCAGGAGCCGGCCACCACCTCCACGTTGTCATACCCCAGGCGCTCGCGGTTGCGCTCGGCCAAGGCCAGGGCGGCGCTGTCCCGCTCCACCGCGGTAATCGACCAGGCGGGACGCTCACTGGCCAGCGCCAGGGCAATGGCGCCGGTACCGGTGCCGAGGTCCGCCACCCGGGCCGGGGCCGCGGAGAGCCGCTCGAGCCCCAGCTCCACCAGGCGCTCGGTATCCGGCCTTGGAATCAGGGTGGAGGGGTTCACCTCCAGGGTCAGGGTCCAGAAATCGCGGCAACCGAGAATATGGGCGACAGGCTCGCCCTGCAGGCGCCGGGCCAGCAGGGCTTCAAAGGCTGCGGCCTGGGGCGCACTCAGCGCTCGCTCGGGCCAGGTATAGAGATAGGCCCGGCTGCAGTCGAGGCAGTGCTCGAGCAGCAACTGGGTATCAAGCAAGGGCGTGTCGCTGATCTCGGCCAGTTCGCCGGCGCGCGCCAGGGCCTCGTCGATGCGCAGGGCCATGATGCCGGATCAGTCGCCCATGGCGGCCAGCTGGTCCGCCTGGTACTCCTGCACCAGCGGGTCGACCACCGCGTCCAGCTCACCCTCCATCACCTCGGGCAGCTTGTAGAGGGTCAGGTTGATGCGATGATCGGTAACCCGCCCCTGGGGAAAGTTGTAGGTGCGGATCCGCTCCGATCGGTCGCCACTGCCCACCAGGCTCTTGCGGGCATCAGCCTGGTCGGCGGCCTGCTGCGCCTGGATGCCGGCGAGAATGCGCGATGCCAGCAGCGACATCGCCTTGGCCCGGTTCTTGTGCTGGGAGCGCTCTTCCTGGCACTCCACCACGATCCCGGTGGGCAGGTGGGTGATGCGGATCGCCGAGTCGGTCTTGTTGACGTGCTGGCCCCCGGCACCGGAAGCGCGGAAGGTGTCGATACGCAGATCGTTCTTGTTGATATCCACGGCATCCGTGGTCTCAACTTCCGGCATGATCGCCACGGTACAGGCCGAGGTATGGATGCGCCCCTGGGACTCGGTTTCCGGCACCCGCTGCACCCGGTGAGCACCGGACTCGAACTTGAGCCGGGAGTAGACATCCTTGCCCACCACCCGGGTGATGATCTCCTTGTAACCGCCGTGCTCGCCGGGGCTCTCGCTGATCACCTCGATGCGCCAGCCCTGCTTCTCGGCATACTTGGAATACATACGGAACAGGTCGCCGGCGAAGATGGCGGCCTCGTCGCCGCCGGTGCCGGCGCGAATCTCCAGAAAAGTGTTGTGGCTGTCGTTGGGGTCCTTGGGCAGCAGCAAGCGCTGCAGCTCCGCCTCCAGGCCTGCCTGACGCGCCCCGGCCTCTCTCAGCTCCTCCTCGGCCATCTCCCGCAGCTCCGGATCCGCCTGCATCTCCCTGGCGGCCTCCTGGTCTTCCTGCACCTGCAGGTACTCGCCGAAGCTCTGCACCACCGGCTCAAGCTCGGCGTACTCCTTAGAATAATCGCGAAAGCGCGCCTGGTCGGCGATCACCTCGGCATCGCCGAGCAGCGCGGCCAGCTCCTCGTAGCGGTCCTTGAGGGTATCCAGTTTGTTCAGAATCGAAGGTTTCATCGGGGCTCGTCGGGGGTATTGCCGGGAGGAAGCTCAAACAGCTCCCGGGTCAGCGTCAGCAGCTCCTGGCGACCTTCTGCCGAAGCCTTTTTCATCTGCACGCTGGGTGAATGGATAAACTTGTTGGTCAGCCCCCGAGCTAGGTGCGCCAGCACCTTCTCCGGATCCTGCCCCTTGCTCAACTGCTTGAGGGCCTTGGCCAGCTCCTGATCCCGCGTCTGCTCAGCCTTGGCCCGCAACGCCCGCAGCGTGTCCACGGCGCCCCGCGAGCGCATCTGCTCCATGAACTGGATCACGCCCTGGTCGATCAGCGCCTCGGCCTCACGGGCCGCGGTCTCGCGGGACTTGACGTTCTCCTCGATCACCTCGCGCAAATCGTCCACGCTGTAGAGGTAGACGTCGGAGAGCTCTTCCACTTCCGGCTCGATATCCCGGGGCACGGCAATGTCCACCATGAACATGGGCCGGTGCTTGCGCTTTTTCAGCGCCCGCTCCACCATCCCTTTGCCCAGGATGGGCAGGGGCGCGGCGGTGGAGGAGATCACGATATCGGCTTTCTCCAGTGCCTCGGGGATATCGGCGAGCAGCACCGCCTTGGCATCGAACTGTTCGGCCAGGGCCTGGGCCCGGGCCAGGGTCCGGTTGGCCACCACCAGCTCACGAATCCCGGCCTGCTTGAGGTGACGGGCCACCAGGTCAACGGTCTCGCCGGCCCCGATCAACAGCGCGCGGCTCTCGCTGAGGTCAGCAAAAATATGCTGGGCTAGGCTGACGGCGGCATAGGCGACGGATACCGGGTTCTCGCCGATCGCGGTCTGGGTGCGCACCTGCTTGGCGACGGAAAACGCGTACTGAAAGACCTGCCCCAGCTCGGCCCGCACGGAGTTGGCGGCCTGCGCCACCGCGTACGAGGACTTCAGCTGCCCCAGAATCTGCGGCTCGCCGAGCACCAGCGAGTCCAGGCCGCAGGCCACGCGCATGATATGTCGCACCGCCGCTTCGTCCCAGTGACAGTAACTGCAGGCCTCCAGGTCCTTGACCTCGAGGCCGTGGTATTCCCCCATCCACTCCAGCAACTGCCGGCTTCCCGCCTGCTCCGCGGAGCAGTAGAGTTCGGTACGGTTGCAGGTAGATAGAATGGCCACCTCGCCGACATTCGCGAAGCTGCTGGCCTGGATCAGCGCCGCCTCCATTTGCTCAGGCGCAAAGGAGACCTTTTCGCGCACGTCCACCGACGCAGTTTTATGATTGATGCCTAAAGCGAGCAGCGCCATCGGGGGTTTCACGTCTCCAGATCAAACAAGCGCGTAATGATAACTTTAATTGAGCGAATATTGAAAACGAGGGTCTATTTCTCAGCGCCAAACAATAATACCGCTTCCGACGCCCCGCAGCGGCCTGACATTCGGGTCGCTGCTGCTTTATAGTAAGGCTCTACTTTAACGGGGAATGCTCCATTTTGCCGCAAATAACCAAGACCCATCATTGCTTTACCCTCGCCACCGGCGCCCTGACCCTGGCTCTGGCCGGTTGCGCCTCTCACGAGGCCTCCCCCCCTCCCCAAGCCACGCAGACGCCCAAGCCGGCTGCGACAGCCAAGGCACCGCCCGCCACCACCGGTAGTTTCAAGCCCGCGACCCTCTACTCCCTGATGGTGGCAGAAATGGCCGCCTCCCGGGGGCTGACCGGCGTCAGCCTGGGCAACTACCTGGAGCAGGCCGAGCAGACCCGCGACCTGGGCGTTATCAAACGCGCCCTGCAGCTCGCTGGACAGGCCCGCAACCGCGAAGCGCTGCTCAAAGCCGCCCTGCTGTGGATCGACGTCGAACCGGACAACCCGACCCCCTACGGTTTCGCCGCCACCGAGCTGATTTTGCGCGGCGACCGCGAGAAGGCCCTGCCCATGCTGGAAAAGGTGCTGGAGGGAGACGACCTGCGGGCCATCGATGCCCTGGCGAACCAGGCGCAACAGATGAGCGACGAGGAGCGGGCGGCCTACGTAGTGCAGATCGACAGGATGCTGGCCGTTGAGCCCCTGGCCCCCCTGCTTTACGTCAAGGCGGTGATGATCCAGCACCAAGGGGACATTCCCGGCGCCCTGGCGCTGGCCCAGCAGGCACTGGAACAGGATCCCGCCCTTGACCGGGCCATCCTGCTGGAGGCCGACCTGCAGAGCAAATCCGGCCACCTGGACACGGCCCTTGGCCACCTGCGCGAGGAGCTGGAAAGACGCGATCACAAGCAGATGCGCACCCTTTATACGCGACTGCTGCTGGAAAAGGGCCAGTACCCGCTAGCCGAGCAGCAGGCCGATCAACTCCTGACACGCTACCCAAGAGACCACAACCTGCACTTCTACCTCGGCGCACTGATGCTCGAGCACAACCAGCTCGACACCAGCGAAGCCTACTTCAGCAGCCTTGCCGAGCAGGTCGGGATGAGCAGCACCCTGCATTACTACCTGGGCCGCATCGACCAGCAGCAAGGCGAGGCCGAGAACGCCCTGGAGCACTACCTGCAGGTCACCGAGTCCACCTATTTTCTTCCGAGCTATGCCGAGGTTGTCAAAATCCTGGACCAGCCCCAGGCCCAGCCACGCCTGGGCCAGATCATGTCCCAGGCGCGACAGCAGTTCCCCGATGCCGCTCCCACTCTCTACGCCCTGGAGTCGAGCTGGCTGATCGAGCGTGACTTCGACCACCAGGCGATGGCGCTGCTTGACCAGGCGCTGGAAACCCACCCGGACAACGTCCGCCTGCGCTACAGCCGGGCCCTGCTCGGAGAAAAGCAGGGCGATCTGGAACTATTGGAGTCCGACCTGCGCTACCTGCTGGAACTGGACCCGGACAATGCCACCGCCCTCAACGCCCTGGGATACAGCCTCACCGACCACACCGACCGCCATGAAGAAGCCCTGGCCCTGATCGAACGGGCCCTGGCCATTAAACCCGACGATCCCGCCATCCTCGACAGCATGGGCTGGGCTTACTACAACCTGGGCAACTACGACAAGGCGCTCGAATACCTGCAGCGGGCCTACAACAGCTTCCCAGACCCGGAGATCGCCACCCACCTCGGCAAAGTCTACTGGGCGCTGGGCAAAAAAATGCAGGCCATGCAGGTCTGGGAGGAGGCGCTGGAGCAGACTCCGGACAGCCCGCTGTTGCTGCGGGCCATCGAGGAGGCGGGCAAGACCTCCGCGCGGGAAAGCTAGTATGTTGACGCGGCTGATCGCAGCCCTTGCGGTCCTGGTGCTCGCCGGCTGTGCCACGGCCCCGCTACCGGACTCCCAGGCGCCTGGGTGGGCCGCCCGCCAGCTACAGCTGCAGGCGCTTGAAAGCTGGCAGGTGCTGGGCAAAATGGGCGTCCGCCAGCCCGACCGCTACACCTCCGCCAGCCTCAACTGGACCCAGCAGCCCCGGCGCTACCAGATTTTCCTCGCCGGCCCCCTGGGTCAGGGCTCGGTCAGAATCCAGGGGACGCCGGGGCTGGTGACCTTGGACATCGCCGGTGAAGGCCGTTTTCAAGCCGCCACCCCCGAACAGATGCTACAAGCGCAGCTCGGCTGGCACCTGCCAATCAGCCAGCTGCACTACTGGGTCCGGGGGCTACCGGCACCGGACTATCCGAGCCGCCACACGCTGGACCCGCAGAACCGCCTGGAGCGGCTTGAACAGCAGGGCTGGGTGATTCAGTACCGGGAGTACCAGGACGGGCCGCCCCCCCAGCTGCCGCGTCGCCTGATTCTCAGCCACGGCGATTCACTCAGGGTCGTGCTGCTGCTCAAAGAGTGGACACTCCCACCGCCGCCCCATAGCTGACGGGACGCTCCCGGCTGCCCCCCAAGACCACCCGACCGGAAGGAACTCAAGCCGCATCGC
Source organism: Motiliproteus sp. SC1-56 (assembly GCF_017309075.1). Taxonomy (GTDB): domain Bacteria; phylum Pseudomonadota; class Gammaproteobacteria; order Pseudomonadales; family Balneatricaceae; genus Motiliproteus. The sequence goes on along the minus strand of NZ_JAEMGS010000007.1, from coordinate 61,189 downwards.
CCTCCCCGGAACGGCTAATTTTCACCCAACGTTTGACAACGCCTCACCCTTCCCCGAAAATATGCCGCTCGAAAACGGGCCTGGCCCGATTTTGAGTTGCTGGGGTGTCGCCAAGCGGTAAGGCAACGGGTTTTGATCCCGTCATGCGTAGGTTCGAATCCTGCCACCCCAGCCATTTTTAATACTACCGCCCGACTCCACCCATACTCACCGCCACCGTCCAAGAAGGTACCCAGCGTGTCCAAGCTAATGGTCTTCTCCGGAAACTCCAATCCGGCACTGGCCGAAAAGGTCGCAAACAAGCTCTGCATCTCTCTCGGAAAAGCCACCATCGGCCGCTTCAGCGATGGCGAAATCGCGGTGGAGTTGAACGAAAACGTTCGCGGCAAGGATGTTTTCATCATCCAGTCCACCAGTCAGCCCACCAATGACAACCTGATGGAGCTGATCCTGATGGCCGACGCCCTGCGTCGCGCCTCGGCCACCCGTATCACTGCCGTGGTGCCCTACTTTGGCTACGCCCGCCAGGACCGACGCCCCCGCTCGGCCCGGGTACCGATCAGCGCCAAGGTCTGTGCCAGCATGATGGCCTCCGTGGGCATTGACCGGGTACTGACCGTCGACCTGCACGCCGACCAGATCCAGGGCTTTTTCGATATCCCGGTGGACAACGTCTATGGCTCACCGGTGCTGCTGGACGAGATCAAGAACCAGAATTACGAGAGCCCCATCGTGGTCTCTCCCGACGTGGGCGGCGTCGTGCGCGCCCGTGCCGTGGCCAAACAGCTCAACATCGATCTGGCCATCATCGACAAGCGCCGGGAAAAGGCCAACGAATCCCAGGTGATGCACATCATCGGTGACGTCACCGGGCGCACCTGCATCCTGGTGGACGACATGTGCGACACCGCCGGCACCCTGTGCAAGGCCGCCAGCGCCCTCAAGGATCACGGCGCCTCCCGGGTCGTGGCCTACGCCACCCACCCGGTGCTCTCCGGCCGGGCCATTGAGAACGTCAACAACTCCAGCCTGGACGAGCTCGTGGTCACCGACACCCTGCCGCTGCGCGAGGACGCTGCGGCCTGCGAGCGCATCCGCCAGCTCACCATGTGCGAACTGCTGGCCGAATCAATCCGCCGGGTGTGCAACGAAGAATCCATCAGCGCGATGTTCCTCTGAGGAGCGCCGCGCGGATAACCACTCCCCTTCCGGGGAACCCGTAACCGCTGCAATATCCTGGTCGCAAGGGTGTTGCAGTCTTTTTTTAAAGGACGACAAAAATGTCTGATTTCACCGTTAACGCCCAAGCCCGTGACGACCTGGGGAAAGGTGCGAGCCGCCGCCTGCGTCGTGAAGCGAGCCTTGTTCCCGCCATCGTGTTCGGCGGCAAGCAGAAGAAGCCCCAGGCCATCTCCATTCCTCACAAGGACCTGTCAAAGGCACTGGAGTCCGAAGCCTTCTTCTCCAGCATCCTCAACCTGAGCATCGACGGCAAGGAAGAGCGGGTCATTCTTAAGGACCTGCAGCGCCACCCGGCCAAGCCCGTGATCCTGCACGCGGATTTCCAGCGCGTCACCAAGAGCAACCCGATCAAGATCACCGTGCCCCTGCACTTCGTCAACGAAGGCAAGTCCGAGGCGATCAAGCTCGGTGGCAAGGCTTCTCACATCCTCAACCAGGTTGAGATCAAGTGTCTGCCCGACAACCTGCCCGAGTACCTGGAAGTGGACATGCAGCACGTCAAGGTTGACGAAATCGTCCACCTGTCCGACGTCAAGTGCCCGAACGGCGTGACTATCCCCGCCCTGGCGCTGGGTGCCGACCACGACCAGCCGGTGGCCACCGTTGCTCGCAAGCGCAAGTAAGCACTAGCGAGGTCGAGGCTCCTGCACGGTGACAACAGCGGTTAAATTGATCGTCGGCCTGGGTAATCCCGGGCCCAAGTACGACCAGACCCGTCACAATGCAGGGGCCGATTTTGTTCAGCAGCTGGCGCAGCAACTCCGCTGCCCCCTGCAACCCGAGAAACGGTTTCACGGTCTTCACGGCAAGACCCACCTGGCCGGACGGGACCTGCACCTGCTCATCCCCACCACGTACATGAACCTCAGCGGCCAAGCGATTCAGGCCCTCGCCAGCTATTTCAAAGTGGCGCCCGAGGAGATCCTGGTGGCCCACGACGAGCTGGATCTGCCCCCGGGCAGCGCCCGCCTCAAGCAGGGCGGCGGACACGGCGGCCACAACGGCCTGCGCGACACCATCGAAAAGCTGGGCGGCGACCGCTCATTTCTGCGCCTGCGGATCGGCATCGGCCACCCGGGCAACGCCAAACTGGTACACAACTACGTCCTCGGCCGTGCCCCGGCCAACGAGCGCGAGCAGGTTCAGGCCGCGCTGGACGCAGCACTCAATACACTACCTCTACTACTCACCGAGGGCCTGGCCAAGGCGATGACCAAGCTGCACAGCTTCAAGGCCTGACCTCAGCACAGGATCACACCATGGGATTTAACTGCGGAATCGTCGGCCTACCCAACGTAGGCAAATCCACCCTGTTCAACGCACTGACCAAAGCCGGGATCGACGCCGAAAATTTCCCGTTCTGCACCATCGAGCCCAATGCCGGCATCGTGCCCATGCCCGACCCGCGTCTGGACAAGCTGTCGGCCATCGTCAACCCGCAGAAAGTGATCCCCACCACCATGGAGTTCGTGGATATCGCGGGCCTCGTGGCCGGCGCCTCCAAGGGTGAGGGGCTGGGCAACCAGTTCCTGGCCAACATCCGCGAAACCGACGCCATCGCCCACGTGGTGCGCTGCTTTGAAGACGATAACGTGATCCACGTGGCCAACCAGATCGACCCGCTGGCCGACATCGACGTGATCAACACCGAACTGGCCCTGGCTGATCTTGAGTCCGTGGAAAAACAGCTGCAGAAAGTGCTGCGCGTCGCCAAGAGCGGCGACAAGGACGCCCTCAAGACCAAGGCCCTGCTGGAAAAAATCCTGCCCTACCTCGAGCGTGGCGAGCCGGTTCGCTCCGCGGAACTCAACGACGACGAGCGCAAGGCGATCAAGGGGCTAAACCTGCTCACCGCCAAGCCCACCCTCTACATTGCCAACGTCGACGAGGACGGCTTCGAGGACAACCCCCACCTGGACCAGGTACGCGAACTGGCCGCAAACGAGGGGGCCGAGGTGGTGGCCATCTGCAACAAGCTGGAGTCAGAGATCGCCGAGCTGGACGACGAGGAGCGCGCTGAGTTTCTCGCCGACCTGGGGATGGAAGAGCCAGGCCTGGACCGGGTAATTCGGGCCGGTTACCACCTGCTGGGGCTGCAGACCTACTTCACCGCCGGGGTGAAGGAAGTACGCGCCTGGACCGTCAAGCAGAACGCCACCGCCCCCGAGGCGGCCGGCGTTATTCACACCGACTTCCAGAAAGGCTTTATCCGCGCCGAGGTGATTTCCTACGACGACTTCGTCGCCTGCAACGGCGAGCAGGGGGCCAAGGAAGCAGGGAAATGGCGCCTGGAGGGCAAGGAGTACCGGGTCCAGGACGGGGACGTGATCCACTTCCGGTTCAACGTCTAAAATCTGTTTCTGAGGTGTTGACAAGATTCCCGGAACAGGGAATAATTCGCGCCTCAATACGGCGGCTATGTAGCTCAGTTGGTTAGAGCACATCACTCATAATGATGGGGTCACTAGTTCGAATCTAGTCATAGCCACCATTCTCCGTATTGAGCCAGCAGTCAAAGAGGCCCCTCTCTCTTGTTGCTGGCGGTGGAAAAACAGCTAACATTCAGCTGTAGCCACCAACCTCTGCTGGGGTGTCGCCAAGCGGTAAGGCAACGGGTTTTGATCCCGTCATGCGTAGGTTCGAATCCTGCCACCCCAGCCATCTTTTCTCCCCTACAGCACAATCCTCAGATCCGATCCGTCGCACAGTCAAGTCCGGCGTCAGCAGAACAATACACGCACGAGCACCCGCACTGACCTGCCGCCTCACAGCTACTTTCCTTTCGCTGCCCCCCGCCCCTTTGCCGACGCAGTCAGCCGATCTGCCCAGAGCCTCAAGGACACCGCGCTAAGGCCCTGAAATGGCAACACAGCCCCAGGCTCCACAGATGATAATTACCCGCTAAAGGTGTAATCTAGCCGCTCAACCGGAACGGACTTCAGAAAAGCGGCACTTATGCAGAAGTTGCGACAGAACCTCAATATCCTTTTCATCGGCGTCAAATCCACGGACTCGGAGCCTGTGATCTCCCTGCTACAGGCCGAACGACTCAGCGCCCACGCGGAGCAAGTAGATACCGCGGAGCAACTGAACAAAGCCCTCGGCGCGCGTACCTGGGACCTGATCCTGATCGCGCAACAGGCGCCGCTCAGTCTCGCCGAGCTGGGCGAACAGCTCAAAGCTCACAACAAGGATATTCCGGTTATCGTGCTGGCCCCGACAGCCGACGTAGAGCACCGCCTGGAAGGCATGAAGAACCGCGCCAGCGCCGTGGTCCCCTTTGACCAGAAGGAGCTTCTAACCCTGGTGATCCGCCGGGAACTCTACCACCTGAAGAACCGCCGTCGCCGGCGTCAGGCCGAATTCCACCTGGTCGAATCCGAGAAGCGCCTACGCGAGCTGCTGCACTCCTCCAGCGAGGCCATTGCCTTCGTCAACAAGGAGCACGAGCTGATTTACCTGAACCCGGCCTTCATGGAAATGACCGGTTTTGAGGACAGCAAGGAGCTCCTTGGCAGCCCCCTGGAACAACTCGCCGACGGCGAAGAAAAACAGAAACTGAGCCAGGGGCTGGACGATTTTCGCAGCGACAGCGACGTTGAACAGGATCTGGACCTGCTGATCCGTCGCAAAGACAACAGCCGCTTCAATGCCAGCCTGAACCTGCACCGCTCCCGGTTCGAGCGGACCGCCTGCATCCAGGTCACCATGCACACCCCCCACCAGGACGCGGTGATGGAGTCCCTCGCCGAGCAGGACCTAGTGACCGGCCTCAAGAACCAGGTGTTTCTCGCCAAGAAGCTGGACCAGGCGGTGCAGTCGGCAGTCAGGGCTGGGCAAGGGCTACACCTGTTCTACATCACCCTCGACAATTTCAACAGCCTCAAAGCGGAGGTGGGGGTCAACGGGGCTGACACCATCGTCCGTGACGTGGCCAACACCCTGAAAAAACTGGTCAACCGGGCCCATGTCCTGACCCGTTACAACCTTGACGCCTTCGCCCTGATTTACGGCGATCCAGACTCCAGCAAGGCCATGGAGGTCGCAGAGCGGATCCGCGCTGCGGTGGAGAGCAACCTCTCCACCGTTGCCGGCCAGAGCATCCAGACCACCTGCAGCATCGGCGTCACCCCCATTACCGCCGACTCGCCCAGCTCCCAGGAAGTACTGCGTCTGGCACAGGCCGCCTCCGAGGGGGTGAGCAGCGAAAGTCAGCGCGGCAACGGCGTCAACCTGCTGGTTCCGGAGGAGCAGGAGGAAGACGAAGGCCTCTCGGTCAAAAAGCTCCGCGCCGCCATCAAGGACAATAGCTTCAAGCTCCTGTTCCAGCCGGTGGTCAGCCTTCGCGGCGACCACCAGAGCCTGTACGAAGTACTGCTGCGCCTGATCGACAAGGACGATAACGAAGTCTCCCCCAACATGTTCCTCACCATGCTGGATCACGCGGAGCTGAGCGTGGAGCTCGACCGCTGGGTGATCCAGGAGAGCATTCGCCAGCTGGCCGAGGAGCACCGAGAGGGCAAGCGCAACCGCCTGTTTATCAACCTGACCGGGCGTTCCCTGGAGGACCCGCGGCTGCTGCAGTGGATTGCGGAGCAGCTCAAGGCGTTCGAAGTGCCAGGCGACTCGCTGATTTTCCAGTTCAGCGAAGCCGACGCCTCCTCCTACCTCAAGTACGCCAACATCTTCGCCCAGGGGCTGGTGCAACTCCATGCCAGCGCCTGCATCAAGCACTACGGCAGCTCCATCGACTCGGAAAATGTGCTGCGCCACGTCCCGGCCGAGTACGTGAAGCTGGACGGCTCCTTTGTCCAGGAGCTGGAAGACCCGGCCAAGCACGAGGCGTTCGACAAGCTGATCGAGCCCTTGCGCCTCGGTGAAAAAACCGTGGTCGCCCCCCTGGTGGAAGGGACCAACGTTATGACCAAGCTGTACCGGGCCGGGGTCCACTATATCCAGGGCTACTACCTCCAGGCGCCGCGATCCCGCATGGATTACGACTTTTTCAGTGGCGCCTGAGCAGGCTGTTTTTTGATCAAAACGGGCGTTTGCCTGACATCCGTCAATGCCCACCTGTGGGAAACTCGCTACTCTAGCCGGTACAGATTGAGCGGTGACCTACCGCATGCCAGAGGATGGCCAAACGGGCAAGCGCAGTCGCCTAAGGCGTGCCCAGAGACTCAGCTACCGTGAGATTTTCTACGATGAAGAAACTGCTGCCCCTCTTTGCCCTCCTGGGTCCCCTGACCTTCTCCGCCGCGAACGCCAACGAAGCGAGCAATACCATTCCCATGTGGCAAGGGAATGCGACCACCTTCTACGTTCAGGCAGAGGTCGGCGAGATGGGTGCAATGGATTTCATGGTCGACACAGGCTCGGGCTACATGACCATCAACGAAACCACCCTGGCGGGGCTGAAAGAGAGCGGTCAGGCCGAGTACCAGCGCGAGCTGCGAGGAGTGCTGGCCAACGGCTCGGAGATCGTGGTCCCGGTTTACGAACTGGCCGAGATGAACATCGGCAACTGCAGGCTCACCAACGTCGAAGCCGCGGTGTTCCCGGGCAAGACACGCCAGATTCTCGGGCTTAATGCCCTCAAGCAGGCCGGCAACTTCACCTTCTCCTTCAACCCGCCCCAGCTCGCCCTCTCCGGGTGCCAGGGCGCCGAAATCCTGGCCGACGCTTCGGACCAGCAGCAATAAGACCCGCCGGCTGGCGGCGCACAATCGCCGCTAGCCGCAACTTCCCGGCTTTCCCCTCTCCTTTTATTTCTGCCCTGCTACCTGGGTACCTCCTCGCGGCGTAGCGCTGATCGCGCACCGATACGCCACAAGCCTCAAAGAACGCCCAGCCTAAGGCTGCGTCGGACTGCCGGGCTTGATCACCCAGCCGTGGTTACTGCGGATGGCGCGGTTCGAGGTGCCACAGGTCGATTCCACCGTGATCTCGACAAATCCGGAGCGAAAGCCCCGCAGCAGCGACGAGGGTAACTCCAGCGAAAGCTGCTTGGAGGAGTTCCCCACACGACTGGTCGTCCGGTAGACCCGCGTCTGAGTGCCGTCCCGCCCGACCATCACCACTTTCATGTCCCAATAGGCGAAACCACAGGGATGCTCGCTCACCACGCTGCCACCAAGCAGCACACCGCCTGAGCGCTGCCCGAGGGTCAGCCCCCGGAAATCCAGGCTGGGCAGCTGGTGGCCGTGGATATCGCAACAGGTAGGATCGGGCTCCACCACCTCAACCGGTTGCGGCTTCTCGGGAAGCGGCGTTACCGGTTCACTCTCCGTCTCATCCGGCGGCGTCTCGCTCCCGGGCTCCGGCTCGTCGCCATTCTCCGATGTCTCTTCGACCTCTTCAGGCTGCTGCGACTCATCGCAGGCGCGGATAATTCTTGTGCGCAGCACCTGCAGATCCCGGTAGGCCTGGGTTTCTGCACCGGTCATACCGCTGATCGCCGTATCCTGCGCAATCCTGAGCAGCAGGCGATTCAGGAGGTTGATGAGATAGGCACAGGTAATATCCGGCGCTGCGGCCGCCACAGACGCCGCCTCCCCGAACGGGGCCGCGGCCGTCGCCACCTCCTCAAGCCACATCTGCAGTTCTTCCTGGGTCGGCATAAAGGCCTCCTTCAACTGGTTTGGAAAAAGCGATTGAGGACAGGACTGCCGATAACGGGCCAAACAGCCGATTAAGGCGATGCGAGGGAACGCGGCCTGGCTAGATACATACGTAGCAGACCGGCCAATAAGGCTGCTGGTTAACTTCTTCGATGCCAACTCACTGGCCCGCGTATGAAACTATAGCGCAGGCAGCCAGCGGGTGACCTGAGGGAGACCTAGGCCTTTGTGCGCAGGATGGCGGCAGGGACGTCTTGATGTCCCTAGGCAATAAAAAAGCCGCGCCTCCTGGGAGACGCGGCTTTTCGAGAAGGCGGTGAAGGGCGAGCCCCTCACCTGCCACCAAGATTACTCGATGATCTTGGATACAACGCCGGCACCGACGGTACGGCCGCCTTCGCGGATCGCGAAGCGCAGACCTTCGTCCATGGCGATCGGAGCGATCAGCTCGACAGACATCTGGATGTTGTCGCCAGGCATAACCATCTCAACGCCTTCAGGCAGTTCACAAGAACCGGTGACGTCAGTGGTACGGAAGTAGAACTGGGGACGGTAGCCCTTGAAGAAAGGCGTGTGACGACCACCTTCGTCCTTGCTCAGTACGTAGACTTCGCCTTCGAACTTGGTGTGAGGAGTGATAGAACCGGGCTTAGCCAGTACCTGACCACGCTCAACGTCGTCACGCTTGGTACCACGCAGCAGAACACCAACGTTCTCACCGGCACGGCCTTCGTCCAGCAGCTTGCGGAACATCTCGACACCAGTACAGGTAGTCTTGGTGGTTTCCTTGATGCCGACGATCTCAACTTCTTCGCCAACCTTGATGATACCGCGCTCAACACGACCGGTAACAACGGTACCACGGCCCTGGATGGAGAATACGTCCTCGATGGGCATGATGAAGGCGCCGTCGATGGCACGCTCAGGCTCGGGGATGTAAGAGTCCAGAGTTTCTACCAGCTTCTTAACAGCGGTAGTACCCATTTCGTTGTCGTCTTCGCCGTTCAGCGCCATCAGGGCAGAACCGGGGATGATCGGGGTGTCGTCGCCGGGGAAGTCGTACTCGGACAGCAGGTCACGCAGTTCCATTTCGACCAGTTCCAGCATCTCTGCGTACTCTTCGCTGTCAGCGCCGCCACAGTCGTCAGCCAGCAGGTCAGCCTTGTTCAGGAACACGACGATGTAAGGAACACCCACCTGACGGGACAGCAGGATGTGCTCACGGGTCTGGGGCATGGGGCCGTCGGTGGCGCCGCAAACCAGGATCGCGCCGTCCATCTGGGCAGCACCGGTGATCATGTTCTTGACGTAGTCGGCGTGGCCGGGGCAGTCAACGTGAGCGTAGTGACGCTCGGGAGAGTCGTACTCTACGTGAGAGGTAGCGATGGTGATACCACGCTCACGCTCTTCGGGCGCGTTATCGATCTGGTCGAAAGCGCGCAGCTCACCGGTGCCCCATACTTCGGCGCAAACGCGGGTCAGAGCGGCGGTCAGAGTGGTCTTGCCGTGGTCAACGTGGCCGATGGTACCAACGTTGACGTGGGGCTTGTTACGTTCAAAAGTTTGCTTAGACACGGTATATAACCTCTTAGTCTCGTAATCAGTGATTAAGATTCAGCGTTGATAACAGCTTCGGCGATGTTCTGCGGCGCCTCGGCGTATTTCTCAAACTCCATGGCGTAGGTCGCACGACCCTGGGTCGCAGAGCGCAGGTCGGTTGCATAACCGAACATTTCACCCAGCGGCACCTCGGCCCGGATAACCTTACCGGAGGGGGTATCCTCCATGCCCTGAACGATACCGCGGCGACGGTTCAGGTCGCCCATGACGTCGCCCATGTAATCCTCAGGGGTGACCACCTCGACCTTCATCATCGGCTCGAGCAGGCAGGGATTCGCTTGCGCGGCGTACTTCTTCAGTGCCTGAGAGGCAGCGATCTTGAACGCCATCTCGTTGGAGTCCACCTCGTGGAAGGAGCCGTCGTACAGACGCGCTTTCAGGCCCAGCAGCGGGTAGCCCGCGATGACGCCGTTCTGCATCTGCTCGGTGATCCCCTTCTCGATCGCGGGAATGTATTCCTTGGGAATAACACCACCGACGATCTCGTTGACGAACTCCAGACCGTCCTCCTCGGAGGGAGAGAACTCGATGACCACGTGACCGTACTGGCCGCGACCACCGGACTGACGGGCAAACTTGTGGTTGGCGTCGACAGAGCTGCGGATCTTCTCGCGGTAGGCCACGCGGGGCTTGCCGATGTTGGCCTCTACCTTGAACTCGCGCTTCATGCGGTCGACGATGATGTCCAGGTGCAGCTCACCCATACCGGAAATGATGGTCTGTCCGGATTCCTCGTCGGTCTCGACACGGAAGGAGGGGTCTTCCTGGGCCAGCTTGCCCAGCGCGATACCCATCTTCTCCTGGTCGGCCTTGGACTTGGGTTCAACGGCTACGGAGATTACCGGATCGGGGAACTCCATGCGCTCGAGAACGATCTTGTTGTCGATATCGCACAGGGTGTCACCGGTGGTAACGTCCTTCAGGCCGATGGTGGCGGCGATGTCGCCGGCCAGCACTTCCTTGATCTCCTCGCGGTTGTTGGAGTGCATCTGCACCATACGGCCGACGCGCTCTTTCTTCTGCTTGACGGAGTTGTAAACCGCATCACCGGACTTGAGGGTACCGGAGTAGACCCGGATAAAGGTCAGGGTACCGACGAAGGGGTCGGTGGCGATCTTGAACGCCAGGGCGGCGAAGGGCGCCTTGTCGTCGGCCTCACGGGTAGCCACGGTGCCTTCGGCGTCGTCCAGGGTACCTTCGATCGCCTTAACGTCCAGGGGCGAGGGCATCAGCTCGATAACCGCATCCAGCATGGCCTGCACACCCTTGTTCTTGAACGCGGAGCCTGCCAGCATGGGCACGATCTCGTTCGCCAGGGTGCGGGCACGGATACCGGCCTTGATCTCGTCGTTGGTCAGGTCGCCCTCTTCGAGGTACTTCTCCATCAGCTCTTCGGAGCCTTCGGCGGCGGCTTCGACCAGCTGCTCGCGCAGTTCTTCGGCCTTGGCCTGCAGGTCGGCGGGGATGTCCGCCTCTTCGTAGGTCATGCCCTGGTCTTCTTCGTTCCAGAGAATCGCCTTCATCTTGACCAGGTCGACCACGCCCTTGAACTCGTCCTCGGCACCGATCGGGAAGTTGATCGGCACGGCGACGGCGCCCAGACGGCTTTTCAGCTGCTCAACAACCATGTCGAAGTCAGCGCCGGCACGGTCCATCTTGTTGACGAACACCATGCGGGGCACTTCGTACTTGTTGGCCTGACGCCAGACGGTCTCGGTCTGGGGCTGTACGCCGGAGGAGGCACAGAGCACGACCACAGCGCCGTCGAGAACCCGCAGGGAACGCTCAACTTCGATAGTGAAGTCAACGTGCCCGGGGGTGTCGATGATGTTGACGCGGTGCTGGTCGAACTGCTGGTTCATACCAGCCCAGAAACAGGTCGTCGCGGCGGAGGTGATGGTGATACCCCGCTCCTGCTCCTGCTCCATCCAGTCCATGGTAGCGGCGCCGTCGTGTACCTCACCGATCTTGTGGGACAGACCGGTGTAGAACAGGACGCGCTCGGTAGTGGTGGTCTTACCGGCGTCAACGTGGGCACAGATGCCGATGTTGCGGTACCGGTTAAGCGGTGTTTTACGAGCCACGGAATTGTCCTCTGTTTAGAAGCGGTAGTGGGAGAAAGCCTTGTTGGCTTCCGCCATGCGGTGTACGTCTTCACGCTTCTTGACGGCGGCGCCACGGCCTTCGGCGGCATCGCCGATCTCGCCGGCCAGACGCAGTGCCATGGACTTCTCGCCACGCTTACGGGCTGCGTCTACCAGCCAGCGCATGGCCAGGGCAGAGCGGCGTGAGGGGCGCACTTCTACGGGGACCTGGTAGGTGGCACCACCAACGCGGCGGGACTTAACCTCAACCATCGGCTGCACGGCTTCCAGGGCCTTGGTGAATACTTCAACGGGATCGCTGGCACCACGCTCCTGGAGCTTGTCCAGGGCGCCGTATACGATTTTCTCGGCGACGGATTTCTTACCGCTGACCATGACGTGGTTCATGAACTTGGCCAGGGTCTGGTTGCCGAACTTGGGATCCGGCAGGATTTCGCGCTTAGCGACAACGCGTCTTCTAGGCATGATAAGCCCTCTAAATTAGGTCTTCAGGTTAGTCCGGGCACCTACACGTAGCATAAAGGCCCGACCTTACTCTTATCGTCAACAATGTCCGGGTAGCGTAGCCGCTACATCAGGCAGGGTTTCCGAACGTCTTACTTGGGACGCTTGGCACCGTACTTGGAACGGGCTTGCTTACGATCGGCAACACCGGAGGTATCCAGGGCGCCGCGAACAGTGTGGTAACGCACACCGGGCAGGTCCTTAACACGACCGCCACGGATCAGCACAACACTGTGCTCTTGCAGGTTGTGACCTTCACCACCGATGTAGGAAGACACTTCATAGCCGTTGGTCAGGCGCACACGACATACCTTCCGCAGGGCCGAGTTCGGCTTCTTCGGGGTAGTGGTGTAAACGCGAGTGCAAACGCCACGACGCTGAGGACAGGCCTCGAGGGCACGTACGTCACTCGGAGCGACCTTGCGCTTGCGCGGCTTACGAACCAATTGGTTAATAGTAGCCATTCAGCTTAACTCCACGCTTTTGAATAAAAAGCACCATACAAAAAGACAGGATCTGCGACCCTGCCACGAAGGGGCGAAATTTTAATCATCTCGCCCGCCTGAGTCAATAAGGGCCCGAACCCAAGGGTTCAGGCCCTTACCGATCAATTTTCCGAGTTCAGGGCCTCGGCCAGAGCCGCTTGGATCTCCTCGGCGCTCACCGTGCTGGTGCCGCTGGCCTGAGCCGCTTCCTCACGCTGACGCTTGCGCTCGGCGTGGTAAGCAAGCCCGGTACCGGCAGGGATCAGACGGCCCACCACCACGTTCTCCTTCAGACCACGCAGGGAGTCGGACTTGCCGGTCACCGCGCCTTCGGTCAGCACCCGGGTAGTCTCCTGGAAGGAGGCTGCGGAAATGAAGGACTCGGTGGCCAGGGACGCTTTGGTGATACCCAGTAGCACCCGCTCGAACTGAGCCTGAGCCTTGCCTTCGGCCTCCGCCTTCTCGTTGGCCTCCAGCAGCTGGTTGTACTCCACCTGGTCGCCCTTGATCAGGCTGGTGTCACCACCGCCGAGGATCTCGACCTTACGCAGCATCTGACGCACGATCACTTCGATGTGCTTGTCGTTGATGCCAACACCCTGCAGGCGGTAAACGTCCTGAATCTCTGAGGTGATGTAGTTGGCCAGCGCCTCGACGCCCAGGATCCGCAGAATGTCGTGCGGGTTGGAGGGACCGTCGGAGATCACCTCGCCCTTCTCCACCTGCTCGCCTTCGAACACGTTCAGGGTACGCCACTTGTGGATCAGCACCTCGTAGGGCTCGCCCTCGTTGGGGGTGATCACCAGACGCTTCTTGCCCTTGGTCTCCTTGCCGAAGCTGACCACACCGGAGATCTCCGCCAGGATGGAGGACTCCTTGGGCTTACGGGCTTCGAACAGGTCGGCAACCCGGGGCAGACCACCGGTGATGTCCTTGGTCTTGCCGCTTTCCTGGGGAATACGGGCAATAACGTCACCCACTTCCAGGGGCGCGCCGTTGTCAATGTTCAGCCAGGCGCCACCGGGCATCATGTACTGCACCGGGCTGCCGCTGGCGGGGTGGATCAGCTCGTTGCCGGCGTCGTCCACCAGGGTGATCATCGGCCGCAGGTCCTTACCGGAGGTAGGACGGTCCTTGGGATCCAGCACCTCGATGGCGGTCAGACCGGTGAGCTCATCGGTCTTACGGGTGATGGTGAGCCCCTCCTCCATGCCGGAGAAGGCCACCTTACCGGCCACTTCCGCGACGATCGGGTGGGTGTGGGGGTCCCAGTTGGCAACCACGTCGCCCGCTTCCACCTTCTCGCCGTCCTTGACCTTAATCAGGGCGCCGTAAGGCACCTTGTAACGCTCGCGCTCACGACCGTGGGCATCGGTGACACCCAGTTCGCCTGAACGGGAGGTGGCAACCAGGTTACCGTCCTGCTTGGAGACGTACTTGAGGTTGTGCAGGCGGATTTCGCCGCCGTTCTTAACCTGAATGCTGTCCACCGCTGCGGCACGGGAGGCCGCACCACCGATGTGGAAGGTCCGCATGGTGAGCTGGGTTCCCGGCTCACCGATGGACTGGGCAGCGATAACGCCGACCGCCTCGCCCTGGTTGACCAGGTGACCACGACCCAGGTCACGGCCGTAACACTGGGCACAGACACCGTGACGGGTCTCACAGGTGATGGCAGAACGTACCTTGATCTCGTCGATGGAGGAGAGCTTCTCGTCGGTCTCCAGGCGCAAGACCCAGGCTTCGTCGATCAGTTCGCCGGCGGGGATCAGGGTCTCCTGGGTGCCGGGGTCGATCACGTCGGTAGCGACCACTCGGCCCAGCACGCGCTGACCCAGAGGCACCACCACGTCACCGCCTTCGATCAGAGGCGCCATGGTCAGCCCGCTCTCGGTGCCACAGTCACGCTCGGTGATCACCAGGTCCTGGGCGACGTCCACCAGACGACGGGTCAGGTAACCGGAGTTAGCGGTCTTCAGAGCCGTATCGGCCAGACCCTTACGGGCACCGTGGGTGGAGATGAAGTACTGGAGTACGTTCAGACCTTCACGGAAGTTGGCCACGATGGGGGTCTCGATGATGGAGCCGTCGGGCTTGGCCATCAGGCCCCGCATACCGCCCAGCTGACGCATCTGCGCCACGCTACCCCGGGCGCCGGAGTCGGCCATCATGTAGACGGAGTTAAAGGACTCCTGCTGCTTGGGGTTACCCTCTTCGTCCAGCACCGGGTTGCCATCAGCATCCAGTACGTCATCAACTTTGAGGTCCGCCATCATCGCTTCGGTGACCTTCTCGTTGGCACGGGACCAGAGGTCGATCACCTTGTTGTACTTCTCGCCGGCGGTGACCAGACCGTCGGCGTACTGCATTTCGATCTCCTTCACCTCGGCTTCGGCGTCGCCGATGATGTCCTTCTTCAGGGCCGGAATAACGAAGTCGTTCACACCCACGGACGCGCCGGAACGGGTGGCGAAGGCGAAACCCATGTACATCAGCTGGTCGGCGAAGATGACGGTATCCTTCAGGCCGCAGCGACGGTAAGCCTCGTTCAGTATCTTGGAGATGGCCTTCTTCTTCATCGGCTGGTTGACCATTTCGAAGGGCAGCCCCGCGGGAACGATCTCGAACAGCAGCGCACGGCCGACGGTGGTGTCGACGATGCGTGTCGCTTCGCTGACGTTACCCTCGATGTCGCGCACGGTTTCCTTGATGCGCACCTTGACCTTGGCCTGCAGCTCAACCTGCTTGCCGTGATAGGCGCGATGCACCTCCTCGTGGTCGGCAAAGGCCATGCCTTCACCCTTGGCGTTGATCTTTTCCCGGGTCATGAAGTACAGACCCAGCACCACGTCCTGGGAAGGCACGATGATCGGTTCGCCGTTGGCCGGAGAGAGGATGTTGTTGGTGGACATCATCAGGGCACGGGCTTCGAGCTGGGCTTCCAGGGTCAGCGGCACGTGGACCGCCATCTGGTCGCCGTCGAAGTCGGCGTTGTAGGCGGCACAGACCAGCGGGTGCAGCTGGATCGCCTTACCCTCGATCAGGACCGGTTCGAACGCCTGAATACCCAGACGGTGCAGAGTCGGCGCCCGGTTCAGCATGACAGGGTGCTCGCGAATGACCTCGGCGAGGATATCCCACACCTCGGGGGTCTCGCGCTCGACCATCTTCTTGGCCGCCTTGATGGTGGTGGCTAGGCCGCGCAGCTCCAGCTTGGAGAAGATAAACGGCTTGAACAGCTCCAGGGCCATCTTCTTGGGCAGGCCGCACTGGTGCAGGCGCAGGTAGGGGCCAACCACGATAACGGAACGGCCGGAGTAGTCGACCCGCTTACCCAGCAGGTTCTGACGGAAGCGACCCTGCTTACCCTTGATCATGTCGGCCAGGGACTTCAGCGGACGCTTGTTGGAGCCGGTGATGGCACGGCCGCGACGGCCGTTGTCCAGCAGCGCGTCCACGGACTCCTGCAGCATACGCTTCTCGTTACGCACGATGATGTCGGGCGCGGAGAGCTCCAGCAGGCGCTTGAGGCGGTTGTTACGGTTGATTACCCGACGGTACAGATCGTTCAGGTCGGAGGTGGCGAAACGGCCACCGTCCAGGGGCACCAGCGGACGCAGATCCGGCGGCAGAACCGGCAGCACCTTGAGAATCATCCACTCGGGCTTGTTGCCGGACGCCACGAAGGCCTCCATCAGCTTCAGCCGCTTGGAGATCTTCTTGATCTTGGTCTCGGAGTTGGTGCTGGGAATCTCCTCGCGCATCTGGGCGATTTCGCCCTCCATGTCGAGGGAAGCCAGCAGGGCCTGGATCGCCTCGGCACCCATCTTGGCCTCGAACTCGTCGCCGTACTCCTCGAGCTTCTCGAAGTACTCCTCGTCGTTGAGCAGCTGACCTTTTTCCAGGTCGGTCATGCCGGGCTCGGTCACCACGAAGGATTCGAAGTAGAGCACCCGCTCGATGTCACGGAGGGTCATGTCCAGCAGCAGGCCGATGCGGGACGGCAGCGACTTGAGGAACCAGATGTGGGCCACGGGGCTGGCCAGCTCGATGTGGCCCATGCGCTCACGACGCACTTTGGCCAGGGCGACTTCAACGCCGCACTTCTCACAGATCACACCACGGTGCTTGAGCCGCTTGTACTTGCCGCACAGGCACTCGTAGTCCTTGACCGGGCCAAAGATCTTGGCGCAGAACAGACCTTCACGCTCGGGCTTGAAGGTACGGTAGTTGATAGTTTCCGGCTTCTTGACCTCACCATAGGACCAGGAGCGGATCATCTCGGGCGAAGCCAGGGAGATTCGAATGGAATCGAACTCGTTACTCTGGCCTTGCGATTTCAACAGGTTAAGCAAATCTTTCATCGGCGGCTCCTAACGGAGTTATCGGTTGTGAGGGGCGAAGCCCCTCACCTCGTTGATAACTGCGGCTTATTCGTTTTCCAGTTCGATGTCGATACCCAAGGAACGGATTTCCTTGACCAGCACGTTGAAGGACTCGGGCATGCCCGGCTCCATGTGGTGGTCGCCGTCCACGATGTTCTTGTACATCTTGGTCCGGCCGTTGACGTCATCGGACTTGACGGTGAGCATTTCCTGCAGGGTGTAGGCGGCGCCGTAGGCCTCCAGGGCCCAGACCTCCATCTCACCGAAGCGCTGGCCACCGAACTGGGCCTTACCACCCAGCGGCTGCTGGGTAACCAGGCTGTAGGAGCCAGTGGAACGGGCATGCATCTTGTCGTCGACCAGGTGGTTGAGCTTGAGCATGTACATGTAGCCCACGGTCACCGGACGATCGAAGGGCTCGCCGGTGCGGCCGTCCATCAGCATCCGCTGACCGCTGGTGTCCAGTCCGGCCAGTTCCAGCATGCTCTTGATCTCGGTCTCGTTGGCGCCGTCAAATACCGGTGTCGCAAAGGGCACACCCTCGCGCAGGTTGCGGGCCAGTTCCAGCACCTCGTCGTCGCTGAGGCCGTCGATGTCCTCTTTGATCAGCCCGCCGACCTGGTTGTAGATCTCAACCAGCAGCTCGCGGATCTTGGCGATTTTCTCCTGCGCCTCGAGCATGGCGTTGATGCGATCCCCGAGCCCCTTGGCGGCAGCGCCGAAGTGGGTTTCCAGCACCTGGCCCACGTTCATACGCGAGGGAACACCCAGCGGATTCAGCACGATGTCAACCGGCTCGCCGTTCTCGTCGTAAGGCATGTCTTCCACCGGCATGATGGCGGAGATAACACCCTTGTTACCGTGACGACCGGCCATCTTGTCACCGGGCTGGATGCGACGCTTAACGGCCACGTAGACCTTGACGATCTTCAGTACGCCCGGCGCCAGGTCATCGCCCTGCTGCAGCTTGCGCTTCTTGTCTTCGTAGCGGTCTTCCAGCATCTGGCGACGCTCGGCCAGCTGCTCCTGGGCACGCTCCAGGGTCTGCACCAGCTCCTCGTCGTCGACGCGGATCTTGAACCAGTCGGAACGCGGCAGGCCGGACAGGTACTCCTCGGTCAGGGTGTCGCCTTTCTTCAGGTTGGGACCGCCGTTGACCTTGGCGCCGACCAAGGCACGCTGCAGACGCTCAAAGGTCGCCCCTTCAACGATACGGAACTCGTCGTTAAGGTCCTTGCGAATGCTGGTCAGCTGCTCTTCTTCGATCTGCACCGCGCGCTTGTCCTTCTCCACGCCGTCACGGGTGAAGACCTGCACGTCGATAACGGTGCCCTTGGTGCCGGTCTTGACCCGCAGGGAGGTGTCCTTCACGTCGGACGCTTTCTCACCGAAGATGGCACGCAGCAGCTTCTCTTCCGGTGTCAGCTGGGTCTCGCCCTTGGGCGTGACCTTGCCCACCAGGATGTCACCGGGGCCGACCTCGGCTCCGATATAGACAATACCGGACTCATCCAGTTTCCCGAGCGCGCTCTCACCGACGTTGGGAATATCGGAGGTGATCTCCTCCGGCCCCAGCTTGGTGTCACGGGCGACACAGGTCAGCTCCTGGATGTGGATGGTGGTGAAACGGTCTTCCTGGGCCACCCGCTCGGAGATCAGGATGGAGTCCTCGAAGTTGTAACCGTTCCAGGGCATGAAGGCGATACGCATGTTCTGACCCAGGGCCAGCTCACCCATATCGGTGGAGGGGCCGTCGGCCATGATGTCGCCACGGGCAACCTTCTCACCGGTGCGCACCAGCGGACGCTGGTTGATGCAGGTGTTCTGGTTGGAGCGGACGTACTTGGTCAGGTTGTAGATGTCCACACCCGCCTCGCCTGCGACCACCTCGTCGTCGTTGACCCGGACCACGATACGGCCGGCGTCGACGGACTCGATCTCACCGCCGCGACGGGCGACCACGCAGACCCCGGAGTCACGGGCGACGTTGCGCTCCATGCCGGTGCCGACAATGGGCTTCTGAGATTTCAGGGTCGGCACGGCCTGCCGCTGCATGTTCGATCCCATCAGGGCCCGGTTGGCGTCGTCGTGCTCAAGGAACGGAATCAGAGAGGCGGCCACGGAAACCACCTGACGCGGGGAGACGTCCATGAACTGGACCTTCTCCGGGGGCATCACGCTGAATTCGTTCATGTGACGGACGGAAACCAGATCCTCGGCCAGACGGCTGTCATCATCCAGCTTGGCGTTGGACTGGGCGATCACGTACTGGGCTTCATCAATGGCCGACAGGTACTCGATCTCGTCGCTGACCACGCCGTCCACCACCTTACGGTAGGGGCTCTCCAGGAAGCCGTAGCTGTTGGTGCGGGCGTAGGTGGAGAGCGAGTTGATCAGGCCGATGTTCGGACCTTCAGGGGTCTCGATGGGACATACACGGCCGTAGTGGGTCGGGTGCACGTCGCGCACTTCAAAGCCTGCGCGCTCACGGGTCAGACCGCCCGGGCCCAACGCGGAAACACGGCGCTTATGAGTCACCTCGGACAGCGGGTTGTTCTGGTCCATGAACTGGGACAGCTGGCTGGAACCGAAGAACTCCTTGATCGCCGCGGCGACAGGCTTGGCGTTAATCAGGTCCTGAGGCATCAGGCCGTCGCTTTCCGCCATGGAAAGGCGCTCGCGCACAGCGCGTTCAACGCGGACCAGGCCGACGCGGAACTGGTTCTCGGCCATCTCCCCAACGGAACGCACACGGCGGTTACCCAGGTGGTCGATGTCGTCGACGATGCCCTTGCCGTTACGGATGTCCACCAGGGTCTTGAGGACCTCGATGATGTCATCCTTGTCCAGAGTGCCTTCGCCGGTGACTTCTTCACGGCCCAGGCGACGGTTGAACTTCATCCGGCCCACTTCAGAGAGGTCGTAGCGGTCCAGGGTGAAGAACAGGTTCTCAAACAGGGCCTCGGCAGACTCCTTGGTGGGGGGCTCGCCGGGGCGCATCATGCGGTAGATCTCAACCAGGGCTTCCAACTGGTTGCGGGTCGGATCGATGCGCAGGGTGTCGGAAACGAAAGGACCGCAGTCCAGGTCGTTGATGTACAGGGTTTCCAGGGTGTCGATGCCCGCATCCTGAACGGCGTCCAGAATGTCCTGGGTAATCAGGGCGTTGGCCTCGGCCAGCACCTCACCGGTGGAAGGATGAACCAGGTCGTGAGCCAGCACCTTGTCGATCAGGTAATCGCGGGGAACGTCCAGCTCGGTCAGCCCGGCCTTTTCCAGGTTGCGGATATGACGGGCGGTAATCCGGCGGCCTTCCTCAACCAGCACGTTGCCGTCGGCATCCTTGAGGTCAAAGGTGGCGGTTTCACCACGCAGACGGGAGGCCACCAGCGCCAGCTTCACCTGGTCACCCTTCAGGCTGAAGCTATCGGTATCAAAGAAGAGATCCAGCATCTCTTCGCTGCCCAGGCCCAGGGCCCGCAGCAGGATGGTCGCCGGCAGTTTGCGGCGACGGTCGATCCGCACGAACACGTTGTCCTTGGGATCGAATTCGAAATCAAGCCAGGAGCCACGGTAAGGAATCACCCGCGCGGAGTAAAGCAGCTTACCGGAGGAGTGCGTCTTACCCTTGTCGTGGTCGAAGAACACACCCGGGGAACGGTGCAACTGGGAAACGATAACGCGCTCGGTACCGTTAATGACGAAGGTACCGTTTTCAGTCATCAGGGGCATTTCGCCCATGTAGACTTCCTGCTCCTTGATATCCTTGACCGCCTTGGTCGAAGAATCGCGGTCATAAATGATCAGGCGAACCTTGACGCGCAGGGGGGCTGAATAGGTAACGCCGCGGAGCTGACACTCCTTGACGTCGAAAGCCGGCTCACCCAGCTTGTAACCAACATATTCCAACGCTGCGTTTCCGGAGTAGGAAACGATTGGAAACACGGACTTAAACGCAGCGTGCAAACCTACATCTTTCTTGTCTTCTGCTGATGCCGCACCGGTCTGTAAAAACTTGCGGTACGAATCGATCTGAATGGCCAGCAGGTAAGGCACATCCATGACATGAGGCAATTTAGAGAAATCCTTGCGGATACGTTTTTTCTCTGTGAACGTGTAAGCCATCAGCATTCCCCAGCTTGTGCACCGAAACAAAGGACAGAGCGCGACCGGCGGTCACCTCCGTCAAGAGCCGTCAAGACGCAATGTCTTGTTATAACGGCAAAAAGGCCGGTGGCTTCTAGCCACCGGCCATATGCGCATCTTGCGATTACGCAGTAGCCAACGCGCAAGGCGTTTCGCTATTACTTGACTTCAACAGAAGCGCCGGCTTCTTCCAGAGCCTTCTTGAGCTCTTCGGCTTCGTCCTTGCTGACGCCTTCCTTAACAGGCGCAGGCGCACCGTCAACAACCGCCTTGGCTTCTTTCAGGCCCAGGCCGGTAGCAGCACGTACGGCCTTGATGACGTTAACCTTCTTGTCGCCAGCGGCAGTCAGAATGACGTCGAACTCAGTCTGCTCTTCAGCAGCGGCGCCACCCTCGGCACCGGGGGCAACGGCAACGGCAGCCGCGGCAGAAACGCCGAACTTCTCTTCCATGGCGGAAACCAGCTCAGCAACGTCCATGACGGACATTTCGGCGATGGCGTTGATGATATCTTCTTTAGTCAGAGACATGGTACAAATCCTGATTTATCTAGAGCAATTGCTCGTTAAAGTCGTTACAGGCAGAAGCGGCGCTTAGGCGGCTTCCTGCTCTTTCTGATCGCGAACGGCCGCAAGGGTGCGGACCAGCTTGCCAGCGGAAGCTTCTTTCATGACGCTCATCAGCTTGGCGATGGCTTCGTCGTATGTCGGCAGGCTTGCCAGAACACCGATCTCTACCTTTTCGCCTTCGAAGGCGGCAGCTTTCAGCTCGAGCTTGTCGTTTTCCTTGGCGAACGCTTTGAGGATGCGCGCGCCGGCACCCGGGTGTTCGGTAGAAAACGCGATGATGCTCGGGCCAACCAGGGTGTCGGTCAGACACTCATAGCTGGTACCTTCGAGCGCACGACGGGCCAGGGTGTTGCGCACGACGCGCAGCCAGACTCCGTTTTCGCGCGCTTGCTTGCGCAGCTCTGTCATTTTACCTACGGTCACGCCGCGGGAATCCGCAACTACCGCAGACAGAGCTCCCTGAGCAGCTTCCTGGACTTCAGCGACGATCGCTTTTTTGTCTTCGAGTCCTAGTGCCACTAGTTTTACTCCTGGATTCAAGCCAGCCCCGTGGGCGCTGACTTCGTTACTCTTCCCTCCCCGAGGGGAGAAACTAAGTACGGTGCAGGATCCAGTATCAATTCTGAATCGGGTCACCATCTGCGCAGGCTGAGTATTAAGGAGGACCTCTTAGAGAGACACTTCCGCCTGCGGTCTTTGACGGCCCCCGCCAGCGCAACGCTGGCGAAGACCCCAAAGTTCGTCGGCCGACCCGAGCCCGGGCCAGCCTAAATGCCTTAGATGTCCAGGCTACCCTGGTCCAGGGTCAGACCCGGGCCCATGGTCGTGGACAGGGTAACCTTCTTCAGGTAAACACCCTTGGCAGAAGCGGGCTTGACCTTCTTCAGGTCAGCGATCAGCGCTTCGAGATTCTGCTTAACGGCAGCGGCTTCAAAGCCCACCTTACCCAGCGGGGCGTGGATGATGCCGTTCTTGTCGGTGCGGTAACGCACCTGGCCGGCCTTGGCGTTCTTGACCGCAGTCTCGACGTCAGGCGTGACGGTGCCCACCTTGGGGTTGGGCATCAGGCCGCGGGGACCGAGGATCTGGCCCAGCTGACCCACGACGCGCATGGCGTCGGGAGTCGCGATGACAACGTCAAAATCCAGCTCGCCACCCTTGACCTTCTCGGCCAGGTCTTCAAAACCAACCACGTCAGCACCGGCCGCGGTCGCCTTCTCTGCGTTGGCGCCCTGGGCAAAAACCGCAACGCGGACATCCTTGCCAGTACCGTTGGGCAGCACAGTTGCGCTACGCACTACCTGGTCAGATTTACGCGGATCGACACCCAGGTTCACAGCCACGTCGAAGGATTCGGTGAACTTGACGGTGGACAGCTCAGCCAGCAGGCTGACCGCTTCGTCGATTGCGTACTGCTTGCCAGAGTCGACCTTCTCGGCGATCACCTTGGCACGTTTTGTCAGCTTAGCCATTACTCTACCCCCTCCACGTTCAGACCCATGCTGCGCGCACTGCCTGCGATGGTGCGTACGGCGGCATCCATATCAGCAGCGGTCAGGTCGGGCATCTTGGCGGTGGCGATCTCTTCCAGCTGCGCACGGTTAACCGTGCCTACCTTTTCAGTGTTGGGGCGAGCAGAGCCGCTCTTGAGGCCGGCCGCTTTCTTCAGCAGTACAGACGCAGGAGGCGTCTTGGTAACAAAGGTAAAGCTGCGGTCGGCGTAAACGGTAATGACCACCGGCGTCGGCAGACCCGGCTCAACGTTCTGCGTCGCCGCGTTAAAGGCCTTACAGAACTCCATGATGTTAACGCCGTGCTGACCCAAAGCAGGACCAACAGGGGGGCTGGGGTTAGCTTTACCCGCTGCAACCTGCAGCTTGATATAAGCTTCGACTTTCTTAGCCATGGTTTCTCTCCAAATGGGTAGTAGCGCCTTTCGGCTCCCCGGTTACAACAAGACAGCGGGCCCGCACCGCAGACCCACTGCCTCTCGAATTTTGTTTAGTCTTTCTCGACTTGACCGAACTCCAGCTCCACAGGGGTAGAGCGACCGAAGATCAGCACCGCGACCTGGACGCGACTCTTCTCGTAATTGACCTCTTCCACCACACCGCTGAAGTCGGCGAAAGGACCGTCGGTAACCCGCACCATCTCGCCGGGCTCGAAGATCGTCTTGGGCCGCGGCTTGTCCACACCGGCCTCTACACGCTGCAGGATGGCATCGGCTTCTTTTTCAGTGATGGGAGAGACCTTGCCCGGATTCTTGGGATCCTCTCCGATAAAGCCCATCACGCGGGGCGTGCCCTTGACCAGGTGCCAGGACGCCTCGGTCAGCTCCATCTGCACCAGCACGTAGCCGGGATAGAATTTACGCTCAGACTTGCGCTTCTGCCCGGACCGCATCTCGACCACTTCCTCGGTCGGAACCAGAATCTCACCGAAGAGGTCCTGCATACTCTGCAGCTCGATACGCTCTTTCAAAGATTGCATCACACGCTTTTCATAGCCTGAATAAGCATGCACAACATACCAACGCTTCGCCACGCGAGAACCCCTTAACCGATAACGCCGGACACGATCCAGCTCAACAGCGAGTCGATCGCCCAGAGCAGCAGCCCGACCAGCAAAACGAACACCACCACGATCGCAGTGGTCTGCAAGGTCTCCTGCCGCGTCGGCCAGACCACCTTGCGAATCTCTAGCTTGGCCTCCTTGAACAGATCAAAGAACGCCTTCCCCTTGGCGGTCTGCAGGGCAACAAAACCCGCGACCAGCGCCAGCGCCAGCAACGCCAGCACCCGATACAGCAGGGACTGATCGGAATAATACGAATTGCCGGCAACACCTACTGCTACCAGCAGCACAACCACAATCCACTTCAAAGAATCAAGCTTGGATTCACCAGAATCAGCTTTCGCACTCATGCGCTGGAGCCTCTATACAGACAGGACCGAACTTGAACGCCGGTTCAGGGACACTTGCCATTCCTTATCAAGCTAAGAAATGGCAGGCCAGGAGGGACTCGAACCCCCAACCTGCGGTTTTGGAGACCGCTGCTCTGCCAATTGAGCCACTGGCCTGTCGCAATGGGAGGCAGATTATATCTGCGCCCCCAACCCTTTGCAACCGGTATTACTCAATGATCTTAGATACCACGCCGGCACCCACGGTACGGCCGCCTTCGCGGATCGCGAAGCGCAGACCTTCGTCCATGGCGATGGGCGCAATCAGGTTTACTTTCATCTGCACGTTATCACCAGGCATCACCATCTCCACCCCCTCGGGCAGCGTGACAGAACCGGTAACATCCGTGGTACGGAAATAGAACTGGGGACGGTAGCCGTTAAAGAAAGGGGTGTGACGACCACCCTCATCCTTGCCCAGCACGTACACCTCGCCCTCAAACAAAGTGTGCGGCGTAATCGAGCCAGGCTTGGCCAACACCTGGCCACGCTCAACGTCGTCACGCTTGGTACCGCGCAGCAGAACACCTACGTTCTCACCGGCACGACCCTCGTCCAACAGCTTGCGGAACATCTCGACACCGGTACAGGTGGTCTTGGTAGTCTCCTTGATGCCGACGATCTCAACCTCTTCACCCACCTTGACGATACCGCGCTCAACACGACCGGTAACCACGGTACCACGCCCCTGGATGGAGAATACGTCCTCGATGGGCATGATGAAGGCACCGTCGATGGCACGCTCAGGCTCAGGAATGTACTCATCCAGAGTCTCCACCAGCTTCTTAACAGCGGTGGTACCCATCTCGTTGTCGTCCTCGCCGTTCAGCGCCATCAGGGCAGAACCGGGAATGATCGGGGTGTCATCGCCAGGAAAGTCGTACTCGGACAGCAGGTCACGCAGCTCCATTTCGACCAGCTCCAACATCTCGGCGTACTCTTCGCTGTCAGCGCCGCCACAGTCGTCAGCCAGCAGGTCAGCCTTGTTAAGGAACACGACGATAAAAGGCACGCCAACCTGACGGGACAGCAGGATGTGCTCACGAGTCTGAGGCATAGGGCCGTCGGTGGCACCGCACACCAAGATCGCACCGTCCATCTGGGCGGCACCGGTGATCATGTTCTTGACGTAGTCGGCGTGACCAGGGCAATCAACGTGAGCGTAGTGACGGACAGGCGAGTCGTACTCCACGTGAGAGGTCGCAATGGTGATACCCCGCTCACGCTCTTCCGGTGCGTTGTCGATCTGGTCGAACGCACGCAGCTCGCCGGTACCCCACACTTCGGCACAGACACGGGTCAACGCCGCGGTCAGCGTGGTCTTGCCATGATCGACATGACCGATGGTGCCGACATTGACATGGGGTTTTGTACGCTCAAAAGTTTCCTTGGACATCACCATCTCCCGATGCTTTAACTTTTTTGACCCAAACACAACAAAGGGCAGATATATTGCTATATCTGCCCTTTGTTCAGCGACTGCCTATGGAATGGAGCTCCAGGGCGGATTTGAACCGCCGGCCTCACCCTTACCAAGGGTGTGCTCTACCCCTGAGCTACTGGAGCCCAATTCCATAACCAGCAAGCTGGAGCGGGTAGCGGGAATCGAACCCGCATCTTCAGCTTGGAAGGCTGAGGTAATAGCCATTATACCATACCCGCATAAGCTTATTACCTGAGCAGCTGGTGGTGAGGGGTGGATTCGAACCACCGAAGCTCGCGCGTCAGATTTACAGTCTGATCCCTTTGGCCACTCGGGAACCTCACCACGCCTACCAACCTCTACGAGATCGTAGTCGCCCGCCTTGAGATGGTGCCGGCACCAAGAGTCGAACTCGGGACCTACTGATTACAAGTCAGTTGCTCTACCAACTGAGCTATGCCGGCGTGCCGCCTCAACTCAGGAGGCCGAAATATTACTCAGCGCCCTGTTCGCTTGCAACCCCCTCGCAGGATTTTTTTTCATTTTTTAAACCCGGGTTCCCAGGGGCCAGTTTCCGCTGCCAGCGCTGGTGCCATTCCTGCGAAGCTTTGGTCCGGATATCAACAAAATAAATCGGCTCAAAGCGCTCTTTTAGAAACATCTTGGCGGGGTAGCCCTTGTCCAGCAACGCGGCTAACAACGCCTCGGCCGACTCCTTATTGCGATACAGACCGATCGACAGCTGACCGCTCAACGGACCCTGTCTCACCAAGTAGCTATCCAGCCCGTCGACCCGGAGGGTGCGCCGCAAGGATTCGACCCGCAGCCCTCCCGCCGGGGCCTGCACATAAACCCAGTGATCAGGGGCAAGGGGACGCAGTCCCTTGGTCACTTGCGCCTGCAGCGTCCCGTTGCCCAACACGTCGACAAACGCCCCCGCGGCCCTGGCCTCCTCGAATTCGCCGACCCGGTAACAGACGTCCGGCGCCAGCGGCTCCTCCACCGGGACCTCCGCCGCCAACTCCTCGGGCACCTGCCGGGGCTTCAGCTGGTCTGCGGGCACCTCGGACAGCAAAGCCAGGGTATCCAGCCCGCTGTGATCCGGACGCGCCTGCTCACGCCGCAACTCCCGGGCCTGCTGCTCGGTAACGAACCAGGCGTAAAGGACCCCGTTCAGCAATACCAAAATCAAAAACAGCCAACGCATTGCAATTCCTCAGGGCAAGGCCCGCTCAAGCCCCTCGAGCACTAGGTCCGGTACCAGGCTGCCCACGCCGGCCAGCCGGTAGAACGTCTCGCCGTCGCCGCCGGTAATAAATAAAGCAGCCTCCGCTCCCAGCAGACGGTCGCAATCGGTCGCCACCCGCTCGGCGAGTCCCGCCAGCATAAGGTAGATTCCGTGATCGACACATTCCTCGGTACTCCGCCCCGGAGAGACCCGCTCCGCCAGGGGCTCACCCTCGGGCCGCACGCGCTGGGTGCGGCTCAACAGGCTCTCGCGCATCAAGCGCAGCCCCGGCATGATGTAGCCGCCCAGGTGACTGCCATTTTCATCAACCAGGTCGACGGTGATGGCGCTGCCGCAGTCCACGACACAACAGCCCCCCCGGGCCCGCTCATAGCCGGCCAGCATTGCCAGCCAGCGATCGACGCCCATCCGCCCAGGCACCTCGTAACTGTTAACGACGCCCGCGGCAGCGGCCTCGGTTCGCGCTTTTTCCAGCGACACCCCCCAGCGTTCATGGACCACCGCCTCGATCAACTGCTCGGCGCTCTCGCCGGCCACCGAGGCCAGACGCACCCGTGCCGGGGTCAGCGTCTGCCAGGCCTGCGCAAGGGCTTCGCCCGTCAATTCAGCACTGACACAGCGCCCCCGCTGATCGCCGCAGCGCCATTTGAGAAAAGTGTTACCCAGGTCAAGGTCCAGGATCATTCCAGCCCCCGCAGGCTCAGCTCGCCGCCGTGACAGGCCTGCACGCCGTCTTCGGTCTCGAGCAACAGCGCTCCCTTGTCGTCAACGCCCAGGCAGCGGCCCTGTATCTGGACCCGGCTGGTCTGCAACACCACCTGCCGCCCCTGGTGGGCATTGCACGCCTCCCACTCGGCACGAAAGGAGGCAAAACCCTGCTCGGAGAAACGCTCCAGGGAGGGAACCAGGCGGTTCAGCACCGCCGCCAGCAATAGGTTGCGCCCCGGGGATACGCCGCCGGCGGTACGCACGTCGATCCAGGGCTGGTCGATCTCCGCCGCCACCTCATCAGGCATCGCCACATTGATCCCCACCCCGATCACAACCTGGCACTGCCCCGAGGCATCACCGGTCATCTCCAGCAGGATGCCGCCCAGCTTGCGCCCGTCCACCAGCAAGTCATTGGGCCATTTGAGATCAATCCCCTCAACGCCGCTATCCATCAGCCCGTGGCGAACCGCCAGCCCCACCACCAAGCTCAGCCCCTCCAGCGCGGCGGCTCCCCCGGCGAAGTCCCAGACCAGGGAAAAATAGAGGTTACGGGCAAAAGGGCTGACCCAGGTACGCCCGCGCCGACCCTTGCCCGCGGTCTGGCGCTCGGCGAGGTAAAGACGTCCGCCTCCGCCCCCCTGAGCGCTCCCCTGCAGCGCCGCCTCGTTGGTCGACGGCAGGCTCAATGCCAGCGCAATAGGCCCCAGGCGAGCGCGCACGCCATCCTCAAGGCCGGCCTCGATCCGCTGCGGATCCAGCAGATCCAGACCTCCGGCGACCCGGTAGCCCCGCCCCTTGACCGAGTGCAACCGCACACCCAGCTCATCCAGCTTTTTCAGCTGCTTCCAAATCGCCGCACGGCTCACGCCAAGCGCCTCACCCAACGCCTGCCCCGAGTGAAATTCGCCGTCCGCAAGGGTGCTTAACAAGGATCGCAGCGTCACCGGCTTATCCCCGCCGGTCCAGCACGATAAAGCTGTAGGGGTATGGGTTCGGCTCCTCAGCGGGGTAGTCCTCCCGGGCCACCTCCTGCCACTGCGCAGCCTCCAGCGCTGGGAAGTAGGCATCGCCACAGACATCCGCGTGGACCTGGGTCAGGTAGAGACGCTGCGCCCGTGGCAGCGCCTGCTGATAGAGCTCGCCGCCGCCAATGACCAGCGCCTCCTCGGCGCCGTTGATCAGGGAAACCGCCTCGGCCTTGGCCAGGGCCTCCTCCAGGGAGTGCGCCACCTCGATACCGGGGCGGCTGTAGCTGGCATCCCGGGTCACCACGACATTGGTGCGCCCAGGCAGGGGCCGACCGATGGACTCGAAGGTTTTGCGCCCCATGATAATGACCTTGCCCAGCGTGACCGACTTGAAGTACTGCAGGTCTTTGGGCAGGTGCCAAGGAAGTTTATTGTTCCGCCCGATCACACGGTTGCGCGACTGGGCAACGATAAGCGCCAACTGCATATGAAGAACTCAACCCGAAAAAGGGTTGAGTGTATTCGCCGCAGCGGTCACTGGCAATCGAGGGGCACGCTGCCCCTGCTGCTGCCGGCACTCAGACCGCCACGGGCGCGGCGATATGGGGGTGCGCCTGGTAGCCCTGCAGCTCAAAGTCTTCAAAGCGGAAGGCGAATATGTCCTTCACCTGCGGGTTGAGCTTCATGGTCGGCAGCGGCAGCGGCTCGCGGGTGAGTTGCAGGTCCGCCTGCTCCAGGTGATTGGTATAGAGGTGGGCATCCCCGAAGGTGTGCACAAAGTCTCCCGGCTCCAGATCGCAGACCTGGGCCACCATCATGGTCAACAAGGCATAGCTGGCAATATTGAAGGGCACCCCGAGGAAGATATCGGCGCTGCGCTGGTAAAGCTGGCAGGAGAGCCGTCCCTCACTGACGTAGAACTGGAACAGGGTATGGCAGGGCGGCAGCGCCATGCGGTTCACCTCGGGCACGTTCCAGGCGCTGACGATCAATCGGCGCGAGTCCGGGTTGTTGCGAATCTGATCGATCAGCAGCCGGATCTGGTCAACGGTGCCGCCCTCCGGTGTAGGCCAGGAGCGCCACTGGTGCCCGTAAACCGGCCCCAGGTCACCATTTTCATCGGCCCACTCGTCCCAGATCCGCACCCCGTTCTCATTCAGGTAGGCGATATTGGTGTCGCCCTTCAGGAACCAGAGCAGCTCATGAATGATCGAGCGCAGGTGACACTTTTTGGTCGTCACCAAGGGAAACCCCTGGCTCAGGTCAAAGCGCATCTGGTGGCCGAAGATACTGAGGGTCCCGGTGCCGGTGCGGTCGCCCTTGAAAACGCCGTTTTCCCGCACATGACGCATCAGGTCCAGATACTGTTTCATTGCTTTACTCCCTTTTCGGTGGCTGCTTGGCGGTGGTAGGCGGCCAGCAGCATAAAGACGCCCAGAGCGATCATTGGCAGCGACAGCAATTGGCCCATGGTCAGCCATTCAAAGGCGATGAAGCCGATATGGGCGTCGGGCTGCCGGAAAAACTCAACGATGAAGCGGAAGCTTCCGTAACACGCGAGAAAAAGCCCGGAGACCGCCATGGCCGGACGGGGCTTGGACGAAAACCACCAGAGAATGGTGAACAGCGCCACCCCCTCCAGCGCGAACTGGTATAGCTGCGACGGATGCCGCGCCAGACCATCGCTGCCGGGGAACACCATGGCCCAGGGCACATCGCTGGCCCGGCCCCAGAGTTCGCCGCCGATAAAGTTGCCGATTCGGCCCAGCCCCAAGCCGATGGGCACCAGAGGCGCTGTGAAATCAGCCACCTGGAAAAAGCCCTTGCCGTGACGCCGGGCAAACAGCCAGAGACCCACGCAAACGCCGAGCAGGCCACCGTGGAAGGCCATCCCCCCCTCCCAGACCCGGAACAGCCACAGCGGGTCGGCGAGAAACTGATCGAAATTGTAAAAGACCACGTAGCCAAAACGTCCGCCGAGGATCACCCCCAGCGCCCCGTAAAAGATCAGGTCGGAGACCTGCTCCCGGTTCCAGCCGGAGCCGGGCCGCACCGCGCGACGGTTGGCCAGGAGCCAGGCGGCGGCAAAGCCCGCAAGGTACATCAGGCCGTACCAGTGGACCTTCAGCGGCCCGATTTCCAGGGCAACGGGGTCAATGGCGGGATAGGTCAACATGATCGCAGGCTTCCTTTAGTTCGCGAGTAAAAAGCGCAGCCCCACGCTAAACAGCAGCAGGGCGAAAATTCGACGCAGTATCGTTGCCGGGAGGCGATGAGCCAGCAGGGCGCCAAGTCGGGCAAAGTAAGCGCTTGCCAACACGATCCCAAGGAACGCCGGAAGATACACATACCCCAGGCTCCAGGGCATCAGCTCGGGGTTGCCCCAGCCTTCTTCGACGTTGGCCAGGGCACCCATCAGGGCAATGGGCAGACCGCAGGCGGCGGAGGTTCCCACCGCTTCTTGCATGCGCACCCCTTTCCAGCTCAGGTAAGGGACCGTCAGCGAGCCACCGCCGATGCCGAAGATCGCCGAGGCCCAGCCGATCACGCCACCGGCACCGACCAGCGCCGGCCGGCCGGGAAGGCGCTGCGCTCCCTTGGGACGCAGGCCCAGCGCCATCTGGATAGCGATCAGCACCGCGAACACGCCGATCGCGGTCTGCAAGGCGGGACCGCTGAGCCGCCCCGCGGTCTTGACCCCGAGAATGGCCCCCAGGCAGATCCCCGCCGCCAGGGGCCAGAACAGGTTCCAGCTGACCGCCTGCTTGAGGTGATGACTGCGAATGGAGCTGAGCGAGGTCACGATGATGGTCGCCAGGGAGGTGCCCACCGCCACATGGGTCAGCACCTCCGGCGACATGCCCTGCAGTTCGAAAGAGATCACCAGCACCGGCACGATAATCAGGCCGCCGCCGATGCCAAAGAGACCGGCCAGCAGGCCGGCGCAGGCACCCAGAATAAGATATGAGAGAAACAGCAACGACTTGGGCCTATGTTTGAGCGAATTTCAGCAGGGCGCTATTATCCCCTATCAAGCAACCCTCTATCCACCCGTTACGCCTGTCCCGGTTCGAGGCCCCATGTGCCTGATCGCCTTCGCCTACCGCGTCCATCCCCGCTACCCCCTGATCCTGGTCGCCAACCGGGACGAGTTCTACGAGCGCCCCACGCGACGGGCACATTTCTGGCCGGAACACCCCGACCTGCTCGCCGGGCAGGACCTGGTCCAGGGCGGCACCTGGCTGGGTGTCACACGGCAGGGTCGCCTTGCCGCCGTGACCAACGTACGGGACGGCCGTCGGCCGGCCGACCCCAGGCACCGTTCCCGCGGCAGCCTGACCCGGGGATTTCTGCAGGGGGCACAGCCGGCAGCGCCGTTTCTGGAGGAGCTGACCCGCGAGCCTGACGCCTACGGTGGCTTCAACCTGCTGCTGGGCGATGGCGACGGGCTCTATTTCTACAGCAATCGCGACGGCTGCCCGCCGCAGCCCCTGGGGCCCGGGGTGTATGGACTCAGCAACGCCACCCTGAACACACCCTGGCCCAAGGTGCAGACCCTCAAAGCGGGCCTTGAAAAGGCGCTGTCCAGGGACGTGCTGGCGGCACGGGACCTGCTTCCCCTGCTGCAGAACCGTCATTCACCGGAGGATGCCCAGCTCCCCGACACCGGCGTGGGGCTGGACCTTGAACGCACCCTGGCCCCCTGCTTTATTCACGGCGAAACCTACGGCACCCGCGCCAGTACCGTACTGACGATCAATGCGGACAATGAGGTTGAGTTTCTGGAGCAGAACTACGACGCCACCGGCGCCGGCGATCGCCACTGCGAGCGGCTCACCCTGACCGGTTGAGTTCCAGCGTACCCAGGCAAGGGTATCGGAGAAGCCGCCGCCAACGCCTCAGGGGCCGTCGTGAGTCACCGGCCGGGTCAGGCGCCCCAGCCCTACCCGGTGCAGGGTGTCATTGATCTCGGCCTGGATCGCCTCCGGGTCCTCCATCGCCATCACCGTGTCGAGCAGGGTCCGTGCCTGGGGCATGGAGACCCCGCGAATGGCGGACTTGACCCGCGGCAGATTGGTGGCGTTCATGGACAGCACGTCGTACCCCATCGCCATCAGCAGCAGCGCGCCACCGGGGTCGCCCGCCATCTCGCCACAAATACTGACCTGCACCTGCTCCTTGTGCGCCTCGCTGACGATACCCTGCAGGGCCTGCAGCACCGCAGGATGAAAGGAGTAGTAGAGTCCCGCGACGCGGGGGTTGTTGCGATCGACCGCCAGCAGGTACTGGGTCAGGTCGTTGCTGCCCACGGAGATGAAGTCCACCCGCCGGGCAAAGGCCCGCACCTGGTAAACCGCCGCCGGCACCTCCACCATCACCCCCACTTCCGGCTGCAGGATCTGGTGCCCCTCGTCCATCAGCTCGGCGAACGCCTGGTTGATCAGCGCCACCCCCTCGTCGATCTCCATTACGTTGGAGACCATCGGGAGCATGATGCGCAGGTTATCGAGCCCTTCGCTGGCCAGAAGCATGGCCCGCACCTGGACCAGGAAGATCTCGGGATGATCCAGGGTGACACGGATGCCGCGCCAGCCCAGGAACGGGTTGTCCTCGACAATGGGGAAGTAGGGCAGGGACTTGTCGCCGCCGATGTCCAGGGTCCGCATGGTGACGGGGCGCGGTGCGAAAGGCTCGAGCTGCTTGCGGTAGCTCTTCTTCTGCTCCACCTCGCTGGGAAAGAACTCCTTGATCATGAACGGGACTTCAGTCCGGTAAAGACCAATCCCCTCGGCCCCCTTGTCCAGCGAAAGGGCCACGTCGGTAACCAGGCCGGTGTTGACCCACAGCGGCATCTTGTAACCGTCCTGGGTCACGGAAGGCTGGTCCTTGAGCGCCTCCAGGCCCGCCGTCAGCTGCTGCTCGTTGCGCAGGATGTCGTCGTAGAAATGCAGCAATTCGGAGGAGGGGTTGGCAAAGATACGTCCGGAGAAACCGTCCAGGATCAGTTCACGCCCGTGCATCTGCGTCGTAGGGAAATCCACCGCTCCCATGACCGTGGGTATCCCCATGGAGCGGGCCAGAATGGCCGCGTGGGAGTTCCCCGAGCCCATGACGGACACCAGCCCGACCAGCTTGTCGGTGGGCACCTCGCCCAGCATCGCCGGGGTGATCTCCTCGGCCACCACGATGGTGTTGTCAGGATACTGCGTCGGGCGCCCCGCGGTCTGCTTTTGCAGGTAAGCCAGCACACGCCGCCCCAGGTCCTTGATATCGGTGGCGCGCTCGCGCAGGTACGGGTCCTCCATCAGGCTGAACTTCTGCACGTGGCTCTGGACCACCTGGCGCAGCGCCCCCGGCGCCCATTGCCCCTGGCCGATCAGTTCCATCACCTCGCCCGCCAGGGCGTTGTCGTCCAGCATCCGCAGGTAGACGTCGAACAGGGCCTGCTCCTCGCCTTTCAGACGCTTGGCGAGGCTGCGCCCCACCACGCGAATATCGTGGCGCACCTGCTCCAGTGCTTCTTCAAAACGCTGCAGCTCCAGCTCCGGCGCCTCGCTCTGCTGATCGGGCACGCCGTCCAGGTCAGCCGGAGGCGCAATCACCACAGCGGTGCCGATCGCAACGCCCGGCGCGCCGGCCACACCGTCGAACTTGGCATCGCTGCGGGCCTTGTCGCTGTCGGGGGTGACGGTCACCCCGCCGGTCACTTCGGCATGGGCAATCACCCCGGCCAGCTGCGCCGACATGGTGACCAGGAACGCCTCCTCGCTTTCATTGAAGTGGCGCTGGCGCTGCTCCTGCACCACCAGCACGCCGAGCACCTTGCGCTGGTGGATGATGGGCACGCCGAGAAAGGAGGTGAAGTTCTCTTCGCCGCTGCCCGCGACGTAGTAGTAGGATGGGTGCTTGGAGGCATCTTCGAGGTTAATGGGCTCGGCCCTGGCGGCCACCTTGCCCACCACGCCCTCGGAGAGCGCCAGGCTCACCTGGCCCACCATCTTGGGGTTGAGCCCCTCGGTGGCCATCATCACGTATTGCTGGGAAGCGGGGTCGAGCAGGTAAACGGAGCAGACCTGGGTATTCATGGCCTGCTGGATACGCTTGACGATAATGTCCAGGGCCGCGTCCAAACTTTTGGCGGCATTTACCTGTTGCACTATCTTGCGCAGCATATCCAGCATGACGATTATCCGCTGCCGTTAAGAAGGTTCTGAGTCAAACGGGAGTGACGGCCGACCAGCTCTTTCATGGCCTTGCGATAGACCTCCCGCTTGAAGGAAATCACCTGGCTCAGCGGATACCAGTAGCTGACCCAGCGCCAACCGTCGAATTCAGGCTTGGGAGAGTGGGCAAAGGAGACCAAGCCCTCGTCGGCGATCAGCCGCAGCAGGAACCACTTCTGCTTCTGGCCGATGCACAGCGGACGGGAGTGGTAACGGATCATGCGCTTGGGCAGGCGGTAGCGAAGCCAGCCGCGGGTACAGGAGATCAGTTCCACATCGCCGGGATCAAGCCCCACTTCCTCCTTGAGCTCCCGGTACATGGCCTGCTCGGGCGTCTCGTTGTCGTTAATCCCCCCCTGCGGGAACTGCCAGGCATCCTGACCAATACGACGGGCCCAGAGCACCTGCCCCAGGTCGTTGCATAAGATGATCCCCACATTGGGACGAAATCCGTCTGAATCAATCACGTAGGTAAGTTCCGAGGGTTGATGAGCCTATTGTTCCACACTTTGAATGATTCACCAATCGCCCGCCGGCCACCCCGCCGCGTTATTGCCAGTTCCCTTAACAGTCTCTATGCTGAGCGCTCGTTTAACCACAGGAGTATAGCCGTGAGCCTGGCGATTTTTGACCTGGATAACACCCTGATCGCGGGGGACAGTGATCACGCCTGGGGCGAATTCCTGGTGGAACGCAAAGTCGTCGACGGCCAGGCCTTCAAGGAAGCCAACGACCGCTTCTATGCCGACTATAAACAGGGACAGCTGGATATTCACGCCTACCTGGCCTTCGCGCTGGCGCCCCTGGCACGCTTCTCACCGCAGGAGCTGCGCGCGCTGCACGACGACTTCATGGCCGACAAGATCGAGCCGATTCGACTCCCGGCCGCCGAGGCGCTGCTCGAACGCCACCGCAGGGCCGGCGACTTCCTGCTGATCATCACCGCCACCAACCGCTTTGTCACCGGCCCCATCGCCGAGCGCCTGGGTGTCGATGACATCCTGGCCAGCGAGCCGGAGGTCACCGCAGAGGGCTACTACACCGGAAAGCCTTTTGGCACGCCCTGCTACCAGGCGGGCAAGGTGGAACGGCTGCATGCCTGGCTCGAGGAGAGCCGCCACGACCTCGCCGGCAGCTACTTCTACAGCGACTCCCACAACGACATCCCCCTCCTTGAGGCGGTGGAAAACCCGGTGGCGGTGGACCCCGACCCGCAGCTGCTGGAGCACGCCCGATCCCGCGGATGGCAGGTCATCAGCCTGCGCGACTGACAGCCCGGAGCAGCACCGTGGCCCCTGAAGCGGGTCGCATCAGCTATGGCGATATAGAAAGAAGCCGCCCGATGCAGGAGCGGAGTCCGATCTGGCGGCTGAAGAACGCGATTGAAACGGGGTGGCGGCCTTTTTCCGCCCCCTGCTAACGCAAACAGGCCGCCCGCAACGGACAGCCTGCCAGCATCGACGAGCTGATTTCGCTTTGCCCCCTCTCAATACCTCCCTAAAGACGAAACAGGGGCTGCAATAACTGCGGTAGCCAGTCACGGAACCGGAGCGGCGCGTCGGTGGCCACCAGGCAGATGCAATCCTCGTCCCTATCGGCAATCGGCTGGTGCTCCACATCGTCGTCGAGGTCCGCCACATTCCCCGGCGTGAAACGGCCGATTTCGTCACTGAACGAGCCCCTCAGGACCATAGTCAGCTCATTGCCTTGATGGCTGTGCACCGGCAGGCAGGTGCCCGGTGCAATGCGCAGCAGGTTGAGCCGCCCCTGCGGTACCTCGATGGGAATCCGCCGAATTCCCGGCGCCATCGGTTTCCAGGGCAAAGCGTCCAAGTCTGCCTGCCTCCAGTTACGCAGTACCTCCAGGATCTTCGGCATCTCCTCGGGCGCCGGCGCAGGCGCTTTCACCCCGGGCGCTGGGGCAATACCGTCGAGCAGGGCCATCACCGCGGCCTTTTGCTCCTGGCCCAAGGGGGCAGCGGGCAGCGCCTGCAGCAACGCCCCGCCGATGTGGTCGGCGTCGCTGATGCGCTGCTGGCAGTGCCGGCACTCGCGGATGTGCAGGTCCAGCACGATGGAATAGTTTCGCTCGACCCCGCAGGCGGCATAGCTGGCCAGGGTGGCGTCGTCAGGATGAAAAAGCATATTCATAAGTGCGCTCCCAAACTGCAGCGGAGTTTCTCAAAAGCCAGTCGCAGCGATGACTTGACGCTGCCCAAGGGAATATCCATCTCGCCTGCGATCTCGACGTGAGTCTTGCCCTGGTAAAACGACATGTACAGCACCTGGGCTTGGCGGGAGGGCAGCTGCTTGAGTGCGTTTTCGACGCTGAGCCGCTCCCGCTCGACCTCCGTTTGAGTGCCACCGTGAACCTCCCGCTCAAACTCATCCTCCTGTTGCAGCCAGGCATCAGGCGGCGGTCGGTCCCGCACCCGCTCCCGGCGCAGGTGGTCAAAGTAGCGGTTGCGGGCAATGCGGTAGATCCAGGTCGACAGCGAACCCACCCGGGCATTGAACTGGCCCGCCTTCTCCCACACTTGCAAGAGCGCGGCCTGGAGCAGCTCATCGGCGAGCGCCTCCTGCGCACCCTGCCCCAGCAGATAGCTTTTCACCCGGGGAGCAAAGTGGTCGTAAACCCGGGAAAAGGCGTTTTTGTCCCGATTGTCGGCGATACGTGCCATCAGTTCAGCCCAGTGTGCATCACCTACGCGTTCGTTATTTGCCTGCGGCGACATCGCAACTCCCTTCTCCTTGTTCTCTACGCGCTTGTAAGGCTTCCGGATCACAGTCTTTACTCTAGGCCATAACCCCTTCTTCGCAGGTCCGTGATCCAAACCGGCGCAGCTCGCGTAAGAAGCTAAAAATAAAAGAGAGACACGCCCATGACTCACGCTGCGCTCAACATCGCCGTGATCGGCTCCGGAATCAGCGGCCTGAGCTGCGCCTGGCTGCTGAACCAGAATCACCAGGTCACGCTGTTCGAGAAAGACGACCGTTTCGGCGGCCACTCCAACACCCTGACGGTCGCTGGCCAAGACGGCCCCATCGACGTGGACACCGGCTTTATCGTCTTCAACCCAACCAGTTATCCAAACCTAGTAGCCCTGTTCGACTACCTGGGCATCCCGGTGATCCCCACGGAGATGTCCTTCTCGGTCTCCCTCGACGAGGGTCGGCTGGAGTACGCCGGCACCGACCTGAACGGGCTCTTTGGCCAGCGAAGCAACTTGCTGCGTCCCCGCTTCTGGCGCATGGTGCTGGACATTCTGCGGTTTTACCGGGAGTCCCCGGCGCTGCTGGATACCGTGCCGGACACGCTGTCCCTGGGCGAGCTGTTGCAGCAGCACGGCTACGGCGAGGCCTTTCGCGAGGAACACCTGCTACCCATGGGGGCCGCCATCTGGTCCACCCCGCGGGACAAGATGCTGGATTTCCC
Organism: Motiliproteus sp. SC1-56; assembly: GCF_017309075.1. Lineage (GTDB taxonomy): Bacteria > Pseudomonadota > Gammaproteobacteria > Pseudomonadales > Balneatricaceae > Motiliproteus. Next base: position 22,539 of record NZ_JAEMGS010000007.1, on the reverse strand, counting down.
CGCCAAGAGCTTTTTGCGTTTCTGCCACAACCACGGACTGCTGCAGGTAAGCGACCGCCCCCAGTGGCATACGGTCAAGGGCGGCAGCCGGGTCTACGTCAACCGCCTGCTGGCCACCCTCGGCGAAGGCGCCCTTGCCAACCGGGGCGCACGCAGCGTCCGGCGCCAGGTCATGGGCGGCAAAACCCAGGTGATCGTCACCGACTGGCAGGGCCAGGCGCACTGGTTCGACCACGTGGTGCTGGCCTGCCACGCCGACCAGGCCCTGAAGTTGCTGGGCGACGCCGATGAACAGGAGCGACAACTGCTGGGGGCGTTCCGGTTCGAACGCAACCGCACCCTGCTGCACAGCGATGAGCGCCTGATGCCCCGGCGCCGGCGGGTCTGGTCCAGTTGGAACTACCTGCGCCAAAGCGCGGACAATCCCCAACTGGCAGTGACCTACTGGATGAACCGCCTGCAGCACCTGCCCGCTTCCACGCCCCTGTTCGTGACCCTGAACCCCTATCAGGAGCCGGACCCGGACAAGGTCCACGCGGCTTTTCTCTACGATCACCCGCTGTTCGACCTTCACGCGCTGCAGGCGCAGCAGCAGCTCTGGTCCCTGCAGGGTGTTCAACACACCTGGTTCTGCGGCGCCTGGTTCGGCTACGGCTTTCACGAGGACGGTCTGCAGTCGGGGCTGGCGGTCGCCGAAGCCCTGGGCGGCCAGGATCGTCCCTGGCAGGTGGACGGCATGTATGACCGCCTGCACCTGCCCCTCGACTGGCGCCGGCGCGGACAGCACCCGGAGGCGGCCTGATGCACTCCTGCCTCTATGCAGGCGAAGTGATGCACCAGCGGCTGCGGCCGCGCCGGCACCGCTTCAGCTACCGTTTTACCGGCTGGTACCTGGATCTGGACGAGCTAACGCTGCTCGACCAGACCCTGCAGGGATTCAGCTTCCGGCGCCGGGGGCTGTTTCGTTTCGAGCCCCGTGATTTCGGACCCGGGAACCGGGATGACCTCAAGGCCTACATCAGCGAGCAGCTGCTGGCCGCCGGGCTGAGCGCGCCTCATCGTGTATGCCTGCTCTGCCAGCCCCGCTGCCTGGGCTACCTCTTCAACAGCCTGAGCGTCTACTTTTGCTATAACCGGGAGGGGACGCTGACCGCCACCCTGTACGAGGTGAGCAACACCTTTGGCGAGCGCCACCTCTACCTGATTGCCGCGGATGCCTGCCGCCCCCTCCGGCAGCAGGCAGACAAAGCCATGTACGTGTCGCCTTTCATAGCCATGGACTGTCGCTATCGGTTTCAGGTCCAGCCCCCGGCCGAGCGCTTCAGCCTGTTGATTTTGCAAGACGATTCCTCGGGGCCGCTGTTTCAGGCGCGCTGGAGCGGCGAACGGCGCCCCCTCGAATTTTCGGCGCTGGCGCGGTTGCTGCTTACGCCGTCCATGTCGTTCAAGACCCTGGCAGCCATCCACTGGGAGGCGCTGAAGCTGTGGATCAAGCGCGTGCCCCTGGTTCGCTACCAAAAGACATCCCACTTTCAGGTCAGCCGAGGCCTGTGCAAATGGCAAGAGGAAAACTGAGATGAAACAACGCCTGAGCGAGAGCGAAGCCGCCGTCAACCTGACTGTCCCTTCAGCCCCTGCGCGCAGGCTGCCGCTGCTCTACCGCGCCCTCATCAGTCGCCTGGAACAGGCGGAGGTCTCCCGCCTGCGACTGGTACTGCCCGATGGCCGCGAGCTGGCATTGGGGCAGACCCGCGACGGCGTCCCCCTGCCCCGGCTCAGAATCCGCCGCGCTAAGGCGTTACTGCGGGGTTGGTTCGGCGGCCTGACCGGCTGGGCCGAGGGTTTTATGGCCGACGACTGGGCGTGCGACGACCTGGTGGCCCTGACCGACTGGGCGATGGCCAACGAAGCGGCGCTGGACCGGGCCTTTGCCGGCTCCTGGCTGGCGACAGCGGTCAATCGACTGCTGCACCGGCTCAATGCCAATACCCGTCGCGGCAGCCGGCGCAATATCGCCTACCACTATGACCTGGGCAACGACTTCTACCGCCTCTGGCTCGACCCCTCCATGACCTACTCCTCGGCCCTCTTCGCCACCCCCGATGAGCCCCTGGAGCTGGCCCAGCAGCGCAAGTACCGGCGCATTCTGCAGCTGCTGGCGCCCCAGCCCCGGGACCGGGTGCTGGAGATCGGCTGCGGCTGGGGCGGCTTCGGGGAGGCCCTGCTCAGGGACCACGACAGCCACTGGTACGGCGTGACCCTCTCTCAGGAGCAGTTGGCCTGGAGCCGCGAGCGCCTCGCCTCCTTTGGTGAACGCGCCCGCTGCAGCCTGACCGACTACCGGGACCTGCAGCAACGCTACGACGGCATCGTCTCCATCGAGATGCTCGAAGCGGTGGGGGAAGCCAACTGGCCGCTCTATTTTCAGCGCCTGCGGCAGCTCCTCAAGCCGGGCGGCAGGGCGGTGGTCCAGGTGATCACCATCGATGACGCCCGTTTTGAGACCTACCGTCGCGGCAGTGACTTCATTCAACGCTACATTTTCCCCGGCGGCATGCTGCCCTCCCCCTCGCGCATGCGCGAACAGATTCAAGGCGCGGGCCTGCGGCTGCTGCACGAAGAGGGCTTCGGCGCCGATTACGCCCGCACCCTGGCCCATTGGCACCGGGCCTTTGTCGAGGCCTGGCCGCGCATTCGGAAACAGGGCTTCGATGAGCGCTTCTACCGGCTCTGGCGCTACTACCTGGCTTACTGCGAGAGCGGCTTTCGCGCCGGCTCCATCGATGTCCGCCTCTACCAGATCGGCACTGAGTCCTAGCCAGCGCTGGAGTTACGCCCTGCCGGCGGTGGCCATGGCCCTGCCGACCCTGCCGCTGTACGTGCTGCTGCCGGTCTATTACGCCGAGACCACGACACTGGGCCTCGCCGAGGTGGGCACCTGGCTGATGTTCGCCCGCCTGCTCGATGTCGCCAGCGACGCCTTCGCCGCGAGGCTCTGCGACCGCCCCCTGGGACGCGCCGGACGCAAGGGCTGGCTGGTGCTGGGTGCGCTGATCCTGGCCCCCGGCCTGGTGGGGCTCAGCATCCCGCCAGCAGATGCCGGCGGGCTCTGGCTGCTGGGCTTCAGCAGCCTGCTCTTTACCGGCTGGACCCTGGTCCAGGTGCCCTACACGGCCTGGCTGGCGAGCCTGGGCAACAGCAACCAGGAGCGCCTGCAACTGAGCACCCTGCGCGAAGGCGCCGGCATGGTGGGGCTGGTGCTCTCGGCCCTGTGGCCGGCGCTGGGCGGCTGGCTGCAGTGGAGCCAGCAGCAGATTTTCTTTTCCCTGTGCCTGGCCACCCTGGGCTGGGGCGCCCTCAGCCTCAGCGCCATGCTGCGCCTCCTGCCCTCACCCCGCCCCCGGTTTGAGCGGTACGACTGGCGAGCCCTGTTTCGCCTGGCGCCGCAACGACGGCTGCTCGCGGTCTGGTGGCTGAACGGGCTGGCCAACGCCGTGGCGGCGGTCCTGTTTCCCCTGATGATCACCCATTGGCTGGGGCTGGCGGAGACCCAGCGGGGCGTTTTCCTGTTGCTTTACTTCTGCGCCGGGCTGGCGTTTCTCCCGCTATGGCGGCGGCTGGCCCGCAGACACTCCCAGCCCCGGGTCTGGTGCAGCGCCATGGGGCTGGCCATCGCCGCGTTCGCCCTGCTGCCCCTGCTCCCCGCCGACCCGGCTATCTATGCCCTGGTGGTACTGATAACCGGCGCCACCCTGGGCGCCGACCTGGCCCTGCCCCACAGCATTCAGGCCCAGGTGGTGCGCTGGGAAGAAGCCCAGACCGGCCGCCACCAGCCGGCCCTGCACTACGCCGGCGCGAGCCTGGTGATCAAGCTCTCGCTGGCTGTGGGGGTGGGGCTGGGCCCTCTCCTGCTGAACCTCACAGGCTGGGAGGAGGGCGCAACCACCCAGCGCGAATCAGCCCTTGTCGCCTTGGCGGTGATCTACGCCTGGCTGCCCTGCGTAGTAAAAGGTATGGCGGTCTCGCTCATGTGGGGTTTTAACCTGGCGGGGTCCGCCGCCCCGACCACCGCGCCTCAGGCGCAGACAAGGGAGGCGCACCGTCCGTGAAAGCGCTACTGACCGCCATCGCGTTAACATTCCTTCTAGGGTGCAGCGACATGAACATCAGGCAGTTCGAGGGCCAGCAACCGCTGTTCAAGCCGGAAACCTACTTTCAGGGAAAAACCTGGGCGTGGGGCGTGTTTGAAGACCGCTTCGGCAACCTTAAACGCCAGTTCCAGGCAGAAATTCAAGGCGACTGGGATGGACAGACGCTGACCCTGGACGAGCACTTTGTCTACAGCGACGGCGAGACCGAGCAACGCATCTGGCGCATCGTGCGGGGCGACGACAACCTTTACACGGGCACCGCCGGCGACGTGGTCGGCGAGGCCCGGGGACAGACCGCGGGCAACGCCTTTCAGTGGCGCTACCAGCTTAACCTGCCGGTGGGCGAAAACCACTGGGTGGTCAATTTCAATGACTGGCTCTGGCTGCAGCCCGGCGGGGTGGTGGTGAGCCGCACCTCGGTGACCAAGTGGGGCCTGGAGCTTGGCACCCTGACGGTCTTCTTCAGCAAGCGGGGACCGGCTTCATGAGCCCAAGACTGCTCGCAGCGCCCCTCGTGCTGGGCCTGTTACTGGGTGCAGGTCACGCCTGGTCAGCGCCGCAGCAACCCGAATCTGCATCACCCCATCCTTGGCGCGACCTCTACGGCGACGCCCTGATCTTCGATGTGCTGCGCGATGGCAAAGCGGTGGGACGTTACGAAACCCGCTTTCACGGAGACGATCGGCAGTGGCGCGTCGAGGCGCGGATGGAGCTGGATGTGCGCTGGCTGCTCTGGCGGTTCTCGTTCCGCTACCAGGGGATCGAGCGCTGGCGCGACGGCCGGCTCGAGACGCTGGAGGTGCGCATCGACGAGGACGACGACACCCGCCGCCATCTTTTCACCCGCCAGGGCCAGTGGCTGCATTCCAGCGACGGCGAAAAGATCCGGCTGCCGGTGCTGCCCACCCACCATTACGATGCGGCGGTGGTGAACAGCGAACGGGTGGTCAACACCCTCACCGGCGAGGTCAACCAGGTAGACGTGGAACCGGTCGGACGGGAAATGCTGGAGGCCGAAGGGCGGCGTCTCGAAGCCATGCGCTACCGTTACCGGGGCGAGCTCGACAACACCGACGTCTGGTACGACCGGAAAGGACGCTGGGTCGGACTCAGTTTTCTGGACAAGAAGGGGGTGGAAGTCACCTTCCGCTGCCGACGCTGCGGACAGGGAACCTAACTTGAGGCTGGGCTTAGAGACAACAACCATGAAGCACGAGGGATCCGATACCCCCAGACCCGTCGCCTGGATCACCGGCGCCAGCCAGGGCATCGGCGCGGCCCTGAGCCTGGAGCTGGCACGACGGGGCTGGCGGGTCGCCGCCAGCGCCCGCAGTGAAGAGAAGCTGGCGGCCCTGGCCCGTCACAGCGAGGCGCCGCCCGGTGCCATTCGCCCCTATCCACTGGACGTGCTGGATCCCGCGGCCTGCCTCCACACCATCGAGCAGATCGAGCGCGACTGGGGCCCGGTGGGGCGGGCGGTGCTCAACGCCGGCACCCATCGACCGATGACTGCCGCCGACTTTGACCGTGAAGCCTTCTACGAGCTGCTTGAGCTCAACGTGATGGGCACCGTCAACAGCCTGCAGCCGCTGCTGCAATCGATGCGCCGGCGCCAGCACGGGCAGATAGCGGTAGTGGCCTCGCTGGCCGGCTACCGGGGACTTCCGACTGCCAGCGCCTACGGCGCCAGCAAGGCGGCGCTGATCAACCTCTGCGAGTGCCTGCGACCGGAGCTGGCCCGGGATGGCGTGAAGCTGCAGGTGATCAACCCCGGCTTTGTCAAAACACCGCTCACCGATCGCAACACCTTTCCCATGCCCTTTCTGATCGAGGCCCCGCAAGCCGCCCGCCACATCGCCCGGGGGCTCGACCAGTCCCGGTTTGAGATACGCTTTCCGCGCCGCTTCGCCTTGATAATGGGGCTGCTGCGCCACCTGCCCTATCCCGCCTACTTCGCCATCACACGGCGCATGCTGGAGGACTGAGCATGGCCAACGACAGCCAGCGCGCCGGCCTGGAAGCCTATATCAAACTCTTCAACCGCCTGGAGCAGGGTTGCGAGGGGCTCGAGGCCTGCGTCACCGAGGACGTCCATTTCAGCGATCCGTTTCACCAACTGGAGGGACGTCAGCCACTGGCCGATTACCTGGCATTTTTTGCCCGCCAGGTGGAAACCCCCCGCTTTCGAATTCGCTACCGGGGCTGGGACGGGGATGTCTGTTTATTGCGCTGGCAGTTCAGCGGCCAGCTGCGGGGCCAACCCTGGAGTTTCCCCGGCGTCAGCGAGCTGCATTTTACCGAGGACGGCAAGGTCCGCGCCCATATCGACCACTGGGACGCAGCCAGCCACTTTTACCAGCGGCTGCCGCTGCTCGGCAGCCTGATCCGGCTGATCGCGCGACGCCTCAAGCCCTGAGCAAACCCTCAAAAAACCATGAATATCTTTATCCTGGATCTTGAGATCGAGCCTTGCGCCCGCTACCACTGCGACCAGCACGTGGTGAAGATGATCCTCGAGCAGGTGCAGATTCTCTGCACCGCCCTGCACCACCACGGCTTCACGCCCCCCTACCGCCCCACCCACGACAAGCACCCCTGCGTGCGCTGGGCCGCCGAGTCCTACGACAACATGCGCTGGCTCAGGGCGCTCACTGAAGCCTTGAACCGGGAGTATCGCTACCGCTACCGGAAGGAGCGGGATCACGCTTCCATGAAGGTGCTGCAAGAGGTCAGCCGGTTTCGAATCGAATCTCAGGGACTGACCCCCTTCGCCCAGGCCATGCCCGAGACCTATCGCCAGCCGGGCGACCCGGTGGCGGCCTACCGCGCCTTCTACCGCCATGAGAAAGCCGCCTTCGCCCGCTGGACCCGGCGTGCAGCGCCGGCGTGGATGCAGACGTCGCTGACGTCGGCTATCAGGAAATCGGTCGTTTAACCGCCCCCGGCCAGCGCCGGCACAGCCAGGCAAAACCAAAGCCGATGACGATGCCCACGCCATTGGCGGCCAGATCCAGCCACTCGCCGTAGCGGTTGGCCCAGGGCTGGGCCAGTTCGATCAGCCCGCTCCAGCCCCAGAACGACAGCAGCCAGAGACCCCAGGCGCGGGGACGGGCCAGCGCGGCCGGAAAGGCAACCGCCGCGTAGGCAATCAGGTGGTGGGTTTTGTCGCTGCCCGGCACCGGCGGCAGGCTGTCCAGGGGCCAGAGCGAAAGCAGGGTAACGGTGCTTAATAGCAGTAGGCTGCAGGCGCACCAATGACGCCCAATGAAAGAGAAAAGAGCTCGCATAACCCGTGTCCCAGATCGTGAAGGAGCGATAATAGCGGCTCTTACAGCTTTTCCCAAAAGGGGCTGCTCAACCTATGAAGCCCCCTCCTATCTGGAAGGGGGGACCGCCCGCCCTTTACCCGTTACAGCGCCCGGGTCTGAATCAGGGATCACTGCTGGCGATATCGAACTCGTCCAGGGCACGGTGCCACGCCTCCAAGTACGCTTCAAACCCATCGACCTCACCGCGAATCCGGTAATAGACACCGGTTTCAAACGCATTCTGGGCGCTGGCCTCGGGATCCAGCTCAGCCAGCCCCTCGATCAACCCGCTGCTCAGCTCAGGTTCGGCAAAGCTCGCCGCCAGAAGGCCCTGACGATCGCAGGTGCGCTGGTACAGCGCCTGGTCATCGTGCATATCCACGATCAGGCGCACCAGCCCAGGCGACAGCGCAGGTCCGGCACTCTCCAGGGTCAGTTCAGCCGGGTCCTGGTAGTTGAACATGAACGCCGGCAGGCGACTGTAACCGCAGGCGTAGAGCAGGCCGTAACCCAGGCTGTACTGGTGAAGGAATTGAGTCGCGTGCTCCCGGCTGCCCTCGAAGGGCACGCCCGGCTCCGCAAAAGCGAAGCTGCTGGCGCAGCAGAGCGCCAGCAGCGGACAGTTGAGACAGCGAGCCGGAGACGCTTCACACGATCTCAAGACGGGCTTGATGATCGCCATGGCGTGTCTCCCTGGACGCATCCCGCGCCCGGTTTAAAGCCCCCCTAGAGCTGGTTACGTAATCCGAGGGGGGCGGGGTAGGGTTCTAAATAACGTTGCGCCTGAATGTAATCACTGCCGCAACGACGTACGTAGTGGCTGATCAAGGTCAGCGGCGTGGCCAGGTTCACCTCGCCACGGCGGTACTGCTCGATCACGCCCATGATGTCGCGGCGGGTGGCACCGTCCAGCGCGCGCTTGAGGTATCCCAGTATATGCAGCAGCACGTTGCAGTGACTGCGACGGGTCGCAGGCTTTGCAAGCGCCGCCATAAAACGCTTCTTGTAGGCGGCCTGCAGCGTCCCGATGTCCGCCTCCTTGCCCGCCTGCGCCAGCAGGCGCCCCAGAGCGCGGTACTCCTGCTGGTTGTGGGCCATCAGGATATATTTATAGTCCCGGTGAAAGCCCATCAGGCGCCCCAGCGAAGGGGCGTCCTCCACCACCCGACGGAAGTGGTGGTGGGCAAACACGCGCAGAATGAAGTTTTCCCGCAACCTCGCGTCGTTCAGCCGCCCCTCTTCCTCCACCGGCAGATCCGGGAATCGCTGGCGCAGGGCGGCGGTGAACAGCCCTTGCGTGCGCTCGGTGTGGGGATACCCGTTGTCGCGGTACACCTTGATACGCTCCAGGCCACAGCTGGGCGAGTTCTTCATCAGTATATATCCGTCCAGCCCGGCCAGCCCCTCAATCTTGTCTGCAACCGCCGTTTTGAAGCGGTCGGTCACGTCCTTCGAAGCGTCGTTGGAAAACACCATCCGCGGATCGGAGGGGTCGCCGGTCAGGCGCAGGGTCGGGCGCGGGACACCGAACCCCGCCTCCAGCTCGGGACAAAAGGCGCGGTAGTCAAAGTGGCGGCTCAACTCGCCCAGGCAGAGCCGTGACTGGCTGTGCCCACCGTTGTAGCGAACCGGCTTACCCAGCAGGCAGGCGCTGATGCCAACCGGGATTTTATCTCCGCCCTGGGGTGAAGCATCAAGGTTGCGGGTGGCAATGGTCTTCATGGTCAGCATCCTCTCGAGGTTATTCTGTCCGTACCGCGTTTACCCCTGAATACGCCCGAGCCTTTCCGCCGGATCACTTTTGCCGCTGCAATGCGGCCGGGCCGGAGGCTCCGGCGTGAAACTGCAGAGCCTCGCGGCGACAAGAGCGTCCCACGGGCGCGCCCGGACATTCCAGTGTGAACGAGCCATTGGCGCTCTGCCGACTTCAACGGTACCCTGAGCGGTGCCGCAGCTGACGTACGGCACAATAACGGGAGCACTATACGGATGGATGTTCTGAACCAAGGGCGCCTAACCCCAGACGATGGGCGTCGCGATCAATGAAAGGGGCACTGGACGGGTTTCGGGTACTGGACCTGAGCCGTATCCTGGCTGGCCCCTGGGCGACCCAGATGCTGGCCGACTGCGGCGCCGAGGTGATCAAGATCGAGCGCCCCGGCAGCGGCGACGATACCCGCGGCTGGGGACCGCCCTACATGGGTGATGGCGAGGGCGATGCCGCTTACTTCCATTGCGCCAACCGTGGCAAACAGTCACTGGCGGTGGACATCACCCATCCCGAGGGGCAGGCGCTGGTCCACCAGTTGGCCCGGGAAGTGGATGTGGTGGTGGAAAATTTCAAGGTGGGGGCGCTGAAGCGCTACCACCTGGACTACGCCAGTCTGAAAGCCACCAACCCGCGGCTGGTGTACTGCTCCATCACCGGCTTCGGCCAGAGCGGTCCCTACCGGGAGAGAGCGGGCTACGACTTCATGATCCAGGCCATGGGCGGCTTGATGAGTGTCACCGGCGAGCCGGATGGCCAGCCCACCAAGGTCGGCGTCGCCCTGACCGACGTGATGACAGGGCTCTACGCCTGCAACGCGATTCAGGCGGCCCTGCTCCACCGCGAACGCCACGGTGTAGGCCAGCATATCGACCTGGCGCTGCTGGACGTGCAGGTGGCCACCCTTGCCAACCAGGCCATGAATTACCTCGCCAGCGGCGAAGCGCCCGGTCGCCTGGGCAATGCCCACCCCAATATCGTTCCTTACCAGGCGTTCGCCACCGCCGACGGTTACATCGTGCTGGCGGTCGGCAACGACACCCAGTTTGCCCGGTTCTGCGAGCTGGCGGGAGAGCCCGGCTTAGCGCGCCGCGCGGAATTTGCCACCAACCGCGATCGGGTCCGCCACCGCCAGGCGCTGGTGCCCATTATCGAGCAGCTGGTGCGCCGCCAGAACAGCGCCTGGTGGCTGGAGCAGCTTTCCCGGCAGGGGGTCCCCTGCGGCCCCATCAACACCCTGGACCAGGTCTTTGCCGATCCCCAGGTCCAGCACCGCCAGATGCGCCTGGAGCTTGTGAAAGACGACGGCAGCCGCAGCCCCTCCGTGGCCAACCCGGTCAAATTTTCCGCCACGCCGATTGAATACCGCGGTCCGCCGCCCGCCCTGGGCCAGCACAGTGACCAGGTCCTGCGCGAGCTGCTGCACTTTGACGATGATCGAATAACAGCCCTGAAAAACAAGGGTGTCGTGGCCTGAGCGGCCCAGAAGATGAGGAAAACAACCATGCAACTGAGCGATTCCGCCCTGCTCAAACAGCAGGCCTATATCAACGGCGAATGGGTAGACGGCGCCGCGGGGGCAACCCTGGCCGTCACCAACCCGGCCAACGGCGAGACCCTGACCCGGGTCGCCGATATCGATGCCGCCGGCACCCGCGCCGCCATCGAGGCAGCCGAACGGGCCCTGCCGGCCTGGCGGGCGAAGACCGCCAAGGAGCGCGCGGCGCTGATGCGACGCTGGTACGAGCTGATCATCGCCGCCAAGGACGACCTGGCGATGATCATGACCTGCGAGCAGGGCAAGCCCCTGTTCGAGTCCGCCGGCGAAGTCATGTACGGCGCCTCCTTTATCGAGTGGTTTGCCGAGGAGGGCAAGCGCATCTACGGCGACGTGATCCCCAGCCACGCCAGCGACAAACGCATCCTGGTAACCAAGGAGCCGGTGGGGGTGGTGGCCGCCATCACCCCCTGGAACTTCCCCAACGCCATGATCGCCCGCAAGGCGGCCCCGGCCCTGGCCGCCGGCTGCAGCATCGTGGTCAAACCCGCCAAAGAGACCCCGCTATCGGCCCTGGCCCTGGCTGAGCTGGCCCACCGCGCCGGCATTCCCGAGGGAGTGATCAACGTCGTCGTGGGCTCTGACTCCAGCGCTATCGGCGCCGAACTGACCGGCCACCCGGCGGTGCGCAAATTCACCTTCACCGGCTCCACGGCGGTAGGCAAGGTGCTGCTCAAGCAGTGCGCCGACACGGTCAAGAAGACGTCCATGGAGCTGGGCGGCAATGCCCCCTTTATCGTCTTTGACGATGCGGACCTGGATGCCGCAGTGGAAGGGGCACTGGTCTCCAAGTACCGCAACGCGGGCCAGACCTGCGTCTGCGCCAACCGGATCCTGGTGCAGGAGAGCGTCTACACCCGCTTTGTCGAGAAGCTAACGGCCCGGGTCGCCGAGTTCCAGGTCGGCCCCGGCCTGAAGGAAGGCACCCTGATCGGCCCGCTGATCAACCCGGGCGCGGCGAAAGATGTCCACACCCTGGTCCAGGATGCTCTCGACAAGGGGGCCGAGGCCGTCATCGGCGGCGCGCCGGGCGCGCAAGGCGAGTGCTTCTACCAGCCCACCGTGCTGACCGGCGCCACCCCTGAGATGCGGGTGTTCCGCGAGGAGATTTTCGGCCCCGTCGCGCCGGTGTTCGCCTTCAAGGACGAGGCCGAGGCCATCGCCATGGCCAACGATACCGAATACGGCCTGGCCGCCTACTTCTATGCCCGGGACCTGGGCCGGGTGTGGCGGGTCATGGAAGGGCTGGAGTACGGCATGGTAGCGGTCAACGAGGGGATTCTCTCCACCGAGATCGCCCCCTTCGGCGGGGTCAAGGAGTCCGGCACGGGCCGCGAGGGCTCCAAGTACGGCATCGAAGACTACATCGAGATGAAGTACGCCCTGATCGGCGGCATCCAGAGCTGATGCGTGGGCGGTGACGGTTCGCGTCCGAGGTAAACGCTTGCGATGGACCTGAGCCTGGCCGCCCCTGATCCGCTGCTCTTTGCGCTGCTGGTGCTGCTGGGGGGCACGGCCGGCTTTATCAGTTCCATCGCCGGCGCCGGAGGAGTGCTGGTGCTGCCGATGCTGCTGACCCTGGGCCTGCCCCCGGGTCTGGCCCTGGGCACCAACAAGCTGCAGAGCGTCTTCGGCACCGCCTCCTCGGCCTGGAATTTCTTTCGCAAGGGGCAGATTCGACTGCCCGGCATGGGCCCCGCCATCGCCTGCGCCCTGCTGGGCGCCGCGCTGGGCACCAGCGCCGTGCAACGGGTCGATCAGCAGCAACTGGCGACCCTGCTGCCCCTGCTCCTGATCGGCGTCGCCCTCTACCTGCTGTTCTCCCCCCGGGTCGGCGACATCGACCAGCAGCCGCGCCTGGGCGAGCGCAGCTTTGCCCTCAGCGCTGCGCTGGGCATCGGCTTCTACGGCGGATTTTTCGGCCCGGGCATGGGCTCCCTGTTCGCCGCCGCCTTCGTCGGCCTGCGGGGGTTCAACCTGGTGCGCGCCACCGCCCATACCAAGGTGCTGGTGCTGGCCACCAACGTCTGCTCGCTGGCCCTGTTCGTCGCGACCGGCCAGGTGGCCTGGTTGGTCGGGCTGGCCATGGCGCTGGGACAGGTGCTGGGTGCCCGGCTGGGCTCCAACCTGGTGATCAGTCGCGGCACCCGCCTGGTCAAGCCGCTGATTATCCTTGCAACCCTTGCCCTGGCCGGGCGGCTGCTCTGGCAGAGCCTGGCCAGCGGGTAATCGACCTGGAGCTCAGGAGAGCAGCTCGCGCGGCAAGGCGCTGTAGCTGCAGATCCAGTGGGGGTAGAGGCGGGCGGAATGGCGGGGAATGTTGGACTCCACGAGAAAACTCTGCACCCCGGTATCGGAGCACTGCTTCTCGACCACCACGTATTCGCGGCCCGGGCTGAGCAGCTCCACGCCCGCTTCGATGATGGCGTCCTCGACCAGAATCTGGTCGCCCACGGCGATTTCACGCCACAGAAAATCGGCCTCGATCATCACATCTGAGAAGTCTCGCTGGTACATAATCCACCTCCGTGCTGATCGAACCCTGAGTCTTACTATAACCAAAAGGGTGTGGCGCTGCGCAATCCCCAATACCCTTCAACAGACACCGGGAGCAGGCGCGAGTGCCATCGAGCCGGGCAATCGTCACCCTCCCCCGGCCCCACTGTACCGCTGAACACCTTGTCGCCGTGCCCGTATAAGGCAGGATCCCCGGTATCAACGACAGGGTCCCGGCCAGCAAAACGCAGCGGCTGCTGGCCGGCGGCGGCACCGGCCTTCGGGTCAACTGACGCGGCGCGAGACAGGGATAGCGATCCACACGCCATGCCGATACGGGCAAGAGCAACAAAAAAAGCCGGCGCGGGGGGCTCCCGGCCGGCCTTTGCCAAACGCACTTTCGATTTAGTTAGAGGTGGCGTACCTGGTCGATTTCGTACTCGACGGCGCCGTTGGGGGTCTTGACCACCACCACCTCACCCTCTTCCTTGCCGATCAGGGCGCGGGCGATGGGCGAATTGACCGACACCTTCTTCTCCTTGAGATCCGATTCGTCGTCACCGACGATCTGGTAGGTCACTTCCTCGTCGGTATCCAGGTTGATCAGGTCCACGGTGGTACCGAAAATCACCTTGCCGCTGTGGGGAATCAGGGTGACGTCGATGACCTGGGCCCCGGCCAGCTTGCTCTCGATCTCCTTGATCCGACCCTCGGCAAAGCCCTGCTGTTCACGGGCGGCATGGTACTCCGCGTTCTCTTTCAGGTCGCCGTGCTCGCGGGCCTCGGCGATGGCCTGGATGATGCGGGGACGCTCCACGCTCTTGAGATGCTTGAGCTCGGCGCGCAGCTTCTGCTCACCGTGCACGGTCATGGGAATCTTACTCATTGGGTAACACCTGCATGCAAATCCTGTAGTCGACGAACTGTCTTTTCCTCACCGAATTGCAGCGCCTGGACTTCCGCCTCGGCACCGGCAAGGGTGGTGGTGTAAGGGATCTTGTGCTGCAGCGCCGAGCGGCGGATGGCCGCCGAATCGGCGATGGCGCGACGTCCCTCGGTGGTGTTTACCACGTAGACGATTTCGTCATTCTTAATCATATCGACAATGTTAGGCCGACCTTCGGTCACCTTGTTCACCCGACCTGAGGTGATGCCGTTCTCGGCCAGCAGCTTATGGGTACCTTCGGTGGCCACCAGCTCAAAGCCCAGCTCGACCAGGTCGCGGGCAACGCTCACGACCCCGGCTTTGTCCACGTCCCGGACGCTGATGAAGGCCTTGCCCGGCGCCGGAAGAACTTCGTTGGTGCCCACGTGGGCCTTGGCGAAAGCTTCGCCAAAGGTAGCGCCGACCCCCATCACCTCACCGGTGGATTTCATCTCCGGGCCGAGAATCGGGTCGACACCGGGGAACTTGTTGAAGGGGAAGACCGCCTCTTTGACACTGTAGTAGGTGGGCACGATCTCGCGGGTAAAGCCCTGCGCCTCCAGGCTGACGCCGGCCATCACCCGGGCGGCGATCTTGGCCAGAGAGGCGCCGATGCACTTGGAGACGAAGGGCACGGTGCGCGAAGCGCGGGGATTCACCTCGATCACGTAGATCTCGCCGTCCTGATAGGCCAGCTGGGTGTTCATCAGCCCCACCACGCCCAGCTCCAGGGCCATGGCGGCGACGATCTCGCGCATCTGGTCCTGCACTGCAGCGTCCAGGTTGTAGGGCGGCAGCGAACAGGCCGAGTCACCGGAGTGAACGCCGCACTGCTCGATGTGCTGCATGATGGCGCCGATCACCACCCGCTCGCCGTCGCAGACGGCGTCGATGTCCACCTCGATGGCGCTGGAGAGGAAGCGATCCAGCAGCACCGGGGCGTCGTTGGAGACCATTACCGCCTCGTTCATGTAGCGACGCAGCTCCTTCTCCTTGTAGACGATCTCCATGGCCCGGCCACCCAGCACGTAGGAGGGGCGCACCACCAAGGGGTAGCCAATCTGCTCGGCCTTGACCACGGCCTCCTCCAGGGAGCGCACGGTGGCGTTTTGCGGCTGCTTGAGCTCCAGCTTCTGGATCATCTGCTGGAACTGCTCCCGGTCCTCGGCCCGGTCGATGGCTTCAGGGGTGGTGCCGATAATGGGTACGCCCGCCTGCTCCAGGGCCACCGCCAGCTTGAGCGGGGTCTGGCCGCCGAACTGGACGATCACGCCCTTGGGCTTCTCCACCTCGACGATGGCCAGCACGTCCTCCAGGGTCACCGGCTCGAAGTAGAGACGGTCGGAGGTGTCGTAGTCGGTGGAGACGGTCTCGGGGTTACAGTTGACCATGATGGTTTCAAAGCCGTCCTCACGCATGGCCAGCGCCGCGTGCACACAGCAGTAGTCAAACTCGATGCCCTGGCCGATCCGGTTGGGGCCGCCCCCCAACACCATGATCTTGTCGCGCGCAGACGGGTTGGCCTCGCACTCCTCCTCGTAGGTGGAGTACATGTAGGCGGTGTCGGTGGCGAACTCGGCGGCGCAGGTGTCGACCCGCTTGTAGACCGGGCGCACCCCCAGGCTCTGGCGGCGCTTGCGGAACTCCTTCTCGGACACGCCCAGCAGCTTGGCCAGGCGGGCATCGGAGAAGCCCTTGCGCTTGAGGGCGAAGACCCGCTCCTCGTTCAGCTCGTGCAAGCCCAGCTTGGCGACGGCGGCCTCCTCGGCGATCAAATCCTCCACCTGCACCAGGAACCAGGGGTCGATGCCGCTGATCTGGTAGATGCGCTCCACGCTCATGCCGTAGCGGAAGGCATCGCCCAGGTACCAGATGCGGTCTGCCCCGGGGTTCTTCAGCTCACGGACCAGAATGTCCTCGGCATCCTCGGCGTCCAGGTCCAGGATCGGATCAAAGCCGTCCACACCCACCTCCAGGCCGCGCAACGCCTTATGCATGGACTCCTGCAGGGTGCGGCCGATGGCCATGACCTCACCCACGGACTTCATCTGGGTGGTGAGGCGGTCGTTGGCCTGGGGGAACTTCTCAAAGGCGAAGCGGGGAATCTTGGTGACCACGTAATCGATGGCCGGCTCAAAGGAGGCCGGGGTGCGACCGCCGGTGATGTCGTTCTGCAGCTCGTCCAGGGTGTACCCGACGGCCAGCTTGGCCGCCACCTTGGCGATGGGGAAGCCGGTGGCCTTGGAGGCCAGGGCCGAGGAGCGGGAAACCCGCGGGTTCATCTCGATCACCACCAGGCGCCCGGTCTTGGGGTCCATCCCGAACTGCACGTTGGAGCCCCCGGTCTCGACGCCGATCTCGCGCAGCACCGCCAGGGAGGCGTCGCGCATGATCTGGTACTCCTTGTCGGTGAGAGTCTGGGCCGGGGCTACGGTGATGGAATCGCCGGTATGCACACCCATGGCGTCGAAGTTCTCGATGGAGCAGACGATGATGCAGTTGTCGTTCTTATCGCGAACCACCTCCATCTCGTACTCTTTCCAGCCGATCAGGGACTCGTCGATCAGCAGCTCGTTGGTGGGCGAAAGCTCCAGCCCACGCTCGCAGATCTCGACGAACTCCTCCTTGTTGTAGGCGATACCGCCGCCGGAGCCGCCCATGGTGAACGAGGGACGGATGATACAGGGGAAGCCCAGCTGGGCCTGTACCTGCAGCGCCTCTTCCAGGCTGTGAGCGATGGCGGCGCGGGGGCACTCCAGGCCGATGGACTTCATCGCCTGGTCGAAACGGTCGCGATCTTCCGCCTTGTCGATGGCATCGGCCGTGGCGCCGATCATCTCGACGCCGTACTCCTCGAGCACGCCCTCGCGGGCCAGGTCCAGGGCGCAGTTAAGCGCGGTCTGCCCGCCCATGGTGGGCAGAATGGCGTCGGGGCGTTCCTTGGCGATGATCTTGGCCACGGTCTTCCAGTTAATCGGCTCGATGTAGGTGGCATCGGCCATGGCCGGGTCGGTCATGATGGTGGCGGGGTTGGAGTTCACCAGGATGACGCGGTACCCCTCCTCCCGCAGCGCCTTGCAGGCCTGGGCACCGGAGTAGTCGAATTCACAGGCCTGGCCGATGACGATGGGGCCGGCCCCGAGGATCAGAATGCTTTGAATGTCTGTACGCTTTGGCATGGTTACAAAACCGGATCTTGAGGTTCTATTCGGCGCGGCAGCGCTCATCGCTTGCCGCGCATCCCAGGGTCGAGCGGCTAGCGCCGGGCCTTCATCAGTTCGATAAAGCGATCGAACAGGGGCGCCACGTCACGGGGACCGGGGCTCGCTTCCGGGTGCCCCTGGAAGCTGAAGGCCGGTTTATCGGTGCGCTCGATGCCCTGCAGGGAACCGTCGAACAGGGACTTGTGGGTGGGCCGGAGGGTCGCGGGCAGGCTCTCTTCAGCCACCGCGAAGCCGTGGTTCTGGCTGGTGATCATCACGGTGCCGTCGTCCAGGTTCTGCACCGGGTGGTTGGCGCCGTGGTGACCGAACTTCATCTTCTCGGTCTTGGCGCCGCTGGCCAGGGCCAGCAGCTGGTGGCCCAGGCAGATCCCGAACACCGGCAGCTCGGTCTCCAGCACCTGCTGAATCGCTTCGATAGCATAGGTGCAGGGCTCCGGGTCACCGGGTCCGTTGGAGAGGAAAACCCCGTCGGGGTTCATCGCCAGCACCTCGCTGGCCGGGGTCTGGGCCGGCACCAGAGTGAGCCGGCAACCCCGCTCCACCAGCATCCGCAGGATGTTGCGCTTGCAGCCGTAGTCATAGGCCACCACGTGGTAGGGCTGCTCGCCCTCGGGAGTGGTGTGGCCCTGTCCCAGTTGCCAGGTGCTCTCGGTCCAGGAAGTGGTCTGGGCGGTGGTCACCTCTTTGGCCAGATCCATCCCCTTGAGCCCCGGAAAGGCCTTGGCCGCGGCCAGCGCCTGGGCCTCATCGACCGTCTCACCGGCGATGATGCAGCCGTTCTGGGCGCCTTTCTCCCGCAGGATCCGGGTCAGGCGGCGGGTATCGATATCGGCGATACCGACGATGTTGTGATCCTTGAGGTACTGGTCCAGGCTCTTTTCGTTACGCCAGCTGCTGGCCAGCAGGGGCAGGTCGCGGATAACAAGGCCGGCGGCATGCACACTGTCAGACTCTTCGTCTTCGCTGTTGGTGCCGGTGTTGCCGATATGGGGGTAAGTCAGGGTGACAATCTGCCGGGAATAGGAAGGGTCGGTAAGAATCTCCTGATAACCGGTCATGGAGGTGTTGAACACCACCTCGCCGCTGGTCTGCCCGTCGGCCCCGATAGCCTTGCCCTTAAAGATACTTCCATCGGCCAAGGCCAGAATGGCTGTCTTACTCAATGTCGCCCCCTCCATTTACCTGCAAAAACCCGACTGCTATCTGCAAAAAAGCGAGATGCGAACCTGTGAGTCGCATCCCGCTTTTTATCGATCCTTTCTCGAACCACTTTACTGTGGCCAAACTGGCGGTATGTTACAGCAAAGGCGCCGCCTTATCCATCTTTAGTCGCTGTTTAAGTGTCTAAAAGCCAAGCAAATATTGACCGTTCGGATGAAAAAAGACCGCCTGAAAAGGCGGCCTTTTAACCGTAGGCAGGCGCTCGCTACTCCTCCACTTTACCTTTCACGTCGGCCTCGACCCGACGATTGAGGGCGCGCCCTTCGGCAGTGGCGTTATCGGCAACAGGCTGCGTCTCACCGTAGCCGACCGCCCGGAGCTGGCCGCGATCGACATCGTAGTTTTCGACCATGTAATCCACCACGGCCTGCGCCCGCTTCTCCGACAGCTGCATGTTGTAATCAGCGTCACCGACACTGTCGGTATGACCATTGATATGCACGCGGATATTGGGATTGGACTTGAGCACATGGGCCAGGGCCTGCATCTGCAACGTCTGGGCCGAGCTGACTTCCGCCGAGTTGTTGCCGAAGGTGACCCGCAAATTCACGGAGACACTCTTGAACTTCGGTATGGGGCAACCCTTGGCATCCACTTCCACACCGCTGCGGGTGCCGGGGCAGCTGTCTTTGCTGTCCACCACGCCGTCGCCGTCGCTGTCGCGCTCACAGCCGCGGCTGTCTACCGGCGTCCCCGCCGGCGTATTGGCGCACTGGTCGCTGCTGTCCACGACGCCGTCATTATCGCTGTCCAGTTCGCAGCCGCGACTGTCCACCCGGGTCCCCGGGGGGGTGTTGGCGCACTGGTCGATATCGTCCGTCACCCCGTCACCGTCGGCGTCCTTGGGCAGGATGACGTCACAGCCTTCAATCTGGGTTCCCTCGAACCAGCTGGAGGTCCTGACACAGTCACCGTCGCTGTTCTTGACATACTTCCCGTCGGAATTATGCCAATACGCGCAGTGCTCAGGGTTTTCATCGCAGGAGCCATGGGCCCATACAGTTGCGGGAAGCGCCATGCAGGCAGCGACCGACGAGGCTAGCAGTAGCTTTCTCATTACAGATCTCCTTGTAGATACGATCGGATGCCAGCCCTTGCAGCCAACACCCGCGACATATACTTCTGCAATTCTGCCCTCGTGCTCCCGCGATATTGTGAGAGGGAGGGGTGCGCCAAGCGCAACATCAGTGATGATGTTATAGACGCCGCCCTATAGAAACACAAAAAATTCAAGGAAGATCAATGGCCGACGAGCGTCGGCCGAAAGGAACGGTTCGCGGGGTCAGCGCAGCCCGAGTACATCCTGCATATCAAACAGGCCACGCTCATGCTGGCGCAGCCATTCCGCGGCCCGCACGGCCCCCTTGGCGAAGGTCATGCGACTGCTGGCCTTGTGGGTAATCTCTACCCGCTCACCCTCGGTGGCGAACAGCACGGTGTGATCCCCCACCACGTCGCCGGCCCGAATGGTTTCAAACCCGATTTCGGTGGCCGTGCGCGGCCCAATCTGACCTTCGCGCCCGTAAACGGCGCACGCGTTCAGATCCCGCCCCAGGGCATTAGCCACCACCTCGCCCAGGCGCAGGGCGGTCCCGGAAGGCGAATCCACTTTATGCCGGTGGTGCGCCTCGATCACCTCGATGTCGTAGCCCTCCCCCAAAACCCGCGCGGCCAGATCCAACAGTTTGAAACACAGGTTGACGCCAACGCTCATGTTCGGGGCAAAGACCACGCCGATCTTTTCAGCCGCCTGGGCGATCAGCGCTTTCTGGGCCTCGTCAAAACCGGTGGTCCCGATCACCAGCTTCTTGTTGTGGCGGGCGCACCAGTCGAGGTTCTTCAAGGTCAGGTCGATGGTGGTGAAGTCGATGAGCACATCGAACTGGTCGGCCACCGCATCCAGGCTGCCGACGGTCTTGATCCCCAGCTTACCGACGCCGACCACCTCGCCGATATCGGCCCCCAGCAGGCTGCTCGCCGGGTTGATCACGGCAGCCCCGAGACTGACGCCTTCGGCCTCCAGTACGGCCTGCACCAAGTTCTTACCCATGCGTCCGGCGGCCCCGGTAATCGCGATGCGCGTCATGCCCTACCCCTTATCAACGCTGAAAGCCGCCCATTATAGACAGAACCGGCAGTTGCGAGAACCGAACCCTCTGCTAACCTCAAACTATTACCCCGCAACCCCTTGTAAGCTGGTGCCTTTCGATCGCCAAACCCGGCAATCAAAGGGTCCTAGCCTGAAGCCCAGGAGAAACCTATGAAAGCCCTTATCCGCGTGTTGATTTTCGCTTTTGTCTTTACCCCACTGAGCCTGACCCATGCCGCGCCGGTCAGCTCCCAGGCCCTGCTGGGCGAAATCGCGCCGCCGCAACTCAGCGAGCTGCAGTCCGCCCTTCAGGATCAGCAGATCCGCGACCAGCTAATTGAGCGCGGAGTCGATCCGGCCCAGCTCGAACAGCGTCTGGCCACACTGACCCCCCAGGAGTTGCAGACCCTCAACGCACAGATCGATGAACTCCCCTCCGGTGGCCTCCTCGGCGCCCTGGTGCTGATCTTTATCGTCCTTATCATTACCGACGCCATCGGCGCCACGGATGTGTTCAACTTTGTCGACCCGGTTTAAACCCTGGCTGACGGCGGCGCTGCTGAGCCTGGCAGCGCTGTCCGGTTGCACCAGCGCCCCCCAGACCACCCAGCTGCTAGCAACTCCCGACCCGAACCGGGCCCTCGCGGTCGCGTTGGACGAGGTGCCTTTTTTCGCCCAGGAAGAATACCAATGCGGCCCCGCCGCCCTGGCCATGACGTTGAGCGCCAGCGGCATTCACACCCGCCCCGAGGCGCTGGTGGAACAGGTTTACCTCCCCGCCCGCAAGGGCAGCCTGCAACCGGAAATGCTGGCCAGCGCACGTCGGGCAGGCCGACTCCCCTATGCCCACCCACCGCGCCTTAAAGCACTGCTGGCGACCCTGGATGCCGGATATCCGGTGCTGGTATTGCAGAACTTAGGGCTGGACAGCCTGCCGCACTGGCATTATGCCGTCCTCATCGGCTACGACCTGAATACCGCCACCGTACGCCTGCACTCGGGCGTCACCCAGGCGATGACCCGTCCGATGGACCTATTTGAGCAGACCTGGCGCAGGGGCGGCTACTGGGCCATCAGCCTGCTTGATCCGGCCCACGTGCCGCCCTCTCACCTGGAACCAAAACGCTACCTCAAGGCCGCCCTGGAACTGAACCAGGCAGGTCTTCAGCATCAGGCCGAGCAAGCCCTGGCCAGCGCCACCGAAGCCTGGCCGCAATCCCCGCTACCCTGGCTGCTGAGCGGCAATCAGCTCCACGCCCGGGGACGCTATCCCGAGGCCGAGGCCGCGTTTCGCCGCGCGCTCGATACCGACCCACAGCAAGCGCCGGCTTGGAACAACCTCGCCTACAGCCTCGCCGCCCAAGGGTGCGTCAACCAGGCTCGAGAAGCCGCCGCCTGCGCCGTGCAGCTCGCCCCTGATTCAGACAATTTCAAAGCCAGCCTGGCGGAGATGGCGGGACTTTCGCAGCCGCCGGTAGCCCAATGCCTATCGATCGCCTGCCCCACGCCGGCTAGCAGCCAACGTCAGGCGCAATAAGCCCTAGCCCGCATTTTTCATGAACCTTCGGCTGGGCGTCGGATTTTGGTGATTCGGGCTTGATGGCCCTATTTGGCGGCTTTCTGGGCCAATATTGGCCCATTTTCAGCCCTGCAGACACAGCGCCCCCTTTCCCCCCATTCGTGCAAGCCGGGGGCGCTCGCCACCACTACCCCGGCGAAAGGGTTTGGGTCAGGCGGATAAATTCCTGCTGATCGGGACAATGCTCGTTGAGGAGGAAGCGGATGCGCCGGGTGTTGCG
>NZ_JAEMGS010000006.1 GCF_017309075.1 Motiliproteus sp. SC1-56 | reverse complement strand
GAAAACATCCAGATATTGGACATTTTCTGAATCACACTGGTGGTAAAAAGTTTTCAGTTAACGCCAAGTCCTCTTATATATCAGACCAACTCTTAAGCAACCTATCTCTTTGTTTATAAAGCGATAGGCGTCATCTGCAAAAGCTTAATACTGAGCCGGCTCGTTTTGCCGTATTCACGGGGTGAATGGAAGTCTGGTAACAGGCTGAGTCTATTAAATATTTGTGAGTCACCTGGCCTCTTCCTCCGCTGAAAACGAGCCGGCTCATATTTCTTGTCCGGATGGCACGGTATTACGGTGCCAACTCTTTGTAAGTGTATGATAGTGGTTCATTTGCCATCGGTTTGCCAGCGCAAACCGTGCCTTGGATGCCGACAAAACGCGCCTGTTTCCTGCGATGGGTTAAATACACTGTATTCATACCCGGTTCCCGGGGGCCTCTGAGCCCGTTCTCAAGGGGGACGCAAGCGTCCCCTTTTTTTCGGTCTCGTCAGCTGACTTTGAAGTGCCCCACCAGGGTCTTCAGGTTATCGGAAAGCTGGGCCACCTGGTCGGTGGCGACCGCGACCTGCTGCGCGCCGGCTGAGGTCTCTCCCGCCGATTTCTCGATTTCATGCACCGAGACGTTGATCTGCTCGGCCACCGCGCTCTGCTCCTCGGAGGCGGAGGCGATCTGGGTGTTCATGTCGGCAATCGTGCTCACTGCCTTCTCGATTTCAGCCAGTGCCTCATTGGCCTGCTGGGAAAGTTCGGTGGCCAACTGCGCCTTTCGGTTGCCGGCCGTCATGGATTCCACAGAATGGGCGGCCTCGGCCTTGAGCCGTCCGATCATCGCCTGAATGGTGCTGGTGGAGTCTTGGGTGCGTGAGGCCAGGGACCGGACCTCGTCGGCGACGACGGTAAAGCCGCGCCCCTGCTCCCCGGCGCGGGCCGCCTCAATGGCGGCGTTCAGCGCCAGCAGGTTGGTCTGTTCGGCCACGCCGGTGATCACTTCGAGGATCGAGTCGACCCCGGTGATCTCGTCACTCAAGCGGTTGATCGCCCCCTTGGTCTCTTCGATCTGGACGCTGAGCTCCTGAATCGATTGGTCCACGTTTTCCACCAGGCCGCGCCCCCGTTTGGCTTCGCTGTCGACGTGGCGGGTGGACTGGGCCGCTTCGGTGGCGTTCTTCGCCACCTGGCGTACCGTGGCCGACATCTCGTTGACGGCGACACTGGTCTGGTTGAGTTGCTCGGTTTGGGCGGCGATGTTGCCGGCGGTCTGGGTGGTGATCGCGGCGACTTCGTCACTGGAGCCGGACAACTGTTCAGTCGCTGCGGCGATCTGATTCACCATGTCGCGCAAGCGGTCGCCGGTATCGTTCAGCGACTGCTGCAGGACGCCCAGCTCGTCGTTGCATTGAACGGACACACGGGCCGTCAGGTCGCCCTTGGCCAGCCGCTTGGACAGCCCCACCGCGTTGGACAAGCGTGTGCAGATGGAGGCCGATGTGCGCCAGCTCAGCAGGCTGGCCAGTAGCAGCGCCAGCGCGAGCGCTGCACCGAGCTCGGTAAGGGCCGCACTGTGGCTCTCCGCCGCCTGCTCTTTGGCCCGCTCCATCTGGCTGCCGGCATGCGCCTTGATTTGCTCGGTAATGGCCCCAATCTGCTGTTCGACCGTGAACAGTTCGCGCCGCGTCGCCGCGCTCGCTTCACTCAGGGTAAGTAGCCGGCGTTGGGCGTCCACGATCTCGTCCGCTGCGGTCTGGAAACGGGCGTGCTCGTTGTCCGCGGCCTCAACCAGCCTGCGGATATGGGGGGCGACCAGCGCCGGTATGCTGTCGCCGTCAATCTCGCCTCCGTTCATCATTGCGTTCAGCAATGCGTCAAAATGGGCGTTATTGGCGGCGTAGCGGGCATGAATAGTCGCTACCGCGCCCTGTTCGTTCTGCTGGGCAATCTCCTCGATCGAGACCCGCGCATCAAGCAGGGAGAACTTCATCTCCATCACGCCATCCACATAGGGCACCACGTTGCGCAACAGGTACATGAGCCCGTCGTAGCTCACCCCGTCTTCGTTATCCAGGGTGTTTGCGATCCAGCGCTTGATGCCCGTCTCTGCCGTGTCAATCGAGGCAAGGGCTGATTCATAAGCCGCTTCCATCGCGGCCATATCAGCGTCGCGTTCACTTTTGGCTGCCTGGCGCTTGTGACCGCTGTTGATCAGCGCCTGCTCGAGGGGGACGAACCGCTCAATGAAGAGGGTGTCGGCCTGTTTGGCGAGAATCGAGAGGTCCGTGGTATCGCCGGTGGATGAGAGGGCCTTGGCGTTTTGTTCGAACTGATCGCCGATGCTCTCGATCTCGGCCTTAATCTGCTCGAGGTGTGCCTGTTCGGCAGCTGAGGCCAGCACGCTGGTCTGTGAGTCGAACTCCTGCAGCAGTGTCTGCCCTTTGAGCAGAACGTTACCGAGACTATGGGCCGTGTCGAGCACGGGTACGCTCTCTTCGCTGATCACAACCACCGAGCCGTTGAGCAGTTCAATACCGCGGTAGCCCGAGAGGTTGGATATGACCAGCAACAGCGTCAACAGCCCGAAAGCCAGTGCGAGTTTGAGCCTGATCGAAAGGTTAGCTAGCAGTTTCATGTCACATCCATCCTTGAGTACATTTTTTTTATCAAACGGAAGGTTCGTTAGCAGACGGAACCCGCGGAACGCCCTGGACAGGCGCTTCATGCTTGTGTCTCTGCATGCTTTTGAATTTACGCCTGTTTTAAAAGCTGGTGCACAATTAAGTCACCAAGTGATATTTTTCCTGACCCAGATCAAGGCTTTACAGCTGACGCCATATGAGGTCTGGGAGCGGGGACCGAAGACCAGGAAGGAGGGGGCAATCGGTGCTCGGCGGGGGGGCCGGGAAGTGATCTGCGGCAATCAGTCGGTCCTTCACGGGCCTTGCGCTTTCAAAGGGGCAAAGGCACTAGACTTTAGCCAGGGCTTATGGAGAAAGCGAAGCAAGCGAGGAGCGCAGCGGTGGGACGAGGGTGGATCGGCAAGGTGGCCGTGTGGGTGGTGGCGGCAGCGGGGCTGGCGGCGGCCTTTCTCTGGTGGACCCGTCCCCGGCCGGTGGCCGTGACGGTGGCGACGGTGGCGGCGGGGCCGGTTGAACGCACTCTGGCCAACACCCGCGCCGGGACCGTGGTCGCCTGCCAGCGGGCCCGATTGTCGCTCCCCACAGGGGGGCAGATCGCCGCCATCCCGGTGAAGGAGGGGGCTCAGGTGGTGGCCGGGGAGCTGCTGGTGGAGCTCTGGAACCAGGACCTGAAGGCGTTGTTGCGCCAGGCACGCCTGGCGGCCCGATCGTCACACCTGGAGCACGATGCCGTCTGCATCGATGCCGACAACGCTGCCCGGGAGTCGTCACGCCTGCAGCGCCTGGTGGGGCGGCAGCTCGCCTCCCAGGAGCTGGCCGAGCAGGCCCAGGCCAGGGCGGCGGCTGCCCAGGCTTCCTGCGCCGCCGCCAAGGCCCGGCAGGAGGAGGCCGGCGCCGCGGTGGCGGTCGCCGAGGCGCAGCTGGAGAAGACCCGTCTTTACGCCCCCTTTGCCGGCATCCTCGCCGAGGTGCGCGGTGAAGTGGGGGAGTACAGCACCCCGTCGCCGCCGGGGGTCGCCACGCCGCCGGCCATCGACCTGCTCACTGACGATTGCCACTACATCGAGGCGCCCATGGACGAGGTGGACGCCGCCGCCCTGGACACCCGCCTGCCGGTGCGGGTCAGCTTTGATGCCATCGCCGGGCGCAGCTTCGCCGGGCGTATCCGCCGCATTGCCCCTTACGTGCTGGATACCGAGAAGCAGGCCCGCACCGTGACCATCGAGGTGGTGCTGACCGATGCGGAGCTGCCCCGTCTTTACGCCGGCTACAGCAGTGATGTGGAGGTGGTGCTGGAGCGGCGGGACAACAGTCTGCGGATTCCCACCGAGGCGCTGCTGGAAGGGCGGTACGTGCTGCGCTTTATCCCCGGTGAGCCCCTGGAGCGGGTGGAAATCGAACCGGGGTTCGCCAACTGGCGTTACACCGAGGTGGTGACGGGGTTGGCGGAGGGGGAGCAGGTGGTCACCTCCCTGGGGCGCGAAGGGGTCGCGGCGGGGGTGGAGGCGCAGGCCGAATGATCCGCCTGGACGCGGTCGAGAAGCGTTACCAGCTAGGGGCGCGGCCCTTCACCGCCTTGCAGCCGACCGACCTTGAGGTCTCCGCGGGCGAGTACCTGGCCATTACAGGCCCCTCGGGGTCGGGCAAGTCCACCCTGCTCAACCTGATCGGCTTGCTGGACCGACCCGATGCCGGCCAATACTGCCTTGATGGTCAGGCCACCGAGAACCTGCAGGAGGAGGCCCGTGCCGCATTGCGCCGCCGTTACATCGGCTTCGTGTTTCAGGCGTTTCACCTGGTGGCGCGCTTGAGCGCCTTTGAAAACGTGGAGCTGCCCCTGATGCTGGCCGGCGTACCCCGTCGCGAGCGGCGCCCCCGGATCGAGGCGGTACTGGCGCGAATCGGGCTGAGTGAGGTGGCCGAGCACCGCCCCGGACAGCTCTCCGGAGGGCAGAACCAGCGGGTCGCCATCGCCCGGGCTATCGTTATGAACCCGCGCCTGCTGCTGGCGGACGAACCCACCGGCAACCTGGACCAGGCCGCGGGGGCGGCGGTGGTGGAACTGTTGGAGGGCCTCAATCGCGACGGCATGACCGTGCTTATGGTGACCCACAACCCGGAACTGGCCGCCCGCTGCCGGCGCCGTATTCGCCTGGTAGATGGCTGCATCGTCGAGGACAGCCCGTCATGGGACCGGTCGACCGCCTGAGCTTCAACGCTCAATTGCTCAAGCGCCACCGGGTACGGGCGTTGCTGCTGGTGCTCACCATCGCCATCGGCGTCGCCTCGGTGGTGATGCTGACGGCAGTGGGAGAGGGGGCGCGCCGCTACGTGGTGCGCGAGTTCTCGGCCCTCGGCAGCGAGTTGCTGATCATCCTGCCCGGGCGTATCGAGACCAGTGGCGGGGCGCCGCCCCTCTACGGCACCACCCCCCGGGACCTGACCCTGGAAGATGCCCAGGCCCTGTCCCTCCTCTCCGGGGTGGTGCGGGTGGCGCCGGTGCTGGCCGGCACCGCCCGGGTCAGCCGCGGCGCCCGGGCCCGGGACGTGGTGATTATCGGCAGCACCCCGGCGCTGTTCCCGGTGCGGGATCTGCGTCTGGCCCAGGGGCGCGGCCTGCCGGCGGCGGCCGCCAACCGGGCGCAGCCGGTGTGCGTGCTGGGGGATACCCTGGCACGGGCCCTGTTTGATGGGGCGAGCCCCATGTACCAGTGGGTGCGGATCGGCGACCGGCGCTTTCGGGTCATCGGGGTGCTGCAGACCGCCGGCGAGCACCTGGGCATGGACCTGCGGGACATGGCGGTGATCCCGGCCCGCTCCGCCGAGCAGTTGTTCGACACCCAGAGCCTGTTCCGTATCCTGGTTCAGCTGGAAGGGCCGGCCCAGCAGGCGGCGGTGGAGGCGCGGGTGCGGGCGTTGATCCGCGAACGCCACGACGGCGAGGACGATGTCACTCTGATCAGCCAGGACGCCCTGCTGGCCACCTTCGACCGGATTCTGCGCATGCTGACCCTGATTCTCGGGGCCATCGCCGCCATCAGCCTGGTGGTGGCCGGGGTGCTGATTATGAACCTGAGCCTGATTTCGGTGGCCCAGCGTCGCGCCGAGATCGGCCTGCTCAAGGCCCTCGGCGCCAGCGCCCGCCAGGTGCGGCGCCTGTTCCTGGACGAGGCCCTGTTGCTGGCAGCCCTCGGCGCCGGGGCCGGGCTGCTGCTGGGGGAGGCGGCGGTGGCGGTGGCCCTGCGCCTGCTGCCCCAGTTCCCTTTTGCCGCCCCCCTGTGGGCGGATCTCGCCGCGGTGGCCGTGGCCCTGCTGTGCGGTGCGCTTTTCGCTTGGTGGCCGGCCAGTCAGGCGGCACGGCTTGACCCGGTGCGGGCGTTAAGGGGATTGGCCTGATGGCGGCCTCGGATTTTCTGCGTTGGGTCTGGCGGGCCCTCAGCGCCCAGTGGCTGCGCTCGACCCTGACCCTGGCCGGCATGGCGATCGGCATCACCGCCGTCTGCCTGATGAGCGCCCTGGGGGAAGGGGCGCGGCGTTACCTGTTGGCCGAGTTTACCCAGTTCGGCAGCCACCTGATGGCGGTGACCCCGGGTAAGACCGAGACCTTCGGCCTTGGTGGCGTATTGACCACCATTCGGCCCCTGAGCCTGGCCGACGCCGAGGCCCTGGTGCGCCTGCCCGGCATCGAGCGGGTGGTGCCGGTGGTGTTCGGCACCGCCCGGGTCAGTCACGGTCGCCGTGGTCGTCACGTCAACGTCGGTGGGGTCGGGCCGGCGGCCCTGGATGTGTGGCGTTTACGTCTGAGCCAGGGGCGTTTTCTGCCCGAGGACGAGCTGCAGAACCCTCGCGCCTTTACGGTGCTGGGCAGCACCCTGAAGCGCGAGCTGTTTGGCAGCCAACCCGCCCTGGGGGAGTTCGTCCATATCGGTTCGGCGCGCTTTCGGGTGGTGGGGGTATTGGCCCCCAAGGGGCAGTTCATGGGCACCGACCTGGACGACACCGCCTACATTCCCGCCGCCAAGGGCCTGGCCCTGTTCAATCGCGACAGCCTGATGGAGGTCGACCTGGTCTACAATGCCCGCCTGACTTCCGAGGCGGCCCGGGTACCGGTGGAGCGCCTGCTGCGCAGCCGGCACGGGCTGGACGATTTCACCCTGATCACCCAGGACGAGGTGCTGGCGAGCTTGGACAAGATTCTCGCCATGCTCAAGTACGCCGGCGCAGCCCTTGGGGCGGTCTCTTTGCTGGTGGGTGGGGTGGGTATCCTGACCATCATGCTGATCGTGGGCCACCAGCGGGTGCAGGAGATTGGTTTGTTGCGCGCTCTGGGGGCCACGGGCGCCCAGGTGCGCAACCTGTTTATTGGCGAGGCGGTGGCCCTGGCCCTGCTGGGGTGTCTTGCCGGGCTGGTCCTGACCCTGCTGCTGCTGGTCGGTCTGCAAATGGCCGCTCCCGACTTTCCGGCCCATTTGCCGGTACAGGCGGTGGTGATTGCTCTGGGCCTCTCGGTGCTGATCGGCGTCACCGCCGGGGTCTACCCGGCGACCCACGCCGCCCGCCTGAGCCCGGTGGAGGCGCTGCGGCCGCTGGAGTAGGGGGCTATCCTCAGACGCTCCTGGCCAGTTGCAGCCGGGGAACCGCTTCCTCACGGATCGGCAGGTGCACCAGGGCGGCGGCCAGGGCCAGCAGGGCGCCCAGCCACCACACCAGGTCGTAGCTACCGGTCTGGGCATAGAGCACACCGCCCAGCCAGACACCGCAGAAGCTGCCGACCTGGTGACTGAGAAAGACCACCCCGTAAAGCAGTGCCATGTAGCGGGTGCCGAACATCACCGCCACCAGCCCCGAGGTGGGCGGGATGGTTGCCAGCCAGAACAGCCCCAGCACCGCGCTGAATACCAGCACCGAGGTGAGCGTCATGGGAATCAGCATAAAGGCGCTGACCGCCAGGGCACGCACCGCGTAGATCACCACCAGCACCCAGCGCTTGGGGAAGCGGCCCGAGAGAATTCCCGAAAGGAAGGCACCGGCGACGTTGCACAGGCCGATAATGGCCACGGCCCAGGCGCCGACCCTGGGGTCGAACCCGGCGTCCTGCAGGAAGGCGGGCATGTGGGCGGTGACGAAGGCGACCTGGAAACCGCAGACGTAGAAGCCGCCCACCAGCAACAGGAACGAGGGGTGGCGCAGGGCCTCGCCCAGGGCCTCGCGGATCGACTGCTGGGCGCCGGCCCCCTGGTTGTCTCCGGCACCGGAGTAGGGGGCCAGGGGCATGGCCAGCAGCGCCATCGCCAGGGCCGTGACCGAGAGCACCTGCAGCGCCGCGATCCAGCCGAAGGCATCGATCAGGGACTGGGCCACGGGCACCACCAGGAACTGCCCCAAAGAGCCCGCGGCGGTGCCCACGCCCAGGGCCCACTGGCGCCGCTCTTCGGGCACCGCCCGGGCCATGGCCGGCAGCACGATGCCAAAGGCGGTGCCGGCGATGCCCGCGCCCACCATCAAACCGGCGGAGCTGTGCAGCAGCCAGGGGCTGTCGACCCCGGCCATCAGCCACATGCCGCCACTGTAGAGGGCGGCGCCGGCGACGATGACCCGCACGTTGCCAAAGCGGTCGGCCAGCCCGCCGGCGAACACCGCGACGATGCCCCAGACCAGGTTCTGGATCGCCAGGGAGAGGGAGATCACCTCCCGCGACCAGCCGTTGGCTTCGGTGATCGGGGGGACGAAAAGGCCAAAGCCCGAGCGGTAACCGAAACTCAGGGTCAGCAGCAGGCAGGCGCTGAGGATCAGAAAGCCGCTGCTCTGCAGGGGGCGGGGCGTGGTCATGGGCGTCTCCGGAGCCAAAACCTCTATTCTCCGGGCTGCGGCGCTTCTGGCAACCGTGAATCGTTTAACGCCCCGACTACGTGGCATAATCTGCCCCCTGATCTTTCCCGCCAACTGTAGACACGAGGATTCATGCGCTTTATCCACACCTCCGATTGGCACATCGGCCGCCAGTTTCACAGCCAGTCCCTGCTCGACGACCAGCGTCAGGTGCTGGAGCAGCTGCTTGAACATATCGACCGGGAGGCGGTGGATGCCCTGGTGGTGGCCGGGGACGTTTACGACCGCTCGGTGCCACCGGCGGCGGCGGTGGAACTGCTCGACGACCTGCTGCACCGGATTACCGAGGAGCGCGGGGTGCCGGTGGTGATGATTCCCGGCAACCACGACAGCGCCGAGCGTCTGGCTTTTGGTGCCCGCCAGCTGAGAAAGGCCGGCCTGCATATCGTCGCCGGCCTCGGTGAGAGCGCCACGCCAGTGACCCTGGGCGGGGTCGATTTTTACGGCATTCCCTATAACGACCCGGAGCGGGTGCGGGCCTGCTTTGGCTGCGCGGTGAAAACCCACGATGAAGCCCATCGCTTCCTGGTGGAGCGGATCGAGGCCCAGACCCAGACCCGAGCGAGGCAGGTGCCCCGGGTGCTGGTCAGCCACTGCTTTATCGATGGCGCCGAGGAGTCTGAGTCCGAGCGTCCCCTCTCCATCGGCGGCGCCGACCGGGTCGACTTCCGGCCCCTGGTCGATTTTGACTACGTTGCCCTCGGCCACCTGCACAGCCCCCAGTACCGGGGCCGCGAGCATATCCGCTACGCGGGCTCGCTGCTCAAGTACAGCTTCTCCGAGCAGCACCAGAAGAAGGGGGTGACCCTGGTGGACATTGACCCGCAGGCGCCCGCCGGGGAGCGGGTCCAGACCCGCCTGCTGCCCCTCAGTCCGCCCCGGGATATGCGGGTGATCGAGGGTGAGCTGGCGGAACTGCTGGAGCGGGGGCGAACCGACCCCCATCACCAGGACTACCTGCTGGTGCGGCTCACTGACCGTCACGCCCTGCTCGATCCCATGGGTAAGCTGCGGGCCGTTTATCCCAACGTTCTTCAACTGGAGAAGCCCGGCATGCTGGAGACCGGCGAGCAGCGGGCCAACCGGGAGCAGCTCAAGCGTGGCGAGCTGGCCATGTTCCGGGATTTTTTCAGCCAGGTCACCGGGCGGGCGCTGGCGGATGACCAGGATGCGGCCCTGCGCGCCACTCTGGAACGGCTGCAGCGGGAGGGTGACGCATGAAGCCCTTGAGCCTTGAACTGCAGGCCTTCGGCCCCTTTCCCAAAACCGAACAGCTGGATTTCACCGCCCTGGGGCAGAACCCCCTGTTTTTGATCAACGGCCCCACCGGGGCGGGTAAGAGCTCACTGCTGGACGCCATCTGTTTCGCCCTTTACGGCACCACCACCGGCAACGAGCGCGAGCCGGCGCAGATGCGCTGCGACCAGGCGGACCCCGACTGCCTCACCGAGGTGACCCTGCGCTTTGCCCTGGGTGAACGGGTTTACCGGGTGCGCCGTATGCCCACCCAGGAGCGCCCCAAAGCACGGGGCGAGGGCACTACTACGGCCCAGGCCCAGGCCCAGCTCTGGGAGGAGGACGGTTCTGGCGCTGACGCCGGTGAGGGCAAGTTGCTGGTGTCGCGCAGCGTCAATGACGCAACCCAGATGATACGCGATCTGATCGGCCTTGACGCCGACCAGTTCCGCCAGGTGATGGTGCTGCCCCAGGGCAAGTTCCGGGAGCTGCTGATGGCCGATTCAAGAGAGCGCGAGCGCATCTTTGGCCAACTGTTTCAGACCCGCATCTACCGACGGATCGAGGAGGCCCTGAAAGCCGAGGCCGGTGATATCCGCCGCGAGGTCGAAGCCCACCAGGAGCGGCTGCGGGGCATTCTCGCCGGTGCCGATCTGGCCGACGAGGCGGCGGTCACTCAGGAGCTGGCGGCGCTCGCCCCGGCCCTGGCAGAGGCTGCCAGCGCCCGCGACGCGGCCGAGCAGGCCCGCAGTGCCGCTGCCAGCGCCCGCGACCGGGGCCAGGCCCTGCAGGCGCGCTTTGACAGCCTGGCCGAGCAGCGTCGCCAACTTGAAGGGCTGGCGGCCGAGGATGCCCAGGTGCGTGAGCAGGAGGCGCAACTGGCCCGGGCCGGCGCCGCCCAGGCCCTGCAGCCCGACTTCGAACGCTTCCGGCAGGCAGGGGCGCAGCTGGCCGAGTGCCTGACCGCCCTGGAAAGTGCCGAGCGCGAGGCGGCCCAGGCGCTGGAGGCCGACAGTGCTGCCCGTCAGCGCCTGGAGCAGGTCCAGCAGGCCCACGCCGAGGTGGAGGGTCTCAAGCGGGAACAGCACAACCTCAACCAGCACCGGGGGCAACTGGAGCAGCTGGGGGCCGCCCGGCGTGAGGTGGCGGCCGCCGAGCGTGAGGCCGCGGCCAGCGATTCAGCGTTGGCGCAGACCCGTCAACGACAGCAGGCCCTGAGCGAGGCCCAGGCCCGCCGCGAGACCGAGCTGGCTGAATTGGATCGCACCCTGGCTGACTTTCCCGAGCAGCAGTTGCAGCTGCACCAGCTTGAGCAGCACCTTAGCCAGCGTCGGGAGCTGGAGACGTTGCGCGAGGGCTACCGGGCGCTGCAGCAGGCACTGAAGCAGGCCGAGGAGGCGCAGCGGCGGGCCGCAGAGGCCGAAGCCGGAGCCCGGCGCGAGGCCCGTACCCTGGAGCTGCGCTGGCACAGCGGCCAGGCTGCCCTGCTGGCGCAGGCATTGGCCGTCGGTGAGCCGTGCCCGGTATGTGGCAGCACCGAGCACCCGGCGCCGGCTACCCGCACCCGCGCTGAAGACCTGGTGACCACCGAGCAGGTGGAAGCGGCCCGTGAGCGTGAAGCGGCGCAGCGTGCCCGTGCCGAAGCCGCCCGTGTCGCCCTGGAAAAAGCCCAGCGGGCCCTGGCGGAGAACCGGGAGCAGGGGCAGAAACTCTCCGATGCGATCGGCGCGCTCAAGGACCAGCCCCTGGCCGAAGTCCAGCGGGCTCGGGATGAACAGGCCCGCGCGGTCACCGCCCAACAGACCCGTCGCGAGCAGCGCACCCGCCTGGCCGCGGAACTGGAGCGGCAGCGGGGTGAGCTGACAACGCTCGGCGCTAAACTCAGTCAGCAGGAGGCGGCGGCACAGGCCGACCAGGCGCGGCTGATCAACGCCCGTGCCCGGGTCAGCCAGCTCGAGGAGCAGCTGCCCGAGGCCTATCGCACCACCGCGGCCCTGGACCGGGCCCTGGGCGAGCGGCAGCAGCGGATCGAGGGGCTGGAAAAGGCCCTGGCTGAAGCCCGGCTGCAGGCCGAGCAGGCCCGCTCGGTTCGTGACCGTGCTCAGGAGCGGCGCGACGCCCTGGCGGGCCAGCGCGAGCAGCTCCAAATCCAGCGGGAGGGGGCGAAGCAGCAGTGGCAGTCAGCCCTGGCCGCCAGCGATTTTGCCGACGAGGCGGACTTTACCCGGGCGCGCCTGGACAATGAGATCCAGGCGCGGCTGCGGGAGGCGGTTCGCGCCCACCACTCCCGGGTGGATCAGTCGCAGGGGGCCGTCGCGGCCCTGGAGAAAGAGCTGGCCGAGCAGGCCGCACCCGACCTGGACGGGTTGGCGGCGGCCCTGCGCGCTGCCGAACAGGCCTACCGAGAGGCGGATGAAGCCTGGCGCGGGCAGGATCAGCGCCGCCGGCAACTGGCGGACGTGCAGGAAAAGCTGCAGCGGGCGCACCAGGAGCAGGCGGCGCTTGAGGCCCGCTACCGGATCTACGGCACCCTCAGCGAGGTGGCCAACGGTCAGACCGGGGACAAGATCAGCCTGCAGCGTTTTGTCCTCAGCGTGCTGCTGGACGACGTGCTGATCCAGGCCTCGCAGCGGCTTTACCGCATGAGCAAGGGGCGCTACCAGCTGGTGCGCAAGCAGGAGCGGGCCAAGGGCCACAAGGCCTCGGGACTGGAGCTGGAAGTGGAGGACGGTTACACCGGTAAGAGCCGCCCGGTGGCGACTCTCTCCGGGGGCGAGTCCTTTATGGCGGCCCTCTCCCTGGCCCTTGGACTCTCCGACGTGGTGCAGTCCTACGCCGGGGGGATCAAGCTCGATACGCTCTTTATCGACGAGGGGTTTGGCAGCCTGGACCCCGAGTCCCTGGATCTGGCGGTACGCACCCTGATTGACCTGCAGGCCAGCGGTCGGATGATCGGCATCATCTCCCACGTCAGCGAACTCAAGGAGCTGGGCTGGAACCGCATCGACGTGGATGCCAGCCGCGGACGCAGTACCCTGCGGGTGAAGACCCTTTAACGGCCGGCTCGCCGCAAGGCTTGTGGCCCCGGCGGCGCGGTCCGTTCGCCGCCGGGAAGCGCGGGGGCGGTTATTTCAACTGCTGGATCAGCGCCTTGGCGGTATCCTCGGAGGAGGCCGGGTTTTGCCCGGTGATCAGGGGCAGATCGACCACCGTGTGGGTCTGCCAGTCATTCATCTTGGTGTAACGCCCGCCTTCGGCTTTCAGTTCGTCTTCAAGCAAAAAGGGCACCACATCGGACAGGCCGACAGCGGCCTCTTCGTCGTTGCTGAAACCGGTCACCGCCTTGCCCATCACCACCGGCGAGTTGTCACCCCGGCGAGGCTTGAGCAGCACGGCGGGGGCGTGGCAGACGGCGGCGATCGGCTTGCCGGCATCGTAGAAGGACTCGATCAGGGCAATGCTGTGGGGGTCTTTTACCAAGTCCCACAGGGGGCCGTGGCCACCGGGGTAGAAAATCGCATCGAACTCGTCACCGTTGATCTCGGAAAGCTTCTGGGTGTTGGCCAGTGCCGCCCGGGCGTTCTCATCCCCCTTTAAGCGGTGGGTGGCGTCGGTCTGGGACTCCGGGGCGTCGCTCTTGGGGTCGATGGGGGGCTGGCCCCCCTTGGGTGAGGCCAGGGTGATGTCCGCGCCGGCGTCACGCAGCACGAAGTAAGGTGCGGCAAACTCCTCGAGCCAGAAGCCGGTTTTCTGGCCGCTGTTTCCAAGTTGATCATGGGAGGTAAGTATCATCAGTACTTTCATGGTCTCCTCCTGTTGGGTGGGTATTGACGCCCGGGGTGCAGGGCGTGCTTAAGGGTAGTTCAACACCGCCTGGAACACCGTCAGGCGACTGGGATTTCGGGCTGCCGGCGGCGCCTGCGCCGGCTAGGCGTTACCGGGAGGTAGGTGGCCGGAAGAAGCGGGGGCCGACGTCCTGGGTGAACGCCCCTGGTGCCAGCTAAGCACCATGACCGTGAGGGCCGGGAGGAAGGTGAGGGAGACGATCGCAGTGCCCAGCAGGCCGAACAGCACGATGGCCCCCACCCCCCGATAGAGTTCCGCCCCTTCGCCGGGCAGAAACACCAGCGGGGCGAGGCCGAAGACGGTGGTGAGGGTGGACATGGCGATGGGACGCAGCCGGGTCTCCACCGCGTCGCGTACGGCGTCCACCGCGCCCATGCCGTGGCGGCGGACGTTGGTCATGGCCTGGTGAACGATCAGGATCGGATTGTTGACCACGGTGCCCATCAGGATCAGAAAACCCAGCATCGCGATCATGTCAAAGGGCTGGGTCAGCACCGGCAGGCCCACCAGCGGTAGTTGCGTCCCCACCCAGTTCATCAGCCAGAGGCCGAGAATGCCGCCGGCCACCCCCAGGGGGATAGTGGTCATGATCAGCAGGGGATAGCCCCAGTGGGTGAAGATGGCCACCAGCAGCAGGTAGATGATCACCACGGCCACCAAGTAGTTGTCCGCCAGGGCTTCACGGGTCGCGTCCAGTTGGTCGCCGGCGCCGGAGATGCTCATGCTCACCTGGACCGGCACCTCGCCGCTCGCCTGCAGGTGCCCCACCACTTCTGTCCGCACCCGCTCTACCGCCGTTTCCAGGGCCACGGTGCGCGGCGGAATAATGCTCAGGGTGACCATGCGCCGCCCGTTTACCCGGCGAATGCGGTTGGTGTCCACGGTCTCTTCCAGGGTGGCCAGGGTGGTGAGGGGAACTACGGCGCCGCCGGGGGTGTAGACCGGAAGCTGGGCCAGGTCGTCGAGGGTGCTGGCGGTGCCCGTGGCGCTGTAGAGGTAGATATCGATCTTGTCGTCGTCGAGCAGGAACTCGTCCACAAAGGCCCCGTCCGACAGGGCGGAGACGGTAAATCCCAGGTCCGCCGCGCTGACCCCGAGCTCCGCCGCCCGGGTCCAGTCGGGCCGCACTTCCACCAGCGGCTGCGACAGGGAGAGGCTGGGAGGGTTGGCCTGGATTCGCGGTTGGTCGAATACCACTTCCGCGCGACGGTAGGCGGCGAGGGCCACCCGGTAGAGGGTGGCCAGGTCGGTGCCGGCGATGTCCAGGTTGACACTGCGGGTGCCGCCGTCGTTGCTGGTGATGATCGAGCCGCGCGAGACGAACGAGCGCATGCCGGGGTAGCTTTCAAAGTGGGTGCGCAGGGCATCCATCAGGGGCCGGATATGGGCGGGATCCTTGGGTTCGGCGATCACGCGAAGCCCCTCTGAATCCACCCGCATGTTGACGTACTTGAGGGCCGGGACCGGGGACTTGCCCGCATCAAAGTCGGCCGGCGAGTGCTCCAAAAAAGGCAGCAGGTAGGCCTGTACCTGCCCGCCCACCCGGCTCATGGTGGTCAGGTTATAGCCCGGTGGGGCGTGCATGCGGGCAAAGGTCTTGGGTTCTTCCCCCTCGGGGAGGTATTCGGCCGCCGGGGTCAGCCAGAAGATGATTGCCAGGCTGATGCCGGCAGTGACGAGGATGGTGGCCACGCGGCGCCAGAGGCCGCCGGTCAGCCAGGCGATGGCGTTGAGCACGCGGCGCGTTCCCCTTTGCTCCGCGCGGGAGGGGCTGGCGAAGCGCATGCGGGCACAGGCAGTGGGTAGCACGGTAATGGCCACCAGCATGGAGGCGAGGATGGCGGCGGAGACGGCCAGCGCGATGTCGGAGTAGAGCTGCCCGGCTTCCTGTTCGATAAAGAGGATGGGGACGAACACCAGCACCGTGGTCAGGGTGGAGGCCAGCACCGCCGGCCACACCCGCCGCACCCCCTCCGCGGCGGCCTGAAAACGCTTGAGGCCTTGCTGCCGGGCCAGCTCGATGCTCTCAAGCACCACGATGCTGTTGTCCAGGGTCATGCCCAGGGCAAAGGCGACGCCGGCCAGGGAGATCACGTTGATGGTGCGCCCGGCCAGCAGCAGGCCCAGGAAGGCGGCGATAGTGCAGATGGGAATCCCCATGACGCCGACCAGGGTGGTCCGCATCGAGCGCAGGAAAATAAACAGCACCAGGCTCGCCAGCAGGGCCCCCAGGGCGAGGTTTTTCCAGACGTTGCCCAACGAGGCCTGGACATAGCCCACGTCTTCGGCGATCAGGCGCAGGGCCATCCCCGCGGGGTTGAGCAGCTCCCGGTTGAGCGCCTCCATTTCTTCCAGCATCGCCTCCTTGATGGCGATCACGTTGGCCCCGGGTTCGCGGCGTACCGACATCCCTAGCCCCGGCTGCCCGTCGGTGTAGGAGTGGCCGCTGAGTTCGAAGTGATCAAGACGTACCTCGGCGACCGCGCCGAGGCGGATCAGGCCGTCACCGCGACGGGCCAGTATCAGTCCCCGCAGCTCGTCCAGGTCGCGGAAGCGGCCCAGGGTGCGCAGCAGGTAGCGGCGTTTGCCGGACTCGATTTCACCGCCCGAGACGTCCCGGTTGCGGGCGTTCAGAGCCCGCCGCACGTCGCTGACGGTGAG
This sequence comes from Motiliproteus sp. SC1-56, assembly GCF_017309075.1. Classification (GTDB taxonomy): domain Bacteria; phylum Pseudomonadota; class Gammaproteobacteria; order Pseudomonadales; family Balneatricaceae; genus Motiliproteus. Next base: position 217,505 of record NZ_JAEMGS010000006.1, on the reverse strand, counting down.
CCCGCGCTCGGCCAGCCGCGCGGGTGAAAGCAGAATCTGAATCTGCCGTTCGGCGCCGCCGTAGACGTTGACCTGGGATACCCCGGGGATACGTTCCATGCGCGGCCGCACCTGGTCCCCGAGAAAATCCTGCATCAGCACCATGTCCAGCCCGCGCGGGTTCCCGGGCAGTGGAATCACGCGAAAGTACATGAACGAGTTGCCGGAGAAGGAGGTGGCGTAGACCCGGGGCTCGTCGACGTTTTCCGGGTAGCCGGGGACCTGGCTGAGGGCGTTGCTGACCCGGATCAGGGTCTCGTTGATGTCCACGCCGTAGGGAAATTCCAGCTCCACGCTGGCGCGGCCGAACTCGGCGCTGGCTACCAGCCGGCTGAGGCTCGGCACCGTGCGTAGAAACTCCTCCTGCTCGATCAGGATCTCCTTCTCCACATCCTGGGGGGTGGCCCCGGGCCAGGCGGTGCGCACGGTGATGGTGCGCACGTCGAGGTCAGGAATCATCTGCACCGGGATTTTCAGCGCCGCCACCAGGCCAATCACGCAGAGAATCAGGACCACGACGGTGAGCAGCGTGCCACGATGGATCAGACGCTCGAACATGTTCAGTCCGCGCCCTGGGAGAGGCGCGTCTGCAGGGTGACCGCCTGTTCGGGCTGCAGCGCCTCGTTGCCTTCAACCACCACCTGGTCACCCGCCTGCAACCCCTCACGAACTTCCACCAGGCCGTTGAACCCAAGGCCGGTCTTTACCTGGCGCTCTTCCACCCGGGGCGGCGTCTGCCCGGTGACGACCCAGGCGGTGGTGCGACCGTCGGGGTGGCGCAGCAGGGCGTCGCGGTGAACCACCAGCCCGGTTGCGCCGGTGTCCAGGTAGAGGGTGGCGCTGGTGGACATGCCCGGGATGAGGTGGCGGTTGTCGCCCTCGGGGTAGACGTGGATCAGGAAGGTGCGGGCCTGCGGGTCGCTGACCGGGACGATGTCGCCGATGCGTCCGGGCAGCACTTCGTTGTTCAAGGCATCGAGCCGGAGCTCAACCCGGGTCTGGGCGTCGATCCGCGGAAATACCCGCTGGGGGACCGCCAGGTCCACGCGCAGCTCCCGGTCGGCGACCAGCTCCAGCACCGGGTCGCCCGGGTTGACCCATTCGCCGGCTTCCGTGTGCTTGCGGCTGATGACGCCGGCAAACGGGGCCCTGAGGTTGTGGCGTTTAAGGCGCTCGTCGGCGATCCGGCGTTCGGCTTCGCGCAGGCGCACTCGCGCCTGGTCGATGCTTACCTCGCTTTTGCGGCTGTGCAGCTCGGTGCGGGCGATGGCACGGTTGCTTTCCAGGCGCTGTACATCCTCCAGGCGCCGGCGGGCGTCGGCCAGCTCCTCCCGGGCCTGCTCGGAGGCGGCCGCCGCCATATCCAGGGACCAGCGGGCAAGCGCCGGGTCCAGGGTCAGCAGCAGGGCCCCGGCTTCGACCCGATCCCCGGCGTCCACCTCGACCCGCTCCACGAGGCCGGCAACCCCGGGCGAAAGCCGGGCAGAGCGGGGGGCGGTCACGGTGCCGGAGAGGGGCAGGGACTCGATGACCGGCTGTTCCTGAACGCGGGTGACCACCACCGGCGGGGCGCTGCCCTGGGCTGAGACCAGGGGGGGCACGGCGGCGGCCAGTGCAAACAGCCAGAGGCAAACACGGCGGCGAGGGACGTTTGGCATGAACCACCCGGAGGGTGAAAGCTGAGCGCAATTGTCAGTTATTCTAGTCCATCCGCCACGGGCTGGGCGCGACCATCAGCTGTCGGGTGCCGGCGTTTTGCTCCTCAGGTAGTTGAGGAGTTCGATGGGCAGCGGAAAGACCACGGTGTTGCTGTTCTCCCCGGCGATTTCCGTGAGGGTCTGCAGGTAACGCAGTTGCAGGGCCTGGGGCTCCCCGGCCAGGACGTGAGCGGCCTGGGCCAGTTTTTCCGCCGCCTCCTGCTCACCCAGCGCGTGGATCACCTTGGCGCGGCGCTCGCGCTCGGATTCGGCCTGCTTGGCGATGGCGCGGATCATGGATTCGTTGAGATCCACGTGCTTGATCTCCACGTTGGAGACCTTGATGCCCCAGTTCTCGGTCTGCTGGTCGAGAATGTCCTGGATCGCCTGGTTGAGCGCGTCCCGGGAGGCCAGCATGTCGTCCAGTTCGTGCTGCCCCAGCACCGAGCGCAGGGTGGTCTGGGCCAGTTGGCTGGTGGCCGCGTGGAAGTTCTCGACGTTGATAATGGCCTTTTGCGAGTCGACCACCCGGTAGTAGACCACGGCGTTGACCTTGACCGAGACGTTGTCCCGGGAGATGACGTCCTGGGTCGGCACATCCATCACCACGGTGCGGATATCCACCCGCACCATCTGCTGGATCACCGGCACGATGATGATCAGCCCGGGCCCCTTGACCCGGTAGAAGCGCCCCAGCAGAAACACCACCGCCCGCTCGTACTCGCGCAGGACCCGGAACATGCTGAACAGCAAGGCCAGTGCGAACACCAGCACGGCGAGCAAAAAGTAGCTACCGCTCATGGTTTTTCTCCTTTTCCACCTCCAGTACCAGGCCCCGAATGCCGGTGACCGTCACCTCATCGCCCCGGCGCAGGCTGCTTTTGCAGTGGGCATTCCAGGTTTCGCCCTGCAGCTGCACCTTGCCCCGGCCCTGGAAGTCGTCGAGTACCCGGGCCGCTTGCCCGAGCAGCGTGTCCGGGCCGCTGACCAGGCGGGCGTTACGTGCTTTCATCACCAGCGCCAGTACCACCAGTACCATCAGCACCGTCACCAGGGTGAAGGCGGCGATCAGGGGGAGGGCGATGCGATAGCCCGGAAGCTCCGTATCCATCAGCATGATGGAGCCGATGACGAAGGCCACCGTGCCGCCGATGCCAAAGAGCCCGAAGCTCGGGGACATGACCTCCAGCGCCAGCAGGGCGACGCCGAGTCCGATTAGGGCCAGTCCCGTGTAGCTGACGGGCAGCATCTGGAAGGCGTAAAGGGCGATCAGCAGGCAGATGCCGCCGACGATCCCGGGAAACCCCATGCCCGGGTTGTAGGCCTCCAGAAGAAGCCCGTAGAGCCCTACCAGCATCAGCACGTAGGCAATATTGGGATTGGTGATGGTCTGCAAAAACCGGTGCCGCCAGCCGCCTTCGACGGTCTTCAGGCCGAGCCCCTGGGTGGCCAGCACCCGGGTCTGGTTCTGGACCTGGACGCTGCGGCCGTCCAGTTTCGACAGCAGTTGTTCCGGATCGTCTGCCATCAGGTCGATCACCCCGGCGTCCAGCGCTTCGCGGGCACTGAGGCTGGCCCCTTCACGCACCGCGCGCTCGGCCCAGTCGGCATTGCGTCCGCGCAGCTCGGCGAGGCTGCGAATGTAAGCCACGGCGTCATTGACCACCTTGCGCCGCATTGCGGTGGCGTTGTCGGCGGGGGCATCCTGCTCTGACTTGGGCGTCTCGGGCGTGGCCGGGCTGCCGCCGCCCAGCTGCACCGGGGTGGCCGCCCCCAGGTTGGTGGCCGGTGCCATGGCGGCGACGTGGCTGGCATAGAGCAGGTAGGTGCCGGCGCTGGCCGCCCGGGCACCGGACGGGTACACATAGCTGATGACCGGCAGGGGCGCGTTGATGATCGCCTGGATCATCGCGCGCATGGACTGGTCGAGCCCCCCGGGGGTATCCACCTGGAGCACCAGAAACGGCACCTCCGCCGCTTCGGCCCGGGTCAGGGTGCGTTGCACCAGGTCGCTGCTGGCCGGGCCGATGGGGCCGTTCAGCACCAGCGCCCAGGGGTCGGTGCCGCTGGACTGGGCATTGACCAGCGCCGCCGGCACCCAGAGTGCCAGCCAGGCCAACATGTTGCGAAGTCGCTTGGCTGCCGTATTCATTGCTGCCCCTTGTAGACGCCCTAATTATAGGTGGCCCGGGGCGCTTCAAGCGGGTATGCGCGGTCCTCAGGACGGTACGGCGGTGAGTTCGTCCAGGGCCAATAGCAGGGTATTGATGTCGTCGAACAGCCGTTCGGACTCGGGCAGCAGCGGCCGGGTCTGGAAGATCACCGCCAGCCCGCGAGCCCTTGCGGCGGCGACCTCCGGGCTCAACCGGGGGCCCCCGAGGTCGCCGGTGACGATCACGTCGCAGCCGTGGCTGTCGATCAGGGCCAGGGCGGTTTCGGTGGATGCGTCGGGCGGGCGCTGTTCGACCCGGTAACCGGCGCCGGTGGGCTGTTTGCCGCCGGCGTCCCAGAGCAGCCATTGCTGCCCGGGCGGAATGCGCGACAGGTAATCCGCGGCGCTCTGTTCCAGGCAGATTATCGGCTGCTGGAAGTCGGACATCTCGAGGGTAGCGAACCAGTCGGGGGTGTGGATCCAGTGGTCGCCTTCAGCCTGCTCCCAGAGCGGGCTCTGAAAACGCCACAGGGTGATGCCGGCCTGTTCGGCGGCCTCAAAGGCCCGCAGGCTGATGGCACGGGCGTAGGGGGAGGTGGCGTCCACCAGCAGATCGACCTGGTTCTGGCGCAGGTCATCGACCAGCGCCTTGATGTTGGGGTAACGCCCCCAGCGGCAACGCACACCGTTAAGCGCTTGCTCCGTCCCGGCACTGCGGTAGAAGGGGACGTGTGCACCCCGGGCCAGGGTGGTGGCCAGGGTCCGCGCCTCTTCGGTGCCCCCCAGAATCAGAATGTTCATCGTGTGATCTCCATCCCGCTTCGACAACGCCTTTTGCGGCACGTTACCTGAAAGCATAGCGAAGCGGTTGCGATGGAGCCGCTTCGCCGGGTGGGCTTTTAAGGTTGGTTTAAGCGCGCCCCGGGTAATCTGTCGGTGCAAGGCCAATTTAAGGAGATCTGACATGAAACGCAGCGACACGATGGGGCCCGATCGTTGGGTCCGGGTCTGGGATCCGCTGGTGAGACTGTTCCACTGGTCCCTGGCGGGATTTTTTCTGATTGCTTACCTGACCGAGGATGACTGGCTCGACCTGCACAGCGTTGCCGGCTACGCGGTCGTCGGCTTGTTGCTGTTCCGGGTTGCCTGGGGCTTTATCGGCACCCGTCACGCCCGCTTCACCGACTTTGTGGCTTCACCCGGCACGGTGGGGCGCTACCTGGGTTCACTGCTGCGCGGACAGCCCGCCCACTACGAGGGACACAACCCCGCCGGTGGCCTGATGATTCTGTTGATGCTGGTGGTGCTCGCCCTGACCTGCTTCACCGGGGTGGTGACCCTGGCGAGCGAGGGGTTGGGGCCGCTCAGCGGCACCTTCCTGGCCGGGCTCTCCGAGGAGCTGTTTGAGGAGCTGCACGAGGGGCTGGCCAACCTGATGCTGGGGCTGGTGGTGGTTCACGTTGCCGGCGTGCTGGTCAGCAGCCTGGCCCACCACGAGAACCTGGTGCGGGCCATGATCACCGGCCGCAAGCGGGCCCGACAGGAGCAAGGATGATGAGAACTGTCCATGCAGTTTTGACCGCGGTGCTATTGAGTGGAGCGCTGCAGGGAGCGGCGGCGACGCCGGTGGATGACCTGCGCCGCCAGTACCAGGCCGAGGGCGCCGGTCCTTTCGACGCCGCCCGGGGGGCCGCGCTCTGGCAGAGCGCACCTTTGGGACGCCGTTGCGCCGACTGTCACTCCGGGGACCTGCGGGGCAGCGGCAAGCACGCCAAGACCGGCAAGGCGATCGAGCCTTTGGCGCCCTCCGTTAACCCCAAACGTCTGAGCGATCAACGACAGGTGCGCAAGTGGCTGAAGCGCAATTGCCAGTGGACCTTTGACCGCCCCTGTACCCCCCAGGAAAAGGGCGATCTGCTGACCTGGCTCGAACAACAGTGAGCTCAATGCTATTTAAGGAGATAACCATGAACGAGAAATTGGCCAACTGGCGCTGGGCGCTGGGCGTCCTGCTGCTAAGCGGTGCGCTGGGAACGGGCGTTTTCGGTTTGAGCACCAGCCAGGTCTGGGCCGACCGCGAACACGACGATGATGAAGCGGGGGCGTGGCGGGGGTGGGCAGCCGCAGGTGCATCGGAGTCGAGCCCGGCGGCGCGACGCTATGTTGAGGAGTGCGGCAGCTGTCACCTGGCGTACCCGGCTGGACTGCTGCCCGCAGCGAGCTGGCGCGCGCTGATGAATGGGCTGGCTGACCACTTCGGCGACAACGCCGAGCTGCTGCCTGAGGACCAACAGGCTATCGAGACCTACCTGCTGGCGCGGGCGGCGGACCGGGGCGCCTACCGCAACCGTCGCTTTGCCGCGGGGGTGCGGGATGGTGCTGTGCCATTGCGAATTACCGAACTACCCTATTTCCGGAACGAGCATGACGAGATCAATCCGCGCTGGGTGGCGCAAAACCCTGAAGTCGGCGGCTTCAGCCAGTGTGATCGTTGCCATCAGACCGCAGCCGAGGGCCGCTTCGATGAAGATTACGTGGCGATTCCTGGTTACGGTCGCTGGGACGATTAGCCTCAGCCTGCTGCTGTCGGTGCCGGCCCGCGCCGATGGCATCGACCAGTACGAGGCGCAGCGCCTGGTCGAGAAAGGAGAGGCGCTGCCCTTGGAACATATCCTGGAGCGGCATCGGGAGCGGCTGCGGGGGCGCATTATCGACCTGGAACTGGAGTACGAGGACGGCGTGCTGATCTATGAAATCGAGATGATCGACGAACGAGGGCGGGTGCGTGAATACCTGATCGATGCCAGAAGCGGCCGCTGGCTGGGAAAGGACCGGCTATAAAAGGGTCGGCCATAAAAGGACCGGCCATAAAAGGATCGGGGAAAACCGCGCAGGGGACAGGGAGCGGTTGATGCATATTCTGTTGGTCGAGGATGACCGGGAACTGGCGTCCCGGCTCAAGGATGCGCTCAAGGGCGCCGGCTACGCGGCGGAGCTGAGTCACGACGGGGTGGACGCGGAGTTTCTCGGCAACGAGGAGGCGTTTGACGCAGTGGTGCTGGACCTGGGGTTGCCAAAGCGGTCGGGGCTCGAGGTCCTCAGGCACTGGCGCGAGGCCGGCAACCCCGTCCCTGTCTTGATTTTAACCGCCCGGGACAGCTGGCAGGAGCGCGTCGACGGGCTCAAGGCGGGGGCCGACGACTACCTGGGCAAGCCGTTTCACAGCGAGGAGTTGCTGGCGCGCCTGGAGGCAGTGATCCGCCGCCACCACGGTCATGCCGCCAACCTTTTGTGTCACTGCGGGATCGAACTCGACACCGACGCCCGCCAGCTGCGCCTGCCGGGCCGCCCCGCCGAGTCGCTTACCGGGATCGAATACCGCTTGATGCGCCTGCTGCTGATGAACCCGGAGCGGGTGCTCTCCAAGGCCGAAATCAGCGAGCACATATACGAGGAAGAGAGCCTGCGCGACAGCAACGTGGTGGAGGTTTACGTCAACCGGTTGCGGGGGCGCTTCGGCAAGGGGTTGATCGAGACCCGTCGGGGCCAGGGCTACCGGCTGGGAGCGGTGGTGCCTTGAGTTCGATTGAACGGCGTATCGGCGCGGGTCTAGCCCTCTCGCTGCTGCTGACCTTCCTGGCCCTGGCCGGACTGGCCGAGTGGGGCGTGGCGCGCCTGAGCCAGGCCTTCGTCGCCACCCGGCTGGAGCATGACGCCGATAACCTGATCCGGGCCCTGGAGCTCGCCCCCGACGGTGGCTGGCGGCTGCAGGAGACGCAGGTGCCGCCCATCTACCAGCGGGTGCACTCCGGGCATTACTTCCAGATACGGGGAGAGCGCCAGCGGCTGCGCTCGCGCTCGCTGTGGGACCGGGCGCCAGACGTGAGCCTGCTGGCGCCGGGGGCGTCCAGGCTCGAGGCGCTGTATCGCGGGACGGAGCACTGGCTGACCTGGCACCAGGGCATCGAGTGGCAGGGGCAGCGGCTGACCCTGTGGCTGGCTGAGGACCTGACACCGCTGGAATCCCAGTGGCGCCGCTTTGCCTGGGGGCTCTATGCCGTCATGGCCCTGGCCCTGGTGGGGCAGCTGGCGTTGCAGAGACACCTGTTGCGCCGCAGCTTTCGCCAACTGGAGGGGGTGCGCCGGGCCGTCGGTAAGCTGCAGCAGGGGGAGATCGCCCGCCTCGAGGAGCGGGTTCCCCGGGAGATTCAGCCGCTTACCGCCGAGATTAACCGGCTGCTGGCGCGCCTGGAACAGCAGATCGGCCGTGCCCGCACCACCATGGGCAACCTGGCCCACGAACTCAAGCGGAGTCTGCAGCAGCTGCAGCTGCAGACCGAACAGCTCCCCCCCGTTGAACGGGAGCCCTACCAGCGGCTGTTGGGTGAGGTTGAGCGGCTCACGGAAAGAGAGCTGCGGCGGGCCCGGATTGCCGGCACACCCCATCCGGGGCGCCACTTCGACCCGGCCGAGGACCTGCCCCACCTGGTATCGGTGCTGGAGCGGATCTACCCGGCGATAGGCATCGAAACCCGCCTGGGCGGTGTCGGCAGCCTGCCCTTGGACCGGGATGACATGCTGGAGCTGATCGGCAACCTGCTGGACAACGGCTGCAAGTTCGCTCGTTCCCGGGTGGGTCTTGCGCTTGAGCGGAAACAGGCCGAATTACGGTTGTGCATATCGGATGACGGACCCGGCATTGCCGGGTCTGACCGGGAGGCCCTGACCGGGCGGGGCCGGCGGCTGGACGAGACGGTGGCAGGGCACGGCCTGGGACTCTCCATCTGCCGCATGATCGTCGACAGCTACGGGGGCACCCTGGGTTTCGACGCTGCGCTCTGCTCAGAGTTTCCGGGGCTGGCAGTGGAGGCCAGGCTGCCGTTGCCCGGCGCCTCGCCCGGCACCTCGCCCGGCGTCAGCGGCTGAGGTAGACTGCGGCCATTCAGGCAGCGTGAGTCGCGGTCAGGTTGGCAGTAAAGGAGGCGCAATGACCCTGCAACTGGAACCCATAGACGCGGCGGACGATGCCGCCATCGCTCATATCATTCGCACAGTGGGGGCCGAGTATGGCGCCATCGGCGAGGGGTTTGGTCCTTCCGATCCCGAGGTGGAGGCCATGAGCCGCCACTACAGTCCCGACCGGGGCAGCGTCTACTGGGTGGCCCGCCTGGACGGGGCCGTGGTGGGCGGTGGCGGCATCGCCCCCTTTGGTACAGAGCCCGATCTGTGCGAGCTGAGAAAACTGTTCCTGCTTTCCGGTGCGCGCGGGCGCGGCATCGGCCGGGCCCTGGCCGAGCAGTGCCTGGGCTCGGCCAGGGAGTTGGGGTACCGGCGCTGTTACCTGGACACCCTGGCCACTATGGAAGCCGCCATCGCCCTCTACCGCCAACTGGGCTTTGACCGGCTGGCGCAACCGTTGCCGGGAACCCCCCACAGCGGTTGCGATGTCTGGATGCTGAAAACCCTCTGATCAGACCGCGAGATCAATTTGCTGCAGGCTGCCGGGTCTGCCGTCCTCGTTCAGGTAGATGCCGCTCTGGCGAACTTCGCCGAGGGTGCGGTTGTCGTCCCCCTTGAGCGCAAAGGGGGTGTCGGTGGCCCCCAGGTAGAGGGCGCCCACCTGGCCTTCGGCGAGGCTCTGCAGGGGCTCTGTTTCACCGTCCTGGCGCCACAGCCGCAACTGCTCAAAGACGCTGTCGGCCTCATCGATCCAGCCGTTGCCGTCTTCGTCATATGCAGCCAGGTCGGCAAAGCCGTTGCCGCTCAAGGCGCCGAACAGCTCGCGCCCGTCGTTGATGATGCCGTCACCGTTGTGATCCAGGGCCAGAAACGCGCTGTTTCCGCTGAGGCGGCTGAGCCACTCGACTTCGCCGTCCGCATCCAGGTCGAAACGGTATCGCTCATCACTGAGCTCGGCGGCCTGGCCGTCGAAGTTCAGCACCAGCGGGTCCTTGAAGGTCAGGGCCTGGTTCAGCGCCAGGTGGGTCTCGGAGCGGTAACTGCGGCTCATGGTCAGGGAAAAATCCAGGGCCAGCTGCTGTCCGTCCGCGGTCTGCACCCGCCCTTGAACGGCGAACTGACTGCGCTCGTACTCCGCGGTCATCTGGTGCAGGTGCAGCTCGACCCGCAGCGCCCGCTGGGGTTTCTCCGCCTCGCCTTCTCCGGGCTCCTTTGGCCGTAAACCTGCGACGGGGGGCACCTCATCCTTCTGCATGTTGCCTGTGCACCGTCCGGTCAACGCCTCGAGAAGGGCCAGGAACAGTTTGGCGGGGGTATCCAGCGCGCCGGTGTCCGCTCCGCGCCCGGGCGCCTCATTGCGCAGTAGGCCAGCACCCTCCTGGGCCCGGGCCAGCCGGCTCGGGTCAATACCCGCCTCGGTGAGGGCGCCATTGAGTTGGGGCGTCGCGCTGCCTTTGGTCCCGCTGCGGGCAGCATCGAGTTCCACCACGAAGGCCTCTAGGGAGGTGCTTTGCTGGTGGCGTTCGGTTTTTTGGTGCTCACCGCTCAGTTGTATCTGACTGTTTTCAACGATCATGGGGAGAACTCCTGTCGTGGGACGAAGACGGCAAGGGCTTGCCGCCCCGGGTCTGCAAATGGTGAATGTGATGAATCGACAAAGGGAAATAAGCTTTATTTTTAAAACCTGATGTTTTTAAAGCTGAAAACGATTGCTGGCAGCATGTGCCGGGACCCGCTGGATGGCGTAACGGCGGACAAAATTCAGCTCCAGAGTGGATAAAGCAACAACCGGGCCGGATTTCCTTAGAGTCTCCAATTTCTATTTATACCGTTATCTTTTTCGCCTTGGTACGCCAGAGGGGCGGGGGTTGGTGCCATACTGAAGCCTGCGGGATATGGCGGTGCAGCGCGGCCGCCTGGCAAGCACCTTAACTTCGAGGGAGGCCTCTATGTTCAGCGGCTTTCGTCCCCGCCCGGACGGGCAGGGAATTCTCTACCTGCACAATGAGCAGCGCCCTCCGGGGCGGGGAGACTGGGTTTTGTTAAAGGACGATGTGGGGGATGCCTTCTGGGTCGAGGTCTTACACTCTGACCGGGAGGCCCCCCGGAAGCAGTTTGAGGGGGTGGTGCGGGGGCTGGATTCACGCCTGGGCATCGCCACCCGCCCCCTGGCCCACCTGGGGCTGGAGGCGGGCGACCGGGTGCAGTTCGAGCAGTGGCAGGTGCATGCCTGTGCGCCGGAGAAACCGGCCTTTGTCGTCGAGCACTTCCACCGCAGTCACCTGGGGCCGGCCGAGGGGATGCGGCTCTGACTCAGGCCGGGTAGAGCGCCACCGGCAGCTCAAAATGGGGGCCATCGAGAAACGCCCGGCAACCGGCCTGGCGCCGACGGGCGGCGTAGTCGGTGGCTAGGTCTTCCGGGCAGTCGACACACTCGGTGAGGGTCTGGTCCCAGGCCCCGCCCCAGCGTATCGGAATTGAAAGCTCCTGGGCGGCCAAGCGCATCGCGTCCGCGACCAGGTACAGGGGCTCCCACTCCCAGCGCAGCTTGCCGTTGATATAGGGCACCAGGTCGACGGCGTGGCCGCTGAGGTGACGCGAGCTCAGGGTCTTGCTGGCACCCCGCTCCACCAACCGCTGTTGCTCGGCGAGGGTGCGAAGCCCGTCGTGGACGGAGAAGTCCTGCGGGGTCAGTTCAATGGCCCGCTTGGTCACCGCCACCAGGTCCGCGTGGACCCCTTCCAGTTCCCGCAGTGAGCGTTTGCCCAGTCGGTATTTGGCCATTTTGGTTCCTCCCTGATTATCAGAGTCGCTCGACCGTGACTTTCAGTTTGCCCATGTTGTTGCCGTAAAAACGCATCAAGTCATTGGCGAAAAGGCAGAGTTCGCCGGTTTCCGGCGCTTCCAGGGTGGTGCCCCGGCCGATGGGAAACAGGTGCTCATCCTTATCGCCAATGGCGCCGATCAGGCAGAACCAGTTGGCCTGCGGACAGCGGCGAAAAGGTTCGGTCATTCGAATCGGCAGCTCCTGAAGGCCCAGCTCCACCCCTTCCCGGTTCCACCCTTCCGGGCCGCAGGTGATTCCGCCGTCCCGCCACTGCTGATCGCCGATGACCGAAAAGCGGTAACGTTCCCCTTTGATCAGGTGCAGGCCGCTGTGGTTGTAGGGCTTGTGGGCGAATACGTGGGTGATCAGGGGAGCACCCGCCACGGGAATCTGCATGCTCTGGAAACGGTTTTCCCGGTGTACGGCGTAGCCGGTGAACTCCTTTCTTTCGTCGTTTTCATAGAGAATCTGGTGGGGCTTGCGCTTGAGGGAGCGGGGCAGGTAGTTCCGGTCCCGGGCGATGCGGGCTGCCACGGAGTGAAACACCAGGGGCGGCTGGTCACAGAGCTGGTCATCTTGGATGGTGCACAGGCGCCGGTCGGTGAGGGTGAGCCATTCCATCACTGCGCTGCGCGATTGCTCGTGGTTCTTGCCGAAGGGGTCCGGGTCGATCTGCAGATCGTCGGGCTCCACCCTGTAGCCAGCATCGCGGTCGGTCAGGTTGGCGTAGTCGATCTGGGCCGGGGAGCGCAGCTCCACCCGCCAGGCTTCGCCGATCCGCTCGGGCAGCTCTTCGAGCCAGTCGAGCATAAAGCGCAGCACCAGATCCGCCAGCCCGTCGAAATAGTAGCCGCCCCCCACGTCGGCGTGGGCACCGGCAAACCAGACTTCGGTGATCTTTTCCTCGGCGTTCATCAGGGTCGGCTGAAACGCCTTGCGTTTGTCGTCCAGCGAAACCATGTGCAGCGCTCTGACCACCCGGGGTGGCAGGGTATGACCATGCTCGAACACCACCTCGGTTTCCGGGCGCTCTTCGGGGCTCAGGTTGGGCAGCCCGATGGAGGCCACGGTATCGAAAACCGCCTCCACCATATCATCCCCTAGCAAGGTATCGTTGATCAGGGCAGCAAAGCGGCGCGCCAGGGCGGCGCCGCGGCTGAACCCGGTGAGCAGGAGCTTGTCCCCTTCGTGGTAGTAAAATTTGAAGTCCTCCAACGCGGTCCGCAGGATCCTGGCCACGTCCCAGCACTCACCCGCCAGGCCCGCGTTGAACATGCGCTGGAAACAGTTGCCGTAAGTACCGACTCCGTTGTAGTAGAGGCTGATCTGGCGCTGGACAACGGGTGGTTTATCGCAACGCAGGTTGCCGCCAGCCAGCAGGTGGAACTTGAGGACGTTGGTGATATTGTCGTCGTCGATCGCCCCGCGGCGGTCACGGCTTTGCACGGCGTCGCTGGGATCGTTGCAGGTGCCGTCGAAGTTGAAGATGATCAGTTTGCCCATGAGGTCGCTCCCTAGCCCGGGGATGAAGAAGCGGCGCCCGACCTGATGGACTGGCGGGCACCCCAAGCGCAGGGACCTCAGCCTTTGGATGCTTCCTGCTTACCCAAAGTTAGCCAAAGGCCGGTGGAGCGACCACCCAGTTTGTATGCCGAGCGCGTGCCGCGCCGCCCCCGGGCGCGGCGACAGGCCCTTGCCGCGGTTGGCGGACGGGGGGATACTTGAGTGCAATTAACGAGTTAGCAAGGTCACGGGAGAGAACACGAGGATGGAAGAGGCGGTAGGGCTGGACTTTGAAACCCTGGTGGCATTTTTTGATCAGCTGTTGCTGAAGGTCGTGCACTGGGCCAGCAGCCCCCAGTTTTACGCCCAGGCGGGGCTGGTGTTGCTGGCGATCATTCTTGCCTGGACGCTGGCCAGCACCATTCGCCGTCACTCTTCCCTGCTGCGGGAGCCGCCGGCGCCGGGGGGGCTACAGGGGCTGCGAACGCGAATATACCAGACCCGTGACCTGATCTTTCCCCTGCTGCTGATCCTGATGCTGGCGATGGCCAGCGATTTCAGCAACCTGCTGGTACAACAGAGCTGGCTGGTTCAGCTCGGGCAGGGCGGGGCGGTGGTCTTCATGCTGTATACCTTGCTTGGTCAGCTGATCCGCCATCGCCTGGCCCGCAGTGCGGTGCGCTGGGTGGCGATACCGGTCGCTGTGCTGCATATCTTTGGCTGGCTGGACGATGTTACCGCCTACCTCGACAGCCTCGCCCTGGAGGTGGGTAATATCAAGCTGTCGGCCTACGGCGTGGTGCGGGTGCTGATTTTCGGCTCCCTGCTGTTCTGGCTGGGGCGGGTATCGAGCAGCGCCGGGCAGCGGTTGATCCGCAGCCAGGAAGACCTGGACCTGGGGACCCGGGAGGTGTTCGCCAAGCTGTTCCAGGTGGTGCTGTTCGTGGTGGTCTTCATCCTGCTGTTGCAGCTGTTGGGGATCAACCTTACCGCCTTGGCCGTGTTTGGTGGCGCCCTGGGGGTCGGCTTGGGGTTTGGTCTGCAGTCCATCGCCTCCAACTTCATCTCCGGGGTGATTCTGCTGCTTGAGCGCTCGCTGACGGTGGGGGATTTTATTGAGCTGGAGGATGGGCGGGCCGGTACCATCCGCGAGCTGAACATGCGCTCCACCACCCTTGAGACCTTTGACGGCAAGGACATCATGGTCCCCAACGAGACCTTTGTGACCACCGCCTTTACCAACTGGACCCACAAGAACAAGAAGCAGCGCTATTCGCTGGAATTCCAGGTGGCTTACAAAACCGATCTGGAACTGTTGTTTGGCCTGGTGCGCGACGTGGTGGCAAGCCACCCCAGTGTGCTCAGCGGTGAAGCGGCTTCGCCGGAGGAGCGTCCCGACGCCGAGATCGCCAGCTTCGGCGATTCGGGGGTCAATATTCTGGTGGAGTTCTGGATGGAGGGGATCGACGATGGCCGCAACCGGGTCGGCGCCGACTTGTTGCTGATGATCTGGTACGCACTGAAAGAGCATGACATCGAGATTCCCTTTCCCCAGCGTGAAATCAAGGTGGTGGACGCGGGCGGTCAGGGCGGCTAGGGGCGTTAGCCTAGCGGCGTCTTCGGCCGCGGCGTGGCTGCTACTGGCTCAATCAGCTCTTGCCTTTGGCTCTTTGGCCCCCGTGATGGGTTCTTCACCGGACTCTTCCATTTGCGCTTCAAAGGCGCTGAACTCGATGAGGTCGATATCGCCGCTTGCGTCCAAGTCCACTTGATCCCAGTGCTTGCGGATGTCGTGATGCTGCTCGACCTCGAGGGTCGTGAGGCGGCCATTGCCATCCAGGTCGAGGCGGTCAAAGCGTTCATAGCGGTCCTCCGCCAGCGCCGTTGCGCTAAGCAGTGAAGCGGCGAACGCCCCGAGCCAGAAAGGGGCAAGCATCCGTTGCATGGTGATCTCCTTTGAGGGTGAAACTGACGGGTTAAAGAGTATAGAAGCCGGCCCGGGAGTCGGCACGGACGCGCCGGGAAAGCGCTGTGCTACAAGTTGTCGAGGCACCAGCGGGAAGCCCGGGCCTGCAGGCTGGCGCTGCTGTTCAGTCCCAGCTTGGTTCTGATGCGGTGGCGGTAACTGTTGACGCTATGAACGCTGATGCTGAGGTTGGCGGCGATCTCCTCCAGGGCAACCCCTTCACCCAGCCAGCGAAAGACTTCCAGCTCACGGTTGGAAAGGTCGGCCAGGGGTGCGCCTTCTCCCTCATCCTGCCCGTAACTGCTTCGCAAAAATGCGTGTGTGGCGGCCCGGCTCAGGTAGCGCTCGTGGTTGAGCACGCTGTTGAGTGCGGCCAGCAGCTCCTCGGCGGGGCTGGCTTTGCCGATGTAGCCCAGGGCCCCGATGCGCAGAACCCGCGCGGCGTAAACGGCTTCGGGCGCGTTGGACCAGACCAGAATCGGGATCGACCGGCGGCGTGCTTTCAGGCGCTTGATCAGGTCAAAACAGCTTCCGTCGCGCAGCGCCGCCTCCAGCACCACTAGGTCAGGAGGCGCCCGGTCAAAGCTTTCCAGGGCTTCGGGCACGCCGGCGGCTTCTGCGTCGATCTCGAACCCGGGGGCGGTATTGACCAGCCAGCGAAGTCCCAGGCGCACCACGGGCTGAGGGTCGACCACCAGAATTCGGCGGGGCTTGGCGTCCATGCGTTATTTGATTCCTTGTCCCGATACTCAAGGTAATAGTGCCCGTTGAACCTCTCCGCAACAACCAGCTGCTGTCGGGAAATGCTTGGCGTTCGCGCGTCAAACAGCGCGCTGTGCCATCCCATCACGACGGACGCCGGGCGCCGGCGGCTTCCCACCGTTTGCCAGAATGCAGTCCTAACTTCTTGTTCATAGAGCGGATATTAGCCTTTTTGTTATTGGTATAAGCATATAGCCTCGGCTACTATCCTATGGCCCCTGTTTTTCTAAGGCATTAGTGCGTTCAGGCGCGGCAGCGGTCTGATGCTGTGGCCGATTGAATGTGGAAACCAAAAGGTAAAGGGAAGTTGAATATGCAAAAAATAATGAAAGCCGCTGTTGCAACCGTTTTTGTAGGTGTTTCATTAAACGCCGCTGCCGGATCGATCACTGGCGGGGATGTCTATTACAGCACCGGACACTATCTCGAAGGTGAGGTTATCCCCAAGGGGTATGACATCTTCGGGTACAACTACCAGGCGCACCGTTTTTCGGGTTCATACTACAATGCCTACGCCGGACGTAAGGGCCACGCCTGTCCTCCCTATGAGGGCGACGACGAGGCTCACCTGAGCGTCTGTCCGCAGGCGGAGACTCACTGGGCCTGGCCTTACCGGAACATCGATATTTCCATGAAGTGGAACGACGCCTGGCTCAGCAACAAGGACGCAGACTGGGACGGGCAGCTTGACCGCCACAGTGGCCTGCCGAGCTACATCGGTTCCGGCGCCTGGGAGATCTACTCCGAGAACTACATCGATGAAAACGGCAAGATGACGTTCTCTCAAACCAAGATCGTCGCGGCACCGGAAGGGGCCTACAAAGACGAAAACAAGGTCTGGTTTGACGCTAACGGTCAGGAGCTGGGTCCGGACATCTGGGGGCAGTTCATCATCGTCCAGGAGACTAGCAGCCGCGGCGGGGTCCCCTTCATCTCTCCCAACGGGGCCGGCTTGGGCAAGTACTGAAGCCCGGGCGGTAACCGCCTGCCTGAGTCACGCGATCAGCCTGCGCGATGACCGGCAGGGGGCGTAATACAAAAAAGGACGGCCCGGGCCGTCCTTTTTTGTGTGCTTGTAACACCTCCGGCAGGTCCCGTCAGGGCATGCAGACGTTGTCCTTGCAGTAACGTTGCACGTCGGCGGCGGTGAGGGCACTCATGTTGAAGATACCCCGGGGCGAGACCGAGGGAATCACGATGTGTGCCGGCTTGCTGATGCCGTTGAGGAAGGGGCCGATCAGCAGCGCGTCGGTCAACGAGCGGATCAGCCCCAGGGCGATGTTGGCCGCATCCAGGTTGGGCATGATCAGCAGGTTGGCGCTGCCGGAGAGGTTGGCCCCGGGCAGGATGCGCTGGCGCAACGCCTCGTTCATGGCGGTGTAGGCGTGCATCTCGCCGTCGATCTGAACGCCCGGGTGGCGTTCGCGCAGGGTGGCGGCCGCGGCCCGTACCTTCTTCGCCTGGTCGGTGCGGGCGGAGCCGAAGTTGGAGTGCGAGAGCAGCGCCACCTTGGGCTCGACCCCGAAGTTCTTGACGAAGTCGATGCTGGATTCGGTGATCGAGACCAGCTCGTCGGTGGTGGGGTCCACGTTGAGGAACGCATCGGCCAGGAACAGCGGGCCGGTGGGCAGCAGCAGGGTGCAGACCGAGGAGACGTGGCCGTTGCCGTTGGTCCCCAGCACCTCGAGGATATGGCGGAAGTGGTGCTCGAAGCGGTTGACCTTGCCGCAGATCATGCCGTGGACTTCACCCATGTCCACCATGGTCGCGGCCAGCGCCGTCGGGTTCTGGCGCATCTGCGAGCGGGCTGCTTCCACGGTAATGCCCTTGCGCCCCACCTTGTCGTGGTAGTGCTGCCAGTAGCGGTCGTGGCGGTCGCAGTCGCGGGGGTCGAACACCAGCACATCCTCGCCCAGGTTAAAGCGCAGCCCCAGGCGCTCCATGGCCTCGTCGACAATCTCCTGGCGGGCGATCAAAAGCGGCTGAGCCACGCCTTCGTCGACAATCGCCTGCATGGACATGAGCACGTCGTCGTTCTCGCCTTCGGCGAAGACCAGGCGCCGCTTGGGCCCCTGCTTGGCGGTCTCGATCACCGGCTGCATGAAAAGGCCGGCGCGGTTGACGAATTCGTGCAGGGACTGGCGGTAGGCTTCAAGGTCTTCGATGGGCCGGGTGGCGACACCACTGGCCATGGCGGCTTCCACCACCGCCACCGGCACCTCCTCGATCAGGCGCGGGTCAAAGGGCTTGGGAATCAGGTAGTCGGGACCGAAGGTGAGGTCCTCCCCGGCGTAGGCCTCGGTGACCACGTCGGTGGCCTGCTTCATCGCCAGGTCCGCGATGGCTTTCACCGCTGCCTGCTTCATCGCCTCGTTGATGGTGGTGGCGCCGCAGTCCAGGGCGCCCCGGAAGATGAAGGGGAAGCAGAGGACGTTGTTGACCTGGTTGGGGTAGTCGGAGCGGCCGGTGGCGAGGATCGCATCGGGGCGCACCTCCTTCGCGAGCTCCGGCATGATCTCGGGGGTGGGGTTGGCCATGGCCAGGATCAGCGGCTTGTCGGCCATCGTCTTGACCATCTCCTGGGTCAGCACGCCGGGACCGGACAGCCCCATGAAGAGGTCGGCGCCCTTGATGGCATCCTCCAGGGTGCGATCGGCGGTATCTCGGGCGTACTTCTCTTTCCAGGGGTTCATGCCTCCTTCGCGTCCCTGGTAAATGACGCCGCTGCGGTCGATCAGGGTCACGTGCTCTTTTTTCAGGCCCATGCTGACCAGCAGGTCGACGCAGGCAATGCTGGCGGCGCCGGAGCCGGAGACCACGCACTTGATCTCTTCGATCTGCTTTTCGACCACCCGCAGTCCGTTGTAGACCGCGGCGGCGGCGACGATGGCGGTACCGTGCTGGTCATCGTGGAAAACCGGGATGTTCATCCGCTCGCGGCACTTGGCCTCGACGATAAAACACTCCGGCGCCTTGATGTCCTCAAGGTTGATACCGCCGAAGGTGGGCTCCAGGGCGCAGATGATGTCCACCAGTTTGTCGACGTCGTTCTCGTTGACCTCGATGTCAAAGACGTCGATGTTGGCGAACTTCTTGAACAGCACCGCCTTGCCTTCCATTACCGGCTTGGAGGCCAGGGGCCCGATGTTGCCCAGACCCAGCACCGCGGTGCCGTTGGAAATTACCCCCACCAAGTTGCCGCGGGCGGTCATGCGTGCGGCTTCGTTGGCGTCCTCGACGATGGCCTCGCAGGCGTAGGCGACTCCGGGGGAGTAGGCGCGGGAGAGGTCACGCTTGTTGGAGAGGGGCTTGGTGGGCTGGATGGCCAGCTTTCCGGGGACCGGATCGGTATGGTAGCGCAGGGCGCTTTCCTTGAAGTTGTCGGACATCGTGCGGGTATCCTTCTAGACTTTGCGAGTCGTTGAACGCGGCGACCGGGGTGCCGCGGATTATGGTTATCCTTGATTGGCGACCGGATGGCGTCTTACCTGACTCCGATGATAAGGCATAGCGGGTAGAAGTATAGGGGGCAAGCGTGTTTCCGAGGCTGCGCGGCGCGTGCATCCGCTCGGTCCTCGGGAACGAGGCTGTTTTCCGAGGGTGAAACCGCTATGATCGACCCCTTTTCCAGAACAGCAAAAGGGCGAGGGCGTATGCAACTGTTTATCTACGTGGACGAGAGCGAAATCGAGCCTGAGGTGAGGGCACAAAGGCTGGCACCGGTAGCCGCCGCCCTCGCCGCCTGGAGTGAGGAGCAGGGGGCTGATTATGTCCCGGTGGACGAGCCGCACGAGCCGCGCCTGGGTCTGCACATGCACGTCAAGCGCAAAGGGGAGCTCAAAGCGCCGCTGGCATTTCTCTATGGCCTGGCCCGGGAGCACAAGCTGGAATGGGCGCTGGGAGTGATCGACGAACAGAGCGGTGAGCGCGAGGAAGTGTGTTATTTCGGGCTTGAGGAAGGCCGCCCCGACGCCTTTGAAGTGGGTAACTACGTCGGGCTCTGATCCGGTTCGCGCAGACCGAACACTTGCAGGGGCGCTTCCATCCCCGCCACCGGGAACTCGCCCACATAGCCCAGCCGGTTACCTACCTGGCGGGCAAAGGGGGCGGAGGCCAGCAGCTCCCTGCCGGTGACCTTGGTCAGGGTTTCGATGCGCGCCGCGCGGTTGACGGCGCGCCCCATGACCGTAAAGTCGAGCCTGTCACGGGCACCGACATTGCCGTAGACGACTTCCCCCACATCCAGCCCCAGCCCGTAGTGTACCTCGGGCAAGCCTTTGCCCTGCAGCTCCTGGTTGACCGCGGCCATGGCGCGTCGAGCCTTGGTGGCGGCGCGCAGGGCGGCGTTGCAGGCCGCCTGCAGTGACGGGCCGGGCGCGGCGGCAAACACCACCAGCAGAGCATCGCCGATAAACCGCAGCACCTCGCCCCCCTCGGCTCTTACCGCATCACTGATTACTTCGAAATGCCGGTTCAGCAGCTCCAGCAGCTGTTCCAGGGGTAGGGTTTCGGTGATGCCGGTGGAATTACGCATGTCGCTGTACCAGATGGCGGCCTGGATCCGCTCACCGTCACCCCGACGTACCTGGCCATCGAAGACCCGTTGCCCGCTGCGAGGCCCCAGGTAGGTGTCCAACAGGGAGCGTGTAGTTGCGGTGAGGGCGTGTACCTCCAGTACCGGGGCCAGGGCGTGGGCGATGCGTTGCAGCTTCTCGACGTCTGCGTCGTTAAACCCCCCGGGGGCTCGGCTGCTGAGAATCCAGGGGCCGGGGACCGGGTCCTGGTTGAAGCGCAGGGCCAGTGCCAGGTAATCGGTGGTGCCCCGGGCACGCAGCACTTCAAGGCTTTGGTGCTGGGACCCGGGGGGCGTCTGCGCGAGACGACAGCGATAAGGGCGTGCGCTTCGGTGCACGGCTTCGATGGGGCTGCCCAGGTAATCGGGGGAATCCAGGATGCTATGGGGTGGGTTGAAAACCTCCACCGCGTCGCGATCCTGCCACCAGGTAAATGCCCGACCCACGACCAGAGGGTTGAGGGTGCGCAGGCTGACCCGTACCCGATCAACCGGCAGCCCCGCTTCCAGCAGCCGCCTGCCGAGCGCGGCGGTGAGCGTGGCGGCATCCGGAAGCAGGCGGCCTTCGCGCAGCAGCCAGGCTATCACGGCGTCGGCAGATCCTAAGTGGGCTGATGGCGGAGTGGTCATGGCTGGGCTCCAGCTGGGGAGGGTGACTGCAGTTCAGCGTAACTGCCCCTCGAGGTCAATGCCCGGTGGCAGTGCGGCGAGCCTTGCGGGCTGAATGTTCGACTGGCTTCTGGCCCCGTCGTTTGCGGGTAGTCGGTTTGCACCCCCCGCGTCGGGGGCGCAAGCGACCCTTGGGTGGCCTTTCCGCCTTGACTCCCTCCAGCGCACGCGGTAGCTGGCGGGTGGTTTCGGCTACCAGCCGTGCCACCCCCTCGGTCAGGGGCTGCATGAAGGCGGCGTAGCTGCTGCGGCGCTCGCTGATGCCGGCCAGCTGGGACTCCCAACGCGCTGTCATGTCGGGGCGCACCAGCTCCTCGGGTAGGCTGTCTACGAGCCCTTGACCGGCAGCGGTGGCGCGGATGGCCTTGCCTTCGCGGCGCAGGAAACCGCGCTTGAACAGGAGCTCGACAATGCCGGCCCGGGTCGCCTCCGTGCCCAGGCCGTCGGTCTCTTTGAGAATACGGCGCACCTCGGGATCCCTGACGAAGCGGGCGATGCCGGTCATGGCCGCCATCAGGGTGGCGTCGGTAAAGGCCTTGGGGGACTGGGTCTGTTTCTCCAGCAGCTCGCCTTCACGGCAAAGGTGCTCGTCGCCTTCGGCCAGGGGCGGTAGGGCGTTGGATTCGGATTCACCGGTATCGCCGTCAGCATCTTTTTGCCGATCCCGCTCGAACAGCGCTTTCCAGCCTGTCTCCAGGATACGGCGGGCGCGGGCCTGAAACAGGCCACCGGTGATCTCCAGGTCCACCTTGGTTTCGAGATAGCGCTGGGCGGGGTAAAACTGGGCCAGATACTGGCGCGCCACCAGCCGGTAAACCTGCGCTTCCCTATTACTTAAACTAATCTGCTGAACCGGTCGGCTGGTGGGAATAATGGCATGGTGAGCGCCGACCCGGCTGTCGTTCCAGGCCTGGCTGCGCAGCTGGAAGTCGGCCCCTTGCCTCGCCCGGTCGAGACCCTCGCTAAAGCCTGCAAGCGCTGCCGCCACCTGGGGGGCGTGAGCGTGTTGCTCGGCAGGCAGATAGCGGCAGTCGGAGCGAGGGTAGGTGATCAGCTTGTGGCGCTCGTAAAGCGCCTGGCAGGTATCGAGCACCTGCTGGGCGCTGAGTCCGTGAAGGCGGGCGGCGTCGATCTGCAGGGCGGAGAGGTTGTAGGGCAGGGGGGGCGCCCGGCGCCGCGTTTTCTCCTCCACCTTAAGCACTCGGGCCGGCTGGCCCTGGATCCGTCGGACCACGTGCTCGGCCAGGGGCCGTGAGAGCACTCGCCCCTCCTCATCCATGTGCGGGCGGCAGGCTTCGCTGGGGCGCCAGTCGGCCGTGAAACGGTCGCCGCCGGCGGTCTCCAGATGGGCGCGCACGGCGTAGAAAGGGCGGCTGACGAAGTGTTCGATCTCGCGGTCGCGATTGACCACCAGCCCCAGTACCGGGGTCTGGACGCGACCGACCGAAAGCACACCCCGGTAGCCGACCCGCTGTCCCTGTAGAGTGCAGGCCCGTGTCAGGTTGATCCCCACCAGCCAGTCGGCCCGGGCGCGGGCCAGGGCAGAAGTGGACAGGGGCACGAACTCGCGATTGGGGCGCAGGTTCTGCAGGGCACGGCGCACCGCCGCCGGGGTGAGGTCGCTGATCAGGCAGCGCTGCGTGCCGGCCCGCTTGGCGGCGGGAACACCCAGGTAGTCGATGACTTCGTCGATCAACAGCTGCCCTTCGCGATCCGGGTCGCCGGCGTGAACCAAGGTGTCAGCCTGTTTAACCAGCCGCCGGATGACGGCGAGCTGGCTGCGCACCTTGGCTCGCGGCGTCAACTGCCAACGCTCGGGGACGATGGGCAGGGCCTCGAGCCCCCAGCGCTTGAACGCGGGATCGTAGGCGTGGGGCTCCGCCTGCTCCAGCAGGTGACCGATGCACCAGGTCACACAGTCGCCGTTGCCCAGGTGGATGCAGCCCTGCTCCTTACGCTGGGGCTTGGGCAGCACCGCGGCGATGGCGCGTCCTAGACTGGGTTTTTCGGCGATGTAGAGTTTCATCGGTCGGTTTCCCGAAGCGGGCGGAAACAGGCTTTTTATAGCAAAAGTCCTGTATATGCAAACAGTATGCTAAGAGGGATGGGGGAGGGGGTTGCCGTGGTGTTCACCCTTGGCAGGGGGCCTCTTCCGGTGCTAGCCTTAAGACTCCCGCGCTTCGCGGGGCGTGCGTAAGCACAGGGATGATAAAAAAATAATATATGTAGATCAGCTATCTAGGACGGTTTTCATTGAGCCGCGCCATCCGGTTCAGCGTCCGAGGGCCATACCAATGAGGGATTAGCCATGTACCAAGCCGTTGCCCGGCAGCCAGCCGCCCCCCTTCTCACCCCCAGGGTCCGTGATCAGGACGTTGCTCTGGATATCGACCCCTTGGCACTGCGCGTACGCGTCGAAGGCCGGGAACACCACTTTAACGACCGTATCGCGATGGAAGCTTTTCTGCGCAAGTTCTGGGAGCGCGCCATCCAGGGCTGACGCCGCCCGCTGTCCTCACGAGCCCGCGTCCGCGGGTTCGTAATTTCTCTTGAACTGCGGTATGATTATCGCCCTTTTTTTCGGGCCCGGTGCCCGTTAGTCACCATCGTTTTTTTCCGCGACTCCGTTCGCCCTCAGAGTTCAATTTATGAGTTTTTCCTCCCTCGGCCTGTCCGAGCCCCTTCTGCGTGCCGTAGAAGAAAAAGGTTACAGCCAGCCCTCCCCGATTCAGAGCCAGTCCATCCCCCCGATTCTCGAGGGCAGGGATGTCATGGCCGCGGCCCAGACCGGGACCGGCAAAACCGCCGGTTTTACCCTGCCTTTGCTTCAGCGCCTCGCCTCGGGCACGCCGGTACGTGCCAACCGGGTTCGGGCACTGGTCTTGACCCCCACCCGGGAACTGGCCGCCCAGGTCGGGGAGAGCGCCGTTCACTATGGCAAGTTTCTTCCGCTGAAGTCGACGGTGGTGTTCGGCGGCGTCAAGATCAACCCGCAGATGATGAAGCTGCGTGGCGGTGTCGACCTGCTGGTGGCGACTCCCGGACGGTTGCTGGACCTGCATGGACAGGGGGCGGTGCGCTTCGATGATCTGGAGGTGCTGGTGCTGGACGAAGCGGACCGCATGCTGGACATGGGCTTTATTCACGATATCAAGCGGATACTGAAGCTCCTTCCCAGCAAACGGCAGAACCTGCTGTTCTCGGCCACCTTCTCCGATGAGATTCGCCGCCTGGCCCAGGGGCTGGTTCACGACCCGGTCCTGATTGAGGTGAGCCCGCGTAACAGCACCACCAGCAGTGTGGAGCAGTGGATTCACCCGGTGGACAAAAAGCGCAAGGCCGAGCTGCTCTGCCACCTGATCAAAGACCATAACTGGCACCAGGTGCTGGTTTTCTCTCGCACCAAGCACGGCGCCAACAAACTGGTCCAGAAACTCGAGCGCGAAGGCATTCACGCCATGGCCATCCACGGCAACAAGAGCCAGGGGGCACGTACCCGGGCCTTGGATAACTTCAAGCGCGGCTCGGTGCGGGTGCTGGTGGCCACCGACATCGCCGCTCGCGGCCTGGATATTCAGCAGTTGCCCCAGGTGGTGAACTTCGACCTGCCCAACGTGGCTGAAGATTACGTGCACCGCATCGGGCGTACCGGGCGTGCGGGTGCCACGGGGCAGGCGGTATCGCTGGTGAGCCCCGACGAAAGCAAGCAGCTTAACGGGATCGAGCGGCTGATCAAGCGCAAGATCGATCGCGTGCCCCTGACCCGTTTCCACCCGGAGGCGGAGCTGCCGGAGACTAAAAACGTCGATGCGCCTGTGCGTCGCCGGCGACCGAAAAAGCCGAAAACGGCGCAGAACGCAGCTCGGGATGGGGCGGCTGCTCCGGAGTCCGGCAACAACGTCGCCAGGCCCAAAGCGGCGGCAGCGGTTCGAGGGGCGCGACGGGATAGTGCCGCTCCCCGGGGCCGCGGGCGCCGGCGGCAGGAAAAGCCGGCGCTGCTCCAGGCCCCCGCCCGCTGAGGGTGACTTGCGGCGGCTGCTCACGATGAGCAGCTGACGCTGAGCCCGCTGGCCCAGTCCGGGGCCGGCTCGCACCAGCGGTCGTGCAGGCGGTGCTCCTCGAAGGGGGCCTGCAGGATTTTTAAGAGGGTGTCCAGGGGCGCGTAATCGCCTTCCTGGGCGGCTTCGATCACTTCTTGCGCCAGGTAGTTACGCAGCACGAACTTCGGATTCTCCCTCCCCATGGCTGCGGCCCGCCCTGGATTTGGCTCCAGGGCCAGGCGGGCGGCGTAGCGGTTAAGCCAGTGGTCGATTGCCTCGCGGTCCCCTCGCTCATAGAGCCAGGGGTGGCGCGCCTCGCCGCCGGCGAAGTGGCAGAGGCCGCGCAGGAACCGGTGATAGTCCAGTTGTTGCCTTTCCAGCAGGTTTAACAGCGCGGACAGCAGCTCCCCATCATCCTCACGCTCCCGGGTGAGCCCCAGGCGCCGGCGCATGCGCGCCAGGTAGCCGGCCTGCAGCGTCGATTCGAACTGATCGAGCGCCGCCTGCAGACTGTCCCGCGCAATCAGCGGGGTCAGGGATTGGGCCAGGCAGTAACAGTTCCACAAGGCCATGCGCGGCTGTCGCTCAAAGGCATAGCGACCCTCAGTATCCGAGTGGTTGCAGATGTGGCGGGGATCGTAGCGCTCAAGAAAACCGTACGGGCCGTAGTCGAAGGTCAGGCCCAGAATGGAAAAATTATCCGTGTTCATGACCCCGTGGCAGAACCCCATCGCCTGCCACTGGGCGATCAGCTGCGCGGTGTCGCGCACCACTGTCTCGAACCAATCGCGGTAGGGGGTGCGGCTGGCCTTAAATTGGGGGTAAAAACGGTTGATGCAGTAATCGGCGAGTTGTTGCAGATGGCCAGTCTGGCGCCGCGCGTAGAAATGCTCAAAAGAGCCGAAGCGCAGATGGCTGCGGGCCACCCGGATCATCATGGCCCCCGGCTCCGGGATCTCGCGAATCACCTGGGTATCACTGGCCACCACACAGAGGGCGCGGGTAGTGGCGATTCCCAGGGCATCAACCGCCTCGCAGGCCAGGTATTCGCGGATGACCGAGCGCAACACCGCACGGCCGTCAAATCCCCGGGAGTAGGGGGTGGGACCGGAGCCTTTCAGCTGGAACTCCCAAGGGGTACCCTCCCGGTCGGAAAATTCCCCCAAAAGCATGGCCCGGCCATCCCCCAGGCCCGGATTGAAGCCGCCGAACTGGTGGCCTGAATATGCTGTGGCCAGCGGCTCCACCGGGGCGGGCAGCGGTTTCCGGCCTGCCAGGACGTCGACGAAGGCATCTCCGGAGAAGTCGGTTTCAGTCAACCCGAACCGGTCGCCGAGGCGTGCGTTGAAGTGGGCCAGGCGGGGCGTTTCAAGGGGTTTTGGGTGTACCCGGGCGAAAAAGACCCCCTCGGTCAGTTGCTGGTA
Organism: Motiliproteus sp. SC1-56; assembly: GCF_017309075.1. Taxonomy (GTDB): domain Bacteria; phylum Pseudomonadota; class Gammaproteobacteria; order Pseudomonadales; family Balneatricaceae; genus Motiliproteus. Next base: position 190,894 of record NZ_JAEMGS010000006.1, on the reverse strand, counting down.
GCTGCAGGGTTGGCGCAGCGGGTGGGTAAACACAAGGCGCTTCCAATGGCTGGGGGCAGGTTAATAGTTAAGCAAAACAGTAGGGTATTAACAACCGCCGAATCCTTTGCTTTGGTTGTAAGCCGGTATAGCGTGGGTTATAAGGGGGCAAGCAGCTGTCGGCGCGTGCCCGGCGAGCGCAGGCCCGATTCAGGACGATCAACATGCCCATGCTGAAGGATACAGATAACCCCCGCAGTTTTATCCGCCTCCTGCACCTGGTGGCAGTGGCAGCCAGTATGATCATTCTCAGCCTCTCCTCCGTCGCCATCTACAAGCTTTACGAAAACTACGTGGTCGCCAGCGCAGAGGAGCAGGCGATTGCGGTTGGCCAGTCCATTGTCGCCCTGGAACAGGCGCTGCTACTGAACCAAACAGGTGATAGCGACGAGCGGCAGCTGGTGCTGGAAGCGCATGAAATCGATCGCCTGGATCAATCCCTCAAGCGGTTTCTGGCCCCCTACGGCATCCTCAAAATCAAAGTGTTCTCGCCGGCGGGGCGGGTGGTTTACAGCACGGATGCGGGAATCATCGGAGAATTCAGCAGTGACAACACGCGCCTGGCCGAGGCCCTGAAGGGAAACAGCAACTCCAAGCTCGAGACCCGGGAGCAGGTGTTTGATTTGATGCATGAACAGCGGTTCGACGTGGATCTGGTCGAGACCTACGTGCCCATCCGCAACGATGTCGGTAGCGTCGTGGGCAGCTTCGAAATCTACCAGGACACCAGCCATCACCGCCGGGCGCTGATGACCAGCGTCCTGGTCTCGGTGGTGGTGTTCGCCGCCATTCTGGCCCTGGTGTTTTCGCTCGCCTACGTGATCCTGAGTATGGCGGTCAGGCAGCTGGCCCGTACGCAGGAGGAGTTGCGCAAGCTGGCGGCGGTGGACAGCCTCACGGGATTGCCTAACCGGCGGGAGATCATGCGCAGCGGCGCGAGTGAATTCGCCCGTTACCTTCGTCAGCGGGAAACCGGCGAACCGGCCCCCTTCAGCCTGATCATGGCCGATATCGACGAATTTAAGGCACTGAATGACCGTCTTGGCCACCTGGCAGGCGACGAGGCCCTGCGCGGCACCGCTGAGCGTATCGCCGGGCAGGTGCGCCGCTACAGCCAGGTGGGCCGGTACGGCGGTGAGGAGTTTCTGGTGGTGCTGCCCGAAGCCGATGCCGATGAAGCGCGCCGGGTCGCCGAACGGATTCGAGAAGCGGTCAGGGGGCGTCCCCTGACGCTGGCCGGCCAGCCCGTCACCGTCACCCTGAGCCTGGGAGTGGCGACCGTGGGGGCGGAGGAGGAGAGCTTTGAATGCGTCCTGGGGCGGGCGGACGATGCCCTCTACCAGGCAAAGCGCCAGGGGCGAGACCGGGTGGAAGCGGGCCGCTGAGTCTTTGGCAAGACAGCTCAAGGGCGAGCTGAAGCCTGTCTTTTGGCTTCGGGGTTGAGCCAGGATCACCAACCGCTTTATACCGTTATCTTCGAAAGCGATTATGGGTTCACCGTGGCGGGGCAGGAAGTTTTCCTAGGGGGCGGTCGTATCCGAGTCGCCGGGGTGTTGCGGAGCGGTCACCGGTATCTGAAGGCGGAAGGTAGCGCCGGGAACCGGACGGTTAACCAGCTCCACCTGGCCTCCCATGACCTGGGTAACCAGATTGTGAACGATATGCAGGCCCAGGCCTGAGCCGCCCCGGCCCATTCGCGTGGTGAAAAAGGGGTCGAAGAGCCGTTCTCGGTGCTCGGCGGGCACCCCGCGGCCGTCATCGCTCACGTCGATCTCGACCCGGTCCGGGGCCGATTGTCGGGTGGTGACGGTAATGACGCCCTGATCTCGCCCTTCCAGACCGTGGGTATGGGCATTGCTGATGAGATTGGTGAGGGCCTGACCCAGAGGACCCGGATAGCTGTCCATGATCAGGTCGGTGTGCAGGTCGGTGACGACTTTATAGGGGGTGCGCTTGAGCTGTGGCCGCAGGGTGGTGATGATCTCCTCGATCAGGGCGTCGAGGTTGAAGTGACGCCGCTGCTGGCTGGTCTGGTCGGCCGCAACCTGTTTGAAACTGCTGATCAAGTCGCTGGCCTTGACCAGGTTGCGTACCAGGATATCGCTGCTGGTCTGGGCGTCTTCAACGTAATGCTCAAGGGTCGAGCGCTTGAGCTGCTGGGCCTGAAATTGTTCGACCAGTCGGCTGGTCTCATCGGCCAGGGTGGTGGCGGCCATCATGCCGTTGCCGATGGGCGTGTTCAGCTCGTGGGCAATTCCCGCCACCATGCCGCCCAGGGCCGCCAGTTTTTCGGACTGGATCAGCTCGGCCTGGGTATGTCGCAGGCGTGCCAGCGTCTCTTCAAGCTCTTGTGTGCGCTTCTTGACCCGTTCTTCAAGGGTGGCATTCAGGTGTTTTATCTGTGCCTTTTGGCGCAACTGCTCGCTGAGGTCGACGGCGGTTATCAGGTAGCAGACATCGCCACCCATCTCGATTCGACGGCCGGATATCTCGCAGCGGCAGGCGCCCCTGCGGCTCTGGAGCTCGGCTTCAAACCCCTCTAGGGTCCCTTGGGTGGTGAGCGCCTGCCAGACGGCTTCCCGATCGGCGCTGCCGATCCAGATGCCCGCCGTGTTTTCCGCGGGGCCGAGTGCCAGCCTGGCATCGGCGCCGAACATTTTTTCCCACGCGCTGTTGCAGTCCAGGAGGGACTCCCCTCTGGCACCGCGCACCACGGTCATCGGCACCGGGGATGCATGGAACAGGGTTGAGAACTGCGCCTCGCTGGCCGCCAGTTTCTGCTCGACCGCCTTGTGTTCGGTTATATCCTCCACCAGGCTGATGGCGCCGCTGACCTGCAGATCCTCGTCGATCAGGGGGCGGCTGTACCAGACACAGGTCAGGGAGACGCCGTCCTGGTTGAGGTTGACCCACTCCTGGCGGGTGCCGCCGGTGCTGGCCAGCAGCTGCTGCCACGCCGTCTTTTGTTCTGTACGCTGTTCCGGCGCGGCCAGTACCTCAGCGCTCTGTCCGAGCATCTCTTCGCGGCCATAGCCGAAAATGCGCTCGGCGGCGCGGTTCCATTCCGCCACTTCAAAATCCAGGTTCCATTCGATGATCGCCAGGGGGCTTTGCTGGACCAGCGCCCGGTAGCGTTTTTCCCGTTCCTTGAGCGCTTCCTGGGCCTTGACCTGGTGGGTGATGTCGCGGCCAATGGCGACCATGTCCACCACCTCCTCATCACCGTTCTGGTGTACCCGTATGCTCCAGGATACGTGGCAGACCTCGCCGTCGCGGCGCATGATGCGGTTCTCGAAGCTGAAATGGGTTTTTCCGAAATGGAGCCAGTTGTTGAAAGCCTGCTCCGTGCTTTCCCGGTCACCGGGGTGAATAAAGTCAAAGGCGCTCAGACCGAGGCACTGCCCGGGCTCCAGGCCGAATATATGGCGGCTTGCGTGATTGACGAAGGTAAAGCGGCCCTCGGGGTCGACCCGTACCACCAAGTCCTCCACGTCCTCAATCAGTTCCCGGTAACTGCGCTCACTCGCCTGTACTTGCTGCTCGTGCCGGTAAAGCTGGTCGGACATGCGCTGCAGGTTCGCCGCCAGCTCTCTGAATTCGGTGACTTTCGAGACCGGCCAACGGTGTTCGCGTCGTCCCGCGGCGATATCGCGGGCGTGCTGGGAGTAGGTGCGGATACGCCAGGCGAGGCGGCGCGCCACCTGGGCGCCGATCGTGAGTGCGAACAGCATGCTGATGCCGATCCCGGCGAGCATAATCCAGGCGGCAAGCCGCAGTGGTTGGTTGATCAGTTCCAGGGGCTGGCTGGCCATGAGTACCCAGTTGATGCTGTGCAGCGGCGTCGCGATTGCCAGCCGCTCGTTCCCGTTCAGGGTGATATCGGCGGTCACCGCGCTGCCCTCTTCGGCGGCGGTCTGCACCGGCTCCAGGTGTCCGAGGTTGAGTTTCTGGATGGCCTGATCCACATCGGGATGGGCGACGATATGGCCTTTACTATCCACCGCCATCACTTCGAGTCCGCTCTCACGGCGGATTTCCGACAGTAGCTCGGAGAGGGTCTCGATACCGACTTCGCCCACCAGGGTGTAGTTTTTGAGCGGAATGGCCAGGGCGACCGATAACTGGCCGCTGGTGATCGACAAGAAGGTGTCAGACCAGACCGGGCGGTTGTACTCCCGGGCTACCCGCACGAAATTGTTGGCCGACAGGTCCATCCCCACCAGGTTGGCCCGCTGCTCGTGGCGGGCCTGGGGGAGACCCGCCGCCGCCACCATGCCGTTGGCATCGAGCAGGTAGACGGCTTCGTAGAGGCTTCTTTGGGTCGCGTGAATATCCAGGGTACGGGTCAGTAAGGGGTCTGCCTTGTAATCCCGGCTCTGGATCAGGGTGCCCAGCATCTCCAGGTCGCGGGCCGCATCGGAGAGGTAGGCGTCGACCTTCCCGGAAATAGCGGTGACCACGTTGTGTTGCTGGGCTGAAACCATCTCTTTGAGGGCCGGCCCCACCAGCAAGGCGGCTACACCGCTGACCAGCAGCAACGGAATCAGCCCGACCATCAGGATCTGGAAAAAAAGCTGGCTGAGCAGGCTGCGGGGCTGAGTCACGGGTTATTCCAGCGGTACGAACCGGCCCTGGCGGACCAGGGTGGGGTAGCTTTTGGTGGTGGCATTGCCGAAACGGTCGAATGCCAGGGGGGCCTGCAGGCCGCGAAAGGTGCCAATTCGCAGCAGGGTATCTTTGAGGTGCTCACCGGAGCGGCGGGCTTTGAGCCCCTCGATCAACACCCGCGTCGCGTTGTAGCCGGTGGTGGCGGCAAACCCGGGTAAATCGCCGAATCGTTCCCGGTAGGCTTCCTGAAATGCCAGGAAATAGGGGGCGCTGCTATCGCGTTGTAAGAGCTGGGCCACCAGCATACCCTCCACATAGCGTCCGCCCAGTTTGATCAGGCGCTCGGTGCCGCCCCATTCCGTGGTGGAGATGGGGATGTCCGGGTTGAGGGTGCGCAGCGACTTGGCCAGCAGCGCGGTATCCACCGATTTGGCGACCAGCACAACCCCATCCGGTCGTGGGGTAAGGAGCTGGCGGGCGACATTGCTGAAGCCGGTGGCGTTGGAGGAGTCAAAGGGGACAGTCGTCAACACCTCACCGCCCTGATCGGCGATGTGGCGGGAAAAATCCTCGGTCCAGCTGCGCGTGAATGCCTGCTCACCCCGGTCATAGGCAATGCTCAGCCGTCGGGCGTTAAGGTGTTGCAAGACGTATTGGGCGTTCCGTCGGGCATAGATCTTGGTGGAGGAGAGGGCGGAAAAGAAGTAGTCATCGGCTTCGGTCAGTTCGTTTGGAGCCACGGTGATGCCCATCAGCAGGAGTGCTGTTTCGTTGGCCTGGGGGACCAGAACCCGGGCGATGGCGCTGCTGGTCGGGCCGAGGATGGCAACCACCCCTTTGCTCCGCAAGCGGTTAAAGGCTTGCCGCGCCGTCTCGGGATGGCGGCCGTCATCCTCGATCAGCAAGTTGAGGGAGCGCCCGTCCACACCGCCGGTCTGATTCTGCTCCTCCACCGCCAGCACGGCCCCGTTCCGTGCCTCAAGCCCCATGTCCGCCCCGCGACCGGATAACTCGCCGATAAACCCAAGTTGGACGGGCTCTGGTTGAGCGCAGCTGGCCACCAGCCCTAGCTGCATCAGCAGCACCAGAAGCCTTGGCCATGTCCTGTTCAATGCGACACTCCGAGGGGGTGTTCCTGCAGCCAGTGTTGAAGGTGCGCCCGCTTCATGGGGCGGGCAAAGTAAAAACCCTGCACCTCATCACATCCCAGTTCTCTCAGAAACTCTGCCTGGTTCGCCCGTTCGACCCCCTCGGCAATAAGGACCAGCTGCAGCGTCTTACCCAGAGAGATCACCACGCGGGCAATCTCGCCGCGGTCACCGTCCTGCCCCAGCTGCTGGATAAAGCTGCGATCGACCTTCAGGCGGTCGATCGGCAGCCGGTGCAGATAACTCAGGGAGGAGAAACCGGTGCCGAAGTCATCGATGGCAAGGCTCAGCCCCCGGGCTTTCAGGTTGGTGAGCAGCTGGGTCAGGCGTTCCGGGTCGAGCGCTGCCACCGACTCGGTAATCTCCAGCTCCAGGTGTGCCGGGTCGATGCCGGTATCAGACAGGACCCGGTCCAGCATGGCAATGAAATCGGGATGCTCGAACTGTTTTACCGAGACGTTGACCCCCATGCGGAGGTCGCCATGACCGGCGGCGGCCAGTTCACGCTGGGCATGGCAGGCTTCGCGCAGCACCCACTCCCCGAGCTCGATGATTAACCCGGCCTTTTCGGCCAGGGGAATAAAAACGGAGGGGGGGATGGGGTCGCCGTGCTCTCCCGGCCAGCGGATCAGCGCTTCAACCCCGATGGGGCGGCCGCTGATAAGCGAGAGCTGCGGCTGGTAAGTGAGACAAAGCCGGTTGTCGGCCATTGCCTTGCGCAGCTCTTCAACCAGGGATACCCGGCTGCGGATCTCAGAAGCCATGGTTTCGTGATAGTAGAGACCCTGGCCGCGGTCGCGCTCCTGCACTCGCTTGAGCGCGATGTGGGCGCTGCGAAGGGCCTCTTCCCCCTGGCCCGCGACCCCGTCCAGACGCACCAGGCCGAAACTGGCGCTCAGGCGGTGAGCCTGTTCGTTGACGTTGAAGGCATTACGAAAGCAACGCTGAAGGGTGGGCAGCGAGATGTGCTCCTTGGGGCCCAGCAGGCCAAAGGTATCGGAGCCGAGGCGTGCGACGAGCGCCGGCGCCGGGAACTGCTGTTGCAGGCGTCGGGCGACGGCGTGAAGCAACTGATCCCCGGTACGGTAACCCAGCACGTGGTTGACGACGGCAAACTGGTCGATATCCAGCAGTGCCAGCACCCAGCCTTCAAGCCCATCCTGGCGGGCCTTCTCATTGATGCTAACGATCAGGCTGGAACGGTTGGGAATGTCCAGCAACGGATCGGTGAACGCCGACCGGCGCAGTCGTTTGAGCAGGGTGAGGTTTTCAAAGCAGGTGGCGACCTGGGCGGCGAACAGATGCAGCAGGTTAAGCTGGTCGCGAGTCAGCGCCTGCTCGGCCTGCACAAGGAGGCCCAGGGGGGCGCTCTCCGGTCCCCGGACATACAGGGCCAGCGTATCCGTTTTTTGCTGGTGGCTACGCTGGCTGAGGCAGGCTTGAAGCGGCTCGCGGACATTGCCAGGGAGGGTTGAAAACGATCCGTCGGTGGCGGCCAGGAGCCCGGGCGTCGCGGCCAGTAGCCGTGGTGGCTCGCCATTTACCGGCGGCGATGCGCGGGCGCAGAGCGCGGCCTGCAGCGGTGAGGCGAAGAGGGACGCCGCCTCTGTGACGGTCTGCTGGAAGAAGGCTTCGAGGGTGTCTTGCTGCAGCAGGCGGTTGCTGCTTTCGGCAAGCTGGCTCAGCCCCGCGCGCTGGCTGTTGAGTGCCTGAATTTGCCGGTAGGAACGGATGGCCGTGGTCAGAACACTGTAGAGGCGGTTGCGGGTGAGCTCGGTCTTGGTCTTGTAGTCGTTTATATCGTAATCGCGGATCGCTTCCATTTCCGGCGCGTAGCCAGGTTGGCCGGTTCGCAGGACGATGCGCACGGCTTCAAGGCCCAACTCCTCGCGGATGGTCCGTACCAGTTCGAGGCCGGCATGCTCGGACTCCATCACCACATCCAGCAACACCACAGCGATGTCCGGCTCTTGACGGAGCAGGTGCTGGGCTTCGGCGGCGGAGTGGGCATTGAGAAAATGCAGGGCACGCCCTTGGATCAGCTGGTGCTTGAGGGCGAACTCGGTTGCCTGATGCACGTCTTGATCGTCATCGACGATCAGAACGCGCCAGGGGGGAAGGTCTGGCGACACCGGACCTTGGACTTTAGACTCCTCTGCCCAGTGGATAAGCTCGTCCGTGTGCTGACTGGTCGCCATGATCCGCGCGGTCTCCCTGACCCGGGCGGCGACCTCGACAACGAGCTCTGCAGGCACCGCAGATTGACATTCCTAGCCTCAAATATAAGAGAGCCCACGGGCAGTGGCAACTTATTGGAGCGGTGCCCGCGTCCGTCATAGTCGCGTTCCCTGGGGGCAGTCTGAAGCAGCCTGTCGGCGCCAGACTGTAACGTTACCAGGCCGGGAGGATGTCGCGTGCCCAAGACGCGCTCGGCCGGCGATTTGGAGGGGCTCACGGGCGATGCGCTATGCTGATAGCCAGGGTGAGGTCGGTGGCGTTTCGGTGCGATTAACTTTCAGGAGAAGTGGATGAAAAACAGAAATTTGACCAGAGGGATGGGGAGCGCTCTGTGTGTTGCCGGTTGGCTCGGGGCTGCCGGGTTCGGGGTGGCCGACAGTGCTCTGCCGAAGGAGCCGTTTGGCAAAAAGGAGGCGCCCCAGTGCGTAGTCTGCCACAGCCTGGAGAAGAACGGCCCGTTTCGCAGTGCGCCGAACCTGTGGGGCATCGTGGGGGCCGAAAAAGCGCGTCACGACTGGTTCGGGTATTCCACGGCTCTTAAAACCAAGGGCGGGACTTGGACCGAGGAGGCGTTGGACAAGTATTTTGAAAACCCCACCGCCTACGTGCCGGGGACTAAGAAAAGTATGACCCCCATCGCCGATCCCGAAACCCGGGCTGAGCTGATCGACTTTCTCAAAACCTTGCAAGATTAGGAAAGAGCCTCCCGGGGCATAAAAAAAGGAGCCTCGAGGGCTCCTTTTTTAGTCGTGGCTTTTAACGTTTTTTTTGCAGGTAAGCCCCGACCTTCACTGGCCTGCCTTCACCGCCTGGCGGTGGGCGTGAAGCAGCGGCTCGGTGTAGCCGCTGGGCTGTTCGCAGCCTTTAAAAATCAGGTCGCAAGCGGCCTGAAAGGCGATGCCGTCGAACCCGGGGGCCATGTTGCGGTAGGCGGGATCCCCGGCGTTCTGCGCGTCCACCACGGCGGCCATTCGCTTAAGGGTCGCCATCACCTGCTCCTCGCTGCAAATTCCATGGCGCAGCCAGTTGGCGATGTGCTGGCTGGAAATGCGCAGGGTGGCGCGATCTTCCATTAGCCCGACGTCGTTGATATCCGGTACTTTGGAGCAGCCCACGCCCAGATCAACCCAGCGCACCACGTAGCCGAGAATCCCCTGGGCATTGTTGTCCAGCTCCCGCTGGATCTCTTGTTCGCTCAGCGTGCGATCGCCCAGCAGGGGGATGGTGAGGATATCATCGACACTGGCCCGTGCGCGCTGTTTGAGCGCTTCCTGGCGGGAGGGAACGTCCACCTTGTGGTAGTGCAGGGCGTGCAGCACCGCCGCGGTGGGCGAGGGGACCCAGGCGGTGTTGGCGCCCGCCTGCGGGTGGCCGATTTTGGCCTCCATCATGTCGGCCATCTTGTCGGGCATGGGCCACATTCCCTTGCCGATCTGCGCCTTGCCCGGCAGGCCGCAGGCCAGCCCCAGGTCGACATTCTGGTCTTCATAGGCCGCTATCCAGGGCAGGGATTTCAGGTCGCCCTTGGGTGCAAAGGGGCCCGCCTCCATGCTGGTGTGAATCTCGTCACCGGTACGGTCCAGAAAGCCGGTGTTGATAAACACCACCCGCTCCCGGGCAGCGCGGATGCACTCCTTGAGGTTGACGGAGGTGCGGCGCTCCTCGTCCATGATGCCCACTTTCAGGGTGTTGCGCGGAAGATCCAGGGCATCTTCTACCCGGGAGAAGAGCTCCACGGTGAAAGCGACTTCCTCGGGGCCGTGCATCTTGGGTTTGACGATGTTGATGCTTTGCGCCGTGGAGTTCCGGAAGGGGCCGTTGCCCTTGAGGTCATGCAGCGCGATGGTGGCGGTGACCATGGCGTCCATGATCCCTTCGGGAATTTCATTGCCCTCGGCGTCGATAATCGCCGGGTTGGTCATCAGGTGGCCGACGTTGCGCACGAACAGCATGGAGCGCCCTTTGAGAGTCAGGGTGCCGCCCTGGGGCTGCTGGTACTCGCGGTCCGGGTTGAGCCGTCGCAGCAGCGTCTTGCCGCCTTTTTCCAGCGACTCCTCCAGGGTCCCTTTCATCAGCCCCAGCCAGTTGCGGTACGCCAGCGCCTTGTCTTCGGCATCCACTGCGGCGACCGAGTCTTCGCAGTCCATGATGGTGGTTACCGCCGCTTCCACCAGCACATCCTTGATCCCGGCTGCATCGGTTTTACCGATTGGGTGCTGGGGATCGATCTGAATTTCGAGGTGGAGATTGTTGTGTTTGAGCAACACCGCCTGGGGACTGGAGGGCTCGCCCTGGAAACCGACAAACCGGGAGGGGGTTTGCAGCGTGCTCTCGGCGCCGGTGTTCAGGCGAACGTGTAACGCGCCGGCCTGGACGCTGTAAGAGGTGGCGTCAGCGTGGGAACCCTCACTTAGAGGCGCGATTTCATCCAGCAATTGGCGCCCATAGGCAATGACCTTGGCGCCGCGCACCGGGTTGAAGGCGGTACCCTTTTCGGCCCCGCCGGTTTCAGGGAGCACATCGGTGCCGTACAGGGCGTCGTAGAGACTGCCCCAGCGCGCGTTGGCGGCGTTGAGGGCGAAGCGGGCGTTCATGATCGGAACCACCAGCTGGGGGGCGGCCTGTTGGGCGATTTCCGGCTCGACATTACGCGTGTCGATGGTGAAGTCCTCCCCCTCCGGGACCAGGTAGCCGATCTCCTGCAGAAACGCCTTGTAAGCATTGACGTCGCCGGCGCCGTGCTCCCGGTGCCAGGCATCGATGCGCTGCTGCAAGTCGTCCCGTTTGGCCAGGAGCTGGCGGTTTTTCGGTGCCAGGTCGTTGACGATGGACGCCAGTGCATTCCAGTATGAACCGGGTTCGATACCGGTGCCGGGAAGCACTTCGTTGACGATAAGGTCGTGAAGCTCAGGGGCGACCTTGAGCCCTCCTACATGAATGGGTGCGGTCATAAATGGCTGCCTCGATACCAAACCGGGGTCGTACCACCGGTGCTGTCAATGGGTGCCTTCATGGACAAAGGCCTGCACTTATCCTAAAGGGCTCTTGGTGATTTATCTAATTAATGGCTTTTATGCTCGGTATTTTCTGAATGAATACTAGGAGGTTTCGTCCACCTGCTGCGCCACCTCCATGACCAGCTGGCGCATCCAGCGGTGGGCGGGGCTGTGTTGAAGCAAGGGGCTCCAGGCCATTTTCAGCTCGAAGGGTGGAATGTCGAAGGGGGGCGACTTGATGACGATATTGGGGTTGTTGCGCATCATCCGCGCCGCCTTGCTGGGTAGGGTCACGATCAGGTCCTTGCGTTCGGCCAGCAACATGGCTGCCTGGTAGTGGCGGGTAAAGACGGTGATGCGGCGCTTGCGGTTGAGGCGGTTCAGCGCGGCATCCACCCAGCCCAGGCGCTGAACATCGTGCGGGTTGACGCCCACCCCGACCCCCCAGCCGGTTTTACTGACCCATACGTGCTTGGCGGCGGCGTAGGAGTCCAGGTCGAAGTGATCGAGAATCGGGTTTTTGGTGCTTATCAGGCAGGAAAAGCTGTCCTTCCAGACGGTTTTCTGATGAAAGGACTGGGGCATGGAGTCGAAGCGGTTGATCACCATGTCGATCTTGCCCTGCTCCACATCCTCGAAGGTGGCGTCACTGGGGGGCATCAGGTCAAGCCGTACGTCCGGGGCCTCGTTACGCAGCCGCTTGAGCAGGGACGGCATCAGCGTCGACTCAGAATAGTCGCTGGAGACGATACGGAAGATGCGATCCGAGGTGCTGGGGTCAAATGGGGTATTGGGTTGCACCGCTTTTTCAATACGGGCCAGGACATCGCGCACCTGCGGCTGCAGTTCGTTGGCCCGCTCGGTGGGGGTCATGCCGTCGCTGGTCCTCACCAGCAGCGGATCGCCGAACAGGTCGCGCAACCGGCGCAGTCCGTTGCTCATGGCCGGTTGGCTCAACCCCAGCTGGTTGGCGGCTTTGGTGACATTACGCTCGCGCAGCAGCGCATCCAGGTAGACCAGCAGATTAAGGTCAATGCGATCAATATTCATAACAGAAATGCCATTAAGCAAGTCAATAGATTTAGCAAATTGTCTCAGTCCCGGCCGGCGCTGTCGACCGGAGCCGTTAAGTCCGCTGGGTCACCTTCGTAGCACCTGGCCGCAGGGAGCGTGGTAGGTCGGCCCGCCCGGCAGTTGTTTTCATTCATAGGATGAATAGCAAAAATAGATAGCATTTATTGTATTTATATTAAAAACCTCATTAGGATGAATTTCAGGACATCAAGCGGCGCCTTTCACCTCGAAGGACGCAACCGAAAACCATGCAAGAGCAGGATTTGACCATGTCAAACTTCAACCAAGAGATGGACACCATTGCCACCCTGCGCGAAGCCGCCGGCAGCGCCTGGAAGGACATTAACCCCGAGTACGCGGCGCGGATGCGCTTGCAGAACCGGTTCAAAACCGGCCTGGACGTGGCTCGTTACACTGCCAAGATCATGCGCCAGGACATGGCCGAGTATGACGCTGACAGCTCTCAGTACACCCAGTCCCTGGGCTGCTGGCACGGCTTTATCGGTCAGCAGAAGCTGATCGCCATCAAGAAGCACTTTGGCAATACCAAGAAGAAGTACCTGTACCTTTCCGGTTGGATGATTGCCGCCCTGCGTTCCGAGTTCGGCCCGTTGCCCGATCAGTCCATGCACGAGAAAACTTCCGTGCCGGCGCTGATCGAGGAACTGTACACCTTCCTCCGCCAGGCCGACGCCCGTGAGCTGGGTGGGCTGTTCCGGGAGCTGGACGCGGCCCGTGAGGCCGGCGACACCGCCAAGGAGCAGGCGGTTCAGGCCAAGATCGACAATTTTGAAACCCACGTGGTGCCGATCATCGCCGACATTGACGCGGGTTTCGGGAACGAGGAAGCGACCTACCTGCTGGCCAAGAAGATGATCGAAGCTGGTGCCTGCGCCATCCAGATTGAAAATCAGGTGTCTGACGAGAAGCAATGCGGCCACCAGGACGGCAAGGTGACGGTGCCCCACGCCGACTTCCTGGCCAAGATCCGCGCCGTTCGCTACGCCTTCCTGGAGCTGGGCGTGGATGACGGTGTCATCGTGGCCCGCACCGACTCCCTGGGGGCCGGTCTGACCAAGCAGATCGCGGTCACCAATGAGCCGGGCGATCTGGGCGACAAGTACAACAGCTTCCTGGACGGCGACTACATCAACAGCGCCGATGAGATTGAAAACGGTGACGTGCTGGTCAAGGCCAACGGCAAGTTGCTCAAGCCCAAGCGTCTGCAAAGCGGTCTGTTCCAGTTCAAGAAGGGGACCGGTGAGGACCGCTGCGTGCTGGACTGCATCACCTCGCTGCAGAACGGCGCCGACCTGCTCTGGATCGAGACCGAGAAACCCCACGTGGGTCAGATCGGCGGCATGGTCAACCGGATCCGTGAAGTGGTTCCCAACGCCAAGCTGGTTTACAACAACAGCCCTTCATTCAACTGGACCCTCAACTTCCGGCAGCAGGTATTCGACGCCTGGCAGGAAGCGGGTAAGGATGTCTCCGGCTACGATCGCGCCAACCTGATGAGCGTCGAATACGACGACAGCGAGCTGGCCCAGACGGCGGACGACAAGATCCGTACCTTCCAGGCCGATGCGGCCCGCGAAGCCGGTATCTTCCACCACCTGATCACGCTGCCCACCTACCACACTGCGGCCCTGTCTACCGACAACCTGGCCAAAGAGTACTTCGGTGAAGCCGGTATGCTCGGTTACGTTGAAGGGGTGCAACGCAAAGAGATCCGCCAGGGGATTGCCTGCGTCAAGCACCAGAACATGGCCGGGTCCGACATGGGTGATGACCACAAGGAGTACTTTGCCGGTGACGCCGCGCTCAAGGCTGGCGGCAAGGACAACACCATGAATCAGTTCTAATTCAGGCATGACCCCTAGGGGATCAAGGGCGGGTTTTACCCGCCCTTTTTTTGTGCTGAGAACGGCAATGGCACCAGCGGCGGGGTTCTCTTATGCACAAAAACGAGGCATGGCCGTTAACGAGTCAGAGGCCGCTCAAGTAATCAATCAGCTGTTTAAATGAAACCCTGCATTTGTTCGTAAGTTATTGATTAATTTTGCATCGACTGGGTTTGTTTGTTTTTTAATCAATCAGAGGGAGGGGCCTGTTTTATCGCACCTGGGAGCCCTTGCCCGAAGAGTGTTCACAGTCTTATCCACAGCTTTTGTGAACACCTTTTTGCGGCTCCCAATCCACGGGGCCTGGAGGTTTTTTAAAACGAATGTTTGAAGGGCGGCTAGGCCAGTGAGTGGCTCTGGGTGCCCTGGTTTTTGATCAGCGTGCGCATGCAGGCGAGACCAAGCAGAGGGCCTGGAATCAGCAGCGCATAGAGCCAGCCTACCGGCAGGGTGCCTGCGGCCGCGTCCAGCGCCTGGAGGCTGAGGGCCGAAAGGCTGAAGCCCAGGCAGTTGGCCAGCGTCAGTGCTGAGCCGGCGAGTTGAGGCGGGGCGTGGGTGGCATTGAGGGTTGAGAATTGCGGCGAGTCGCCGGCAACCGTGACGCCCCAGACCAGCATCACCGCGAGAAACGCGCCTGTGGGCAACAAGAAAACAAGCGGCGAGAGCAGGCAGCAGGCTCCCGAGATCCCCAGTTGCGTTGCGGCTACCCTCGCTGAGCCCAGTCGACGACTGAGCAGACCGCCTCCTGCGCACCCGAGCGCGCCGGCGGCAATGACCAAGAAACTCCACAGCGAAACGCTGAATGTCGGTTCCCCATGCCACCGCTGATGGGCCGCCAACCACAAAGGCAGGTAGGCCCAGAATGCGTACAGTTCCCACATGTGACCGAAATAGCCCATGGCCGAGGCGCGAAACGGCGGGTGCCGGAACGCGGCCAGGAGTGCCCGAGGGTGCAATTCCCCCGCAGGCCCCCGATGGGGACCGTCACCGACACCGTACCACAGCCAGAAACCGCCCAGCGCCGCCGCCAGGGAGGTGGTCAGGATGACCTCCTCCCAGGGGAGCGAGTGTCCCAGCGTTCTTATCAAGTGAGGCGATGCGGTGCCCAACACCAAGGCACCGACGAGAAAACCAAGGGCCCGCCCCAGCCCTTCCGGGTACCAGCTGAGGGCGATTTTCATGCCTACCGGGTAGATGCCGGCGAGAAAGAATCCCACCAGAAAACGTGCCCCCAGGACGCCGGCGTAGTGCTGGGCGAGGGCGATCAGGCTGGCGTTGCACAGCGCAGCCAAAAGGGCGCAGATTAAAAACACCCGGCTGGGCGAGAAACGGTCGGCGAGCGCGCAGGCTGCGAACACGAAGGTGCCGGTGATAAAGCCAAGCTGCACCGCCGTGGTGATATCCGCCACGGCTCCTTGCCGCTCCAGTAGTGGTTCCAGCGAGGGCAGCACGGCATTTGCCGCGAACCAGAGCGAGGTTGCTAGCAGCTGCGCTACCACCAGGCCAGGCAGGATCAATGGGGTGCGTTTAGAAGCAGGATCGGAATCAGCCAAGGGGGTTGTCATGGATCAGTGGGTGGATGCAGAAGGACTTTAGCACGAGGGTATAGAAAGGGTAGCCGGTGATAAGTTGCCAAAAATCAAAACTCTTCTAACATAACCTTACACGTCGAAGTGACAAAACGCACTTTGGGCGCATTGAACCGCATTGAACTAAGCAAGTTGGTTTGAGTGGACTGGGTGGACTGGGTGGACTGGTAAGTATCGAAATAAAACTCGCAAAGGGAGAGGGGTGTACCATGACCGAGGAGCAGTTAAGGGAACGAGTCTGCTTTGAACTTCGACATTTAGAGTGGAAAGCCTTTCAGCTCGAGTACAGCCTCGACGAGGTGGAGGACCAGCTGATGCGGCTGCACCAACGGGTCATACCCAGCATCTCTCAGGATTTTCCATCCTGGTTGGATCCCATGCTCGCGGACTTTCGAGAATCCATGAGGCAGCGGTAGTACCTGTCTGCCCATCACCTTTTGTTGTCTGGGACCTGTACCGGCCCTTCGAACTCATTCAGGCCGGCACAACGCGCGGTTGAGCGCGGCGGCGCAAGTTACGCCGGGCGTTGCAGGCGAATAATGTCGCCGAGTTTCGCGTATTCCGAGGCGCCCAGTCGGGCGACCGGATCCACCTTGGCGGCATCCACTTTCAAGCGTCCTTTGGCATCCTGGGTGGCCACTCGGTCGTCGATATAGAGCTGCGTGACTTTGCCGATGATCAGCGCCTGCGGAGTGTTGCCCACCTCGTGGAGTTCGTACAGCTCACAGGCATAGGCGATGGGCGCGTCCTTTAGGCGGGGCAGGGCTGAGCCGGCAAAGGGTTCGGTGGCCAGTTGCAGGCGGTCCAGCTCGGACTCTCCCGCGGGTAAGGTCATGGAGCTTTCGTTCATCGCCTCGAGCAGGCCCATCGAAGGAATTTGGATCACGAAATGGCCGCGCGCTTCGATGTTGGCGCGGGTGTCCTTGGCGCTGCCGTCAGGTTTCTTGCCCAGGGAAATCATCAGCAGCGGCGGGTCGCTGCAGACGGCGCTGAAATAGGAAAAGGGGGCCAGGTTGAGGCTGCTATCGGCGTTCTCGGAAAGCACCCAGGCGATGGGGCGGGGAATCAGGGTCTGAATCATGTTGAAGTAGGTGGCACTGGGGGACAGTTCACCGAGGTCAATCTGCATGTTTTGAAGGCTCCTTGGATGTATCCGTGGCGCTAAGTTTGTCAGCTGGCGCGGACTGCTGCAACGCCAGGCTGCTATCCTTAAGCAGACGGTGCCAACGAGGTTTTCACGGGGGCTCTATGGAATATTACGATGTTCAGCTCGGTTACCAGATGGGCGCGCTTAAAGAGGCGATTATCGAACCGGGCAGCCGCGGCAATGGCTGGGTGATCCTGTTTAGGGATGTGGATGACAGCCTCTCGCCGCTGACCAATGCGGGCCAAGCCCGCATTTTCCATAACCTGGATAATGCCACCCGCCTCGCCAAGGACCTGGGCTTCAGGCGGGTATCCGTGCTGGAACATTTCTGAGCGTTACTGCCCCTTCCAGACCGGTTCGCGTTTATTGAGAAAGGCGTCGATGCCTTCCCGGGCATCGTCGCTGTCCATGTTGCAGCACATCACATCGCTACAATGGGCATAGGCCTGAGACAGCGGCTCTTCGAGTTGCTGGTAGAAAGCTTCTTTGCCCAGACGAATCGCGTGGGGAGATTTACCGGCGATTTTGGCGGCCAGCCCCAGGGTTACCTCGTCCACCACCTCCTCGGGTGCGGTCTGGTTGATCAGGCCGATCTCACAGGCGCGCCGGGCGTCCACCATCTCGCCAGTTAACAGCATTTCCATCGCCTGCTTGCGGGCGATGGCCCGGCTCAAGGCAACCATTGGGGTGGAGCAGAACAGCCCGATATTGACCCCGGGCGTGGCGAAGCGCGCGGTGTCGGTGGCCACCGCCAGATCGCAGGTGGCCACCAACTGGCAACCGGCTGCCGTGGCGATGCCCTGCACCTGGGCGATCACCGGCTGGGGCTGTCGGGTGATTTGCAGCATCAACCGCGAGCAGGTTTCGAAGGTTCGCCGGTGGAACTCGGGATCGTCGTTGCCGCTCATCTGGCGCAGGTCGTGACCGGCGCAAAACCCCCTCCCGGCCCCCTTGAGGATGATCACATGTACTTCCCGGTCTTCGGCCAGCCCTTGTAGCCGTGCAAGCAGCGCCTCCATCAGTTCAATGGAGAGGGCGTTGTAGGCATCGGGTCGGTTGAGGGTCAGGGTGGCTACAGTCGCTTCTATGTTCTGCAGCACCAGGGGCGCGGCTTGATCGGGCATTTCATGCTCCTTTTTTGTTGTTGGCTTGGCAGCAGTATACCTGCCAATGGCCAAGCTGGAAGCGGCAAACCCTCAATCGCCACCGGCGTTCGTGGTACCCTCGCCCGGTGAAGTCAAAGAGCGCCGTTTGATGAAAATTATTCTTGCACCGATGGAGGGGGTGGTGGACGCGCTGATGCGTGACCTGCTTACCCGCATCGGTGGAATTGACCGTTGTGTCACCGAATTCGTCCGTGTATCGGACCGGGAGCTACCGAACCGGGTCTTCTATCGCCTCGCGCCGGAGTTGCGCCGGGGTAGCCGAACCCCGGCTGGTACGCCGGTCCACGTGCAGTTGCTGGGCAGCGACCCCGAGTTGCTGGCGGCCAATGCGGCCCGTGCCGTGCGTCTCGGTGCGTTGGGTATTGATCTCAACTTCGGCTGCCCGGCCAAGACCGTCAACCGCAGCCAGGGCGGCGCCATCCTGTTGCAAGACCCCGGGCGGATCTACGCCATTGTCTGCGCTGTGCGCCGGGCTGTCCCTGAGGGGGTGGGTTTCAGCGCCAAGATGCGCCTGGGCTACGAGGACGATGGGTTGTCGGTGGCCAATGCCCAGGCGATGGTGGCCGGCGGAGTGGAGGAACTTTGTGTCCACGGGCGCACCAAGCGCGAGGGCTACCGCCCGCCTGCCCGCTGGCACGCAATCGACCGGGTGCGGCAGGCTGTCGCGGTGCCGGTCATCGCCAACGGGGATATCTGGAGCCCGGCGGATGCCGTGCGCTGCCAGGCGCAATCGGGCTGTCGCGATCTGATGCTGGGGCGGGGATTGCTGTCCCGTCCGGGGCTAGCGCAGCAGATTAAAGGTTCGCAAGCGCCCCTGGCTTGGGAGACACTGCAACCCTGGATTTCAGAGTACTTCGAACGCCTGTCCGATGAGTTGGCGCCCCGCTATGCCCCGGGGCGCATCAAACAGTGGCTGGCCTACCTGCGGCGGCATTATCCTGAGGCCGCGCTGTTGTTCGAACAGATAAAGCGGGAAACCCGGAACGATCTGATTCAGCAGCAGTTGGCGGCACTACCGCTCGGGGAAAGCGCCAGCGCTTAGGTTTTACGGCTCCGGAGCAGGACGAATTTGGGGTTGCTGGCGACGGTCTGGCAATTGCCGAAGAGCTTTTTCAGCTTGAGGTGGTAACCCAGGTGGCGGTTGCCGATCACCCAGAGCTCCCCCCCGGCGCGCAGACAGTCCCGGGATTGGCGGAACATGCGCCAGGCGATATGGTCTCCGATGGTCTGCTGCTGGTGAAAAGGGGGATTGTTCAGGATCAAATCCTGCGAGTCGGCGGGGGTTTCGTCGAGGCAGTTGCCGGCGACGAAGGTGGCGCTGCGGCTGTCGCCGAAGGCGCGGTGGAAGTTTTCCCGGGCGCTGGCGACAGCCATAAAGGATTCGTCCACGAAGTGCAGCCGTGCCCTGGGATTGGCTTGGGCGGCGAGCAACCCGACCACGCCGTTACCGCATCCCAGGTCGAGGATATCGTTAAAGCGCGGGCTGCTTGGCAGGTGTTGCAGCAGGAGGCGGGTACCGATATCCAGCTTTTCCCGGGAAAACACGTTGGCGTGGTTAAGAAGGGTGTAGGGCGTGCCCTGAAGCGGGTATTGGGTCGGATAGGGCGGGGGGGCTACGGCCCGTGACAGATCCGGTTCGATAAACAGCAGGCGGGCTTTCTTGCGCGCCAGCGACGGTGTGGTCGGCCCCAGGATGCGTTGCATCAATTCGGCTGCCGACGCCGGCAGGTGCTTGATCATGGCCCCTGCAATAACTTGGGTTTGCGGCGTCAGGCAGGGGCGTAACCGGTGCAGCTGGTCTTCGAGCAGGGCGAGGGTCTTGGGTATCTTGATCAGCACCAGATCCAGGGGGCCCCGGGGGGTGTCGAGGCTGCTCAGCAGCTTCACTGAGCTCGGATCTAGCCCGTTGTGGCGCAGATTGGCCTCGGTGCCCCGCCAGGCCAACACCGAGTCCGACTGCATCTGCGGATGCCAGGCGTGAAGCGCGGTGGTCAGTGCGCCAAAACTGTCATTGAGGATCAGGGTAGCGGGTGGCTCACTCGGCGCCGGTTGCTCGGCCAGGTGGTGAAGAATCAGTTCGTCGGCGGCATCCCAGGCGCGGAGCGGATCGCGGGCCTGAAGCGGGTAACGGCTGAGCTGGAACTGCCCTTGGGCGGCCTGAAGAAGCTCGGTCATGGGTTAACCTGTTGCGGGGTATCGGCGAGGCGCAGGCGACGGCGCAGTGCGCGTGACAGGGCGTCGATACAGAGATTGAGCAGTGCGGTCATGAGAATCAGTAAAAAAGCCTGGTCGAACCTTAGCGCCTCGAACGCCGAGTCGATATAAAAACCCAGCGTGTACACCCCAAGGATACCGAGAATCGCGGTCTCCCGCATGATCACCTCCCAGCGGTAGAAGAGGAAGGCCAGGAACGGGCGGTAGATTCGAGGCAGCACCTCGTAGAAGTAGCGCCCGGACCCCGGACCGGGTAGGAGCGGTTTCAGGCTGTCGCTCTGGCGGCCAATAAGGTGAGCGATGATGGCTCCATTGTGCAGCGCCAGGGCCAGAATGGCGGGCAACATCGAAGGGCCCAGCACCAGCAGGAACACGAACGCCAGAATCAGCTCCGGGATGGTGCGCAGTACAATCAGCAGTGCATTGCCCAGGCTGCGACCGGGAAGGCGGAAAAACAGGCGTGACACCAGCGGAAAGAGGCCCAGGGCCAACAATCCGCTGCCGACCAGCGCCACCAGGCTTAAGATCAGGGTGTTGGCGGCGCCGAGCAGTGCATGTTCGCCCAGTGGCGTCAGCCAGCGTCCCAGCGACGAGAGGGTTTGCGAACCCCACTCGCCACGTAATGGGGCCGGCACTAGGTCCCAGGTTACAAAATGAACCCACAGCTCTGAAGAGAAGTGGAGGCTCCAGGGCAGCCATCCGATCGCTGCCAGCAGATAAACGGGTAGCAGGGGCAGCCGCATCCACAGCCGAATGGACGCCACCATCAGGAAGAACAGGTACAGCAGGGCGGCCGCCTGGGAATAGAGCCCCTGGTTGAATGCTGTTTCCAGGTGAAAACCCAGGGTGGGCAGCCCGATAAAGCCCAGCACTGCACTGGAGCGGATGGCGCATTCGAGCCGATAGAGGCTGTAGTGCTTGAGATTCTGAAAGGCCCGGGGCAGGCGGGCGTAGACAAACCCTGACAGCCAGCCGGTGGCCGGCGGCAGGCACCGCCAGGGGCGCTGGTCGCTCTCTTCGAGGATCTCCGCGTAGACCTTGGCGAAAATGCCTGTATAGGGAAGGGCGATGGCCAGCACCCCGGTGAGGGTGGAGAGCCCGAAAACCTGCAGGAACAGCAGTGCCCAGAAAATTTCGTGAATGGCGCGGACGAAGGCGCAGGTCTGGCGCACCCCCGGCCAGTGAAAGACCAGGGCCAGCAGGAAACCGGCGCCATTGCCGATTACCACGCCCACCAGGGCAAAGGCGAGGGTGTTGAGCAGTGCCTTGCCCAACTCCTCGGTAGCCAGAAAGTCCGGCGTCAGCAGGCCGATGCCGATGCGGGCCAGCTCGCCCCAGGGCTCGCTGGTAACGACTTCGATATCGGTGAATAAAAGGCCCAGGCAGGCCAGCAGGACGAAACCGAAACTGAGGCGTTTAAGCCGGCGCCCGGTGTTATTGCTTGCCCCGCTCACTGCTCGTAGACGCGGGCCAGGTCGGCAAGGCTCAGCTCAGCGCTGGGTGCGTCGAGCACGATCTTGCCGTCCCGGAGTCCGATCAACCGGTCAAAGTGCTGCAGCGCTGCGGCCTGGTCATGGAGGGCCACCACCACGGTCTCGTGACGGCGGTTGATCAGTGCCAGTAGGCGCTCTGCCTGAAATTCGTCGACCGCCGAAACCGGTTCATCGCCGATAAAAATGGGGCTGGCGCGGTAAAGTGCGCGACCGAGCGCCACTCGCTGGCGCTGTCCCCCTGATAGCTGATCCACGGAGCTGTCCAGTTGGGGTTCCAGCCCGAGTTCCGCGGCCAGGTTGAAAATGGCTTCCCGGTCACGACGACGGGGCCGGACCAGGTTCAGCAGGTTATACCAAAAGCCATGTTGGTCCAGCCTGCCCATAAAAATGTTGTGGTAGACACTGAGCTCGGGTACCAGGCCCAGCTGCTGGGGGCAGAGTGCTGCATGCTCGCAAACCAGACTGTAAAGGCGCTTGAGCAAGGTGGTTTTACCGACCCCGCTCTCGCCGATCAGTGCGACCTTCTCGCCCGCGGCGATGCTCAGGTCGAGGTCTCTAAGGACCGGGTCGGGTCCATACCCGACCTGTTCTTCGCGCAGCTGAATAAGGGGTGTGCAAACCATGGAGGCGCTTCACAGGGCGATGCCGACCGCCGTTCAATCAACCAGACCGAGTTCCCGGGCCACCGCCTCAATCGGCTGGTAATCCGCATTACGTGCGGGAATGAATCCCGAGCGAGGGAAAGCGGCCAGCAGTGCCGGATCATCCATCTCCAGCAGGGCGCGTGTTACTTTGGCTTTAAAGCCTTCCCCCCAGGTGGCGTCGACATCGCCGCGGATGGTCCACTGGTAATCAGGGTAGGGTGGGGTTTTCCAGATGACTTTCACCTTGTCGGTGTCGATCCGGCCTTCCTTTAGCTCCCGTTCCCAAACTTTGAAATTGACCGCGCCAAGGTCATAGGCGCCGGACTGGACCAGCGCGATGGTGCGACTGTGATCCCCACTGAATCCCACGCGATGGAACCAATCCTGAGGCGCTTTACTCAGCTGCTGGCGAAGGTGGAACTCGGGCATCAACCGGCCCGAGGTGGAGCCTTTGGAGCCAAAGGCAAAACTGAGGTCTCCCGAAAGGGTGGAGAGGTCCTCGGTTGGCTCGAGGCCGGTTCGGGTATTGGCGATAAAATAGGTTTGGAATGACCGGTCTTCTTCCCCTTGGGCGATCGCTTCTGAAGCCGGAACCAGCTGGCGGGCGCGAACGCCGGAGAGACCACCGAACCAGGCCAGCTGGACCTGGTTATTGCGAAATGCGCCGACGGCCGCAGCGTATGACTTAACAGGAACATAGGCAACGTCGGTGCCCAGGCGCTGCGAGAGGTAATCCGCCACTTGTCCGAACCGGGTGCGCAGTAACGTTTCATCCTGGTCGGGGATTGCGGTAAAGGTAAAGGTGGCGGCGTGACCGTTGAGGGATAAGCACAGTAACAGGGGTAAGAAGCGACGAAAGAACATGGGAGCAGACCTAATTCAAAGGGAGCCTTATTGTAGGGATATGATGGGGATAAACAAGCCGAGACCTAGGATCCTTAAGGGGGGAGCTTAAGGATAGGAGTAGAACGGCTGTTCTCTAAACTGCGCAGTTAATAGTAAAAATAGGAAGTTTTCCTAGAGCTTTGAAAGCGAATCCAGTCCATGATGGAGCTGTGCAACACGGAAACAGAAGGATCTGACACTGGAACGGACCGCCGGTGTAAGTTGCAGCAAAGGACAATAGAGAGACCGCTCAACTAGGATGCTGGGCGGTCTTTTTTTGTTCTCACCACTCCCCCTCCGCGAACCCCGGCACCACGAATCATGCAGGCTTGCAGCGAGTTTCCACAGATATTGTGGATAACTGTGTGGGCAAGTTATTGGTAAGGCCCTCGCACCCCCTTGGAGTCGCTCTTGGTCTCTGTTTGGTTAAAATTTAACCAAACAGAATAAAGTATTTAAAAACAATATCATACGGCTTGCTTGAGTTTTATCAATGGTTGGTTTTGTGGCGCTGCCTGACTCTCTCCCTCTATAAAATCAGGTGTGAATAATCGTCAGCCATGTCAAGCGGGTTGGGGGCGTAGCGGTCGCTCTTTTCAATGGCTGGGTTTCGGGAGCAGGAGTGGCTGGCGAGAGTCGCTATAATGCGACTTTACAGTCGTGTGAATGGGATCCGGATAGATGATCAATTGTCTTTTAGCCCGCCTCGGGGGCTTTATTGTTCTTGCATTTGTGGTGCTGGCCCCGGCTCGGGGGGCAGAAATATCGGTGTCCGGTCGGGCCCATCTGCAGGTGCCGGCCGACCAGGCGGTGTTTGATCTGAGGGTGGAGCGCAGTGCGCCCCAGGCGGAAACGGCGTTGGCGGCGAATAATCAGGTGATGGAAGCGGTACGTAAGGCGCTTGCGGCGGCCGGGCTGGGTGAAAGCGAGCAGGCCACCAGTGGGTTTTCGATACGGCCTCAGTGGTCGCACCGCCCTCCGGGGGCGGCTGCGGATTGGAAGCCCACGATTGCAGGTTATGTGGTGGTCAACCAGCTGACGGTGACAACCGCCAGGCTGGACCAGGTCGGTGTCTGGATTCAGGCGGCTGTAGATGCCGGGGCGAACGGCGTGGGGCGTCTGCGCTATACGCTGGCGGACAGCGGGGCGGCCCGGACGCGAGCGATTGGTAAGGCCGTAGAAGATGCCAAACGACAGGCACAGGCGGCCAGTGACGCGGCGGGTCTGGGGCTGGGGGAGATTCGTTCGCTGGTGATAAACGGTCCTTCAGGCCCGGTTGTGCCGATCGCGCGTGAGGCCGCGATCCAGTCGATGAGCGCACCGGCAGGCCCCGCGCTCAGTGCCGCGCAAGTGGAGGTGAGCGCCCAGGTTCAGCTAGTGTATGAGGCGCAACCGTAAGCGAACCCCAAGGGGCGGGTTCTTTTACCGGTGACCCTGGGCTTCACGCTCGCTGTGCCTGCAGTGGGCACGGCGCGAGTATATACTGTTGTGTTCAAGAATAATCATAACAAGCACATGGAGCGAAGCATGGCGTATCAACACATTCAGGTTCCTGCCGAAGGTGAAAAAATAACCAGTAACGCCGATGGGTCCCTTAACGTGCCGGACAAGCCGATCGTACCTTACATTGAAGGGGACGGAATCGGCTGCGACGTTACCCCGCCGATGATCGAGGTGGTAGATGCCGCGGTAGAAAAAGCCTATGGCCCGGGGCGTCAGATACAGTGGATGGAAGTTTACGCTGGGGAGAAAGCCACCGAAGTCTACGACGCTGATACTTGGATGCCTGAGGAGACGCTGGAGGCCTTCAAGGCGTTTTGCGTAGGGATCAAGGGGCCGCTGACGACCCCTGTCGGGGGCGGTATCCGATCGCTCAATGTGGCGTTACGGCAAGAGCTGGATCTCTACGTTTGTCAGCGGCCGGTGCAGTGGTTTACCGGCGTCCCGAGCCCTGTCCGCAATCCCGCGGATGTCGACATGTGCATTTTCAGGGAGAACTCTGAGGATATCTACGCCGGCGTTGAATGGAAGGCCGGCAGCGCCGAGGCGGACAAGGTGATCAGGTTCCTGAAGGAGGAGATGGGGGTTACCAAGATTCGCTTTGAGCAAAATTGCGGCATCGGTGTTAAGCCCGTTTCGCAGGAAGGGACCAAACGGCTGGTGCGTAAGGCGATCCAGTACGCCATTGACAACGACAAGCCGTCTGTGACCCTGGTGCACAAGGGCAACATCATGAAATTCACCGAGGGGGCCTTCAAGGACTGGGGGTATGAGGTGGCGCGGGACGAGTTTGGCGCCGAGTTACTGGACGGCGGGCCTTGGTGCGCGTTTAAGAATCCAAAGACCGGAAGCCAGGTTGTGATCAAAGACGTGATTGCCGACGCGATGCTGCAACAGATCCTGCTGCGTCCGGCGGAATATTCGGTGATTGCAACCTTGAACCTCAACGGTGATTATCTTTCCGATGCCCTGGCCGCCGAAGTCGGTGGCATTGGGATTGCTCCCGGTGCCAACCTCAGCGACGAGGTTGCTATCTTTGAGGCCACTCACGGGACCGCCCCCAAGTACGCTGGCCAGGACAAGGTGAATCCTGGGTCGTTGATTCTGTCGGCGGAAATGATGCTTCGGCATTTGGGCTGGGTGGAGGCTGCCGACCTGATCCTGAAGGGGATGGCCGGTGCGATCGCCAACAAAACCGTGACCTATGATTTTGAACGCTTGATGGACGGCGCCACCTTGCTCTCCTCTTCTGCATTCGGCAAGGCAGTGATCGAAAATATGTAACTCCCTTGCATGTAAGGCATTAGCGCTTACCTGCAGCAACCAAAAAACCAGCCTGTTCGGCTGGTTTTTTGGTTGGGTGGGGGCTTTTTGGTTGGCGTTCTGGTTTTTTGGGGCTGTTAGGCGTCGTGGTAGGGCTTGCTACCCTCGGCCGGGCGGATGTTCACCGCGTGCGTCCCCTTGGGACCGGGGCTGGTATCAAATTCCACCGGCTGTCCGGCCTTGAGGGTTTTGTAACCGTCCATCTGGATAGCAGAGTAGTGTGCGAACAGATCCTCGTCGCACACATCTGAAAGAATGAACCCATATCCCTTGGCGTTGTTGAACCACTTCACTTTCCCTGAATGCATATAAAACTCCTTTAGTACTGCAGCAACAGATGTGAGCTTGCGCTCGGTACGGTCTAAGAAATTTTGGTCCCGTCCCCCAGGATTTTCAACTACGCGGTTTCGTCAAATGTAAAATATTTGTAAATTGGAACGCCCGTTTGGGGCGGGGTGGCGTTGCAAACAGGCACGAGTTTTCTAGGCTTAGGGAGAGATGCGTTGTCCAGCAGGGTGCGTCCAGTTTTAGGGGGCGTTATCATAACCGGTAGACGACGTTGATAGGTTGTAAAGATGACAGAGTGGACCCTGATCAAGTGTGGCCCGCAGGGGGCTCCGGAGGAAAGTGGGGGGGTGGCGACCCAGCAAGCCAAGCCCAAGCTGAAGCCGCCCTCGATGTACAAAGTGATCCTGCTTAACGATGACTATACTCCGATGGAGTTTGTGGTGGAGGTGCTGAAAGTTTTCTTTGCCATGGGCCAGGAAAAAGCGACCCAGGTCATGCTGGCAGTGCATACTCAGGGCAAGGGTGTCTGCGGCATTTTTCCGCGGGACATAGCGGAAACTAAAGCCGCGCAAGTGAATCAATATGCAAGAGAAAACCAGCACCCCCTCCTCTGCGAAGTGGATAAGGCGTAGTAAACGGTACTGTGAGGCTGTAAGTCGTGCTTAACAAAGAACTAGAAATGACGCTTAGCGTGGCGTTCCAGGAAGCCCGGGACAAACGCCACGAGTTTATGACAGTCGAGCATTTGCTGCTGGCGCTGCTGAGCAACCAGTCGGCGGTCGATGTGTTGCGCGCCTGTGGTATCGATATTGACAAGTTACGGGCTAACCTCAACGCCTTTGTGGAGTCGACTACCCCCCTCATTCCCGCCGACGATATTGAGAGAGACACCCAGCCGACCCTCGGTTTTCAACGGGTGCTGCAACGGGCTGTTTTTCATGTGCAGTCCTCCGGCCGGGAGGAGGTGACCGGTGCCAACGTGCTGGTGGCGATTTTCAGCGAACAGGAGAGTCAGGCGGTCTACGCCCTCAATCAGCAGGGCATCGAGCGCATCGATGTAATCAACTACATCTCTCACGGCATTTCCAAGGTAGTGGACAATTCTCACGCCCATGACGATGACGAGCCGCAGGTCGAGAGCGATTTGGAGGAGGGGCAGGAATCCAGCCCGCTGAGCCAATATGCCATCAACCTCAATGAGCTGGCGGCCACCGGGCGCATTGATCCGCTGGTGGGTCGCCAGGCCGAAGTGGAGCGGGTGATTCAGATTCTGTCCCGGCGGCGCAAGAACAACCCGCTGCTGGTAGGTGAAGCCGGGGTGGGCAAAACGGCGATCGCTGAGGGGCTGGCCAAACTGATTATCGAAGGGGAAGTGCCGGAGGTTGTCGCCAACAGTGTGGTTTACTCCTTGGATATGGGTGCGCTGCTGGCAGGTACCAAGTACCGGGGGGATTTCGAAAAACGTTTGAAAGGGTTGTTGGCCGAGATCAGCAAAAAAGAGGGAAGCGTTCTCTTTATCGATGAAATACATACCATCATCGGTGCAGGCGCTGCCTCGGGCGGGGCGATGGACGCCTCGAACCTGCTGAAGCCGCTGCTCAGTACCGGCGAGCTGCGCTGCATCGGTTCAACCACATTTCAGGAGTTTCGAGGAATATTCGAGAAGGACCGGGCATTGGCTCGTCGTTTCCAGAAAATCGATGTGCTCGAGCCCAGCGTCGATGAGACCTATCAAATCCTCAAGGGGTTAAAGTCGCGCTTTGAGGACCACCACAAGCTGACGTACACCGATGAGGCCCTGAAGGCGGCATCAGAACTGGCCGATCGCTACATCAACGACAAGCATATGCCGGACAAGGCGATCGATGTTGTCGATGAGGCTGGGGCCTACCAGCAGCTGAAATCCGACGAGGTGCGAAAAGAAACCATCGATGTGCCGGAAATCGAGGACATTGTCGCCAAGATCGCGCGGATTCCCCCTAAGAGCGTATCCGCATCCGATAAAAAGGCGCTGGCCAAGCTGGAAGAGAACTTGAAGATGGTGGTCTTTGGGCAGGATGAGGCTATTTCCACCTTGGCGGCGGCGATCAAGCTTTCCCGGGCCGGTCTAAACGAGCCACAGAAACCGGTCGGTTCATTCCTGTTTGCTGGTCCGACAGGGGTGGGGAAAACCGAAGTCACCAGCCAGCTGGCGACGATTCTGGGTATCGAGCTGGTGCGCTTTGACATGTCCGAATACATGGAGCGGCACACCGTTTCCCGGCTTATCGGGGCGCCCCCGGGCTACGTGGGATATGACCAGGGTGGCCTGCTGACCGAGGCGGTCACCAAGACCCCCCATTGCGTGCTGTTGCTGGACGAGATTGAGAAGGCTCATCCCGAGGTATACAACTTGCTGCTGCAAGTGATGGATAACGGCACGCTTACCGACAATAACGGGCGCAAAGCTGATTTTCGTAACGTAATCCTGGTGATGACCACCAACGCGGGGGCCGAGGAGATCGCTCGGCGTTCCATCGGCTTCAGTCATCAGGACCATAGTTCCGATGGGATGGAAGCCATTCGCAAGATGTTCACGCCCGAGTTCCGCAACCGTCTGGACGCAATCATTCAGTTCAAGTCCCTGGATATGAAGGTGATCGAGGGCGTGGTCGACAAGTTTCTCACCCAGTTGCAGGCCCAGCTTGATGACAAGCGGGTGCACCTGGACGTGGATGCGAAAGCTCGTCACTGGTTGGCTGAGCACGGTTACGACGACAAGATGGGTGCGCGCCCAATGGCACGGCTGATCCAGGAGCAGATCAAAAAGCCACTGGCCGAGCAGGTGCTGTTCGGGGTGCTTGCCGAGAAGGGAGGGGTGGTTGTTGTAACCGAGCAGGACGGAAAACTGGAGTTCGTCTTCGAGGCAGCCTGAAGGCTACCTCGCCTCTGAGACCGCCGGCCGGGTGCCGGCGGTTAGCGGGAGCGGTAGACGATGCGCCCTTTGGAGAGATCGTAGGGGGTCAGCTCAACTTTGACTTTGTCGCCGGTTAGAATACGGATGTAGTTTTTACGCATCTTGCCAGAGATGTGGGCCGTGACCACGTGGCCGTTTTCGAGCTCTACCCGGAACATGGTATTAGGAAGCGTGTCGACGATGACCCCTTCCATTTCGATGCAATCTTCTTTTGCCATTCAGGGGTTACCTCTGATGCCATTGACTCTAGGGATTTGCTAAGGCGCGGTATTTTGCCGTATTTAGCGCAGTTTCGCAAAGTCTTTTGAACCTATTTCGCTCCCTAGTCACCACAGTGAACCCATTGTCCGTTAATGAGCAGCTGGATGGGGCGGTAGTTGGTCTTGTAGGCCATTTTCTGGCAGCCCCGAATCCAGTAACCCAGGTAGAGAAACGGGTGGTTATGCTCACGGGTGATCTCGATCTGGCGCAGAATCGCGTACTGACCGAGGCTGCGGTGTGCCATTTCAGGTTCAAAAAAGGTGTAAATAGCCGACAAGCCCTGGTCGAGCTGGTCCATCACGGCTACAGCCACCAGTCGCTCATGGTGATGCAACTGATAGAAGCGCGTGTGGTGGTTGGAGCGGATCAGAAAAGAGTCGAACTGCTCGGGGCTGGGCGGGTACATATCGCCATCGGCGTGACGTGCTGTGATGTAGCGCCGATAGAGCTGGTAGAGCTCCTCTGAGAAGTGCGGTTCGGAAATGCGCATTTCCAAGTCTTGGTTGCGGCGCAATACTCGCCGTTGTCCACGGTTGGGGCGGAACAGGTTCACCGGAATGCGTGCAGAAATACAGGCGCTACAGCCTTCGCAGTGGGGGCGGTAAATATGCGGGCCGCTGCGACGAAAGCCCAGGTCAGAAAGCAGGCTGTAATTGCACTGATCGAGTTCCGCCGAGGGGTCGACAAAAAGCGTCTTGGCCTGGCGCCTGGGCAGGTAACTGCAGGGGTGCTCTGGAGTGGCGTAAAATTGCAGTTCGCGCAGATCGGTCACGGTGCTGGGTGCCCCTCCGGGGCTCTTTATTCAAATGCCCATGCGTGCTCGGCGGGGGCATCCACTTCCCGGTTCAAAATTTCCAAAAAATGCTTGCGGGGGATTTCCGTGGCCCCCAGTGATGCCAGGTGGTCGCTGTAAACTTGGCAATCAATCAAATGATAACCCCAGAGGCGCAATTGTTCGACCAATCGTACCAGTGCGATTTTCGAAGCGTCGCGGCCGCGGCTGAACATGGATTCACCAAAAAACAGGCGGCCCATGGCCAGCCCGTAGAGGCCGCCGACGAGGTTATCCCCCATCCAGACTTCCACCGAATGGGCAATGCCGCGACGGTGCAGTTCAGTGTAAGCCTGTGTCATCTGGGTCGTGATCCAGGTGCTTTCGCTGTCCTGGCGCGGCTGTGCGCAGGCGCCGATGACCTCAGTGAACGCGGAATCGAGAGTGACCCTGTAATCCCCGCGCCGCAGCCTTTTGCGTAGGCTGCGGGAGATGTGCATTTGCTCCGGAAACAACACGCAGCGCGGGTCTGGGCTCCACCAGAGGATCGGCTGCTGGTCGTCAAACCAGGGAAAAATGCCGCCTCTGTAGGCTTCGATAAGGCGTGCTGGCGTTAGGTCTCCGCCGGCGGCCAGCAGCCCGTTGGGATCGTCCAGCGCCCGGGAGGCGGGGGGGAAATCGGTGCCTCCCGGGCTGAGCCAGGGGATGGAGGTCATAGGTGGGGTGATCCCTGCCTGGTCGCTGTCAGGCCTCCTGGTCGTCCAGGAAGCGCTCGGCGTCGAGGGCGGCCATGCAGCCGAATCCGGCTGAGGTGACCGCCTGACGGTATACCTGGTCGGCGACGTCGCCGGCGGCGAAGACACCCGGAATGCTGGTTTGGGTGGCATTCCCCTGGAGGCCGCTGTTGATCGTCAGGTAGCCGTTATTCATCTCCAGTTGCCCGTCGAAAATGTCCGTGTTGGGCTTGTGGCCGATGGCCACAAAAACGCCCATGGTGTCGATGACCCGGGTTTCTCCGCTCTGGGTGTCGCGCACCCGGACGCCGGTGACCCCCATTTCGTCACCGAGGACTTCCTCAACGACGTGGTTCCAGGCCATGTTGATGTTGCCGTTCTCGACCTTTTCCTGCAGCTTCTGCTGCAGGATTTTTTCCGCCCGCAGGCTGTCGCGACGATGGATCAGGGTTACCTCGGAGGCGATGTTGGACAGATAGAGCGCCTCTTCCACGGCGGTGTTGCCGCCTCCGATGACCACGACTTTTTGGTTGCGATAGAAGAATCCGTCGCAGGTGGCGCAGGCGCTTACTCCCTTGCCTTTGAAGGCTTCTTCGGAATCAAGCCCCAGGTACTGCGCCGACGCGCCGGTGGCGATGATCAGTGCATCGCAGGTGTAGGTGCCGCTGTCGCCCTGCAGGCGGAACGGACGTTCCTTGAGCGCCACTTCGTTGATGTGGTCGAACTGGATCTCGGTCTCGAAACGCTCGGCATGGCGCTGCATCCGCTGCATCAGCTCCGGGCCCTGTACCCCCTCGTCGTCCCCGGGCCAGTTGTCCACATCGGTGGTGGTGGTGAGCTGGCCGCCTGCCTGCATGCCGGTGATCAGCAGCGGCTTGAGGTTGGCGCGGGCAGCGTAGACGGCTGCGGTGTAACCGGCCGGGCCGGAGCCCAG
Source organism: Motiliproteus sp. SC1-56 (assembly GCF_017309075.1). Classification (GTDB taxonomy): domain Bacteria; phylum Pseudomonadota; class Gammaproteobacteria; order Pseudomonadales; family Balneatricaceae; genus Motiliproteus. Next base: position 158,981 of record NZ_JAEMGS010000006.1, on the reverse strand, counting down.
GATGATCAAGCGGGAGTGCTTAGTGTCGCTCATGGTCTCTCTCGAACTGAAAGGTGGGGTTTGTGCAATTGCGATATCTTAAAGCAAAAGCAGGCTCGGGTAACAGGTCCAGCAGCGGCACTCCGCTGAAATAGTCCCCGTCCTGAATTATGGCGGTGCGAGAGAGGTCGTGAATATGGTATTTTCCCCTTTTTCTAATGAACTTGGAGAAGCGCAGTTTGAGCAGCACCGAGCGGGAAGTCTTTATTCGATTCCTGGCGCGTATCGCCAAAGAGGGGCTCTTGATCCTGCTGGTGGGCTTTTGCGCCTTCCTGCTCCTGTCTCTGGCGACGTTTGACGCCCGGGACCCCGGTTGGTCCCACCTGGGTTATGGCGGCGGGGTCGAGAACGCCGCCGGCTACAGCGGCGCTTGGTTGGCCGATTTCTGCTTCTCCATGTTGGGTTACCTGAGTTTCGTTGTGCCGCTGATGTTCGGGTATCGGGCGGTGATGTTCCTGCGCCGACGGGGGCAGGGGCTGGAGGTGATGCTGCCATACCTGTTCTTACGCACTCTGGGAGCGGCGCTTTTGCTCCTGGCCGGCGCGGCCCTGGCCAGCCTGCACGTCGCCAGGGGATGGTTTGAATTGCCTTTCTCCGCCGGCGGCATGGTCGGGTTGAGTTTGGCTGATCTGAGCGTCAACCTGTTCAGTCTTCCCGGCGGTACCCTGGTGCTGATGGTGGTCTTGCTGCTGGGCATCACCCTCTTTACCGACCTCTCCTGGACGGTGCTGGCTGACCGTATTGGTCAGGCGCTACTGGCGGTTTGGGAGAAGCGGGCTGGATTGGGAAGGGGCTTTAGCCCGCGACCGCGTTTCGCCAGCGAAGAAAAATCCGCGTCTGTATCCTTGGCGGATAAGCCCTGTGATCCCCCCGCGGTGAATTCCGGCAACCGCCAAAAAGAACCGGGCGAACGATGGGAGCCGGAGTTGCAAGCACTGGATACGCTGGATCTGGGTGCGGCCACTGACGACGCGCCCTGGTCCGAGGACGCGCTGAGCGCCATTGATGATCAGGGCGGGAGCGATGACAAACCGGCCGGCAGCGAGCTGAAAATCGTACCGCTTTCAGAAGCCCATCAGACGAAGCTCGACGGTGATCACGTGCCTGATACCCGTCCTGCTACGCGACGGGCGCCCACCCCGCCGCCTGCGAAGAGGTCCCTGCCTGACCTGAGCCTGCTGGATCCGGCTGAAAGCAAGAAGGCGCTGGGCTACAGCGCCGAGCAGTTGGAGTCCATGTCGCGCCTGCTGGAGGCCAAGCTCAAGGACTTTGGGGTAGTGGCCGAGGTGGTCGAAGTGAATCCGGGCCCGGTGATCACCCGGTTTGAAATTCAGCCCGCCCCCGGGGTGAAAGTCAGCAAAATTTCCAATTTGGCCAAGGACTTGGCCCGCTCCATGGCGGTGCTCAGTGTGCGAGTGGTGGAGGTCATCGCCGGCAAGTCGGTGGTGGGCATCGAAATTCCCAACGAAAGCCGCGAGGTGGTGCGCCTCAGCGAGGTCCTTGACTCCAACGCCTACGGCAAGGCCAGCGCCAAGCTCAGCCTGGCGCTGGGCAATGACATTGCCGGCAACCCGGTGGTGGTCAACCTGGCCAAGATGCCCCACCTGCTGGTAGCCGGTACCACCGGTTCCGGTAAGTCGGTGGGGGTCAACGCCATGCTGCTCAGTCTGCTGTTCAAGGCCACCCCCGACGAAGTGCGGCTGATGATGGTCGACCCGAAGATGTTGGAGCTTTCCATTTACGACGGAATTCCTCATCTGCTTACGCCGGTGATCACCGACATGAAGGAGGCGGCCACGGGGCTGCGCTGGTGTGTCGGAGAGATGGAGCGCCGTTACAAGCTGATGGCCAAGCTCGGGGTGCGCAACCTGGCCGGCTTCAATGACAAGCTTCGCGAGGCGCGCGCGGCGGGAGAACCGATTTTCGACCCGCTCTGGAACCCGGAGGAGGAGGGGCTGGAGCCCGGCGCCCCGGCGCCTGAGCTGGAGCCGCTGCCCTATATCGTGGTGGTGGTTGACGAGTTTGCCGACATGATGATGATCGTCGGCAAAAAGGTGGAAGAGCTGATCGCCCGTATCGCCCAGAAGGCGCGGGCGGCGGGGATTCACCTGATCCTGGCCACCCAGCGTCCCTCCGTGGATGTCATTACCGGTCTGATCAAGGCCAACGTGCCGACCCGGATCGCGTTTCAGGTCTCTTCGAAGATTGATTCTCGCACCATTCTCGATCAGAGCGGCGCCGAGAACCTGCTCGGCTACGGCGATATGCTGTACCTGCCCGCCGGCTCCAGCATGCCGGTGCGGGTGCACGGGGCCTTCGTGGCCGACGAGGAGGTGCACAGGGTGGTCGAGGCCTGGAAGGCCTGGGGACCGGCGGAGTTCGTTGAAGAGATTCTGCAGGGGGCTGTGGATGGCGACTATACCCAGGGCAGCACCGGCGGACTGTTTGAAGAAGAGGACGACCCGCTTTACGACGAGGCGGTGGCCTTCGTGACCCAGAGCCGGCGCGCCTCGATCTCGTCGGTGCAGCGCAAATTGAAAATCGGTTATAACCGGGCCGCGCGGCTGGTGGAATCCATGGAAGCCGCGGGAGTGGTGAGTGAAGCCGCCCACAACGGCAGCCGCGAGGTGTTGGCCCCGCCCCCGGTGGAGGCCTGATGAGCAAAATGACTAAGGAGCGAGATGACTAAGGAGCGAGATGACTAGGTACCGTTTCCTGGGGCTGCTGGCCCTGCTGTGGGCCGGGGCTGCTTCAGGCGCGACGCCTGCCGAAAACCTCAATCGCCTGCTCTCCGGGTTCGAATCCCTGAGCGCCGATTTTGAACAGTTGGTGCTCGACAGCAGTGAAACCCGGCTTCAGGAGAGCCGGGGGCAGGTCAGCCTGCAGCGCCCCGGGCGCTTTCGCTGGCGCACCGAGGCACCGTTTCCCCAGCTGCTGGTATCTGACGGTGAGCAGCTCTGGCTTTACGACGAAGACCTGGAGCAGGTCACCCAGCAGTCTCTGGATCAGCGCTTGACCAATACCCCGGCACTGCTGCTCAGCGGCGATCTCTCTGCGCTGGACAACGCGTTTGATATCCAGGGGCCGGCCGAGGGAGAGAGCGGGGTCTTCAGCCTGCGGCCCAGAGACGACAGTGCCCAGTTTGTGGTGATGCGGCTCTACCTGGAGGCGGGCGTGCCCCGGGAGATGCAGCTCGAGGACAGCCTGGGTCAGAAAACCAGCCTGCTGTTCGACAATGTCGAGCTCAATCCGCCGTTGTCAGCGGAGGTGTTTACCTTCGAGGTTCCCCCCGGTGTTGACCTGATCGTGGAGTAGGGCGGCTGAGTATGGCAGTGGATCTGTTTTCCGATCAGGGGCCTGACGTGTACCAGCCCCTGGCGTTTCGCATGCGGCCCGCGACGCTGGATGAGTATGCGGGCCAGGCGCATATCCTGGGGCCGGGTAAGGCGTTGCGCACCGCCATTGAGCAGGGGCTGCCCCATTCCATGGTGCTCTGGGGCCCCCCTGGGGTGGGCAAGACCACCCTGGCGCGGTTGATTGCCGAGCGTTGCGACGCCCACTTCACCACTATTTCCGCGGTGCTTTCAGGGGTCAAGGAGATTCGCCAGGCCGTGGCCGAAGCGCAGCAGCTACGCGCCCAGTCCGGACGCAAGACCCTGTTGTTTGTCGACGAGGTTCACCGCTTCAACAAGTCCCAGCAGGACGCTTTTCTGCCCTACATCGAAGAGGGCACCTTTATCTTTATCGGCGCCACCACGGAAAACCCCTCTTTTGAGCTCAACAGCGCACTGCTCTCCCGGGCACGGGTCTACCTGCTCAAGAGTCTCGACGAGAACACCCTGGGGCAGCTGATCCGCCGTGCCCTGACCGACCCGGAGCGGGGGCTGGGTAAGCGGGACCTGCAGATTGACGATGCCAGTATTGAGCAGTTGGCCCGCGCCGCGGACGGTGACGGGCGCCGTGCGCTTAACCTGCTGGAAATCGCCGCGGATCTGGCCCGCTCCGAGGGGGAGGGGGAGCGCATCGATACCCAGGTGCTGGAGGAGGTGCTGCAGGCCTCGGGCCGCCGATACGACAAGCAGGGGGATATCTTTTATGACCAGATATCGGCCTTTCACAAGTCGGTGCGGGGCTCGTCCCCGGACGGCGCCCTTTACTGGTTCGCCCGCATGCTCGACGGCGGCTGTGATCCGCTCTACGTGGCTCGGCGTTTGCTGGCAATCGCCTCCGAGGATATCGGCAATGCCGATCCCCGGGCCATGGAGGTGGCGTTGAACGCCTGGGACGCGTTCGAGCGCCTGGGCCCGGCCGAGGGCAACCGCGCCATCGCCCAGGCGGCGGTCTACTGTGCCTGCGCCCCCAAGAGCAACGCGGTGTACCGGGCCTTCAACCAAGCGTTGGCTGATGTTGCCAAAGATTCCTCCTATGAAGTCCCGCCGCATTTGCGCAACGCGCCCACCGCCCTGATGGGGGAGCTCGGGTACGGCAAGGAGTACCGCTATGCCCACGATGAAGAGAACGCCTTTGCGGCCGGCGAGTGTTACCTGCCGGAGGCGGTGCACCAGCGCCGTTACTATCACCCTGAACCGCGGGGGCTTGAAATCAAGATCGGGGAGAAGCTGCGTCACTTGGCCGAACTGGATCGTAACAGCGGGCGCCGCCGCTATGAGGAGTAGGAGGGGCTTTTGCACCTGATCTACATCGCCCTGGGGGGCGCCTTGGGGGCGCTGGCGCGTTATTGGCTCAGCGGCTTTGTGGTCAACAATACCGACCACTACCTGCCGTTGGGCACGCTGACGGTGAATGTGCTCGGCTCGCTGCTGATGGGGGCCTGTTTCGTGCTGATCATCGAGAAATCCCAGTGGCCTCCCGAGTTCCGTCAGCTGGCGATGGTAGGCTTTCTGGGGGCCTTCACCACCTTCTCCACCTTCTCGCTGGAGACCGTGACCCTGATACAGGAGGGTCATATCATCCCGGCGGCAATTTATATATTATTGAGCGTTCTTTGCTGCGTGGCGGCGCTGGCCGCTGGCATCTGGTTTTTCCGTCTGTTGTTGTGAACCCCAAGATAAGGCTTTTTACTTCCCATGCTTGACCCGAAACTGCTCCGTAGTGATATCGATTCCGTGGCCCAGGCGCTCGTCAAAAAAGGCTACCGCCTTGACGTTGAGCGCTTCAACGAGCTGGAAGCGGCGCGGCGACGCCTGCAGAGCGAAACCGAGCAGCTGCAGGGCCAGCGTAAGCAGCAGGCCGCGAAGATCGGACAGGCGGCCAAGGCCGGCGAGGATATCGCCCCGCTGAAAGCCGAGGGGGAGCGCATCAAGCAGTCTCTGGAGTCGCTGGCCGGTGAGTTTCGTACCGTCCAGGCCCAGCTTGACGAGCTCCTGATGGGGGTGCCGAACGTTCCCGATAGCTCGGTGCCGGCCGGCGAAACCGAGGATGACAATGTCCTGGTGCGTACCTGGGGTGAGCCGACAACCCTGGACTTCACCCCCAAGGACCACGTGGACCTGGGTGCCCGCGACGGCCTGCTGGATTTTGAAACGGCGGCCCGCATTACCGGTTCGCGCTTTGCCGTCATGCGTGGTCCCATGGCGCGGCTGCACCGGGCGCTGACCCAGTTCATGCTGGATGTGCAGACCCAGGAGCATGGCTACCAGGAAGTGTACGTCCCCTACCTGGTGAACGCCGACAGCCTGCGGGGCACAGGCCAGCTGCCCAAGTTTGAAGCGGACCTGTTTAAGATTCCCGGCGAGAATGACTTCTACCTGATTCCCACGGCTGAAGTGCCGGTGACCAATATCGGCCGCGATCAGATCATCGATGCCGCCGCCCTGCCGCTGAAGTTTACCAGCCACACGCCCTGTTTTCGCAGCGAGGCGGGGAGCTACGGCAAGGATACCCGGGGCATGATCCGCCAGCACCAGTTCGAGAAGGTGGAGCTGGTGCAGATGGTGGAGCCGACCCGTTCCATGGAGGCCCTGGAGGAGCTGACAGGCCATGCCGAGGCCATCTTGCAGAAGCTGGGGCTGCCCTACCGGGTGGTGGTGCTCTGCGGCGGCGACCTGGGCTTCTCCGCCACCAAGACCTACGACCTGGAGGTCTGGTTACCGGGGCAGCAAAAATACCGGGAGATCAGCTCCTGCAGCAACATGGGCGATTTCCAGGCGCGTCGCATGCAAGCACGCTGGCGTAATCCGGAAACCGGCAAGCCGGAGCTGCTGCACACCCTGAATGGCTCGGGCCTGGCGGTGGGGCGGACCCTGGTGGCGATTCTGGAAAATTACCAGACCGCAGAAGGGCGCATCCGGGTACCCGAAGCGCTGCAGCCTTACATGGGTGGCGTAAGCGAGATCTGATGACCGGGACGAGTCCTGTATTCTGAAAGAGGCCCCACAGGGCCTCTTTTGCGTTATGTGCCTTGCACTTTTCCGCGATGGGGTGGGCGTCAGGCGTTTAACCCTTGATCTCGATCGTTCATTAACGCCGGTCCCCGTGCTAGTCTTCTGCGAAGTGACGTTGAGTTGTTCCGAACGGACGCTATCTATCCTCTGTACCCCGGAGTAAGGCTGTCAAGGAATGCGTATGAAGTTAAAAATCCTGCCGTGGCTGATGCTGGTCTCATTGCCGGTATGGGGGGATTTCTACGAAGGGCTGGAGGCCTACGAGCGGGGCGATCACACGACGGCACTAAAAGCCTGGCGATCCTTGGCCATCCAGGGCAACGCCAGTGCGCAGTATGACCTCGGACTGGTCTATTTGAGTGCGCAGGGTCCGGAGCGCGACCCGGTTAAGGCGGCCTACTGGTTCCGTAAGGCAGCCGCGCAAAAACTACCCCGTGCCCAGTCGATGCTGGGAACCCTCTACGAGCAGGGGCTGGGGGTTGCCCGTGATTACCGGCAGGCGGCTTCGCTATACCGCCAGGCCGGCGAGGGCGGGGACCCGTTGGGTCAGTACCGTCTAGGCGTGCTTTACCACGACGGCCTGGGAATTGCGCCCGATTTCGCCCAGGCGGCCCTCTGGCTGCGGCACGCGGCCGAACGCGGCCTGGCGCCGGCCCAGTATCAGCTGGCCACCCTCTACTACAACGGCAAAGGTGTTCCCCGCCGTTACACCGAGGCCCTCAAATGGCACCGCCGCGCCGCCGGCCAAGGCTATGTTGACTCCCTGATATCCCTCGGCCTGATGCACTTCAAGGGCGAAGGGGTCGACAAGGATTACCTGCAGGCTTACAGCTGGTGGAGCCTGGCGGTCGCCGGAGGGGACCAGCAGTCACTCAAGGCGCGGGATGCTGTGGCGGCGATGCTCTCGGAACAGCAGCTTGCGGAAGCTCAGCGTATCGTCGAAGAGCGGCGGCAAAAAATTTTTGACGAAAGCTGAAGCGCGCGCCGCTCCCCCCATTGGCCTGCATAGCTTTCCTTTCCTTACCTGCAACACCAGAGTACGCAGGGATGCGTATTAACCCATCCCCCTCTCCGGGAGGTTGTGTTCCCCTTTAGCGTCGCTGCCTCAGCGTGAGAATGGCCTGGATTGATGTGCCCGGGGCAACTTGCTAGCATGACGATTTTTTTTAAGGGATTTCCCTGATGTCGAACACCTGGATCGTCGCCGCAGAAAAAATTGTTAACGGGGAGGGCTTCCTGGACGGCTGCTTAGCGATTGAGCAGCGGTTAAAGACACAGGGCGTTGCAGTGGAGACGCTGACGATAGATCCGCTCAAAACCGACTGGCACAGTCCTCTTGCGGCGAATCATTTTCGCAGTGGTTGTGCGCCGGTGGAAGCCCTGGCGCGGGCGCGGCAACTGATCGTGGGTGGCGATGTCGAGGCGGTGGTGATCAGCGGCCATGAGCCCTTGGCCAGCGGTTATAGCCGCGAGGAGCGCCTTGAGCGGATGGCGATTTACGGCCCGGATTGCCCGCTGACCCAGGCCTACAACGATCTGGCCGAGTGCTTTATCAAGCGTCAGGGCGGGGACCGTGATCTCTTTATCCGTTGTCGGGACGCCCTCTATCAAAACTATCTTCGCACCTACCGGAAGGCCGGTCATCCGGTGCATCGCTTGCCGGCGGCGCGCTGGCTGGAACCGGTGACGCCGCTGTTTCGGGGCGTGGATTGCGCCAATCCGGTAGTCGATTTCGAGGGGCGGGTACTGTTGTGTAATGACCGCGTGCTGAAGGCGCTCAAACCGGCGGCGCTACCGCTGCTGCTGAAAGGGGTGGGGCTGGGGCTGCTGGCGGAGGATGGCCCCGGCGCGATGGAGGCCATTTGCGATTACCGACACCTGCAACAGGCTTTTGATGAGTGTGTCGCGCAGGCTGGGGTCGATGTCGCCGCAGCCGTCAAAGACGAGCGCCTGCTGCTGGAGGTCTACAGCTGCTACCCGGTGGTTCCCATGGCTTTTCTGCTCAGCACCGGCATCGCGTCGAACCTGACCTGTTTGCCAGAGCTGCTGGAGAAACTTCCGGTAACCGTCACTGGCGGCATGAACTTGGCGCGCGCGCCTTGGAACAACCCGGCGTTGAACGGACTGGTGGATCTCTGCGCCGAAATCAGGGCCCAGGGAAAGCACGGCGGGGTGCTGCATGCCAACGGGGGGCTCGGGTACCGACAGGGTGTCGCGTTGCTGAGCTGCGCTTCTTAGCGCCCCGCCGCGGCATCGGCAGGCTGGTCAGGCTTGGAAAAGGCGTCCCCCGGGCGGGTTAACGGTTGGCCCCGGATATTAGAGGGCGCTAGTATAGGGCGTTGATTTCAGGGAGCGGAAGAAATGGTTCGACTTCGCGTGCGCTCGCGCAGCTTCGTGGGGAGCTGTTTGGTATTAGCGCTGCTGATCGTTGGCACGGGCTATGGCTTGAAGAGCGTCAGGGACGCGCTGATCGCTGACCGCACCGAACAGTTGGCGAAGACGGTGCGCGAGGGCTATCTGCGGGTGGCGAATTACTACCAGCTCGCGGCAGGCGGTGATATGGCCATGGCGCGGGCTAGGCAGTCTGCGCTAGCGGCCCTGCAAGAGATGCGTCACGCCAGTAATGATTACTTCTGGGTGACCGATTACGATGCCCGTTTTCTGATGCACCCCATTAAGCCCGAACTGGTCGGACAGTTGTTGCCTACCCTGGACCCGGGCAGTAAAACCCCGCTGCACGGGCGTCTGGCGGTCCTGCTTCGCCAGCAGGGGTCTGGCTACTTGCATTATCACTGGCCCAAACCCGGTTCTGCCGAGCCGCTGGCGAAGGTCAGCTACGTGATCGGCTTCAAACCCTGGGGCTGGGGGATTGGCTCGGGGGTGTACGTGGATGACATTGACCGGGCGTTTTGGGTGGAAGTGCGAACCCTCGGGGCGATCGGTTTGATTCTGTTGGCGGTGCTGGCGCTCTTTTGGTTCGGTTTCCGGGGCGATCTTCTGCCCAGGGACCAGCGAACCCTTTTCCAGCAGCAGCGCCCGACCCGATGAGCGGCGGGCTGGTCGAGCGCGTCCGGGAGACCAGCCGACGGGCTCTCGCCAGCGGCGCGCTCGAGTCAATTAAAACGGAACGGCTGCTGATAGCGGACCCGAACTGGCCGTTCCAGGTCCGGATCCTCACCAGCCTGGCCAAGAAGCACGGTGTCTCTACCCGCCTTGCCCGCGCGCAGACGCAGGTGCACAACCCGTTTCTCAATCCTGAGCCTGCGCTGCTGGTCTGCGAGATGGGGAGCCGGTACCGCTGTGTGCTGAACAAGTTCAACGTCGTTGAGGACCATCTGCTGTTGGTCACTCGGCAGTTTGAGCCGCAGCAAGCCCCGCTTGAGGAAGCCGATTTCGACGTCTTGTTGAAGGCGATCGAGCAGATGCCGGGGCTGGGCTTTTTCAATGGGGGCCCAGGGGCCGGGGCCAGCCAGCCTCACCGGCACCTGCAGCTTGTCCCGGAGCACAGTTTGGGGCCACTTCCGGTCGATAAATGGCTGGCCCGGGGGCGGCCGTTGCCGTTTACTCACCGTTACCTATCATTTGATGGCGTGCCCGGAGCCGCACCGTTGAAGGCTTTCTATGATCAGGCGCTTATTGATCTCGGTCTGGCGCCGAATGCCCGGGGATTGCTCGGCCCCTACAATCTGCTGGTTACCCGCCAGTGGGCAATTCTCGTGCCGCGCCGCCAAGAGCGTTACCGGGGGCTTTCGGTCAACGCCCTGGGTTTTGCCGGCGCGCTGTTGCTGGCCAACCGCGAGCCCCTGCAGTGGCTGAAACGAGAGGGCATTGCGCCCCTGCTCAGAACCCTCAGCTGACCTTCAAACCCGTCCCGGCACAATGCTCAGTCCCGACGTAAACGGTCGGAAACTGCGATGGGGGATGGATAGTTGAAGATCACGATATAGGAGCTGACCAAGAAAGTCAGGATAGCGGTGGCCTGGATCACATGCGAGGCCTCGTCGCCGATCAGGGCGTTACCCGCCGCAAGGTAGGCAATCAACAATGAGAATTCGCTGATCTGTCCCAGCCGAAACCCGACTTCCCACGCCAGCTGGCGGCTTTCGCTGATCCGCATCAGCAAGAAGCGGAAAATTACCGGTTTGAGGAGCAGGATCAGCGCGGCCAGCGCCAGGGCGGGCAGGGCGATTTCATCCACCAGCGCTAGGTTGAAGCTGGCGCCGATGGAGAAGAAAAAGAGGATGAGGAAGAAGTCGCGCAGGGGTTTGAGGCTTTCGGCGATGTACTGGGAGATGGGGCTGGTGGCGAGGGCAACCCCGGCAACGAACGCGCCGATTTCTGCCGACAGACCGGCGAACTGGGCCGCCTCGGCTAACCCCAGGCACCAGCCGATGGCCAGCAGGAAAATGTATTCGTGAAAGCGGTCGAAACGTTGTAGGAGCGGCAGGATCGCGTACTTGACGATCCAGAAGGCCGCGACCACCAGCACCGGCAGCGCCGCCAGCGTTTTCAGGTAGGTGAGTAGCGAGGTGTCGCCGGCGCTGCCGCTGTAAAGCGCCAGCAGCACCATGATCGCGATGACATCCTGCAACAGCAGCAAGCCGACCACCAGTTCTCCGGTGTGTTTGTGATGCAAGACGGTGGTGGGTAGCAGCTTGATCCCGATGATGGTGCTCGAAAACATCACGGCCACCCCGATGATCAAGCTCTCGGTTTGGGTGTAGCCGAAAGCCAGCCCTGTACCGTAGCCGATAACGGCAAAGGCGATGGAGCTCAGCACCGCGACGAGTGTTGCCTTTTTCAGCATGTGGATGAGGTGGCTGGGCTGCATGTCCAGGCCGAGTAGGAACAGCAGGAAAATAATGCCGATCTCCGAGATATCGGAGAGTAGGCGGGTGTCGGAGACTAGCGAGAGGCAATAGGGGCCGAGAATGGCTCCCAGGGCAATGTAGGCGACCAGTAGCGGCTGCCGCGTATAGAGTGCGGCGGAAGCCAGTACCGCTGCGCCGGTGAAGATAAGGAAAAAGGAGAAAACCAGTGACTGCTCCATCTGTCGCTTCCTTGGCCGTTAGTACTGGGTGTCGGGGAGCTGTTGGCTCCGTTTTGACACCGTTCGAAGGGTTAGATTTTGATGTGAATCCAGGATCGCCGGGCCCAAATATAGGAAAAAACCACCGAGGATAGGGCCCGGTGAAGCAATTGTACCAGCCAGATACCGAGTAGGCCGCCTCCCAGGTAAGGGCCGACCAGCCACGCCAGGGGTAGATAAAAACCCCATTGTCCAAGGGATGTGACCGCCATGACCGTGCGGTTGGCGCCGGCCCCCAGCAGCGCCTGGGTGAAAACGATGGCGGCAGTGTCCAGGCAGATGGCAAGACAGGTGAGCTGTAGCGGCAGCACGGCGCGCTCGATCAGGGCTGGATCGCGAATGAACACCCCCAGAATGGCCTCCGGAAACAAAACCAGTGGCACGCTCAGGGTCATCAGCACCAGTGTTGCCAGTTTGACGATATCCCAACCCCACTGGCAGGCCTGTTCTGGCTGCCGGCGACCGAGGGCCTGGCTGACCAGGGTGGTGGCGGCCATTCCCAGGCCCACCGCCGGTAAGATGAGAAACAGGGCCAGGTGAATCAGCACGTGGGCGATGGCGAGTTCGTCGGTACCGATACGGGCGATGATCCAGAACAGCATAGTCACGCTGATGGCAAACATCAGTTGCTGCAGTGAAACGGGCAGCGAGAGCCGGAGCATGCCGGCGATCTCGTCAATGGCGGGCATGCGTCGCAAAAAGCCGTTTTGACGGGCGTTGCGCGCTGTCATCAGGGCGCAGAGGATTGCGCCGACCCAAAGCGCAAGGCTGGTTCCCAGGCCCGCTCCGGGAGCGCCCAGGCCGGCGTACCCAAAGGCGCCAAAAATCAGCACGTAGCTCAGGGCGACGTTGAGCAGATGGGTCACCACCAGAATGCGAAGATAAACCAGCGAGCGGTTGATCCCGTTCCAGTACCCGCGAAAGCAGACGTTGAGTCCCACGGCCAGAATTGCGAGCGTGCGGTATTCGAAATAGGGAACGGCGGCGGCCGTGACCTCAGGTGCGTCGCTGATAAGCCCGACGAGACCGCTGGCGCCCTGGTGGGCGATCAGGGTCAGGGGCAGGCAGAGCAGCAGCGCCAGTAGCAAACCACCGTTAAGGGGCAGTGCTGCTTCGTGGTGCCGGCCTTCACCCCGGCGCCGTGCCACGAGGGTCTGGACCCCCGCAGAGAGTCCGATGACGAGGGCTACCACCATGAAGTTGGCATAACTGCCTATACCCACCCCTGCCAACGCGTGCCCCCCGAGCGCGCCTACCATAGCGGTGTCGACCAGGTTGAGAAGGCTCTGGGAGAGCATGCCGCCGATAATGGGTACCCCGAGAGCGAGAATGGCGTTCAGGCGCTGTCGATCGATGGCTAGTTGCAAGTGAGCTCCACTCAAGGGCGTAAACGGGCCATTCTATCAGATAAGCCTTGACCGTGGAGGCGCGGGAAGTGGAGGGAATATCTGACTAAAGGGGTAGGGTTCATTCTTGTTGATGAATGGCATAGAATGGTCGAACAAACGATCAAACCAATGGGTTACAAGTCAGCTATGCAAAATTTGGACATTACCATTACCGAAAGCGCCCAGGACTACCTTGCCGAGTTGCTGGCCAAGCAGGAGGTCGTGGGAATCGGGGTACGGATGTTTGTCACCCAGCCCGGCACGCCCTATGCCGAAACCTGTCTGGCTTACTGCCGGCCGGAGGAGGTGAACGAGCAGGACGAGGTGATGGAGCTGCCCAAGTTTCGTGTCTACCTGGAGCCCAACAGTCTCAAGTACCTGGAAGAAGCGCTGGTCGACTACGCAGCGGATCGCATGGGCGGCCAGCTGACCATCAAAGCCCCCAACGCCAAGGTCCCCAAGGTCAGTCCTGACAGTCCGATCGAGGACCAGATCAACTACGTCCTGTACAGCGAGATCAACCCGGGGCTGGCAGCTCACGGCGGTGAGGTTTCCTTGATTGAGGTGCTCTCAGAGGAGCAGGGCGAGGTGGCGGTGCTGCGCTTCGGCGGCGGTTGCCAGGGGTGCAGCGCGGTGGATATGACGCTCAAGGACGGGGTGGAAAGCACCCTGGTGGCCAAAATACCCGGTTTGGTGGCGGTGCGGGATGTCACCGATCACTCGGTTACTGAGAACGCCTATTACAAGTAGCCCGTCGCCAGGGGGCTGTGCTCAGCTTCTTGGTGAGTATCGCGACAAAATACAGAGATAAAAAAAGCTGCCCGAGGGCAGCTTTTTCTTTGCGGGTGTGGGATCAGCCCGGGTAGTCGCGCTGGTTCGGACCCGTGTACAGCTGACGCGGGCGACCGATTTTGTTGGGGCTGGAGTGGAACTCGTTCCAGTGAGAGATCCAGCCAATGGTCCGGGACAGGGCGAAGATCACGGTAAACATGTTGGTGGGAATACCGATCGCCTTGAGAATGATGCCGGAGTAGAAGTCGACGTTCGGGTAGAGCTTGCGCTCGACGAAGTATTCGTCCTCGAGGGCGATGCGCTCGAGTTCCTTGGCGATCTTCAGCAGCGGATCGTTCTCCAGTCCCAGCTCCTTGAGTACCTCGTCGCAGGAGATTTTCATCACTTTGGCGCGGGGGTCGAAGTTGCGGTAAACCCGGTGACCGAAGCCCATCAGACGGAACGGATCGTTGGGATCTTTGGCCTTGGCGACGAACTCGGGGATGTTCTCGGCGTCGCCGATCTCCTCGAGCATGTTCAGTACCGCTTCGTTGGCTCCGCCGTGGGCCGGTCCCCAAAGCGCGGCGATGCCGGAGGCGATACAGGCGAAGGGGTTGGCACCGGAGGAACCCGCCAGACGCACGGTTGACGTCGATGCATTCTGCTCGTGGTCGGCGTGGAGGATAAAGATCTTATCCATTGCCCGAGCCAGTACGGGGTTGGGCTTGTACTCTTCACAGGGCGTGCCGAACATCATGTACAGGAAGTTTTCTGCATAAGACAGCTCGTTACGCGGGAACATGAAGGGCTGACCCAGAGAATACTTGTAACACATGGCCGCGATGGTCGGGATCTTGGCGATCAGGCGGAACGCGCAAACTTCCCGGTGGTGGGCATCGTTGATGTCCAGGGAGTCGTGGTAAAACGCAGAAAGCGCGCCTACTACGCCGCACATGATGGCCATGGGGTGAGCGTCACGACGGAAACCGTTGAAGAAGTGGCTCAACTGCTCGTGAACCATGGTGTGGTTCTTGACGGTGTTGACGAACTTTTCTTTCTGTTCGGCGTTGGGCAGCTCGCCGTTCAGCAGCAGGTAGCATACTTCCATGTAGTCTGACTTATTAGCCAGCTGTTCGATCGGGTAGCCACCGTGCAGCAGTACGCCGTTGCCGCCATCGATATAAGTAATGGCTGAGTCACAGGCGGCGGTGGACATAAAACCGGGATCGTAGGTAAACAGTCCGTTGCTGACCAGGGCGCGCACATCGACGACGTCAGGACCCTCGGTGCCATGCAGCACGGGCAGTTCAATGGTCTCCTCGATACCGTCGACCTTCAGGTATGCTTTTTTGTCAGCCATAGCGGCTCCTATCATCTCGTTATTTGTAGTTTTTAAACCCTGCAGGGGAGCGCATCCGCCGCGAAAATAAGGGCGGGCGAAGGGGCTCGGATTCAAAGTCGTACCCACTATAGAGTCAAAAAACTCAAAGTCAATTAAACCAAAAGTCGCTTTTTTCGCATCGCAACATGGTGCTTTTTAGCATCAAAGTGCGGGGCTAAAAATGCCCTTTTGGTTGTAGGCTGGGTTTGTTTGGAGTGTCTGTCGGTCAAGGGGTTAGACCTTTGGAGAAGGGGGAGGGCGTTTGTTTTCCAGAGGGCATATGCGTATACTCGTCCCGCTAAGTTCAGGCCGGTAGGCGTGTTTTGCCGCACTCTGACCAGCCGGGCTTCCCTGTCAGCACGTCCTTCTAATCAACCCTGAAGCCAGGGCCAATAGAGTGTGAATTAGAGCCGTGAATAAAATTAGACCTGTAAATTTAGACCTACGTACCATCAAGCAGCCCTTGCCGGCAATATCGTCGATTTTGCACCGCGTTACCGGTGTGATCCTGTTTGTCGGGATCGCATTTATGCTGTTCGCTTTCGACCTGTCGCTGGAGTCTCAGCAGGGTTTTGATGCTGTTGTCGATATGTTCGAAAACAGCTTCTTTGCCAAGCTGATTACCTGGGGGCTTGTGTCCTGCCTTTTGTACCACCTGTTCGCCGGTGTTAAGCATCTGATCATGGATTGCGGCTACTGCGAAGAGCTGGAGAGTGGAACCCTGGCTGCCAAGGTGACCCTGGGCGCGGGTGTCGCAGCCGTTATTCTTTCGGGGGTTTGGGTATGGTAACTAACGTCACTACGATTACGAGTTTCGGCCGCAGCGGCCTCTATGACTGGATGATTCAGCGGGCAACCGCGGTCGTGTTGCTGGTTTATACGCTGTTTATCCTCGGCTACGTGTTTTTCAATCCCGACATGGATTACCTTCAGTGGCGGGCGCTGTTCGATCAGACCTGGGTGCGCGTGTTCTCCCTGCTGGCCTTGCTTTCCGTCGGGGCTCATGCATGGATCGGGCTGTGGAGTGTCTCCACTGACTACATCAAACCCACAGGGCCTCGCTTCCTGTTCCAGGTGATCTGTGGAACAGCGATGTTTGCTTTCCTGGTGTGGGGTGTTCAGGTTCTTTGGGGATTATAAGTGATGTCTAACCTACGTACGCTTAGCTTTGATGCCATCGTAATCGGCGGTGGCGGCGCCGGCATGCGCGCCGCCCTCCAGTTGGCTCAGTCAGGCTTGAAAACCGCCTGTGTAACAAAGGTTTTTCCGACTCGTTCGCACACGGTTTCCGCCCAGGGCGGAATCACTTGTGCCATCGCCAGCGCTGATCCCAATGATGACTGGCGCTGGCACATGTACGACACCGTCAAGGGGTCGGACTATATTGGTGACCAGGACGCGATTGAATACATGTGCAGCGTTGGTCCCCAGGCTGTTTTCGAACTGGATCACATGGGGCTGCCGTTCTCACGCACCGAGTCCGGGCGCATCTACCAGCGTCCCTTTGGTGGTCAGTCCAAGAATTTTGGCGAGGGCGGTCAGGCTGCGCGCACTTGTGCCGCTGCCGACCGTACCGGCCACGCGCTGCTGCATACGCTTTACCAGGCTAACCTGAAGGCTGGCACTACCTTCCTGAACGAGTGGTACGCGGTGGACCTGGTGAAGAACCAGGCGGGTGCTGTGGTGGGTTGTATCGCCATCTGCATCGAGACCGGCGAAACCGTTTACATCAAGGCTGCTGCCACTGTCTTCGCGACCGGTGGTTCCGGGCGCATCTACCAGTCCACCACCAATGCCCTGATCAACACCGGCGACGGTGTTGGCATGGCGCTGCGCGCCGGCTTCCCAGCCCAGGATATGGAAATGTGGCAGTTCCACCCCACCGGCATCGCCGGCGCCGGCGTGCTGGTGACCGAGGGTTGTCGTGGTGAGGGTGGCTACCTGATCAACAAGGACGGCGAGCGCTTCATGGAGCGTTACGCCCCCAACGCCAAAGACCTGGCCGGCCGCGACGTGGTGGCTCGCTCCATGGTACTGGAGATCCTCGACGGCCGCGGTTGTGGTCCCGATGGTGATCACGTGTTCCTGAAGCTCGACCACCTGGGTGAAGAAGTGCTGCACAGCCGTCTGCCCGGTATCTGCGAGCTGTCCAAGACCTTTGCCCATGTGGACCCGGTGAAAGAGCCGATCCCCGTGGTGCCCACCTGCCACTACATGATGGGCGGTATTCCTACCAACGTGGGCGGTCAGGCGCTGACCGTCGATGCCGATGGCAACGATAAAGAGATCGAAGGTCTCTATGCCTGCGGTGAGGTGGCCTGTGTGTCCGTGCACGGTGCTAACCGTCTGGGCGGCAACTCGCTGCTGGATTTGGTGGTCTTTGGTCGCTCTGCCGGTATGCAGATCGAGAAGACGCTGAAGGAAGGCTACTCCGCCATGGACGCCTCCGAGTCCGATATCGATGCGGCGATGGCCCGTTTGGATCGCCTCAACAACAGCACCGGTGGCGAGAGTGTGGCCGAGGTTCGCGGCGAGCTTCAGAAGACCATGCAGCTTTACTTCGGGGTGTTCCGCGAAGGCGAGTCCATGCAGAAGGGTCTGAAAATGCTCAAGGAAATTCGTGAGCGTGTCGCCAATACCCACCTGGAGGACAAGAGCCAGGCCTTCAACACTGCGCGAATCGAGGCGCTGGAGCTTGAGAACCTGATGGAAGTGGCTGAAGCGACTGCTATTGCGGCTGAGGAGCGTAAGGAGAGTCGTGGTGCTCACGCCCGTAACGACTTTACCGAGCGCGACGACGAGAACTGGCTGAAACACTCGCTGTTCTTCCCCGGTGAGAAGCGGGTTGGCAAGCGTGATGTTAACTTTGCGCCCAAGACCGTTGAAGCCTTTGCGCCCAAGGCGCGTACCTACTAAGGGGGATATGACATGCTGGTAAGTGTATATCGTTACAATCCCGAGGTTGATGATGCGCCTTACATGCAGGATATCCAGATCGATATCCCGGGTGGAAAAGACATCATGGTGCTGGATCTGCTCCAGCTGCTCAAGGACAAGGACCCGACGCTGGGCTACCGCCGTTCCTGTCGTGAGGGGGTCTGTGGCTCCGATGGCATGAATATCAACGGTAAGAACGGTCTGGCGTGCATCACGCCGCTGTCGGCGGTGGTGAAGGACGACAAGCTGGTGCTGCGTCCGCTTCCTGGGCTGCCGGTTATTCGCGACCTGGTCGTGGATATGAGTCAGTTCTACGAGCAGTACGAGAAGATCAAGCCCTACCTGATCAACGATACGCCGCCGCCGGCCATCGAGCGGTTGCAGTCGCCCGAAGAGCGGGAAGAGCTGGACGGGCTCTACGAGTGTATTCTGTGTGCCTGCTGTTCAACCTCCTGTCCCTCCTTCTGGTGGAACCCGGACAAGTTTATCGGGCCCTCCGGTCTGCTGCAGGCCTACCGGTTCCTGGCTGACAGCCGGGATACCGCAACCCGTGAGCGTCTGGCTGGCCTGGATGATCCGTTCAGCGTTTTCCGCTGCCATGGCATCATGAACTGCGTGGATGTGTGCCCCAAGGGCCTTAACCCCACCAAGGCAATCGGTAAAATCCGGAATATGCTGCTGCAACAGGCAACCTGATCCGCTAAGCCATTAAAAAATGGTGCGCTTTGCGCACCATTTTTTTTGCCCTTGAGCTCCCTCCGGGAGGGGCGGTTGGGGGCGGTGTTTTTTTACGGCTTTGGTCCTGGGCTCGGTAACCCCGGAAACCTGATCAAGGCTTTAGTTTGTAAGTAGAAAGCATTATATTTACACGCCGCTAAGTGCTGTACACTTGGCGCCGGACGCTACCAGGGGCCTTTCGATAAGGGTCCTGGATAACAACTGAAAATCATATAAAGGGGGCGGCGTTCCCCGAGTAGCCTGGCTTAAGCCCGGTCTTTCGCTTCGTCAGTCGGTGAAAACAAGGTTGTCCAGCTAACGGCAGCACGTCCCCTATGTACAGGGTCATCTAGAATGCAAGAAGGCATCATGGAGCTGATGTGGAAGAGCTCCCACCTGGGTGGTGGAAACCTCTCCTACGTCGAAGAACTTTACGAGAGTTTCCTGCGAGATCCCAACTCCGTGCCTCAGGGCTGGCGCGAAGAGTTCGAAAAGCTCCCCCGGGTGCAGGAGACCGTGACTCAGGACGTTCCTCACTCCACCATCCGCGAGCACTTCCTCTACCTCTCCAAAAATCAGCATCGCGGTGCTCATGCCGCGCCTGTCGCCAGTGTCAGCTCCGAGCACGAAAAGAAGCAGGTTCGTGTTCTGCGCATGATCAACGCCTACCGTGTTCGGGGGCACCAGCACGCCCAGATCGACCCGCTGGGGCTGATGGAGCGACAGCAGGTGCCGGATCTGGATCTCCATTTTCATGAGCTATCGGCGGCAGACCTGGACACCACCTTCCAGCTGGGTTCGTTGTTTTTCGGCCCGGAAGAAGCGCCGCTCAAAGACATCCTGGATGACCTGAACCGCACCTATTGCACCACCGTCGGCGCTGAATTCATGCATATCGTCGACACGCAGGAGAAGCGCTGGATTCAGCAGCGTCTGGAGCCGGTACGGTGCCACCCCCAGTTCGAGCCGGATTACCGGCGCCATATCCTCGAGCGACTGACCGCGGCCGAGGGACTCGAAAAGTACCTGGGCTCCCGCTTTGCCGGCGCCAAGCGTTTTGGCCTTGAAGGTGGCGAGAGCCTGATTCCCTGCATGGATGAACTGATCCAGCGGGCGGGTAAAGCCGGCGCCAAGGAAGTCGTCATTGGCATGGCGCACCGGGGCCGCCTCAACGTACTGGTCAACACCTTCGGCAAGAACCCCCGGGATCTGTTTGAAGAGTTCGAAGGCAAGCGCCTGCTGGATACCTCAGGCGACGTGAAGTACCACCAGGGCTTCTCGTCCAATGTCACCACGCCAGGCGGCGAGGTGCACATTGCGCTGGCCTTCAACCCGTCCCACCTGGAGATCGCATCTCCGGTGGTAGAAGGCTCCGTGCGGGCACGCCAGGATCGTCGTGAAGACCCTGACGGTGATCTGGTGCTGCCCATCACCATTCATGGCGACCAGGCCTTCGCCGGCCAGGGCGTAGTGATGGAAACCCTGCAGATGTCCCAGACCCGTGCCTACAAGACCGGCGGCACGGTTCACGTGGTGATCAACAATCAGGTCGGCTTTACCACCAACAAGCGTGAAGACAGCCGCTCCACCGAGTACTGCACCGACGTCGCCAAGATGGTCCAGGCGCCGATTTTCCACGTCAACGGTGACGATCCCGAGGCGGTGGCCTTCGTCACCCAGGTGGCACTGGACTACCGTAACGAGTTCAAAAAAGACGTAGTCATTGACCTGGTCTGCTACCGGCGTCGCGGGCATAACGAAGCGGATGAACCCTCCGGGACCCAGCCGCTGATGTACAAGAAGATCAAGACCCAGAAGAGCACCCGTACCCTGTACGCCGAGAAGCTCATCGCCGAAGGCGTGGTGTCCGAAGATGAAAGCAAGGCGCTGGAAGCGGATTACCGCCGCTCACTGGAGGATGGTCGCCACGTCGCCAAATCCCTGGTGACCGAGCCTAACGAAAAGCTCTTCGTCGACTGGACGCCTTATATCGGTCATGACTGGGAGCATCATTGCGATACCCAGGTTGACCCCGAGCTGATCAAAGAACTATCTGGCAAACTGGTTAACGTACCCGAGGGTTTCGTTGTGCAGCGCCAGGTCGCCAAGATCATTGAAGACCGCAAGAAAATGGGTGCGGGCGCGATGGCCATTAACTGGGGGTTCGCCGAAACCATGGCCTACGCCACGCTGCTGGCCGAGGGACACCCGGTACGCCTGACCGGCCAGGATGTCGGGCGGGGTACCTTCTCCCACCGTCACGCGGTGCTGCACAATCAGAAAGATGCCAGCACCTACGTGCCGTTGCAGAATCTGGGGGCGGACCAGCCGCGGATGACCATTTACGACTCCTTCCTCTCCGAGGAGGCGGTGCTGGCCTTTGAATACGGTTACGCGACTACCATGCCCAACGCGCTGGTAATCTGGGAAGCCCAGTTTGGTGATTTCGCCAACGGCGCCCAGGTGGTGATTGACCAGTTCATTACCTCCGGCGAGCACAAGTGGGCCCGCCTGTGTGGGCTGACCATGCTGCTGCCCCACGGCTACGAGGGGCAGGGGCCCGAGCACAGCTCGGCGCGCCTGGAGCGCTACCTGCAGCTGTGCGCCGAGCACAACATCCAGGTCTGCGTGCCCACCACCCCGGCCCAGGTGTTCCATATGCTGCGCCGTCAGGTGATCCGTCCGCTGCGCAAGCCCCTGATCGTGATGTCGCCCAAGAGTCTGCTGCGTCATAAGCAGGCAATCTCCACCCTGGATGAGTTGACTAGCGGTCACTTCCAGCCGGTGATTCCCGAGGTGGACGCGCTGGATGCGGACAAGGTCAAGCGGGTGGTGCTCTGTAGCGGCAAGGTCTACTACGACCTTTATAACAAACGCGCAGCCGACGGTGTTGAGGATGTGGCCATCGTCCGTATCGAACAGCTCTATCCGTTCCCGGAAAACGACCTGGCCCAGGCGCTTGAGCCCTACAAGAACACCGAGAAAGTCATCTGGTGCCAGGAAGAGCCCCTTAACCAGGGCGCTTGGTACTGCAGCCAGCATCACATGCGCCACGTTCTGCAGGGGCTGTTCCCGCAGCTGAACCTTGAGGTTTCGGCCCGCGCCGCTTCGGCAGCACCGGCCTCGGGCTATATGTCCCAGCATGTGGAAGAGCAGGAAAAACTGGTTCACGACGCGATCTACGCTTAACAGGTTGGTGGCTACCACCTGACTACGATAAAGAAGGAAGTGACATGTCAATCGAAATCAAAGCACCAACTTTCCCTGAGTCCGTTGCCGACGGTACCGTGGCAACCTGGCACAAGCAGCCCGGAGAAGCGGTTTCCCGCGATGAGCTGATCGTCGATATCGAGACCGACAAGGTGGTTCTCGAGGTGGTAGCCCCCGCCGACGGTTCTATCGCCGAAATCATCAAGGGCGAGGGGGACACCGTGCTCAGCGATGAGGTGATCGCGCGGTTTGAGGCGGGCGCTGCCCCGGCCGCAAACAACGGTGACGCCGCCGCGGCTACCGCGCCGGCCGCCGAGGCGGAAGACGCAGGCGAGGCCGGCGTCGGTCCCGCCGCCCGTAAACTGCTGGAAGAGAATAACCTGGACGCCTCCCAGGTACCCGGCACCGGCAAAGGTGGCCGCGTGACCAAGGAAGACGTGGTTAACTACCTGAAGAACAAGCCGGCAGCCCCCGCTGCTGCGCCGGCCCCCGCCCCGGCGCCCGTTGCGATCGCCGCTGGCGAGCGGGTTGAGAAGCGGGTGCCCATGACCCGCCTGCGGGCCACCATCGCTAAGCGGCTGGTGGAAGCGCAACAGAATGCGGCCATGCTGACCACCTACAACGAGGTCAACATGAAGCCGGTGATGGAACTGCGCAAGCAGTACAAGGACCTTTTTGAGAAGACCCACAACGGCACCCGCCTGGGCTTCATGTCCTTCTTCGTCAAAGCCGCCACCGAGGCCCTCAAGCGCTTCCCCGCGGTCAATGCCTCCATCGACGGTAACGACATCGTCTACCATGGCTACCAGGACATCGGCGTCGCCGTTTCTACCGAGCGTGGCCTGATGGTGCCCGTGCT
This sequence comes from Motiliproteus sp. SC1-56, assembly GCF_017309075.1. Taxonomy (GTDB): domain Bacteria; phylum Pseudomonadota; class Gammaproteobacteria; order Pseudomonadales; family Balneatricaceae; genus Motiliproteus. The sequence continues at coordinate 136,186 of NZ_JAEMGS010000006.1, read as the reverse complement.
GCGTGACACCGACGGCATGGGGCTGGCCGATGTCGAAGCGGCTATTGCCGATTTCGGTAAGCGCGGCCGTGATGGCAAGCTGGGCATTGAAGACATGCAGGGCGGCACCTTCACCATCACCAACGGCGGTGTCTTTGGTTCTCTGATGTCGACGCCGATTCTGAACCCGCCGCAGACCGCGATCCTGGGTATGCACAAGATCCAGGAGCGCCCCATGGCGGTTAACGGACAGGTGGAAATTCTGCCGATGATGTACCTGGCCCTTTCTTACGATCACCGTATGATCGACGGCAAGGATGCCGTACAGTTCCTCGTCACCATCAAGGATCTGCTTGAAGATCCGGCACGTATGCTGCTGGATGTCTAACGATACAAACCCACAAGGTTATTGATAGGAAACTTCGGACATGTCTCAAAAATTTGATGTTGTCGTAATCGGTGCGGGCCCCGGCGGGTATGTGGCGGCGATCCGTGCCGCCCAGCTGGGCCTGAACACCGCTTGCGTCGAGAAATGGGTTAACGACCAGAACCAGACCGTTTTGGGCGGGACCTGTTTGAACGTGGGCTGTATTCCCTCCAAGGCGCTGCTCGACAGCACTCACAAGTTCCACATGGCCCACAGCGAGTTCAAGGCGCACGGCATCCACACCGGTGATGTTTCCATGGACGTGCCGGCCATGATCAAACGCAAGGACCAGATCGTTAAAAACCTCACCGGCGGCATCGCCGGGCTGTTCAAGGCCAACGGCGTAACCTTGCTGGAAGGTACCGGCAAGGTGCTGGCCAACAAGCAGGTCGAAGTCAGCAAGAAAGACGGCGGCACCGAGGTTGTTGATGCCGAGAACGTGATCATCGCCGCAGGCTCCGTGCCGGTGAACATTCCCCCGGCGCCCCTGACCGAAGGGCTGATCCTGGACAACGAGGGTGCCCTGGAAATCACCGAAACACCCAAGCGCCTGGGCGTCATCGGTGCCGGCGTCATCGGCCTGGAAATGGGCTCTGTCTGGGCTCGCCTAGGCTCCGAAGTGACGGTTCTGGAAGCGATGGAAGAGTTCCTGCCGTTCTGTGACAAGGACCTGGCCAAGGACGCCCAGAAGACCCTTAAGAAGCAGGGCCTGGACATTCGCCTGGGCGCCCGGGTAACCGGCACCGAGGTGAAGGGCCAGGAAGTTACGGTCAAGTACACCGACGCCAAGGGTGAGCAGGAGATCGTGGTCGACAAGCTGATCGTCGCCGTCGGTCGTCGTCCCTACACCGAAGGGCTGCTGGCCGGTGACTGTGGCGTCCAGCTGGACGAGCGCGGTTTCATCTCCGTGGACGGACAGTGCCGCACCAGCGTACCTGGCGTCTACGCCATCGGTGACGTGGTGCGAGGCCCGATGCTGGCCCACAAGGCGTCCGAAGAGGGCATCATGGTGGCCGACATCATCCACGGTCACAAGGCACAGATGAACTACGACTGCATTCCCGGCATCATCTACACCCACCCTGAGCTGGCCTGGGTCGGAAAGACTGAGCAGGAGCTCAAGGCCGAGGGTGTCAAGATCAAGGTCGGTAAGTTCCCCTTCGCAGCCTCCGGGCGTGCCATGGCGTCTCACGACACTGAGGGTTTCGTCAAGATCATCGCGGACGAAGAGACCGACCGTATCCTGGGTTGCCACATCGTCGGCGGCCAGGCCGGTGAACTCATCGCCCAGGCGGTGATCGCCATGGAGTTCGGCTCCAGCACCGAAGATCTGCAGCTGACTGTGTTCGCCCACCCCACGGTGTCCGAGGCGATTCACGAAGCGGCACTGGCCTGCGACAACCACGCCATTCACGTGGCCAATCGCAAAAAGCGCTAAACGGTATCAAGTTTCGGCCGCCCCCGGGCGGCCGACGAGTATCTGTAAAGGTGCTCACATCGGTGGCTGCACGGGTCGGCCACAGACTTTCAATGACTGAAAACACAACGGATCAATAGCATGAATCTTCACGAGTATCAGGGAAAACAGCTGTTTGCCCAGTACGGTTTGCCGGTATCCAAGGGGGAGGCCGTTGAAACTCCCAAAGAAGCAGCCGAAGCGTGCAAGCGCATCGGCGGCGATAAGTGGGTTGTTAAGGCCCAGGTCCACGCCGGTGGCCGTGGTAAGGCCGGCGGTGTCAAGCTGGTTGATACCCCTGACGAAGCCAAGGCATTCGCCGAGAAGTGGCTTGGCGAGCGTCTGGTGACCTACCAGACCGACGAAAACGGCCAGCCGGTCAGCAAGATTCTGGTAGAGACCTGCACCGATATCGATCAGGAACTGTACCTGGGTGCGGTGGTTGACCGTTCTACCCGCCGTATCGTATTCATGGCCTCTACTGAGGGCGGTGTTGAGATCGAGAAGGTTGCTGAGGAGACCCCCGAGAAGATCCTCAAGGCTACCATCGATCCGCTGGTAGGCCCTCAGCCTTACCAGGGCCGCGAGCTGGCCTTCAAACTGGGCCTCAAGGGCGACCAGATCAAGCAGTTCGTCAAGATCTTCCTGGGTCTGGCGACCATGTTCGAAGAGAAGGATCTGGCGCTGCTGGAGATCAACCCCCTGGTTGTCACCGACGCCGGCAACCTGCACTGCCTGGACGCCAAGGTGGTCATCGACTCTAACGCCACTTACCGTCACAAGGATCTGCAGGAAATGCACGATCCGTCCCAGGACGACGAGCGTGAAGCCCACGCCGCCAAGTGGGAACTGAACTACGTGGCCCTGGACGGCACCATCGGCTGCATGGTCAACGGCGCGGGCCTGGCCATGGGTACCATGGACATCGTCAAGCTGCACGGCGGCTTCCCCGCCAACTTCCTGGACGTGGGCGGCGGCGCCACCAAGGAGCGCGTGGCCGAGGCGTTCAAAATCATCCTGTCTGACGATGCTGTCAAGGCGGTTCTGGTTAACATCTTCGGCGGTATTGTCCGCTGCGATCTGATCGCCGAAGGGATTATCGCTGCTGTTAAAGAAGTGGGCGTTGAAGTGCCCGTCGTGGTGCGCCTGGAAGGTAACAACGCCGAGCTGGGTGCCCAGGTACTGGCCGATTCCGGCCTGGATATCATCGCCGCTACCAGCCTGACTGACGCGGCTCAGCAAGCGGTTAAAGCAGCGGAGGGTAAATAAGCAATGAGCATTCTGATCAACAAAGACACCAAGGTGATCTGCCAGGGCTTCACCGGCGGACAGGGCACCTTCCACTCCGAGCAGGCGATTGCCTACGGCACCAAGATGGTCGGCGGCGTGACCCCCGGCAAGGGCGGTCAGGAGCACCTGGGCCTGCCGGTCTTCAACACCGTTGCCGAGGCGGTCGAGGCCACCGGCGCTGAAGCGTCCGTTATCTACGTACCCGCGGCTTTCTGTAAGGATTCCATCCTGGAAGCGGCCAATGCCGGCATCAAGCTGATTGTCTGTATCACTGAAGGCATTCCGACCCTGGACATGCTCCAGTGCAAGGTCAAGTGCGATGAGCTGGGCGTGCGCCTGATCGGCCCCAACTGCCCCGGCGTCATCACCCCCGGCGAGTGCAAGATCGGCATCATGCCCGGTCACATTCACCTGCCCGGCAAGGTGGGCATCGTCTCCCGCTCCGGTACGCTCACTTACGAGGCGGTCAAGCAGACCACTGACGCAGGCTTCGGTCAGTCCACCTGTGTCGGTATCGGCGGCGACCCCATCCCCGGTTCTAACTTCATCGATATCCTGGAGATGTTCGAGAAGGATCCTCAGACCGAGGCCATCGTGATGATTGGTGAGATCGGCGGTACGGCTGAGGAAGAAGCCGCGGCCTACATCAAGGCCAACGTCACCAAGCCGGTGGTTTCTTACATCGCGGGTGTTACCGCGCCTGCCGGTAAGCGGATGGGCCACGCCGGCGCCATCATCTCCGGTGGCAAGGGCACCGCGGACGAGAAGTTTGCCGCCCTGGAAGACGCGGGTGTTAAGACCGTGCGCTCTCTGGCTCAGATCGGTGATGCGCTGAAGGAAGTTACCGGCTGGTAAGCCGTCGATCTTTCGGTAAGGAAAAAGAGCGGCGTTGCCGCTCTTTTTTTTGCCCGCCGCAAGAGGTCGGCCCGCCCCAAGTGTCCGTCTGATTGCACGGCGGGACAGCGTGATGGGCGTGTCTTCGCCGCTTCGTTTTCTTCTGGTGCAACGCAAAAAAGCGTACTAGAATCAAGGTTAATGCCTCAAGGAACGCGTTCGCTCGCAGAGGCTTATTTCTGACAGGGAAGGAGGCCACCGGGTAACTCGGTTGTATGGCTCGTCGGATCCTCACGTTTTTCATTTTGCTGGTGCTGACGTTCGGCTTGGCCACCTATCTGATTTTGGGCCAGGCCATCGACGAGCTTAGGGTTGACCATTCCCGTCGGCAGGCCCAGCTACACCGCGTTATTTCGGGTGAACTCAGCAATACCTACCTGCTACTCGATAGTCTGATACGCGAGCGCGCCGGGCTTTATCGTCAGTATCATACCGCGGCACTTGAGGCCCTTGGGAAGGACGCTGCCACCCTTGATGAACTCAAGGCGGGACTCAGTCAACAAGCTGGGTTCGAGGTGGACCTTCGGCTGATCAGTGAGGAACTGCTGGTCGAAGGGAGTACCTTTGGACCCGATCTCGGGCTGGACTTCAAGGCACCAGCCTTTGCCGACGTCCGCCGAATTCTGGCGCTGGCAGAAGAGAGGGGCCAGGTGTTTCTGAGCGCCCCCAGCCGCAACCCGGCCACGGACCAGTTTCAGTTGACCACCTATTCAACGCTGCTCGGCGGGGGATACCTCGGCGTGGTGTTCACGGATCCGCAGGTCAACCATTACTTTGAGTCTTTAATCGACATGGCGAAGCTACACCCTGACGTGGAGGTGGCGCTGTTTCTGGATAGCGGGGGCAAGCGCCTGGTCCGGCTTGATCAAGCTTCAGCCGTGGGGGGGGCTGTCAGGCTGGTCGTGGACAGGCATCTGAGCCAGCGCCAGGAAGTTGATTACCGGCGCTTTCGCCAAGCGGCAAGGGCAGGGGGGCTGACGCGAATAGACGACGAGGCTCCCGGGGGCCAGCCGCTCACCCATATCTATACTCGCCTCCTGGGGTTGACCCTGGATAGCGGGCTGCCGCTGAATTTTCTCGGCAAGATCACCTTCGATAGCCGCCGGAGCGCGGCATTCGAGAGCCATTTTGTCCGTTTTTACGCCACCTTGCTGGGCTTGGCGATACTGTTCATGGCGGCGCTTATTGTGCTGGTACGTTACCGGTTGGTGATGCCCCTGCAGAGCATCGTCGGCGCCATTCGCAATCGTCTGCCGGTGGACTCGGGACGCTGGCAGCAGATGCCGGAGCTGCATTTTCTGGCCGAAACCTATAACCAGGCCCTGGACTATAACGAAGCCCGGATGAAAAAGCTCTCTGAGCTTTCGGTGACCGACCCGTTGACCGGGCTACTCAACAGGCGCTACCTGGAGCAGGTGTTCGCCAACGAGCTGGCACGAGCGGCCCGAGGCGGGGAACGGGTTGGTTTTGCCATGATCGACGTGGACTTCTTCAAAGCCTATAACGACCTCTACGGTCACCGGGGGGGGGACAGGGCGTTGGTCAGAGTGGCCGAAATCTTGAGCCAGCAATTCCGACGGGCGGGGGATTTCGTGTTTCGTATCGGCGGAGAGGAGTTCGCGGTGTTGATTACTGACCCCGGCCAGACCCCGCTGGTGGGGCAGGTCGAGCAATTCCGTTTGGTGCTGGAGAACGCTGCCATTGCCCACCATGGAAGCCGTATCGCCGATGTGGTCACTGCCTCGATCGGGTTGAAGGTGATCCAGCCGGGTGAGCTAATCACCCCTGAGGAGGTGATTGAAGCGGCCGACCAGGCCCTCTACCAGGCCAAACACGCCGGGCGCAACCGAGTCCGGGTCGTAGACGACAGCGCCTAATCGGCCTTCTGGGTACGCGGCGGCCGGGGGGCTTCGAGCAGCATTGCCGCTTCACCCTTTACCAACAGCTGTCCGAGCAGCGCCTGCTTCATGGTTTCGCGGTTTTGGGCGGTCAGATGGGTTTTGATCTGGTCCTCGATCTTGGCCAGCGGGGGCGTGTCGGCGCGCCGGTTCTCAAGGTAGAACCGACGGATGGCGTCCTCGGTGGGAACAGCGTCGGGAAACAGGGTGCTCAGCACCGCTTCGCGATCCGCCCCTTCTGTCTTCATCTGCTGGCGAATATAGGCGTCCAGCAGCGCCTGCTCCAGTACCAGCATCTGCTGCTCATGGGCCATTTTTTGAATCTGGTAGATGGGCTCCTGAAATTCTGCGGGCAGCGCGGCGAATCCGTAGGTCTGCTCACCAACCCGGAACAGTGCCGGTTCCCCGGGGTGCGCCTGAGCTTTTGGGGCAGCTTGACCAGGGGCGGGTGACTCCTGGTTTTGAAGCAGCAGCGTCACGGTGCCGGCGGCGATCATCAGCAGGGCCGCGATATTCAGGTAACGTCGGGTGTTGCCGCCAACAGGCAAGAGATCATTCATAGGGTGATATTCCACGTTGGGTTGAGGGGCACGACTTAACGGCTCAATAGCCGGCCAGGGCCGCCAGCAGGCCGATTAAACCACCGAAAACGCCGCCCCATACCACCAGCCAGCCCAGATGCTCTCGGATCATTCGCTGAATGATCTCCTTGACCAGCTCAGGGGTTAGCTCATCCAGGCGTTGTTCCACAATTTGTTCGATCTTGCCGCCGATCTCTGCCATGGCATCAGGGCTTTCCAGCTCGGATTTGAGCAGCCGCACGAAACGTTCATCCCGGGTCATCGCCTCTACCGAGGATTTCATCCGTGCCACGAAGGGGTCACGTAAGGGCTCGAGGACGGCGACGCCGCCGACCATGTTCAGCATGCTGCCGAAGGAGGAGCGTTCGATGACCTCGATCAGCGAGTCAAAGGTGGGGGAGAAGTCGAGCTTGTCGATTACCGGGGCCAGGTGAAGGTCAGGCTGGTTGCCGTTGTCGGCGGCGAGAAAGCGCTCGATGTTGGCCTCGGTAAAAAACTGTTCCATCATCAGCGTTTTGATGCCGCGCTTGAAGTCTTCGAAGCGCGCCGGAATGACGCCGGAACCGTAAAGCCCGGGCATCCGCTCGAACAGCATATGTACCGCCAACCAGTTGGTGGCGGCACCGGAGAGCGCGAACAGCCCGATCGATAGCAGCACCGGGTAGTTGTATACAGCGCCGGTGAGCAGTGCAAGGCAGGCGATTCCGTTGGTCAGCAGGCTTTTGTTCATGGTTCTTTCCTTCTCTGGCAGCCGCGCGGGATCATAGCAGGGGGCGCCGAAGTCTCGCAACGGGGCCGGTCCGTCGGACCCGGGCATCCAGCGCGTGGGCCATACTGACAGGGCTAGGCGTCGACAGGTGATGGGTGAACGGGTAGGGTATTGCCATGAATCGGGAGCAGCTGCTGGAGTCTTTTCGTCGCGCCGGGCCTTCGCGTCGTTTCGACGGTGCTGTGGAGCGCTACGAATGTTATCGCGGCGATCATCAGCTCAATCCGGATATGCAGCCGGTACGGCATTCCAAACGCGGATTTTTCCCGGCTGCCGTGCTGGTCCCGGTGGTCAACCGCGACGATGCCCTGACCGTCCTGCTGACCCGACGCACCGAACATCTCAGGCATCACCCCGGTCAGATCAGTTTCCCCGGGGGGCGTCTGGAGGCGCACGACGGTGGTCCGGTGGCCGCCGCTCTGCGTGAGACCCAGGAGGAAGTGGGGCTGGCGCCCGAACGGGTGCGGGTGCTGGGGCTGCTGGATGACTACATCACCCGTACCGGCTTTGTCGTGACGCCGGTGGTGGGGCTGATTGAGCCTCCGGTCAGGCTAAAGCTCGATCCGGGTGAGGTGGCCGAGGTGTTTGAGGTGCCTCTCGCCTACCTGCTTGATGAAAGCCGCTACGAGCGGCACCACCGTCATTTTCAGGGCCGCGAACGCTATTTTTATGCGGTCCCTTACCGGGAGTACTTTATCTGGGGGGCTACGGCCGGGATGCTGGTCAACCTGAAGCAGCAGCTCTGCAAGGAGGGCCCCTTGAACGACCGCTCCCACCATAGCCTGCGGCACCAGTAGGGAGCGGTTAACCGAAGAGGGGTGGCGGGGTGAACGGTAATGTGGAAACCATTGGTTTTTTCAACCTCGCGCTGGCGTTTCTGCCCGTCTTTCCCGTGCTCTACATCTGCTATCGCTGGCAGGTGGAGCCTGGCAAGGCGCTGTATGCTCTGGGGCGAATGCTGATCCAGCTGCTGCTGATCGGTTACTGCTTGAATTTTATCTTCGCTGCCGATCGCAGCTGGGTGATCATCCTGGTGTTGGCGGTGATGCTGTTTGCCTCCAGCTGGATTTCCCTGACCTCCCTTGAGGCCCAGCGCCGCCTGCTCTACCGCCAGGCGTTGGCGGCCATTGGCCTGGCCGGCGGGGTCAATCTTTTCGTGATCGCGGTCGGAGTGTTGGAGCTGGAGCCCTGGTACTCACCGCGCTACCTTGTACCCTTGGCAGGTATGATCTTCGCCAATGCCATGAACACGGTCAGTCTGGCAGCCGAACGCATGGCCGCCGAGCTGGCTGCGGGGCATGCGTACGACAAGGCGCGGGCCGTCGCCTTTAGGGCTTCGTTGATTCCCCTGCTCAACTCGCTGCTCGCGGTAGGGCTCGTCTCCTTGCCGGGGATGATGACCGGGCAGATTCTCTCGGGCGTCTCCCCTCTGATCGCCGCCCGTTACCAGATCATGGTAATGGCGATGATGCTGGGGGCGGCCGGGGGGGCATCGGCCCTGTTCCTGCTGTTCAGCCGGGCCGCTTACCTGGGCTGGCGGAGCACGACGGCGGAGGCTAGAGAGTGATCGCCCTGCGCTAAACTAGAGGAAAATCACCGGGGAAGGCCATGTCAAAGGGGCTGCACCATCACCAGCAGCGTCATCAGGGGTTGAATCAGTTCGGAAAGGAGTTGATTCGCCGCTCTGGCGCCAAGTGCGAACTCTGTGAAGCGAGCGGGGTAAAGCTCGTCGTGTTCGAGGTCCCGCCGATTCCCCCGGAACCGGACATCGACCACTGCCTCTTCGTTTGCGACACCTGCCTGGAACAGTTAAAGACGCCACGTAAGCGGGACCCGGACCATTGGCACTGCCTGGCCCGTACGGTGTGGACCCCGATTCCGGCGGTGCAGGCATTGGCTGTGTACCTGCTACGATACCTTGAAAATCGTGCCGACTGGGTGCCGCCTTTGCTTGATGAACTCTATCTGCCCCCAGAGGTCGCCAGCTGGGCGGAGAAGATTGAGCTCTGACACCTTCTCGGCCGCCGCGCTCTTGGCCCGTCCCTACTGGATCTTTGACCTGGACGGGACTCTGACCCGGCCGGTGCATGATTTTGTTGCCATTCGCCGGCAACTGGGCGTGCCTTCCGACGAGGGTATTCTGGAGTACATTCAGGCTCAGCCGGCGCCGCGGCGAAAGGCGCTATCAGGGGCATTGGATGCCATCGAACGGGATCTGGCCCGGCGCAGCGAAGCCAACGAGGGGGTGCTGGCCCTGCTGGAGGTGCTAGAACAACGGGGAGTGGAACTGGCCATCCTGACCCGCAATCGCCGGGCAGCAGTGGAGATAACATTGCATCGCCTGGGGGTGCATCACCTGTTCGCCCCCGCCTGCATACTCGCTTGCGATGACGCGCCCCCCAAGCCGGATCCTGCCGGAATTCACCGCCTGCTGGCGTACTGGCAGGCGCCCCCGCAGCAGTGTCTGATCATCGGTGATTACTGCTTCGATCTGGAGGCGGGTGTGCGGGCCGGCATCGGCACCGTGCATTTTCAGGATGACCCCGCCCGTCACTGGCCGGAGTTGACTGACCTGCGGATCAACCACTTCAAAGAGCTTACTCGGATCTTGAGAACGCTTGAGCCTTTACCCGCTCGACCGAGAAACCGCGTTCCCTGAGCAACCGTTGCACGCCCTGGTGACCGGCAAAATGGGCAGCCCCAATGGTAAAAAAGAAAGGGGTATGGGGAGCCGTTTTCAGCAACCCCTGGATGCGCTCGGCCATGCGCCGGTTGCGCTCGTCAATCAGGCGCCGTCGCAGCTTGAGCTTGAGCAGCAGGGGCACCTCCATCTGTTCATCCAGTAAGTCGAGAAAGGCCTCCGGGTCTCCTGCTTGGTAAACGCGGTAGGTTTCGGCAAGGAGTGGACGGTCTTGCGCCTGGGCCTGTTCTATGTAGGCGAGGGTCGCCTCCAGCAATTGCAACTGCTCATCCCAGTCCAGCGCCTCGAATACCCCCGCCTGCTCGCTGACGGTTTCCAGCGCGCCGGTCTGTTTTCCCGCCTGCAGCGCCCGCTCGTAGAGTCGCTGATCCATGATCGGCGCGTTGTCGTAGCGAATCTTTTCATCCAAGACCACCAGGGTCGTGGTCAGGGCCCAGAGGCGCAGGCGATCCAGCACCGAGAGGCTGAGGGTGGGGCTTATTCGGGCCAGAACCCGGTTGAGGCGCTCCTGAGTGGCCGGGGCCAGGCGCTCGCTCAGCCGCTGGCCCTCAGGCAACTGGAACGCGCGGCCGGCTTCCATCAGGGTGGTGGGGTCCAGGCTGAGCTCGCCGTAGAAGGCGTGGCTTTGGCCGAAGGCGCGATCGACAGCCGGTGGCAGCGCGTTCAGCGTGGGGTTAGCGCTGTGGATGGAGCCGAAGAGATAGGACGGGGGGGACCCCTCGATGCGCCATAGGAGCGGGGCGTTCTGGGCCGCTTTTGCCTGCGTGCCGAACAGGCAGACGGCCAGGATGAGCAGGCTTAGAGATAGTGTCAGGCGCATGGAGCCCCCCTCGGTCAGGCGCGCGGGTCCGGCAAAAAGCTCGCGCAACTCCTTATATCTGATAGTTCATGGTGCCCGCCCCGTCGCTTTGCCATCTCTTTAGCCAGCCGATAAATTCGTCGGCGGGCAGCGGCGCGCTGAACAGGTAGCCCTGCCCACGGGGGCAGCCTTGGGCTACCAGAAAATCCTTCTGCCGTGTCGTTTCGATGCCTTCGGCGATCACGTTGAGCCCCAGGCCGCGGCTCATCAGAATGATCGCTTTGACGATGGCGGCATCTTCAGAGTCGACGGTCAGGTCCCGAACGAATCCTTGGTCGATTTTGAGGTGATCCAGCTGGAAGCGCTTGAGGTAGGCGAGGCTGGAGTAGCCGGTGCCGAAGTCGTCGATGCTGAGCTGGACGCCCAGCTCGCGGAGCTGATTCAGGGTGGCAGCCGCCCCTTTCGAATCTTCGACCAGCATGCTTTCAGTCAATTCCAACTCCAGTGACTGTGGGGGAAGACCGCTGTCTTGCAGCGCCTGCAGTACCTGGTCCAACAACTCAGGGCTGCTGAACTGGCGGGCTGACAGGTTCACCGCCACCAGCAGATGCTCCAGGCCGTCGGTATGCCACTGGCGCATTTGCCGGCAGGCTTCTTCTAGAATCCACTGCCCGAGGGGGATGATCAGGCCGCTCTCTTCGGCCAGGGGAATAAAGTCGAGCGGGGAGACCAGGCCTCGGTGCGGGTGGATCCAGCGGACCAGGGCCTCGGCGCCGACCACCTGTCCACTGTTGAGGTCCAGTTGTGGCTGATAGTAGAGGCAGAATTGTTGCTCCTGGATCGCTAAGCGCAGTTCACGCTCAAGCGCCATGCGCTGCAGCACCTGCTCCTGGAGGCTGTGGGTGTAAAACTGAAAGTTATTGCGCCCCTGGCTTTTTGCCTGGTACATGGCCATGTCCGCGTGCTGGATCAGACTTTCGCTGTTATCGCCGTCCTCCGGGAACAGCGCAATACCGATGCTGGCGCCGACCTGTACTTCCTGCCCTGCCAGCGAAACGGGGTGTCCAAGGGTTGAAAGCAGGCGTTCGGCCATCTGGGTGACGCTTTCCAGGCGGTTGACCTCGGCCATGATCAAGGTGAACTCATCGCCTCCGAGGCGCGCGGCGGTGTCAGTTTCACGGACCAGGCGAGCCAGGCGGCAGGCCATCTCGTGGAGCAACTGGTCGCCCAGGTTGTGGCCCAGGGAGTCGTTGATATCCTTAAAGCGGTCAAGATCGATAAAAAAGAGTGCAAAGCGCCCCTGTTGTCGCCGTGTGGCGGCAATCTCCTGCGCCAGCCGGTCCCGGAACAGGGCGCGGTTGGGCAGCGCGGTGAGCGGGTCATAATAGGCCAGCTGGGTGAGCTCTTTTTCCGCCTGCTTGATCTGGCTGATATCGGAGAATACGGCGATGTAATGGCTGGTATCGCCGTCCGCCTGGCGGATACGGTTGATGGAAAGCCAGCAGGGGAAGACTTCGCCGCTCTTGCGGCGATTCCAAATCTCTCCGGACCAGTGTCCCTTGGAGATGATTTGCTGCCACATGGCCGCATAAAACGTCTCTTCGTGGCGCCCTGACTTGCACAGCCGGGTGCTTTGTCCAATGGCTTCTTCGCGGCTGTAACCGGTAATGTGAGTAAAGGCTTGGTTGACGCTGAGTATGCGGGATTGATCGTCGGCGATCATTACGCCGTCGCTGGTGTTCTCGATCACCTGCTGCGCCAGCTCCAGCTCCTGGTGAAGCTGCGTCTGCTGGGTGATGTCCTGAATCAGACTCAACAGCTGGGGCCCCTCAGGGGTTTCGAAGCGACAGGCGAAGTAGCGCCAGTAGCGCTCTTCGCCTGCGAGGTTGCGGCCCTTTAAATCGACGCCTTTGAGATGACCGGTGGGTTGGGCTTCGGCCAGCAGGTCCTGGTGCTTGTCGACCTGCAGTGCCTCGTGGATAGGACGCTCCAGGCAGGCCTGGCGGGAGTGACCGGTCAGTTCGGTAAAGGCATCGTTGGTTTCGAGCAGCTGCGTGGAGGGGAGCCGGGCAATGGTCATGCCCAGTGGCGATTCGTTGAAGGTGGCGGAAAACTTGGCGTTACGCAGTTGCAGGGCGCGTTGCTGCTGGTGTCGTTGCAAAAGCAACCAGGCGCTCAGGAGCAGCAGTGCCAACAGGGTGATCCGGACCCACCATACCTCGGAAGGCAGCGTCTTCCAGCCCTCTTTCGGCTTGGCCGCGAGTTGCCAGGCGCCGGACGGGAGAGAGATGTCGAGCAGTACGGCCTCGTCCGCAAACAGGGCCGGTTCCCCGAAAAACACCGTCCCCCGCGCGCGGTCGCCGTCGCGTCCCCGCAGTGCCAGCGCCAGTTCATCATCCCACAGTCCAGTGTGCGGGTAGAGCTGCTCGAGATCCAGCACCGCGGAGACCAGCCCCCAGAACCGTTTGGAGCCTTCCGGACCCGTGGTGAATACCGGCATTCGGGCGATCAGGCCACGCCCGCCCTGGGCCAGTTCCAGGGGGCCGGCAAGCACGACCTTGCCGGTCTCCTTGGCGCGCAGCGCGGTCTCCCGCTGGCTTGGTGTGCGGCGAAAATCCAGCCCGAGGGCGCCTTCATTACCCTGCAACGGGTAGACATAGCGGATCACCAGGTCGGGGGCGGCGGCTACGTTTCTCAGTTGGTTCTCGTAGCCGAAGAGCTCCGCGGCAAACGTGCGAAACGCTTCTTGGGACATCTGTGGGTTGACTGCCAGGGCAGACGCGAGCCCCTGTACCAGATAGAGGTTGGAGTTGAGGGTGCCCTCCAGCTGAGCGCGCACGCGGCTGGCACGCTCGACAACCTGCAGTTTCTGCTCGTTGCGGTATTGCCGGCTCAACTGCCACTCGATCAGAACATCCGCTGTCAGGGCCAATATCGTTAAAAGGATCAGTATGTTGCGCATTGCAATGGGGTCCCTTTGAGTTAGACAAAGCATAACGGATTCACCCGTTCTCGTCGCCTACAGGACCGTAATCCCGCCTCCTTCGACTAGCTTAAAGTGGTAGTGCAAGGGCCAGGTGCAGGCGGCATCATCCCCTTTGAACCCCGAGAGGAGCGTAGCATGCAGGATCTATTACCCGATTTATGCGACCGTTTTGCCGATAAAGTCGCCGTGGTGACGCCGATATTCGCCAGCTTTGGCGCAAGGCGGGTATTTGGTGGCCAAATCGTCACCATAAAAGCTTTTGAGGATAACTCACTGGTGCGCGAGCAGGTAAGCGAGCCGGGAGCGGGCAAAGTGCTGGTGGTGGATGCAGGGGGCTCCCTGCGCCGCGCCATGTTGGGCGATATGCTGGCGGCAAAGGCCGCCGCCAACGGCTGGGAAGGGATCGTGATCTGGGGTTGCGTGCGGGATGTGGAGGCGCTTGGGGAAACCGATATCGGGGTCAAGGCCCTTGCGGCCCATCCCATGAAAACAGAGAAGCGTGGGCTGGGCGATCTGAATGTTGCCGTTACCTTTGGGGGTGTGACCTTCGAGCCCGGGCACTATCTGTATGCAGATAACAACGGGATGCTGGTGGCTGCGGAACCGCTCTCGTTGCAAAACGAATAAACGCGAGTCCCTGGGGGGTGTGCCGAATCACCAAAGCAAACGTGTCTATCCCCGGTCCGAGGCATCCTAGCGCTTGCCGTCACGAAAGCTGGGCAGGTCATCGAGCAGCCTGGCGATCTCTTCATTGCCCGGGGTGGCGCTTTGCTCCGCCTCCGGGCTGGGCGTTTCGTTAAGCAGCAGGCGCTCGCCAAGAAAACTGCCCTTGCGGGCGACGATCATCTCCTCGCTGTGCACCACGCCATGGACGCGCCCACCGTTTTCGATGGTGATGCACTGGCAGTGTACTTCCCCCTCGAGAAGCCCCGAGACCGTTATCTCATGGGCTTTCACCTGGCCGCGGACCTCGCCTCGGCGACCAACGGAAATGCTGTCCAGAGAGGCGATGGTGCCTTCGAACAGACCGTCGATGTGCAGCTTGCCGACGATGTTCATTTCGCCACTGAACTTGTTGCCTTGGGCGATGATCGTCACCGCGCTGCGGGGGGGCTTTGGGGTTCTGGACTTTTTGAGAATTCCCATAGGCAGACCTATCGGCTGGTAAAAAACGCTGCTGCGGTGAGCGCTGGCAAGAGCCTTGCTGATGCCGCGGCACCGGGATGATAAGGAAGGCGCCGGGAACGATCAAGCGCGAGAATGAGCCAGCCGGCAACCGGCCATTGGCGCCCTGAAAAACAGCTGTGGGTGCGTTCGGCCGCTTCAAATATCCCTTATCCCCGCGGCCGGGGCGATTCACTGGCCTTGCCAGGAAAACGGCGGGTTGATCACCCTATAAAGCAAAAATATAGCAGGGAAAGTGAACCCCGCTTGTCACCACAGGGGGCTGCTCATGGGGACGCGGCCAAGGGCGCTTCGGGCGATGGCGTAGGCAGGGTGAGGGCGGCGAACTGGCGTAATGAATCCCAACTGATGCCCTCCACCTGTTCAAAAATCGCAGTGTAATTTTCCATTCCCCAGTCGAGAAAGGGTTGGGGGTCCAGGGGTTTGAACAGGTAGCGTACTTCGTAATGCAGGTGGGGGCCGGTGGAGAGTCCGGTATTGCCGCTGTAGCCGATCAGCTGGCCTTTGCGTACCAGGCTGCCGCTGTTGACTTCGCGCTTTTTGAGGTGGCCGTAATAGCTTTTGAAACCGAAGTTGTGGTTGATGATGATCAGGTTTCCGTAGCCACTGGACTTGTGGTAACCGGCGTACTCCACGGCACCGTCAGCGGTGGCGTAGACCGGAGTGCCCCGGTCGGCACTGAAGTCGATGCCGTTGTGATGTTTGCGTTCCCCGGTCACCGGGTGCTTGCGCATGCCGAAACGGTCGCTCGGGGCGATCCCTTCGATGGGGTAGCCATTGGGCAACCCGCGGAGCATAAACAGGCGTTCGTTGGCGATGCGCCGCAGCTCCCGGCCGCGCTCAAGGGTCATCTGAGTAGAGGGCTCCAGCCCCAGTTCGAGCTCCAGGGCCCTGAGGGGGCGGCGCCAGCGCTCACGCTCGTCGGTGACTTTGGCCCGGTCAGCCTGGACCGCGTTGAGGGTGTTGGCGAGTTTGTCCAGCTCCGTACGGACCGATTCACGGCTGTCAACGGCGTCGGTATAGAGGTTGGCCAGGAGCTGGTGATCCTGGGTGAGACTGGTGAGCTCTTCCGATGTCTTGACCAGCAACGCATTGCTGATAAAAAAACTGGCCAGGCTCATCAGCACAAAGAGACCAAACAGGTATTTTCCCACCTTGCCCAGTGAGAACTGGCGGGAGCCGCGGGTGGTGGTCAGTGTCAGGATCAGGCGGTTCTTCACGGGCGCTTTGGGCTGTCGGTTGTTGCCGTTGCATCGGGTGTTCCAGTATACCCCAGGCGTAAAAAGTGTCACCTTGTGCGCGTTGCTCAATACGTCGGTAGGGCATCGCTTCTGCGTCGGATTATGGGTCGCATGTCAAGCCTTTAAATAGCCGTTCAGGGCGGTATAATGCGCGCCTTTCATCGTTAACAGCGCAGGACGCCCTTCGGTTTCAGGTCCCGTCTAATCGTGACTGGCAGGCCGAAATGGCATCAGCCACCTTTCCTCTTTTTTTAGCGCGTTTTTCCACTTCGTTACTCATCAACGCAAAGGTCACCCGTGGTCGTTTTTAATATTCACAGCAAAATTTCCGGGCAAAACTACGTGGGTTCATGCCGCAGCGACATCTTTGAACGCTGGGAGCTCTATATTCAAGCCGCTGAGGCGGGACTCGACTATCCCCTCTATCGGGAGATCCGTGAGCATGGAGAGGCCAACTTTGATATCACCGAACTGGACTTTGCTGAGGACATCTCCGAACTGCGTGAACGCGAACTGCTGCATACCGTGGAGCTCAAGGCCCGCTCGCTGCGCAGCTACAAATTCGGCCGCACCGATGCGGTAGTCAAACGGCACCGGCAGGCGGATATTGACCGTGCCTGGATGAAGGATCTTGAAGACGAGCCGCGCGCCGGTGTCCAGCAACAGGCAGAAACCAAACGCCCGGCGAAGAAACCGACCACAGTGGCAGAGTCTGCGAAGAGGCCGACTGAGTCCCGATCCAAGGTTGAGCAACCCAGTCCTATGGGTGAGCAACCCAGCCCTATGGATGAGCAACCCAGGCCTATGGTTGAGCAACCCAGGGCTATGGTTGAACAAGCCGGACCCGCTCTTGGCACTGTAGAAAAAGACAGTGTCAAGCCGGCACGTCCCAACAACCAGGATGCACAAGTGGCTCCTGAACAATCAGCAGCCGTCGCCGCTACCCCCTTAAACGACGAGAGCCAGGCGCTGCTGGCGGCCGGGGCCGGGCTGCTGGTGCGTACCCTCGACAAGGCCCAGGCGCTGTCGGCGCAGTGGCAGCAGGCCGCCTCGCAGACGGCCCTGTTGAGCAGCGCGTTAAAAGCGTCCGAGCAGGCCCTGAAGGCACTTGATGTGCAGCAGCGTGTTGCCGAGGAGCGGGCCCGGGAGGCGCAGGCGGCATTAGCTGCATCTGCCGAAGCAAATCGGGCGCTCGGTAATGCGCAGCGTCAGCTTCATGAGCAGGGGGCCGCACTGGCCGAACTAATGGCTGCAAGCAGCAATGAGCAGGGTGGCTTTGACGCCCTGCAGGCGGAAATTACCGCGTTGTTGAGCCAGCTCAAAGCACAGGGGGCTGGCAAGGTGGCGAACCGGGAGGCTCACCGGCGGTCACCGGTGTCTGAGCAGAAAACGGGAGACAAGCCGGCGGCAGCGCCTGCGCCCAGGCCCGCGCCTGCTTCCGCGTCAGCGCCTGAAATCGCACCGACGGGCGGAGCCCAGGCGCATCCCGCGTCTTCCGCTGACGATGAACCCTCTGCCGACGAGATGGCGGCCCAGGAGGCGCGCATGGTCAACGGATTGAAAGGCCTCGGGGCCTTGCTGGACGCTCAAAGGGTTGAAACGTCAGCCGAAGAGGAAGCGAGCACCCCGGTGAGGGCCTGGGTGGCCCCCGCTAAATCGGATGGGGAAGCGCCTCGGGTTCTGGAGAAAACCGACAGACGGAAAGCCGTCGTCCACCGGCGCAAAACCAAAGCCCTGGGGGCCATTGGCAGTGCCCTGAGCGAGGCGGGGCGAGGAGGGCGTAAGACCCTTAGTATCCGTTCCGGCCTGTGAGGGCAACAGACTCTCAGGGTTTCTTCAAGGGTTTTCTGAAGTTGTCGTGACAATTCTTGCAGGCGCCGCCCACTCGCTTGAGCTGCTGGGCGAGCGCCTCAGGGTCTTTCTCTAGCGCTACTTCCACCAGGCGCGCGGTCTCGGCCCGCAGGCGCCGTATCCGCTTTTTCACCTCGTCGGGTTGCTGCCAGATCTTGGGCAGCGCCCGGGTGCCTTCAAATTGGTCCAACCCCGACGGGACCTCGAATACGTCGGGAATAATCAGCGCGAGATTGCGCATGTTGGCGGCTCGCTGGACGGCGGCGTCGTTGAATTCAGCCTCCCCTTTAGCGACGGCGGTGAGCTTGACCAGTTGGCGCTTCTGGGTCTGCATAAACCCCTGGCGCAGCTTGATCTGGCTTTTCCCATCAAACTCGGCGGCCACCGCCAAGCCGGACGTGAACAGTGAAAGGCCGAGCGCCAGGCTGAGGGCTTTTTTTCCACTTACCGGTAAGTCCATAACAATACTCCGCTATTATGGGGTTTATGCCGGTCGTTTAGCGCCGGCAAGAAGTGTTTTTATATAGCGCATTATTCTATAGACTCTTAACATAAGTCATATTTACGCGGCAAGGACAGAACGGAACGCTAGGTAGAGGTAGGGAGGTTCTATTGACGAAGATGAGGTGGAGAGTACCGTGTGACGGGCGCCGCATCGCAGACCCAAACAGCGGGTAAACCCGGGCTTCTCCCTAACCGGGTGGGCTTCAGACTGGTTGCCATCCTCGCCCTCTGTGTCACCGCAGGGCTCAGTGCCCTCATGCTTTTCTATTCCGAGCGGCAACGGCTCAACATCCAGACCAACAACGAAGAGGCGATGCGCCAGGTCACCCAAAGTGTGATCAGCAGTCTCAAATCGGTGATGTTGGCAGGGTATGCAGATATCGCCCAGAGTTTTGCCGACAACCTCAAGACCGTGGATGGTGTCTCCGACTTTCGCATTCTGCGCGTCAACGGCGACGAAGCCTTTCGCGATAACAAGACCATTGATGCGGTAAACCGTTATCGCGGTGATGAAGAGTTTTTGCGGCGCGGTCAGACGCGTCGGGTGCCGGTACTGGCACCGAATGACCCTAACCTGCAACAGGCGTTGGCGCAGCGCACGATCGTCTCCTTCTACGAACAGAACGCCCTCGGCGGGGAGCAATTAACCTTCCTCGCCCCGATCCGCTTCGCCAAGGAGTGTGACAAGTGCCACGAAGAACAAAATGGTGTTCGCGGTGTGCTCAAGCTCACCACTTCGCTGGATGCGGTGAATCAGGATATTCGTAGCACCCGGCTGGATGCGCTGGTGATTCTGGTCGTGTCACTGGTGTTGATTCTGACGGTCGCCATCACCCTGGTAAGGCGCTCGATCGTCGGGCCCATCATTCGCGTATCGGAAGCGATGCAGGCGGTGGCCCGGGGCCAGCTGTCTCGGCAGGTGCCGGTGTTCGGAGACGATGAGCTGGCCCGGGTGGCGGCCAGTTTCAATCACATGATCGGGGACCTGAAACGTACCTACCAGGCGCTGGAAAGCGAGCAGAACAAGCTGGCCACCATCATTCTTACCGCGCGCGAGGGCATTGTCGCCACCGATCCGGCGGGGACGATCATACTGACCAACCCGGCGGTGAGTCGCATCCTGGATAAGGACCCCGAGCGTATCCGGGCGGAGGGGCTGGCGGGGCTTCTGGACGGGGCCGCGTTAGACGGGGAGCGGGCGCCGGGCGCCGCGCAGACGGTTGAGGTGGTGGAGTACCGTGACCGGATTCTCAACGTGGCGTTGACCACCATCGTTAACGAAGCCGGCGACTCTATCGGCAGCTCGGTTTTGATCCGCGATATCACCCACGAGCAACAGCTGCAGCGCCGCCTCGAACGCTTATCCCGTACCGACGGCTTGACCGGGCTGCATAACCGCCGCGCATTGGCCCAGCAGCTGGAGTACGAAGTGGCGCGCGCCAGCAGTAACGCGGATCCTCTGTCGCTGCTGATGTTCGATATTGACTACTTCAAGCAGTTTAACGATCGCTACGGCCATGCCGCGGGCGATCGGGTGCTTGAGGTCGTTGGTCGTATTACCCAGGCGACGATGCGCGAAGTGGATTTCTGCTGCCGTTACGGGGGCGAAGAGTTCGTGGTGCTGCTGCCCAGCACCGACGCCGCCGGCGCCTCTGCGCTGGCTGAACGACTGCGCACGGCCATCGCCAGGGAAGAGATCGAAGGGGAGCCGGTGACCGTCAGTATCGGGGTGGTGAGTTGTCATGATTCGGGTTGTCCTTCGGGGGAGGTGCTGCTCAATCGCGCTGACCAGGCGCTCTACCGTGCCAAAGAGCGGGGACGCGACCGGGTGGAACTTGCCGAGTGTGGGCAGGGCGGGTAGATGTTCAGGCATATCGATCTCAAGGTCCTGGTGGTGATAGGTACGGTGGTTGGTATCGGCCTTGCCTCACTCGTGGGCTTTTACAGTGAGCGGGAAGAGCGGGATGTGCTTGCGCAAAACAAACGGACCCTGTTGAAACTGGTGGACAGCACCCGCCAGGGGCTAAAAACCCTGATGCTGTCCGGGTACGGCGATGTGGGACCGGTGTTTGCCAAAAGTCTTGACGAGGTGCCCGGTGTCGTTGACCTGGCGGTTGTGCGCCCGGACGGTTCCGAGGCGTTCGCGGACAACCGGACCATTGATCGCGTCAATCAAGCGGTCGGCTATGAGATGTTCTACCCGCGGGAGCAAGAGAACCCCCGGGAACGGCTTCAAAATCACCGCAACCAGCTCCGGGAGGTTCTCTCCAGCGGCAAACTAGCGGAGTACTATGACGAGCGGGGCGATGGCGAGCGGCTTTATACGCTGTTGTCGCCGATTTTCTCTGAGCCGGTTTGCCAGGAGTGCCACCCCGCAGCGGAGCAGGTGTTGGGCGTCATCAAACTGACCACTTCGCTGGCCCGGGTGGACGCTGATATCGCGTTGAGCCGCCTGCAGTCGCTGCTTTTACTGGCCGTGATCCTGCTGCTGATCGTAGCCGTGATCCGGCTCTTCGTGGTTAAAAACCTGGTTCGCCCGCTGGGGGGGATCACGCAGGCGCTGCGGCAGGTATCGCAGGGGGACTTTCTCCAGCAGCTATCACGACCGCCCCACGCCGAGCTGTCGATGATGGTGGACAGCTTCAACCAGATGACCCAGCGGCTGGCCGGAATCTACAGCGGCCTGCAGGCGGAGCGGAACAAGTTGACCACGATCATCCTGGGCGCCAGAGAGGGCATGGTGGCGACGGATGAACGCGGTCAAGTGGTTCTGGTAAACCCCGCTGCCGAACAGCTGCTGGGCAAGAGCGCGGCGCAGATCAGTGAAGGGGGGTTGAGTACCCTGTTCGATGATCCTGAGTGGATTGATGGGCGTCTGGCCGCTGCCCGATCCCAAGTGCCGGAGGCGGCCGTGATCGAGTATAACCGGCGCACGCTCAGTGTGCAGTTGGCCACCATCTGGGATGACATCGGCCGTACCCTGGGGTCGGCGGCATTGATTCGTGACATCACAGAGGAGACGGTGTTGCAGGCGCGACTTGAGCACGAGTCCCGCACCGACCCCTTGACCGGGCTTTACAATCGGCGTTATTTCGACCAGCAGCTGGAGCAGGAGCTGCGGCTGGCCCGGCGCTACCAGCGGGATCTGGCGCTGGTGATTTTTGATGTCGACCATTTCAAGCAGTTTAACGACCGTCATGGGCATGACCAGGGCGATCGCATACTCTGCGAGGTCGCGGCCAGGGTTCGCGAGGGGCTGAGATCGGTGGATGTTTTCTGTCGATACGGCGGTGAGGAGTTCGTGATCATCATGCCCGGGATAGGCATTGTCGAGGCGAAAGCCGGCGCTGAACAGCTGCGGGCCAGTATCGCCGGTCTTGACGTCGATGGCCTGAGCGTGACGGCCAGCTTCGGTGTGTCCGCAGGGCAAGGCGAGGCGAGAGCGCTGCTCGAGGCGGCCGACCGGGCCTTATATCAGGCCAAGGGAGAGGGACGAAACCGCGTTTTTACGGCCAACCCGGAATAGATGAGAGGGCGATTCGAGTTGTGGAACCAAGAAGCCGGGCGTATAGTTCAGCTGTTAGTGTATTAAAGTTGTGCAAACCGTGTACCTGTGGACCGTTCAATTGAACCCTGCCGTCGTACCCTTGCCCACCTCCGATACCTAAGCTAAACCTCTCGGGACGCTCCGGGGCAATGTGAACTAATAGGCGAGATAGAAAAGCATGTCTGAAAAGCAAAATGGCACCGTTAAGTGGTTCAACGACGAAAAGGGCTACGGCTTCATTGAGCGTGAAAACGGTAAAGACCTCTTTGTCCACTTTCGGTCCATCGTGGGTGAAGGGCGTCGCACCCTCCACGAAGGCCAGGCTGTGAGCTTTGTCGAAGTGGAAGGCCAGAAAGGCCCCCAGGCAGATCAGGTCACTGCGCTTTAAGCGTCAGCTTCTGATTTCATAAAAAAGCAGGCTTTAGCCTGCTTTTTTTTTGGGCTTTGTTCCGAGTGACGTTCAGAGGGTGTCCGGGTTGGGGTAAAGCTCGGTAAAAAAGCGCCGGTGATGCTGGTAGCTCTCCTCCATGATCTTGGTGATCGCTTCGCGGGCCTCGGCCAGCGCACTGAGCTCCTTTTCCGCGGTTTCCTGAACCTTGGCTTCCATTTCCCGGTAGTAGTCCATCTGGAGTGTGCCTAGTGCCTGCGGATTGCTGCCGATCACCGCTTGCATCTGCTTCATATTGGCTTCCAGCAGGTCTCCCAGGCACTTGGTCTGCAGGGCGGTGACCCGCTCGAGGGCCTGGCGGTTAACCTCCGAGATATCGAGTACGGGTTTTAGGCTGGCTTCCCAGCCGCTGGTGTTGTCGGACATGGCTTCTCCTTGCGGTCGAGTGGTGAGGGGGCAGGGCACCTTTCAAGATAGCTTATGGACAGCGGTACTTGGGCTTGGCCGGTCCTTTAATGACTCAAGCCGGGGCAGGAGCCTGGGTGTCGATCGCAGGCACGTCAGTGTGCGGCGTCCGGGAGCGTTTTTTCATCAGCCTCTATCCCTACCTGCCCGTTGCCGAACTGCTGCTATCTTCAATAGGGGCATCGCAGGAGGCGCGAAATGCATTCGACCCAGGTATTTGATGAAGGACCCATGGCCGGGGTCCAACCACTGGCTTTCCCATCCCAGCGGCGGACGCGAGGGCGCCTTTTTCTCTTCAGCTTTCTGATCACCGCGGTATTGGCGTTGGCGTATACCTGGCTGCGTGACCCCGTGTACCGTAGCACCGCATTGATACGGGTGGATTCGGTGGCTGCGAGTGAGGCAGAGCCGGTCCCCGAAGCCTTTGTCCGTGAACAGCTGGTGATTCACCGGCACCGCCTGCTGGGGTATCAGTTGTTGGAGGAGGTTGGCAAGCAACTGGGCGCCCATGGGTTCGGCGTGGATACTGAAAGCCTGAGCGCGATGCTCGGGGTTCGTTTGTTGGAGCAGAGCCGCTTGCTGGAGCTGGAGGCGGTGGGTGAGGATCCCGCGCTTCTGGCGCCGGCCCTGGCGGGCTGGATCGAGCACTACCGGGAGCGTTTCGTGGGCGAACGCTCCGATGCCACGCTCGATACCCGCACCACGCTCCAGGCGCAGCTGCAGGATCTGGAGGAGCGCATTGCCGAGCGCCGGGAGGCGATGGAGGCATTCCGTCTGCAACATGGCATCGTTTCCCTGGAGCGGGATGAAAACAGGGCCCTGGCCAAGGTTAAGGCTCTGGGGGCTGCTCTTGACCGCGCCGCGGAGGCGCGGGCGGAAGCGGCCTCGCAGCGCCAGGCGCTGCAACGAGCCATTGAGCGGGGGGAAACCTGGATTCGGCCCCAGGACCAGCGGGGGTTGGACCAGCTCAGCCAGCGCGCGACCGAGCTGGAAGAAACCCTGAAAGATTATCGGCAGCGGTTTACTGAACAGTACCTGGCGATGGATCCGCAGGTGCAGGCGCTTGAGCGCAAGCTGGGCCTGATACGGGAAAGATCAGAACGCCTGCGCCTGGATAGTCAGCGCTCGTCGCTGGCCGAGGCCGACCGCACCCTGGCCAGTGCAAGGGATCGGGAGAGTCGCCTTGCCAGGGAACTCAACGCCATGCAAGGGCAGGTTCAGACCTCCAGCACCCAGCTCCAGACCTTTGCGGGTATGAGCACCGAGATGGCTGCCCTAGAGGAGCAGGCCCAGCAACTGAGGGACCGGCTGGTCGCCTTCGAAGTAGAGGCGCCTCATCGCATGGATATTGAACTGCTGGAGCCACCCTACACCCCACGCAAGCCTTACGCGCCGAACTACTGGCGCGATACGGGCATCAGTCTCGCGGCAGCGCTTGGTTTTGCCTTGCTGGTGGTCTCTCTTTACCGCCTGCTCACTCCGCGAGAGGGCCCCGACATCTTGGTTGCAGGTGGGATGGGGCTGCCCATGAGCGAGCCGGAAAAACTGGTGCGTGAACCGGCAATGGCGCTGCCCGATGCGATCCCCGAGGGGGACCGGATACTGACAGCGCAAGAGTGTCGTGCCCTGGTGGAGGCGGCCGATGACGGTGCCGAACTGGCGGTGCGCTTGTTGCTGAGCGGCGTGCAGCCGCAACGCCTCAGCGGCTTGCGGGGCTCGGCCTTCGGACCCGGTGGAATCGAGCTTGCCGGGGCGCAAGAGGGGCAGCTGCAACTGAGTGAAGCGACCTGCTGTCTGGCCGGTGCACGGGGCTTAGACCTAGAAAGTCCGCTCTGGCGAGATCGTCACGGTCGCCCGTTGGGCGGTGAGGGAATCGATACCCTGATCAGCTGCGCGGCCTTCGACGCAGGACTGCCCGGGGCTGCCGGGATAAGCCGGCGTACCCTCTTTGCGGCTTACCTGAGGTTTATTGCCCAGCAAGGCGCAGACCCCTGTGACCTGGTGGCCCATCTGGGACCGCTCGACGCCGATTGGCTGGGGTACTACCAGGAACTGCCGGCACCGGCGGCCGCGGCCAAGGAGCCGGTTCTCTGGATTCATCCTGCGGCCGATTAACCCATCGAGCTGCAGATGGAAACGGCCGTGTCCGGCGCCGGCACGCTGACTTTTAACAGCGTTCCCTGGCTAGGTGACGAGCTGACTTCCAGGGAGCCTCCCAGCGCGCGGGCCCGCTCCATCATGCCCGATAGACCGAAACCGTAACCCATTCGCGGCTCGACCGGGGTCTGGATGCCTACTCCGTTATCACCGATTTCCAGCTCCACCGTTTCCTTGTGAAAGTTCAGTTTCACCCAGGCCCTGGAGGCGCTGGCGTGTTTCAGTACATTGGTCAGCCCTTCCTGAACAATCCGGTAGAGGTTGATCTCCATCGACTCGGGCAGGGCTTTTGGAATTTGCGGCAGCACCAGCTCCAGCGCGATTCCGTGCTGCGTAAAGCTCTCCAGCGCCGGCATGAACCGGATAGCGTCAACCAGGCCGAGGTCGTTCAGCGGCATTGGGCGCAGACTGGTAATCCGGCGGTAGACCACATCGTACATCTCCTGGGCGTTCTGGTAGATGGACTGAGCGCTCTGGTAGGCAGCGTGTTCAGGGGGCACCATCCGCTGAATCAGGTAGGCGTCGGTGCGCACCACTGCAAGGGATTGTCCCAAGTCGTCGTGCAGCTCCTGGGCCAGGTGTTTGCGCTCCTGCTCCTGCAGGTGGATGATCTGGTCCAGCAGGCTCTGATTCTGGCGCATGCTGTCGGAGAGCTGCTGATTGCTTGACTCCAGTTCCTGACTGTAGCGGGCCAGCCGCTGGCGCGAACGCTTCAGGTCGGTCACGGTATCGGCGATGGTTTGGCTGAGCTGGTTGAATTCTCTTACCGGCCCTGGACTGAATGTGGCCTTGCGCTCTTCCGCCGCCTCTTTGGCAAGGGCCAGCAGGCGCTGCAGGGGGGACAGCGTCAGCCTCACCGCGAACAGCGCCGCCAGGCCTGCCAGCAAAACACTGAACGCGAGGGCCAGCACGGAGTGTGCAACCAGGTCTTCCAGCAGGTTGCGGGCGCTGTCGTTGCTGATCACCGCCAGAAACTTCAGCTGCGTTTTGCGGTCCCCGGGCAAGGCGATTCTCCGCCCGCTGGCGGTGAAATCACGGTCCTGGAAGCGTATCTGGGCTGGCGTTTCAAGCAGCCGTTGCAGGGCCTGGGTCTCAGCGCTTTCCGAGGGGGCGGTGCTGACCAGCAGCGCGTCCCCGAAGCCAAGCCCCAGGGCTCCATCCGGGCTGTCGGCCAAGGCTCTGGCTTCTGTGACCAGCGAAAGGTTGTTGGTCAGCTCAATGCCGCCATAAACAAAGCCCGCTACCCGGCCAGTGCGGGTCAGCAGGGGCTCGCGGGTAAAGAGGCCGACACGGGGAGGTTCTTCCTCACCACGGCTAAACCGGTGCCAGTGGTCTGAGTTGCCTCGGTACTGTGAAATGATCTGCCGGCAGTTGCTTCCGTGGCGAAGAAAAGCCGGGCTGTAGTCAACACAGCCATGTCCGTGCTCGTCGGACAGGATCAGCAGGTCGTACTGGGGAAGTCGTTTGGTGGCGGCCAGCTGATCCAATTGCACCCGGTAGTCTGCGTAAGCATCCTCTCCTTGCTCCTTTGGCAGGTGCTCCACGAGTTGGTAGAGCTGGTTCTGAAGCTGCCCAAGCTTTCCGTGTAATACCGATTGAAGCAGGGCGTGCTTTTGCCGAAACCGGCTTTCCATCTCCCGCTCAATGAGGGCTCGGCCCGACTGGTACTGGAAATAGAGCAGGCTTGAGGTGAGCAGGAAGACTGCCAGCAGCAGGGCGCCTCCCAGTAATGTGAAGATGGAGTAGGTGCGACTCACACTCAGTCCTTGAAGAGGGAGGCGCGGAAGGCATCTTTACGCAGCTTTTCAATGGCCTGCGCGCCGTCCTGGTCGGTGACAATGGTAAAACGCCCGGAGTAGACCTGGGGAACCGGTTTTCCCTGTATGTCGTTGGCAATGGCCTCGGCGAGGGCGATGCCGTTGTCGTCGTTCATCCGCATGACGGTCAGGTTGAGTTCGCCCTTTTGCAGGGCCTCAAGTTCAGCCTCGCCGCCGCCCCAGCCATTGATCTGTACCTCGCCACCCCGGCCCTTGGCCTTGAGCGCATCCGCGGCGCCCAGCGCCACGTCTGTGGAGCTGGCAAAGATAAATTCAAGGTCGGGGTGACGCTCCAGGGCATCCAGGGCGGCGACACGGGCCGACTCACGGTCGGCCTCGGTGTAATAGCTGGAGAGCGGCGCGATGCCGCGCGCGTTAAGAATATTCAAGAAGGTGCCGCCCCGGGCCTCGGAGACATAGCCCCGGTCCCGGTAAAGGATGACAAACTTGCGGGGTGCCGGGGCCTGTTCGAGGATAGCGTCGGCCAGCTGGCGGGTGCCCTGGTGGTGGTCAAACCCCACGTACATCAGGGGCGGGTTGCTTTCCCAGGCGCGGATCGGTGTGGTGATGTTGAGCAGGATGATCTTGGGGCGGGCCTGGGAGAGCAGGCGCTCAATGCTGCGCATCTGGCGGGTGCTGTCCAGGGTGTAGAGCAGATAATCGGGATCGGTGGAGAGGGCCTCCACCAACTGCTGCTCCTGCAAGGCGACCTCGGTGGCGGGGCGGCTGAAGTAGCTTTCAAGGCGATAGTCCAGACCCAGCTGGTCCAGGCGGTGGCGGAATGCTTCTAGATTGAGGCGCCAGTAGTCTGAGACCTGATTTCCCGGATAAATGGCGGCAATGCGTACAGGGCGTGGTTGCTCAATGCTCAGAGCCCGGGGAGGGGGGTTGACCTGCTGTTCGAAGGCCCTGTGGCGCGCCGCCTCTTGCGGGTGCTGGCTGAAAAACTGTTCCAGCAGCCAGTACGCCTGGCGGGGCAGCGCGTGGGCTGATTCAAGCCCAAGGAGCAGGCTGAGGCAGGTGAGAAGAATGGCGAGCGCACGCAGCATAAAAAACTTACAAAAACAAAGGGGATGCTAGTGTACACACAAAGCGCCTTGGGATTAATCCCCTGCCCGGGGAAAGTGCGCCGAAGTCGTCGGACGGCAGCGGCCTTGTCGCTCCAGCCAGTAGATGACATTGCCGACGAGCACGATTGAGCCGGATATCACCGCTGAGGCTGCGGCGGGGATCAGTGGCAGCAGGCAGGCTTCATTGGTGCAGCTGAAGTTGATATAGCCGGCGCTGCTGCCTTCAAGTACCAGCTTGCGGGCGACGATCTGACACGCGGGGTCATACGCCTGGATCTGCCGCGGGTAATAGACGCAGCCGCTGACCAGTAACAGTGCGATAAGGGTCGTAACGGACTGGCTTCTCATGCGGACTCCGCGGAGGGGGCTGCTCCACAGTGTAGCCAGTGACCTGCTCAACCGAAAACCAGCGCTCCACCGGTGAACGTCAGCAACAGAAAGCACAGGCGCCTTAACTCCGTTTCCGAAAGCGGAGGCGGGAAGTGGCGTCCGGCCAGGGTGCCAGCCACTACCACCGGGATGGCCAGTGCGCTGGTGGTAAGCACCGCCTCGGTGATCTGGCCTTGCAGGCCGACCAGAAGGATACGGCCGAGGGTGGCGACCCCGAATACCATCAACAGGGTCGAACTGAGCCGTAGCATGACCTCGGGTTGACGGTAGAGGTGAAAGACAATGGGGGGGCCGGCGACGCTGAACAGACCTCCCGAGACCCCGCCCATAAAACCGGTCAGGGCGAAGGTCCAGCCCCTCGACCGTTGGCGGTAGGGAGAGGGGCGTAGCATCAGCACCAGGCCGCCGCCCAGGATGGTCAGCCCCAGCAGCAGGCGCAAGGCGTCGGTCGCGTGGTTGCTGAGGTAAGCCAGCAGCCAGACCCCGAGCGCCAGCCCCGGCACCAGCCCGACCAGCAGGGCCACGGCGACGTCGCCAAGGATCTGCCGGCGCCGCCCTCTGAGCGCCACCAGGATATTGACCAGTGAGGTGAAGCTCACCACGATAGCGGCGAAACCGATCGGTGCCAGGCCCAGCACGCTGGCCGCGCCCATGAGAATCAAACCGAACGCGAAGCCTGCGACTGCTTGGATATAACTGGCCGCCAGGGTAAAGCACAAAAAAATTAAAAGTTCTTCAGGGGGCATGGGACGCTTACCGCAAAAAAAACAGTCCGGGGCCGGCGGTGCAAACCGCCGCTGCGCTTAGTTGTCAGGACGGATGTGGTTGAGAAACCGGCGCTGTAGCTGCGCCTGTTCGGCAAAGGCCAGGTCCTTGGCCAGGGCGCGCAGTTCCGGGCTGATATCAGCCGGGCTGCGCGTCTGCAAGCGGGCCAGCTCCCGCCAGGCGGGGGGCAACTGCTCGATAGTTTGCGCCATCCCTTCTTCGGAATCAGCGACCAGGTAGCGAAGGTGACCGATACCGTGACCCAGGCTGCGGCACAGGCACATGGGACAAGGCTCCAACGTGGTCATTAGGGTGAGGCCGGTCCGGTCGAGATCGAAGCCGCGGCCTTCGAACTGCTCAAGCAACCCCATCTCGGCGTGGCGGTGGGGGTGAAAGCCGCCCAGAAAAACACGGTCGTGATCCTGCAGCAACATCTGTCCGTGACCAGAAATCAGAATCGCGCCGGCACCCCGGCAACCCTGCTCGAGCGCCGTCATGGCAAGTCTGCAGCAGTGCAGCGCACCGGCCTCGTCGGGAAACGCGGGGTCGTAGCGGTACGCGTTTAGCCGTTGCTTGAGGTCATTTAAACGCGCGCGCCAGCGGGCCGTTGATGCTGAAATCGGAGGCAGCCCGCTCACATTACCGCAGAGAGGGTTTTGAGCTGGTGGTGGACGCTGGCGTAGATGGTCTTTGACCGGGTCTCGGCCACCGGCTCGTTCTGCTTTTGCCAGACGAAGTAAGGGCGCGAGCGCACCGACCAGCCGCGCCGCCTAAGGGTGGCTTCGTTGATCTCGCCGACGGGCAGGGTCTTGAGGGTTTCTGGAGGGACCGGTCTGCCCCGGGCGTCGAGGACATCGAGCTTGCCGGCGATCGCCAGTTGGTAAGGCGGGGATTGCCGGTCGGGAACGGCGACCAGGATGACTTCCGGTTCACCGTCGTTGTTAGTACCCAACATGACCGCCAGTTGGACGGCATCGATGGTGTCGCTATCAAACAGGTGGGGCGAAAAGTAGTAACCCTCGGTGTACAGAGGGACATTGGTGACAGTGGCTTGGTACATGCTCTATCCCAGGTTCTTTTTTTTCTTTGGGGACGGTCGTGATCCGCGGTGGCGTTCCGACTCTCCCTGTGCTCCTTGCACGCGGCGCTACTTTAAACCAACTTGCGCAGCATATCCACCGCTTTATTACCTTATAAAAGTAGGGTTATTAACTGCGAGTAACTAATCAAAGATGGCGCGCGATTATTAGTCCTTAAGGAGAAGCAAAAGCACCTCGTCGGGGAGTATCTCGTCACCCTCTTCTACCAGCAGGGTGTCCACGGTTCCGGCGCACGGGGCGTTCACTTCCAGCTCGATCTTGGTTGCCTCCAGGACCAGCAGGCAGTCGTAGAGGGCGACGCGTGCCCCCGGCGCGACGCACCGCTCCACCACCCGCAGCTCATCGGTCGCGCAGGTGCCGCAGGTTTCCCAGCACTCGGGAAAGCTTGAGGCGCGGACTTCGATCAGCTCGCGCACGGGGATTGCTTGAGCTGTGCCAGCATCGACTCCAGGGCCAGGCTGTGCCCCGACTCCCGGCGCTTCAGGGCATACAGTTTGCACTCGATCAGTGGGGCATGGGTGACGCGGAACAGGCGCTGCCCCAGGTAGGAGGCGACCAGGGTTTCCGGCAGGTAGGCGCTGCCTCCGACCTTCAGGATATAGTCCAGGGCGATGGCACATTGGTTGGTCTCCAGTGCCGGAATCAGGCGCTGGCTGAACAGCGTCGCCTCCTGCGCCGCGAAGCCGCTGCCCCAATCCAGGCGCACGTAGCCGGTCTCACCCACCAGGGCTAGGTCCTGCTCCGCTCGGTTGGCCACCAGCACCAGGTTAAGCTGGCCAAGCGGCTCGGCGATGAACTCATCGCTGCGCGGCGGCTCTATCAGCACCACGAGGTCCAGGTCCCGGTTTTGAAGGTCGCGGCACAGGGCCAGGCTGTCCTTGGCTTCCGCCCGCACTGTCAGCCCCGGCTGCTGGCGGGCGGTCAGGGTCAGGCGCTCTTGCAGGTAGGCGGCCCAGACGCCGGGAGGGGCTCCCAGGGTCAGCCTCAATTGCTGGTTCTCCTCCAGGCCGACTTCCTGAATCGCCTGCCGCCAGCCTTCGAGAATGGCCTGGGCATGGGGCACCAGCCGCTTGCCGGCGGAGGTCAGCTGAATGTTGTTGCGATTGCGATCAAACAGCTTCACTCCCAGCTGCAGCTCGAGCTGGCGAATGCGGAAACTGACCGCTGACTGGGTGAGGTAGAGGTTTTCTGCGGCACGGCCGAAATGGCGGGTATTTTGGACCTCAAGAAAGGTGCGCAGTAGCGCGGTATCGACGGAATGGCTCACAACAGGGGGCGGCTCCTGGGTTGATTACCGCCTATATAACGTCCCTGTCGCGTCCTTGCAAGCTCCGGCCCGGTCTACTTATCCGGCGAATTCCACTGGTCCTCCGGCAGGCGGTGGGCTCCAATCGCCTCACTGATTGCCTCCACCCGCCGCTGAGCGTGATGGGTGACAGTGCCGAACCGGGCGATATGAAACAGGGCATCCCCCTCGTTGACCAGGGGGATGTTGGTGCGGCCGATGAGAATGCCGGGATGGGTTGCGGTGATCGGCTCCTCCCAATTACCGAACGGGGAGGCGATCAACCCCAAAACCTGGCCGCGGGTGACCCGTTGCCCCAGTCTTATCAGCGGGCGGTAGATGCCGTCGTAGTGGGCGCGGACCCAGTAGGAGGAGTTGGCGGTGACCGGCTCCAACTGTGGCCGGGTACGCTGGAGCGGGGGCAGCATCTCAAGGTGGCGCAGGACCCTTAAAATCCCGCGAAGCCCCCCGCGAATGGCGCTGTCGTCAAAGCGCAGCGCTTCACCGGCCTCGTAGAGGATGAGCGGAATTCCCATCTCGTCAGCGCATTCGCGCATGGAGCCGTCGAGGGTTTTTGAGTCGAGAATCACCGGGGCGCCAAAGGCCTGGGCCATGCCCTCGGCGTCCGGGTTGCTGAGGTTGGCGCGAATCTGGGGCAGGTTGCTGCGGTGTGCGGCCCCGGTATGCAGGTCGATCACGTGGCTGGCATGGGCCAGCACCTGGGTGCGGAAAAGGTGGGCGACGCGGCTTCCCAAGGAGCCTTTCTCACTACCCGGAAAGCAGCGGTTGAGGTCGCGGCGGTCGGGCAGGTAGCGGCTGCGTTGAATAAAACCGAAGATGTTGACCACCGGCACCACGATTAAGGTGCCCCGCAAACGGGTCAGCGCCTTATGTTTGAGCAGCTGGCGGCAGATTTCAACGCCGTTGAGTTCGTCGCCATGAATGGTGGCGCTGATCAGCAGGGTGGGGCCGGGCCGGCGGCCGTGAATCACCTCGACATCGAGGTCCAGGCGGGTGTGGGTATAGAGCCGGGCGAGATCCAGGTGCAGGGTTCGCCGCTCACCGGGGTTGACGCGGTGTTCGGCGATCTCGAACGGGGCGCGTTTGGCTGCCATCTCATCCCTTACCGCGGGTGCGGGTTCTGTTCTGCTTCGCGTTGGTCTCTATAAACCGAATGATAGCCCCGGCGACGTCCTTTTCGGTAGCTTTTTCAACACCTTCTAAGCCGGGGCTCGAGTTGACCTCCATCACCAGCGGGCCCCGGTCGGAGCGCAGCAGGTCGACACCGGCGACGTTCAGTCCCAGGGTGCGTGCGGCCTTGACGGCGATCTGGCGTTCCTGGGGGGTGATTCGAACCAGGCTGGCCGAGCCGCCTCGGTGCAGGTTGGAACGGAACTCTCCTTCCGGCGCCTGGCGTTTCATCGCCGCAATAACCCGTTCGCCAATCACGAAACAGCGGATATCGGCTCCCCCGGCCTCCTCGATGAACTCCTGCACCATGATGTTGGTGCGAATTCCCATGAATGCCTGCAGCACGCTTTCCGCGGCTTTCTGGGTTTCGGCCAGCACCACGCCGATGCCCTGGGTCCCTTCCAGCAGTTTGAGCACCAGGGGAGGCTTGCCCACCATCTTGATCAGGTCGGGAATATCGCTGGGCTTGTTGGCAAAGCCCGTGATCGGCAGGTCGATGCCCTTGCGGGCCAGCAGTTGCTGCGAACGCAGCTTGTCCCGGGAGCGGGTAACCGCCACTGACTCATTTAGCGGGTAGACGCCCATCATTTCAAACTGGCGCAGTACCGCGCAGCCGTAGAACGTGATGGAGGCGCCGATCCGCGGAATGATGGCATCGTAACCGAGCAGGTCTTCGCCCTTGTAATGGATACTGGGCGTGCGGGCGTTGATGTTCATATAGCAGCGCAGGGCGTCGATAACCCGCACCTCGTGGCCGCGGGCCAGGGCGGCCTCACGCAGCCGGCGGGTGGAGTAGAGCGAGGGGTTACGGGACAGAATGCCGATTTTCATGGTTACATCTCAAAGCAGGGGACGGTAGGTAAGAAAGGCTGCGAAACCACCCACGCAGGGCGGGAGCGTCGCGGAAAAGTCGGGTTAACGCGGTTTTTGACCCAGGTAGGACTGTTCGGGGTCTACGACGAAGCGACCGTGCATGGCGGTGCGACCGAGCAGCATGCGGAATTTCATCGAGTCGCGACTGGTCAGGGTCAGCTCAATCGGCCACCGCTGACCCGCCAGGGTAACCTCGGTTTCGATGACCGGACGCAGCTCCTGGTGACCACCGGAGTCGCGAACCAGGCGGCGCTCCTTGACCGGGGATTCGCAGATGAGCTCCGTGGTCTGGTCTCCCTGAACGGGATGAATGCCAAAGCGGATCCACTCCTGATTGCTGCGTTCGAAGGTTTCGATAAAAAAGGCGTGCAAGGCGGACGTGCGTGCGCCGGTGTCCACCTTTACCTTGATCTTCTCAATGCCGAGCGCCGGCAATGACGCCCATTCGCGCCAGCCGATGCTGCGCTTACCCTGAACTACGTCGATGATGCTCTCCTCAGTCGTCAAAATCGTCGTCGAAGCTGTCTGCCGCCGATGCGGGGCGGGAGTCGCCGACGGTGAAAAAACGCGCGTCTTTCTGAGTGACACGGCAATAGCGTTCCCAGGCCCGCTCAATCGCGCTTTCGGCGCCCCGGTCTCCCCGGCAGAAGGCCACAAACGCCTCCTCCTCCGCCGTGACAGGGGCGCGCTGGCCCAGGGCCAGGGCTTTGAGCGCGCTGCCCTTCTGGGTCAGGATGGCCACCTGGGCCGAAGTAAATTCGCCGCTGCGGTCAAAGCCGTAGGGGAAGTTCTCATCATCATAGTACTTGGTTCCGGAAACGAAACTTTCCGGCTGCTGCTGAGCAATGGACATAGTGTAAAACTCTGTTCTAAACCAGGGCCATAGAGGTTGGGGTGAGGCAGTGGGAGTATGGTAAAAGCCGCCGGCCGGGGTAAAACAAAATAATTTTGTCGTTAGCAGAAATTTTTCTGCGTGGCGCCTCTCCGGTGTTGGCGCTCGCCGTGGGCCTGCAAAGGGAGCGGGTGCAGGGTAGCCGAGCCCCAGGCAGGGTGGATGGCAGAGTGGATGTCAGGAGCGGCGGCGTTGCAGGCGGGTTCCCGACCCTTGGAGCGGGAGAATTTCGGGACTAACCGGCAGCGAGGTCGGGGGTGCTGTCCGCGCTGAGCTCGGCTTGAATCTGCTCCACCTCGGCGCGGTGTGCGCAGAACGCATCGACGCAGGCCGGATCCAGCTTGACGCCGCGCATACGATCGATGATTGCGAAGGCCTCTTCGTTGCTCAGCCGGTCCTTGTAGGCGCGCTCGTTGGTCAGGGCATCAAAGACATCGCCCACCGCCACGATCCGGGCTTCCAGGGGAATGGCTTCTCCTGCAAGACCCGCGGGATAACCCGAACCGTCCCAGCACTCGTGGTGCCCGTCAACGATATTGCCCAGGATCTCGATGTAGTCCAGGGACTCCAGCGCGTGGTTTTTGATCAGCGCGTCCACCAGCGTCCGCCCCCGCCAGGTGTGGCTTTTCATGATTTCGAACTCCTCGACGGTGAGCCGGGAGGGCTTGAGCAGGATGGCGTCGGGAATACTGATTTTGCCGATATCGTGGAGCGCGGAGAAGAGTACCAGGTGTTCAATGTACTCATCGCTCAGTCCAAGATCCTCGGCCAGGGCGGTGGCGATCAGGCGGGTATAGCGGGTCATGCGCTGCAGGTGTTCGCCGGTTTCAGGGTTACGGTGGTGGGCCACTTCCAGTGCGGTTTTCAGACTGGCCTGCAGGGTACGCACTTCTGCCTGTTCATTGATCACCAGCAGGGAGACGGCATAGGCGGCGATCTCCAGGGACGGGCGCAGGTGCTTGGGGAACGCGGCGGTACGGGTGGAGTTGAAAAAGATAAACCCGAGCAGCTCGTTCCCGCGGTGAATCGGCAGGGTAAAGCTCGACCTCAGTCCCGCGGCGAGCAGGGCCTGGGTATGTTCGCCGCCGCCCTCGAGCCTGCTTAGATCGTCAATGACCCTGGATTCGCCGCTCGCGGCCAGGGCCTGCAGCGACGGCACCGCCTTCAGTGGCACGGCGTAGTGGGTTAACGGGTTGTGGGCCTGGGTACTGTAGGCGTAGGTGCGCAGCGCGTTGGAATCGGGATCGTAAAGCGCGACGGCGACGCGGGCAAGGTCCGGCTGCATCCGCTGCAGCGTCCCGTGCAGGGTCTGTAGCCGTCGGGTCAGTTGGGAAACACTGTCAGAGGGGGACTTCATGCAATACTCCTTTCGCATTCAGTCCATGTTAGGAAATGGGGTCGGCCGGCGTCAATAAATGTTTATTGGTCATTTCGTCGGGGCCGATCACCAAGTTGAACAGCCCGACCTGGGCTCCCTCTCCGGGCTGGAGCTGGGTCATCAGGGCCGCTCGCCGATCGGGCGGAACCTGTGCCAGCAGGACGTCCCGTTCATTGAGGGGGTCGCCCGCAAAGTAAAGTTGGGTGGTGAGCGACGGGCGGCCTCGGGCGCTGACCCTGAAGTGGATATGGGGCGGGCGAACCCACTCCTGCCCGGCCAGGTAGGGGGCAGGCTTGACGGTATGGAATCGGTAGTGTCCCCCGGCGTCGGTGATCGCCTCTCCCCACCCCTGGAAGTTGGGGTCCACCCGCCCGCGATCGCGAGGGTGGCGGTAATGGCCGAAGGTGTCGGCCTGCCAGATCTCCACCCGGGCACCGGCAACCGGTGCCCCCTGCGCGTCCAGGACGCGACCGCGGATCAGCAGCGGCTGCCCCTGGGCTACTGGGCCCTCGGGAAGGCGACGGGTCAGGTCGGCGTCACTCCCGGTGGGATCGGTGGCCGGATAAAAAGGGCCTTCTGGCTGCGTGGGGGTGAGGCCATAGGCTGGCAGGGCGGCCATGCCTGAGAGCAGTAGCAAAAAACGGCGGCGGTCGAGCGGGGGTGTCTGCATAGATCACGCTCCCATGGCTGGGTACTCAGTCATAGACTGCCGGGACCGTAGCCGGTTCCCGAGGATTTAGGCGGGGCCGAGCAACCCGTTTTTCTCCAGCACCCGGTGAACTTTGCGGGCTGTGCGACCGAGCCGGTCTAGGTCGCCAAGCCGGGGGGCTTCCCCATGTTTGAGCCGGTCTTCCCACTCCTCGAGCTGGGTATCGAGATACTCGAGCAGCTTCTTCGGGCAGCCACTGCAGGGGCCGTCGCAGAGCCGCGCGGGCGGGATGTCAAAGGGAAAGGTGTTGCGTACCTCTTCGAGGAGCAGCGCCATGGCGGTTCGCGGATCGGGCTTCATTGCCGGCCCTCGTCGTCGCACAGGGCGAGTGTGATCCGCTGGGCCGCGGCGAAGTCCTCAAGGCTGGTGTCGGCACTGGCCGGGAAGGTGAGGGAGAGGGTGACGCCATCGCCGTACTCTGCCCCGAGAATTTCGGCATGCTCCACCCGGGCCCAGTGGCGGACCGCCTGCTCCTGGGCGAAAGTGCAGTGCAGACGAGCGCTGCGGCGGGGTTCGTGGTGCTCTGTATCCAGCCCCACCAGCGCGGCCTGCGTGGCTTGGCCGTAGGCCCGCACCAGCCCGCCGGCGCCCAGCTTGGTGCCGCCGAAATAGCGGATGACGATGACCATGATATTGCCCAACCCCCGGTGCTGGATGACGTTAAGGATCGGCCTTGCTGCCGTACCGGCGGGCTCTCCATCGTCGTCGCTGGCGAGGGCCGCGGGTTGTTCCGGATCGCCGACCAGGTAGGCCCAGCAGTGGTGGGAGGCGTCAGGAAAATCCCGGCGGGCCTGCTGTAAGTGCTGCATGGCCGCGTCCCTGTCCGCACAGGGGTGCGCCCGGGCGATAAAGCGGCTTCGCTTGACCTCAATCTCCTCCTGGTGGGGGGCGGAGGGGACCGGATAGCTGCGCGGGGAGGTGGGTGGGAGCATCAGAACGGTGTGCGGGCTTTGGAAGAGCCGAACAGTCTAATGGGGAACACCGGCTATGCCAAACCGGGTTGCAGCAACCGCCACCAGAGCAGGGCCGCGGCGGCCTGGGCCAGGGCGACGGCATACAGGGGTACCACGCTGAGCCAGTGCCGGGGGGCGGCGTGCATCCAGCGCCGAGAGAGGGGGAATACCGCTAGGTAGTAGACCCAGGCTGCGCCCCGGTCGATGCTCCGGTAAACCGCGACGGCGAAGATGACGACCGCGATCAACACGGCACCCTTGACCACCAGAATCCCATTGAGCGGCCCCAGGACCTGCATGCTCTGGCGCAGCAACGGATTGGCCTCCAGCGCCAGCGAGGGGGCCGTACCCAGCAGGGTCAGCCAAGTGTCAGCCCCTCCGGCCAGGGCGTAGAGTAGCGAGCCCGAGGAGAGGTGGACGCCAAGGCTAAAAGGGCGCTTCATCGGCTCAGCTGGGCCTTGAGCAGGCGGCTGCGGTAGTCCCTTGCGGCGCCTGCCACGTTCACTCCGGTGGCCAGCACCCGGCTCTCGCCAGCGGGCAGGGGCTGCTCGTAACGCACTTCTCGGCGATTGAATCCGCCGCGGCCGTCGGGGTAGGCAAGTTCAAGCACCACTAGGCTGACGTCCCGGGGGGTGGGGTTGCTCAGCCGTAACAGCCACTGCCCGTCCCGCCCCTGCACGCCACTGAGCTTTAAATAGTTCTGGGGGTTTTCCGGCAGGTCGGTTTCCAGCAAGGCGTTGAGCGCTGCCTTGCCGTCCGGACTGTCGCTACCCGCCGCTTTGGTGTAGTAAGCCTTGGCCCTCTCCAGGTCACCAGAACCCCGGGCCAGGTCGCCCAGTATGTTCAGGGCTGCAGCCGAGGGCAGCAGCTTCAGGCTCAATTCCAGATCCCGGCGGGCCGCGTCCGGATGGTCGAGGCGGGCATGGGCGCGGCCCCGCTGCAGGGGGTAATAAAAGTAGTTGCCATTGAGGCTAATGGCCTTGTCGTACTGGCCAAGCGCCGTGGAGAAATCGTCCTCGGCCAGGGCAATGTCTCCCAGCAAGGCGTGGAACTGCGCTTCGCGCGGTTCGATGGCAAGTGCCTTGTTCGCCAAACGCCGGGCCTGCTCGCGGTTGCCTTCGGCCAGCGCCTTGCGCCCCTCGTCGTAGGCCTGGTAAGCCGGTTTGGCCTTGCGCAGACGAGCCGTCTTCTCCAGGTACCGCTCGCGGCCCACCTCGCCGCCGGCGGGCAGCGTGGCGGCGAATGTGCGATTGTTCTGAACCCGCTCGGTGCTGGGCGGGTGGCTGGCGAACAGTCCTTGCAGCCAGTCGTTGCGCTGCTCTCCCGCCAGGCGCACGAACGTCTCCTGCAACTCGACCGCGCCCTGGGGATCGTAGCCTGCCCTGGACATGTACTGCATGCCGTAGCGGTCTGACTCGCGCTCGGCATCGCGGCCATAACGGGTGTTGATCAGCTGACTTCCGATGCCGGCGCCGAGCGCCGCCAGTTGCCCGTAGTCGCTGTTGCGGGTGGCCAGTACCGTTCCCATCACGGCGCCCTGGAGCAACAGTCCCCGCTGCATGCTCTGGGCCCCATGGCGTGCCGCGGCGTGAACGATTTCGTGGCCAAGGACGGCGGCGAGCTCCGCCTCCGAGTTGAGCTCCGTCAAAAGCCCCCGGTTGACGGCGATTTTACCGCCGGGCAGGGCCCAGGCGTTGGGCACCGAATTGTTGATGACCCGGAACTCGTAAGGGAGGTCCCGATCGCTGACGGCCGCCAGCCGCTGCCCGACCGCCTGAACGTAGGCCTCAACACCCGGGTCAGCCTGGTAATCACCGCCCTGGGCCTGGCGGGAGGGGCTGTACTGCTGGGCGCCGATATCCAGTTCCTGGGATTTGGAAACCAGGGCCAGCTCCTGGGCGCCGGTGACGGGATTGGTGGAGCAGCCAGTCAACACCAGGAGCGCCGCCGTCAAGGCCAACCAGGGTTTGGCGGCACCGCCGTGTGAAGAGAAAAAGGCTGTACTAAAGGGCATCGAACGGACTCCTGAGTACCTTGAAACCTCGCCTAGAGAATACCAGAAAATGGCCGGTTGCCCTCCCGGGCTGAGGCGTTGGCAGGGGCGGAAGGGCTGGGGGCCTAAAGGTGAGAAGGGCGGGGTCCTGCCCTTCTCAGGAACGTCGAGCTCAGGCGATCACCCGGACGTTGATCACCTCCTCAATCGCGTTGAGGGCGTTGAGTGAGTCCTCGCCGGGCATGGCGGCCAGGTCGATGATGTTGTACGCGAGGTCATCACGGCTCTTGTTGAGCATGTCGACGATGTTGATTTCGTGGTCGGCGATGATGGCCGTGATTCGTCCCAATACCTTGGGCACGTTGCGGTTGGTAATGGTCAGACGCACCGGGGTGGTCCGTGCCAGGGCGATGTGGGGGAAGTTCACCGAGTTACGGATATTTCCGTTTTCCAGGAAGTCGATCAGCTGATCGGCGACCATGACCGCGCAGTTCTCTTCGGCCTCCTGGGTGCTGGCGCCGATGTGTGGCATCTGTAGCACCTTGGGGTGTCCCAGGGTGGCGTTGGCGGGAAAGTCCGAGACGTAGCGGCGCAGCTTCTCCCCTTCCAGCGCACGCAGCAGAGAGGCTTCGTCGACGATCTCCCCGCGGGCGAAGTTGAGCAGCACCGCCCCTTCCCTGAGGCACCCCAGGAGGGCGTCGTTGACCAGTCCGCGGGTGGCATCCAGGGCCGGCAGGTGTAGGCTGATGTAATCACAGCGGGTGAAGAGGCTGCTGAGGTTGTCCATCTTCTGCACCTGGCTGGAGAGCCGCCAGGCTGCTTCCACGGAGATGGCCGGGTCGTAGCCAACGACGTTCATCCCCAGCGCCAGGCCCATGTTGGCGACCAGAGAGCCGATATTGCCAAGCCCGACTACGCCCAGGGTCTTACCGCTTAACTCGGTGCCGGCGAAGCGTTTCTTCTCTTTTTCCAGCAGCGGATCCAGCCCCTCCTGCGGCGCCAGGGTATCGACGTATTTCATTCCCTGGTACACGTCCCTGGCCCCGAGCAGCATGCCTGCCAGCACCAGCTCCTTCACCGCGTTGGCGTTGGCCCCGGGGGCGTTGAACACCACGATGCCCGCCTCGGTGGCACGGGCCAGGGGAATATTGTTGACCCCGGCCCCGGCGCGGCCGATCGCCTTCAGCGTGTCGGGGAACTCCACTTCATGCAGTTTTTGGCTGCGCAGCATAAAGGCATCGGGGTGGGGGAGCTCGCTGGCGATTTCATAACGATCCCGGGGAAAACGCTCAAGCCCCTTCACGGAGATCGCGTTGTAGGTTCTGATCTGGTACATGGTGCGGTGTCCATTTCCGGCTGGGTGGCTGGAACCCTCGGCCCGGACCATTCCGGGCGGGGTGATCTGCGCTATCGGGGTTAAACAGTCGGGAGCAGCCCGGGCTGTGGCCCAGGGTATCCCGCCTAACCCATTGAATCAGCGTTCCGACGGACTCTAGCATGGTGTGGGGACGCGCTGAAGCGGGGCTTTGGTCGTAGCGCGCCTGACAACCCGATGCCGCGCTCCCGGCGACTAACTAATAGGTGCCGGCCAGGGGCATCTGCCCCTGCAGGTTCTCCACATCCACCGAGACCTTGAGTTTCTGGCTCTCGCCACCGTCGAAGAAGACCCCCTTGAGGGGGGATACGTCGCCGTAGTCCCGCCCCCAGGCGGTGGTGATGTGGTGTTCGGCGGGCATCTTGTCGTTGGTGGGATCGAACTCCAGCCAGCCTTCGCCGGGGAGCAAGACGGCGAACCAGGCGTGGGAGGCGTCGCTGCCGACCAGTTTCTCCTGGCCCGGTGGCGGCTGTGTTTCCAGGTAGCCGCTGATATAGCGGGCCGGAAAGCCCAGGGAGCGGAGGCAGCCGATCGCCAGGTGGGCAAAGTCCTGACAGACCCCCGCCCGCTTTTTCAGCACGTCGCTTAAAGGGGTCGCCACGGTGGTTGATTCGGGGTCGTAGGTGAAGTCGGTGTAGATGCGCCGGGTCAGCTCCCGGACCGCCGAGAGCAGGGGGCGATCGCGACCGAAGGAGTGGCGGGCGTAGTCGCGCAACTCCGGGGCGGCCCGCACCAGGGGGGAGTCCAGCACGAACTCGCGGGCTTCCAGCAGTTCCGGGTCCCGACTCTGCTGAAGTTGTACCAGGGCCTGACCGCAGGTAACGCCGAACTCCAGGTCGAGCTCCAGGTTGCGGGCATATTTGCTGTCCAGGATCAGCACTTCGCTGGTGACATCGACGACCAGCTCCGAGTGGGGCTGCTCCAGGGAAAAGTGATAAACGGTGTTGCCGAAATAATCCGTTCGGCGGCGACCCTGGGACTGGCTCGGGTTGATGCGGATCTGGCTGGTCAGGCAGTTCTGGTAGGGAGTGCTCCGGGGCAGCAGGTAGGCCATGTTGTAGCAAAGGCTCACCGGCTTCTCGTACTCGTAGTGGGTAACGTGGCGGACGCGGTAGATCATAGCGCTTCATCCCAACTGGTGCGTACGAGCTGGTGGTGGACTTTGACCTGATCGAAGTACTTGCCGCTGATCTGGGTCGAGGTCTCCTCCAGCAGATGCTGCAGCCGCGCCAGGAGCTGGTCGAGCGCGCCACGCTGGCCGTTTTCCGGATCCTCGGCGGCCAGCTGCTCAGGCTCGCTGAGCTGGATCGAGGTGGCGGCTTCAAGGATAAGCCGGTCCTCGGGTGCCAGGCCGCTGCCGTGGGCTGCCGCCGGCAGTTCCGCCAAGTGCTCCTGCACCAGGGTCAACTGGTGGTATACCGAGCGCGGGTTGCCGCCATCATAGAGCAATAGCTCCAGGCCACGCACCAGGTCGTTGCCGCTACGCGAACGCCGGCGGAAGGTCATCAGGGTTTCCAGGCTCATCAGGATGGATTCCAGTACCCAGACCTGCTGCGCCTCCGGCAGTCCCTGGACCAGCGCCGCCCGCAGCAGGCGGACGGTTTGCAGCGCTTTCTCGACGCGCCGTCCCAGGTCCATGAAACGCCATCCCAGGCCGCGCACCATGCTTTCGTGCCAAAGCCCGGAAAGCGCCAGCAGCGAGGTGACCAGCGGGTCGAGGGCTTCCTCGGGGGCCGAGGCGAGCCCTGGCTGCAGCGAGACCGAGAGCTCTCCCAGTTGGTCGCGCAGGTCATTGATCAGGCGCTGGGTGTCCGCCGACAGCATCTCCCGGACCTGGTCGGCGCAGCTGCTGAAGGCGTTCAGGTTGGCGGTGACGCTGCCGACCCGCTCGCCGTCGAGCACCACCGCCAGCAGCTCGGCCTCGGGTTCGCTCACTAGGTCCGGGTCTACCAGGGTGAAGCCGGGGTAGGTAGTGGTCAGCTCGGTGACCGCCCGCAGCAGCAGCCTGCGGCT
The DNA here is from genome assembly GCF_017309075.1 of Motiliproteus sp. SC1-56. Classification (GTDB taxonomy): domain Bacteria; phylum Pseudomonadota; class Gammaproteobacteria; order Pseudomonadales; family Balneatricaceae; genus Motiliproteus. Next base: position 93,264 of record NZ_JAEMGS010000006.1, on the reverse strand, counting down.
CTCCTGAGGCATCTCATAGGTGCTGTTGAGCTGGACGAAAACGGTGCGCAGCAGGCGCAGGGCCGACTCGGTGCGTTCGGCGTAGCGCCCCATCCAGAACAGGTTCTCCACCACCCGGCAGGGGAATACCGCGGTGCGCCCGCTCGCCGGGAGCATCGTGCGAGGCTCGACTTCGCGCAGGGTGAGCTGCTTCTCCGGCTCTGAGGCGATGATCCAGGTGTCCTTGCTGACGGCCCCTTCGCGGTTGCTGATGTTGAGCGAATCGGGAGTCTTGCCGGCCCGGGTCAGGCCACCGGGCATCACGCTGTAGGACGCCTGGCTGGCGACGGCGAAGCTGCGCAGCAGGGCCGGGCGCGGGCGAAGTTCGCCCTGGTGCCAAGCGGGGGCGAGAGAAGGGCGGATAAATTCCTGCGCCGCCATGTGCATGGGATGGCGGCGGATTTGAGCAATCAGCTGTTCCCGCTCTTCGGTACTGAGTCGGTGTCCGAAAATGGTCTCCTCGCGGCTGCCACGGAAACAGGGTTTGATCACCAATCGCTCGAGGTTTTCGATCACGTAGGCCATGTCCTGGGGAATGCCGCACCAGTAGGTGGGGATCGAGGCCAGGCGCAGCTCCCGGCCCAGGAAATGCTCGCTGACCTGGGGCAGGTAACGCACCAGCGCCGGGTTCTCGAGCACCCCGGACCCCAGCGGGTTGGCGATCACCACGCGCCCGGCCCGGGCCACCTCCAGCAGCCCCGGGACGCCCAGGTGTGAGTCGGCCTTGAGCTCAACCGGGTCGCAGTAGAAATCGTCGACCCGGCGCAGTACCAGGTCCACCCGTTCCAGACCGCCGAGAGATTTCATCCACAGGTAGCCGTTACTAACCTGCAGGTCGCTGCCTTGGACCAGTGGAAACCCAAGGTAGTTGGCCAGGTAACCGTGCTCGAAATAGGTTTCGTTGAGTGAGCCGGGGGTCAGGATGACGATGCGCGGTACATCATCGGTGATCTGGCTGGCGATTTGGTTGAGTTTGAGTCGAAACGCTTGAAAAAACAGGGAAAGGCGATGAACGTGGCTGTCCCTAAACAGCGAGGGAAGCACCCGCGACATGACGGTGCGGTTTTCCAGGGCGTAGCCGGCGCCGCTGGGGGCCTGGGTGCGGTCGCTGACCACCAGCGGGCTGCCGTTCTGGTCGCGGATCATGTCGGCGGCGTAGAACAGCAGCTGGTGCTCCCCCGGCAGCTGGATACCCTGGCAGGCCCTCAGAAAGCCGGGGTGGCTGTACAGCAGCTCCGGTGGCAGGATTCCGTGGCGGATCAGCGAACGCTCCCCGTAGAAGTCCTTGAGCATCAGGTCCAGCAGTTCCGCCCGCTCCAGCAAACCGGCCTCGAGATTGCTCCACTCTTCACTTTCCAGCACCATCGGGACCGGGTCCAGAGGCCAGGTCTGGCTGGTGCTGGGGTGGCCGCTGTTATAGCTGGCCCCGTCATCGCGCAGGATGCGGTCGGCTTTGTGCTGGCGTTCGCGAATGCCTTGCGGCCCCAGCGCCTGGAGCCCGTCGAGCAGGTACTGCCAGTGCCTTAGCGGTTGCGACTGACTGCCGTAGGCTTCGTCGTAGCCGCTGTCGCTGGGTTGATAGGTCAGCGCATCAACCATGGGAGCCGGGTTATCCATCGGGGCGGAGTCCGATCAGGTAGGAGGTGGGGGGATTGTATGCCATGGCCACCTCAGCATTCCAGTCGCCGCCTGAGGTCGAGGGTGTGGGGAAATTCGTCGGTCGGCTGCTCCGGGGGCGGCGCCATGGGCCTGGGCGCTTGCTGGTTGGGAAAAAACTCACGCAGGGCGTCGAATGCGGGCCGTCCGGTGAAGGTACCGGGGGAGTGGTTGAAGTCCCAGAAGCGGTTGATACGGCGGGATTCGGCTTCAAAGGCATTGACCGGGAGGGTTTCGTAACTGCGCCCCCCGGGGTGGCTGACGTGGTAGGTGCAGCCGCCGATGGATTTGCCGTTCCAGGTGTCGATCAGATCGAACACCAGAGGGGTGTGGACGCCGATGGTGGGGTGCAGCGCCGACGGCGGCTGCCAGGCCCGGTAGCGCACCCCGGCCACGTACTCGCCGTGGCGTCCGGTGGGGCGCAGCGGGACCCGACGCCCGTTGCAGGCCAGCACGAACCGCTCGGCGGTGAGCCCCTGCAGTTTGACCTGCAGTCGCTCCACCGAAGAATCCACGTAGCGGGCGGTGCCGAAGCTGCTGACTTCCTCGCCGAGCACGTGCCAGGGCTCGATGGCCCAGCGCACCTCAATCCGCATGTCGTCGATCTGGGTGCTGCCGTAGTGGGGAAAGCGGAACTCTTCAAACGGTGCCAGCCAGTCAAGCTGGAAGGGGTAGCCGGCTGCCTGCAGCTCATGGACCACTTCGCGCAGGTCCCGCCAGACGAAGTGGGGCAGCATGAAGCGATCGTGCAGCTCCGTGCCCCAGCGGACCAAGGGTTTGTGGTAAGGGGTCTGCCAGAAACGGGCAATGAGGCACCTCAGCAGCAGGGCCTGGACCAGCGCCATGCGCGGGTGGGGCGGCATTTCAAAACCACGGAACTCCAGCAGCCCCTGGCGCCCGGCGGCGGACCCCGGGGCATAGAGCTTGTCGATGCAGAACTCGGAGCGGTGGGTGTTGCCGGTGATGTCCACCAGTAGGTTGCGCATCAGCCGGTCCACCAGCCAGGGCTTGTCCACCAGCCCGTCGGGCATCTCGGCAAAGGCCACCTCGAGCTCGTAAAGCATCTCCTCGCGCCCTTCGTCGACCCGTGGCGCCTGGCTGGTGGGACCGATAAACATACCGGAGAACAGGTAGGAGAGCCCCGGGTGATGCTGCCAGTAGGTGACCAGGCTGCGCAGCAGGTCGGGGCGGCGCAGGAACGGGCTGTCGGGTGCGGTGGCGGCCCCCAGGGTAATGTGGTTGCCCCCGCCGGTGCCGGTGTGGCGACCGTCCAGCATGAATTTCTCGGTGCCAAGCCTTGCTTGCCGTGCTTCTTCGTACAGGGCTTCGGTGAGGTCAACCAGATCCGGCCAGTTGTTGGCGGGATGAATGTTTACCTCGATCACGCCTGGATCCGGGGTTACCTTGAAGTTCACCAGGCGGGGGTCCCGCGGAGGCTCGTATCCCTCGATCACCACCGGAAGATCTAGTGCGGCGGCAGTGTTCTCGATCAGTTCCACCAGCGCCACGTAGTGCTCCAGGTGGTCCATCGGCGGCAGGAAAAGGTACAGGCGTCCGTGGCGTGGCTCGATGCAGAGGGCCGTGCGCACCACTTCCTCGTTATCTTGGGAAACGGGATCCTTAGCGTCATGGCGTGCCGCCGCGGCACTGGCGCCCGTAGCCGGTAGGGGCTGCTCCGCCTCGAAGGGGTCGCGGGGCGCTGCCCGCGGCCGCTTCTTCTCGGTCACCCAGGGCAGCGACTCCAGCGGCAGGCGCAGTCCCAGGGGGGAATCACCGGGAATCAGGGTCAGGGTATCGCGGCGCAGGGGCCAGGGGCCGCTGCGCCAGTGTTGGGTGTGGTAATTCCAGCCCAGCGGCAGGCAGAACCCAACCGGCTCATCGAGCCCTTGGGTGAGCAACTGGGCCAGTTTGCGCCGTTCCAGGCCGTCCTTGATGCCGGCCTTCAGCGGGTCGATATTTTCCGGCAGGCTCTGCTCCTTCCAGATGTAATAGAGACTGTCCTCGTAGGCGGGGATCAGGTAGTCCGCTTCCAGGCCGGCCTGCTGAGCCAGGCGTTCGGCGAAAGCGCGGGCCCGTGCGATGTCCACACCGTAATCCCGGTCCACCCGCGCCACCAGGCTATTGTCTCGCCACAGGGGTTGACCGTCCCGGCGCCAGAAGCAACCCAGGGCCCAGCGGGGAATCTCCTCGCCGGGATACCACTTGCCCTGGCCGTAATGCAGCAACCCCTGCGGGGCGAAACGATCCCGCAGCCGAAGCAGCAGATCTTTCGCCAGGCGCAGCTTGTCATCGCCCAGGGCTGCGGTGTTCCACTGCGCCGAGTCCATGTCATCGATGGAGACAAAGGTCGGCTCCCCGCCCTGCGTCAGGCGCACGTCCAGGCGCTGCAGGTCGGCGTCGGTCATGGCCCCCAGGGCATTGATCTGCTGCCAGGCTTCGTCGCTGTAGGGCTTGGTGACCCGCGGGTCCTCGTGGATGCGGAGCACTTCATTATGGTGGCTGAAGGTGACCTCGCACTCGTCGCTGTATCCGTCGATGGGCGCGGCCGAGGAGGGAGAGGGGGTGCAGGCCAGTGGAATGTGGCCTTCCCCGGCGAAAAGCCCCGAGGTGGGGTCCAGGCCTACCCAGCCAGCGCCGGGTAAAAATACTTCGCACCAGGCGTGGAGGTCGGTAAAGTCCGCCTCGGGGCCGGAAGGGCCGTCCAGCGCCTTGACGTCAGCGGTGAGCTGCACCAGGTAACCCGAGGCGAAACGGGCAGCGAGTCCCAGGTGCCGCAGAATCTGAACCAGCAGCCAGCCGGTGTCGCGGCAGGAGCCGCGCTTGAGGGTCAGGGTTTGCTCGCTGCTCTGGACCCCGGGTTCCATGCGGATGTTGTAACCGATTTCCTGCTCCAGGCGCTGGTTGATGGCCACCAGGAAATCGATGGTCGGTGTGGGCGTGCGGGAGACCGAGGCCACCCAGTCGGTGATGAGGGGGCCCTTGTCCACCACCTCCAGGTAAGGCTGCAGCTCCTTTTTCAGCTCCTCGTTGTAGGTGAAGGGAAATTCCTGCGCGTGTTCTTCGAGAAAGAAGTCAAACGGGTTGATCACCGTCATGTCGGCGATCACCTCCACCTCGACCCGAAGGTGATCGGTTTTTTCTGGAAATACCAGCCTTGCCATGAAGTTGCCGAAGGGGTCCTGCTGCCAGTTGAGAAAGTGATTGGCAGGGCTCACCTTGAGGCTGTAGCCGCGGATGGGGGTGCGGCTGTGGGGGGCCGGGCGCAGGCGGATGGTGTGCGGGGACAGCTTCACCTGGCGGTCGAACCGGTAGTCGGTGATGTGGTGCAGCGCGGCGCGTATGGTCATGCGACCTCCGGCTCATCATAGGAGAACCAGGTTTCACCGAAGCGCTGGTGCAGGTCGATCAGGTCCAGCTGCACCTCGTTGAGGAAGTCGCGGAAGCGGCCGTCGAGCAGGGTCTCGACGTCAAGGGCGTCGATTGCCTCCAGCTGGCGGTCGATCTGCCCCACTACGTCGCGGCCGTGGGGCAGGCGGGATGCCGCGTGGCGCATGCCGGCGAGTCCGAAGCGGACGCTGCGGGGGAAATCGGGATCCTGTAGCAAAAAAGCGGCGACCTCCTGGGCACTGACGGCGCTGCGGGTGGTGCGCCGGTAAGCCAGGTCGGCGCTGCTGGAGCGCAGCACGTTGCCCCAGATGACCTGGCTGATAGCCATGTTGGTTTCCGCCTCGCCCTGAATCTGGGCGGCGGCGCCGGCATCGAGCAGCCGGGTGACCATGTCGACCCGCTCCAGGTGGCGGCCGATGGTAATAAACTGCCAGGAGGCGTCGCGGCTCATGGTGCAGGAGAAGAGCCCGGTGATCTGCTGGCAGGCCTTGACTACGTGGTCGAGAAACTCGTAGCGGGCGCTGCGGTTGATGCCGTTTTGGATGTTGGCGTTGGCAAAGATGCGCAGCTCGTTGATCAGCTCCCAGCTGGCCGGCGGCAGTACGTCGCGGCTGGTCCGCACGTTTTCCCGGGCCATGTTGAGGGCGCTGAGCATTGAGGACGGGTTGGTATCGTCGGCCAGGGTGAACTTGACTACGTTGCGTTCGTCCTGGACCCGGTAGCGCTCCTCGAACAGGGCCTGGGCGCCGTTGAGTTCCACCAGGTTGTACCAGCTGATGTCAATTTCCCGGGGCAGGTCGAACAAGAGGGCGTCGTAGACGCTGACCAGCCGGGCGGTGTTTTCGGCCCGCTCCAGGTAGCGGGAGGTCCAGTAAAGGCGTTCGGCGACTTTGGATAACATATTCAGCTCTCCTCGTTGACGATCCAGGTGTCCTTGCTCCCGCCCCCTTGGGACGAGTTCACTACCAGGGAGCCCTTGCGCAGCGCCACCCGGGTCAGCCCGCCGTTGGTGACGTAGGTCTCCTTGGCCTGAAGGATGAAGGGGCGCAGGTCCAGGTGGCGCGGTTCCATTCGACCTTTACCCACCAGGGTCGGCGCGGTGGAGAGGCTCAGGGTCGGCTGGGCGATATAGTTGCGCGGATTTTCCTTGATCAGCTTGGCGAACTGAGCCTGCTCCTTCTTGGTGGAGTGGGGGCCGATCAGCATGCCGTAGCCGCCGGATTCGTTGGCCGGCTTGACCACCAGTTCATCCAGGTGATCGAGCACATAGGCCTGCTGGTCAGGATCGTCGCAGAGGTAGGTTTTGACGTTGGCGATGCGCGGCTTTTCGTCGAGGTAGTAGCGGATAATATCGGGCACGTAGGCATACACCACCTTGTCGTCAGCCACCCCGGCGCCGGGGGCATTGGCCAGGGCCACGTTGCCCGCACGCCAGGCCCGCATCAACCCGGGGACGCCGAGCACCGAGTCCTTGTTGAATACCTCGGGGTCGAGGAACAGGTCGTCGATGCGCCGATAGATCACATCGACGCGCTGGCGACCGGCGATGGTGCGCATGTAGACGCAGTCATCGTCGCCTACCACCAGGTCGCTGCCTTCGACCAGCTCCGCTCCCATCTGCTGGGCCAGAAAGGCGTGCTCAAAGTAGGCGGAGTTGAAGATGCCGGGGGTCAGCACCACGATTTCCGGCCGTTTAACCCGCCGCGGCGAGAGGGCCACCAGGGTGTCGAAGAGCCGCGCCGGGTAGTTATGAACCGGACGTATGTCCTTGCGCTCGAACAGTTCCGGCAGGACCCGTTTGGTGATGGCCCGGTTTTCCAGCATGTAGGAGACACCCGAGGGTACCCGCAGGTTGTCTTCGAGTACGTAGAATTCACCGTCGCTGTCGCGCACCAGGTCGGTACCGCAGATATGGGCCCAGACCCCGAAGGCGGGCTTCATGCCGATGCACTCTTTGCGGAAGTTGCGCGATTTCTGGACGATATGGGCGGGCACCACGCCGTCTTTGATAATCTGCTGATCGTTATAGAGATCATCAATGAACATGTTCAGCGCTTTGAGGCGCTGGCGCAGCCCCTCTTCGGCCCGCTTCCACTGTTTGGCGCCGATGACCCGGGGCACGATATCGAAGGGCCAGGCCCGGTCGATGTTGCCGCCTTCGGTGTAGACCGTAAAACTGACACCCATCTCCTGAATGGTGGCTTCGGCCATCTGGCGACGAGCCTCCAGTTCCTTGGTGTCCATCTCGCTGAGGTAGTCGATAAGCGGACCCGCCGGTGGACGGGGTTTGCCGGGGGATTCGATCAGCTCGTCGAAAAAACCGTCGGGGTCGTACTGCTTCCAGTCGATTGCCATAACTAGCGCCTGCTTCCCTGTTGATGTTTGACCGGTTAATACAATTCAGTTGTGTCCTGCACCGCGGAACGGTGGCACGACATCTATCAAGAATTGGCGATAATTCGTTGCTTTGCCAGTATAAAGCGCTCAAAGAATCGCGGAGCTGGCGGGGAAAGTGCAGGCTCTGGGGGTGAAAAAAGGGCAGTTTTGGAGGACAAAAAAAGCCCGCCCCTTGGACAGAGGCGGGCTGCTGGGGTGAGGATGCGGGTTAGTGCTCTTTTACCTGATGATAGCCCCACTCGATCCAGGGCAGCAGGGCCTGGATATCGGCGGTGCTGACCGTCGCCCCGCACCACAGGCGCAGGCCAGCCGGCGCGTCGCGGTAGGCGCCGATATCGTAGGCTACGCCTTCTTGTTCCAGCAGTTTGATCAAGGCCTTGATTTCGTCCTCATTCAGGCTGAGCGTCAGGCAGACGCTGGTGTTGGAGCGGTGGCTGGGGTTCTCGGCCAGAAACTGAATCCAGTCGCGTGCGGCGACGAAGGTTTCGATGGCCTTGAGACTGGCGTTGCTGGTTTCGATCAGCGTGCCGACACCGCCTTGATCGCGCACCCAGTCCAGCGCGTCCTGGTAGTCGGCCACCGCCAGCATGGAGGGGGTGTTGATGGTCGCGCCCTTGAAAATGCCCTCGATCAGCTTACCGCCCTTGGTCAGGCGGAAAATCTTGGGCAGCGGCCAGGGTGGGGTGTAACTTTCCAGGCGTTCTACGGCGCGGGGGCTGAGGATCAGCATGCCGTGGGCACCTTCGCCGCCCAGCACTTTTTGCCAGCTGAAGGTAACCACGTCCAGCTTCTCCCAGGGCAGCGCCATGGCGAAGACGGCGGAGGTGGCGTCGCAGATGGTCAGTCCCTGGCGCGTATCGCTGATCCAGTCGGCGTTGTCGACCTTGACCCCGGAGGTGGTGCCGTTCCAGGTGAAGACGATGTCGTGATCCGGGTTGGTCTGGCTCAGATCCGGCAGTTGGCCGTAATCGGCACCGTAGTGGTTGACCTCGAGCTTGAGCTGCTTGGTGATATCGCTGTGCCAGCCGGCGCCGAAGGATTCCCACTCGCACACGTCCACGGGGCGGGGGCCCAGCAGGCTCCAGAGCGCCATTTCCACGGCGCCGGTATCCGAGGCCGGTACGATTCCTACCCGGTAACCTTCGGGCAGGCCCAGCAGTTCATGGGTGTCATCGATGGCTTTTTGCAGCGCCGCTTTACCCAGGCTGGAGCGGTGAGAGCGTCCAAGGGTCGAGCTGTCCAGCTGGGCGACCGAATAACCGGGACGCTTGCTGCAGGGGCCTGAGGAAAAATTGGGGTTTTGGGGTTTTACTGCGGGACGTGTTTCCACTCGTCACTCCTTGGGCTGGGGAAAGTGTGGCATCGCAAAAATAACCGCCAAATGGTAACGGAAAATCCCGGGGCCTCAAAGCTGCCATTAAAGAGCGCATGAGGCGCGGGCCGAGCCTGGACGGGGCACCCCTGGAGGCGCTGATTTTTGCCTAAGCTGGAGGGATAACCATTGAGCAGAGACCGAATGAGCATGAATGAACTGTTGCGCTGGGTGGGTGACGGGGCTGCGTTGCTGGGGATAGGGACCTGTCTTCTGGCTGGGCTGGCCCGCCTAGGTGGCGCCTACTACGGGGTGGGCGGGGTTGAGCTAGCCACGCTGTTTTCCCTGGGCGTGGGGCTGATGGTGCTGGCGTGTCTGGCCAAGTTGCACCTGCTGCTGCGCCTCGCTCGGCAGTGAGCCGCTTCAGAGCAGGGCCGCGTCCAGCAGCTGACGGGTGTACGGCTGGCGCGGCGCGGCGAACAGTTCGCTGGCCGGCCCCTGTTCTACTACCACGCCTCCCTGCATCACCAGCACCTGGTGACAGAGGGCGCGCACCACTGACAGGTCATGGCTGATAAACAGGTAGCTGAGTCGGTGCTTCTCCTGCAGGCCCCTCAGCAGCCCGATGATCTGGGATTGGACGGTGCGGTCGAGCGCGGAGGTCGGCTCGTCCAGAACGATCAGGCGCGGCTTGAGAATCAGGGCCCGGGCGATGGCGATCCGCTGGCGCTGGCCACCGGAAAACTCATGGGGGTAGCGGTGGCGAGCCTCGGGGTCGAGCCCCACTTCCCGCAGGGCTTCAATCACCCTGCGCGCTTTCTCCGCCGGCGGCTCTTTACTGTGAATATTAAGCCCTTCGGCGACGATTTCGCCGACGGTCATGCGCGGGCTCAGGCTGCCGAACGGATCCTGGAACACCACCTGTAACTGGCGCCGGAGGGGCTTGACGGCTTTCTGGTTGAGCGCGTGAATGGGCTCGCCCTCGAACCTGATTTCGCCGCGGCTGCCGAGCAGGCGCAAAACCGCCAGCCCCAGGGTGGTCTTCCCTGAACCGGACTCGCCGACGATCCCGAGGCACTCGCCCTGGCGAAGCTGCAAGCTGACCCCGTCAACGGCCTTGATATGTTCCTGGGCGCGCTGAAAAAAGCCTTTTTTAACCGGGAACCAGACCCGCAGGTCAGCGGTTTCCAGCACCTGAGGGGCGTTGGGAGCCAGGGCGCTCGGCTGGCCGCTGGGTTCCGCGTCCAGCAGCTTGCGGGTATAGGGGTGCTGGGGCGCCTCGAACAGGGCTTCGGTGCTGTTGTGCTCCACCACTTCGCCCTGGTGCATAACGCAGACCTGGTGGGCATAGCGCCGCACCACGTTGAGATCGTGGCTGATCAGCAGAATGGCCATGCCCAGCTTCTGCTGAAGCGACTTGAGCAGCTCGAGGATCTGCTCCTGGATGGTGACGTCCAGGGCAGTGGTCGGCTCGTCGGCGATCAGCAGCTCCGGCTCGTTGGCCAGTGCCATGGCGATCATCACCCGTTGCCGCTGGCCGCCGGAAAGCTCGTGAGGATAGGTGCGCAGGCGCTTTTCAGGCTCGCGGATACCCACCAGGTGCAGCAGCTCGAGGGTGCGCTCCCGGGCCTGGGCTCCACGCATGCCCTTGTGCAGCAGCAGGGCTTCCCCGATCTGTTTTTCCAGGGTGTGCAGCGGGTTGAGGCTGGTCATGGGCTCTTGGAAAATCATTCCGATGCGCCCCCCCCGCAGCTGACGTAGCTGGGGTTCGTCCAGCTGCAGCAGGTCCTGGTCCCGGTAGTGAATATGGCCGCTCGGGTGGCTGGCCTTGGGGTAGGGGAGCAGGCGCAGAATCGACAGGGCGGAAACCGATTTCCCGGAGCCGGACTCGCCGACGATGGCCAGGGTGCGCCCGGCAGGGATATCAAAGCTGACCCCGCGCACCGCGTCGACCTCGGCCCCTTCCTGGTGAAAGCGCACGCTCAGGTCGCGAACCCGGACCAGCGGAGAGGTGGTGTCAGCGATCATGGTTGCACCTTGCGGGGGTCAAAGGCGTCGCGCACCGCCTCGCCGATAAAGATTAACAAGGTCAGCATCAGCGACAGGACGATAAAGGCGGAGAGGCCGAGCCAGGGGGCGTGCAGGTTGGCCTTGCCCTGGGCCACCAGCTCGCCCAGGGAGGGGGAGCCCGGGGGCAGGCCGAAGCCGAGAAAATCGAGAGCGGTGAGGGTGACCACCGACCCGTTGAAGATAAAGGGCATGAAGGTCAGGGTCGCCACCATGGCGTTGGGCAGGATATGGCGGAACATGATCAGCCGGTTGGAGAGGCCGAGGGCCCGGGCGGCGCGCACGTACTCCAGGTTTCGTCCGCGGAGGAATTCCGCCCGCACCACGTCCACCAGCTGCATCCAGCTGAACAGCAGCATGATCCCCAGCAGCCACCAGAAGCTGGGCTCGACGATACTCGCCAGGATAATCAGCAGAAAGAGCACCGGCAGCCCCGACCAGATCTCGATAAAACGCTGGAAAAACAGGTCCACCTTGCCGCCGTAATAACCCTGCACGGCGCCGGCCACTACCCCGATCACCGAACTGGCGCCGGTCAGCACCAGGGCGAAGAGTATGGAGATGCGAAAGCCGTAGATGACCCGGGCCAGCACGTCCCGCCCCTGGTCGTCGGTACCCAGCCAGTTCTCGGCGCTGGGTGGGGAGGGCGCCGGTACCTTGAGCTGGTAATTGATGGTGTCGTAGCTGTAGCGAACCGGCGGCCAGAGGATCCAGCCGTCGCCTTCCTCCACGATCAGTTGCTGCAGGTAGGGATCCTTGTACTCGGCTTCGGTGGCGAAATCGCCGCCGAAGTGGGTCTCCGGGTAGGTCTGCCAGAGGGGGTAGTGCAGCTCTCCCTTGTAGCGAATCAGAAGGGGGCGGTCGTTGGCGATCAGCTCGGCGCCCAGGCTGAACACGAATAAGCCGAGAAACACCCACAGCGACCAGTACCCGCGCTTGTTATTGCGAAAGTTTTCCAGGCGGCGGCGGTTGATCGGGCTTAGCGTCATCTCACCCCTCGCGGCTCTCGAAGTCGATGCGGGGGTCGACCAGCACATAGGTGATGTCGCTGATCAGCTTCAGCAGCAGGCCGATCAAGGTAAAGATGTAAAGGGTGCCGAAGATGACGGGGTAATCCCGGTTGATCACCGCCTCGTAGCCCAGCAGACCGAGTCCGTCGAGGCTGAAGATCACCTCGATCAGCATGGAGCCGGTGAAAAAGATACCGATCAGGGCGGCGGGCATGCCGGCAATGATCAGCAACATCGCGTTACGGAACACGTGCCCGTAGAGGACCTGGTTTTCCTTGAGGCCCTTGGCCCTTGCGGTGAGCACGTATTGCTTGTTGATCTCGTCGAGAAACGAGTTTTTAGTCAGCATGGTGAGGGTGGCGAAACTGGAGATCACCGAGGCCAGCACCGGCAGCGTAATGTGCCAGAAATAGTCGCCGATCTTGCCGAGCAGGCTGAGCTCGTCGAAGTTGGGGGAGGTGAGTCCGCGCAGGGGGAACCAGTCGAGGTAGGTGCCGCCGGCGAAGAGCACGATCAGCAGGATGGCGAACAGGAAGTTGGGGATCGCGTAGCCGACGATGATCGCGCTGCTGGTCCAGACATCGAAGGGCGTGCCGTCGCGCACCGCCTTGCGAATTCCCAGGGGAACAGAGACCAGATAGGTGATCAGTGTGGTCCAGAGCCCAAGGGAGATGGAGACCGGAAGTTTTTCAATAATCAGGTCCACCACCGGCTTGTCGCTGAACAGGCTGCGCCCGAAATCGAATACCAGATAGCTTTTGAGCATCTGCAGAAAACGCTCGTGGGCGGGCTTGTCAAAGCCGTAGAGCTTTTCGATATCGGCGACGATCTGCGGGTCCAGGCCCCGGGCGCCCCGGTAACTGCCTTCGCCGCTGCCGCTACCCCCCTGCACCACGTCGCTCTGGATGGAACTGCCCATGCGCGCCGTGGCGTCGGTGTTGAGCCCTTCGAGCTGGGCCAGGGTCTGCTCCACCGGCCCGCCGGGCGCCGCCTGCACGATGAGGAAATTAATGGTGAGGATGCCCAGCAGGGTAGGGATGATCAGCAGCAGCCGCCGCAGGATGTAAGCACCCATCAATTGCGTTCCGTGTCATCCCTTGCCGCGGCGTTCAGCCACCAGGTGTCCAGCCCCAACGAGTAGTCGGGACGCTTCTCCGGGCGCTCAAAGATATTCCAGTAGGCGACGCGATAGCTACTGATGTGGAACTGGGGAATCACGTAATGGTTCCACTGCAGTACCCGGTCCAGGGCGCGGGTGCGCAATACCAGCTGCTCCCGGTCCGGGGCGGCGATCACCTGCTGTACCAGGTAATCCACGGCAGGGTTCTTGATTCCGATCAGGTTTCGGCTGCCGGGTTGATCGGCCATTTCGCTGTGCCAGAACTCGTGCTGCTCGTTGCCGGGGGAGGTGGACTGCCCGTAGCTGTAGACAACCATGTCGAAGTCGAAGGCGCGCAGGCGGTTGATGTACTGGCTGACATCGACGATGCGCACGGTGACCTTGACCCCCAGGCGCTCCAGGTTGCGGATAAAGGGCGCCACTACCCGCTCGAACTCTTTCTGCACCAGTAACAGTTCGAACTCCAGGGGCTTCCCGTCTGCATTGCGCAGGGCGCCGTCGCGGACGGTCCAGCCAGCCTCGCGCAGTATGGACATGGCCTGGCGCAGCTGCTGGCGGTTTTGACCGCTGCCGTCGGTGGAGGGCGCCCGATAAACCTCGTTGAACACCTCGGCTGGCACCTGGTTGCGAATGGGCTCCAGAATGGCTTTCTCGGCCGGGGTAGGCAGCACATCGGCGGCCATCTCGGAATTGGAAAAATAGCTGTGGGTGCGGGTGTAAGCGTTGTAGAAAATGTTGCGGTTGGTCCACTCGAAGTCAAAGGCGTAGGCCAGCGCCCGGCGCACCCGTGGGTCGCTGAAGATCTCGCGCCGGGTGTTGTAGATGAAGGCCTGCATTCCCGTGGGGTTGCTGTGGGGAATCTCCTCGGTGACCGCATCGCCGCTTTCGAACATGGGGCCGGTGTATCCGGTGGCCCAGTTTTTGGAAGAATTCTCCTGGCGGAAGTCGTACTCGCGGGCCTTGAAGGCCTCTAGGGCGACCGTGCTGTCGCGGTAGTAGTCGTAGCGAATCGTGCCGAAGTTATTTCGGCCGCGGTTCACGGGCAGGTCCTTGCCCCAGTAGTCGGGGCGCAGGGCGTAGGTAACCGAGCGACCGGGGTCAAAGTCACTGACCCGGTAAGGGCCGGAGCCGACCGGCGGGTCGAGGGTGGGGGTGGTGAAGTCCCGCTCCTCCCAGTAATGTTTCGGCAAAATGGGCACCTCCCCGACGATCAGCGGCAGCTCGCGGTTATCGGTGGCGCCGAAGTGAAATTTGACGCGAGTCGGGGAGAGCGCTTCGATCTGGGTGATGCCCGCGTAATAGGCGCGGTAAAAGGGATTGCCCTGCTCGCGCAGCAGCTTGAAGGTGTGGATCACATCGTCGGCCAGAACGGGCTCGCCGTCGCTGAAGCGGGCCTCTTCCCGCAGGTTGAAAATGGCCCAGCTGCGGTCCTCCGGGACCTCCAGAGACTCGGCAATCAACCCGTACTGGCTGAACGGTTCGTCCTGGGATTTATACATCAGGCTGTCATAGACCTGGCCGATGCCGTCCGCGGCTGTGCCCTTGATGATGAAACCGTTGAAGCTGTCGAAGGTGCCCAGGGCCCAGTGGCGCAGCGTGCCGCCCTTCGGGGCCCCTGGATTGACGTAGTCCAGGTGGTGGAAATCGGCCGGGTACTTCGGGGCGCCGTGCATGGCGATCCCGTGCTGGGGGGCCGGTGCCGCCTGCAGCAGCAGGGGCAGCAGCCCCAAGGCCAGCAACAGGGTACGGCGAAGCAGTTTGGCGGTCATGGCGTGGTTCCCTTTGTCCGTAGCCGTTTTTTTATAACAGCTTACGTGTCCCTTGCAAAAAAAACGAACGCCAACCCCGTGATGAGTGCCCGGTGACGGGGCTAGTGTGCCGTTCTTACGTCCACGTAAAGGGTGAGCCGTTGTCCCGGCTGCAGGTACTTCGCCTGGGCCGCCTTGCTGTTCCAGCGCTTGATGTCGTTCACCCCGACATTGAAGCGGCTGGCAATGCGGGCGAAGGAATCACCGCTGCGCACCCGGTAGCCGATCTTGCGGACCAGGTTACGGCTGTCGCTGTTGCTGGCCAGGGTCTGCCCGCCCGCCTGCCAGATCACCAGCTCCTTGCCGACCCTTAGCGGGTCGCCGGGGGCCATCTGGTTCCAGCTCGCGAGCTCGCGCACGCCGACATCGTGCTCCTGGGCGATCTCCCAGAAGCTGTCGCCCGGCTTCACCTGGTAACGGAGCTTCTGTTTACCCGAGCGCAGGGCAATACGTTGGTTTTTCTTCGCCTGCCGCTGGCCGGCGCTGTAAGCATAGATCTTAGCCTCCTCGGAGGCGGTGGGGATCAGCAGCATCTGTCCCGCGCGGATCATGTGGTCATTGAGGTTGTTGGCGGTCCGAATGGTCTGCACCGTGGTTTTATGGGCCTTGGCGATGGTGCTGAGGCTGTCGCCCTGGCGGATTTTGTAGCGGGTCCAGTTCACCCGCTTTTCGACGGGCAGTTGGGCCAGGGCCTGCTGGAAGGCCTCCGCCTTGGCAACGGGGACCAGCAGCTGATGGGGGCCTTCAGGGTCGGTGGCCCACTGGTTGAAACCCGGGTTCAGCAGGTAAAGCTCGTCGATGCTGATCTCGGCCAGCGTCGCCGCCTGCGCCAGATCGATCTGACCGCCGGTGTCCACCGCGGCAAAGTAGGGCTCGTCGGCGAGGGGCTCGAGTTCGATGCCGTATTTTTCCGGCTCCTTGAACAGTCGGGCCAGGGCGATCAGCTTGGGCACGTAGGCGCTGGTCTCCCGTGGCAGGGTGGAAAGTGACCAGAAGTCGGTGGGGCGTCCCTTCTTGCGATTGTGGCGCATGGCCTTGGAGACATTGCCGCCGCCGGCGTTATAGCCGGCCAGGGCCAGCAGGTAATCCCCGTCGAAGCGGCGGGCCAGCTGTTCCAGGTAGTCCAGAGCCGCCTGGGTGGATGCGGTAATGTCGCGCCGGCCGTCGTACCACCAGCTTTTGCGCAGACCGAAATGACGGGCGGTGCCGGGAATGAACTGCCAGGGGCCGGCGGCGCGGCCGTGGGAGTAGGCAAAGGGGTCGTAGGCGCTTTCAACGATCGGCAGCAGAGCGATTTCGGCCGGCATGCCGCGTTCGATCACCGCGTGCAGGACGTGGTGATAGTAGCGTTTGGCCCGGTCAACCACGCGGCTGATGTAGCGCGGGTGGCTTTTGTACCAGTTGAGTTGGGCTGTAACCCGCGGATCATCGGTGGCCAGGTCGAGGCCGAAATTGTCCCGGGTCAAATCCCAGAGATTTTTGCTCGGGGTAGGGGGCGGGGCGGTCTCTGGCCCCGCGAGTGCCACCGGGATCGCGGCATCGGCAGGCTGTCGGGTGGATGACCGCTCAACAGTCAGGCTGGCCGGGGTGGTTTCAAGCTCAAAGTTGTCCTGCTCATCGGATGGGAAGAGCGGTACGCCGGTAATTACCGTGAAAGGGCGGTTGCTCGCGGCGTCCGCCGCCACAGGGTTGTCTTCGCCGGTCTCAGTGGGCTTGATCGGAAGCAGGGACTGGCAGCCGCTGAGCAAGCTCGCGGCAAAAACCAGTGCCCAGCGGTGGCGAAAAACTGTCACGGTGTGGCCATCCCCTGTTGGTTGGTGCCGCTGATGTGCGGCGGTTGACGATAGCCTGCGATTCTAGGGAGGCCCCTTTCGGTTCGCAAGGACCAAGATCAAAGGATGGGCAGATTGCTCCGCCCGGGGCGCCACTGCTCAGAAGTTGTCTTTCCACTGACGGATCACCGAGAAGATCTGATCCTCCGAATCCAGCGGCGTCCCGGCCCTTTTGCTGGCCGCATCCGATACCGCCGGCTGGTCGGTACGCATGAAGGGGTTGATTGCCTTCTCGACGCCGATGGAGCTGGGTACGGTCGGGCGTTCCTGGGCTCTCAGCCCCTGGCACTCTTCTATTTTTTCCGTGATTCGCGCGTTGCCGGGTTCCACCGCGGCGGCAAACTTGAGATTGGCGAGCGAGTACTCGTGGGCGCAATAAACCTTGGTCTCGTCGGGCAGCGACTTGAACCAGGTCATGGCGGCGCGCATCTGTTTTGGCGTGCCTTCAAACAGGCGTCCGCAGCCGGCCAGAAACAGGGTGTCGCCGCAGAAGAGTCGAGCCGGGTGATTCTCTTGTAAGTAGCTGATATGGTCCAGAGTGTGCCCGGGAACAGCAGCTACTTGAAACGGCAGACCGAGCACCTCGATGCGGTCTCCGTTGTTCAGGCCTTGGTCGATCCGCTGGAACGGGGATTGCGCCGGCCCATACACCTTGGCGCCCGTGGTGGCGGCCAGTTCTTCAACACCGCCGGTATGGTCGGGGTGGTGGTGGGTGATCAGGATAGCCTCCAGGGCCAGATCATGGGCACTCAGGTAGTCGGTGACAGGACTCGCGTCGCCCGGGTCAACGACGGCGACCCGGTTGGAGCCGTCAACCTGCAGTACCCAGATATAATTGTCGCTGAAGGCGGGAAGGGGGTGGACCTTTAACATGGACAAAACCTCGAGCTTCGATACCAGGCGATTGGGCAGGATACTCTATAATTGACGGATTTCTAAACCATGGCCGTAAAGAACCGCGGAAATGACGCCTTGAGTGACTCCGACAGCCCCAGCACCGCATCGGCGGTGGCCCGCTGGTTTGAGAGCGAGCTGGGCCGCAACCTGCTTGAAGCCGAACGGGAGCAGGTAAAAACCGTGATGCCGGGGGTTTTTGGCTACCACCTGCTGCAGATCGGTGTGTTCTCCGACGCCTCTCTGTGTGACGGGGCCAATGCAGGGCACCGTTTCCTGCTCCTTCCCCGGGTCGAGCTGGGCATGCCGGAAGAGGCTGTCGTCGGAGGGTTTGACCGTTTGCCTTTCGCAAATGACTGTATCGATGCGGTGGTGCTGCATCACGCCCTGGATTTTGCCGAGAGCCCTCACCAGCTGTTGCGCGAAGCGGCCCGGGTGCTGAGGCCCGGCGGTAAACTGGTGGTGGTTTCATTCAATCCGGTCAGTTTCTGGGGAGTGTTTCGATGGTGGCGCCGGCGAAAGGCTCAGCCGCCCTGGCAGGCTCACTTTATCGGCCGCCACCGCCTGAATGACTGGCTCGCCCTGTTGGGATTGGGCCGCGAGCGCACCCTGTCCGGCTTTTACCGGCCACCGATCACCAGCCAAGCGTGGATGCGCCGCCTGGGCTTTCTCGAGCGCTGGGGCGCCCGTTACCTGCGCAACCAGGGGGCCTTTTTGGTGACGATCGCCAGTAAGGAAACGTTGGCGGGGGTCAAGGTCGGTAGGGGGTGGCGGCAGCGCCTGGCGATGCCTCTGGTGCGCCCGGCCCTGCCGCGGGCGGAGACCGAGGCCGCCCGGGTTGGCCCGGTTACAGGGTGCGACAAAACCGCCGGAGAAACTCGACCAAAGTCCTAAGCCGGAGCGTGAGGAAAATTTCTCTTGCGGCCTCTTATGGGTTAAAAGGCTATAAATATCATGAGCTTATGCTATAGATGATGCTGGCATAACCTCTTGTTAATGATTTCTATCAAAAATATTAATTATTTTTAATGATCTGCTCGGGCTATGGTTGAGCCACCCAGGATGGCCGGACCCCGGCTATCTGGATGATGAGAATAAAACAACAGGAGTCGTCTCGATGAATTCGAGCAACTTGATCAATGAAGGTCTGGCACTGATGGGCTTCGGCATGGGGTTCGTCTTTGTGTTTCTGACCCTGTTGGTGGTCATGACCACGCTGATGTCCCGCTTGGTCAACCGCTTCCTTCCCGAGCCTGTGCCGGTTCCCGCCAAGCCCCGCGCCGCGGCGGCGCCCGCAGCGGGTGCCGGGGACCAGGAACAGCTGGTGGCGGTAATCTCGGCTGCGATTCGGCAATACCGCAGCCGCCACAAGCAGTAGCGTTTCATATCAAGCTCAATCCACTTCCGCGTAGATAAAAGGCCATACCATGACCGATACCAAGAAACCCCTGGGTATTACCGATGTAGTGCTGCGCGACGCGCATCAATCTCTTTTTGCCACCCGCCTGCGTCTTGAAGACATGCTCCCCATCGCCGAGAAGCTTGACCAGGTCGGCTTCTGGTCCGTTGAAACCTGGGGCGGGGCGACCTTTGATGCCTGTATCCGCTACCTGGGCGAAGACCCCTGGGAGCGAATCCGCAAGCTCAAGGCGGCCATGCCGAAAACGCCGCAACAGATGCTTTTCCGCGGTCAGAACATCCTCGGTTACCGACACTACGCGGACGATGTCGTCCGTCGTTTCGTGGAACGCGCCGCGGTCAACGGGGTCGACGTTTTCCGCGTGTTCGATGCCATGAACGATGAACGCAACCTCGAAACCGCCATCAAGGCGGTGCTTGAGAACGGCAAGCACGCCCAGGGCACCATCTCCTATACCATCAGCCCCATCCACACCATCGACATGTGGGTCGAGATGGCCAGGCGTATCCAGGACATGGGCGCCCACTCGGTGTGCATCAAGGACATGGCCGGCCTGCTCAAGCCCTATGAAGGGTTCGAGCTGGTCAGCCGCCTCAAGGCGGAGCTGGAGATTCCGGTTCATATGCAGTGCCACGCTACCACCGGTCTTTCCACCTCTACCATCGTCAAGTGTGTGGAGGCGGGGATCGACAACGTCGACACGGCGATTTCCTCCATGTCGATGACTTACGGCCACTCGCCCACCGAGTCCGTGGTTTCCATTTTCGAGGGGACGGATCGCGACACTGGACTGGACATCAACCTGCTTGAGGAAATAGCGGCCTACTTCCGGGAAGTGCGGAAGAAGTACGCCAAGTGGGAAGGGTCCCTCAAGGGGGTGGATTCACGGATTCTGGTGGCCCAGGTTCCCGGCGGCATGCTGACCAATATGGAGAGCCAGCTCAAGGAGCAGGGCGCCGGCGACAAGCTGGACGAGGTGCTCGAAGAGATTCCCCGTGTCCGCGAAGACCTGGGCTTTATCCCGCTGGTTACCCCCACCTCCCAGATCGTCGGTACTCAGGCGGTGCTGAACGTCCTGACCGGCGAGCGCTATAAGAGCATTTCCAAGGAGACTGCCGGCATCCTCAAGGGTGAATACGGCGCCGCGCCCGCGCCCTTCAACAAAGAACTGCAGGCCCGGGTTCTGGATGGCGCCGAGCCCATCACCTGCCGCCCGGCCGATTTGCTGGCGCCGGAGATGGACAAGCTGACCGAGGAGCTGCGTGCGCTGGCCAAAGAGAAAGACTTCCGCCTGGAAACCGGTGAGCGCGAGCTGGACGACGTCCTGACCTACGCCCTGTTCCCGCAGATCGGGCTGAAGTTTCTTGAGAATCGGGGCGACGCTTCCGCCTTCGAGCCCGCGCCTACCGAGGCGGACGCGGCTGCTGCCAGCGCCCCCGCCCCCAAGGTCGCGGCAAAGCCGGCCGGAGGCGAAGAGGTCTACACCGTGGCCGTCAACGGCCAGAGCTACGTGGTGCAGGTGACCGAGGGTGGCGATGTGAGCGCCTTGGCTCCCGTCGCTCAACCGGCTCAGGCGCCCCAAGCTGCAGCGGCGGCGCCCGCCGCCGGTGATGGCGAGCCCGTGAGCGCGCCCTTGGCGGGGAATATCTGGAAGGTCGAGGTTTCTCCTGGCGATATGGTCCAGGAGGGAGATGTGCTGGTTATCCTCGAAGCGATGAAGATGGAAACCGAAGTCCGTGCGGCGCGCGCCGGGACCGTGGCTGCCGTGACCGTCAAAGAGGGTGATTCCGTCGCGGTCGGCGATACCCTGTTGAACCTGTCGTAAGGGCCGAGCGCTATGGATAAGCTGATCAACCTTTTCGTCAGCTCCGGTATCTATCAGATACAGTGGGGCCAGGCGGTGATGATTGTGGTGGGGCTGGGTCTGCTGTTCCTCGCGATCAAAAAGAACTTTGAGCCCCTGTTGCTGGTGCCGATCGGGTTCGGGGGCATTCTCGCCAACATTCCGGAGGCGGGGCTTGCGTTCTCCGCGGTGGAGAATGCCCTGCACCTGGGCAAGCCTGAGCTTATTGCGCAGATCGGCCAGGCCCTTGGGATCGATTCGGTCGATCCCAAGGTCATCAAGCAGGCCTATGCCAGTGCAAGCCACAGCGCCCACAATGCCGCCGCAGCGGTAGCGATGGACGGTGGCTTCAACAACGGCATGCTCTACAACTTTTACCTGGTGGCCATTGCCAGTGGTGCCGCGCCCTTGATCATCTTCATGGGGGTGGGGGCGATGACCGACTTCGGTCCGCTACTGGCCAATCCCAAGACCCTGTTCCTGGGCGCCGCTGCCCAGTTCGGCATCTTTGCCACGGTGCTCGGCGCCGTGGGACTGACCGCGCTGGGGCTCATGGAATTCTCCATCCAGGATGCGGCCGCCATCGGCATTATCGGTGGCGCGGACGGCCCCACGGCGATCTACGTGGCCAGCCTGCTGGCTCCGCAGCTGCTCGGTGCCATCGCGGTTTCGGCCTACTCCTACATGGCCCTGGTGCCGATGATCCAGCCGCCGATCATGCGTGCCCTGACCACCCCGGAGGAGCGCAAGCTGGCCATGACCCAGCTGCGGCCGGTGAGCAAAACCGAGAAGATTATGTTCCCGCTGGTGCTGCTGATTCTGGTGGCGATGCTGCTTCCGGACGCGGCGCCCCTGCTCGGTATGTTCTGCTTCGGTAACCTGATGCGTGAGTGCGGTGTGGTGGAGCGGTTGAGCGATACGGCGCAGAACGCGCTGATCAATATCGTCACCATCTTCCTGGGGCTGTCGGTGGGCTCCAAGCTCAGCGCCGACAAGTTCCTGGATATCAACACGCTGGGCATCCTGGGGCTGGGGATTATCGCCTTCGGCATCGGAACCGCCTGCGGGGTCTTGATGGCCAAGCTGATGAACAAGTTCAGCAGCACGCCCATCAATCCCCTGATCGGTTCGGCCGGCGTCTCGGCGGTGCCGATGGCAGCACGGGTCTCTAACAAGATCGGCCTGGAGGCGAACCCGCAGAACTTCCTGCTGATGCATGCCATGGGACCCAACGTGGCAGGGGTTATCGGTTCGGCGGTGGCAGCCGGGGTGATGATCAAGTTCGTCGGCTGACGGCCGCCCTGCGCTGATACCAGCGTCGTTGAATTAGCGGCACTGGTTGGATAAAAACCCGGCTCTCTGGCCGGGTTTTTTATTCGCCTGAATCGCGCGTTTCTAAATGGGTTCGCTCAGCGTGCAGCGCATTGACGAGGGCCCACCGGTTAGCGATGCAGTTTAACCTGGGTGGCGATCTGCTCGAGGTGTCGCTCCCAGGTTCCGCAGCAGCCGCCCCAGATGTCGATGTGAGGAAACCGTCGGGCCAGTTCGCCCATCTGTTCTCCGAGATCCTGGGGGTCGCCATCCTCTAAATGACCGAGCTTACAGAGCGATATTTTGTCCATCATGGCGGCGTTTGGTCGCAGACAGCGAACCCGTTCAAACCAGGCGGCCTGTTCGATCGCCGGGCTGAACTCCAAGGGGTGTGAGCAGTTGATCCCGTAAAAGTCAGGGCGGCGGTCACCGGCCTTGAGGTCAACGGTTTCGATGGCTTGCTTTAGTGTCGGGCCGGATTTGAGGCGATGGTTGCTGTCCAGGGTAAAGGACATGCAGAGCGGCAGTTGGCACCGGGCGGCTGCTCTTGAAACGCCTACCGCTTCGGGGACGTTGTTGAAGGTGGCGGCCCAGACCAGATCGACATCGGCTTGTTGCAGGGTCTCCAGCTGAGTGCTGTGGTACGCCTCTGCCTCCTGGGCGGAGATCGTTTTGTTCAGGGCGTAGGCATCCCCTCGCGGTCCAACCACGCCGACGATTTGAATGTCGGCAATCTGGCCTTGGTAAGGCTTGGCAACATCCCGCAGGAATTCAATCGCGCGCAACTGCATCTCGGCGAGCCCTGTATTCGAGTAGCCCAGCAGTGAACCCCAGTCGGGGCTTGCGCGGTAATCCAGCCCGCCGACAAGCGCGTTGAAGCCATGCTTGGCGGCGGTATCAAGGTAGCGTTGATACATGCCGTTCAGGGCGGACACCGCTTTGGGGTTGTCGAGCAGGGGGAACATGGCAAAGTGCGGCAGCTCAAAGCCGAACTTGTACATGATTTCGGTTTCGGTGCCGCCTTCGGTCATGTATAGGACACCGTCCTGTTGCGGGGGAAACCGATGTCTCACCTTTTCCAGCCTCCGGCTCGTTAAGTCTCGATTCGTTGCCAGGGCCCTGCGGGACTAATTTAACCTGCTGGCTCCGGGTTAACTCTAGACGCCGCCCGTGGGACTATCCAGCTAAGTGCGCGCTAGATAAGTCAGGGGGCAGGGGCCGAGGGGGATAAACAAAAATCCCCGCACAAGGCGGGGATTGGGGGGGCGCAGGCCGATTTGAAGATCGGCAGCTGTATCAGTGGTTGAGAATTTGGCTGAGGAACAGCTTGGTCCGGTCGGACTGCGGGTTGTTGAAAAACTCCTGCGGCTCGTTCTCTTCGATGATCTGGCCGCCGTCCATGAAGATCACCCGGTTGGCCACGGTTTTGGCAAAGCCCATCTCGTGAGTCACGCAGAGCATGGTAATCCCTTCCTGGGCCAGCTCGATCATGACATCCAGCACCTCCTTGATCATCTCCGGGTCAAGCGCCGAGGTGGGCTCGTCAAAGAGCATGACCTCGGGGTTCATGCACAGGCTGCGGGCGATCGCGACCCGCTGCTGCTGGCCGCCGGAGAGCTGGCCAGGGTACTTGTGGGCCTGCTCGGGAATCTTGACCCGCTCCAGGTACTTCATGGCCGTCGCTTCGGCCTCCTTGCGCGGGGTCTTGCGAACCCAGATCGGCGCCAGGCAGCAGTTCTCCAGCACCGTGAGGTGCGGGAAGAGGTTGAAGTGCTGGAACACCATACCCACTTCCCGGCGGATGGTCTCGATGTGCTTTAGGTCGTTGGTCAGGGTAGTTCCGGAGACGATGATATCGCCCGACTGGTGTTCCTCGAGTCGGTTGAGGCAGCGAATCATGGTCGACTTGCCTGAACCCGAGGGGCCGCAGATGACGATCCGTTCACCCTTGTTGACGGTCAGGTTGATGTCCTTGAGGACGTGGAAATCACCGTACCACTTATTGACGTTTTTTAACTCGATCATCACCTGGTCGGAGACGCTCATGGAATCGGTAGACATTACAAACTCCTAATTCTTATATACCTGGCGCGCTTACTGGCGCGCGCCGTGGCCGGTGTGCAATTTGCGTTCGAGATACTGGCTGTAGCGGGACATGGCGAAACAGAAGACCCAGAACACGAAAGCGACGAATACGTAGCCTTCGGTGGAGTAGCCGAGCCATTTCGGATCGGCCAGGGCCGACTGAACGATGGCCAGCAGGTCGAACAGGCCGATGATCAGCACCAGGCTGGTGTCCTTGAACAGGGCGATGAAGGTGTTCACGATACCCGGGATGACGATCTTCAGCGCTTGGGGCAGGATGATCAGCCCCATCTTTTTCCAGTAGCTCAGTCCCATGGCGTCAGCCGCTTCGTACTGGCCCTTGGGAATGGCCTGCAGGCCGGCGCGGATGACCTCCGCCATGTAGGCGGACTGGAACAAAGTGATGCCGATCAGGGCCCGTACCAGCTTGTCCAGATCGATCTCCTCGGGCGCGAACAGCGGTAGCATGACCGACGCCATGAAGAGAATGGTGATCAGCGGAACCCCACGCCACACCTCGATAAAGATGGTGCAGAAAGAGCGCACGATGGGCATGTGAGAGCGCCGTCCGAGTGCCAGCATGACACCGATCGGCAGGGAGGCGACGATGCCCACCAGGGCCAGCACCAGGGTCAGGGTCAGTCCGCCCCACTTGTGGGTTTCCACCACCGGCAGGCCGAAAGAGCCGCCATGGAGCATGAAGTAGGCGATGACCGGGAATACCACCAGGGTAAACAGGGCGATCCAGCCCCGCTTGGGGGTCTTTTCATAGATCATTCCGGCCAGCAGCAGTCCCAGCAGGACAAACAGGGTGTTGATGCGCCAGTACTCGCTCTCGGGGTAGAAGCCGTAGAGGAACTGGTTCAGACGCACCGAGACAAACACCCAGCAGGCGCCGCCACTGGTGCAGGCATCCCGGCTGTCGCCGATCCAGTCGGCGTCGATAAACGCCCATTGGATCAGCGGAACCAGGTTGGTCACCAGCAGATAGCCGATCACCAGGGTCAGAATGCTGTTGAGCGGGGTGTCGAACAGGTTGTTGCGAAGCCAGCCGATAGGCCCGGAGGTGCTGGTGGGCGGCGGCAGGTCAGGCAGTTTTTTGTCGTTTATGATCATTGAATTAACGCTCCACCAGCGCGACGCGCTTGTTGTACCAGTTCATGAACAGCGAGACCAGCAGGTTGATGGTCAGGTACACGGCCATGGTCATGAAGATGATCTCGATCGCCTGGCCGGTCTGGTTCAGGGTGGTGCCCATGAATACCGAAACCAGATCGGGGTAACCGATGGCGGTGGCCAGAGAGGAGTTCTTGATCAGGTTCAGATGCTGGCTGGTTAGGGGTGGAATGATGACTCGCATGGCCTGAGGAATGACCACCAGGCGCAGGGTACGGCTGTTGCTCAGGCCAAGCGCGTGGGCGGCTTCGGTCTGACCGTGGCTGACCGCGAGAATACCGGCGCGAACCGTCTCGGCAATAAAGGTGCCGGTGTAGATGGTCAGGGCCAGCAGCAGGGCGATCAGTTCGGGGATGATGGTGGTGCCGCCGCGGAAGTTAAACCCACGCAGCTCCGGGTAGTCCCAGCTCAGCGGAGAGCCGGCGAGCAGAAATACCAGGCCGGGTACCACGATCAACAGCGCCAGTGAGGCCCAGCCGACAGGGAAGTACTTGCCGGTGGCGTCCTGGCGCTTGTGATTCCAGCGTACCAGAAACACGATGCCGATGATGGTTGCCACCAGGGCGATGACCACGGCGGAAAAGCCGCTCTCGAACACCGGCGAGGGGATATAGAGTCCGCGAATGTTTAGGAAACTGCCGGCCCCGAGCTCGATGCTCTGGCGGGGGGAGGGCAGGGTCTGAAGCACGGCTACATACCAGAAGAAAATCTGCAGCAGCAGCGGAATGTTGCGGAAAGTCTCGATGTAGACCGCGGCTACCTTGGCTACCAGCCAGTTATGGGAGAGGCGGGCCACCCCCATGACAAAGCCGAGCAAGGTCGCCAGGATGATGCCAAGAAAAGAGACCAGCAGTGTATTGAGCAGGCCGACGATAAAGGTGCGGCCAAAACTATAGCTGGAGTCAAAGGGGACCAGCGTCAGCAGGATATCGAACCCGGCTGCTTGACTGAGAAACCCGAAGCCGGTGGTAATCCCCCGGTTATCAAGGTTGGTAAGCGCGTTATTAATGACGTAATAAAAGAAACCCACGATTGCTAGGATCATCAGTACCTGAAACAGCATTGCCCGTTTGTCGGGGTCGTTCCAGAACTTGGGTTTCGAGGAGGGCGCCACGCCTTTGTTCACATCGGTGGGCATGGAAAAAGCTCCCGAAGGCAGTTAATCAATTAATTAGGTATAGATGAGAGCCGGGACGACGGCAAAGGCCGTCCCGGCGGTGCGCGGTAGGATTAGCGCATGGGGGGGGCGTAGAGGAAGCCGCCCTGGTTCCAGAGGGCGTTGATGCCACGCTCGATGCCCAGCGGAGAGCCGGCGCCGACGTTGCGCTCGAACACTTCGCCGTAGTTGCCGACCTGCTTGACGATCTGGTAGCCCCAGTCATCGGCGAGGCCCAGGCCCTCTCCCTTGGGTCCTTCAAGACCGATCAGGCGCTTGATGCTGGGATTGTCGCTGCTCTCCTTCATGCTGTCGACGTTGGCGGAGCTCAGGCCCAGCTCTTCGGCGTTGATCATCGCGTTCAGAGACCACTTGACGATGTTGAACCACTGGTCGTCACCCTGGCGTACGACGGGGCCCAGGGGCTCCTTGGAGATCACCTCGGGCAGTACCATGGCGCTGCTCGGGTCAGCCAGCTTGATGCGCAGGGCGTAGAGCTGGGATTGGTCGGAGGTGAGCACGTCGCAGCGGCCGGCCTCGAAGCCCTTGACGGTCTGGTCAGAGGTGTCGAAGACGATCGGGTCGAACTGCATGTTGTTGAGCTTGAAGTAGTCGGACAGGTTCAGCTCGGTAGTGGTGCCGGACTGGATGCACACCGCGGCGCCGTCCAGCTCCTTGGCGCTCTTGACACCCAGGTTCTTGCTGACCAGGAAGCCTTGACCGTCGTAGTAGTTAACCCCGGCGAAGTTCAGGCCCAGGGTGGTGTCCCGGGTCTGGGTCCAGGTGGTGTTACGGGACAGCACGTCGATTTCGCCGGACTGCAGCGCGGTGAAACGCTCTTTGGCGGTCAGGGGAATGTACTTAACTTTGGACGCGTCACCCAGGACGGCGGCGGCGATGGCGCGACAGACGTCGACGTCCATACCTTGCCAGTTGCCTTTCTCATCAGGGTTGGAGAAGCCGGGAAGGCCGGTGCTGACGCCGCACTGTACAAAGCCTTTATCTTTGACGGCGTCGAGAGTGCCCTCAGCCTGGGCCGCGGTGGACATGCCCACGGCGATGGCTGACAGGGCTGCAACGGAAGCGATCTTTTTCATGATTTTTCCTTATTGGTAGATTCGCTGCCTGCGAACAGGCAGAACCACAGTTAATTTTTATGGTTAATCGCAGTTCTTATAGCAAAGGCTGTGCCAGGCGTTGAAAATAATAAACATGTTCGAACGCCAAGCGTTCGCCGGTTTCTGAAACGCTCAAACTGGCGCCCTCGGCGGAACAGGTCCGCAGCCCTTGCGGTGCCTAAAGATTGAAGCAAATGCGGATGGGGCCAACAATATCGCTAGTTGGTGCAGGGTGTTGCTGAGTGTCGGCATTAGAGCGCCAACTAGCATCGGTTTTTCGCTGTTTTGGCTTATTGGGTTAAGCGCCTGGGGAGGGGAGTAACAGAGTGGGTGGAAACTACCCACTCTGTACTTGCACCGTAATGGTGCGCGCTGGTGATTGATGGTGCACTTGCGGGGTGCGCTCAGGTGGAAGTCACCCAGAGCACTTCCGCGTCCTGGTCGCTGATGGAGATCAGTGCATGGCCCATGCTTCCGTCATAGTAGCTGCTGTCGCCGGCATGAAGATCCACCGGCTCGTAGAATTCGGTGTAGAAACGCACGCTACCGCTAAGGATAAGCAGGAACTCTTCTCCGTCGTGGCGCACCCACTGGGGGTAGTCTTCGAAGCGACGGGCCCGGACTACGGATTTGTAGGGCAGCATGCGCTTGTTGGTCAGCTGGCCGGCCAGCATTTCGTGCTCGTAGGTTGGGGTGGGGTGGGGCTTGCCCTCGCCGGCCCGGGTGATGTCGCGACGGCCGGAGGTGCGCGAGTCGCTAGCGCTGACAAAAAGCTGGGGAATGTCGATATCGAGCCCCTGGGCCAGCTTCTGCACGGCCTGGAAGGTGGGGGAGATCTGCTCGTTTTCGATCTTCGACAGCGTAGAGCGCGCCAGCCCGGTGCGGCGGCTGGCTTCCTCAAGGGTCAGGCTGTTGGCCAGGCGAAGTTCGCGAACCCGTTTTCCCAACTGAAGCGGCTCCAGGTTCGACTCGCTGCCTTGCCGGCCTTTATCCCGTTCTTTCTCGATCATCGAGGCGGGGGTTTCATCAGCCATGGGGTACTCCGTTGTTTCTTAAAGTGAACGCAAATTGCATCCGAAGGCCGTTTTGATATTGAGCCGGATGCCACTATTTCGGCCTAAATCGCAATGATAGCGCAATATTTTTTCAGGCTCTAAGCCATCTCCGGGGACGCGGTTCTGCGGTGCGCGTTTCCTAAAGGAAAAATAGTTGATCGCTTCTCTCGGGCTTTGTTAGGCTCCGGGGACCCGTGATCGCCGGCGGCAGTCGGCCGCGCTCGGCCCTTGGCGTCTAAACAGCCCTGGCATTGCAACCCAACCGGGAGTCTCTATGTCACTGAGTATTTTCGACCTCTTTAAAGTGGGGATCGGGCCCTCCAGCTCTCACACCGTCGGCCCCATGTGGGCGGCGCAGCGTTTCCTGGCCCAGGCAAGAGGTCTTGGATTGCTGGAAGGAGCCGGCAGGGTTCGCGTGTGCCTTTACGGCTCACTGGCCATGACCGGTAAGGGGCACGCGACCGATGTGGCGGTGCTGCTCGGGCTTTCCGGGGAGCAGCCGGACAAGGTGGACCCCGACCGGGTGCCCGGGATCGTCGAAACTATCCGTGCCAGCCGTGTCCTGATGCTCGACGGGGTTCAGCGGCTGGCCTTCAGCGAATCCCAGGACCTGCTTTTCCTGTGCGGCGAGCGTCTTGCGCAGCACCCGAACGGGCTCAGTTTTGAACTCTTCGACTGCGCCGGTGTGCGCACCCTTAAGAGCCGCTATTTTTCGGTGGGGGGCGGTTTCGTACGCAGCGAGGAGGAGATGGACGCGCCCGAGGGGGCGCCAGCGGGGGAAGGTGCCGGTCCGGGCGAGGTGCCCTACCCGTTTTCAAATGCCCGGGAGTTGTTGGCCCTGGGGGATGAATCGGGCCTGAGTATCGCTGCAATGGTGCTGGCCAACGAGGCAGCACGCCGTCCGATGGCAGAGGTCGAGGCGGGCTTGCGGCAGGTCTGGTCGGTGATGGAGGCGTCCATCGAGCGCGGCTGTCGGCAAACCGGCGAGCTGCCGGGTGGGTTGGGGGTCAAGCGGCGTGCCCATGATCTCTATCGGGAGCTGACCCAAGCGCCTGAGGCGGCGCTGCGGGATTCGCTCAGCGTGATGGACTGGATCAATCTCTATGCCATGGCGGTGAACGAGGAAAACGCCGCGGGTGGACGGGTGGTGACTGCCCCTACCAACGGTGCCGCCGGGGTGATACCGGCGGTGCTCGCCTACTACACGCGGTTTGTGCCCGGCGCCAACGAGGCGGGCGTTTCCTGCTTTTTGGCCACGGCCGCTGCGGTAGGGATGCTGTACAAACGCAACGCGTCCCTTTCTGCCGCCGAAGTGGGGTGCCAGGGAGAGGTGGGTGTGGCCTGCTCCATGGCGGCCGCCGGGCTGGCCGCGGTAATGGGCGGCAGCAATGCGCAGATCGAGAATGCCGCGGAAATCGGCATGGAGCACAACCTGGGGCTGACTTGTGATCCCGTTGCTGGGCTGGTGCAGGTGCCCTGTATCGAGCGCAATACCATGGGGGCGGTAAAAGCCTTGAACGCCGCGCGCTTGGCGTTGCGCGGCGACGGGCGTCACCAGGTATCGCTGGACAGTGTGATCGAGACCATGCGTCAGACCGGGCGTGATATGCAGGACAAATACAAGGAAACCGCTCAGGGCGGGCTGGCGGTCAACGTGGTGGCCTGCTGAGGCAGCCGGTCTGTTAACGGGTGGGGGCTGTCAATCCGGTACCACTGCTTAGTGGCCGGGGAGTCTGAACGGGTTAAAGAGGCGGTGGGGGAAATAGGGCACCGGAACACGGCGCCCGAAAGGTTGGTCAACGACTGAATCAGCCCTCCAGCTTGATGTTGAAGTGCTGGCGCCCGTACCAGCGGGGCTCTTCCTTATCATTCTGAATCAGATAAGAATTCTTACCCAGCTCTTGGACTTGGTAGGCGCTGCTTTCCGTCAGTTGATCTTCAAACCCTTCGTTACGAACACACTCGATAACCATTCGGTTAACTTCATCTGTGGCGGTAGAACCGGGCCCTCCTTCGCACCGTGCAGCCGCTCGGGGACATGCCCCTTCTTATTTTTGATCGGAATCCCTCCGAATCTGGGTTTTGGCCCAAGGGATCTCCCCGGGTCGTTGGCAATGTATCGAATAAAAGGGGGTTGGGAAAGCCGTTGTGCGCAATTCGTTGGATTGCGCACAAATAGTGATTTTTGCCGCAGAGTTGTGCCGCGTTCATCCTGGGTTTCAGGTCTTTGCCTGCAGGTGCCGATCAGTGCGCTGGGT
Source organism: Motiliproteus sp. SC1-56 (assembly GCF_017309075.1). Taxonomy (GTDB): domain Bacteria; phylum Pseudomonadota; class Gammaproteobacteria; order Pseudomonadales; family Balneatricaceae; genus Motiliproteus. Next base: position 62,320 of record NZ_JAEMGS010000006.1, on the reverse strand, counting down.
CGGTGGTGGGCGGCAGGTGTTGACGCGATTCCGCGTTGGAGCCAGCGAGGAGCTCATAAAGGTAGCCGGGTAGGGCATTGGACAGGGTGTTAACCAGCCGGGTGTCCGTGTAGGCGCGGTTGCGCGCCGCGGCTTTGATCGGCCAGCGCCGCGAGGCGAGGACGGTCTCGGGCCCGCTCAGGGTTAGCTGCAGTGCACCGCGCCGCCAGTACCAGCCGCTTTCCCATTCCGTCGGCTCCAGCAGCAGTTCTGCCTGCAGTAGGGTTGGGCTCTGGGGCGAGGTGGAAATGCCCAGCGATTCGGCGGCGCTTTCAAGCAGGGGGTGCAGGGCAGGGTCTGGCACTTCCAAGCGCAACTGCAGCTGTCCAAGCTGGGTTTCAAGTGCTGACTCGATTTCGCCTTGGGAGTAGGGAGGCGGCGGCGCCGCTGCCTCCAGTACCTCGAGCTTCCGGGCCAGGGCCTCCCGTTCCCGTTGCAGGTGGCGGGCTTGTTCCAGGCGGGGAATGGCTGCCAGGGGCGGTGCGGCGCTCGCGGCGCGCATCTGCTGCGCCAGACGCCCGTCCAGATCCGCGATTCGTCTTCCCAGGGAAAATGCGGCCGGGGCTTTCTCCAGCACCGCGAGCGCGTAGTGGCGCCCGTCTTTCGCTTGCCACTGTTCAGCGATCCGAGCACCCTCGATTACCTGCTCCCCGGAAACCGCAATGATCCGGCGGCTCCGGCGGATGACTTCGGGGTCTTCGTCGCGGGCGCTCTGGCTCTGGACGAAATCCAGCCCGCGGTCTTCGACGTGCAGCTGAAATATCTGTGCGAGGTTGGCCAGCGCCCGCCGTTGGGCGTCGTTGGGGTCTTGAGCGCTGCCGTCCGCTCGCAGGTAACGCTCGGGTGGGTAGGACTCCGTCGATTGTTGCCAGGGGGGAAGGGGGGATGTGCCGCACCCTGCGCCGGCGAGGACGAGTAACAGCAGGAGGGCGTTTCGGACTGGGCGGGTATCAAGCATCGGCGGGCTCCTTAATGGCAGGATAGCGGAACAGCCGGCCGCTGGCCGTGTGCAGCAATAAAAGTCCGATTCGATGGCGGGGCGCCGCCGTTGAGCGACCGCCAATTTCTACCTCAAGGTTGACTGGCGCCGCGGGCAGGGGGATGCGGGCGAGGAGAATATGGGAAGGCAGGCTGCTCCAGCTGCGCAGGTCCGCCACCTCGCCCAGGGTCAACGCCAGATCCACCAGCACTCCCAGTATCTCGTCCGTGGCGCCGGCCTCCCTGGAGATGTGGAACTTGGCGAATGCCCGGGAGGTCGCCGCCGCGATCAGCGCCGGGCGTTGCCGAGCCAGGTCCTCGCGCACCCGCTGCTCAAGGTTTTCCAGCGGCATGGCGTGCCAGAGCCCGTCGCCAAGGGTGATGGGCTCCTCGCGGGGCGGCGGGTAGCTGGCGGCGTAGATGGGCAGTGCAAACGCCAAGTGCTGTCGTAGCGCCGGGTTGTACAGGCGCAGTTGCTGCGGGACCCGCGGGGATATCTGGCCCTGCCAGAGCAGTACTACCAGCTCTTGCCCCGCGGGCTGAGCGGGTGAGGAGGGCGCCGGGGAGGTTAGCCCCAGCTGCTGGCGCATGCGCTCCAGGCTTAGCGTCAAGCCTGCGGGCGGCGTTTCGTCCCTGGCTTCCAGCAGCTCCGAAGCATCCCGGTAGGCGATCAGGGCGTTATCCCACTCGCCGAGAATTTCGAATACCAACCCTGCTACAAACCGGGTGCTGGCAAGCTGGCCGTTAAGGCCGCCGGCGCTGGCCAGACGCCTAAAGAGCAGATCGGCCTGAAGCGCCTCCACCCGGGCCCGGGCGGGCTCCCCCAACAAGAGGTAATTGAGCATGGCTAGTTGGTGCAACAAGGCTTGTTCGCTGGGTGTGGGTAGGTAGGCGCGCAGGGTTTCATTAAGGGCTCCGGCGCCGAGGGTTTCGGTGATGCTGGTTGCTTTCAGTTCCGAGAGCTGCGGTGTGATTCCATGCAGCAAGAGATTGCTGGCGGCAAAATGGCCGTTAAGGTGTTCAAACAAGGCCCGTTGCAACCCGTGCAACAGTCGGTCTTCGGAGGCCGGTTCCGCCTCGTTCAGCACTTGCAGCGAGCTGGAGGGCTCTCGATTGGTAAGTGCCGGGGGCTGGGGGGCGAGGCCCCAGTGGCTGAGGGAGCAGCCGCTCAGCAGCAGTGCGCCCAGGCAGCAGCAGAGTTGATTTGGCATCGACACGGGGCTGGATCAATAGCGGATTCTGGCGTTATCGACCCGTTTCTTGATCTTTTTCTGACCCAGCCAGACTTTGCGGTTGTCCGCCAGGCTGATCATGGACAGGTCTACCTGGTAGTAGCGCACCTGTTGTCGGTCATTGGCGTCGATAATGGTGTTAATTTGACCGTTGAGCAAAAAGTCGGCGCCCAGCTCCTGGCCGGCCGGATTGCGCGTTGCCTCCTGCGCGTGAAGGTCCTGGTCAAGACGTTCATCGCGCACCTGGCGACGTTCCTGCGGGTTGGCGACAAAGGTCACTTGGCCAGAGTTGACCAGGGCGCGCTCGATATCGGCCAGAAAGGCCTGGACGTTGATGTGTTCGTGACTGAGGTTGCGAATGGAGCCGAGTATTACGGCAGGGCGGTGTCCTTCGTCGCGATGAAAATCAGTGATCCAGGGATGGCTTAGCGCATCCTCGATCATCGCTTCGGCCACCAGGCGTGAGTCGGTATCGTTCCAGGCGCCGCTCAGATCCACCTGCTCCTGCGGTGCGATCCGGGTAACCTGGGTGCCGCAGGCCACCAGCAACAGGCAGATGCAGGCTAGGGCGCCTCTCATGGCTGGCCTCCGTTTTCCCTGGCGAAACGGTCGAAGCGCTGTGGCCCCTGCTCGCGCAGGTAGCGTCGCAGGTCTTCGTGCAGTGCTTCTGTGCGCTCCAATGTTGCATCCACCTCTTTTAAATCCAGTTCCGCAAAGGCATACAGGTCGCCGGTCTGCGTGTCCCGCCAATGGGCAAGAATGCGACTTCCGGCCAGGGCCACGCGGCTGCTGGTCTGCAGCACCTGGCGCACGCTGGCATCGCTGGCCGGTCCTTGGCTCTGACTGTACGCATCCAGGGTGGCCTCGACGTAGGTCGAGAGTACCTTGGCGATTTCCGCGCGGGCCCGGCTGTCCGCGGTTGCGCGCTGCAAAGCCAAGTCGCCGACAGGGGGGGCGAGGCCGACCCCCTGGATAAGTCTTCCTTGCTGGTCGCTCACAGCCTGGGTGCCTTGATTGACCCAGGGCGGGGCGTCTTTGATACCCAGGTCGGATTCAACCTGGGTACGGCTGCTGCAGCTGGCACAAAGGGTCGCGACCAGTATCAGTAGTCCTGGCATCAGTAAGCGGTGCTGAGTCAGGCGCTTAAGGCCCCTATCCATCGTCTGCTCCTCGGTAAGTATGGCGCTTTGGAGGTCTCTGTTAACAGCATAGGCCAAGGGCGTTTTCATCGATTGACGAGGCCCGCCTGCCAGGCGCGCTTTATGGCCGGAAGGGGCCGCTCCTGGGACGCGTTTAAATCAGCATGTGCTAACCTTTTTTGGAGCTTCCGCGTTTTTCCCGGGGGCCAGTCATTGGCGGCTCAATGCGCCTTGCTTGGGGTGAGGGTGTGGTATGAAAGACGAACTGAAACCGCTCGGGGATATCTGGATCGAGCTGCAGTTGGTAACCATGGATGCGGAGCTTTCCGAAGCGGACCGCGAGCGGCTGGAGTCGTTGCTGGAGTCGCTCAAGGGACATATCAACTACAGCCATGAGCCCGAACGCAAGATGATTCTGAAGTGGTTTACGACTCGCCTTGGAAACAGGCTATTTAGCAATCACTATAAACAGTTGCTGCTTGAACTCGCCAATCTGATGGCTACTTTCTGGACCGGTGCGCCGCGCTTTCATACCAGCGATGAGGTGCTGGCCTGGATCAATGACGAGCATGCTTCACTGGCGTCAAAGGAGCCGGTCAACAAGGTCACCAGTATTCGTTAGCACCGGCAGACGTAAGTTTGCTGTTGTACTCGCCTCGTCAAACAACGCAGCCTCGCCCCTCTGAGGGTTTCGTCTCGCGCCGCTTTATCATGGGAAGCCGCTTTTCATGGGAATGGTTAACGACCGGCTTTCGCGGCATGGCCCCTGTCTGCGCGCTATTTCAGCAGTGATATCAGATTGGTCAGGGCTGCCAGCCGGTTGACGCTGAGCTTGCTCTCCGGCAGGCCGAACACATAGCCGATGCCGAAGCCGACTGCGAAGCTCGCGGCAAGCCCCTTGGGTGAGGTGGCGCGCTGCCAGAAGGCAGTCTGCAGCTGATGCCCTGCATGATGGATATCGGCCCGGGCGTCTGCCAGGCCCCGCGCTTGGGCCTCAATCTGTGCTTTGTTTGGAAGCATTGTGTCCTCCTAGGCCCAGTGCCTGGCGGGTTGCGTCCACGCCCATTCGCGCGAGGGCCCGCCTGATCTGCCAGAGTGCGGCCAGTAATAGCAGCAGGTTGAGCCCCGCGCCCAACAGTAGTGCGAAAGGCCACGCCCAGGCCTGCGTTACCAGCCAGAGCAGCAGCGCGGCGTTTGCCAGTGCCCAGAGACTGAACAGGGCGAGGGCCGCGATCAGCGCCAGCGCGATGACGCTGCCGAGCATCAGGCCACTGTAGCGAACCTCCAGCGTCAGCAGGTTCAGCAGTTCGGCAATATAGCGCCGGTTTGACTGGAAATACTCCGCAACGGTTTTGCCAAGGGGCAGCTCCGGCCCCGCGGCCTGCTCCCCTTCCCGGGCGTCGGCCCGCTCATGATCGTAAGGGGCGGCCATCGGTCGTTTAGCGGCGGCCGACCAGTGCCCCGATCAAGATGCCAAGGGCGAGTGAGCCGCCCACCAGCGCCCAGGGGTTGTCTCTGGCCAGCTGATTGAAGGAACTGGTCATCTCCTTGGTACGTTGTTGCGCCTGGGCGCCACCCTTGTGGAGTGTATTTTCGAACTGCTCGCCTTTTTCTGCCGCCTGATCAATGCGCTCGTGAAGCTCATCAGCAACGCGGCGAGATATGGATTCGCCGGCCGTATTGGCTTGTGCCTTTGTCATGTCTCTTTCTCCCTTGGTATTGGAAGTGGATTCCAACGGCTCACCCTGCTCCTGAGAGCTGGATCCTTGGCTCATGTTCCTTCGCCCTTAGGGCCGCTAGCGGCCAGTGTCAGTATAGTGGTGTCCTTTTTCTGAGGCCGGAGACTGCGCTCAGCGGGTTTGCTTACCTACCCCAAGGGGCCCCGAGTGGTGTTTAACGGTACGGCCGGGGTATTGCCTGCAATCGAACTCAGTGGTGGTCGGTACCGTCGCTTGTACAACCCGGCGAGCGATACTGCCGGTCCGTTTCCTGTTGGTTCCAAGTAAGTTCGGCAGACCCGTTGTTTGCCGCGCCGGCTTCGGAAAAGCCGCGTACGCTGCAAAGGCGTTATTCGGTTGCCTCTTTGATCTTGTCGCCGGTCTCTTCCATCTTTTCTTCAGTGGTATCCATGGCGTCGCTCATCTTGTCACCGGCACTGTCCATGGCATCGCTCATCTTATCCCCGAGCTCCTCCAGTTTCTCCTTCGTGGTTTCCATGGCTTCATCCATCTTCTTGCCGGCTTCTTCTGCCGGTCCGTCGCTGCTGTCACAACCGGTAAGGCCGGCGACGAGTGCAAATGCAAGGGAGGTGGTCACAAGTTTCCATTTGTTCATGGGTCTGCTCCTTGAGAAAGGAATGGGTACAGCGAATTAGGTTTGTCTTCGCTAGCGGTAAACTCGGGTCCACCTGCCGAGATGGGGGGATGGGCATTGGCTGAATCTACCCGTCATAGCGCAGGGAAGTATGGTTCAGCTGAGGGGAGTGTGCCGTGGATCCTGCGCAAAAAAGCTTTGGGTTAACGGGAGTGGATTTGAACTTTGGTCTTAGATGGAAAGCAAGTTTTCAGGTTATTGGCAGGCGTATATTTGACGTTACCAATCCAGGCCCGGCAATCGACGCGGAAAAGAATCTAACCATATGTTACAGATAGATAAATTTTTATTGGCACAGTGTTTGTTTAGAGCTGTTTGTGGCAAAGAGCCTGGTTATGGCTTTTTGGCACTTCACGACTGACAACCTCATGCCTCACCCTGTAATGAGGTTCTTTGCGCGCCGGGGCGACCCGGCGTGTTTTTTTACCGCTCGCATAAGGGGGCGGGTTAAAAAATGCGCCGGACTGGTTAGTCCGTGTCCTGCTGCGTCTGAAAACAATGTTTCCATTATTGCTTTTTCGTGGAATCGAATTGTTTTTTAAACGTTTTCCTACCTTTTTTCTCTGTTTGCATAACTGCTTGATTTTTAGATGCGCTATTTGAGCTGATTGCGCTTTATCAATTGGCACGGATGTTGATCCGGCCACTGGTTAGCGATGTACCACTTGCATGGCAAAAGCAGCAAACCACGGGGATGCGCGTGGTTAAAAACGCGATAGGGCACTAGGTAGGAATGAACAGCATGAATAATAACGAGCTACACAAAGTAGCAGAGCGGCTCGGGGTTTCGCGTCGCACCTTTATGAAGTTTTGTACCGGGGTGGCGGCGACCCTGGGACTGACCGGCGGAGCCGGTGTGCAGATGGCCTACGCCATCGCCAGTCCGCGCCGACCAGCAGTGATCTGGCTGTCCGCCCAGGAGTGTACCGGGTGTACCGAGTCGCTGTTGCGCTCAACCCATCCCACGTTGGAAAACCTGATTCTTGATCTCATCTCCCTCGACTATCACGAGACGCTGAGCGTCCCCGCCGGGCACGCGGCCGAAGAGGCCAAGCTTCATTCCATGAAGGAGAACTGGGGCAAGTATGTGCTGGTGGTGGATGGCTCTATACCCATGAAAGACGGGGGTATCTACTGCAAGGTAGCGGGCAAGCCCATCGTTGAGCATGTCCGTGAGGCGGCCGAGGGGGCCGCTGCTATTATCTCCATCGGCTCCTGCGCTTCCTGGGGTGGAATCCCTGCCGCCGGTCCCAATCCCACCGAGGCGACCCCGGTGGACAAGGTGCTGACCGACAAGGCCGTGGTCAATATTCCCGGCTGCCCGCCGAACCCCTACAACTTCCTCTCTACGGTGTTGCACCTGGTCACCTTCGGCACGGTGCCCGAGCTGGACCACCTCAACCGTCCCCGCTTTGCCTACGGACGGCTGATCCATGAGAACTGCGAACGCCGTCCTCACTTCGATGCCGGCCGTTTCGCGCTGGAATTTGGTGACGCCGGCCACAAGAAAGGCTTCTGTCTCTACAAGCTCGGCTGCAAGGGGCCGGAAACCTACGCCAATTGCCCGGCCATCGAGTTCGGTGACGTGGGCGGCGGTGCTTGGCCGGTGGGCGTGGGCCATCCGTGCTTCGGCTGCACCGAGGAAGGGGTGGGCTTCAACAAGCCGATTCATGCACTGTCTGACGTCAAGACCGTGACGCCCCCCACCACCTTCCCAGGCATTGCCGAACCTGTTGGCACCGGCGTGACACCGGGGGCGGCGGCGCTGCTGGGTGCTGTCGGCGGCGCCGTGCTGGGCGCAACGGCCATGGCGGTGAAGCAGCTGGGCAAACTCGAGAAAGACCGCGTCAGCGATCACGACAGCCAAGATAACCCGTAACCGGAGGCGATCATGAACAGACGTGATTTTCTCAATAGCGGTGAGATGGCCGGGTTAGGGCGCTCAGAAGGACAACCCACTCTTGATAGAACGGGAGGCGGCCATGAATAGGCGTGATTTTCTGAAGGTGGCGGGAAGCGGGGCGTTGATCGCCACCGCCAGCTCCACCGTCGAGGCGCGCGGGAACAAAGAGCCGCTGCCCAACGCGGTGGGCATGCTCTACGACTCCACCCTTTGTATCGGCTGCCGCGCCTGTGTCTATAAGTGCAAGGAAGTCAACGACATGCCGTCGGTGGTGCGGGATAACGAGGTGCAGTGGGATCAGGCCGAAGAACTCTCGGGTGATACCCTGAACATTATCAAGGCGTACAAGCACGGTACCGGCGAGACCAAGAACAGCGCCACCGACGGTTTCGCGTTCATCAAGCGTAACTGCATGCACTGCGTGGACGCGGGCTGCGTGTCGGTCTGTCCGGTCAGCGCCATGATCAAGGACCCGGAAACCGGTATCGTCAGCCACAATCCCGATGCCTGCATCGGGTGTCGTTACTGCGTTGCGGCCTGTCCCTACAACGTGCCCAAGTACGAATACGATGAGGCCTTCGGCCAGATCCAGAAATGCCAGCTCTGCAACCAGAAAGGGGTGGAGCGGATCAGCAAGGGGCAAAATCCCGGTTGCGTGGAAGTCTGTCCCACCGGCGCCAATATCTTCGGCACCCGCGAGGAATTGCTGGCCGAAGCCAAGCGTCGCCTGGCGATGACCCCCGGTGAAGAGTACAGCTTTCCACTGGAGCGGGTAGGTTCCACCTACACTCACCGCGCCAAGGCCGCTGCGTATCACCCGCATATTTTTGGTGAAAGCGAGGGCGGCGGCACCCAGGTGATGGTGATCGCCGGTATGGAACACACCAAGCTGGGGCTGCCGGATCTGCCCGAGCGTTCCTACGCCTCCATGTCCGAAACCGTGCAGCACTCCATCTATGGCGGCATGCTGGCGCCGGCGGGGCTGCTTGCCGGGCTGCTTTACTTCGCCCGCCGCAATACCAAACACGATGACGAAGGGGAGGGCGAGGCATGAGTCATCATCAACCCATCGGTGGCCGACTTTTTACGGCGCCGTTCCTGTTCCTGGGTATCCTGGCGGTTATCGCCCTGGTATTGCTGGTGGACCGTTTCGCCAACGGCCTGGCAGCGGTCACCAACCTCAACGACGGGTACCCCTGGGGCATCTGGGTGGTCTACGACATTGTGGTGGGCACCGGCTTTGCCTGTGGCGGCTACGTGCTGGCCCTGACCGTCTACATCGCCAACAAGGGCAAGTACCACCCGCTGGTGCGCCCGGCCCTGCTGGCGAGTCTTTTCGGCTACAGCCTCGGCGGTCTGGGAGCGGTCATCGACATGGGTCGCTACTGGAACTTCTACCAGATGTTCAACCCGGCCCAGATGAACCTCAACTCGGTGATGCTGGAGGTGGGCCTGTGCGTCAGCGCCTACAGCCTGGTGCTCTTTATCGAGTTCCTGCCGGTGATTCTCGAGAAGTTCAGGGCCGATGTCTGGCGGGCTCGCCTGGAAAAGGTGCTCTTTATCTTCATCGCCATCGGCGTGCTGCTGCCCACCATGCACCAGTCGTCCCTAGGCTCTCTCTTGATCGCGATGGGGCACAAGGTTGATCCGTTGTGGCAGGCGCAACAGCTGATGCCGCTGCTGGCGATCATGACCGCCATGCTGATGGGGTTCTGTATCGTCATCTTCGAGGGGTCCATGGCCGCGGTCGGTCTGCGCCAGCCCAGCGAAACCCATCTTCACCGTGGGCTGATCAAGGTGATCGTGGGGCTGGTGGCGGCCTACCTGGTGATCCGCTTTGGCGATCTGATCCGACGGGGCGCCCTGGGCGGCGCCTTTGAAGGGGATCTGCAGGGCAATATGTTCCTGCTGGAAACCGCTCTGTTTGTGGTGCCGCTGCTGATCCTCGGCTCGTCCCGGTTCAACCGCCAGGGCCGTTTCCTGCTGATCGCCGCGGTCAGCCTGCTACTGGCGGGGGCCACCTACCGCTTTAACGCCTTCCTGGTGGGCTTCGACCCGGGTGCCGGTTACGTCTACTTCCCCTCGGCGGCGGAGCTGATGGTCTCCATCGGCATCGTGGCGATCGAGATCATGGGCTACCTGTTCTTCGTCAAGCTATTCCCGGTAATGCCCAAGCACCAGCAGGCCCACGCCTGATCACCGAACTTTGATGCGCAGCCGGCCGCGGCCGGCTGCAGAACAGTTTCAGGTGTGGGCCCTGGCCGCACCGCAGAATAATTAGGAGAATTACCATGGCACAACGTATCGTCGTGGATCCCGTTACTCGTATCGAAGGCCACCTGCGTATCGACGTCGAGGTGGAAAATGGCCAGGTGTCCAAGGCCTGGTCCTCGGGCCAGATGTGGCGCGGCATCGAGCAGATTCTCGAGGGGCGTGACCCCCTCGACGCCTGGGTCTTCACCCAGCGCATCTGTGGCGTGTGCACCACTGTCCACGCCCTGGCCTCGGTGCGCTCGGTGGAGAACGCCCTCAACCTCGAGGTGCCGGTCAACGCCCAGCACATCCGCAACCTGATTATCACCGCTCACGCGGTGCACGATCATATCGTCCACTTCTATCACCTCTCCGCCCTGGACTGGGTGGATATCGTTTCCGCCCTGGACGCCGACCCGGCCAAGGCCGCTTCCCTGGCCGAGAGCCTCTCCAGCTGGGAGCTCAACAGCGTCCACGAGATGCGCCGCGTGCAGGAGAAGCTCAAGGGCTTCGTCAACTCCGGCCAGCTCGGCGTATTCGCCAACGGCTACTGGGGGCACAGCGCCATGAAACTGCCGCCGGAGGTGAATCTCATCGCCGCGGCGCACTACCTGCAGGCGCTGGAAATCCAGCGCGAGGCCAACAAGATCGTCACCGTGCTGGGTGGTAAGACGCCCCACATCCAGAACCTGGCCGTGGGCGGCGTCACCAACTCCATCAACATGGACAGCCAGTCCGTGCTCAACATGGAACGCCTGGTCTACATCAAGAGCCTGATCGACAAGCTGGACAGCTTCGTCAAGAACGCCTACCTGGTGGATCTGGCCGCGGTCGGCGCCTTCTACACCGATTGGGCCGGCTATGGCAAGGGGGTCACCGACTACCTCTGCGTACCGGATCTGCCGATCGACGCCAAGGGCACGAAGTTCGCCATGCCCGGTGGTTATATCCGCAATGGGGACCTGTCCACCTTCACCCCGATCAAGAGCTTCCAGGACGACTTCTTCAAGCAGAGCGTCGCCGAGAGCTCCAAGCACTCCTGGTACACCGGTGAGGCGCCCCTGCATCCCTGGGAAGGTGAAACCGTACCCAACTACGACGACTTCAACGACGACGGCCAGTACTCCTGGATCAAGTCGCCCACCTTCCAGGGCCGCCCGGCCCAGGTAGGGCCCCTGGCCAACGTGCTCTGCATGGCGGCGGCCGGTCACGAGTCTACCAAGACCCATCTCAACTTCCTGGTGGATAGCCTCAACAGCGTCAACAAGCTGGTGGGCGGTCCCGGGGGCGTCGGCATCGAGCACCTGCACTCAACCCTCGGTCGTCACGCCGCCCGCGCGGTGCGCTGTGCTGTGATGCTCGATGAAATGAAAGCCCAGTGGCAGATGCTGGTGAACAACATCGCCACCGGCGATACCGACACCTACAATCGTCCCTCCTTCCCGAAAGGGGAGATCCGTGGCGTGGGCTTCCACGAAGCGCCCCGTGGTGTGCTGTCGCACTGGTGTGTGATTGAGGACGGCAAGATCAAGAACTACCAGGCGGTGGTGCCCAGTACCTGGAACGCCGGTCCCCGCAATGCCGACGACGTGCCCGGCCCTTACGAGGCGTCCCTGCTCGGCAACCCGGTGGCCAACCCGGAGAGTCCGCTGGAGGTGCTGCGCACCGTGCACTCGTTTGATCCCTGTATCGCCTGCGCCATTCACATGGTCGATACCGAGAACAACGAAATCGTTAAGGTGCGCGCCCTTTAAGCAGTAGTCGGGGCAGGAGTGCCGGTCTGGGGTAATCCCGAGACCGGCATTTCCGTTATCAGGGGGCTGGATGAGTCGCCCGAGGAGTGGCAATGAGTATATTGGTTTTGGGGGTCGGCAATATTCTGCTGACCGATGAGGGCATCGGCGTGCGCGTGGTCGAGGCCCTGGAGCAGCGCTACCGGATTCCGGCCGGGGTTGAGGTGATGGACGGCGGCACCGCCGGGATGGAACTGCTGGCTTCCATGGCGGACCGGGACCACGTGATCCTGGTGGATGCGGTCAACACAGGCGCGGCCCCGGGCACCCTGGTGCGCCTCGTGGACGATGAGGTGCCGGCGCTGTTCAAGTCCAAAATATCACCCCACCAGCTGGGCATTTCCGATTTGCTCGGGGTGTTGACCGTGACCGGGGAAATGCCCAAGCGCATGACCCTGTTCGGGGTCGTACCGTTTTCGCTGGAGACCAGTACCGAACTAAGCGAAGCGATGCAGCCCAAACTCGATGAACTGGTGGATTTGACCGTGGCGGAGCTTGAAGCCTTGGGGCACCCCCTCAAGCCCTGCGTGGGCGAGGCGGTCTGATGTGCATCGGAGTACCCTCCAAGGTGGTGGCGCTCGACGGTCAGGTGGCCCGGGTTGAGAGCCTGGGCGAGAGCCGGGAGGTGAGCCTGATCCTGATGGATGAGCCGGTCGCCCTCGGTGATTACCTGCTGATCCAGGTGGGTAACTTCGCCGTGGAAAAAATCGACAAGGTGCGTGCCGAGGAGGCCCTGGCCTACCTCGCCGAACTGGATCAGTTCTCGATGCGGCCCCTGGGTCAGGGCGACGCCGCGCAGTGAAGGAGAAAGACGTGACGCTAGAGCAGCAAGCAGCGCATGAGACCGGTTTTGCGGAGAATCCAGGGCCCGTGCTGGAAGCGGTCTTCAACGCCATTTTGAGCGAACGCATGGCGGGGTTGCCGGTGGTGAATACGGCATTGGCCGTGGAGGCAGTCGGCTTTCAGGCGTGGGAAGGGCACTGGCTGGGCGTACTGATCACCCCCTGGTTTCTGAATCTGCTGATCGTGCCCAAGGCGGGCTCCCCCTGGCCGCAACAGTTCGAGACCGGCAAGGGCAAAGAGGTGGTGCTGGCCTTTCCCCAGGGGGAGTACAAATTCAGTCCCCGCCGGGAAGAGAGCATCGGCAGCTACCTGAGTTGTTCCCTGGCTTCCCCCGTTCACGAGTGGAAAGCCCAGGCCGAGATTCGACGCACCGCCGAGGATGTGCTGCAGCTGCTGAAATCGATCCCGGTCCGGGCAATTGAACCGGAGCAGGCAGCGACGGATAATGGCCAGGAACAACCTGCTTCCCAGGGCTGTGCGCTCTCAAGGCGCGCCTTCCTGGGCGGTGCGGGCGCGGCGGGCTGACAGGCTGACCGCCGCTTGGTAGCGACGGCGACGGGAGCCCGGGATTGAGTATCGAGGGAAAGATCCATATTCAGCTGGATCCGGGCAGCGATGCACCGGTCCAGATCCGCTCCAGCCGGCCCGGGGAAGTGACCCGGCTTTTTGAAGGGTTGCCTGCCGACGCGGTGATTGACCGTATCCCGGCGCTTTTCAACCTCTGTGGCCAAGCCCAGGGGCTCGCGGCAAGGCTTGCCTGCTCGGCGCTTGAGGCCTGCGCGCAGCCATCAAGGGAGGCGCAGGAAGGCGCCCTGTGCGAAGCGCTGCAAGCGTACCTGTGGCGTTTTCTGGTGGACTTGCCCCGCCTGCTGGGACAGGAGCCGGAGATGGCCGCCTATGCGCCGTTGCACCGGCAGCTGCGTGGTTTCAGTCAGCAGGCGCCGGCGATTCGTCGCCAGATTCTGGATGCACTTGCGGCCTTGTTGAGCCGGGAGTTGCTGGGAATGGGGGCTGCGCGCTGGCGGTCGCAGTCGGCCGCGGCGCTGGAGGAGTGGCTGCGGCATCACCCGGCGCCCCTGGCAGTGCGCCTGCGTGAAGCCGAGCGACGCCTGGCGGGGTTGCCCGGAACCGGGTCGCCGGTGCTGATGCCCGATTCGCCGGAGGTGGCCCAGCTGCAGGCACTGGGGCAGTGGATGACGGAGAAGGGTTTTGTCCGCGAGCCCCGATGGGATGGGGTCTGCATGGAGACGGGAGCCCTTAGCTATCAACAGCACCACCCCTGGATTCGCTTCCGCCTCGACAGCGGGGCGCAGTTACCGACTACGCGGCTGGTGGCCCGTCTGTTGGATACGCTGGAGCTCTATCGGCGTCTTGATGAAAACGATCTGTCCGGGCTGTGCGGCGCTCAGGTCTTGGAGTCCGGGGCTGCACTCGGCTGGGTGCGAACGGCCCGCGGGCTGCTGCTTCACCGGGAGGCGATTGGCCAGGGCCGGGTGGAGGATTACCGTATTCTGGCGCCGACCGAGTGGAACTTTCACCCCCGGGGGGCGCTTTTTCAGGGGCTGGAGAGCTGGCTGGCAGCGCCCCCCGAACAGTTGCAGGCGTGGGTGGCCTGGCAGGTGCTGTCCCTGGACCCCTGCGTCAGTCATGAATTTGAGGTGAAGCATGCATGAGATGTCCCTCGCCGAGGGGGTAATCCAGGTGCTGGAAGAGAGTGCCGTCGCCCAGGGCTTCAGCCGGGTGAAAAAAGTGTGGCTGGAGATCGGCCGCCTCTCCCATGTCGAGGCCGAAGCCATGCGCTTTTGCTTCGAGGCGGTCTGCAAGGGCTCCATCGCCCAGGACGCCGAACTGGAGATCATCGAGATACCCGGCACCGGCTGGTGCCACGAGTGCGGCAAGCAGTTCGAGTACCAGGCCCGCTACGACCCCTGTCCCCACTGTAACGGCTACCAGGTCCAGATGGTGGCGGGTGACGAGATGCGGGTAAAAGAGTTAGAAGTGGAATAGCGAAGCAGCCCGATCGGGGAGCGCTATTTCGATGTACTGACAGTAAGAACAGTTTTAGGGGAGATCGCCCATGTGCACCACCTGCGGCTGCGCCAGCGGTAACACACAAATCGAAGGCCACGACCTACACCATGGCCATGCCCACGCGCACGATCATGACCATACTCATAGCCACGCGCATGATCACGCGCATAGCCACAGCCAAAGCCACAGCCACGCGCCTGACGCCAAGGGGGATCTCCACTACGGACGCGGTGCTGCGGGCGCCCACGCTCCCGGCCTCAGTCAGCGTCGAATGGTGCAGATCGAGCAGGATATCCTCAGCAAGAACGACCGTTACGCCGCGGCCAACCGCGAAAAGCTGGCCGAGCAGAACCTGCTGGCCCTTAACCTGGTCTCCAGCCCCGGTTCGGGTAAGACCACGCTGCTGACCCGCACCATCGAGGATATCGGCAAGACGTTCACTTGCGGCGTGATCGAGGGGGACCAGCAGACCGCCAACGACGCCGATCGAATCCGCGCCACCGGGGCCAAGGCGGTGCAGATCAACACCGGCAAGGGCTGTCACCTGGATGCCCACATGGTGGGCCATGCCCTGGAGCAGTTTGACCTGGGCGAGCAGGGGGTGCTCTTTATCGAGAACGTGGGGAACCTGGTCTGTCCGGCGGCCTTTGACTTGGGCGAAGCTCACAAGGTGGCGATCCTGTCGGTGACCGAGGGCGAGGACAAGCCGCTCAAGTACCCGGACATGTTTCACGCCGCGGATCTGATGATCCTGAACAAGGTGGATCTGCTCCCGTACCTCGATTTCGACGTGGCGCAGTGCATTGAATATGCCCGCCGGGTCAACCCCGAGATCCAGGTTCTGCAGCTCTCGGCCCGCACCGGCGAAGGCATGCAGGGGTGGTACGCGTGGATCGAGCAACGGCAGCAGGCGCTGCTGCAAGCCAAACTTGATGCCCTGGAGTCCCAGGTGGCCAGCCTCAAGCGCACTCTGGGTAAAGGGTGAAGACACGCGATGCGCACGGAGGGGGTAGCGTCATGCCGCTGAATACAGGCGAACGCCCCTGCGTGCTGCTGGTGGACGACGAAGCCCGCTCACTGGAAACCATGAACCGGACGCTGGACGAGGAGTTCGACGTCCTCTGTGCCGGCTCCGTGGATGAGGCCGAACGCCTGCTTACCGAACACCCGGTGCAGGTGATTCTCTGTGATCAGCGCATGCCCGGCGTCACCGGCGTGGAGTTCCTGACCCGGGTCCGGGCCCGCTGGCCCCAGGTCTGGCGGATCATCATCTCCGGCTACACCGACGCCGAGGGCATCATCCAGGGTATCAACGAAGGGGGCATTTACCAGTACATCACCAAGCCCTGGCATCCTGACGAGCTGCTGATGACGGTGCGCAATGCCGCCCAGCTCTACCGCTTGCAGAACGAGAGCGGACTGCTGAGCACCGAGATGAAGGTGACCGCGCCTAGCGTTCGTAAACAGCTCAAGCGTAAGCGCAGCGTGCTCAAAGAGAACTTTCAACTGGAACGGATTCGGCGCACCGAAACCAGCCCGTTGAATGAAGCCTGCGCCCAGCTCAGCCGCATCGCCCCCTACGACATCTCGCTTTTGATCACCGGTGAGTCAGGCACGGGCAAAGAGCTGTTCGCCCGGGCGCTGCACTACAGCTCGGCCCGGTCCGAAAAGCCTTTCGTCTCTGAAAACTGCGGCGCCATGCACGATGAACTGCTCTCGAGCGAGCTCTTCGGCCACCGCAAGGGGGCGTTTACCGGCGCCATTTCCGACCACGTGGGGCTGTTCGAACAGGCCCACGGGGGCACCATCTTTCTGGACGAGATCGGCGAGATCTCGCCGGCTTTCCAGGTCAAGCTGCTGCGGGTCTTGCAGGAAGGGGAGATCCGCCCGCTGGGGTCTGATCAGAAACGCCGTGTCGACGTGCGGGTGGTGGCCGCCACCAACCGAGATCTGCAGGAGGAGGTTAGGGCCGGGCGCTTTCGCCAGGACCTCTACTACCGCCTGGCCCAGGTCACCCTGGAGCTGCCCCCCCTGCGTGAGCGTCCCATGGATATTCCGAGCCTGGCCGAGACGATCCTCCACCAGGCGGTGGAGACCTTCGGCAAGTCCGTGGAAGGGTTTACCGAGGAAGCCCTGAGCTGTCTGTGCGAATACGACTGGCCCGGCAACGTGCGTGAGCTCCAGAACGAGGTGCAGCGTATGCTGGTCTTTTCTCGCGAGCCGCTGCTGGGGGCCGAGCTGATCTCGTCCCATATTATTCGCGGGGTGAGTTGCGCCGCGCAAGGCGCGGACGCCCGGGAATGGGAGAGCATCGCCGGGCTGCGCGGAACCCTCAAGGAGCGGGTGGAGCTGCTGGAAGCCTCAATCCTGCGTGAAGCGCTGATCCGTCACCGCTGGAACAAGAGCCACGCCGCCGAAGAGCTGGGGCTTTCCCGGGTGGGGCTGCGTAACAAGCTGGAGCGCTACGGACTGGAAAAGAACGGCCAGGATGCCGCGGCCAAGGGAAAACGCGGCGGGTGAGCCAGGCTATGGATCAGCTCCAGGGACGCCACCTGCGGGTCACGGGGCAGGTTCAGGGGGTGGGGTTTCGCCCCTTCGTCTACAACCTGGCCCGGCGCCTGGGACTGTCCGGGCAGGTCAGCAATGATGCCGGCGGTGTGCGCATCGACCTGTTCGGTGCCGAGGCCCTGCTGGAGCGTTTTGAGCGGGCCCTGCGCGAAGAGGCCCCGCCCCTGGCGCGGATCGAAGCCATTCACCGCGCCCCTCTCAGCTCTCCGCTCGCCGGCGACGGCTTTCGTATTCTCGGCAGTGGCGGCGGCGAGGTGGCGGTAGGGGTTGCGCCCGATGCTGCGGTTTGTGAAGACTGCCTGGCGGAGCTTTTCGACCCTCAAGACCGTCGCTACCGCTACCCCTTTATCAACTGCACCAACTGCGGTCCCCGCTACAGCCTGATCACGGGGCTGCCTTACGACCGTTGCCGCACCACCATGGCGGCCTTTAGCCTCTGCTTGCACTGTAGCGACGAGTACCGAACCCCCGGCGATCGCCGTTTTCATGCCCAGCCCACCGCCTGCCCCGACTGCGGTCCGCAACTGAGCCTGCACGACGAGGCCGGGCAGGCGCTGGAAGTGTCGGACCCGCTGGTGGAGGCGCTTAACCGCCTGCAGGCGGGGGACATCCTGGCCATCAAGGGGGTGGGTGGCTTTCACCTGGTGTGTGATGCCCGCAATTCTGACGCCGTGGCGCGGCTGCGAACCCGCAAACGGCGGGACGAGAAACCCTTTGCCGTCATGGGTGCCAATCGGGCTTCTTTGGCAGAGGTTGTGACCCTGGACGCCCCCGCGATCGATCACCTTGAAAGCGCGGTCGCACCGATCGTTCTCTGCCCGGCGCGCCCCGGTCGAGCGCTGACCGGTGTGGCGCCGGGGCTGTCCCGCTACGGGGTGATGCTGCCCCACGCGCCCTTGCACTACCTGTTGTTCCACCAGGCGGCGGGGCAACCCGCCGGAACCGCCTGGCTGGCGGAGCCGCAAGCGTTGCTGCTGGTGATGACCAGCGCCAACCCCAGCGGAGAGCCGCTGGTGACCGATAACCAGGAAGCCCTGATCCGCCTTCAAGGGCTGGTGGACGGTTTTTTGCTGCACGACCGGGACATACGCATTCGCTGCGATGACTCGGTGGTCCACGCCGGCCATCGCCCCCCGGCGCTGGTGCGGCGTGGCCGGGGCATGGCCCCGCAAGTTATTCACCTGGGCCGTTCCGGCCCCTCCACCCTGGCGGTGGGAGGCTTGTTTAAGAACACCCTGTGCCTGACCAAGGGTTCCCGGGCCTACGTCTCCCAGCATATCGGCGACCTGGACAACCCGCGCAACTGCCGCGCACTGACCGATACCCTGGCTCACCTGTGCGAGCTGCTGGAGATCGAGCCAGAGCGCGTCGCCATGGACCGCCACCCGGACTTTTTCTCCAGCCGCTTCGCCCGGGAGTATGCCGCTGAGCGCCGGTTGCCGCTGATCGAGGTTCAGCATCACCATGCCCATATCGCCGCGGTGGTTGCCGAGCACCGCATCGAGGCACCGGTGCTGGGGTTGGCACTGGACGGGCTGGGGCTGGGAGACGACGGGCGTCTCTGGGGGGGGGAGCTGTTGCGGGTGGATAGCCGGGGATTTAAGCGCCTGGGCCACCTCAGTGCGCTGCCTTTACCCGGGGGGGACCGGGCCGCCCGGGAGCCCTGGCGAATTGCCGCCGGGGTGCTGCACCGCCTGGGGCGCAGCCGTGAAATTGAAGCGCGCTTTGCCGAACGGGACGGGGCGGGTATCCTGACCCAGATGTTGGCGCGCAACCTGAACTGCCCCGAGACCACCAGCGCCGGCCGCCTGTTCGATGCGGCGGCGGCGCTTCTCGGGGTGAAAGAGGAGGCGCGCTTCGAGGCCCAGCCGGCTATGATGCTCGAGGCGCTGGCCGAGGCCCAGGGGGAGGTCTCACCTGAGCCGCTGCTGATCAGGCTCACCGACGACGGTGGGCTGGATACGTGGGGCCTGCTGGCGCGACTGCTGGAACTGGGGCCGGAACGGGCGGGTTATGGCGCCGCCCTGTTTCACGACCAACTGGTGCGCGGGCTGGCGGCCTGGCTGGTGCGGCATCGTCGGGCAAGCGGGCTCGACACCCTGGTGCTGGGGGGCGGCTGTTTTCTCAACGCGCTGCTCAGCAACGGCCTCAGCCAGCACCTGGGGCAGCAGGGCTTGAGGGTGCTCAGGGCTGAGCAAATACCCTGTAACGACGGCGGACTCAGCCTGGGGCAGGCCTGGGTCGCACTGAACACAGATTGAGGTTGTAATTCATGTGTCTGGCAATTCCGGTGCGGATCGAACAGCTCCTGGACGACGAGACGGCGCTGGCCGATATCGGCGGGGTGCGCAAGGAGATCAATGTCGCCCTGATCGATGACTTGGCGGTGGGGGACTACGTGATCCTTCACGTGGGCTACGCGCTCAACAAGATTGATCCTGAAGAGGCCGAGAAAACCCTGGCCCTGTTTGCCGAGCTGGATGAGCACGCCCGCCGTGAAGCGTTGGATGCCGCCCTTTGAGCGCACGGAGCTGATTGATGAAGTACGTTGACGAGTTCCGCGACGGCCAGCTGGCCCGGGAGATCGCGGCCCAGATTCGACGCGAGGCCGACCCCGGCCGTACCTACAGCCTGATGGAGTTCTGTGGCGGTCACACCCACGCCATCTTTCGCTACGGCATTCCCGACCTGCTGCCGGACAACGTCAGGATGATCCACGGCCCGGGCTGTCCGGTGTGCGTGCTGCCCATCGACCGCCTGGATGCGGCCATCGAACTGGCGGTCGAGCACGGGGTTATCCTCTGCTCCTACGGCGATATGATGCGGGTGCCCGGCTCGCGCAAGCAGAGCCTGCTCAAGGCCAAGGCCCAGGGGGCGGACGTGCGCATGGTCTACTCCTGCAGCGACGCGCTGAAACTCGCCCAGCAGCATCCCGACCGGGAGGTGGTGTTCTTCGCCATCGGCTTTGAAACCACCACGCCGCCCACCGCGCTGGTGATCAAACAGGCCCAGAAGCTGGGGCTGAAAAACTTCAGCGTCTTCTGCAACCACGTGCTTACCCCGGCGGCGATCAGCAACATTCTCGAGTCCCCGGAGGTGCGCGAGCTGGGTATTCTTCCCCTGGACGGTTTTATCGGCCCGGCCCACGTCAGCACCGTGATCGGCAGCCAGCCGTACCACTATTTCGCCGAGGAGTACCAGAAGCCGGTGGTCATCGCAGGCTTTGAGCCGCTGGACGTCCTCCAGGCCATTCGCATGCTGGTGCGCCAGCTTAACGAGGGGCGGGCGGAGGTTGAGAACGAGTTTTCCCGCGCCGTGACTGAACAGGGAAACCAGAAGGCCAAGGCGATGGTGGCGGAGATCTTCGAGCTGCGCCGGGTGTTCGAATGGCGTGGGTTGGGTCAGGTCCCCTACAGCGCCCTGCGGATCAAGCAGGCCTATGCCGACTTTGACGCCGAGAAGCGCTTTACCCTGACCCGGCGCAGCGCGCGGGAGAACAAGGCTTGCGAGTGCGGCGCCATCCTGCGGGGCGTCAAGACGCCGCGGGACTGCAAGTTGTTCGGCAAGCAGTGCACCCCGGAGACCCCCCTGGGGTCATGCATGGTATCCAGCGAAGGGGCCTGCGCCGCGCACTACAGTTACGGCCGCTACCGCGATGAAGGACAGACCATCGCCACCGATGCCGACCGATAAGAGTGATTCATGAAACGACGTAACTACAGCAGTCAACTCGACTTGAAACAGGGCCGGGTGGAGATGATCCACGGCGCCGGCGGCAAGGCCATGGCGCAATTGATCGACGAGCTGTTCGTCGCCGCCTTTGACAACTCCTGTCTCAACGCCATGAACGACCAGGCCGCCTTCTCGCTGCCGCCGGGGCGGGTGGTGATGGCCACCGACAGCCACGTGATCGCGCCGCTGTTCTTTCCCGGCGGTGACATCGGCAGTCTCTCCGTGCACGGCACGGTCAACGACGTGGCCATGGCCGGGGCACGCCCCTGTTACCTCTCCGCGGGCTTTATTCTCGAGGAGGGCTTTCCCCTGGCGGACCTGGCGCGTATCGTCGATTCCATGGCCGCCGCCGCCCGGGAGGCCGGGGTGCCGATCGTCACCGGGGATACCAAGGTGGTGGAAAAGGGCAAGGGCGACGGCTGCTTTATCAACACCACCGGCGTCGGGGTGGTGCCCGCAGGGCTGAACCTCGGTGGCGACCAGGTGCGGGTGGGGGACAAGATCCTGGTTTCGGGCACTCTTGGAGATCACGGGGTGGCCATCATGTCGCTGCGGGAGAGCCTCAGCTTCGAGACCACCATCGAATCCGACAGCCAGGGCCTGCACGATCTGGTCGCGGCCATGGTGGCGGCGGTGCCGGAGATTCACTGCCTGCGCGATCCGACCCGGGGCGGACTCGCCACCACCCTCAACGAGATCGCCGGCCAGTGCGGCGCGGGCATGTGCATCCAGGAGGCGGTTCTGCCGGTGCGACCCCAGGTTCAGGCGGCCTGTGAGTTCCTGGGCCTCGATCCCCTCTACGTCGCCAACGAAGGCAAGCTGGTGGCGTTCTGTCCGCCGGCGCAGGCCGAAGCGCTGCTGGCGGTGATGCGGGAGCACCCCAAGGGGCGGGAGGCGGCGATCATCGGCGAGGTGATCGAGGACGCCCACGGCTTCGTGCAGATGGAGACCGCCTTCGGGGGAACGCGGATGGTGGATTACATCAATGGCGAGCAGCTTCCCCGCATCTGTTGAGCGCGGTCTATTTGCGCCATCCCGTCGTTGGAAGCGCCCCTGAAAATGCCCACGTACTGCAGTACGCTCCGCTTTTCAGGCGCACTTCCGCCTAGCCCTGGCACAACTATTCTCGCGCTCAATGCCCAGGACCGGAACCTCTAACACGCGGTTAAATGATCAACGGAAAATATGCGCATACTCTTTCTGACTCACGCCTTTAATTCCCTCAGCCAGCGCCTGTACGTGGAGCTGGCCCGGCGCGGACACGCCCTCTCCATCGAGTTCGACATCAACGATGCCGTGGCCGAGCAGGCGGTGGCGCTGTTTCAGCCGGAGCTGATCGTTGCCCCGTTTCTGAAGCGGGCGATCCCCGAGTCGATCTGGCGCAACCACCGCTGCATCATCGTTCACCCCGGGATCAAGGGCGACCGGGGGCCCTCGTCACTGGACTGGGCGATCCTGCGCTGTGAGACCACCTGGGGGGTGACCTGCCTCCAGGCCGACGCCGAGATGGACGCGGGGGATATCTGGGCCAGCGTCGAATTCCCGATGCGCGCGGCCGCCAAGAGCAGCCTCTACCGGAACGAGGTGACCGAGGCGGCGCTGCAAGGCATTCTGCTGACCATCGAACGTATTGAGCAGGGGGACTGCCGGCCAGAACCCCTGGACTATGACCGGCCTGACGTCCAGGGGCGCTGGCACTGCCTGATGACCCAGGCGGACCGGGCCGTTGACTGGGCGGCGGATGATACCGCCACGGTGCTCCGAAAAATTCGCGCCGGTGACGGGGTGCCCGGGGTGCGCGACTGCATCGGCGGAAAAGCCTGTTATCTCTACAACGCCCACCCGGAGAGCCAGCTTAGCGGCGCGCCCGGCGAGTTGCTGGCCCGTCGCGACGGCGCGGTGTGCCGCGCCACCGTGGACGGGGCGGTCTGGATCACCCACCTGCGTGCCGCTGAACCCGCCGAGGGTGAACCCGCCTTCAAGCTGCCCGCCACACAGGTACTGGGGCCGCTGGCCGAGCACCTGCCCGAGCATCGGTTGCTGCCCACGGTCGAGCCCGCCGGCGCCACCTGGCAGGAGCTCAGTTACCGGGAACGGAATGGGGTTGGCCACCTCTACTTCGACTTTTACAACGGCGCCATGGACAGCGAGCAGTGCGAGCGGTTGCGCCGGGCGGTGGCCGAGGCCAAGCAGCGGCAGATTCGGGTGCTGGTGCTCTGGGGCGGGGCGGATTTCTGGTCCAACGGCATTCACCTCAACCGCATCGAAGCGGCATCAAGCCCGGCCGATGAGTCCTGGCGCAACATCAACGCCATGAACGACTTGTGTCGCGAGTTGATCGAGACCCCAAGCCTGTACGTGATTGCCGCCCTGCGGGGCAACGCCGGCGCGGGCGGCGTGTTCATGGCGCTGGCTGCGGACCGGGTGCTGGCCCGGGAAGGTGTGGTGCTGAACCCCCACTACAAGTCCATGGGCAACCTCTACGGCTCGGAGTACTGGAGCTACCTGCTGCCCAAGCGGGTGGGTGAGGTGCGGGCCAAGGCTCTGACCGAAAATCGCCTGCCCCTGGGTGCCCCGGAGGCAAGCGAACTGGGGCTGATCGACGGCTGCTTCGGCGAAACTTTGACTGAGTTCGAGGCGCTGGTGGAGATGGAAGCCCGGACCCTGGCGGAATGCTCGACCCTGGGCGAGCGGCTGGAAGGCAAACGCCTGCGCCGTGCGCAGGATGAGGCCGAAAAGCCCCTGGAGGAATACCGGGAAGAGGAACTGGAGCGAATGAAACTCAACTTCTACGGCTTCGATCCCAGTTACCATGTGGCCCGTTACCACTTCGTGGAGAAGCTGCCCAAGGCCCGCACCCCGGTGTATCTGGCAAGGCATCGGCGACTGCAAGCGAGCTGATAGTGAGGAAAGGGGGTCTAAGGGGAGAGAGTGCGGCGGCCCCGGCGGGGCCGCCACTTCGTGGCTAAGCGATACTGCTTAGAAGTGGATCTGGATGCCGGCGAAGGGGCCGGAGAACTCGATATCGGTGTCCAGGTCGTCGATGTCGTCCAGCTTCAGGCGGGTCTGGCGGTAGCCGGCCTGGAGTTCGATGTCGAACGCAATGTTATCGATCACCTTGTACTGCAGCTGCGCCTGGGCATCGTAGAACTGGTGGCCGCCGCCGGCCAGGCCGCTGACTTCACCGGCAATGCTGAACCCGGTGAAGGGCAGTTGCCCTTCGACCGCCACGTACAGGGTGGGCAGGTAGCCGTCGAAGTCGACCCGTTCGGTGGTCGCGGTATCGACCTCGGTGACACTCACGGAGCCGTCTATCTGCATGATGTTCAGACCCAGGTCCAGGCTCACCCAGTTGTCGAGCAGCTCGTAATAGAGGATCAGATCGGTATGGCTGAAGTCGACGTCGCTGTTGACCCGGCCGTCGAAGGTGAACCCCTCGAAGTCAAAGTTCGAGACGGTGTCGCTGCCGTTGGTTTCCAGCTCCGTGTGCTTGACCTTGACGTTGGGCAGCAGGGGGATGAAATGCTCCAGGGAGACGTAGTAGGTGCCCTGGCCTTCGCGGTCGAAATCAAAATCTGCCCGCGAGGAGTCGTCGGCGTTGCCGAGGGTGCCGTCGCCGTCCATGTTCCAGTACTGGCCGCCGATCCGAATGCCCAGCAGGGTATCTGCCTGGACGGGAAGCGCCATTGCCGCCATTAACGGGCACAGGCTGAGTGTTTTCCATGCTTTCATAAGAGCTTTCCTTCAACTGGTCTGTGGTTGCCGTCGTTCCGCCGGCCCGCGCCTTGGATCAACGCCCCTGTCGCCGGAAGAGTAACGCCAAAGGGTAAGCAAGGAAAGCCACAAAGGCGTTGAGGTCTGATCCAGCGCAGGGTTAGGCCACCCGGGGGGCTGCGAGATCGGATTCCGGCTGGCGGGTATAAAGCTTCATGTCACGGGGGGCTTTCGTTACACTCTAGCCTGTTTTGCCTAGAGCGGGGTCGGCGTTGTGAGTCGCTGCACGGGAGTAGGGCCCGTCGACCCTGAGTGCCTGGATATAAAATAATGAAAATGACCCTGCGCCAGCTGTCGGTATTTGATTGCGTCACCCGTCACATGAGTTTCACCAAGGCGGCGGAATCCATGTGCCTGACCCAGCCGGCGGTGAGTATTCAGATCAAGCAGCTGGAAGAGCATATCGGGCTGCCGCTGTTTGAGCACGTGGGTAAAAAGCTTTTTCTGACCCAGGCCGGGGAGGAGCTGAAACGGGCCTGCGGTGATATTTTCTCCCGTCTTGAAAACCTGGAGATGGCCCTGACCCAGATGAAGGGCGTGATGCAGGGCAGCCTGCGGATCGCCTGCGTGACCAGTGCCAAGTATTTCGCCCCGCACCTCCTGGGAGAGTTCCACCGCCAGTACCCGGAAGTGCAGATGAGCCTGATGGTAACCAACCGTGACCAGATTCTGCGTCGGCTGATCAACAACGAGGACGACCTGGCACTGATGGCCCAGGTCCCCGACGACATGAAACTGTGCAGTTATCCGATCCTGGATAACCCCATGATCGCCATCGCCCCGCCCGGGCATCCGCTGGTCGGGCAAAAGCGCATCCCCATCGAGGCCCTGGCCGAGGAGAGCTTCCTGATGCGCGAGCAGGGCTCGGGCTCGCGCAAGGCGATCGAGGATCACTTGCGCAACAACGGGGTGGAGCTGAGCCGTACCATGGAGCTGGGCAGCAGCGAAACCATCAAGCAGGGGGTGATGGCGGGGCTTGGGCTCTCTATCCTGTCCCGTCACAGCGTCGCCCTGGAGCTGGCGACGGGGTGTCTGAAGGAGCTGGACGTGGCGTCGTTTCCGATTATCTGGACCTGGTGCTTCGTGCACCACCAGGAGAAAAAACTGTCACCGGCGGCCCAGGCCTTCCTCGATCACGTGGTGACCCACCGGGAAACGGTAAAGGAGCTGATCTGCAACCGCTTCCTGGGCGCGGCCGAGGTCGGCGCCTAGGCCACCGCTTGTTCCCAGCGGCTGGTTAAACGGAAGCCAGCGGTGGAATGGCCTAAGCTTTCCTGGGTCGAGCCCCGTCCAGGAAAAGCCCATGCGGACTGCAGCGCCATCACGGTTTTTTACCAGCCTGCTTCTAGTTTCCCTGTCGCTATCGTTTTCTTTCGGCGCCCGCGCCCAGGAGTCCCCCTGGCTGTTGGTGCCTACCCTCAGTAACGATCCCAAGCTAGGCTTCAAGGCCGGCGTCATGGCCGGCTACCTGAAACAGTTTGATCCCCTGTCGAATGTCTCCATGGTGGGCGGTTTCGCTAATTACAGTGACACCCACTCCTACACCGCCGGCCTGTTCTCGGACCTGTACTGGGGCGGGAACCGTCATAAGTTTCGCGGCATCGTGGTCGGCGGCTACATCAATAACGAGTACGACGACTACCTGGGCAGCGGCGCCACGGTGGACACGGAGGACCACCTTAAGGGGGTGTTTGTCCGCTACTCCCGACGCTTCAAGCCCCTCTGGTACCTCGGGGTGCAGGCGGCGTCCTCCAATTACGCCATCGGTATCGACGGGTTAAGCGACGAAGTGGCCCAGCAGGTCGGCCTGACCGGGTTCGATGCCAACGGCGTCGGACTGGCGCTCGAGTACGACAACCGGGATAACACCCGCAGTACCACCCGCGGCCACTACTTTATGCTCAACAACATCGCTTACCGGGAAGCGTTGGGCGGGGACGACTCCTTTGATGTGATCCAGGGCGACTACCGCTGGTTCACGGCCTTGGGCCAGGCGCACGTGGTCGGGGTGCAGGTGGCCGGGCGCTGGACCGAGGGCGCGCCCCAGAGCGGTTACTCGTCGCTGCAGTTGCGCGGATACACCCGGGGCAACTACCTAGCGAAACAGTACACCCACGTGGACATGGAGGCCCGCATTCAGCTACAGGGGCGCTGGGGGATGACGTTCTTTGCGGGGCTGGCCTGCCTCTATGAGTCGCTATCGGATTGCCGTGCCGGTGGGGATCGCTACGCCGCCGGGGGAGGGGGCGTCACCTACCTGGTCAAGCCGGCGGCAGGCTTTGTCATCAAGGCGGAATACGCGCTGGGGGAGAAGGACAACTCCGCGTTCTACCTGAAGCTGGGGCACGCGTTCTGAGCGGGACTGCGGGCCGGGGCCAAGCTCCGCTAAATTTACCGGGCTGAGCTGGCGGGGCGGGGGGCGATAGAAAACCTTCACTTTCGTCCCGTTCAGCCGGCAAAGCCCGCGTCTTCCAGCAGATCCTTGCCTTCGGCCGCGGCGCGGGCCAGGTCATCCACCCGCTCGTTCTCGGGGTGGCCACTGTGGCCCTTGACCCAGTGCCACTCCACCTGGTGCTTCTGCGCCAGCTCGTCGAGACGCTTCCAGAGGTCCACGTTTTTGACCGGCGCCTTGCTGGCGGTTTTCCAGCCCTTGCGCTTCCAGCCGCTGATCCACTGGGTAATGCCCTGGCGCACGTACTGGCTGTCGGTGGTGAGCACCACGTGGCAAGGCTCGTTCAGCAGCGCCAGCGCCTCGATGGCCGCCAGCAGCTCCATGCGGTTGTTGGTGGTGCGGGCAAAGCCCTGGCTCAGCTCCTTGCGGTGCCCCTTGTAGAGCAGCAGCACGCCGTAACCGCCGGGACCGGGGTTGCCAAGACAGGAGCCGTCTGTGTAGGCCCGCACGGTTTTGTTGGTGCTCAAAATGGACTCCTCGGGAAATAACGCGAGCGCCATTGTAGTGTTAAGATACGCCTTTGTGTAGCAGCAACCCGGACCCGCTCCATGCGACAGATTGTTCTGGATACCGAGACCACCGGTATCGAACCCTCCCAGGGCCACCGTATTATCGAAATCGGCTGTGTTGAGATGGTGGGCCGCAAGCTCACCGGGCGTACCTACCACCAGTACATCAACCCTGACCGGGAGGTGGAGGCAGAAGCCATCTCGGTGCACGGCATCACCAACGAATACCTCGCCGACAAACCCCGCTTTACCGAAATCGTCGACGAGTTCATCGAGTTTATCCGTGGCGCCGAGCTGATCATTCACAACGCCCCCTTCGACGTGGGCTTTATCAACCACGAGTTCAACTTGGCCGGCCCCCGGTTCGGTACCCTGGACCAGATCTGCACGGTGTTCGACACCCTTACCTTTGCCCGGCAAAAGCACCCCGGCGCCAAGAATAGCCTGGACGCCCTGTGCAAACGCTACGGCGTGGACAACTCCAACCGTGAACTGCACGGGGCCTTGCTGGACTCGGAGATCCTCGCCGACGTCTACCTCTTTCTCACCGGCGGCCAGACCGATCTCTCCCTGGGGCACGGCGCCGACGGCAAGGTGGCGGTCAGCGACATACAGCGGGTGGCGCCGGGGCAGTATGACCTGGCCGTGGTGCGTGCCAGCGCCGAGGAGCTGGCCGAGCACGAGGCCATGCTCGATCGCATCGATAAGAAAAGCGGCGGCAGCGTCTGGCGGGCGGGCTGAGACGGTCCACCGCGTTACCCGCGCTGAGGCGCAGAAACGAAAAAGGCAGCCCGAGGGCTGCCTTTTTTGCTGTTGTCGCTGGCGGTGCCCGTTAGAGGGCGACCACCACGGCCAGCAGGCCGACCAGGCTCAGCACGATGGTGTAGGGCAGGGCCATGATCACCATCCGCATGTAGGAGAGGCGCACCAGGGGCGCGATGGCCGAGGTCAGCAGGAACAGGAAAGCTGCCTGACCGTTGGGGGTCGCCACCGAGGGCAGGTTGGTGCCGGTGTTGATGGCGACGGCCAGGTGCTCGAAGTGCTCGCGGGTGATGGCGCCGTTGGCGTAGGCCGCCGCCACTTCGTTGATGTAGACCGTGGCCACGAACACGTTGTCGCTGATCGCCGAGAGAATACCGTTGGCGATGAAGAACATGGCCGGCTGCACGCCCAGGTCCATGGCCAGCACCGCCTCGATGATGGGCTGGAACAGGTGCTGGTCGTGAATCACCGAAACAATGGCGAAGAACACCACCAGCAGCGCGGTAAAGGGCAGGGCCTCTTCAAAGGCCTTGCCGATCTGGTGCTCCTCGGTGATGCCGTTGAAGGCGGTCAGCAGCACGATGACGGTGAGGCCGATGATGCCTACCTCGGCCAGGTGCATGGCCAGACCGACGATCAAAAACAGCGCCACGGCGAACTGCACGTAAAGGGCGACCTTGTCGCGCTTGGTCTGCTTGGCGTCCTGGGCGCGGTCAAATTCCTGCAGTATCTTGTAGACGTTCTCGGGAATCTGGGCGCCGTAACCGAACAGCTTCTTCTTCTCCAGCAATACCACGGTCAGCAGACCGCAGATCAGTACCGGCATGGAGACGGGCGCGGTGCGTACGAAGAACTCGACGAAGTGCCACTCCATCTTGGCGCCGATCAGCAGGTTCTGGGGCTCGCCCACCAGGGTGCAGACCCCGCCGAGGGCCGTGCCGACGGCGCCGTGCATCAGCAGGCTACGCAGGAAGGCGCGGAACTGGTCGAGTTCGGTGCGGTGGTCTTCGCCCAGGTGCTCGTCGCTGGAGTGGTCGTGGTCCAGGCTGTAGTCCTTGCCGGAAGCGACCTTGTGGTAGACGGAGTAGAAACCGACACCGGCGCTGATCAGCACCGCGGTTACGGTCAGCGCGTCCAGGAAGGCGGAGAGGAAGGCGCCCATGAAGGAGAACAGCAGCGCCAGCTTGACCTTGTCGCGCACGTTCAGCAGCAGCTTGGTGAAGACGTAGAGCAGCATGCCCTTCATAAAGTAGATACCGGCTACCATGAACATCAGCAGCAGGATGACCGGCAGGTTGGCGGCTACCTCGTGGTAGATCTGCTCGGGGTGGGTCAGGCCGATCACCACCGCCTCGATGGCCAGCAGGCCGCCCGGTTGCAGCGGGTAGCACTTGAGGGCCATGGCCAGGGTGAAGATAAACTCGAAGATCAGCAGCCAGCCGGTGACCACGGGGCCGGCGATGAAGAGGATCAGCGGGTTGAGGATCAGAAAGGCGATGATCGCCTGCTTGTACCAGATTGGCGAATTTCCGAGGAAATTGCGCAAAAAGGACTGTGCGAGGGTTCCAGTCATTCTCGGTTCCTACATCAGAGTAATTAAAAAGGGTTGTGTTTGACGCGGACACACGGCACCGGCCTGGAGCGGCCAGTTCGTGCCTCCTAAGCTTTTGTTATACCGGCTCTGAATGCGGGGGCATGGAGTTATTATCGTTATGCACCCTGTACGGCGGCGGCTAAGAATAGCAACTCCCCCCGTTAAGCGGAAGCGGGGACGCCGACGGCAATAAAAGTGGCGCTACTATGCCAGAAGCGGGGGGTGTGAAACATTGGCCATACGTCTAGTTTCGCGCCAGAAATGTGCCCGCAAATTCCTGAATATAAACAAATATCATTTTGTGAAATGGAGGCGTACATGGGCCGAATGCAGGTACAGCAGGGAGACATCACACGCCTTGCGGTGGACGCCATCGTCAATGCGGCCAACCGCTCCCTGTTGGGGGGCGGAGGCGTGGACGGAGCGATTCACCGCGCCGCCGGGCCGGAGCTGCTGGCAGCGTGCAAAACGCTTGGCGGCTGCGAAACCGGGGAGGCGAAGCTTACCCGGGGCTACCGGTTACCCGCCGCCTACGTGATCCATACCGTGGGGCCTGTTTGGCACGGGGGCGACCAGGGCGAACCCGAGCTGCTGGCTAACTGTTACCGCAATAGCCTGGCGCTGGCGGCGGAGAAAAAACTGAAACGCATCGCTTTTCCCGCCATCAGCTGCGGCGTCTACGGTTATCCAGCGGACAAGGCCGTGACCATCGCGGTACGCGAGGTGGCGCAGGCGCTGCAAGCGCACGAGGGTGTCGAAACGGTGATTTTCTGCTGTTTTGGACAGGAGATGGCCGAGCTTTATCGCGCGGCGCTGGCGCAGGGCTGAAGGAGGCGGGGCTGAAAGCAGTAGAGAGCGGCGGGGTCGCTGCGAAACCCCGCCGCGAAGGGGTGCTCAGTCCCGGTTGTCGCCCTTGTTCAGCGCCTCGAACTCATCCAGGTCGTGGAGGGTTTCGTGATCCACCTCTTCGCTGGGGATCTCGAAATCGTGCACCTCCTCCCAGGCCGAGCCGGGAACCCGCTCCCAGACGGTGCCGGGTTTGGCCTCCAGGCGCTCCTGGAGGGATTCGTCCATCTTCACCAGGGTCTCGATGGGGTAGGGCATCATGTTCTTGGGGTCGGCGAGAAACGCCGGGTCCTCGTAGCCGGTATACATGCGCCAGCCGGTATCGCGCAGGTTGGCCGGCACCGTCTTGTACATAAAGCGCACCGGCAGCGGCTTTTCGCCCACCGCCATCTTCGATACCAGCGCCAGAAAGGGGCGGATCTCTTCTTGGGTGTCGTATTGATCAGTCATTGCATTCTCTCTTGATAGCGCAGCGGGCATGATACCGGACAACGCCCGCCAACGCCCAGCGCCAGGCTCAAAAGGCGCTGGCCCGCGGGACGGTTATTTCAGCTTCGACATTTGTGGGTGGGAGGGGATCGCCCTATTGCAGAAATTAGACGAGCGCGTTCCAAGTGACAGCTACCAACACAAAGTGGACATCCAGAGCGGCCTTTACGATGTCTTCGACTGTGACATTGCGAACGCATAGCTACAGCTGAAGACAGACAGCAAACAACACAACCCTGCCAGCTGTGATCTCTTTACCTGGATGCTCCGAGACCAACCCAAGCTCGTGCCAACGATTACTATACTTCGCGTTGTCTCCACACAATCTGATGCATCATTCTGCCTCGATACACGCAGGAGCGGGATTTAAATGAAAAAGGCTAAAGGTTTACTGTTGGGGGTGTTCATACATACCCTCTTCTTTCAAGTTGCGCTAGCAGGCGACGGAACAACAGCTTTAGTGCCTTTACCCTCGATCGAGGATTTTACGAGGGGTGATGATGGCTGGGGCTTCGGGCTGGGCTTGAGTGTTGAATACGAATCTGCCTATGAAGGGTCGGATGAGTATGGCTTCGAAGTCGATCCCGCTGGTGCAGTTCAGTGGCGTAGCGGTGATGATATTTTCTTTTGGGCCGGTGAGGCGTTGGGATGGCGTGGTCTTCGTGCTAATAAGTGGCTATTTGAGGCGGCAGTGGCGTTCGATGAGGGGCGTGAAGAAAGCGATTCCGATGACGGTCGTTTGGATGGACTCGGCGATGCGGATGAGGACTTTGAGCTCGTGCTGCAAGCACGTCGTGCTTTCGATGTCGATTGGCGTTATTGGCTGGATGGTCGAGTTGTAACCGGCGATAACGGAAGTCTTGGTCTGATTGCAGTGGGGCGCCGCTTCGGCGACCACAAGGACGGAACTGGCCATGAAATTGCTGTCGCTGTGGTATTTCACGATAGCGATTATGCCAGTAAAGATTTTGGCATAGACGCAGGGCAATCAGCGGCATCGGGACTGGATGAGACCGATCTGAGTGGAGGATTCCGCTCGTTTGGATTCAATTACAATTATCGCCATTATATCGACGAAAATTGGCAGATTTTCGGCGAGGCGGTTTATGAGCGTTACAGCAGCGACATTGAGGATAGCCCCATCGCACGTAACAACTATGAAGCCGAAGTTGGCGTCGGGTTCATTTATGTCTTCTAGAGCGCTTAAACAATCTACTTTGGGACGAAAACAATACCTAACAGGCAGCTAAGTGTCCTTAGAAGCCGATCCAGCCAGCTCACGATATGTCCCCTTTGGGGCATTTCCTGTCGCTCGACCGGATTTCTCAGAGTGGCCACGTTGTACATGAGTGCCCCGGTAAATCCCTTTGGCGTACTCATAAAAAAGCCCCGCAGGTTAGCCTGCGGGGCTTTCAGATCGCGGTCCGTGAACCGTTAAGGCTTAGGAAGCCTCGACGGTGGGAATCACGGTGGCGGCGGCCTTCTGGTAGGCCTCGATCTCGTGGAAGTTGAGGTAGCGGTAGACATCATCAGCCATGGTGTTGATGTCCTGCGCGTACGCCATGTATTCCTCGAAGGTGGGGATCTTGCCCAGGGCGGCGGCCACGGCTGCCAGCTCCGCGGAGGAGAGGTAGACGTTGGCGTTATCGCCCAGACGGTTGGGGAAGTTCCGGGTCGAGGTGGAGACCACGGTGCTGTTGGCGGCAACCCGGGCCTGGTTACCCATGCACAGGGAGCAGCCGGGCATTTCGGTGCGCACGCCGGCGCGGCCGAAGGTGCCGTAGTAGCCTTCCTCGGTCAGCTGGAACTGGTCCATCTTGGTCGGGGGCGCAACCCACATGCGGGTGGGCAGGCTCTTGACCTTCTCCAGCACCTTGCCGGCAGCACGGAAGTGACCGATGTTGGTCATGCACGAGCCGATGAAGACCTCGTCGATCTGGGTGCCCTGAACCTCGGACAGCAGCTTGACGTCGTCGGGGTCGTTGGGGCAGGCCAGGATCGGCTCTTTTACGTCGTTCAGGTCGATCTCGATGACCGCGGCGTACTCGGCGTCCTTGTCGGCTTCCATCAGCTCGGGGTTGGCCAGCCACTCTTCCATTCCCTTGATCCGGCGAGCAATGGTGCGCTCGTCACCGTAGCCCTGGGAGATCATCCACTTGAGCATGGTGATGTTGGACTCCAGGTACTCCTTGATGGGCGCCTCGTTGAGCTTGATGGTACAGCCGGCGGCGGAGCGCTCGGCGGAAGCGTCGGACAGCTCGAACGCCTGCTCCACCTTCAGGTTGGGCAGCCCTTCAATTTCCAGGATGCGACCGGAGAAGATGTTCTTCTTGCCGGCCTTGGCCACGGTCAGCAGACCCTGCTTGATGGCGTAGTAGGGAATGGCGTTGACCAGGTCACGCAGGGTGATGCCGGGCTGCATCTTCTCGCCCTTGAAGCGCACCAGAACGGATTCCGGCATGTCCAGGGGCATAACGCCGGTGGCCGCAGCGAAGGCAACCAGGCCGGAGCCGGCCGGGAACGAGATACCCAGCGGGAAACGGGTGTGGGAGTCACCGCCGGTGCCCACGGTGTCGGGCAGCAGCATGCGGTTCAGCCAGGAGTGGATAACGCCGTCACCCGGACGCAGGGAGACACCGCCGCGGTTCATGATGAAGTCGGGCAGGGTGTGGTGGGTGTTGACGTCCACGGGCTTGGGGTAGGCCGCGGTGTGGCAGAAAGACTGCATGGTCAGGTCGGCGGAGAAGCCGAGGCAGGCCAGGTCTTTCAGCTCGTCGCGGGTCATGGGGCCGGTGGTGTCCTGGGAGCCTACGGTGGTCATCTTGGGCTCGCAGTAGGTGCCGGGGCGTACGCCCTCGACGCCGCAGGCCTTGCCGACCATCTTCTGCGCCAGGGAGTAGCCCTTGCCGCTGTCAGCCGGCTGCTCGGGCAGGCGGAACAGGTCGGTGGGGCCCATGCCGAGTACTTCGCGGGCCTTGGTGGTCAGGCCGCGACCGATGATCAGGGGAATACGACCGCCGGCCTGGACTTCGTCCAGGATCACCTTGGTCTTGAGCTGGAACTGGCACAGCTCTTCGCCGGTCTCGTGGTTCTTGACCACGCCCTCGTAGGGGTAGACGTCGATGACGTCGCCCATGTTCATCTTTTCAACGTCCATCTCGATGGGCAGGGCGCCGGCATCTTCCATGGTGTTGAAGAAGATGGGGGCGATCTTGCCGCCGAAACAGAAACCGCCGGCGCGCTTGTTAGGGACAAAGGGAATGTCGTCGCCGAAGAACCAGAGCACGGAGTTGGTGGCGGACTTACGGGAAGAGCCGGTACCGACCACGTCGCCCACGTAGGCAACGGGGTAACCCTTGGCCTTGACTTCCTCGATCTGCTTGAGGGGGCCGGTGGTGCCGGGCTCCTCGGGGTTGATGCCTTCGCGGGCCATCTTCAGCATGGCGTTGGCGTGCAGGGGGATGTCCGGGCGCGACCAGGCGTCGGGCGCGGGAGAAAGGTCGTCGGTGTTGGTCTCACCGGGTACCTTGAACACGGTGACGGTGATCTTCTCGGGCACTTTCTTCTTGGAGGTGAACCACTCGGCGTTGGCCCAGGATTCCATGATCTGCTTGGCGTAAGCGTTGCCCGCTTCCATCTTCTCCTGCACGTCGTGGAACGCATCGAACATCAGCAGGGTGTGGGACAGCGCCTTGGCGGCGGCGGGCGCCAGCGCGTCGTCGTCCAGGCAGTCGATCAGCGGGGCGATGTTGTAGCCGCCCAGCATGGTGCCCAGCAGCTCAACGGCCTGGACTTTGTCGATCAGGGGGCTTTCTGCCTCGCCCTTGGCGATGGCGGCCAGGAAACCGGCCTTGACGTAGGCCGCCTGGTCTACACCTGCGGGAATGCGGTTTTTCAGCAGGTCCAGAATGAATTCTTCTTCACCGGCGGGGGGATTCTTGAGAAGGTCCACAAGCGCGGCGGTCTGTTCGGCGTCCAGGGGTTTGGGGGGGACGCCTTCCGCTGCTCGTTCTTCTACATGTTTGCGGTAAGCTTCAAGCACGTTATAGCCCTCGTTATCTACCAGGATCGGGGCCGCGGACGGCCGTGGACAGACCCTGTCGATGTGGTCATCGATTTCTGTTTTGGCGGGGCGATTCTAGCCGAAACAGGGGCTTAAGTTAAGTATTGTCGACAATTGTGCCGCTAATACTTTGGGGTAACGTGGGTGTTTAGCTATTGTTTATAAAGGCTATTTCTTTTGGTGATGGCGGGTATAGAGTTGGTTTATACTGGGGCCTTTTGTCCTGAGAAGTAGGCTCCCCCGTCATGGAAATCCTGGCCGAAATCCGTCTTTTCTTAGCCTGCCCCACGCCCGCCTCCTGGGTTGAGGCCGCTCTCGATAACCTGCCGCTGCTGCTGATCGATCACGCCCACTGCGAGAAGAAGGCGGCCTCCAGCGCCATGAACCTGATCTTTCGCTACGCCGACAAGCCCGATCTGTTGCACCGGCTGTCACGCATCGTGCGCGAAGAGATGATCCATTTCGAGCAGGTGCTGGCGCTGATGGCCGAGCGGGGGATCACCTATGACCACCTGTCGCCTTCGCGTTACGCGCAGGGGCTGCGCCAGCATGTGCGCACCCATGAGCCGGCGCGACTGGTGGACACCCTGATCGTGGGCGCTTTTATCGAGGCCCGCTCCTGCGAGCGTTTCGCGGTGCTGGCGCCGCGGCTGGAGGACGAAGCCCTGGCCCGCTATTACCACTCCCTGTTAAAGGCCGAGGGGCGGCACTACCGGGATTACCTGGAGCTGGCGGAACAGGCCGCCCAAGGGCCGATCGACGATCGCGTCGCCTTCTTTGCCGAACAGGAGCGGCAGCTGATCGAAGAGGTGGATGATTGCTTTCGCTTTCACAGCGGGGTGCCGGTGAGCAAACGCTGAACGCAAGCGCGTCTGTCGCGGCGTTTGTGCAGGGCCTCTGATCGCTAGCGGTCTCAGTAGACCGTGGTCGCCCCCGGGGCGAGTACTTCCAGCACCTCGAAACAGGCCATGCTGGCGTCCATCGCCACCTGCTCCAGCTCAGCCTGCTCAAGGCCGAGGCGGGCCATGCTCTGCGGCAGTATCGGTTCGAGTGTCAGTGGACCGTTGCCTGCCCGGGGCTCCACCTGCTCGGTGACCCCCAGAGCGAGGGCGAGGGTGTGCGCGGTATCGCCGAAATTCCGGCATTTTTCCGGGGTGTGCTGCCAGCGCACCGCTTCGCAGATGCGGGCGGGCAGGTGCCAGGACTCCAGCAACAGGGCCCCGACCTCGGCAGCGGTGAAGCCAAGTTCTGCCTCTTCGAGCTCGTAGAGCGGGCGGTGCTCTGCCACGTGGCGCTCTTCGAGTGCGCGCGCGGTTTCCGGGTGGCTGTCATAAAGCACCAGGCGCCCGCAGTCATGGAGCAGCCCGGCCAGGAACTGGGGCTCCCCTTTGCCTCGATGGCTGCGCATGGTCAGGGTTTTAGCCACCAGCCCGCAGTAAACACTGCGGTGCCAGAAGGTATCCATATCCAGCCCCTTGGGGGCGAGGTTGCCGAAGCTTTTGGTGCTGCTGGCGGCAATGATCAGCGAGCGCAGCTCATCGGTGCCGATCATGGTGATGGCCCGTGAGAGCGAGTCCACCTGACCGGCAAGCCCGTACAGGGCGCTGTTTACCAGGCGCAACAGGCGCGCGCTCAGTGCCGGGTCGTGGGCGATGACATCGGCGATCTCGTGGAGGTCGGCGTCGTCACTTTCCAGCAGCTCATTGGCTCGGGCCACCGCATCCGGCAGGGACAGCAGGTGTTCGACGCCTTGGATCAGTTCTTGAGGGGTCATCGCTCTTTATGCCTCGTATATGCCTAGTTGTCGCACCGGTGCGTCGGCTGTGCAGTAAGTCTATAGCATAGAGGGCATTGCGCCCCCGGCTTGCCCCGGGTTCAAGCCTGGTGGGTAATGGGAAAACCGTGAAGGCGGTGGCTGTTGTCCCGGTTCCATTCCAGGAACCAGCCGCGCTTGTCCCAGTCGCCCAGCACGATGCGTTGTGCCGGTTCGCCGTCGAGTTCGAAGCGGTGGCTGGCGGGGCGGTGGGTGTGGCCGTGGATCAGGGTCTGACAATTGGCATCTCGCATCACGCGTTTCACTTCCTCGGGCGTGACATCCATGATTTCCTGGGACTTCTCCTGGCCCATTGCCTGGCTCTGCTGGCGCAGCTGGCGGGCGATGGCACGCCGCTCGTCCAGGGGCTTGGCGAGAAAATCCCGTTGCCAGAGCGGCTCCCTCACCTGGCGGCGGAACGCCTGGTAGTCGGTGTCGGCCAGGCAGAGCTGGTCACCGTGAAGCAGCAGCAGGGGCTCCCCATAGGGGGTGATGCAGAACGAGTCCCGCAGCAGCTGCGCGCCGCAGCGTTCGGCAAAACGCTCGCCCAGTAGAAAATCCCGGTTACCCCGCTGCAGGTAAACCGGGGTGCCGGAATCGGCAAGCCCTTTGAGCGCCCGGCAGACCGAAACGATCAGCGTGGACTCGTCATCGTCCCCCACCCAGGCATCAAAAAAATCCCCGAGTATGTAGAGCGCGTCGCAACCGGCGGCGTCATGCTCCATGAAATGCGCGAACGCCCGGAGAATGTCCGGGCGTTCTTCATGCAGGTGCAGATCAGAGATGAACAGCGTGGACATCAGTCGACGATTTCCGCGGACTCGATGATTACGTCGTCCACCGGCACATCCTGGTGGCCGGCGCGGCTGGTGGTTTTCACGCCCTTGATCTTGTTCACCACGTCCATGCCGTCTACCACTTTGCCGAAGACGGCGTAGCCCCAGCCTTCGGTGGTCTTGGCAGTATGGTCGAGGAAGGTGTTGTCATTGACGTTGATGAAAAACTGGGCGCTGGCGCTGTGGGGGTCCATGGTGCGGGCCATGGCCAGGGTGCCGGTCTTGTTGGTCAGGCCGTTGGCCGCCTCGTTTTCGATGGGCGCGTCGGTCTCTTTCTGGGTCATGCCGGGCTCAAAGCCCCCGCCCTGGATCATGAAACCGTCGATGACACGGTGAAAGATGACGCCATCGTAGAACCCCTTGCGGACATAGCTTTCGAAATTGGCTGCGGTCTTGGGTGCTTTGTCACTGTCGAGTTCAATCTTGATGTCGCCGAAATTGGTATGAAGAATGATCATTGCGTAATACCTGTTCTCGCATGTGGAGTCTCCCGCCGGAGCGGGAGAATATCGTTTGAAGCGCAGACTAAAGTCTAACGATTATAGGGCCGCTCCGGCGCAATGCAATTGGCCGCTTTACTCCACCTGCTCGGCCGTCTGGATCACGACCGGGGTCTGGGGAACGTCGCGAAAGCCGGCGCGAACAGTGGTGGGGGTGGCTTCGATGGCGCGCACCACGTCCATGCCCTCTACCACCTTTCCGAACACCGCGTAGCCCCAGCCGCGGGGCGTTTGGGACTGAAAGTTAAGAAACTCGTTGTACTTGGTGTTGATGAAGAACTGCGAGCTGGCGCTGTGGGGGTCGCTGGTGCGGGCCATGGCCACGGTGCCCACTTCATTGGCCAGGCCGTTGTCGGCCTCGTTCTTGATCGGGGCGTTGGTTGCCTTGCGTGTCATGTCCTCGGTAAAGCCGCCGCCCTGGATCATGAAGTTGCTGATCACCCGGTGAAAGATCAGGCCGTCGTAGAAGCCGTTCTCGACGTAATCGAGAAAGTTCTTCACCGTCGCGGGTGCCTTTTGCGGGTAGAGCTCGAGAATGATGTCGCCTTTGCTGGTGTGCAGGGCGACCCGCGGGTTGGCTGGGCTGTCGGCTGAAGCCGGCTTATCGGCGGCCTTGAGAGCGGGGGAGAGGGACAGGCTCAAGGTAATAAGAAACAGGGTTAGGGTTTTGTTCACGCGATCCTCGCTGGCTTATTCGATTTGGGATGGAGTTTGGGGCTGCGGCAAATAGACTGCGCCGAGTACGATCACCGCCAGCCATGCAATTCCCGGGAGCTCATTTATTCCGGGCCGGTTTCGAGAGTATAATCGACCCCTTTCGCAATTCATCCTCCCCATTGTTTACAGAAGGCGCCATGAGCAGAAACGAATCCGCCTCCGCTTCCAATTTTATCGCCCAGATCATTGAAGACGATCTTCAGGCCGGCCGTCACACCGAAGTGGTGACCCGGTTTCCGCCCGAGCCGAACGGTTACCTGCACGTTGGTCACGCCAAGTCGATCTGCGTCAACTTCGGTCTGGCCGAGCAGTTCGGCGGTCGCTGCAACCTGCGTTTTGACGATACCAACCCCACCAAAGAAGAGCAGGAGTACGTGGACGCCATCAAGGCGGACGTACAGTGGCTCGGCTTCCAGTGGGACGGCGAGGTCCGCTACGCCTCGGACTATTTTGACCAGTTCTATGCCTGGGCCCAGGAGCTGATCCGCGCCGGCAAAGCCTACGTCTGTGACCTCAGCGCTGAAGAGGCGAGTGAGTACCGTGGCTGGGCGACCCAGCCGGGCAAACCCAGCCCTTACCGGGAGCGCCCGGTGGAGGAGAACCTGGACCTGCTGGAGCGGATGAAGAACGGCGAGTTCGACGAGGGCAGCCGGGTATTGCGGGCCAAGATCGACATGGCCAGCCCCAACATGAACCTGCGCGATCCCATCCTCTACCGTATTCGCAAGCAGCGTCATCACCAGACCGGTGACAAGTGGTGCATCTATCCAAGCTATGACTTCGCCCACGGCCAGGAAGACGCCATCGAAGGGGTGACCCACTCCATCTGCACCCTGGAGTTTGCCGATCACCGCCCCCTCTACGACTGGTTTATCGAGAACCTGTCGGTGCCGGCCAAGCCCAAGCAGTACGAATTCGGCCGCCTCAACCTCAACTACACGGTGACCAGCAAGCGCAAGCTCAAGCAGCTGGTGGATGACAAGGCCGTGGACGGCTGGGACGACCCCCGCATGCCCACCATCAGCGGCATGCGCCGCCGCGGTTTTACCCCGCAGGCGATCCGCAACTTCTGCAACGGGCTGCCGGTGGCCAAGTCCGACGGGGTGGTGGATATCGCCCAGCTCGAGTTCGCCATCCGCGACGATCTCGACAAGAGCGCCCCCCGCGCCATGTGCGTGCTGGACCCGATCAAGGTGGTCATCACCAACCTGGAGGCGGGCGTGGTAGAGAACATGACCGCCCCGGCGCATCCCAAGATGGATCTGGGGGAGCGCACGTTGCCCTTTACCCGTGAGCTCTATATTGACCGCGCCGACTTCAGCGAGGACACCAGTCTCTCCCGCAAGAAGTTCAAGCGCCTGGTGCTGGGGGATTACGTGC
This sequence comes from Motiliproteus sp. SC1-56, assembly GCF_017309075.1. Classification (GTDB taxonomy): domain Bacteria; phylum Pseudomonadota; class Gammaproteobacteria; order Pseudomonadales; family Balneatricaceae; genus Motiliproteus. The sequence continues at coordinate 21,701 of NZ_JAEMGS010000006.1, read as the reverse complement.
GCCTGCGCAGCGCCTACGTGATCAAGGCCGAGGAGGTCGTTCGCGACGAGGCCGGTGCCATCCAGGAGATCCGCGCCAGCCTGGTTCCCGGAACCGTGGGCGAGAACCCGCCCGAGTGTATCAAGCCCCGGGGCGTGATCCACTGGGTCTCCGCCAGTCATGGCAAGCGGGCGACGGTACGCATCTACGACCGGCTTTTTGCTCACCCCGCGCCGGACAAGGGCGAGGCCAACTTCATGCAGCACCTCAACCCCGGTTCACTGACGGTGCTGGACAACTGCTGGGTGGAGCCCGGTCTTGCCGAGGCAGCCCCCGAAGCGGGTTTTCAGTTCGAGCGTGAAGGTTACTTCGTGGCCGACCGTTATGACCACAGCGGTGAGCATCCCGTGTTCAACAAGACCATCGGCCTGCGTGATACCTGGGCGAACAAGTAAGCGGTAGATAAGAAGAGACGCGATGAGTTTGCAGATTTACAACAGCCTGACCCGAGAGAAAGCGCCCTTTAACCCCATCGAACCCGGCAAGATCCGCATGTACGTGTGCGGCATGACGGTCTACGACTACTGCCACCTGGGGCACGCCCGGGTGCTGGTGGCCTTCGACGTCATCACCCGTTACCTGCGCGCCGCCGGTTACGACGTGCACTACGTGCGCAACATCACCGACGTCGACGACAAGATCATCAAGCGGGCCAACGAGAACGGCGAAAGTTGCGACAGTCTGACGGCGCGCTTTATCGATGCCATGCACGAGGACGAGGCGCGCCTGGGCGTGCTGCCGCCCAGCGAGGAGCCCCGGGCCACCGCGCACATGGGGCAGATCATCGAGATGGTGCAGACCCTGATCGACAAGGGGTACGCCTATGCCGCCGATAACGGCGACGTCTACTACCGGGTGGCCAAGTTCGAAGGCTACGGCAAGCTGAGCAACCGAAACCTGGAAGAGATGCAGGCTGGGGCCCGGGTCGAGGTGAACGACCAGAAGGAGAACCCCTTCGATTTCGTGCTCTGGAAAGCGGCCAAGCCCGGCGAGGTGAGCTGGCCTTCCCCCTGGGGTGAAGGGCGCCCCGGCTGGCACATCGAGTGTTCGGCCATGTCCAAGTGCTGCCTGGGTGAGACCTTCGATATCCACGGTGGCGGGCCGGATCTGCCGTTCCCGCACCACGAGAACGAAATCGCCCAGTCCGAGGCCGCCAACGGCAAACCCTTCGTCAACACCTGGATGCATGCCGGCGCGGTGCGGGTGAACAAGGAGAAGATGTCCAAGTCCCTGGGTAACTTCTTCACCATTCGCGAAATCCTCGACAAGTACGACGCGGAGGTGGTGCGCTACTTCCTCACCATGGGGCATTACCGCAGCCAGATCGATTACTCCGAGGAGAGCCTGAAGGAAGCCCGGGGGGCGCTGGATCGCTTTTACCACGCGCTGCGCGGTCTTCCCGAAGTCGAGGAGGGGGAGCTCGGTAACGACGTCGAGCAGCGTTTTCACGCCGCCATGGCCGACGACTTCAACACCGCCGGTGCCCTGGCGGTATTGTTCGAGCAGGCCCGCGAGATCAATCGGATCAAAGCCGAAGACGTCACCGGAGCTGCTCGTCTGGCCGCCCAGCTTAAGCGTCTGGGCGGAATCCTGGGGCTATTGCAGCAGGACCCGGATGCCTACCTCAAGGGCGGCGCCGGCCAGGATGGCCCGCAGGCAGAGGAGATAGAGGCGCTGATCGTGCAGCGGGCCGAGGCCAAAAAAGCCCGCGATTTTGCCACCGCGGACCGCATCCGCGATGAGCTCAAAGCCCAGAGGATTATCCTGGACGACAGCCGCGAGGGGACTACCTGGCGGCGGGAGGGGTGATGGCCGTTGGGCCTGGAAGGCCGCTTCGGCGGCCATCTGGATGAGCCGGTTGGAAAGCTGCCAGGGCATGCACAAAAAGTGCTGCAAGGGGTTGCCAAACAGGGCGCTCTATTTATAATACGCACCACCTTTTAGGACTATAGCTCAGTTGGTTAGAGCGCTACCTTGACATGGTAGAGGTCGGCAGTTCGAATCTGCCTAGTCCTACCAAATTGAAAACAAAGAGCCCCGCCTAGTGCGGGGCTCTTTGTTTTATATGGTTGCACGCAGTGGGTGAGAACTGCTCCCGCTCGACAGATTTCGCCAGCAATTTGGGACGAGGCGGAAAGCGCCGAAGCCTCCTCAGGGTCGAAACGGCCTACAGGTCGCTTCGATCAATCTACTTCCCGGCTTACCGCATAGTCGCCCTGCGCGGCCTTTTTGTTTAACCAGGACGCCTTCACCCTCCCACACTGCCGACAAAAAACATCAGACCCAGCATTAATAGAAATAGAGAAAAAGAGATTAGACAGCGGCGGCGGTATGTTCGGCCTTGGACCGTTAATAGGCTCCGAAAAATAAGTAAATTAACAGGATTAAATAAAAACTTAACGCTGAAGAGACCAACGCCTGGCTTGCGTCCTGATTTAACCATCCGTAAAAAAAAGTAGACAGTACGGGCCGCGAGAAAAGGGACGAGTAACCAACTTAGACCGTAGGTCAAAAACAGGAGGCTGTAATAAAAAGCCCGTGATAGCGTCAGATCAACTTGATCTGATCCCGAAAAATAAGCGTAAAAAAAAAGCGCAACCGAAATTATAGCTGCAAAGGCGCAGCCGCTATAAAAAAAGAGCTTTTTAGGTTGTACCCTTGTTGTCAGCATTTGGTCTTTAAATACATTCCTATGCCCGGCTTAAAAGACATACGACCTGAGCTTGCTTTAATTTGTTGTTTTTATATTCAAGTCGTTATCAATGTTCATATTACGATTTTACTTGGCTTGATGTTATTCAGGAACTTGGTTGCTTTGCAGCCTGAGATAGGTTTTTTTTCCACTGAAGTAACTCAAGATTTTGCTTAGCCATTTTGTAGTATTTAGGGTTTAAATCGATAGCTTTCCTTAAGAAAGATTCAGCTTGAGGAAGCTGGTCGTTGATAATGCAGATGTACCCCAAGTCATTATACGCTTGCGCTTTGCTGGAAACTTGCTCCAACGCATTGAGCGACTCCATATATCTATTTTCTCTGGCATAAAGCAACCCAAGGTTTCTCCATGCCATTGCATAGTTGTTGTCCAAAGCAATCGATTTTTTAAATGACATTTCGGCTGCGCGAAGATTTCCTGATAAGTAATATGAGTAGCCTATGTTGTTATATATCGAAGGGTTGTCTGCTGTTTTGTTTAGAACTTTTGTATAGTACGTCAAGGCCTGCTGATGATCGCTTTTTAAATCCGATATGATTCCCATTAGGGTATAGGATGAGACAGGGAATGCGACTTCTTTTATTTCGGATGGTGTCTTGTTAATGTAGGTGTTAATGGCCTTGTTAGCATGGTATTTAGCTTGGGCTATGTTGTTCTGCTTCAAAAAGAGTAAGGCGATGTTTTCCAAGGCAGAAATGCTTTTCGGATCTATTTTTAAGGCTTCACCATAGGCAAGTTGGGCGACATTATGGTTTTTCATTTTTTTATGAACATTCCCGATGCTCACATAAATGCCCGGGTTTTTAGCGTCCAAGTCAAGCGCGCGTACGTACTCAAATAGTGCTCTGTTAAAGTCAGAAGCAGCGTAGGCGTTATTTCCGTTGGTGATGGCTTCTTCGACTGACTTAGGCTGAGGTAATCCGAGAAAGGGCAGCGACGTAGATTTCTCAATAAAAGTGTTATCGTCTGATGGCCTAGAGGGCGCCGGTGCCATGGTATTGCATCCGGTCAAGGCCAGGGCAATGCCCATAAATATAAATAATTTTGTTATATTTGTTCCATAATCCCCGATGGATCCTGTAACTGTGTTTTTGTTTTTTTCTTTGGGCAGGAAGGTCATGTTAAATCCTCGGGCTAACAGTATCATTTAGAAAAGGCTTCAAAAACTTGCAAAATAGCAGGCCCGACGGCGATGATGAAAAAGCCTGGCCAAAGACAGGTAACCATTGGAAAAATCATCTTGGTCGATATTTTGCCAGCTTGTTCTTCCGCACGCTGCATCCGCTTATCTCTAAACTCCTCTGAATAGATTCTCAAGGTGTCGGCAATGCTGGTTCCGAATCGAATACTTTGTTCCAAGTTGGTGATTAGTCCTCGGATCTCCTCAAGTCCTGTTCTTTTAACCAGATTCTGGAACGCTTCTTGGCGGCTTAACCCTGCTCTTATCTCTACATTAACGGTGGCCATCTCTTCACTGAGTTCCGGACAGCTGACCTCCACTTTCTCTGCCACACGTTGAAATGCTGATGTTAAAGACAGCCCCGACTCTACACAAACGACGAGCAAATCTAGGGCGTCTGGAAAACCGTTCCTAATTATCCGCTGTCTGTGCGTCAGCAGTTTTTTGAGTATGAAGTTTGGCAGCATAAAGCCCGCTATAAAAAGGGAAGTAACTATGAAAAGGGTTTGCTCAGGTGTGATCTTAAGGCTTAATTTAGAGATCAGTAACCCTATAAAAATAAATGTTAGTGAAAGGAGGATCTTGGAAGCATAGTAAAAAGAGACGCTCTCTTTTTTACGGTATCCAGCCATGATCAACGTTTCACGAGTCTTATCCCTGTCAGACTGTTTGTTGGGAATAAGCCCGCTTAAAAAGGTCAGGAATCCGCCTACCCCGTTGCTGTCCGCAGCAGGTGTGGATGGACTTCTGTCTCCCTCGTTTAACTCCTTCAACCGCCGTCTGGAAGGGCTTGTCAGCCCGTTAACAATAAGATAAATGGCGGCCATCAGCGACAACATCGAAATAAAAGCCAGGACGCTGAAGACCATTCTCGCCTGGTCAGGTCCACTGGTCTGGCTGGATATGAGGGCAAAAATATAATCAAACATGTTAAACCTCTATCCTTAACAGCTTGCGCATCCAGTAAACCCCGACAACCATGGCGATCATTCCGTACATGATAAGGTTTCTTCCATCTGCACTCTGCGTGAGGATGGTCAGGTAATCGGGTGTCGTGAGCCAGATCATGCCGAAGAGAGCGAATGGCACCAGCGTCAGGACCATCGCCGACACACGTCCCTCGGCGGTCAGCGTCTTCACCTTTCGGTGAAATTTAAACCGTCCGCGTATAACGGTACTGATCTTCATCAATACTTCAGCCAGGTTTCCGCCGCTGTCTTTATGGATCAGTATCGAGGAGACAAACGCGATCAGCGTCACACTGGGCACCCGCTCGAGCAGCCCCGCCAGTGCCCAGTTGATATCGTTGCCATAGTTAAGGTCGGCATAGGTCAAGGAAAATTCCTTGGCAATGGGGTCGGGGAACTCCTGGGCGACGATTTGAATACATTTATTAAACGGGTGCCCCGCTTGTAACGACCGGGTCATCAGGTCCAGGGCTTCCGGGAACTGCTCTTCGAATTTTTCAATCCGTTTACGGCAGTCATGTAGCAGTTTGACGAAAGGGACCACCAGCAATAACAGCCCCGCTGTAACCGCCGCCCAGATCAAGTTGGTTAACATCCAGATAATGGAGGCTGCCGCTGCGGCAAATAAGAAACTCCGAAGGACAAAGCGATACGCCAACTGCTGATGGCCGGCTTGCTCTATGAGCCTGGCTAAACGTTCGAGTAAGGGTAGAGATTCCAGTTGTTTTTCAATCGGCGATAATTGCTTCAGATATTTTTGTCGGATGATCGACTGGGCCGGCTGGTAATCGGGATTTGCAGTAATGCTTTCGAGTCTTTTCTTAAGCCGTTTCTGTACCTTCTTTCTTTCGCCAAATACAGGAACAGTAACGCCGATCATCAAGACGAATACCGCAAAAGCGACAGCCGACAAGAATACCAAGGTGCCGTTATACATGGGACTCTCTCCGCTCTTCGGAAAAGACTTCGATCGGTAGGTCTATGCCATGCTGTTTCAGGGCAGGGTAGAAACTGGGGACGATACCCGTCGCCATAAACTCGCCCATTACCTTGCCGTTTTCGTCAATACCCTGGCGCTGGAATCGGAAAATTTCGGACATGGTGATGATGTCCCCTTCCATTCCATTGATTTCCTGAACGCTGACTAGGCGTCTTTTACCATCCTGTTGTCGTTGAACCTGGATAATCACATGGATGGCTGAGGCGATTTGAGAGCGCAGCGCCTTGACCGAAAAATTGATTCCGGTCATCGCGATCATGTTTTCAATTCTGGACAGGGCATCTCTTGGGGCGTTAGCGTGAATCGTGGAAAGCGAACCGTCGTGCCCGGTGTTCATCGCCTGAAGCATGTCCAGTGCTTCCGCCCCCCTGACTTCGCCAAGGACTATCCTGTCCGGGCGCATTCTTAAGCTGTTGCGGACCAGGTCACGCTGGCTGATCTCACCTTTGTTTTCGACGTTGGCAGGACGTGATTCCAGCCTGACGGTATGGGGTTGTTGCAGTTGCAATTCGGCTGAGTCTTCGATGGTGATGATGCGGTCTGAATCGGGGATGCAAGCCGAAAGGATATTGAGAAGCGTGGTCTTACCGGAGCCCGTGCCCCCGGATATAACTACGTTGAGTCGGGCTTTGATAATCGCGTCCAGAACCGGCGCCAGAAAGTCGGGTACTGTTCCGAGCTTGATCAGGTTCTCCATGCTAAGCCTTTCGACGGCGAAACGGCGAATCGATAACACGGGCCCGTCGATGGCCAGCGGTGGAATAATGACATTAACCCTCGAACCGTCCTCCAGCCGGGCATCAACAAGGGGTGATGACTCATCAATGCGTCGGCCGACGCGTGAAACGATACGATCGATGATATTGGTCAGGTGCCGGTCTGAGGTGAAGCGCAACGGGCAGCGCTCAAGCTTCCCTTTTCGTTCCAGATAAATGCTATTGGTGCCATTGACCAAAATGTCGGAGATCGTTTTATCCGCCAGTAACGGCTCGAGAGGGCCGAGACCAATGATTTCATGTTCGATGTGCTGAATGATCTTTTGGCGGTCTTGGTAACTGAACCGGACCTCCTGTTTCTCCATCAGTTGCTTACAGATTGACTGAATCTGCTGGCGTGTTTCTTCGGGACTGATATGGTCGAGTAATGTCAGATCTAGGATCTTCATCAGCTCACCATAAATTCTCTCCTTGCACTCTTCTGCGGCCGCAGACAGAAGTGAATACCGGGTTTCAGGCTCCGGTTGGTCGACCGGCAGGGTAGGCACGGGTTCTTCAATGAGCCGGTTGTCGGGGGTTTTGGTCCTGGTAAACATGGATCTAAGCTCCCTTGAGGCGGGTAACGAATCGGGCAATGGCGCCGGGCCGGTTCATTGAGTGACCGCCGAGGTGGGTTTCGAGCTTCATCAGCGCTTTAGTGATTGCGGCACCCTTGGATACGCTGTACAGGGGTTTGGCGCTCTGTATACTCTCGGAAACCTCTTTGTACGCGTTTGGTAGGGTGATATCGGGGCTATGCTGGAGCGCATGTTCCATGTCCTTGAGGGATATCTCGGACTTGGGTTGATAGCGGTTGACGACCACCTTGATTCGGCTTTTTTCGATGCTCAGGTCGCGCTTGAGAAAGCCCATAAGCCGTACCCCGTCATGCAGGCTGGTGAGGTTCTGCTGCACGACGATAACCACCTGGTCCGAGCGCTCCAGAACATTGGTCGCTAGCAGGTCTATATGCCGTGGCAGATCGATAAACAGGTGGTCACGGTTCGCTCTGATTAGGTTTATCAGCTTGCCGAGCTTATCCGGAGCCAGGTCCGCGACCATTTCCAAGTGCTCCGCTTTGCTTCCCAGCACCTGTAATCCACTATCGCATTTGATAAAGAAACCGTTCAGCGCCATTTCATCGAGCTCTTCCACCCGCTCGACGGCTTCGAGAATTCCGTGTTTCGGGGTTAAACCGAGGTAGTAGGGCAGGCCTCCGAATTGAATATCCAGATCGACCAAGGCTACGTTCAGCTTGGAAACCTGGGCCATGATGTGGGCCACGTTAGTCGCTATCAGGCTGGATCCAGAGCCCCCTTTCGCATTGATGAAGGTGGTCAGGGTTGCCGTAGTTTCCTGGCCCTGGTCAAGGCATTCGGGTATCAGCCGATTGACGGACTCCAGCAGCGCGTCTGTTTCATAAGGTTCGATGAAGAAGTCACGGGCTCCCGCCTGCATGGCGGCTCGGAGCATCTGTGCATCATCCTGTTCCGGCATCAGCAAAATGAAAGGGACACACTGGGGGGAACGGTTCTTGAGCGCCTCCAGCTCTTCGCGCCAGGCGGCTCCTGCCCGGAAAATCAATATGTCCGGCAGCTGCTCCAAGCCATACAGCGGGTCGCAATGGCCGTTGCAGATCAGGCGGGGGAAAAGCGCCAGCCCCTCTATGCCGGCTGCTGCGTTCATAATACGATCGAGGTCTTGCTGCTGACGGCTGGCAACCAACACATTGACTGTCTGGTTCTTAGGATGTGCCCGAGTCAGTTGCTTGTACTGTTGCGATGATTGCAAAGGCATGATGTTTCTTCTCAGCAGGGTGGGGACGTAAATCCGAATGGAGCCACACCCAGACTTTCACTGGGAAGCGTGGCACTGAAGTCGGGCGCGGTAACCGAGAGATCAACCAATGGAATCAAGAACCGGAAGCTGAAGTTGCTGATTACCACGCGGACGTAGCGTATGGCGGTAAAGTTGGCGACTGGATCCTCGATAACAGGCGCTCCGCTTTCGGGCAGATATTCCACTTTCACCGAGGTGTCGGTGGCATTAAGTCCGGCCACAAAGCTGCCTCCGAAGGTCACCGCTCGCTGGATGGCGTCCGTGCTGGGCACCGGACACACTGCCGCCAGCCTGGCACCTCTCCTGACGCCTTCATCGAGCAGGTTCCAGACAAAGAGGGCGCGACCCACCTCCAGCACGGCGAATAGCAACATAAAGAACACGCTGCTCACGATCGCCATTTCGACGCTATGCATGCCTGCTTGACGGCGCCGGGTCTGGGGCTGGGTTAACATTGGCTCCACCTCATAACGCTCGCATGACCATGCTGCTGCGCAGCGGGAAGTTCAGTGAGATCGGTGCGCCATAACCAAACGTCGGCAGGGTGATATCCCAGATCGGCGTAAAGTTGTAGACCACATCCACTCGTATATGCGTGGGACTGGCTACGGTCACGGCGACGTCGCTGGTACTCAGACCGCTTAGCAGCGGGGTACCGGTCCCGGCCACGTTGCCGTAGACAATCAGCTTGCGTGTCCGGTCTGCGTTGGCTCCGACCGTTTCGTTGAGTTCGATCTCTCCGGTTGACCCCTTGATGGCCACGGAAGCCAGGTAGCGTGCGCCGTCGCGCTGGGCCTGAGTCAAGATGTTGTATTGATAAAGCACCCGCCCTAATTCGGCGACCGCCAGCACCAGCAGCAGCAGCAGGGGCAGCACCAGCGTCATCTCGACCACGGCAATCCCTTGTTGCCGCTTTGCGGTTACGGAATGGCTGTTGTGTAACCGGTTCATCAGGAGTCACCGCTGGCAGAATCTTTATACAGAATCAGTCGCGTCGGGCCTGTTCCTGTGTCGGTGGGGTTTTGCACGAAACTGCCAAAGTTCGAGCAATCCTCCACGAACTGGCCGAACAGTTGCGACTCATCACCCTTTTGGGTGACCTTCTGGATCATGAAGAAACAACCGAAACCAAACACCTCGACAGGCTTGCGGCCAGCCGTAGTGCCATCGCACTTGCCGATGGGGAGGGTCAGCATGCGCCGGTAGGGGGTACCGTTTGGGTCATATGTGCAGCCTATCCTGGAACAGGATTCACTTTTTACATCGGCGTCATACTCCTTATAGGCGTATATGTTGGCGGGCACGGGGGTGCCGCTTGCGTCATAGGCGACGATGTCGCCCGAGGCGTCGGCGCCATCGATGATGTTACCGGCCCCATCGACCATGTACTCACTACCGTCCGCCCCGGTTACGAGCTCAACCAGGGGGGTTTCATAATAGGTGATCACGTCCGGCTTATAGACGCTGGCGTCCAAGGGGCCGGAAGGGTCACCGATGCGCATATTGAACCCCTGCACTGTGGGGCCGACTTTTACCCCGGGTTCACTGAGTACCTCCGTATTGGCGACGGGATCATCACTGACCTTAATGCAGCCTTCAAACCCGCCGGCCGCATCTTCGCGGTATTCAGCGCCACCGGTGCCGTCGGTTACGAGGATTTGAGCATTACCCGGTCCCATGGTCGTCGCATCGCCGGCGCCCAGTTTCAACACCTCCAGTTCGCCAGGCCGGTAGCCATAATAGGAACCATCCGTGGGCGACTCTTCTCCGCAGGCCATGATCGGCGCCACATCGCAGGCCTCGGCTTGCAGCACCGGGCTTTCGCCGGCCACGGCGCTGGCCCTGACCTCTTTGTCGGTAAAGCCGACGATCTGGCTCAGCCATACCGGCAACGGAAAGCTGTTCACCGTGACACGAACGAAGGCGGGGTCAGTCAGCGTGGCGTCGGGGGCAAAGGGATGGATGCTGTCCGAGTATTCGACAACGATGCTGATATCACCCGCCGCGTAAGCGTCGGCCAGTTCCTGGTTGCCGGTTGACTCGGCATTTAAGGCGAAGGTGGCGATGGCATCAGCCCGGGCGGTACTGACATCTTCGCCCAGGCTTAAACTCTTTGCGGCGCTGAGTGCAGCGGCGTCGACGGTATTCTGCAGCCGCGTTTTATTGAGCAGCATATGGCCGCCATCCAGTGCCAGGCCGCCCATTGCCAGTAACGCCACCATGCCGATGGCGGTAACGGCCACGATATTGCCGCGCTGTTTAGCGTGTAGGCGCCGGCACCGTTTAATTGCCGATGTTGACATGGATCTCATTATTAATCTCAACCGGCTTGGCGACGTTGGTACGGAAGTGCCGCATCACCTCTTCCGCTTGCTGGCCGTTCAATGTGGTTTTTCTGGAAGCCGCAACCGTTGCCGGCGGGGGTTCGGTCTGCAGCCTGACCAGGTTCTGCACCGATGCACCGGCGGGGGGAAGCGTCCCCGTCGACGAGCAGCCACTGAGAGTCAGGAATAAGAACGTGGCTAGACTGGTGTTAACGTGTGAGAAAGACATGGCGGGTCCTGCCTGCTGTTTTATTGGATGCTGTGACCAAACCGGCTTTCGCTGCCGCCCTTGGTGCCGGCAGGGGTTATAACCTGCGCTTGTTCGGCTGTTCTGGCTTTACCGTGGTTTTTCCCCAGCAAGTAGAATTCCATGTCGCTGGGCTCGAGGTGATTATCAGTAGGCAGACTCAGCTCGGTCCGGGCGACCGGCTTGGCCAACTCGGGAGTGACCAGTATGACCAGCTCGGTGGTGTTCTTTTTATACTCCTGACTTCGGAACAGGTGACCCAGAATCGGCAGGTCGCCAAGGCCGGGGAATTTTTCGACAAGATCACGGCTGTTTTCATTGATCAGCCCTGCAATGCCGATGCTCTGGCCGCTCGCCAGTTCCACCGTGGTGTGAGCGCTGCGCTTGGTCAGCGCGGGAACCACAAACACGCCGTTGGAATTGTTGGGCGACAGATTCAGGCCACTGGCCGAAACCAGTTCGCTGACGCTGATGTTCACCTTGAGATTGATGCGGCCGGAGTCGAGCACCACCGGAACAAACTTCAGGCCAACCCCGAACTCTTTGAACTCGATGGTGGTCGTGCCATCATCCCCGGGCACGGGGATCGGGAACTCTCCTCCCGATAGAAACTGGGCTTCCTGGCCCGAAAGCGTGGTCAGAGTGGGTTCGGCTAGGATCGAGGCGGTTCCGTTGTTTTTGGCCGCGTCGATAGCGACGTTGAACAGGAAATCATTGCTGAGAAAACTGCCGAACAGCCCCTTGTCGGTAATGCCCATGCCCGAGGGGGCAAATTCGTCGACCATAGGCCCGGCTATGGCGCCATCCATGAATACCGGGGTTCTCAGGCCATCCGTTCCAAAGATAGCATCAGGAAAAGTGGCGCCCCCGTTTACGGCCCCAAACTGCCAGTTGCCGCTGGGACCGAAGGCATTGAATTTAATCCCTAGGCGCTTTAACACATCACGGTTCATCTCGGCGACCGTCACCTTGAGCATCACCTGCTGGCCGCCGCCGACGCTGAGCAGGTTTATCACCTCGCCGGTCTGTTCTTTCTCGACCCGCTTGGCCTGCTGGGCAAAACTGGTGGCCAGCTGCAGCGCGGTGTCCAGGGCCGTCAGGCTGGAAACTTCGCCGCTGAGCACGATGGCGCCCTGGGAGCTGTTGACCGCGATATCTTCACCGGGCAGCAAGCGGTGCAGTTTGGCTTTTAAACTGTTGAGGTCGTGGGTGACTTCAACGTCCAGGCTACTCACCAGCCTATTGTTCTTGTCCCACAGCAGGACGTTGGTGGTCCCCAGCCCCTTGCCCAGCAGGTAGAGTTGCTGGGCCCGCATGATCAACAGGTCGGCGACTTCCGGGTTGCCGACCGAGACCTTGGCCACTGGAGAATCGAGATTGATGATTCTGGATTTGTAGATGGGAACGTTGATTTCCCGCGTGTCGCCGTTGAACGAAGCAGATGCGGCTGAAGGTTGTTGGGCGAGGATAAGCGGGGGGAACGCCAGCAGTGACCAGAGGAGACAAAGCAGCGTCGTCCTGATTCTTATGGCTGGGTGGTATTTTTGAAACTGCTGCGTCATCTCGGATTCCTCATGCCGCTGGATTCGCCGGTTAGTTTGCGTTCAGCTCGGTTCTGGGTTCTACAAAGAGACCTTGGACTTATTCACCTCGACTCCACGAATCACCGTCACCGAACTGGGATGGACGTGGGGCACCCGTGGACGTGGTTTGGCTTTGGGCGCGGGTGCGGGCTTCGTGACGACGGCGATTTCCTCATCCAGCGGGTTCCTGAGCGCCAGCTGGATGCGGCCCTCCTCTTTCGCCTTCATTAATACTTCTGCATGCTGCGGTGTGACCTCCAGGGTCACGGCACGGACGATGACCGGGTCGTCCTGATCGTTTCGGGCTTTCTGGTCGATCGCCAGAACCTTGATATCCTTGAGCACCGTTTCGCTGACCACGCGCTGCTTCACTTTTCGCGAGGCGAGAATGTCCACTCGGTTGCCCGGCAGCAGAAACCCGGCCACGCCGATCACGTCATCGACGCGGACAGTGACGGCGCGCATATTGGGCTCGATCAGGGACGCCAGAGTACTTCCCTCGAGGTGAGCGGTGATTCGCTTGGCATGGACGATTTCGTCGCTGAGCATCTCCTGGCTGGCGACCTTGCCCTCAACCTCTTCTATCTGCGTCACGGCGCCGGGAGGGACGCCCTTGGGATCCAGGTGGACGAGCTTGACATGATGGCTCTCAATCTTCTGGCCGTAGGGAATGTCCACCGCGGCGAGCACCACCGGTACCCGGTCGTCGGCGGCCAGGGTCGGTTGCTGGTTGGCCAGCCAGTTGTTGGCCACCAGTGCTGCGCCGCCCGCCATGGCGAGCGACAGCACTAATAACAGTGTGGTTCTGCCCTTGATCATTTTGGTCTCCTCAATACCTCGGTTCCGGTATCGGTCGATTAGTCAACTGCCGCATTCATCTGTACGAAATAGGTTTCCCATGCCCAGGTCATCAGCGCGGGTGTCAGCTCACCGCCCTGGTCCAGATACCGCAATCGGTCGCAAGCGATGCCGATCAGGTCGCGAGGGTGGCAGGGGCACATGGGAATCTGCCGGGGGCCGTGCAGATTGTCGATGACGTAGTCCGCCTGGCTGGCGTCGTAGGTCAGGCCTCGCTCGTCACAAACCTGCTGCCAGATCTGCCGGTACTCGTCGGCGTTGATATGGTCGAAATGGATCTTGTAACCGATTCGGCGCAGGAAGGCCTCGTCCGCCAGCTCGCGGGGATCGATGTTGGAGGAGAACACCAGCACCTGGTCGAACGGAGTTTGGAAATGGCGACCGGCCCCCAGACTGAGATAGTCGTGTTTGTCTTCCAGGGGCACGATCCAGCGGTTGAAGATCTGCATTGGCGAGGCGTGCTGGCGCCCCATATCATCGATGATGAACATGCCGCTGTTGGCCTTGAGCTGCAGCGGTGCCCGGTATTCACGGGTCACCGGGTCGTAGAAGACCTCCAGCATATCCAGCGTCAGCTCGCCGCCGGTCACGACCACCGGGCGCCGGCAGCGGCAGAAGCGCGGGTCCTCCCCCTCGGCCAGCAGCCAGGGCTGTTCCCCGGGCGCTGTCTGGCTGTCGATCCGGTGGTGGATCAGCGGATCGAACACCTGCACCACCTGGTCGTTGACGTAGAGCGCGTAGGGAATCAGGCAGCTGTCGCCGAACAGGCGGTTCAGGCGTTGACTGAGAAAGGTCTTGCCGGTGCCCGCCGGCCCGTAGATAAAGATCGAACGGCCCGAAATCACCGCCGGGCCCAGCTGGTCCAGAATCTCCGGGCGCACGACGACACCGGAGAAGGCGCGGTTGATGCCGGCCCGGGTCACGTGGCTGTGGTGGATCGACTGGCCCGCCACCACCCGGCGGTAATGTTCCAGGGGAACTGGGGCGGGGCCAACATAGCCTCTTTGAGCGAAAGCGACCTGTGCCGCCTGACGTCCCCGGTCCGTGAGGCCGAAGCGAAGCTGCCGGCTGTCGGCCTGTTGGCCCAGCACCTCGACCAGCGCCTCCTGGCGCAGCAGGTGCAACAGCGATTCGACCAGGGTGCCGCTCAGGGCGCTCTTTTCGGCCAGCTGGCGGATGCTCGACACCCCCGACTGGTACAGGTGTTTGGCGATCAACTCGGTCAGGAACGCCTGGTCCAGCCCCGTGTCGGCGAGGGTCTGCGGCCGGGGGGCCAGGTCATATGTGTGGGGTTTACCAGCGTCACCTTCCAGTTTGGCCTGGGAGGCTGTCTGGGAACCGTGGCTGCCGCCGGCCAGGGTGATATCCGTCAGCGCATCCATCAGACCGTGCCTCCCTGGCCGAGCATCGTCAACAGACCGGCATAAAAACCGGGCGAGGTGTAATAGACAAAGCCGAACAGGCCGGCGGCGATGGCGACCCCGAACGGAAACCGCTCCGCCGCCACCTCGTCCTCCTGGGGCGGAATATAAAGCCAGCTACCGCTGACCCGGAGGGTATTCAACATCTGACCGTAGCGGCGCAGGTAACTGCCCACCCCGCCTTTGACGATCAGGTAACCGACGCCGATGACGCTGGCGGCGGCCAGGCAAAAGACCAGGGCGATCCAGACCTGCTGTGGCCCCAGGAAGGCGCCGATGGCGGCCATCAGTTTGACGTCACCGGCGCCGAGCCCCTTGGTTAGGTAAAACGGCATCAGGACCAGCAGGGCGAGGGCGAAGCCGGCCAGCCCCAGCCCCAGACCGGCCAGGCCGAAATAGTGGTAGCGCAACGGTAGCGCCACCAGCAGCCCCCAGAGCACCAACGCGTTCGGAATTCGCCGCTGGGCCAGATCGAACAGCGCCGCCAGCACCACTAGACCTAGTATGCAGACGATCAGCGCGGTGGGTAAGTGATTCGGGTGCAGCATCAGTCTGGCCTTGAGGTTCGATGAGTATTAATAATTCACTACCGGGGGTATCGTTCGTACCCCCGGTAGTTTCTTTCTATACCCCGGTAATAGCAGTAGTAAGGCGTCCGAGTTCGGTCACGACAGCATCGCCCAAGGCTGTAAAGGCAGCGACAGAGCCCGCCACAATCAAGCTCCCAGCCACGGCGTACTCCACCGTCTCCAGCCCTTCTTCGTCCCGCAGAAATTTCAGTACCGCTTGTTTCAGATCGGTCATGATCCCTTCCTCATTGTTGTGTTTTAGGCAATGGCCGGGGTGAAACGCAGGTTCCGCCCTGACTCTGGGTAAACTATAGAGGGGGTAAAAAAGACGGTTGGTGTTATCTTGCGTTCGAGTATGACGATCTTGCTGTCACCGTATCCGGACGGTTTGTCGGGAAGGCGTAAGGGTATGAGGCGTTAAGCGGATGCGCGATCAAGGCCGCTGCAGAATGACGGACGCATGCAGAGACACGGGCGGTTTAACAAAATTGTTCAAATGTTTTTTCGTCACGGATGTCATATCCCACCACTATATAATAAATAGTTTAATTAGAGATTGTTGTTTTAATGCTTTCAAACGACTGTTTTAAAAGCTTTTGTTTTTGACCTGTCGTGAAACCTGCAATAGTCTTAATCCATGCGTGGTTTTTCTGGTTCGACAAAAACCTGTTGAGTCATGTTTTCCTGTGAAGGCAGGCATCGATCGATATCGGAGCGATAGGGCTAAGAAATATTTTAGGAGCAGTAAGTACAGGGAGTAGTATGGGAAAGCCGAAGATGTTCTGGGTGGATCTCAGGTGCGAGCGAACGACGGCGTCTAGCCGGGTGCTTTTCAGCGATTTGTTTACGATCCGTTCTGAGCGGCGGGGGGTAACGAAACCCGTGGCCAACAGGATCACAGGGGCGGGGGAGCGACGGAAACGCCAAGATAAGTTGGGGCTGGGGCCGGTTGCGTCGAGGCCGGATCTATGTTGCTTTGAGTTCGATTACCCTGATCTTTTAGGCCTGAAATTTCTCAAGGAGGTTCGACAACTCTACCCGACGCTGCCGATACTGATGCTGACCGAATATCGCTCAGAAGATCTGGCCCTTTGGGCGTTAAGGCTCCATGTCTGGGATCTTTTGGTTAGCCCCATCACCGCGGCTCAGGTGGCGGACGTGGCCCAAGCCGTCACAGCGGTCAAGCGTGATGGCGAGGGGCTGAGCAACTTGCTGCATCGGGTGAATACTAATTGCCTGGTTCCTGAGGCGTTGCGCTTGCAGCCAGCCCCGGCTGATTCGCACTCCATGAGGCTGGCTTTGTCATTTATCAACAATAACTTGCGCGAGAAAATCACTACGGGTCAGGTTGCTGAGGTATGCGGGCTTGGCCCCTTCACCTTTAGTAGAGCCTTCAAAAAGTCGATGGGAGTGACATTCCAAGAGTATCTGCAGCAACAACGCATCGGGGAAGCGATGCGGTTGCTGCAACATCCTTCGGCATCGATCAGCGATGTGGCGCTTCTCGCTGGTTTCCGGGATTTTTCCTATTTTTCCAAGGTTTTTAAACGGATTGTGGGCTGTTCACCTACAGAGTTCCGGGGCAGCAGCCGGGGCGAGGCTCGGGATTGCCTCAGCCCCAGCCTCTGCTCGGGTCTTTTTGCTGAGTAGCTGATGACCCGGTTGACATGGTAGAGGTCGGCAGTTCGACAAAGGGCGTCAGCCTTTTGAGACGAGGCGCGTAGCGCCGAAGCCCGTAAGGGGCGTAGCGGCCTGCGGGCCGCTACGATCCATCTGCCGCTACCAAACCAACGCACGCTCACCGGCGGCAGTGCGGGGCGTTCTTGTTTCAACCCAGGACGCGGCGGCGAGAACTGCCGTCAGTTCGACAAAGGGTGTCGCTCTCCTGCTATGAGGCGCCTGGCCTCGAAGCCTGAAGGTGCCGTTAATACGCCCCCGCGCTGTAAACCAGCTCGTAGCTGTGGCTGTAAATCTCCACGATGTTGCCAAAGGGGTCCTCCATGTAAATCATGCGGTAGGGCTTCTCCCCCGGGTAGTAGTAGCGGGGCTTCTCCATCCGTTTCTTGCCCCCTGCCGCCACGATGCGATCGGCCAATCCCTCGACGTCCGGGTCCTGCACGCAGAAGTGGAAGACGCCGGTTTTCCAGTATTCAAAATTGTCTTCGGGATTGGTCTGGTTCTTGAACTGGAACAGCTCCACCCCAATCCGGTCGCCGGTGGCCAGGTGGGCAATGCGAATGTGCTCCCAACCAGGCCCGAACACGTCGGTGCACATTTCGCCAATGGCGCTATCATCCTCCTCAATATCCGTGGGCTTCATGATCAGGTACCAGCCCATTACCTGGGTGTAGAACTCGACCGCTTTTTCCAGGTCCGGAACGGAGATGCCGATGTGGGAAAAGGTTCTCGGGTATGCATTGCTCATTGCCAGTCCTCCTGCACGGGCGGTCATGGCAGGTTAGCAACCCCACGGGATTTGGTGAAAGTGCGATTTGTTATTAAAAGAGGCCTGCTAGGGAATGAGCATGACCGAGGCGTTTTAGCGAGGCCCGCGCTTTCCCAAGCAGGCGGCGCCGTTGGGCGTTGAGAGGCGAGGGCGAAGGAACTCCCTTTCCTTGCCCGTTGCGCCGGATCAGGCAGCGGCGCCCAGGGTGACCGATGCGCCGCAGAGGCTTTTTGCAATCCGCGCGGTGACGAAGCGGGATGCGGTATAGCTGCACCACGCCAGCGCGCGGATGAACGCTTCCTGGTGTTTGAACCGGTAGCGGGTCTGCCAGATCAACGCCTCGTCAAGCTGGTAGGGGGCCTTGGCCAGTAGCAGGGCGAATTTGGCCAGGGTGCGCGTATCGTCCGCAAGCCCGGCCGTTTCATCCTCAACCCAGCTGCGACTCATGGGCATGGCGTTGCCATCCCAGGCTTTCAGCTGCTGCATCACCCGTTGTCGAACGGCGTCGGGTACCTGCGGCGCGGCTTCATTTTCGATAACGGCATGCCAGCCGGTCAGGGTGCGGGCGATGCGGGGATTGGGTGTTGCCCACTGCATATCCTCCGGCAGCGTCGCTTTGGGCAACAGCGCTGCGGCCGATCCCGGCGTCAGGGGGTGTCGGTGGGTCGCGGCCAGCTCATCGCCGAAACGGCGCAAGGCCCAGGCCTTGATGGCGGCGAGCCCAAAGGGGGCGCTCACCGGCGAGCCGGCCATCACCACGTGGCTGAAGCGGTTGATATCCCCCATCGCCATGAGTGAACCGAGTGCTTCGGGCAACTGCTCGTTGGTGAAGGGGACGCGTTCCGGGGCGGTGGCGCCGGGAGTACCCACCGCTTTCACCCAGGCCAGCCGTTCCTGCAGCAACCCGTCTTCGATCTGCTCTTCCTGGCATTGGAAGATCCGCATCGCCGCGTCTTTCTGCTTGCCGGCGTGGACCAGGCTCACCAGCATGTCGCCGCAGTAGGGGCAGTCGTTGACGGTTGATAGGGTGGCGGCCATCGCCTCCTTGGTGGTGCGATCCAGGCGGTCATCCACCAGGATCGTCTCGCGACCGGCGGCCCAGATCGCGGCGAGCAGTTCCGGTACCCGCGAGCGGCTGGTCAGCGACCCGTTGATAAAAAAATCCTGCTCGATCTGGGCGTAAACAGTCGCCACCAGCCCCGTTGCCTCGGCGCGTGGCACCGTATCCACACAGCGCAGGGTCTTGCGGGACAGGCTGTCGAACAGGTGCAGGCGGATGTTTCTCGGTAACAGACTCATGACTCAATCCTCCGATCAATCGACTTAGCGCCGGGTAGCGATCACTTCCAGGAATTCGCCGCCGGTGATGGTCAGAATGCCATTATCGACGCTGCTGTTGGCCTCGTAGATGGCGGTCAGTGCGCGCCGCAAGAAGGCTTGCTGTTCCCTGTTGCGGCCTTCAAAGGCCCGCTTGACCGGGCCGAAACAGGTCCGGAACAGGTGCAGCAGTTCCTCGGCGTCGAACGGGTAGCACCACCGCGGGAAGAGGCGCCGAGTGAGCTGGATGTCGGTAAAGTCCTCCTGCAGCCGCTCGATGACCGCCTCTTCTGCGCCCCACAGAACCGGCGGAACGGTGCCGGGTGCGGGGGGGATTACGTCCGCCACCGCCTTAAACATCTGTGCCGGCATGCTGGTTGGGGTCCAGTTGGCCATGATCAGGCGGCCTCCGGGCTTGAGTACCCGGGCGAACTCGCGCACCACCTGCGCCGGCCGGGGCGCGAACATGGCGCCAAACATCGAGATGAGGGTGTCGTAGCTCCGTTCCTGATAGGGAAGGCGTTCGGCATCGCCCACGTCAAAACGGGCGGTCAGCGCTTCATTTCTGGCACGCCCGCGGGCCGCCTCCACCAGGTTTTCGGCCAGATCAAGCCCGGTGACCTCGGCCCCTATTCTGGCGGCAGGGATGGCGGTCTGGCCGGCGCCGCACCCCACATCGAGCACCTGGGTGCCGGGCTCGATACGCCAATTTTGCAGCACTTCGATGGCGCCCTCCTGCATATACGCGGCAAAGCGGGCGTAGTCCCCGTCTTCCCAGGTGGCCTTGTGCTGAGCCTTGATGCGTTCGGCTGAAACGGTCTGGTCGATAAGGGGCGAAACTTGAGTGTTCATGGCTTGCCTCGTTGGTGTTGTTGGTGGAGGTGTTGCCATTGTTGCGCTGCTGGATTTTGCGCTCTAGTACAAAATTTGTACTCCTTTTTTGCTGCGCTGCTTTCTTTTTATCTACAAAAAAGCCCATTTATACAGCGGGTTGCACGATTTGTGCTGAAAGTGGCCAAGGCTCGTATCTGAGGGGAGCCGGATATCAGGTACAGAATCTGGACTTGCCGGGGCCCGGCGGGAGGGACTAATTTGATAGCGAGCCGAGCGGGGAAAGAGACATGAAAGGGTATGGACAGTTCTGCCCCATCGCCAAGGCCTCGGAAGTGCTCGGGGAGCGCTGGACTCACTTGGTGGTTCGCGAGCTGGGGGCGGGCAGTGAAACCTTTAACGACCTGCGCCGCGGCCTGCCGCTGATCTCCCCCTCGCTGCTCTCCACCCGGTTGAAGACGCTGGAGCGGGCCGGTGTCGCCGAACGCTGCGAAGAGGAAGGGGGCGTGCGCTACCACCTGACCGACGCCGGCCAGGATCTGTTGCCGATCATCATGCAGTTGGGCACCTGGGGCCACCGTTGGGTGCGCAGTGACCTCTCCGCTGAGGACCTGGACCCTTCCTTGCTGGTCTGGGATATCCACCGTACCATCGATACCGCCTTCTTCAAGGCCGAGCGCACGGTGATCCAGATCGAATTTACCGACTATACCTCCAAGTTCCGCCACTGGTGGCTGGTGATCACCGATGACGTGGACGTCTGCCTGAAAGACCAGGGCTACGAGGTGGACCTGAAGATCAGCAGCGACCTGAAAACCCTGACCGCAGTCTGGATGGGGGATACCACGATTATGAATGCCATCCGTGAGCATGCCCTGGAGGTAGAGGGCTCACCCCACCTCAAGAAGAATATTGCCGTGTGGCTTGGCGGCAGCTTTTATGCCGATGTAAAGCCGGCTCGCTAGTGTTTCTTGTCTAGGAACGGTCGGTAGCCGAGCGCGCGAACGGTAGCCGGAGTCCTGCCCCCCAAGTATCTACGTTACCTGTGGTTGGGTAATTGTTGTCAGCTTTGTTTACAGCCCCATGCGGTGGCGCACGCAAGCATCTGAAAAAAAATAAAAGGTCTGGAATTTGCCTGCATCATAACTAATAGGATGACCGGCGAGATCCCCGCCGTGCGAGTCGGGGGCAGATGTTACAACGTCGGCTTGCCAAGGCAATCGGTGCTGTCGCGTCAGGTCTTGTAAGGGGCACGCAGTCTAAGGGGGTTAAGGATATGAAATTGAGCAGGGCTGCGCCGCTACTCGGTATATTGACGGTATTGCCCTGCCTCGCGCAGGAATTCACCCTGCATGAGAATGATTATCCGAAGGGCGGTGACGACTACTCGCCGTATGTTGGTCAGCATTTCCCCCAGAACGTCTATTTCGGTGATACCCACCTGCATACGTCCTGGTCGGCGGACGCCGGACTGGCCGGCGCAACCCTAGCCCGCATTTTTCATGAACCTTCGGCTGGGCGTCGGATTTTGGTGATTCGGGCTTGATGGCCCTATTTGGCGGCTTTCTGGGCCAATATTGGCCCATTTTCAGCCCTGCAGACACAGCGCCC
>NZ_JAEMGS010000005.1 GCF_017309075.1 Motiliproteus sp. SC1-56 | reverse complement strand
CAGGGCGTAGTCGACGCCGGTGTGAACGGTATCGGTACCTTCACCGGTTGCTTCGACGATCGCATCGGTGGTGTTCTGCACGTGATAGGTATCGTTACCGGCCCCACCGGTGAGGACGTTGCTGCCGTCGTTACCGGTGAGGACGTTGTCGAGGGCGTTACCGGTGGCGTTGAGGTCGGCGCTACCGGCGAGGGTGAGGTTCTCGACGTTGTCACCCAGGGTGTAGTCGATGCTGGCGATGATGGTGTCGGTGCCCTGGTTGGCATTTTCCACCACTTGGTCGCCGGCGTTGTCGACGTAGTAGGTGTCGTCGCCGTTACCGCCTGTCATGGTGTCGGCGCCCAAGCCACCATCCAGGATATCGTTGGCACGGTAGTAGTTGTAGGTGGAGGTGATGGAGTTATCCAACTCGTTACCGGTGGCGGCAACGGTGTATCCGGACACCACCAGGTTCTCCACGTTGTCGGCCAAGGTGTAGGCATCGAGGGTGGAGTGCACGGTGTCATTACCTTCCCCCGCCAACTCAACCACCACATCCCCGGCATTGTCGACGATAAAGGTATCGTCGCCAGTGCCGCCGAGCAGGGTGTCGGCGCCGGCCTGCCCGTCGATGGTGTCGTTGCCGCCGGCGCCGTTAAGGACATCGGCGGCGCTGGTGCCGACCAGGTAGTCGTCGGCGTCGGTGCCAAGCTGGTGGGCGATGATTTCGGTGGATTCGCTGGAGAGGCTCTCCTGGGTGCCGAAGCCGTCGACGTAACTGACGGATACGCGGACATAACTGCCGGCGTCAGCGTCGGCCAGGGTGTACGTATCGGCGGTGGCGCCGCTGACGGCGGTCCAGGTGCTGCCGTCGGTGGAGGTCTCCCATTGGTAGCTGAGGGCGCCGAGGCCGTCGGCGTCGAACAGGTCGGCGCTGGCGGTGAGGGTGGCGCCGCGCACCGGGTCGCCGTCGACGGTCACGGTTCCGATCAAGGCGTTGTTGGTGCCGAGGTTCATGGTCAGGTCGGCGAACACCAGCTTCTCAATGCCGTCGAGGGTGTCCCGGCCATCACGGCCCGCCACGCTGTCGGTGACGGTGAAGCCGTCGCCGCTTTTCTGGATGCTGTATTCGTCCCAGTTGCCCTGGTAGATGGCGGTATCCTGGCCGACGCCACCGCTGAGCACGTTGTCGCCGCTGTTGCCGGTAAGGGTGTTATCCAGGGTGTTGCCGGTAGCGTTGATGTTTTCGCTGCCGGTGAGAGTCAGGTTTTCCAGGTTGCTGGCGAGGGTGTGGGAGACGCTCGCCTCGACGGTGTCGTCGCCCTGGCCGGCGAATTCGATGACGCGATCGCCGGCATTGTCCACCCGGTAGGTGTCGTCGCCGTCGCCACCGATCATGATGTCGGCGCCGGCGCCGCCATCGAGCAGGTTGCTGCCGCTGTTGCCTTGCAGGGTGTTGTTCAGGGCGTTGCCGGTACCGCTTAAATCGTCACTACCGGTCAGCTCGAGGACTTCGATATTATCGCTGAGGGTGTAGTCGGCGCTGGCCAGCACGGTGTCGTAGCCGTCATTCGCCAGCTCGGTAATGACGTCAGCGCTGCTGTCGACGATGTAGGTGTCGTCTCCGGCACCACCGATCAGGGTGTCAGAGCCGCTGCCCCCGTCCAGGTAGTCGTTGCCTTCACCGCCTTCCAGGTAGTCGTTGCCAGCGCCTCCGCTGAGCATGTCGTCGCCACGACGGCCGTAGAGTTCGTCGTCGCTGTTGCCGCCGGTGAGGGTGTCGTTAAGGCCTGTGCCGTTATACCGTGCCATAGAAGTCCCTTTCTGTTTGAGGTTGCCAGTCTGATTCAGGCGCCACGGCGATCCATGCCGTAGATGGGGTGCTGAAGCACCTGTCGCAAATGTTTGAAGTTGTGGATACTACGATGGAAATTCACAGTGATCAATAAGCAAAACGGGATAAAAATCAATACTGGTCTTGTGGCCTATTCCCTGGTGGATCATGGGGAGTCTTGTTCCCTCCGGGGTCTTTGCAGAGATCCTTTCCTGCGTTCAGCTCCGGACAGATCAGTCGGTGCCTCCTATCCTGATAGGGCTTCCTCCAAGGAACACACCCTATTGGCAACGGACATTCAGAGGAGCGCGAGTCATGATCAGATGTAAAGCCGCCGTGGCCTGGGAGCCGGGGCAGCCGCTTCGTATCGAGGAGGTGGAGGTGATGCCTCCCAAGGCCGGGGAGGTGCGGGTAAAAGTGTTGGCCAGCGGTGTCTGCCACACCGACGCTTTCACCCTTTCCGGTGAGGACCCCGAAGGCAATTTTCCCTGCATTCTCGGTCACGAGGGCGGGGGAATCGTTGAGCAGGTAGGGGAGGGGGTCACCAGCGTCGGGGTCGGCGATCACGTGATTCCTCTCTATACGCCGGAGTGCGGTGAGTGCAAATTCTGCCGTTCGGGCAAGACCAACCTGTGTCAAAAAATTCGCGAAACCCAGGGCAAGGGGCTGATGCCCGACGGCACCAGTCGCTTTTACAAGGACGGCCAGCCCCTCTTTCACTACATGGGCACCTCCACCTTCGCCGAGTACACGGTGCTGCCGGAAATCGCCCTGGCCAAGATCAACCCCGAGGCGCCGCTGGACGAAGTCTGCCTGCTGGGGTGTGGCGTCACCACCGGCATGGGGGCGGTGCTTAACACGGCCAAGGTGGAAAAGGGGGCCACGGTCGCGGTGTTCGGCCTGGGAGGGGTTGGCCTGTCGGCGGTTATCGGCGCGCAGATGGCCGGTGCCGCCCGCATTCTGGCCATCGACGTCAATCCCGACAAGTTCACCCTGGCGCGCCAGCTTGGCGCCACCGAGTGCATCAACCCGAAGGATTACGACAAACCCATCCAGGAGGTAGTCGTCGAGCTTACCGATGGCGGCGTCGACTACTCCTTCGAGTGCATCGGCAACGTGGACGTGATGCGCTCGGCCCTCGAGTGCTGCCACAAGGGCTGGGGGGAGTCGGTGATCATCGGTGTGGCCGGCGCCGGCCAGGAGATAAGCACGCGCCCCTTCCAGCTGGTGACCGGGCGTGTCTGGCGCGGCTCCGCCTTTGGCGGGGTCAAGGGGCGTTCCGAGCTGCCAGGCTACGTGGAGCGCTACCTTAGGGGCGAGATTCCCCTCAAACCCTTTGTCAGCTACCGCATGGGGCTGGAGCGGATCAACGAGGCGTTTGATTTGTTGCACCAGGGCAAAAGCATTCGTACCGTGATCCAGTTCGAGCACCGTTGAAACAAAGCACAGCCCGACGGTGCTGAGCAGTCAGCGTTTAGGCCACCGCAGGGAGCCCACCATGTCTCTGGAGCCACTGAGCGCCAACCGCTGCTTCGGCGGTTGGCAGAAGCGTTTCAGCCACCCGTCCAGGGTGCTGGATTGCACCATGAACTTTTCCGTGTACCTGCCGCCCCAGGTAGACGCCGGGGGGCGGGTGCCGGTGCTCTACTGGCTCTCCGGGCTCACCTGTACCGATGAGAACTTTACCCAGAAGGCGGGCGCCCAGCGTGTCGCGGCGGCCCTTGGGCTGGCTTTGGTGATGCCGGATACCAGCCCGCGAGGCGAGGGGGTGGCCGATGACGTGGCCTACGACCTGGGCCAGGGCGCCGGCTTTTACGTAAATGCCACCCAAACGCCCTGGCGGGACCACTACCGGATGTACGACTACGTGCTGGATGAGCTCCCGAGCCTCGTGGAACAGCACTTCCCGGTGACGGCGGCTCGGGCGATCAGCGGTCACTCCATGGGAGGGCACGGCGCGCTGGTACTGGCTTTTCGCAACCCCGAGCGTTACGCCTCGGTCAGTGCCTTCAGCCCCATCTGCAACCCGGTCAAGGCCCCCTGGGGACGCAAGGCCTTTGGCGCCTACCTGGGGGCAGACGAATCCCGTTGGAGCGACTATGACGCCAGCAAGTTGCTGGCCGAAGCCGCCTGGGTGCCGCCGATACAGGTTGACCTGGGACTGGCGGATGAGTTTCGGCAGCGGGAGTTGATGCCCGAGGCGTTGGAACTGGCGGCTAAGGCCAATGGTGGCGAGTTCTGCCTGCGCCAGCACGCAGGCTATGACCACAGTTACTTTTTTGTCGCCAGCTTTATCGAGGACCACCTGCACTTTCACGCCCGTTACCTTGGGCTCGAAGGGTAACCTAGTTCTGGGCGTCTATCGGCTGCGGCGGGCGCTGCAGGTAGGCGGCGAAATCCTCCGCGGGGAGGGCCTGTGAGAGCAGGAACCCCTGGCCCAGTTCGCAGCCTTCGGCGCGCAAATCGTCGAGGTTGGATTGCCGTTCAATGCCCTCGGCGACCCGTTCGATTTCCAGGCTCTGCGCTAGGGACAGAATGCTGCGGATAAAACGCTGCTCCTTGGGTTGCTGGTTGAGATCCTCGATGAACGCCCGGTCCATCTTCAGGCGGTCAATGGGCAGTCGCTTGAGATGGCTCAGGGAGGAGTAGCCGGAGCCGAAATTATCCAGCGTCACCCCGACACCCAACGCCTTGATTCGGGAGAGGACGGCGGGTGATTGCTC
Source organism: Motiliproteus sp. SC1-56 (assembly GCF_017309075.1). Classification (GTDB taxonomy): domain Bacteria; phylum Pseudomonadota; class Gammaproteobacteria; order Pseudomonadales; family Balneatricaceae; genus Motiliproteus. The sequence goes on along the minus strand of NZ_JAEMGS010000005.1, from coordinate 250,306 downwards.
CATGTCGCGCATGATGGTGTCTTCCGTCACCTCAAGGATCAGGTCGCGGGCCGGCATGGCGGTCTCCTTCAGAATGGGCTTCAAAGCCGCCACCAGGTCGTGTTGAGTAAACATGGCCGGGGAGATATTCACCGAGATGGGGACGGTCGGTAGCCCTTGATCCTGCCAGGCACAGTGTTGCAGGCAGACCTGGCGCAGCACCCATTCATCGAGAGTCTTGGCCAGCCCCTGCTCCTCGGCGACCTTGACCGCTTCCGGTGGCGTCACATAACCGTATTCCGGGTGGTGCCAGCGCAGAAGGGCCTCCACCCCGACCACCTCCAGGTCGTACAGGCGCAGGATGGGCTGGTAATGCAGGCTCACCGCATGGCTGCTAAGGGCCTCGGGCAGGTCGCTTCCCAGCTGTTTGCTGCGTTGCATCTGGGCATTCATAGCCGGTTCAAACAGGCGGTAGCTCTGCCCGCTGTCCTGCTTGGCGCGGTACATGGCCAGGTCGGCGTTCATGAACACCTGGTTCACGGTGTCGGCATCGTCGGGAAACACGCTGACGCCGATGCTGGCGGAGGGGAGTACCTGCTGGCCATCCAGGGAGACCTCCTGCGCCAGTTGCTCGCCAATTCGGCGGGCCAGGCGCGCCGAAGCTTCGGCTTGGTCGATCGCACGGTGGATGACGGCGAATTCGTCGCCCCCGAGCCGGGCCAGGGTATCGCTGCTGCGTACGCAATGGCGCAAGCGCTGGGCGACCACCTTGAGCAGCTTATCCCCCAGGTGATGGCCCAGGGTGTCGTTGACCTCCTTGAAGTTATTGAGGTCGATAACCAGGATGCCGAGCTTGGTGCCGCTGCGCTCGGCTTCCATTGTGGCTTTTTCCAGGGCGCTATTGAACTGTTTGCGGTTGGCCAGCCCGGTCAGGGCGTCATGGAGGGACTGGTGCAGATTACGGGCGTTTTCCCGGACCAGCATCGCCACCAGTAAGCCGCCGCTCAAAAATAGGCCAATCATCGACAGGTTGAAGTCGGTGCGGTCTTCGAATGCGCGGTCCAGTTTGGAGCGGGTCTGTTGGCCGATATAGCTGGCGACGTTAAGGCGTCGGGCCTGCTCTGCAAAGGGTTGCAGTTGCTGGTTGAGCGCGAGGGCCCGGGCTTGATCACCGGGCTGGAAGTCCAGTAGCCGTGGCTCCAGGGCTTGGAGGTGGGTGAGCAGGCTGTCCAGTAGCGGCTGTGCCTCCGGTAGCGCCCGCACATCACGGGCCTCGCGGCCTAGGCGCACCGTGTCAAGGCGGCTCCAGAGCAGGTCGAAACGCAACATGAGTTCATCGTGGGTGGCTTCGTTCATGCCTGCCCGCAGCAGCGTGTTTTGCAGCTTATTCAGGTCCGCTTCCAGCTCCGCGGCGGCCCAACCGCCGGATTTCCAGGTGGTGGTACTGGCCTTGGCGGCCTGGTTTTGGTTCTGGTAACTGAGCAGGGTGCTGGCGGCGAAAATGCCCACCACGGCGATCAAGGTGAGCAGCCTGAGGATTCGGGAACGGGGCATCGGCTCTACTCGATGTGTAGCGAGCGCAGCTGCCAGACCATGCTGGCATGGTGGTTGGCCCGATCGAGCTCGGGGTAGTCCGACATCGGATACAGGATCCACAGGGGGCCTTTATCCCGGACCCGCATTGGCTTGCCATCCTTGCGCATGGCCAGGATTATCGGATAGCCGGTGAGTTCGGAGAGATCGATTTTGACCCGGTAATCGTTGAGGGCAACAGCGGTCATGTGCTGTCCCGATGCCTTGACGTACTCAAGCAGGTCGCTCAGCAGCACCCCTTCGTAGCGGCTGACCTCTTTGGTCCAGGGGGTTGTGGTTGCAAACTGGTGTTGGGGCAGGGCGTCAAGCATCGGGCGGTCGAAATGGGCCGCGCCCTCGTCGTTGGTATTGGCTATGTTGCCCGAGATGGTCAGGAGCACCGGCTCTGAAGGAGAAGGCAGATCTGCGATGGCTTCGATGGAGACAACCAGGGTCGATAGAAATGCCAGAAAGTGCAGTACAGACCGCATAGCAGTACCGTTTAATCGTTAAATATTGATGAATAGTACTATAAAAAATCGGATGTTCGCGGTATTTAGCCCCAAAAAGAATACAATTATCCTCCCGGCCCGGCTGAGTCTGGCCCTTGGCATGCCGCAGCTTTCCAGCGCGAAGTCGCGGCTGCTTTACTCGGGCTGCGCCGCAGTCGTGTCGGGGGTCGCTGTGGACTTTTCGGGAGTAGCCGCGACCAGCGGCTGCACTGCGCTGCTGATCTGCGCCGCCACCTCGTTCCAGCCGTTTCCCAGTGCCTTGACCAACGCCGGATACCCGTCAGCCTGGAGCGGTGTTTCCACCTGAAAACGTCGGCTTACCAGCAGCTCGCCCTTGGCGCTCCAGAGCTGCCAAAGACCGCTGGTGAGGGCATAACCGGCGTAGTGACCGAGAAAACGGTCCACCCTGACCTGAAGGCGCATGGGCTGGGTACCGGACGCGACCGGTTCATCCTGAAGAATGTGCGTGTCGGGAAGGCGGGCTCCCAGGCGCTGACGCAGCCCCCGCTCCAGTTGGTGGCGCAGCGGGTCTGCCCAGCGGTGCTGGCGGGCCTGGTTAAGGGTGATCTCATCAATTTGGAGCAACAGCCCTTCGGCTTCAAGGTAGGGGGCGATTTCGATGGGTTCAAGCAGCAGCAGGCTGCCGCTGCGGGGGGCGACGTTCATCTCGCCGGCCGGAGGGAGCAGGTAACGGTTTATCCCCTGGCCGGGTCCGGCGCAGGCCGTGAGCGCCAGGACGGCGGTTAACACGAGCAGAGGGCGAATCAAGGTGAGGGTTCTCCTGCCGGGGCCCGCGGCTGCGGATCATCGCCATTGGAGGTCTGCAGCAACAGGGCTCTTGGGTCGTCGCCCAGCGCCTGCGCCGTCGGACGCAGGTCCCTCACCAGCCGGTCGAGGCTCTGGGCCGCATCGAGGATAGTGCGATAGGCCGAGGAGCGGGGAGAAAGGCCCTGCAGTGTTGCATCCAGGCTACCCAGGGTGGCATTGATGTTGGCCGGCAGCGCCTGGGTGTCGGGCGCATCGAGATAGGCCTGCAGGCCGCGGGAGAGGGTCCGCACTTCTCTCAGCATCGCTTCGGAGGCCTCCAGGTTGGCCTTGAGGGAGGCCAGCAGCGGCTCCACTTCCAAGGCGTTGAGTTTAGCCAGCAACTCGCCCGCTTGTCGCTCCAGCTGGCTGCCCCCCGCCGTACCCGGCATCACCGGCTGGTGGTGGAACTGCTGCGCCATGTAAGGGGCGGGCTCGGCCACGAAATGCAGGTTGACGAAGAGGGCGCCGGTCAGCAGGTTGTCGGTGTCCAACGATGCCCGCAGTCCCTCGGTGAAGAACTCCTCGAAGCGCTGTGCCCAGGCCTTGAGGTCGAGCTCGTCGCGGGATCCGCCGAGGCGCTGGGGTTCGATGCGCAGCAACAGGGGAATCCGCCGATCTTCGAGAAAAAGTCCCGGTGGGTCGTTGAAATGCCAGGGAACCGCGGCCACGGTGCCGATCCGAACGCCGCGAAACCGCACCGGCGCGCCGATCTTCAGATCGCTTACCGACTCTTCCACCAGCAGTACGTACTCCAGGTAGCGGTTAAAGGTGCCCTCGTGCGCGGTCTCCCGGTCGGGGTAGAGGGCAAAGGTGGTTTCGGCTGCCACGGGCTCCCCGGCGGGGAGGCCGGTGGGGACCGCGAAGGTGACGCCTCCGGTCAGCAGGCTTTCAAGGGAATCCACCGAGACTTTGAGGCCATCGGTGTCAAAACTGAGGTTGAAGGCGCTGGCGCTCCAGAAGCGGCTGCCGGTGGTTACCAGGTCATCGTAGGGGGCCTCGATAAAGATGCCGTGGCGCACTTGGCGGATCTCGGGGTTGAAGGTCACCATTTCGATACGACCGACCACAAAGCCCCGGTAGCTGACCGGATCACCGACCCGCAGCGAGTGTCCCTGCTGGCTGATCAGGGTGAGTCGTTTGCCCTCGGCCCCCGGGGCGGCCACCGGCGGCTGTTCGCTGACCTCGAAGCGGCGCCTGGCGGCGTCGCTTTCCCCGGGCTCGAGTTGGATAAAGGCGCCGGAGAGGACGGTGCCCAGGCCGCTGATGCCCTGGCGCCCGATGCGGGGTTTGACCACCCAGAAGCGGCTGTCCTCCACCAGCAGGGGCTGGGTTTCAGGGCTCATACGCGCGCGCAGGCGGGCGTGCTCGTGGTCCTTGTCCAGGGTGACGGATTCCACCCTGCCAACCTCGACGTTGCGGGTCTTGATCAGGGTTTTTCCCGCCTCGATTCCCTCGGCGTTCTCCATGATCAGAATGATTTCCGGGCCGCGCCCCAGGTAGTTGTCATACAGCAGCCATAGGCCGATCAGGGTGGCGACCAGGGGCACGATCCAGATCGGCGACAGCCGCGGCTGACGCGAGACCCGGGCCCGCGCCTCCTGGCTGACGGGGGCCGCGCGACGGCTCACGGGGCGCTCCCTTCAGGGTTGGCGGAAGTGGCTTGATCCGGTGAGTCCCAGATCAGGCGTGAATCGAAGGCCATGACCGCCAGCATCGAGAGAATCACCACGGCACCAAAGGCAAGTGCCGCCGGCCCCGGGGTGATCGACACCAGGGAACCGGCCTGAACCAGCGATACGACGATGGTCATGACGAAGATATCGACCATTGACCAGCGTCCGATGAAGTCGATGACCCGGTAAACCCGGGTGCGGGCTCTGGCATTAACGCCCTCGCCCCGGCGGGCGACCAGGCAGAGCCAGGCCAGCAGCATGATCTTGCCGATCGGTATCACCACGCTGGCGGCGAAGATGACGATGGCGACAAACCAGGAGCCGAGTTCGAACATGGCGACGATACCACCAAGGATGGTGCCGGGATAAACCTGTCCCAGGGCCTGGGAGGTCATCATGGGGTAGATATTGGCGGGCAGGTACATCAGGCTGGCAGCCAGGATCAGGGCCCAGGTCTGCTGCAGGCTGTGCGGCCGGCGCACCGGGTAGCGCTCGGCGCAGCGTCGACAGCGGGCCCAGCCGGTGGCGCTCAGCCGGTTCACGACGCCGCACGTGGGGCAGCCTGCGACGCCTTGCCGGGCCGCGGTATCTCCGGGGCGGGCGCCCCGGGGCGGGCGGGGTTCGCCGGCCAGGGCAAACCAGAGCCAATCCGGATCCAACGATTGCAGGCAGAAGAGAAACAGGGTTTCAAAGGCACAGAACGCCCAGAAGGCGGGGCCCAGTTCGAAATCCCCCATGCCGGAAACCTTGATCAGGCTCACCAGGGCACCGGTGACAAAGACGTCCGCCATCATCCAGGGGTACAGGTGGGTGAGGGCGCGGGCAATGCTGCGGCTGGCCGGCAGTGGACGGCCCCTCAGTAGGCCGTATTGCAGCCAGATGACCGCCAGCAGGAACAATAACGGCAATACCATCACGGTCAGCATCACGGTAATCGCCACGATCGGCTGTTCGAACGCGAGCAGGGTGGAGGCAAGTCCGGGCAGGTCCAGGCGAGTCTCGATGCCGCTAAGGCTCAGGCGGAAAAAAGGGAATGCCAGGGACACCGCCAAGGCGATCAGCGCGGCAACCGCCAGCGCCATGCTGCGTTGGGCGGGGCGCCTGTGTCGTCGCACCAGGGGCGTGGCGCAGCGGGGGCACTTGGCCATTTCACCGGCCTTCAGGCGCGGCAGCGCCATCAGCCAGTCGCACTCGTGACAGGCGCGCAGGCGTCGATATTTTGTGATTTTTTCCGGCGGCAAATGGTCGACGCGGGGTTCGCGGAACACCTGCGCGGGAAAGTGAGCGGGGAGCAGGATCACCGGGCGATTCGCTCTTAAGTTATCGCTTAGCGGTCAGGCCGTCATGCCCCTAGAGGGGGCGCAGCCGGTTCTGCTGCGACACCTGTTCATTGAGGGTCCACAGGTCGTACAGGAGGCCCAGTAGGAAGAGCCCGCCGGTGAACAGGTAGAGGATGCCGGTGAGCCATTTGCCCATGTACATGCGATGTACCCCGAAGATGCCGAGAAAGGTCAGCAGTATCCAGCTGACGGTGTGGCTGACGGCGCCTCCCTCGTAGCGGATCTCGGCATCGCGATCCATGCCGGGAATCAGAAAGAGATCGACAATCCACCCGATCAGGAACAGGCCCAGGGTGAAAAACCAGATCGTCCCGGAGATGGGTCTGCCGTAGTAAAACCGGTGAGCGCCCATAAAGCCGAATATCCACAACAGGTAGCCGATCAGTTTGCTGTGCGTATCACCGTGGTTCATGCATCCTTCCTTCGCCAGTGAGATCAACGAACCGCCCGAGCCAACCCGTCTAAGTCAAACCGCCTGAGTCAACCCGTCTAAGTCAGCCTGCTTAAGTCACTCTTTAAGCTAGCACAGGGTTGGCGTGAACCGGGGTAACTGACGGATTCAGCGTGGCGAATCAGCCGGCTTGGGAAGGCGCAGGTGCGCAGGGGACAGACGGAGTAACAATGCGCTCAGGCGATTCGGTTGGAAGAGAATGCGGTTGGACGCAAGCGGTCAGGCTAACTCCTGTGGCGGTGGTAAAAACGCATTGCCACCAAGACCAGTCCGGCCATGATCAGCATCAGGCTGAAGATCAGTGCCAAGGGGGTCTCCACCAGCAAAAGCGACAGCATGCCTACAAGGGAGTAGATAAAGGGCAGGAGTTCGTAAAAATTTTTGGGTAACACCGGTTCTGTTCCTTTTTAGCCAGCCTTGGCCAAGTTGGACCGCTCGCCGCGCCGATCGTTTCTCAGCTGCACCGGCAGGGGGCGTCGGTTAAGGCGGTGGTCGGGTATTGAGAGGCTGTATTTAGACCAGCGCCTGTCGGTACTTCCTCATTCGTGCAGGATAGCCGCGAGCTCCAGGACGCCCGGGTCCAGGTGCTTGCGACGGTTCACCACCCGAGTCAGGGGGACTGCAACCCGGGTGTTGTTGCGAACCCCCAGCATCACCTGGGAGTCGCCGGCGAGCAGGTGGCGGACCGCCATCGATCCCAGGTAGGAGGCCAGCATGCGGTCGTGCCCGGTAGGCGCGCCGCCCCTCTGGGTATGGCCCAGGATGCAGACCCTTGGTTCGAGACCTTTCTGCTCCAACTCCTGGGCCAGCCACTGGGTGCGCCCGGGCTTGGAGCCCTCGGCGACCAGCACCAGGCTGCTGGTTTTTCCGGCCTGCTGACTCTTGAGCAATTGCCGGTAGAGGGCTTCAGGATCAGGCTCCCGTTGGGGGGCAAGAATCAGTTCGGCACCGCCGGCAATGCCGGCATAGGCGGCGATGAAGCCGGTGTTGCGCCCCATCACCTCGACCAGGAACAGACGATCATGGGAGCTGGCGGTATCTCGAATGCGGTCGATGGCGCTCAAGGCGGTGTTGACCGCGCTGTCGAAGCCGATGCTGTCGTCACTGCCGTAGATATCGTTATCGATGGTGCCCGGCAGGCCAAGCACCGGGAAACCGGTTTCCTGCTCCAGGTGCAGGGCGCCGGTGAGCGACCCTTCGCCGCCGATGACGACCAGTGCTTCCACACCCTGTTGACGCAGTTCGTCGGCGGCCTTGCGACGGTTAGCCGGATCGTGAAAGGCCTCACAGCGATCGCTCTTGAGCACGGTACCACCGCGTTGAAGAATATTGGCCACTGCCGCCGAGTCCAGCGGGGTCATGTCAGCGGCCAGCAGGCCGCTGTAACCCCGGCGGATCCCCAATACCTCCACGCCTTCTGCGCAGCCGGTGCGCACCACGGCGCGGATGGCCGCATTCATACCCGGCGCATCGCCGCCGCTGGTGAGCACCGCGATGCGTTGGAGCGGGCGTTGGCGGGCAATGGGGGTAAGGCCGTACATAAGGGGCTCCTTGACGAAAACGGTTACAGCTCAGGCACGCACCCACTCAGGGGTATTCTAGCGGCCCGCTGCCGGGCGTGGCGAAGGGCGCGACGAAGGGGCAGGCGCGCCGAAGTGATTGAGAACCCGGTGTCGGGCGCCCTTGGGGCTTAGCTGACTCACCTTGAGGACAAAGTGGTCCACCTCAAAGCTGTAGCGGTTGTGTTGGTGCTGTTCAAGGAAACTGTCCAGCCGCGGCGGCTGCTGGCGGTCCAACCGCCCGAGGGTGATATGCGGTTTGTAGCGACGGCTGGAGATCGCTATGCCGTTGATGCTCCGCAGCTGGCGGCGAATTTCGGCCTCCAGCGACAGCAGGGGCGGTGACTTATCGACCCCTAGCCAGAGAACGCCGGAACGAAAGCTGCCGATCCCCCCGCACTCGAGCCGAAAAGGTGCGATGGCAACCTGCGTCAGGTTTTCCTGGATCTCCTCCAGGCAGGCGGGGTTGACCTCGCCGATAAACACCAGGGTCAGGTGAAGTTGTTCTTCGGGAACCCAGCGCACCCGGGGCAGGCCGAAGCACAGCTGCGCCAGGGCCTGCTGCATGGCGGGCGGTAATTCGATGGCGGTAAACAGGCGCATGAGCACAGCTTAGTCCAGCCGTGGGGCTTAGTTCACCAGTGGGGCTCAGCGCAGTTCCAGGCGGTGACCTTCCTCGCGGAGCCAGCGGCGGTGGCGCTTCCAGTCCGGGCAATAGGTGCTGACCAGCTCCCAGAAGGCGGGAGAGTGGTTGAGGTGGACCAGGTGGCAGAGCTCGTGGACGATGACGTAGTCCAGTACCGCTTCCGGCGCGCCCAGTAAAAGGGTGTTGAGACTGACCCGCCCCTGCCGGGTGCAGGAGCCCCAGCGGCTCTTGTAGGGACGGATCTTGAGGCTGCTTGGACGCAGGCCGGTGTGTTGGGCCCAGGCATCCACCCGGGCCGGCCAACGGGCCTGGGCCTCTTGCTGATACCAGCTGCGAATCAGGTCACGGCGCGATTCCCGGTCATGGCAATCGCCGGGGAGGGTGAGTTCAAACCCGGTCGGGTGCAGGCGCAGGGCGGCAGATGTCCCGTGGCTGACCTGCAACGGGTAGTGGCGCCCCTCCAGTGCCAGGGCCTCCCCGCTTTGGTAGTTGGGCAGGGTTGGTGCCTGATGTTGGCGCCGCGCCAGCGTTTGCTCGATCCAGTCGGCGCGCTTATGCAGCAGCTCGACGAGGGTCTTCTGGGCGGTGCCCTGGGGGGCCAGCAGGCGGATTTCGCTATCAGTCACCTTGATCGCGATACTGCCGCGGCGGCGTGTATAGCGAACCCGCCAGGGCAGGGAAAACCGAGGGGCTTGCACTAGGGCAGCTCTCGTACCTGCACGGCGTCGACGCCGGAGCCGGCGAGGATATCGGAGATGACCACCACCTGGTCACCGGAAACAAAGCCGGCCTTTTCTTTGAGCAGCGCAAAAGCGGCGGCGAGGGTCTTTTCCGGGGTCTGGCTGAACTCCATCCGAAACGGGTAGACGCTGCGGTTCAGCAGCAGCTGGCGGCGGGTCCGTGGGTCGTTGGTAAAGGCGAAGATCGGGGTCTTGTGGGGCTGGCAGTTGGTGACGTAGTTGGCCATCAGTCCGCGGCGGGTGATCACCACGATGCCTTTGGCCCCCAGGGCTTCGGCCAGGTGGACGGTGGAGGCGGCCAGGTGTTGCTTCTCGTCGCGCTTTTGCAGGTTGCGGGCGAACTCGAGACCCGGCTCGCGCTCGCTGGTCTCGGCGATCTTGTCCAGGTACTCCACGCACTTGACCGGGTAGCGGCCGATGGTGGTTTCCCCCGAGAGCATTACCGCATCGGCGCCCTCGTAGATGGCGTTGGCGACGTCAGTCACCTCGGCGCGGGTGGGAATCGGGTTCTCGATCATGGATTCGAGCAGGTGGGTTGCCACGATGACCCGCTTGCCATGCTCCAGGCACAGGCGCACCATGCGCCGCTGCACGTTGGGGAGCTGCTCGACGTGGATTTCCACTCCCAGGTCGCCCCGGGCCACCATGACGCCGTCGGCGGCCTCGATGATCTCCTCCAGGTTGCGCACCCCTTCCTGGTCTTCGATCTTGGCGATCACCTTGATCTTGTTGGCCTTGTCCCCCAGCAGCTGGCGCAGCTCGGCGATGTCGCTGGCTTCGCGAACAAAAGAGAGGGCGATGTAGTCGAGCTCCTGCTCCATGGCGAACAGGATGTCGCGGCGGTCCTTTTCGGTGATTGCGGGCAGGTTGACCCGAATCCCCGGCAGATTGACGTGGCGCTTGCTCTTGAGCACGCCGCCGTCGAGCACCCGGCACTGCAGGTTGCGGTCTTGCTTTTCCAGAACTTCCAGGTTGATCAGCCCGTTGTCGACGGTAATCCGGTCCCCCTGCTGGACGTTTTCCACCAGGTCGTCGTAGTTGACGTGAATGGAGGTGGTCTCCACGTCCTCGCTGCCCCGTACGCTGACGTTGATCACCGAGCCTTCCCGCAGGTTCAGTTCCTGGGCCAGGTCACCGGTGCGAATTTCCGGGCCCTGGGTGTCGAGCAGGATGGGAACCGGGTATTTGACCTTGCGATTAAGGTTGCGGATGGCTTTGATCACCGAAGCGTGCCAGGCGTGGTCGCCATGGGACATGTTGAGCCGGACCACGTTCATGCCGGCATGGTAGAGGCGCTCAAGCATTTCCAGGGACTGGGTGGCGGGGCCGATGGTGCAGATGATCTTGGTTTTTCGCATGGCTGGGGGTTGTCTGCCTTAAGGGGCCTTGGTATCGATCGCCTTGAGCAGCAAGCGGTACTCCTTGCCGTCATCCTCGGTCTGGGCCAGCTTGACGATGGCGTAGTCCAGCGCCGGGGCGAACCAGATCAGGGTCTTGCGCTCGCTGTCCGGGTCGCGCAGGCGCTCGACCTTCAGTGCCTGGAAGCGCCCGGCGGGAGTACGCACCGATTCCTGCCCGAGGACGCCGAAGCGGTAGGTCTTGATGCGACCGCCGTCGGCCACCGGGTAGCTCATCTCGGTGTTGCCGGCGGCCAGGTCACGGCGCAACTGAATCTGGTAGCTGAGCTTATCGTGGGCGTCAGGGGGAACCTGCATCTTCCAGGGCCTGTCTTCCACGTCGTTGAGCACACTCAGGGCTTGCCAGTCGAAGGTGAGGGTGGCGCTGCGCTTCTTGCCAAAAACTTTGCGGCGATAGTCGTAGCGCAGCGGCCGAACCCGTTCCTCATACAGCCGAAACTGGGTTGACTCGCGGAACTCGGCCACCTGGACATCGGCTTCCACGGCCAGGCGCCAGTCGCCGTTGGGCAGCTTTTTGAGGGTCCGCACCGCATCCCCGGCCAGCCCAACGCCCAGTTCGAAGTCTGCTTCGTAGGTCGCGGTGAACGGGGTGAGCGGGAACGCCGGCAGGGGCCCGCTGCCCAGCAGCAGAGCGATCAACAGGCCGTTTTTTAGGCGCGTACCCAGCATGGCGCTCAGTTTAGTCCCGACTGTCCAGCAGGCAGCCGCCGGGGGGCAGCGGGGTGCCGTCCAGGGTCACCTCGCCCTGGGTGAGACGGATACGCCCTTCGGTGAACCACTTGACCGCCAGCGGGTAGATCAGGTGCTCATGCACCTGGACCCGCTGGGCGAGGGTCTCGGCGGTGTCGTCCGGTTGCACCGGCACCACCGCCTGGATGATGTTGGGTCCGCCGTCCAGCTCCTCGGTGACAAAGTGGACCGTCACCCCGTGCTCAGGCTCCCCGGCATCCAGGGCCCGCTGGTGAGTGTGCAGGCCCCGGTACTTGGGCAGTAGGGAGGGGTGGATGTTGATCATGCGGCCCTCGTAGCGGCGCACGAAGTCGCCGGTGAGGATCCGCATGAAACCGGCCAGCACCACAAGGTCGGGCTGTTGGCGGTCGATCTGGCGGATCATCTCCGCGTCGAAAGCCTCGCGGCTGGTGAACTCGGTGTGATCCAGCACTTTCGTTTCGATGCCGGCCTGCCGGGCCCGCTCCAGCCCCTTGACCTCGGGCCGGTTGCTCAGCACCAGGCTGATGCGGGCGGGAATGTCGCCGCTGCGCACGGCATCGATGATCGCCTGCAGGTTGGTGCCGCTGCCGGAGATCAGGACAACGATGTTGGGCAGGTCACTCATCAGGCGTTCAGCCCCTTGAGTTCCACCTGCTCTTCGCCGGCGCCGAGGGACTCGATGCTGCCGATGACGAAGGCGGCTTCGTTTTCTGCGCGCAGCAGTTCAAGCGCCGCGTCGGCCTTGTCCGCCGCCACGCAGATCACCATGCCGACACCGCAGTTGAGGGTTCGGTACATTTCCCGCGCCTCCACGTTGCCCTGCTCGGCGATCCAGTTGAAGATGGCCGGGCGTTGCCAGCTGTTGACGTCGATGACCGCCTTGGCGTTGTCCGGCAGTACCCGCGGCAGGTTTTCCAGCAGGCCGCCGCCGGTGATGTGGGAGAGCGCGTTAACGCCGCATTCGCGAATCAGCTTGAGCAGGGGCTTGACGTAGATACGGGTGGGCTCCAGCAGGGCCTCACCCAGGGTGCGGCCGTCGAAGTCGGCGTTGATATCGGCGCCGCTCACCTCGATGATTTTACGGATCAGGGAGTAGCCGTTGGAGTGAGGGCCGGAGGCGGGCAGTCCCAACAGCACATCGCCCACCTGGACCTGGCTGCCGTCGATGATCTCGTCTTTCTCGACTACGCCGACACAAAAGCCTGCCAGGTCGTAGTCCTCGCCCTCGTACATGCCGGGCATCTCCGCGGTTTCACCACCCACCAGGGCACAGCCGGCCTGCTCGCAGCCTTCGCCGATGCCGCTGACCACGTCGGCGGCCACGTCCACGTTGAGCTTGCCGGTGGCGTAGTAGTCGAGGAAGAACAGCGGCTCGGCACCGGCCACGATCAGGTCGTTGACGCACATGGCCACCAGGTCGATGCCGATCTTGTCATGCTTGCCCAGGTCCATGGCCAGGCGCAGCTTGGTGCCCACGCCATCGGTGCCCGACACCAGCACCGGCTGCTTGTAGCCGGCGGGCAGTTCGCAGAGGGCGCCGAAGCCCCCGAGGCCGGCCATCACTTCGGGACGCCGGGTCCGCTTGGCCACCCCCTTGATCCGGTCGACGAGGGCGTTACCGGCGTCGATGTCGACGCCGGCGTCTTTGTAGCTGATGGATCTTGCCTTTAGGTCTTTGTTTTCGCTCATGATTCTTTAGTAAGTCCCGAAACTTGATCAAAACCCGGTTGAAGTGGGCGGCGATTATACCATTAGAAGGCCGCCTCCTGCCGTCCCTTTCGCCTCGTCGAGCGTTTAAATACGTTTTGCCATCTACACTTACCGGGCTCGAAGTGGGGCTCGCCGGAATCGAATCCGTGCTGGCCTTGAGACACGGGTCTGCCCTTGGGGAGCGAAAAGGGCTGTATGTCGGTCAGTCGATGCCGATTTTCTAGAAGCACCGGGGGCACGCCCTTCCACGTTTGGCTATTAGAGGACGGCAGAGATGAACCTTCGCTTAATGCATGTTTTGTTGATTGCTTTAACCCTGGGGTTGGCGGGGACCGCCCAGGCTTCGGGAAACACGGTCCTTAAGTTCTGGACCATGGTTGGCGTTGACGGCCCTTTTCTTCGGGACGGCGGCAACCCCATCCGCGAGGTGGAGGGAGGCGGCTTGCCCTGGGTGCTGGAGGAGGCCAAGGGCACGCTGAAGGAAGACGGAGAGCTGAAGATAAAAGTGCGGGGGCTGATCATACCCGATTCCGAGCCGGGTTTCGGTTTCAACCCTGCGCCCTTTTTTCGCGCGGTGGTGAGTTGCATGACGCTGAACACCGAAGGGGAGCCGGTGATCGAAAACCTGATGACCGATAACGATGCCGAGGTGATGGTGGGGGACCCCCGCAATGGTGATGCCCGAATCGAAGCGGATCTGGATCTGCCCGATCCCTGCCTGGCTCCCGTGGTATTCGTAACCTCGCCCACCGGCTTGTGGTTTTCGGTCACCGGCGCCGGCTCGCTCGGGTTCTAGCAAGCCGGGCCCCTCACCGCTGCGCCGGGCAGATCCCGGAATAGGGATTTAACTATTGGAGCACACCCCGGCGTGGCCCGGGGTGATGAGGGGCGCTGCTGGCTTGGGCTTTGGAGTTGGCAGACCATGGTTTATCCTTGGCGCTCACATTGGACCGGGAGTAATGACGTTGAAAGGCCGACTGTCTGTCAAAGGGTGGATGCTGGGGCTTATGCTTCCCCTGCTGCTGGTGGCATCCGCTCGGGCTGCCCAGGTGCAGGGGCTTTACAATGCCGAGCTGTTGGTAGCTGAGCAGTCGGTACAGGTGGCCCCGGGTTTGGTTTCCGAGGCGTTGGAGCGGGTGCTGGTAAGGGTGAGCGGGCGGCGGGACGTGCTCAATACGCCGGCCCTTCAGGCGGGAATGCAGAATCCGTCGCGGCTGATCAAACAGTTCAGTTACCAGAGCACCAACATACCCCGGGTGACTCCGGATGGTCGCAAAGTGCTGGCCCATCGTCTGCGCATCGAGTTTGCGCCGGAGTTGGTCAACGAGCTGCTGGCACAGGCCAACATCCGACCGCTCGGGCCGACCCGTCCTGGCGTGCTGGTCTGGGTGGTCGAGGAGAAGGGGGGCGTACGTGAGTATCTGGGACGCGATGCCGACCCGGTGCTGGAGGGGATGCTGGGGCGCGCCCGGGCCCGGGGATTGCCTATTTTCCGACCGCTGCTTGACCTGCAGGATGAGGCGGCGTTGCCGGTCAGTGATGCCTGGGGCTTTTTCTCCCGCAGCGTGCTGAGCGCATCCCAGCGCTATCAGGCCGACTCGGTGCTGGTGGGGCGCATCTACCGGATCTCCGGCGGTTGGGAGAGCCAGTGGCAACTGCTCTGGCGGGGGCAGACCCACGAGTTCGAGGGGCGCGGCGACAGCCTTGATGCGCAGCTGGCCTCGGCGGTGGACCAGGCCGCCGACCGCCTGTTCGCCGATTTCGTCGGCGGCGGCGACATGGGCTACGGCGAGGACGGGGTGATGCTGCGGATAGACGGCGTCCGCGACCTTGACGACTACATGGCGGTCACCGATTACCTGCGCCGGCAAAGCCCGGTTGAGCAGCTATTGGTTGATTCTGTCGCCGACGATGCCCTGACCTTGCGGCTGGTTCTTAACGGCTCCCTGGATCAGTTGCGCGGGGTGATCGGGCTGGACAAACGCTTCGAGCCCCGCCCCCAGCTCGCGGGCGAGGCCCGGGGCGAACTCCATTATCGCTGGGATGACTGAGGTATCATGACCGATTCGCAACGTTGGCTGGTTTTATGTCTCGTTCTGCTCGCCGGTGTGCTCTTCTACCTGCTCGAGCCGATCCTGTTCCCCTTCCTGGTGGCCACTCTGTTGGCGTACATGGGCGATCCTGCCGCCGATCGGCTCGAGGCCCGGGGAATGTCGCGCACACTGTCGGTGGTCCTGGTCTTTATCGCCTTTACCCTGCTCTTTGGCCTGTTGCTGTTGTGGCTGGTGCCGATGCTGGGCCACCAGATCAACGCTCTGGTTGAGCGCCTGCCGCGCATCATCGACTGGCTCCAGAACCAGGCGTTGCCCCGACTGGAGGTGATGCTGGGGGTGGACGTCAGCGCCTTCGATCTGCAGCACCTGCGAGAGTTGGTTCGGGCCAATTGGCGCGAGGGCAGCGACCTTCTGGGACAGCTGCTGTCAAAGGCGACCCGCTCGAGTCTGGTCTTTATCGGCTGGTTCGCCAACCTGATGCTGATTCCCGTCGTGACCTTCTATCTTCTGCGCGACTGGGACGTGATGCTGGACCGGATCAACCAGCTGCTGCCGCGCAACCTGGAGGGGCGGGTCAGTCGTTGGGCCCGCGAGTGCGACGAGGTGCTGGGTGCTTTCGTCAAAGGCCAGCTGTTGGTGATGATTTGCCTGGGGGCGGTCTATGCCAGTGGCTTGGCGCTGATCGGTATCGACCTGGCCCTTCTGCTGGGGCTGCTTGCCGGGGCGGCCAGCATCGTTCCCTACATGGGGTTTGTCGTCGGGATCAGCGCTTCACTGGTGGCCGCGTTCGTGCAGTTTCAGGATCTGCTGCACCCCGGGCTGGTGGTGATGGTTTTCATCGTCGGCCAGGCACTGGAGGGGATGCTGCTGACCCCCTGGCTGGTGGGCGATCGAATCGGCCTGCATCCGGTGGCGGTGATCTTCGCCATCATGGCCGGCGGCCAACTGTTTGGTTTTACCGGGGTGCTGCTTGCCTTGCCAGCAGCGGCGGTGGTCATGGTATTCTTGCGCCATCTTCACGAGGGTTACAAAGGTAGCCAGCTTTACAATGCGGAGTGCGAGCGCCGCTGATTCGGTATTTTTTGCCTCATGACTGACACTGTGACCAAGGCCCATCCTCACCAACTGGCGCTGAGTGTGGGGCTGCGGGATGACGCCACTCTTAGCAATTTTTATCCCGGGGATAACGCCCTGGCCGTGGTGGCGGTGCGCGCCGCCGCCGAGGGGGGAGACGAACATTTCGTTTTCGTCTGGGGACCGTCCGGCAGCGGCGGCACCCATTTGCTGCAGGCGGCCTGCCACGCGGCCGCGGCAGTGGGGCGTCAGAGCCTGTATCTGCCCCTGGACCAGGTCGTGGCCTACGGCCCGCAGGTACTTGAAGGGCTCGAAAGCCTGGAGCTGGTCTGCCTTGACCACCTGCACGCCGTTGCTGGCGACGCGGACTGGGAGGAGGGGCTTTTCCACCTCTTCAACCGTCTCCGGGATGCCGGCTGCGCCCTTCTGGTTGCCGCCGATGCCCCGCCGCGCCGCCTGCGGATCAGGCTGCCTGATCTGGCTTCCCGCCTGAGCTGGGGGCTGGTGTTTCAGCTCCACGGGCTGGATGATGCGGGCAAAGTACAGGCCCTGCAGCTGCGGGCCCATGCCCGGGGAATTCAGCTGAGTGAAGAGGCGGCGCTGTATATCCTGCACCGCAGCCCGCGTCAGATGTCGGCGCTCTTCGCCCTGCTCGAACGGCTGGACAGCGCCTCGCTGAGCGCCAAGCGCCGGGTCACCATTCCCTTCATCAAGGAAACCCTGGGCTGGTAGAGTCCCGGGGGGAGACGGTTTGTCGCGATGCTTTGCTAGCAAAGCGCCGCGGCGAATTCGCGTATCGCCTTTGCGCTGAGCCTTTCAAACCCGCCTCCGGCTTACTCCTCGGCAGCGGACTGGCTACGCAGCCACTGGCTCTTCCAGCGCGCGTAAAGCATGGCGCTGGTGAAGAGCACGCTGGTGAGCAGGCACTGTAAGAGTCCGTAAAGGCGCAGCTGGGGAACGGTTGCGGTCAGCACCGCGCCGCAGAAGTAGAGCAGAATCACGAAACAGAGCCAGGCGTGGACCCGCGGCTTGCCCGCCAGCACCCCGGGCAGGAACAGCAACAGCGGCAGGACCTGGAAAATCCAGATGCTGAACGGGTTGGCGCGCTCGGGAGGAGAGAGCCAGAAAAGCCAGAGGGTGATGACGGCGATCAGCCCCAGTAGCGAGCCGCGGCTCAGCCAGCCGCTGATCTGTACCTTGAGTCTCAATGAATCTTTCATGGGGCAGCTCCCTGAAGCAAGCGGCGGGCGATCTCCGCCACCCGGCGACCCTGCGCGCGCGCCAGCGCACACTCGGTTTCGGTTAACGAGCGAGCGTTGTCGGTGCCTGAAACGTGGGTGGCGCCGTAGGGCGTGCCGCCGGCGTCGGTGGTCAGCAGCCCTGATTCAGTGTAGGGAAGCCCGGTCAGCAGCATGCCGTGGTGCAGCAGCGGCAGCATCATGGACAGCAGCGTGGTCTCCTGCCCGCCGTGCAGGCTGGCGCTGGAGGAGAAAACCCCGGCCGGCTTGCCGCTCAACCCTCCGCTCAACCAGAGGCTGCTGGTGCCATCAATAAAGTATTTCATCGGGGCCGCCATGTTACCGAAGCGGGTGGGGGAGCCCAGCAGCAGCCCGGCGCAGTCGCGCAGATCCGACTCCGTGCAGTAGACGGCGCCCTCTTCGGGGATCGGCGGCTCGGTCGCCTCGCAGGTGGCCGATACGGCAGGGACGGTGCGGATCCGTGCCTCCATCCCCGGCACCTCTTCGACTCCCCGTGCCTGGTGACGGGCAAGACCGGCGGTGGCGCCGTGGCGGCTGTAGTAGAGCACCAGTACATAGGGGCTCGTCATCAGAGCAGTTCCAGCACATTTTCCGGGGGACGACCAATGACTGCGCGTTCGCCGCAAATGGCGATGGGGCGCTCGATCAGCTTGGGGTGAGCGAGCATGGCGTCTATCAGGGCCGAATCGCTCACGGCGGGGTCTTTGAGGTTGTTCTCCTTGTAGGCATCCTCACCTTTTCTCAGCAGCTCGCGGGGGCCGATATTCAGTTGCGTCAGCAGCTGCTCCAGCTCGTTGCGGGAGGGGGGATTCTCCAGGTAGAGGCGAATCTGGGGCTCAACCCCCCGCGACTGCAGCAACTGCAGGGCGGCGCGGGATTTGGAGCAGCGGGGATTGTGATACAGGGTGATTGAGCTCATGGTGATACGGCCTCCTCGGGTCCGGGTGTGGCGAGCAGGCTATAACTGCCTAAAAAATAGGGTCTTTTGCCTGCGGTTGCGGGTATTCTAAACTCTATGGGGAGCGAGTCACAGCGAATAAACAGCGAACTAAGTGGAGCTGGAAAAATGGGCGCAAAAGGGTTCGAAAGTAATCCGGTTATAGCCGGTTGGCATTTCCTGCGCTACCTGTTGACCGAGTTTAATGCCAATCACGGCGGGCTGAATGCGGCGGCCCTGACCTACACCACGCTGTTCGCCGTCGTCCCATTGATGACGGTGACCTATGCCATGCTCTCCTCCATTCCCACTTTTCAGGGGGTCAGCATGCAGCTCGAAACCCTGATTTTTAACCATTTCGTGCCGGCCAGCGGGCTGGCGGTCAAGGAGTACCTGTCGGGATTCGCCAATCAGGCCCGCACCCTCACGGCCCTGGGGATCGGTGTGCTGGTGGTGACCGCCTACCTGATGTTGAAGACCATCGAGTCGGCGTTCAACCGCATCTGGCGGGTGCGAAGCCACCGTCGCGGGCTTTCGAGCTTCTTGCTCTACTGGGCCGTGCTGAGCCTGGGCCCCTTGCTGCTTGGGTTGGGTTTTGTGCTCACCTCCTACCTGGTCTCCCTCCCCTTGATCAGTGACGCCACCGCGGTGCTGGGAGGGCGTGAGCGTTGGTTGGGGCTGGTGACCCTGGCCACCAGCGTCGGTGCCTTTACCCTGATCTACGCCGCCGTTCCCAACTGCCGGGTGCCGGTGCCCCACGCGTTTGTCGGGGCGCTGGTGGTCTCGGTTCTGTTCGAGGCGGCCAAGCGGGCCTTTACCCTGTTCGTCACCCATTTCCCCTCCTATGAGCTGATTTACGGCGCCTTTGCCGCTTTCCCCCTGTTTCTGGCCTGGATCTATATTTCTTGGCTGATCATTCTGCTGGGGGCTGAGCTGGTACGGGCCCAGAGTACCTACCGGGGCCAACGTCATGCGCGGCAATACTCCCATCTGCGCTGGGTGCTGGGGCTGCTGGAAGTGCTCTGGGAGAACTATCCTCTTGGCCGCGGCGTTGGTCGCGATGAATTGCTCAAGCGCCTTCCGGGTCTTGAGACGCTAGCCCTGGATGATTACCTGGAACTGCTGGTGGATCAGCGACTGGTCGCCAAGACGGATCAGGGCACGGTGGTGCTCTGCAGGGACCCCCGGGCGATCAGCGTGCAGGAACTGTGGCGGGCCTGTCCCTGGCCGTTGCCCGCGGCGCTGGGGGAGGGGTTGAGCAAACCCTGGCAAATTGAACTTGATCGCCAGCTTCGAAGCCTGGAGCAGCAGCGTGAGGATGCGCTGGCGACCAGCCTGGACGGGCTCTACTCGGTCCGTGCCACCGGTGTCTCGAACTCTTCGATCGGGAAGGAGCGCGTATGAATCGTTTGGGATTGCATGCCTGGGTCAGTGGCCGAGTGCAGGGTGTCTGGTTTCGCCAGTCTACCAAGGAGCAGGCTGACGGTAACGGCGTCGACGGGTGGGTCCGGAACCTGCCTGACGGGCGGGTGGAGGTGATGATGAGCGGGGATGCCAACGCGGTGCGACTGCTTGAAGCCTGGCTCAGCCAGGGCCCACCGCTGGCGAACGTGGCCGACGTGGAGGTTGAAGAGGTCGAGCCGGACCCGGCGCTGCAAGGGTTCGAGGTTCGCTAGGCTAGTCGCTGTAGCGGTTCTGGGCCAGAAATACCTTTTTGGGGTACTTCATGCGCCCGTAGCTGCCGTTGTAGCGGGCCAGGGCTTCGGTGATATCCCCCTTGGCCACTTCCAGATAGTAGGCCAGGATGGTGCACCCGTAGCGCAGGTTGGTGTCGATGTCGGTGAGGTTGTCCTGGGGGCGGCCGATTTCCGCTTTCCAGAAAGGCATTACCTGCATCAGCCCCTGGGCGCCGACCACCGAGATGGCGAAGCGTTGAAACAGGCTCTCCGTGTGAATAACCGCCAGTACAAGGTCCGGCGGGAGGCCCGCCCGCTGCGCCTCGCGATGGGCGGCGCGCAGAATGTGCAGGCGCTCGGCATCGTCGGGAACATAGCGCCGAATCCGGTTGGACATGTCCACCAGCCAGACCTCGGCGTCGAACCGATCTTCGAAACTGTCGGCTTTGTCGACCGCCGCTTTCAGCCAGTGGCGCAGGTTGCTGTCCACCGCTGTCCCCTGCACATTCGCCGCCGCGGGGGGGGCGGCGAGAAGCAGGATCAAAAGAGCTGGCGCCGCGCGCCTGATACGTTTCCACATGAACGGAATTTTGCGTGACCGGCAGGCCGGGTGCAAGGGCTCCGTAATGCCAAACCGGGGGGCTTTCTTTCTGCTAAATTCAGGTTAAAGCCAGGTTGTCGGGAGCCGGAAGGAAGCGACGATGTGCCCGGTGCTGCAGAGGGATGTGATCATGGCCTGCCACGTGCCCGGTTGTCTGGGCAACTACGACTTTGATGAGATTTGCGCCATGGCGCGCAGGCGCTTTCTTCGCGGCGAGGATACGGTGTCGCTGCTCAAGCGGGCACGCAGCCAGCGGGAGCGGGAAGAGGTGGTGCTGGTTTCGTTGCTGGACCTGGATGACGGAGAGGTGAGAGCGCTGCATCTGAGCTGTCCTCATGGGGCAAGCTGTCGGGTCACCGACTGTCGCCGCAGGTTGAAAGCGTTGCTGGAGCGTGAGGGGGGAGCCACCGCAGCGCCTCAGGCGTGACAAAAACCTAGCGTTAAAGTAGGATATTGGCCGTTAATTACAGCTGTACCCGAGGTAAATACCGATGGCCGAGCCCACCACCAAACCGACCCCTCCCGGCGACGGGGAGTGCTGCGAGGGCGGCTGCGACCCGTGCGTCTGGGATCGCTACTACGAAGCCCTTCACCGCTGGCAGCAGCAACAGTCGGAAAAGCGCAAAACGACCCAGATCACGGGTGAATCCTGATCCTCCCCAACTGTAAAAATCGACCAAGGTCTTGGGCTGTCTGTCTCCTAAGGTTTGTTACAATCGCGCACAAACTATACGGAGATCGTTATGACAGCCTACGTACTCGGACACAAAATTCCTGACAGTGATTCCATCTGCGCCGCGCTGGCCCTGGCGCACCTGAAGAACGCCATCGGCGAACCCGCGGTGGCGGTTCGTCAGGGCGAGCTGAACCCGGAAACTGCCTATATCCTTGATAAGTTCGGGTTGGAAGCCCCGGTGCTGAAAACCCAGTTTGCCGACGAGTCGGTCTATTTGGTGGACCACTCCGACCGGGCCCAGAGTCCGGACGACCTGGACAAAGCTACGGTGCTGGGTATCGTGGACCACCACAAGCTGGGGGATATCACCACCAGCGCTCCGCTGGAGTGCTGGATCCGGCCCGTGGGCTGCACCAACACCATCATCAAGGAGATGTTCGAGTACTACGGGGTTGAAATTCCCCGCAACATCGCCGGCATCATGATGAGCGCCATTCTCAGCGACACCGTGATTTTCAAGTCACCCACCTGCACCGAACTGGATATCAAGGCGGTCAAGCAACTGGCCGAGATTGCCGGCGTCGGGGATTACGAACAGTTCGGCATCGAGATGTTCAAGGTCAAGTCGGACGTGCAGGGCACGCCGGTACGGGAACTGGTGCTGCGGGACTTCAAGGATTTCGACATGAGCGGTCGCACGGTCGGCATCGGCCAGCTGGAGACGGTGGACCTGTCCGTGTTCGATACCATCAAGGAGAAGTTGCTGGCTGACATCGAAACGCTACGGGTTGAGGGCAACCGCCACAGCGTCTGCCTGCTGCTGACCGATATCATGAACGAAGGCTCCGAGCTGCTGGTGGCGAGTGACGCGCCCGCGTTTATCGAGGAAGCGTTTGGCGTCACCCTGAAGGATGGCAAAGCCTGGCTGCCGGGGGTGTTGAGCCGCAAGAAGCAGGTGGTGCCGCCGCTGGAGAAGCGCTTCGCCTGATTTGACTGGCGAAGCTGGAGCCGTCGCGGTCTCAGGCGATACGCGATAAACCGCGGCGGCTCTCTGCCAGCTGGGGAATAAAGCTGTAAAGTTGGCCGTTTTCCCGAGCCACGCAAATGCGCCCCGCCATCGACCGCACTCGCCATCCATCGGGGCGCTCCACCAGTTCAAGCAGCAGCGCGTCCGCGCTGGCAGGAGCGTCGTCGGCGGCATTGCCGGCAAGGGGTTGATGGCGCAGATCCAGCACCTGCCGATTGGCCAGCAGGCGGCAGACATTGTGCAGATCCCAGTGCTCCGGCAGCGTCTTCAAAGGCTCGAGTACCCCGAGAACAGCCGGGGAGATCACGGCCCGCTCCTTGGCGAAGAATTTTCGAATGCCGATCCCTTGTAGGGCGGGAAAGCCGCTGTTGTCCCGCGCGTTGCCCTCAAAGTTGACCTGTTCCAACCCTTGCACCATGTACCCGAGGTCGAATTGACAGGCCTTGATGAAGTTCCACGCCGGTTCGATGCTTTGCGCAGAACCGATGCTGTACTTGATCGCTTCCTTGCCATTGCGCACCTGCCGGTTCAGCAGGGTGATGACCAGGTGGTTGCTCTGAAAATCCACCAGGCAGTCCGGCTGCTCGACAAAGCAGTAGGGGGTCTCACGGCGACAGAATGCGATCCATTCGGGGGCCGAGGAAAGTTGTGGGAGCACACGGATGATCATGGCCGCAGTTTAACGGGAAATCATCCAAGAAGCAGCTTTGCAGAACGGCCCGGGAGTCGCACAATAACGGCTCTTTAAGCAAGGAGTCCGGGCGTGATGAAACTGATCAATCGCAGTGCGTTACTGGTGTTGCCCCGCCAGCCCTACGTCGACTGGGTCAATGGCCTTGAAACTGACATCTCAGGTCTTGAGGCGCCGTTATCGTTGGAAGCGCACCGCGCGGAGGGGCGGGTCTACCTGGTCACCGAGGGTGGGGAAAATGCCGACGTGGCTGCTCAGCTCGACCGCCTCTGGCGCAGGATCTGGGATAATGAACTGGGCGCCTGGGATGAATTCGGCGATGCCTGGCCGGCCCCTTCCCGGGCCCTGTTCGAGCGCTGGTTCGAGGTGGCGCCGCAGCTTATCTGTTTCGACCTGGCTGATGAGCCGCTGCTGGTGGCGCAAATGGAGTCGTAGCCCGTTATTTTTTTGTTGCGCTGCGAAAAAAGCCCGCCGGCGCCCATATCAATTTTCGAAACAGCGTGATACAAACGTCGAAGGCACCCGGGTGCCGGAACCGAAAAGCTGTCTCACCGTATTGATTTTGGAAGCGTTATGGCGATGTCTCAGCAGCCCTCGGCGGCCCCTTATGGGGCTTCCGTCCCCGCCGCCTCTCTGAACGGGCGGTTACCTGACCTGCGGGTCCACCCACTGCGCGAAGAGCTTTATAACGAGCTGCACAGCCGTCCTTACCAGGTGCTGCAGAG
Organism: Motiliproteus sp. SC1-56; assembly: GCF_017309075.1. Taxonomy (GTDB): domain Bacteria; phylum Pseudomonadota; class Gammaproteobacteria; order Pseudomonadales; family Balneatricaceae; genus Motiliproteus. The sequence continues at coordinate 226,468 of NZ_JAEMGS010000005.1, read as the reverse complement.
CCCCTCGCAGCTGACCCACTTCGCGATCCTCCACGGTGGCAAGCTGAAAGTCGAGGAGCACCAGCTCCTTACCGCACTCTGCGACCGCTTTCAGATGACCGCGCCCACCCCCAACATGCCCTGTTTTCACCAGGACTTCGGCCTCTTTGAGTTGCGCTGGGAACGGCATATGGAGTTCTCCAGCTACACCTTTATCAGCAAGGGCCCACGGCAGGGGGCGCCTTTTGCTCAAAATGCTCTGGACCGGGTGCCCGCGGAGTGGCTCAACCAGCTTCCGGGCCAGGTGGTGGGCGCTTTTCACCTGTTGATCGAGGAGGCGGAGCAGGGGGGCGAGCCGCCGGTGGAGCAGGTGGCCGATTACTTCGAGAAGCTGCGGCTGGTGGGGAGCCAGCCGGCCAACGGCCGGGCCATGGTGTGGACGACGTTTCGGCTGCACAGTGACGGTTTCGGACGTTTTATGATCTTTAACCGCGGGTTGACCGAAACCCAGCTCGGACGCCTGGTGCAGCGCTTCGTGGAGCTCGAGACCTATCGCCTGCTGACGGCCCTCGGGTTGCCCCTGGCGCGGGAGATCGCGCCGCAGCTCAACACCCTGGAGCTGCAGCTCAAGCAGGTGACGGCGGGTATCGCGCAGCTTGAGTCGGCGGCCGACGAGCGCGGCCTGCTGGTGATGCTGTCGGAGATGGCGGCCCAGGTGGAAGCTTTCCGGGCCCGCTCCAACTACCGTTTTTCCGCCACCCGCGCCTATCACGGCATGGTGGAGCAGCGCCTGGAGGTGCTGCGCGAACGGGAGCGGGAGGTGGCCGGCCACCTGACCCTCAACGAGTTCCTGGAGCGCCGTCTGACCCCGGCGGTGCGCACCTGCGAGGCCATTGGCAACCGCCTGGAGAACCTCTCCACCCGTATCGACCGGGCCAGCGAGTTGCTCCGTACCCGGGTCCAGCTGGGCATCGAGGAGCAGAACCAGTCGTTGTTGGGGGCCTTGAACCGGCGCAGTCGCATCCAGTTGCGAATGCAGCAGACGGTGGAGGGGCTGTCGGTCGCCGCCATCAGCTATTACCTGGTCAGCTTGCTCAAGCTGGGCTACGAGGCGTTGTATGCCCAAGGGGTGCCCATCGACAAGTCGCTGGCCACAGGGCTTTCCATTCCGGTGGTGATGGCGGTGGTGTGGTGGGGAACCCGCCGGATCCACCATCATTTCAGCCGTCAGGAGCCTGATCCGCAGTGAAATCCAACCACGGGAGTCGGGTATGCCGGGCCCCAAGGTGATAAACTGCCGCTTCCGTGGTCCATACCACCGACAATGCTCTTCAGACGGGAACGACGCCATGACCATGCATGCGCAGATAGAGGAAAAAGTCCGCCAGGGGTTGCAGGTTCAGCACCTGCAGATCGAAAACGAGAGCCACCTGCATCGGGGGCCGGCCACCGACAGCCATTTCAAGTTGGTGGTGGTGTCCGATGATTTCGAGGGCAAAAGGGCCGTGGCCCGTCACCAGCAGATCTACGGCCTGCTGGCCGAGGAGATGCAGGGGCCGGTGCATGCCCTGGTGATGCACCTTTATACCGGCGAGGAGTGGCAGCAGCGACAGGGTGAGGTGCCCGCCTCGGCCGCTTGCCGGGGAACTCCCGCCCGCTGAGGTCTGCGGCGTGAGTCAACGGCAAGCACCTGCCTTCTTCGACTGGGGCTATGTGCTGGCGGTGGCCCTGGAGCATCGCCGGGAGCTGATTCTCGCCAACCTGATCGCCGTGGCGGCCACCCTGGCCGCCGTTCCCCTTCCGCTGCTGATGCCCCTGTTGGTGGATGAAGTCCTGCTGGACAAGCCGGGGGCGGTGGTGGCAGCCCTTAACCACTGGTTTCCCCCCGCCTGGCAGGGGCCGGTACTCTACATCGGCGCGGTGCTGATCCTGACCGTGCTGCTGCGCCTGGTCTCACTCGGCCTCTACGTGTGGCAGGGGCGCGAGTTCACCCTGATCTCCAAAGATGTCATTTTTCGCATGCGTCGGCGCATGCTCGAGCGCCTGCAGCGGATCTCCATGGCCGAATACGAGACCCTGGGCTCCGGTACCGTGGCGACCCACTTCGTCACCGACCTGGACACCATCGACCGCTTCGTGGGGGACTCGGTCAGCAAGCTGCTGGTGGCCGTGCTAAGCATTTTCGGCGCCGCCGCGGTGCTGTTGTGGCTGCACTGGCAGTTGGCGCTGTTTATTCTCGTACTCAATCCGCTGGTGGTCTGGTTGACGATGCTTATCGGCAAACAGGTCAAAACGCTTAAGCTACGCGAGAACAGTGCCTTTGAGCGCTTCCAGTCGGCCCTGACCGAAACCCTCGACGCGATTCAGCAAATACGGGCCAGCAACCGGGAACGGCATTACCTGAACCAGCTCACCGGGCGTGCCGCCGAGGTGCGTGAACACGCTGCCGCTTTTGAATGGCGCTCCGACGCCGCCAATCGCCTGAGCTTTGTGACCTTCATGGTGGGGTTCGACCTGTTCCGCGCCCTGTCGATGTTGATGGTGGTCTTTTCCGGGCTCAGTGTCGGGCAGATGATCGCGGTCTTCGGCTACCTCTGGTTCATGATGACGCCGGTGCAGGACGTGTTGCGGATGCAGTATGCCCTCTATGCGGCCAACGCGGCGCTTAAGCGGATCAATCGCCTGATGGCGCTGGGTGAGGAGCCCCGTTACCCGGCGCTGGAGGACCCCTTCCAGGGGCAGCGCACCCTGGGGTTGGCCGTAGAGAACATCCATTTCGGCTACCGGGACGACGAGGAGGTGTTGCGGGGGGTTAGCCTTGCCATCGAACCCGGGGAAAAAGTGGCCCTGGTGGGGGCCAGTGGGGGCGGTAAGTCCACCCTGATTCAGGTGATCCTGGGGCTTTACCCGCCGCGGGCGGGGCGGGTGCTGTTCGGCGGCGTGCCGGCCGAGCGGATCGGTTTTGAGCGGGTCCGTGAGTGCGTGGCGACTGTGTTACAGCAGCCGGCTATCTTCAACGGTTCGTTGCGCTCCAACCTGACCCTGGGGCGGCCCATGGCGGATGCTCGCCTCTGGCACGCCCTGGAAGTGGCCCAGCTCAAGGGCTTTGCCGAGCGTCTGGAGGAGGGCCTGGAGACCCGCGTCGGCCGCCAGGGCGTGCGCCTTTCCGGGGGGCAGCGCCAGCGACTCGCCATCGCCCGCATGGTGCTGTCCGATCCCAGCGTGGTGATTCTGGATGAGGCCACATCGGCCCTGGATGCCGAGACCGAATACGCGCTGCACCGGGCGTTGGGACGCTTTCTGGCCGGGCGCACCACCCTGATTATCGCCCACCGTTTGAGCGCGGTGCGCGAAGCGGACCGGGTCTACGTGTTCGAGGACGGGCGTATCTGTGAGCAGGGACGTCATGAGCAGTTATTGGCGGAAAAGGGGCTCTATGCCAAGCTGTACGGAGAACGCCAATAAGCGACAGGAGAGCGAGGGCTGAAGGAGCGTAAGGCTGTCAGGCGTCGCCGCGAGCGCTGGCCCTGGCGCCCGGGTAACCGGGCCACCTTGCTGGTGGACTCGGCACAGTACTTTCCCGCCATGCTGCAGGCCATAGAGGGTGCGCGGCACAGTTTGCTGTTGGAGTTCTACCTGGTGGAGTCCGGCACCGTGATGGATCGCTTCTGCCAGGCCCTGACCGCGGCCTGCCGGCGGGGCGTCAGAGTCTGTCTGTTGGTGGACGGGTTCGGTGCTCAGGCGCTGAGTCAACATGATCGGCGCCGGTTGGAGCGGGCCGGTGTCGAACTAAGGGTGTTCAACCCCCTCGGTCTTGGCAAGGGACTGGCCAACTTTTCTCGGGATCATCGCAAGCTGCTGGTGGCGGACGGTCGCATCGCCTTTACCGGCGGTACCGGTCTGTGTGACCAGTTTCTCAGCGCGCCCGACGGGACACCGGGCTGGCATGAGTTGATGCTGCGGGTGGAAGGGCCGGTGGTGAACGACTGGCAGCGGCTTTTCGCGCGCCTCTGGAACGAAAGCGGCGGTGCGCCCCTGGCGCTGAACGAAGAGGCGGTTGCGGTCGGCGATATGCAGATGAAAATCGCCACCACCCGGGGCCTGCGCAGCCAGGAGATCAAGGTGAACTTCCGCCGCCATATTAACGGTGCCGAGCACCGGATCTGGTTGGCGACCGCCTACTTTCTGCCTTCCTGGTCCATCCGCCGCGCGCTGCGCAACGCCGCCCTGCGGGGGGTCGATGTGCGCCTGCTGGTGCCGGGGCCGAAAACCGACCACCCCGGCCTGTACTACGCCGCGCGCCGTTATTACAGGCCGCTGCTGGCCGCCGGCGCGCGGATTTACGAGTATCAGCCGCGGTTCATTCATGCCAAGGTCGGGGTCTGCGACCACTGGCTTTCCCTTGGCTCGTGTAACCTGGATCACTGGAACCTGCGCTGGAACCTGGAGGCCAACCAGGAGGTGCAGGATGCGCGCCTCGCTGAAGACGTTTACGCCACCTTTCGTGCCGATTTTGCCCAGAGCGAAGAGGTTACCTATCAATACTGGATGGCCCGTCCCTGGTATCAACGGGTTTGGGGGTTCTGCCGTGGGTTGGCTCACGGCTTGGTGCTGCGTCTGTTTTGAGCCCTGGTCTACACTCTAAAAAGTTCCAGAGGACCCGAGGAGTGGCTGGATGAAACAGGCCGCGGTGTTGTTATTGACCTTCACCTTCCTGGTCGGTTGCGCCGAATCGCCAGTGCAGGACAGCCGGGCGCAGCAAGGCGTCGAGCCGGTGAACGATCAGCCACGACCGACCCCACCCGAGCCCCAGTGGGTGCAGTTCGGCATCGTCGAGTGGATCAGCGCGGCCCAGGCCAAAACGGCGGAGGGAACCCCGGAAGAGGCGATGAAACTCAGTATCCGTATGGACAGCGGAGAGGAGATTGAGGTGGTGCAGGCCGTATCTCAAGCCGGTCGCTTTAACGTCGGCGACCGGGTGAGGGTGCTGCATATCGGTGAGTTTTACCGGGTTACCTACTGGCCCTATGACACCGGCGGTTGACACCTCACCGATGGTAGCGAGGGTGCGAACGCCCTAGCGGCGCCTCGCACCGTTTCGGCCTTTGGGGGCCTTGGGCTCCTCGGGGACACGAAAGTGCAGGTATAGGTCGGTCAACAGTTCGGGAATTTCCTCGCAGAGACTTTCGCATAAACGGGCGTCGTTACGGATCTGGGTGAGTTCGGGCTCGTCGAAGAGCTCGGAGGCCACCATGATCGGTAGCAGCAATTCGGCGACCCGTTCCTCGTCTTGGCTGAACCAGGCCTCTTCACGCAAAAAGACGCCTTCCATAAACCCCTGGGCCCAGTTGGTCAGCAGCGGCTCCTCTTCGTCCAGGGTGAGGTCGCAGGGCAGCTCTGGCGCTTCTTCCTGGTCCAGCTCATGGGCGATGGCCGCCAGTTCGCGTCGCAACAGCCCCTCGATACGCGCTTTCTCCTGCTCATCGGCATAACCGGGCTGGCCGTCGAACAGCACCTCCAGCCATTCGGTCTCGGGAACGGGGACCGGGCTTACAGCGAGCGCCGTGAGCAGTCCGTGCAGGCCGGGGTAGTCCAAGGCATCGCCGGAGACGGCGGGGGAGAAGAGGAACGCCTCCAATAGGTCGATTTCGGCTTCGTCCAAGGGGCGGCTGTCTGGGCTGTGCATGGTCGGTGGGTATCCTGCTGTTCGAGTGGCGGCCATTGTACTCCCTTCAACGCACGGGTGCAGCCTTGTGGGACTGGCTGGACTGCGCGCGCTGTGCTGTTTAGTATGCTAACCAGATCAAGGAATGGATTCGCGCCTGTCATGTTGTTGAGCCTCTCCCGCCGTTTACTGCTCGTGCTGCTTAGCATCGTTGTGCTGGGCTCGTCACCGGTGGTCGCGATGGCCGATTGGCACGGAGCGGCCGATCTTGCTCACGACCACGCGCAACCGGAAGCACCGGGCGATCACCAGGATGCTGAGCAAGATCTTCACTGTGGTGATGAGCACTGTTGTAGCGAGCTCTGTTCTGCCGGTCTTTTTCCCCGGTTACCGGTCACGATCGACGCCGTCACGTTGCAAACCCACCTCGGGGACTACCGTCCCCAGGCGCCTCCCCCCCAATTCCTACTGCGTCCCCCCATCCGCCGTCTGCCCGCCTGAAGCCGGTTACCACAGCGTTGCTTTGACGCTGCCCGGCCCTCGAACAATCGAAAGTTTCATTTTGATGTGGAGTGCAGACAATGAAAGCAGTCAATTCCGTCGCGGTGGCCCTCGGGGTTGCCCTGAGTGCGGGTTTCAGCCCCCTGATCCTGGGTTCCGGGGAGCACGCAGCCGGCATTCATCAGACCAAGACGATGCACGACAAGGCTAAGCCCATGCACGCCGCCTCCCCGGGAGGCAGTCACGCCCATAAAGTCTGGGTCGAGCCTCCGGCATCCTACCGGCAGGTTAGCTACGATGCATGGCAGGATGCGGATGCCGCGGCCCGGGGCGAAAAGATTTACATCGAGCACTGCGCCACTTGTCACGGGCCTCAGGGCAAAGGTAAGGGGCCCATCGCCAAGGCGCTGAGCCATCCTCCCGCCGACCTCACCCATCACTTTCACCATGCCGATGGTCGCGGTAGCGCCTACCTGTTCTGGCGAGTAAGTGAGGGCGGTGGGGTCGAACCCTTCAAGTCCCGAAATTCAGCCATGCCGGCTTTTGAGCAGGTGCTCAGCGAGCGCCAGCGCTGGGATGTGCTGACCTACATCCACCAGGCTTTCCACTACGGCTTCCTGGGGCATCAGGAGATGTCGGGCCACAAAAAGACCCACCCGGGTTCCGGCCACTGACCGGGAAACATCTGTTTTTACATAAGGATTTTTTATGTGGATAACCAACTCTCCTTGGGCGGCGCTGTTTACCGCTCTCTTTACACTGGGTCTGAGCAATCCGCTTTGGGCACAGAACCTGAATGACCTGAGTCATATTTACGGCATCGCCGAGGTGCCGGGCAATCCTGATGCCTTGTATCTAGCGACCCATAATGGCTTTTACCGGGCCCAAGCTGACGGGCAGGTGGCGCAGGTATCAGTCATCACCGACGACTTTATGTCTCTGGTCAGCGACCCGGCCGATCCGAACGGCTTTTTCGCCAGTGGTCACCCCCGGGGAGGGGGTAACCTGGGATTGCTGCACAGCGAGGACGGGGGGCGCACGTGGCGACAAGTCTCCCCGGGGTTGAATGGTCCGGTCGATTTTCACGCCCTCGCCGTCAGTCCGGTGGACCCTAACCGTATTTATGGCATGTACCGCGGTCTGCAGATCAGCCGTGATGGCGGTAATCGTTGGACCCAGGGGTGGCTGCCCGAGGGGAGCCTCTCGCTGGCAGCCTCATACGCTGATGTTGATTACCTCTACGCCGCTACGCGCAACGGCTTGCAGATGAGCAAGGACGGGGGACAAAGCTGGCGTCCGGCGATGATGATGCAGCTGCCGGCCTCGCAGGTCCTGGTGGCATCCGATGGGTATGCCTATACCTTTCTGGTCGGGCGGGGCCTGTTCAAGGTGAAGGAGCCGGGGCTGGCCTGGAAGCCCCTGGGGGATCCTTTCGATGGCGCAGTTCCGGTGCAGATGGCTGTCAGTGCCCAGGCGCCGCAGCGGCTCTATGTCCTGGATAACGGCGGACACCTGTGGCGCTCGCTGGACGGGGGCGCGGCCTGGCATCGCTTCGGCGTGGCAGGGCAATAGGATGCGGCGACTAAACTTGTTCTTGGGAATCGGTTGGGTGCTTCTACTCGGCGCCTGCAGCCTGCCTGATGATGAAGAGCGGCTGGCCAAGCAGGGATTGCCTCCGGCCGGTTTCGAGGGGCAGGTGGAGGCTGGACGTGAACTTTACGCGGCCCACTGCGCCGCCTGTCACGGACGCATGATGAAGGGCTCCCGCCAGGGGCCGCCACTGCTGCACAAGGTCTACGAACCGGGGCATCATGCTGATCTGGCCTTTTATCGTGCGGTTAAGGACGGCGTTGTCAGTCACCACTGGGGTTTTGGCGATATGCCCCCCCAGCCCCAGGTTTCTCCAAAGCACGCGGCTCATATCATCGCCTATGTGCGCAATCGCCAGCGCCAGGTGGGGATCGAATAGGAGAGAGCATGAAGCGACTCACAGGGATCGTGGCCCTGGGCATACTGCTCGGCGGTTGCAGCGACCGGTTTGACCCTTACCATGAAAACCCGGACACCGGTCGTTGGTTCAGCCCGGCCCAGGTGGCCGAAGGCGAGGCGCTTTTTGCCCGCTATTGCGCGCAGTGTCACGGCGACCGGGCCCAGGCAACGCCTGGCTGGACCCAGCCCGACGCAGAAGGGCTTTATCCGCCGCCGCCCCTGAACGGCACCGCCCACGCCTGGCACCACCCATACCCGGTGTTGGAGGAGATCATTCTCAATGGCTCTCGCGGACGTATGCCGGCCTGGAAGGGCACCCTGGACAAGCCGCAGGTGGCGTCGGTAATTGCCTGGTTCCAGAGCCTCTGGCCGGAGCAGGGGTACCGGATCTGGCAACAGCGCCACCGCTCGAATTAAGTGGCGTTGGGAGGGGCGGGTCTGCGCTTGCGGCGCCTCCCGGCAGGTTTGTTGCGCGCTTACCGAACGCGGTGCCTAGGTGGGAGAACCGCGGTCGATAGGGGTTAGCTAGCCGCTAGCTTTCGCCGCCAAGGCCGCGGAAAACGGGTGGGGCGAGAAAAGCAGCCGTAACGCCTGACAGCCCGGGTTAAATCGCGGATAATGGCGCGCCATGATGACCCTCGCCCTGCAGCGCCTGCAGAACACCTTCGGTTACGACAGCTTCCGCCCCCCCCAGGATCAGGTTATCGAGGCCCTGTTGGCCGGGCGTGACGCCCTGGTGCTGATGCCCACCGGGGGCGGCAAGTCCCTCTGCTACCAGCTGCCGGCGCTGGTGCGCGACGGCGTTGGGGTGGTGGTTTCGCCCCTGATCGCCTTGATGGAAGACCAGGTGCGGGCCCTTTCGCTGCTCGGCATTCGCGCCGCTTTTCTCAACTCGACCCTGGATACCGAGAGTGCCTGGCAGGTGGAGGGGGCGCTGCGCAAGGGCGAGCTGGATCTGCTCTACATCGCCCCCGAGCGGTTGCTGCAGCCCCGAACCCTGGAACTGCTGCACCACTGCCGCATCGCCCTGTTCGCCATCGACGAGGCCCACTGTGTCTCCCAGTGGGGCCACGATTTTCGTCCCGAATACCTGAAGCTTTCGGCCCTGCACGAGCAGTTTCCGGCGGTGCCGAGGATCGCCCTCACCGCCACCGCCGACGCCCGCACCCGGCAGGAGATCATTCACCGCCTGGGGCTGGAGCAGGCGGAGGTGTTCGTGCGCGGGTTCGACCGCCCCAACATCCGCTACCGCATCACCCAGAAGCAGAACGCCCGCAGCCAGCTCAAGCGGTTTCTTGAGACCGAGCACCCCAACGATGCCGGCATCGTCTATTGTCTTTCCCGGCGTAAGGTGGAGGAGACGGCCCAATGGCTTTCGGACCAGGGCTGGACGGCGCTGCCCTATCACGCGGGGCTGTCCGCCGAGGTGCGCCAGGCGCACCAGCACCGTTTTCTGACCGAGGAAGGGGTCGTGGTGGTGGCGACCATTGCCTTTGGCATGGGCATCGACAAGCCCAACGTGCGCTTCGTTGCCCACCTGGATCTGCCCAAGAGCGTTGAGGCCTATTACCAGGAGACCGGTCGGGCCGGGCGTGATGGCGAACCGGCCGATGCCTGGATGGTGTACGGCCTGCAGGACGTGATCTTCTTGCGCCAGATGCTGGAGGGCTCTGATGCCGGCCCCGAGCAGAAGCGGATTGAGCGCCAGCGCCTGGAGGCGATGCTGGGGTTGTGCGAGATCACGACCTGCCGGCGCCAGTCGCTGTTGGCGTACTTCGGCGAATCCGAGCACCCGCCCTGCGGTAACTGCGATACGTGCCTTGATCCGGTGGAGACCTGGGATGGCACCGAGGCGGCGCGCAAGGCCCTCTCCGCGGTCTACCGTACCGGGCAGCGCTTCGGGGTCAGTTATGTAATTGACGTCCTGCTCGGTAAAACCACGGAGAAGGTGACGGCCAACGGCCACGACCGGCTCTCCACCTTTGGCATCGGCACCGACCTGGACCTCAAGGCCTGGCGCTCGCTGTTCCGCCAGCTGGTGGCCCGGGGGCTGCTGGAGGTGGATACCGAAGGCTATGGCGCCCTGCGCCTCAGCGCCGCCTGCCGGCCGCTGCTCAAGGGCGAGGTCTGCCTGGAGCTGCGCCAGGACAAACGACAGAGCGGCGGACGTCGCCGCCAGGTGAGCACGGATCAGCGTCTGACCCTGCCTCAACGGGAGCTGTGGGAGGCCTTGCGGGGGCTGCGCCGGGAGTTGGCCGAGCAGCAGGACGTGCCGCCTTATGTCATCTTCCACGATGCCACCCTGCTGGAGATGGTTCAGCGCCAGCCGGGCAGTCTTGGGCAGCTGGCCCAGGTGAGCGGGGTGGGCAAGAGCAAGCTCGAGCGCTATGGCGATGCCTTCCTCGAGGTGTTGCAGGCGCACCGGGGTGATGCGGCGGATCTGTAAGTCGTCTGAGACGGGATTGCACCGTTTCCGGCCGTGGCGACGAAAGCCATTTCCCGGTAAAATTCGCGCCTCGAAAATTTCCTGACTCCAACCTCCGGTGCCATCTATGGAACGCTCCCCCCAGGACCACTCCACCCTGGATCTTTTTGCCCAAGACCTTTCCAAGCAACAGAAGACCAACCTCAACAAGCTGCAGAAACGGCTGCGGCGGGAGGTGGGACGGGCCATCGAGGATTTCAGCCTGATTGAACCCGGGGACAAGGTGATGGTCTGCCTCTCCGGGGGCAAGGACTCCTACGCCATGCTGGATATCCTGATGAACCTGCAGGCCAGCGCCCCGGTGCCCTTTGAACTGGTGGCGGTGAACCTGGACCAGAAGCAGCCCGGTTTTCCTGAGCACGTGCTGCCCGAGTACCTGTCCAAGGTGGGGGTGCCTTTCCATATCGTCGAGCGGGACACCTACTCGGTGGTCAAGGAGGTGATCCCCGAGGGCAAGACCACCTGCGGGCTCTGTTCGCGCATGCGTCGCGGCACTCTCTACCGGTTCGCTCAGGAGATCGGTGCCACCAAGATCGCCCTGGGGCACCACCGGGATGACATCCTGGAGACCTTCTTTCTCAACATGTTCTACGGCGGCAAGCTCAAGGCGATGCCGCCCAAGCTCAGGAGTGACGACGGCCAGAATGTGGTGATCCGCCCCCTGGCCTACTGCCGGGAGAAGGATATCGCCCGCTATGCCGAACTGCGTGAATTTCCGATTATTCCCTGTAACCTCTGTGGCTCCCAGGAGAACCTGCAGCGGCAGGTGATCAAGGAGATGCTGCAGAGCTGGGACAAGCAGTTCCCGGGCCGCATCGAGGTGATGTTCCGTAGCCTGCGGCACGTTGTGCCCTCCCACCTGGTGGACGGTGAGCTGTTCGATTTCAAACGCTTGCAGCAGGGCGGGGCGGAAGCGTCGTCCCCGGAGCGGCTCGATATCCTGTCGCTCTGACCCGGTCGAGAGGCTAGAATGGCCGCAGTCGAATTTTCCAGGAGCGGTGTGATGGTGCGACTTATCAGCCTCGGTTTGCTGGCAGGGATTTTATTCGGGTGCCAGACCCAGGCGACACGGGAGGCCCCCGTGGCGCCGCCGGCGCCGGACCCGGCCCTGCCCGGGATTGAATCCGCCCTCGAAGAGAGCCAGGCCCGCCTCGATGCCCTCGATGAGCGCTTCGTGCTGCTGCAGGAGCAGCTGCTGCAGGCTAACCGGCAGCTGGACACCCTTGCCCAGCGCAGCCAGCAGCAGCTGGTCGCCTTGCAGCGGGTGCAGATGCTGCAGGCCTCAGCCGCCAAGGCCGAGGCGGAGAACGCGGCATCAGGGGACTCCAGCGCCCTGGACCAGCTGACGGAACTGGTATTTCGCCTCGAGCAGTTATCAGCGAACGAAGACGGAGGGCAGGCCGCTCAGCTCCCTCTCGGCGACGCGCTGGGCTTTGAGATCGTTTCCGCCGTGACCCATCAGGGCCAGTGGGTGATTCTCAAGTACGACGAGATCACCGGGCTCACCTGGAACGCGCTGGACGGCGGCTGGGTGGAGGTGGGAGAACCCGAGCCCCTGGAAAACTCCCGCTACCAGGTGCTGCTGCGCCCTTCGCGAACCGATGTGAAGCACTACGTGGCGGCGCGCTTGGACCGCAAGACAGGTCAGACCTGGTGGCTGAAAAATAACCGTTGGGAACCCTTTCCTTGATTGATTACGCCGCCGCTCCCTCGTTGGAAGAACGGGAGGAGAGTCATCACTGGCAGGATCTGCGCGACATTTTCGATCGGCTCTTTTATTCAAGCCACAACACCCGCCTGGTCTGTGGCAGCGAGGAGCCGGTCTACCTGCCGGCGGACGCCGAATGTGCCCACCATCGGGTTATTTTTGCCCGTGGCTACTTCGCCAGTGCCCTGCATGAAATCAGTCATTGGTGTATCGCAGGACCGCAGCGGCGTAAGTGCGAGGACTATGGCTACTGGTACCGGCCGGATGGCCGCAGCCCGCAGGAGCAAACCCAGTTTGAGCAGGTAGAGGCGCGCCCCCAGGGCTTGGAGTGGATCTTCGCCCGGGCCTGCGGCTTTCCCTTTCGGGTCAGCGTCGATAACCTGAACGGCTCAGCCGGTGACAGTGGCCCTTTTAAGGAACGGGTGCTGGCCGAGGCCCGCCGCCTGCTGGAAGCGGGGCTGGCGCCCCGCGCCCAGTGTCTGACAGTCGCTCTGGCCGATTTCTACGGCCAGCCTTTCCCCCGGGCCAAGGATTTTCGTCGCGATCAGCTGGACCTTTGATCCGCTGCAACTTCAGTGTTTCTCGTGGCCGCGATGGTCGCCGTGGTCATCGTGCGCCTTAGATCGCTTGGAGTGATCAGCGTGTTGTCCAGGGTGTAAAGCCCCTTTCAACGTTTCTTCCATCGCCAGTACCGGCACGGTCAGGCGCTGATGGCTGCCGTCGGAAAAGCTCAGCTTCATCTGCAGGGTTTCGCCAGCCTGAAGGCGCCGTTTCAGCCCCATCAGCATGACATGGTAGCCCCCGGGCTGAAGCACCACCTGACCGCCGGCAGGGATCTCCAGCCCCCCGCTCATGCGCCGCATCTGCATTACGCCCCCGGCTTCCGTGTGTTGGTGAATTTCAGCCCGGTGTGCCACCGGTGAGCGAATTTCAAGCAGGGTGACGGATTCTTGCGCCCTGTTGTTCAGCACCATGAAGGCCGCCCCGGCGGAACTTCCGGGCGGTGTTTCCCGGGCGTAGGCCCGCTCGATGCTGAACTCCGCGCCGGCCGGGGCGGTGAACGGCAGCAGGCAGAGGAGGGCAAGAGAACAGGACAGAAGGCGTTTGGACATGGCGAAGCTCGTTAGTGGTGGTTTTCGTCAATGACGTCGGTCGTCAGAGAAGGGCGCGCAGGGCGGCGGCCAGCTCTGCCGGAGGGGTATCGTGGTGCAGCAAAGCGCGCACCTTGCCTGTGCCGTCCAGCAGGTAGAGGCGGGTGCTGTGATCCACCGCGTACTCCAGCGCCGAATCCGGCAGGGGAACCTGGCGATAGAAGGCGCCGTAGGCCTTCACCATAGCATCCAGCTGGGCCGGGGTGCCGGTCACGCCGAGCAGGCGGGGGTGAAAGTAGGCGGCGTACTCGGCCAGTCGTTCGGGAGTGTCCCGCTGGGGGTCCACGCTGACGAACAGGGGCTGGATGTGAGCCTGCTCGTTGCTGCTGAGCTGGTCAAGCCCGGCCGCCAGGTTGGCCAGGCCTGTCGGACAGACGTCCGGGCAACTGGTGTAACCGAAGCTGATTATCACCGCCAGGTCTCTGAAGTCTGAAAGCGAAACCGGCCCGTTGGCGGAGGTGAGGGTAAAGTCACCGCCCAGGGACGCTTCTTGCAGCGGGGCATCGGACGGCGGGCCGGAAAATAGCAGGCGCTGCGCAGAATAGCCCGCTGCGATTAAAACGAGGGCGCCGGCGAGGACCAGAACAGCGATCGAAAGCCGCTTCATCTTCGTCAAGTGTCCTCAGCTGCCTCGAATTCAAACCAGGTGCCGGTGGTCTGCTCACCACGGGTCAGCAGCACTCGGGCGCGCCAGCGCATGCTGCCGCTGGTGCAGGCCGGCAAGCGCCCTTCACCCCGGTAACTGCCGTCAGCGTGGCGTTGAAGAGTATAGCGGTTGAGTCCCATGAACATCTCAACCCCCTGAAAATCCACCGCGACCTGATCCGCTTCCAGGCCACGGGTTTCGATCTTTAGCGGCAGCGGGGCCTGGGCGCTGATCGGCGATGCAACGATGCTGAGGCGAATCCAGAGGTCGCCCTGCCGGGCTTCGCAGGGGCCCTGCTGCAGGTCGCAGGGGGGCGCTGGAAACAGCGAGGGCTCGCCCTGGCCTGCGTTGAGCCAGCTTCGGCCCAGTGCGCCAAGGACTAGCAAGGCAAGGGCTAGGCCGCCAACCAGCAGCGCTTTGGGTGGTAGAAAAGGCGCCATCTCAGTCGATCAGTGCGTGGTCGGTGCGGAACGGGTGGGCGGGGTAGGTGCCGAGCAGGCGAATATCCCGGGCGAAAAATTCCAGTTCCTGCAGCGCCAGTTGCATGGAGCGTTGCTCCGGGTGCGCTTCCACATCCAGGTGGAAGGTGCTCTCCTTGAGGGTGCCGCCGGCCATGTAGCTCTCCAGCTTTACCAGGTTGACCCCGTTGGTGGCAAAACCGCCCAGGGCTTTGTAGAGCCCCGCGGGAATATTGCGCACCTGGAACATCATGGAGCTGATAAACCGCTGCGAGGGGTCAAAGGCCGGCATGGAGCTGGTGCGTGAGAGGATCAAAAAGCGGGTGGTGTTGCCATCCACGTCCTGGAACTGCTCCTCAAGAATGTCGAGCCCGTAGAGTTCGGCGGCCAGGCGCGAGGCGATCGCGCCGTGGCTGGGGTCGCCCAGTTGCGAGACCTCAAGCGCTGCCCCGGCGGTATCCAGTTTGGCCACCGAGCGCAGCCCCAGGGTCTTGATGTGTTCATCGCACTGGGCCAGCGCCTGGGGGTGGGAGCCCACGGTCTGGAGTTGCTCGGTGCGCGTCCCCGCGACGCCGAGCAGGCAGTGATTCACCGGTTCGAAGTGCTCGCCGATGATGTGCAGCCGGGTCTTGGGCATCTGCCGGTAGATCTCCTCCACCCGTCCGGCGGTGGAGTTTTCCAGCGGAATCATCGCCAGCCGCGCCTGGCCCTGCTCCACCTTGAGCATGGCTTCGACGAATGAGCCACAGGCCTGGGCTTCCATATCGGGGTAGACATGGCGGCACGCCAGGTGGGAGTAGGCGCCTTCGTGGCCCTGGTAGGCGATGATATTTTCGTACATGACAGCCCTGCTGACTCCTGTAGCTGGAAAAGGGCCAATCTTACCCCGTCCGCCCGCGGCTTGCAGCAGCCTGGAGCTTGCTTTAACGTAAGCGCCCGCTTCGTAACTGTACTTTTCCATGACGCCGCAACGCATCGCCAAGTTTCATCAGGTGTTGGCGCGCCGCCAGCCCGACCTGACCCTGATCGCCGACCAGGTCAACAAGCCGCAGAACCTTTCCGCGCTGATCCGTACCGCGGACGCTGTTGGCATGCCCGAGGTCCACGCCGTCGTGCCGGCGGAGGGCTACCGGGACTACCGGGGGACCGCCCGCGGCAGCGGCAGCTGGGTGGACGTTAATTCGCACCCGGACTTTGTCAGTGCAGCGGCGCGGGTGCGGGCGCAGGGGATGCGCATCTACGCGGCCCACTTCTCCGGCCGGGCGCGGGATTTTCGCGAGCTGGACTATACCGGCCCCACCGCCATTCTAATGGGTGCCGAAATGCGGGGGGTGAGCGATGAAGGTGCGGCAATGGCCGATGCCCATATCCTGGTGCCGATGGTGGGCATGGTCGGCTCCCTCAATGTGTCGGTGGCGGCGGGTATCATTCTTGCCGAGGTGCAGCGTCAGCGCCAGCAGGCGGGGCTTTATGAGCACTGTCGGCTGGAGGCGTCGCGTTATCAAGATACGCTCTTTCGCTGGTGTCACCCGGGGCTGGCGGATTATTGCCACCGCCACCACCTGGATTACCCCCCTATGGATGAGACTGGCCAGCTGGTCGCGCCGGCGCAATGGCACCAGTCGGTCAGGGAAGGGCGGGCGCCGAGGCGCTGCTTCAAGCGCCCTGTTACGATGGGTGATTAACTGTTTTCATGGGTTTTTAAGGACTCGAGTATGAACCGACCAAGGCTTTTTTCTGCGGGCAGGCTGGCCGCGCTGCTGTTGATCATCAGCGGCTTGGCCCGGGGAGAGGCGGGGCATGAAACCCCGACCCTGGACTGGATGCCCGAGGGGATCGACTGGGAGAAGGCCGAAACCGTCTCCATGTTGCTTGAAGACCACGTTTTCACTCCGGAAGAGGTGGTCCTGAAGGTCAACCGGCCTTACAAGCTGGTGCTGACCAATGTCAGCGACCGGGCCACCCACGACCTGGTGGACCTCGAGTTTTTTCATTCCGTGGTATTCAAGCAGATCACCATCGGCGGCGTGGTGGTGAACACCCCCCATGTTCACTCCCTTGAACTCAAGCCCAACAGCAGCGCCAGCCTTTACCTGGTGCCGATAAAGTCAGCGGAGTACGAGATCTACTGCAGCGTACCCGGTCACCGGGATGAGGGCATGGAAGGGTATATCCTGATTGAGAATTAGCCCTTCATTGACCTGAAGCAGAAAACTGCCTGCGGATCATATTCAAAGCCCGGGGTGGGGAGAATAGAATAGGACGGCTTCTTCTCGGCCGCGCTCCCCTTCCACCTTTCAGGGACGAATGAATGAACCCGCTTCTGCTGCTGTCCACCGTGCTGACTTTGCTGCTCCATGGCTGTGCCGTCTCCGAGCGCGGCCCGGTACCAATCAAGGTGGACCCCCGGGCGAAGGCGCGGCTTGACCGGGAAGCGAGTATGCAGGCAGCGTGGATCGGAAAGAGTATCTTCGAAGTGGAGGCCTCGCTGGGCGAGCCGGAAATGATCCTGCAGATACCGGGCACCGGGACCTCGTCAGTCATGGTCTACGGCGTACTGGATACCGGTTCTTACTGCATCGACGCCTTTCGCGTGGCGCACGGTGCATCGCCGACGGTCACCAACTATTTCTGTCGCTAAACGCCGGCGAACGTGACCGCGTAAGCGGGTCGCGCCAACCTCCGCCGCACTCGGTGCGGACAAAATCAGGGTCTGCTTGACGCGCTTTATGGACGAGCTGCTAAAATACCTACAGATCGTGTGAGATCTGCCGGCAGGGGTGCGTTGTGTCTGGGTTGTCTCCCCAATTTATCAACCGCCGCACGTCAAGGAATGACCATGCCGCGTTTAGCCGTTTTGCTGATGCTCGTGATCCCGCTGGCGGCCTGTGAGACCCCACAGGTCAAGCCCCACGGTTATCACTACCACTCAATCAACTTCCTCACCCAGGCCCGTCAGGCCCGGGAAAAGGCGATGCAGGAGCACTGGATCGGCAAGCCGGTCCGCGAGGTCAAGCAGAGTCTCGGGGAGCCGCGGGTTACCATGTCGATCCCGGGCACCTTCGGCTCCTCGGTGCTGATGTACGGCGTGATCGACCAGCATACCCAGTGCATCGATGCCTTCCGTTACCTTGAAGGCGATGAACCCCGGGTGACCAACTACTTCTGTCGTTGATCGTCCCGGGATCCCGGGCCTCAGGATTTCAGCGCGCGCTTCTTGGGTTTGCGCCGCGGGGCTTCGTCGTACTCGCCGCCCGCGCCCTTGTCCCGCTTCAGCTTTGTCGGCTTGCCGCAGATGCGCACCCCTTGCAGGTGCTTCAGCAGTTCGGGCGGCATCCCCTCGGGCAGGTCCACGGTGCTGAAGTTCTGATGCAGCTTGATGCGCCCGATGTAGCGGCTGTCCAGGTCCGCCTCGTTGGCGATGGCGCCCACGATATGCTTGACCTGGACCCCGTCGCTACGCCCCACCTCAAGACGGTACGATTCCCAAGGCACATCCGAGTCGCTGCCGTTGTCCTTGCGCTCCTTCTTTGACGGTTTTTTCGGTTTCTCTGGCGCTGCCGCTTCCGGCGGCAGTTGCAGGGGTTTGTCCTGCTGGGCTAGGTAGAGCAGGGCGGCGGCTAGATCCTGGGGCTCGAGTTTCAGTTCTTCGGCCAGCTGGTGGCTGAGATCCCGGTAGAACTGCAGGGACTCGCCGCCGAAAACCTCTACCACGCGATCGCGAAAGCTGGCGATACGCTTCTGGGTGACCTGATCCCGGCTCGGTAGCGGCATTGGATTGATCGGCTGCCGAGTGGCTTTTTCGATCGCTTTCAGCAGGCGCCGTTCCCGGTGGGCGTAAAAGAGAATTGCCCGTCCCTGGCGGCCAGCGCGTCCGGTACGACCGATCCGGTGCACATAGGCTTCGGTGTCGTAGGGAATATCGTAATTGATCACCAGGCTGATCCGGTCCACGTCCAGGCCACGGGCGGCCACGTCGGTGGCCACCAGGATGTCCAACTGCCCCCCCTTGAGGCGGCTCACGGTACGCTCCCGTTGCGCCTGGTTCATATCGCCGTTGAGGGCGGCGGCGGCATAGCCCCTGGCCTCGAGCTTTTCCGCCAGTTCTGTGGTGGCGGTCTTGGTACGGGCGAAGAGGATGACGCCGTCGTAGTCCTCGGTCTCCAGCATGCGGGTGAGGGCATCGAGTTTGTTCACCCCTTCCACCTTCCAGCACAGCTGCTCGATATTCGCCACCGTCGAGGTCTTGGCGGCGATGCGGATCTCCTCGGGGTTGTTCATGTACTGCGTGGTGATGCGACGGATCTGTTCCGGCATGGTGGCGGAAAAGAGGGCGGTCTGGCGGCCTTCCGGTGTCTGCGCCATGATCGATTCGACGTCGTCGATAAAGCCCATGCGCAGCATTTCGTCGGCTTCATCCAGCACCAGTGCCTGCAAGCGATCGAGCTTGAGGCGGTCCCGTCCCAGGTGATCAATCACCCGCCCGGGGGTGCCGACCACCACCTGCGGGCCGCGGCTCAGCTGGCGCAACTGCACCTGGTAGCTCTGGCCGCCGTAGATTGGCAGGACGTGAAAGCCCGGCAGGTGGCGGGCGTAGGCCTGAAACGCCTCGGCAACCTGGATGGCCAGCTCGCGGGTGGGTGTCAGCACCAGTACCTGCGGCTGATTCAAGCTCAGGTCAACCCGCTGCAGCAGGGGAAGGGCGAAGGCGGCTGTTTTACCGGTGCCCGTCTGGGCCATGCCGAGCACATCGGCGCCGGCGAGGAGGCGGGGAATACAGGCGGCCTGGACCGGGGAGGGGGTCTCGTAGCCAAGTTCGGACAGGGATTGGAGCAGTTGCGGGCACAGCTGCAGCTCGCCAAAGGTGGCGCTGGGATCGGACATGTAAGAAAACCTGGAGGGAGGGAGAAAAGGGGACGGAGTATAGCGTAGATCGGCGGCAAAAGCCCGAATAATTTGTCTTTTTCTGTTGTCAGGCCGGGGCTTTTCCCGAGGGTGTTTTTCGGTTCAGGGGGCGCAGCACTGTTTGAATTTGCGTCCCGAGCCGCAGGGACAGGGACTGTTGCGCCCGGGCTGGGTGCGGGCGGGGACGCTCTCCACGTCGCCGTCGAGATAGAACCAGCGGCCATTCTCGCGGCGAAAGCGCGAGCGTTCGCGCAAGCCGCCAAGCTGTCCTTCTTCAAAAAAATCAGCCTGAAAGTGGACCTCACCTTCGTCGTCCGTGGCGCTACCGCCGCGGCGACGATCAATATGCAGGCCCAGCCAGGTGGTGGCGGCCGTCTGCTCGCGCAGCACCTCGGCTGTCAGATCGCCACGGGTATCCGGATGGGTGGTCTCCACTAGGTAGTCGGTGCGCTCCAGGACGAAGGCGGTGTAGCGCGATCGCATCAGGGCTTCGGCGGTGTCGGCGGGGCGCGCCCCTTCGATGGCCGGCTCACAGCACTGGGCGTAGGCTTTTCCGCTGCCACAGGGGCAGGGTAGCTCAGTGGTCTGTTGGTCATGCAACATACGGATTCTCCAACGATTTACGACCGATTATAGCCGCAGTCCCGGTCCTTGCAGGGGGCGTGATTTCTATGCGCCCGAGCGTTGTTTTATCATGGGCGCTGATTTTACGCTCAGGAGTGCGTTCAATGGCGGCGACCCCCACCTTCTATTGGCACGATTACGAAACGTTCGGCGCCGACCCCGCACGGGATCGCCCGGTCCAGTTTGCCGGCCTGCGGACGGACATGGCGTTGAACCCGGTCGGCGAGCCGCTGGTGATCTTCTGCCGACCCAGCGATGATTTTCTGCCGCAGCCCGAGGCGTGCCTGGTGACCGGCATCACCCCCCAGCAGGCCCTGCGCGAGGGTGTCTGCGAAGCTGAGTTTGCCGCTCGCATTCACGCTGAGCTGGCGCAGCCGGGTACCTGCGGGGTGGGTTACAACAGTATCCGTTTCGACGATGAAGTCACCCGCCACTGTTTCTACCGCAATTTTATCGACCCCTACGGGCGGGAGTGGCAGAACGGCAACAGCCGCTGGGACCTGATCGATGTGATGCGCTTGGCGCGGGCGTTGCGCCCGGAAGGTCTCACCTGGCCCAGTCATGCCGACGGCACGCCCAGTTTGCGCCTGGAGGACCTGACCGCCGCCAACGGTATCGAGCACAGTGACGCTCACGACGCACTCTCCGACGTTAAAGCGACCATTGCCCTGGCGCGCCTGCTGCGCGAACGGCAGCCCAAGCTTTACGACTACTGCCTGCGGCTGCGGGACAAGCGCCAGGTGGCCAAAATGCTGGATGTGTCCAGCTACAAACCGGTGCTGCATGTCTCCTCCCGTTACCCCGCCGAGTACGGGAATACGGCGGTGGTCGCCCCCCTGGCCAGCCATCCGGTCAATCGCAACGGGGTGATTGTCTACGACCTGCGCTACGACCCTGCCCCGTTGTTGGAACTCTCCCCCGAGGAGATACGGGCTCGCCTGTATACCCGGCGAGAGGAGCTGCCGGCGGGGGTGGAGCGGATCCCCTTGAAGGTGATCCACCTCAACCGCAGCCCGGTGGTCGCCCCCGCCGCCATGCTGTCCGGCGACGAGGCCGAGCGGCTGAAGATATCCGGGGCCCAGTGCCGGGCCCACCTGGCCCAGTTGCGCCAGGCCCAGGGGCTGGCCGACAAACTGCGGTTGGTGTTTTCAGAAAGCGGCTTTGAGCCGGCCAGTGATCCCGACCTGATGCTTTACGGGGGCGGCTTTTTCGGGCCGGCTGACCGGGCGGCGATGGACGCGGTGAGGCAGGCGCCCCCTGAACAGCTTGCCCACCTGGAACCGGCGTTTCAGGACGGGCGTCTCGAAGAGATGTTTTTCCGCTACCGGGCGCGTAACTATCCGAGCCTGCTAGCCGGGGAAGAGCATGAGCGCTGGGAGGCTTTCCGCCGGCAGCGGCTGATGTCCGGCGAGGCGGGCCTGGGGTTCGAGCAGTTTTACCAGCGCCTCAATGCGTTGGGCAGCGCTGATGACGTCACCCCGCAACGACTCGAGATTCTGCAGGAGCTTGCCGCTTACGCCGAGTCGATTTACCCTGCCTGAACCCCGGCCATGAATTCTTGATATGCGTATTCGCAAGCCCCTTAGCCTGTTGCTTCTGGCATCGTTCGGCGTCCTGGGCCAGGCCCAGGCCCAGGAGCGCGCGCCTTCCTACTTGGCGGTGCCGGCCGACGGGGTCAGCAGCGTCGGCAATGACGGACGCACCCTTTACCGGGGCAGGGGAAGTCAGGCGCTGGACTCCGAGGGTATGGTGGAAGTCTATCCCGATGGCTTCAGCCCGAAGTACGCGACCGACCCGGCGACGGTGATCCCGGCTCAGGCTTCAGCCGGTCCGGATCCGGTGGTGGTGGAGGTGGACCGGATCGGCAGGCCCGGCACCGATCCCGACGGGCGGGTACTTCGCCGTATGCCCTCGGCGCCGGGAGAGCCCACGCAGGACCTCTACTCTGAAGATATGGTGGAGGTACAGGCCGATGGTTTCAGTCCCGAGTACGGGGTCGACGCGGCGACGGTGATTCCTGCAGGGGCCGCCTCGGGACCGGAGCCGGTGGTGATTGAAGTGGACCGGGTCAGCCAGCCTGACGCCCACCCCGAATCGCGCATTTTTCGCCAGGTCAGCGGGATGCCACCCCCGCCCGGCATGACCCCGCAGGTCCCGGCGCAGGAGCGGATCTACCGGTCCCAAGGCCCCGGGCAATAACCGCCTGGCATGTCAGCTGCTGCCCGGCGTGGGCTCCTGCTGGGCGCTCAGGCCGCCCGCCAGGCTCTGCCCGGTGGAGCGCACCAAGAGGCGCCGAGTCAGGTTATCGTAGGTCTCAAGGAGCGCGTCCTTGTCGGTGCTGCTAATGGCCTCGGCCAGCCGTTCGCGGCTGTCAAATTCGGTATAGCCGCGGTCGATCTCCTGCCAGTAGCGGTTGGTACGCTCGCTCAGCTTCTGTTCTTTCTGCAGTAATTCGACCAACAGGCTCTGGCGGAACTGTTCCATTTCCTCCGCATCCAGGGCCGCGATGAGCTCACGCCCCCGGTCATCCAGAAAAGTCTCAATCGCCTGCTGCAGCTGCTGGCCGGTGGCGCGGGGGGACTGGATCACCATCGCGATGCCGGGGTGCTCAAGAATCGGCATGGCCGAGGCGAACACCACGTAACCCAGCTGTTGCTCGGTGCGCAGCTGGGTATAGAAGGGAGAGGCGATGACCTTGGCCAGCAGCCCGTAGCGGGCGCGGGTCTGCAGGTTCTTATTGGGACCCTGCAGGTAGAAGGCGATGGCGGAATCGTTGTGCTCCAGCTCAAGGTTGTGAATCTGCTCGCCTGCGGCCAGCTGTCGTACCTGACCTTCGGCCACCGCCAGAGGCTCAACCCCGGCCAGGAGCACTTGCTCCAGCGGCTCGGAGAGGGCCAGGGCCTGGCGGCGCAGCAGGTTGCCATGGGCCAGGGCCTCGGCCTCGCCTTTGCTGTACAGGGCCGCGATGTGGTCCTTGAGGGCCGCGGCGTCGATGTCAGCCAGCGCCGCCAGCTTCTGCTCAAGGGACCACTGGGGGCTGAGCAGCCGCAGGTAAACCTCCTCGATCGCCTGGTTATAGGGCTTGTCCTTGCGACTGTTTTCGAGGCTTCGTTGCAGGTCCGCCTTGAGAATGGCCAGGCGCTCCGGGTCCACTGCTAGGTCGCGCAGGGTGCCGACGATACGTTCAAGCAGCAGTGACTGCTTGTCGCTGAACCCGGAAATACGCACGCTGAAGCCGCGAATATGGGGATAAACCTGGACCCTGAATCCCGCCAGCTGAGCAGGGTAGAGGAAGCTGTTGAGGCGGTCTTTTACCAGCCGAGTATAGAGGTCGGTCAGCAGGTGATGGCGCGGACTGTTATTGGCGACGGGGGAGCGCAGGGTAAAGTAGAAATCGGCGCGGGGGGTTTGAAACTCGCTGTCCTGCTGGAACCAGAGCCGATAACCCGGCTGCTCGCGAAGGATCACCGGTTTGGCACTTGCCTGGCCGGTCTTGATACTGAAGTCCTCGGGCAGGAAGGGGTTGGGCGCGGGCAGTGCCAGGTCGCTTTCGCTCTGGTCGCCTGCCCAGGCTTCAAGGCGTTCCGGGGAAACGGCCTTGAGTGAGTACGGCGTGTCGTACCAGGGGGCACGCCGGTCCGTGTCCAGGTTCTGGGCCGTGACCGTGAGCAGCAGGTTATCGGGGCGCAGGAGGTCCAGGTACTGGTGTAACAGGCCCGGGTCAAAGTGTTCGTACAGGTAGTCCCCGTGCAGCACCTGCGCCCGGGGGTAGCGCTTGAGGTTCGCCGACAGCTGCATCACGTAGTAAAGCTCACGGCTGATCTCCCGAAAGCGAAAGGCGGTCTCGTTGATCTGCCGCTCCTCCTCGAAGATCCTCGCCTTGATCCCTTCCTTCTTGATCAGGCGCAGGTAGTCGAAGACCAGTGAAACCACCTGCTCACGGCGCCCAAAGCCGGCTTCGGTAAGGTCGATGGAGATCGAGAAGGTGGCGTAGTCGGGGTAGCTGAGCCCGGGTCCGGCGCTCAGACCGTTAGCCCAGCCCCGGTTCTTGAGTTCGGCAAGCAGGCTCCCCTGGCCCTCGTGGCCAACCAGTGAGCCCAGGTAATGCAGGGGCTTGCTGCGGTAGTGATCCCAGGATGGCGGCACCGGAAAGCTCAGGCTCAGCTGGTGAATGTCCCGCAGGCTCTCTATCTGTAACTCGGCGGGCAGGGCGCCGGGCGTGAACAGCGGTGCCGGCGCTTGGGACTCGGGTAGGGGACGGCTGGGCACCGCGGCGAAGGTCTTCTCTACCAGCCCGCGCAGCGTCTCCACCGGTTCGCGTCCCAGCACCACCACCGCCATGTTGTCGGCGGAGTAGTGTTGCTGGTAAAAGTCGATGAGCACCTGGCGCAGCGGCCGGTCGGGGCGATCGGTCAGGGTCTCGAGGTTACCGACGGAGAACTTGGCCAGGGGGTGGTCGGGGTTCAGGGCTGCGCGAAAGGCGGCGTAGCCCCTTAGGCTGTCTTCCTTTAGCTTGGACTGGTACTCGGAGTGCACCGCGTGACGCTCCCGGTCGACGTACTCGGGGGTAAACAGCGGGGCGATAAAAAACTGGGCGAAGCGGTCCAGGGTCGGTTGCAAATAAGCCTGGTCAACATCGAAGAAGTAGTTGGTGCGGTCGTGGGCGGTAAAGGCGTTGTGGTTACCGCCGTGGCGGCTGATGTGGTCCTGGTAGGCACCGGCTTCCGGGTATTTCTCGGTGCCCAGAAACAGCATGTGCTCCAGGAAGTGGGCCAGCCCGGGATACGTCTCTGGGTCGTCACCGCTGCCCACGCCCACGTCCAGGCTGACCGCCGCCTTGTCCGCCTCGGGGTTGGAGATCACCATCGCCTTGAGACCGTTGTCCAGCACGAAGGCTTCGTAAACCCGGGGGTCATTGGGGCTCTGGACAATGGTTTGGGCTGTCGACAGGGCGCTCAGCAGCAGGGCCAGGATCAACAGGGTCAGTCGTGACGCGTGGACGGTCATAGAAGCCTTCCTCAATGAAGCGGTTCAGCGGTATCCGGGTATGGTTAGACCCGGTAGCGGCGCGAGGTTCCTTAATGGTGTACTGGAACGACCGCACGCGCCAGGGTAACCGCCTGATCCAGGTGGTCTTTTGCCGGGTCCATTTCCGCGATCTGGCGCAGGGCACCCAGCGCCGTGGCCAGTTGCGTCTCCTGTTGCTTGTACAGTTCCCCCACGGCGCGGTCGATGGCGGCGTAGACCTCCTTGATCTGCTCGCTGCGGTCGGCCGCCGGGTTGATGTTGTTGAGGACTTTAAGGCAGGCCTGGGCTACCTGCATGTAGCGTTGGTCGAGGGTCTCGGACATGATTGGCTCCCGGTTTGGAAAAGGAGGGGCGATGATACTGCAGGGGGCGGGGCCCACCAAGGGTGTGGCGGTGGCTTTTACCGGCGCTGCTGGCTAGAATCGCCTGCACTATTCTGCAGTCCAAGGAGAGACCATGAGCCGCGAAAAGGTGATCTTCGCGTTTTTTATCGTACTGGCGCTGACCCTCAACTTCGGCTTTTTTATCGGCCAGATCGACAACCCCGACCACCACAACGAATATGAATTTTTCGCCGCGCTGGTGGTGAGCCTGATCGCCACGGTGATGAAGTTCGGAGACCGCACCCATATCGGCGCCGTTCTGCTGGCCACCAGCCTGGTAGCCGACCTGCAGCTGGTGGCGGGGGCGGTGGTCTGGGGGCTGGCCGAACACGTCTTCGCCGGCGGGATGTCGCCGGCGGTGATGGCGAGCATCGTCTCCCTCTCCGGAGGGGCGCTGCTGGCCAACCTCACTTCGGTGATTCTGCTGATGGTGGAAACCGTGCTGATCCGCCGCTGAGGCGACGCCCATGAACTACTTCTTCCTCTTTACCCTTTTTCGGCGACTCAGGGCCCCCCTGATCTCGCTGATCGTGGTCTACTCCGTCTCGGTGCTGGGGTTCGTGCTGATCCCGGGGGTGGATGACCAGGGCAATCCCTGGCGCATGGATTTTTTCCATGCCTTCTACTTCGTCAGTTTTATGGGGTCGACCATTGGCTTCGGGGAGATTCCCTACCCGTTCACCGACGGCCAGCGCATGTGGACCCTGGTCACCATCTACGCCACGGTCATCACCTGGCTCTACGGTATCGGGAAAATGCTGGCGCTGTTCCAGGAGCCGGCGTTTAACCGGCTGATGCACCGCATGCGCTTTCGTAACGGGGTGGAGCGGGTCGAAGAGCCGTTTTACCTGGTGTGCGGTTACGGCATGACCGGCAGCCTGGTGGTGGGACGCCTGGCCAAACGGGGGATTCGCGCGGTGGTGGTCGATATTGACCGGACCCGGATCGACGCCCTGCAGACCGATGACCTGCGATATAGCCCCCAGGGGCTCTGCGCCGACGCGGCCAAGCCCGACGTGCTGAACGATGCCGGGCTGCAGCGCAGCAACTGCATCGGGGTGTTGGCATTGACCAACCGTGACGAGGTGAACCTGGCCATCGCCATCACCAGCAAACTGCTGGCACCGGGGCGGCCGGTGGTGTGCCGAAGCGAATCGGATGTGACCACTGCCAACTTGGCCTCGTTTGGCACTGACCATATTATCGACCCCTTCGTCACCTACGCCGACTACCTGGCCCTGGCCCTGGCATCGCCCTATCACCACTTGGTCTACGACTGGTTGACCAATCCCACCCACCGGACCCTGGCCAGCGCCTACCAGAAAACCCAGGGCCGTTGGGTTATCTGCGGCTATGGGCGGCTGGGGCGTGCGTTGCACCGAAGCCTGCGGCACAGCGCGGTCAACCTTACCATTATCGACGATAACCCGAAGCCCGAGGGGCTGGAGGTGGAGTTTGTCCAGGGCCTGGGGACCGAAGCCGTCACCCTGGAAGAAGCCCGGATTCACGATGCGGTGGGGCTGGTGGCCGGAACCGCCAACGATGCCAACAACCTCTCCATCGTCATGACGGCTTTGGAACTCAACCCCAAGCTGCTGACGGTGGTGCGACAGAACCTGGATTCCAACGCGGCGGTGTTTGCCGCGGCCAAACCGGATTTGATCATGGAGCCGGGGCGAATCATCGCCAACAACATCCTGTCGCTGATCAAGTCGCCGCTGCTCAGCGAGTTTCTGGAAGCGATGCGAAGCAAAGACGAAGTCTGGGCGCATACGCTGGTTAACCGCATGAGCGCCGTGGCCGGGCAGCGGGAACTGGACAGCTGGGCCTTCAGCGTCGGTGAGGAGGAGACCCCGGCGCTGGCCGAGGCGCTGAACCAGGGGCGTTGCGTGAAGCTCAACCTGTTTATGAAGGACCCCCGAAGCAGCCGCGACCAGTTGCCCTGTTTTCCGCTGATGCTTAAGCGCAATGGCGAGCTGAAACTGCTGCCCGGTGAACTCACCGAGCTGCAATTGGGCGATCAGCTTCTGTTCTGCGGCCTGGCCAGGGCGCGCGACCGTATGAACTGGACCCTGGTCAACAGCAATGTGTTCAGCCAGGTGGTGGGTGACCCGGACGCGCGCGGCGGCTGGCTGGCACGGCGTTTTCGCAGTTGGGGCTTTTAAGCGGCCAATTCATCGATGCCTGCCAACCCCACTCCCTACCTGTTGCTGCTGTTGACGATCCTGTTCTGGTCGGGGAACTTCGTGCTCGCCCGCGCCATGCACCTGGAGATGCCGCCGATCACTCTCGCGTTTTTCCGCTGGAGCGGGGCGTTCCTGTTACTCGCACCCTGGGTGCTGCCGCGAATGGTTCGGGAGTGGGCTGAGATCAAGCGCCACTGGGGTATCTTGCTGGTGCTGTCGACGCTGGGGGTGGCCAACTACAACACCTTCGCCTACATCGGCCTGCAGTCAACCCAGGCCAGCAACGCCGTGTTGCTGCAGTCGGCGGTGCCGGTGTTGATCCTGGTTTTCTCGCGTTTTCTGCTTGGACAACGAATCGGCGGATTGCAGCTCCTCGGGGTGACCATCTCTCTGTCCGGGGTGGCGGTGCTGGTGGCGGGGGGCAGCCTGGCGGGCCTGCTGAGCCTGCAGGCCAACCCGGGGGACCTCTGGATCCTGGCCGCCGGCACCAGCTGGGCGCTCTACTCGGTGTGCCTTAACTGGCGGCCCCGCACCCTGGCTCCCCTGACCTTGCTGGGCACCACCATATTGGTCGGGGCTCTGCTGTTGCTTCCCTTCTACCTCTGGGAGGCGCAATCCCGCGTACCTGAGTGGCATGTTGATAACATCCTGCTGATCGGATACGTCGCCCTGTTCCCTTCGGTCCTCGCCTACATCTTCTGGAATCGCGGCGTGGCGGAGCTGGGGGCGGCCCGTGCCGGAATTTTTTTCCATCTGATGCCGGTTTCTGGTCTAATACTTTCGGCTATATTTTTGGGCGAAGTGGTCCAGGCGTATCACTTGGCGGGCATTGCGCTGATCTTCAGCGGACTGTTTCTCGCCAACCGCTTTGCCCGCGGTAAAACACCTGAATAACGATAAGATGGGGCACTGATGACTCGTATACTTCTGACCTTTTGCTGCGCGTTGCTGTTGGGTACCGGCCTGACGACGGACGTCGCAGAGGCCAAGCGCTTCGGGGGCGGCTCAAGCTTCGGCAAAGCGTTCTCCACGCCTAAAAAGGTAAGCCCGACGCCGCAGCCGTCGGCGACCCGGTCCTCTTCCACCGATAAGGCGGCCACCACGACGCGCAAGCCGGGTATGGGCGGTATGTTGGGCGGCCTGCTGGCGGGCGGGCTGTTGGGCGCGCTCTTCTTTGGCGGCGCTTTTGAAGGTATCCAGTTGATGGACGTGCTGATTCTGGGGGTACTGGGGTTTGTGCTGTTCAAGCTTTTTACCCGAGGCGCGGTGGCGCAACGTCCACCGGCCTATGCCGGCGCCGCCGACGGGCCGGTGGCGACCGGGCACGGCTTTGATCCCACGCCGCTGATGTCATCCGGGGTTGGCGTTGCCGAGCCTGCGCTGCCCGAGTGGTTCCAGAAAGAGGCGTTTCTGGAGGGGGCACGCAGCCACTTTGCCGAGCTGCAGACGGCATGGAGCGAGAACGATCTGGAGACGATCCGCGGTTATTGCTCGGCAGAACTCTTCGGCCATCTGGAGCAGGAACGGGCCCGTCTGGGTGCCGGTGTGCTGGATAACGATCTGGTGTCCGTGATGGCCGAAATCCTTGGTTACAGCGAGGTGGAGCAGACGGCCCAACTGAGTGTGAATTTCTACGGCTGGATGCGCGAGGGCGCCGGCGCCCAGACCACCGAATTCAATGAAATCTGGCACCTGACGCGGGATCTCTCCAAGGAGGGGGCCGACTGGTTTATCGTCGGTATCGAGCAGCCCAGCTGACGCCAGGATGTCGTAAAAAAGGGAGCCTGAGGCTCCCTTTTTTGTTTGCGGGTCGCAGGTGTTGACCCGCTGCCAGCCGGTTTAGGGGCCGTCGGGCGGGGCGTCAGAGGGCGCCGGCCCTACGTTGTCGCAACCGGCCCGAGGCGCTTCCCAGACCTCCTTGCCGATCTGGACTTTGATCACCCCCTCAAAGCGTCGGGTCAGTTCGGCCACGGCGTCTGCCAGCGTTTCATCATCGCACAGCATGGTGCCGCCGCGGCCGTCTTCGGTAAAGAACTGGTAGGACTTCATTGCACTGCGTTCGGGTTGCCGAATGGAAGCGCTATTGTCCCCCAGCCCCGGTCCCTTGTGAAGGGGCTGCCGTGAACGGATAAGGCATCAGGGGTAGACCCCCAGGTGCTCCTTCATGCGCGGCGGCGTCGGGCGGTTGGGCACGGCGCCGTGGGTGATCACCACCGGCTCCACCAGGCGCGCAAAATCACGGTAATCCATCTGGATCAGCTCGCTGTGGGAGCCGGCGCAGAAGGTGATCTCCGCTTCTTTCGCCAGGCATTCGGCGATATACACCTGCATGCCGTAAAGGTTACCGAAGGGCGGCAGGGCGCCCAGCTCGCAACCGGGGAACAGGTCCTTGAAGTCATCCTCGCTGGCAAGGTCGAGCTTGAAAGCGCGGATGGAGCGCTTCAGGTCGACCAGGTCAATGTGCTGTGAGGCAGGGATCACCGCCAGGGCGAGTTGGTTGTCGATGCTCAGCACCACGCTCTTGGCCAGCAGGTGACCGCGGATGTGGGCCGACTGGGCCACCTCCTGGGCGGTGTAGGCCGGGGAGTGGGTCAATACCACGTAAGGGACATCCCGGGCGTCCAGGTATTGTTTGAGGGTTTGGGTAGTCATGGCTGGCTCCTTGCGGATAACCGCGGTTTGAGGGTTGAGCGAGCCCACTAAAAGTTTAGCGCCTGCTGATGTTCGGTTCGGTGAAATTTTGTCGCCCTTACCGATGAAGCGGCTTCCCCCTTTCGGTGCTGCCGGCTATGCAGTATCGTGTCACCGACCTGAACCGGCCCCGGGCCGGTGTCCCTATTCAGTCTTGGAGTAACTACATGACCCAGCCTCTTCGCTTGCCCCTGCGTTTATTGTTTGTTGCGCTGTTGCCGGCGTTGCTGGGCGCCTGCCAGAGTACCTACTACAGCACCATGGAAAAGTTCGGCTACGCCAAGCGGGATATACTGGTCGACCGGGTGGAGGCGGCCGCCGAGACCCAGACCGAGGTGAAGGAGCAGTTCCAGTCCGCCTATCAGGCCTTTGATGCCCTGTTGCAGTTGGAAAGCACGACCCTGCAGGAGCGCTACGAAACCCTCAACGACGCCTACCTTGAGAGCGAGGAGAAGGCGGAGGAGTTGAGCGGTCGGATCGACGATATCGAGTCGGTTGCCGAGGCGCTGTTCGAAGAGTGGCAGGCCGAGCTTGATCAGTATTCCAGCCGCTCGCTGCGGGCCTCCAGCGAGCGCAAGCTGAAGACCACTCAGCGCCGCTACCGCGACTACCTCGCCTCCTTGGAGCGCTCCGAGGCCAAGATGCGGCCAGTGCTGGCGGTGTTCAAGGACCAGGTTCTGTACCTCAAGCACAACCTCAACGCCGAGAAAATCAGCGCTCTCAAGGGAGAGGTTCACCACTTCGATACCGACGTACAGGCCTTGGTGCGGGAGATGGACCGTTCGATCGCCGAGGCTCGCGAATTTATCAGCGGCCTGGAGTGATGATCGCGTCTTGAGGCAAGCGGGCGTCGTTACGAGCCCCCCGGGGCGTTCAAATGGCGCTCCGGTTTAGAAAAAGTAGGCCAGGTTCAGCAGCAGGAGATCATCCCGGCGAACGCTGAACAAGGGGTCTTCGGTCTCCAGGTCCTTGAAGGTGCGCCACTCCAGGGAGAGCCTGAAATCCTCGTCGAGGCGGCTGCTCGCTTCGACGAAGCCCAGCATGGCGTCGCTCTCGTTATCCAGGATCACGCCGGCGAGGATCTCCGTTGTCTGGATATCGTTGAGTCCCATGCGTAACCCGAGAAACAGATCGTCCTGGAAGGGGCTGGTGGCCTCTTCGCCGCGCTCATCGTAATGGTATTCCAGTAAGAGTCCCAGGTCCGCCGCGGTATCCATCACCCCGACCAGCGTATATTCAAAGCCCCCCACTGCCGCCCAGTAGTCGTCGCTCCTGCCGTCTCGATACAGGGCTTCGAGCTTCCATAGCAGGTCGCCCTGCACCGCGGTGAGTTCCAGGGCGCTCTGCTCGATCTGTTCATAGAAGGGAATCAGCACTAGGTTGCCGCTGCGGTCGGTTTCGGCCAGCAGGATCGGATCACGGCTGGTGCCGCTGAAGTGGGAGAGGGCCAGATCCATGGGCCCGATGACATGGCTCCAGCGGATGGCAAAGTCCTGGTGGGCTTGCTCCGCGCCCGATTCGTAGCGGGCGCGGTCGGTCTCGATCGCCGGTTGCGGCCGCAGCCGCCCCTCGTCGCCGGCAAAGGTGCGCTCGCGAAAATAGGGCAGCCAGAACAGCGAGAGGTCCCCCCAGTCGCGGATCAGGGTCAGGTTGACCATGGGCTGCCCCAGCCGGTCCTCATCATCCGCGCCTTCGAGGGTGTCGGTCTGGTTGATGATATCCACCAGGTGCTGTGATTCGGCCACCCCCCAGAAAACCCGTGAGATGCCGCTGCGCACCTGCCAGCCGTCACCGACGTGGAGCCAGTTTAGCTCCCGGATGTCCACGTGATCACGATGGCTGTCATGATTGCCTGTGCGCAGGAAGGGTCGGAAAACAACCGCGTTGTCGCCACCGTCCCATTGCTTGTACCACTCGGGCTCGGCGCCCAGGGATAGGTAGGTCTTGTGCTGCTCGGGGTCTGCCGGGGTCTCCGGAAAATGTTGCATCTCAATATCGATTTGACCGGAGAGTTCGACCTCCCGGGCCTGGGCGCCGGAAACCAAGCCCAGCCAAAGGACCAGCGACAAAGACAGAGACAGAGACAGAGACAACGGCAGTGAGGGCATATCAGCGTATCCGTTTCAGGGTGTTGCGGTTGAAGTCCTGGTCGTCAAGACCGGTCTGGAATTGATAAGTCCCCCAGTGCAGAACCGTGCTCTTGCCGGTCTGGTGGTTGACCATGGACATTGTCTGCGCCCGCCAGTACTTCTCCAGGTAGCGTTGGTAGTCATCGAAGGTGAGGGTCTTCAGCAGACTGTTCTTGCGGTCGTAGTAGTCGATTCGCTGGGGGCGGTACTCCTGCTGATCGTACCAGGTGATCAGCCGCGAGTAGCCGGAATGCTCATCCACCGGGGTGCTCTCGATTTTGAAAGTCTCGGTGCCATCCAGGGTCTCATCCTCCAGGTAGCGATAGGTGTATTTCTCCAGCTCAAAGGAGCTCATGTCCTCGTAGGCGAACTCGCTGCCCATGAAGGGGCCGGACTTGTTGCGCGAGGAGATGCGCTTGACCCGCTTGAGGGCCGGCAGGTAGATCCACTGGTCGTCGGCCCCCACCGGGTGGCTGAAGGAGAGAAAGGCGGTGCCTTTCACATCCGGCGGTTCGTCAAAAATGGTCAGGCTCTTATCACCGTCGCCATCCACTTCCAAGGAGAGGCTGCGTAGCTCGCGCTCGCTCACATCCCCGTGAGCGTTCTTGAGCACCATGCGCAGATCCACCCGGCTGTCCTGCCAGCCCTGGTCGCGGCGGTCCGCCTCGGTAACGATTTCCAGCCCCCGCTCCTCGGGGGAAGGGGCCTGGGCATGGAGCGAAGGGATGATAAAAACAACTAACAGGGGAATAAGACGTTTAAAAACCTGGGGCATCAAAGGGGCTCCTTAAGCAAAGTGTCCGCGGCGGCGGGCGTGCGATTCCGATCCTGCTTCCTGTCCAAGCGGAGCAACAGCGGCGGCAGTAGCAGGAAGTCGACGGCCAACGCAATGACAATGGTGATGGCAGACAAGAGGCCCATGTCGGAGTTCATGTTGAAGCTCGAAAGCGCCATGATCAAAAAGCCGGTGGCGAGCACCAAGGTGGTAATCACCAGGGCCCGCCCGACACTGCTGAAAGCATAGCGGATGGCCTGCCGGGGCGGCGTCTGGCGTTGGCGTCGGGCGTAGAGGTACTTGCTCATAAAGTGCACGGTGTCGTCGACGATGATCCCCAGGGTCATGCCGGTAACCACCGAGAGGGCAAGCCCCACCTGCCCCACCAGCAGCCCCCAGAGACCGAAGGCCATGGCGGCCGGGGCCAGGTTGGGCACCAGACTGATGAGGCCGAAACGGACCGAGCGCAGGGCGATGCCCAACAACGCCGAGATAAGGACCAGCGCGGTGAGGGTGCCGGAGAGCATGCTCTGGATATTGCGCTTGCCGATATGGGCAAAAATCAGCTGGGGACTGGAGATAGAGACTTCCAGGCCGGGGGCATTCTGCTCGAGCCACTGTCTGGCCCGGGCTTCCAGGCCGATCAGTTCATTGCTGGTCAGGGTATGGAAGCTCGCCACTACGCGGATCGCTGACTTGTCGACGTTGAGCTGGTTGTTCAGGTCCAGCCCGTAGGGCAGGGACATCTCGTACAGGAGCAGGTACTGGGCTGCCAGTTCGCGGTTTTCCGGCAGGCGGTAGAAGTCCGGGTCGTCGGCGTGCATGTTGCGGTTCAGGCGCTTGAGGGTGTCGGTGAGGCTGTCGACGTGGACGGTCTCGGGCTGGCTCCGGAACCAGGTGGCGAAGGCTTCCGCCGTCTGCAGGAACGCGGGCTCGTTGATGGCGCCGGGAGAACCGGCGTTGAGTTCAAACTCCAGGTTGCCCATGCCGGTCAGGTTTTGGTCGGCGAAGTCGGCCGCGAGCCGAAAAGGGATTGAGCGGTCGAAATATTCGACAAAGTTATCGTCGAGTTCGTTGCGCGGCACCAGGGCGACCATGACCAAAACCAGCGCGCTCATCCCCCACAGCAAGGGACGACGTTTACTGATGACCCAGTTTCCCAGGCGCTCCATCGGGTCCTGGCGCGGCTGCCGCCGAGCTTTTGCCTTGACCGGCAGGGTCGCCAGGAGGGCGGGGAAGAGGACGAGGGAAAACAGGCAGGCCAGCATCACCCCCACGGCGACAATGTTGCCTAGGTCGGCAAAGGGAGGCGAGTCGCTAAAGTTCATGCTCAAAAATCCGATGGCGGTGGTGACGCTGGTCAGCAGTACGGGCTGGGTGTTGATCTCCAGGCTTTTGATCAGGGCCGGATACTTGGCAAGGCCGGCGCGCATCTCGTGATAGAAGGTGCTGAGCAGGTGGATGCAGTCCGCTACCGCCAGGGTCAGAATCACGGTGGGGGCGGACGCCGAGGGGCCGCTGAGGTAGAGACCGGCCCAACCGGCCAGCCCCATGGCGGTGCCAATGCTGGCGACGATGATGAGGACGGTGGCGAACACGCCGCCCAGGGTGCGGATGGTGACGCCGATCAGCACCATGACGAACAGGAACATCAGCGGCACCAGGGTCTGGCTGTCCCGGACCACCGCCTCGGAGAAGGCGCTGTTCATCATCACGATGCCGCTGAGATAGAGGGTTTGCCCCGGGTGCTCGGCGAGGATTTGGTCGCGCAGCGCCCGCGCGGCCGCCGAGACCTCCGGCACCGCCTGTTCCAGGTTATCCTCGGGCAGGGTCAGGGTGACGTTGACCCCGGCCACGTGTCCCGAGGGTGAGACCAGGCGGTTGACCAGTTGCGGTTCGCCCAGGGTGATCTCCCGGACCCGCTGAATCTCCTCGGGCCCGAGATCGGCCGCGCCGCTGACCAGGTCTTCGACGATTAGGTCGTCTTCTTCGGCGTAGCTGTACTGGTAGTTGGTGATGGAGTCGACGCGGGTGGAGTAGGGGAGCTGCCAGGCCCCCTCGGTCAGGGTCTCCAGCGCGGCCAGGGTCTCGGGAGTGAAGACCTCGCCGTCCTCGGGCGCGAGCACGAAGAGCACGTTGTCGCTTTTGGCAAAGGTGCGTTGCATCCGCTCCAGTGCCATCAGCTGCGGGTTGTCGGGGCCGAAGAAGACCCGGTAGTCGCTTTTGAATGTCAGCCGCTGGACCCCGAGGGTGCCCAGAACAATCCCCGCCAGGGCGATCAGGATCACCCAGTATTTGTGACGGAGGACCGCGGCGTAAAAACCCTTCATCGGCTGACACTGTGCTCGCGTGGCTGCGGGATGGTAAGACCTGACTAATACTAGCAGGCGCGAGTACTAGCCGGTGCGCGGCGCCATCAGCTGGAGTCCGCCGGGCCGAAGGCGCTGAGATCCTGCTGAAAGACCTGGGCCAGGTAGCGCAGGTAGACGGGGTCTTCGCAGACCAGCTTGCCGGGGCTGTCCGACAGCTTGGCCACCGGTTGACCGTTGCAGCGGGTCATCTTGATGACGATATCCAGCCGAGGGTAACCCAGGTCGTTGGTTAGATGGGTGCCGATGCCGAAGGTGGGGTAGGCGTCGTGCCGAAGACGTTCGCAAAGGGTCAGCGCCCGCTCCACGGTAAGTCCATCACTGAAGACCAGGGTACGGGAGCGGGGGTCGATTCCGAGCTGGCGATAATGAGCGATGGCTTTCTCTGCCCAGGGGACGGGGTCGCCGGAGTCGTGTCTCAGACCCTGGTAGAGGCGGGCGAAATAGAGGTCGAAGTCCCGCAGAAAAGCGTCCATGCCCACCACGTCGGTGAGGGCGATGCCCAGCTGTCCTCGGTACTCCTGAGCCCAGCTTTCAAGGGCGAACCGTTGACTGTCCTGCAGGCGCGGTCCCAGGGCCTGACAGGCCTGCAGGAACTCGTGGGCCATGGTGCCGACGGGCGTAAGACCCAGGCGCTGGGCCAGGTCGACGTTGCTGGTGCCCTGGAGCTGGGCGGGCAGCTGTTGCTGCAGGGTTTCCAGCAGTTCCTGCTGCCAGCGCCGGGAGAAGCGGCGACGGGTGCCGAAATCGGTGAAGGAGAAGTCGGCGGCCGCCGGGTGATGCTGGATGGCGTGAATTTTTTCCCGCAGCCGTTTGCGCCCCTCTTCCCAGTCG
Source organism: Motiliproteus sp. SC1-56 (assembly GCF_017309075.1). GTDB lineage: Bacteria > Pseudomonadota > Gammaproteobacteria > Pseudomonadales > Balneatricaceae > Motiliproteus. The sequence goes on along the minus strand of NZ_JAEMGS010000005.1, from coordinate 189,962 downwards.
GGATCGGGGTGGCGGTGTTGAAAGTAGGTTTCGTTGATAAGCGCCAGCAAGGGCACTTCGAAGAGGATGCAGTGCAGCCAGGGGCCCCGGATACGAAGCTCCAGCTGGTTGCCGTCTAGATCCAGATGAACGTAATCGGGGTCAAAGCGAAAGAGCCTGAGAAAGGCAAGAAAGTCGGCCTGGAAGTAATCAAACCCGGCCAGGTAGCGCAGCTCCTCGGTGCTGAGATGGCACTCCTCCAGCGCCTGGACTTCCTGCTTGATAGGTTCAAAGCAGGGCCTGAAGTCCACTTCCGGGGTCCGGCAGAAAAAACGGTACTCCACCTCGGCGGCGGCGAAGCGGTGCAGCACGATTTGCATCATGGTGAATTTATAAAGATCGGTATCCAGCAGCGACCGAATAACGGCAGGCATCAGGTCTCGCCCTCGAGGGAGATGTGTTCCAGCTCCTCGGCTTGGTTGACGAACAGGACGTCGGCGCCACGCATGGCGGCGAGAGCCTCGTTGGTGGAGCCCTGCTCCAGGCCACGGCAGGCGCCCAGGTTCACCACCACGTTAAATCCCGCCTTGCGCAGCTGCATGACGGTGGTCCTGACGCAGTAATCGGTGGCCAGTCCGCCGGCGATTATCCAGCGGACCTGTTGTTGACGCAGGTATTCTATGACGCCGGTGCTCAGGGTTTCTGCCAGGTCGTGGTAACAGGCCCCGTAGGGATGCATGTCGGGTTCGACCCCTTTCCAGACGAAGAAATCGTACTGGGACGGTCGGGGGAGCCCGTCGATCAGCTCAAAGCCCGGGGTGCCGGGGACGGCATGAACGGGCCAGCGCAGGTCCATGTTGGTGCCTTCGATGGCGGTCAGAGGTGGGTGACGGCTGTCCGCGACCCAGTGGGCCTGGGGGGAGTGGGCATCCTTGGAGCCGATGCGAAGCCGTGCAAAGCGCGCCTGGTAGTTGAGTTGGGCGACGATCTCATCGCCGTGGGGAACCGGCAGCTCCGCCGGGCACAGCGGTGTGAAGCAGTTCTGGGCGTCAATATCAAAACTGGCGAACTGCTGCTGGCGTTGTTTCATGGGCCTTTCATCCCTGAACCGGCGGGGTGGTCAATTGGAGCGGCGACGTTTGCGGTCCCCATGGCGCCGCCACTGCTCAAGACTCACCACCTCCGCCACAGCGGTTACGGTTGCCGGCCGCGGCGCTTGTCTGGCAAGAGGCAGGGTGGTACAGCGCTTGAGCTCCTGCAGGTGGTCGCTCAGTTCATGCAGGCTGTCGTGCATCATCCCCGAGACCTTGATGAGGCCCGCGAGCGGGGTTTTTGCCCGACGAATCTCATGATTGACCCGAAACTGGACCCCTTTCAGGCGTCGTTGGTGCGCAGCCGGTATGCTGTTGATAAACTCCTCACACACCGTTTGGCGAAGACGGTCGAAAGCTTGAGGATCGGTTCTGGCCAGCTCTTTCAGCTCGTCGAACCCTGGCAGTTCGCCCATGGTGCCCTCCTTGCGGTCGTCGGTGACCGGGCTTGACTTCCCTGTCCCCTTTGCCGAACTTCCCAACAGGGGATTCCCATTCAGTTTAGACCCTTTAGCCCGGGCTTCGAGTAGGGGGGCTAGGTACGGGGAATGCGGCCCCGGCGGGGACACCCGCCCGGTGGCGGATAACGCAAGAGACTCACAGGCTTGAACATACTGTTACTGAGTGCCTACGACGCTGGTAGCCACCGCTACTGGCGGCGGGGACTGATCAACGCGTTCGCCGAGTATCGCTGGACGGAGCTGGTGCTTCCGGCACGGCACTTCAGCTGGCGCATTCGGGGCAACCCCCTCTCCTGGCTAAGTGAGGCGGCATCCGTTCTGTCGCAACCCTATGATCTGCTCGTCGCCACCTCCATGGTCGACCTGGCCACCCTGAAGGGGCTTTGTCCGGTACTGGCCCAGGTGCCGGCGCTCTGTTATTTCCACGAAAACCAGTTCGAGTACCCCAAGAGCGCGCAGCAGCATGCCAGCGTCGAGCCGCAGATGGTGAACCTTTACAGCGCGCTGGCGGCGGATCGAGTACTGTTCAATTCGGACTTCAACCGGCGGACGTTTTTGCAGGGCGCCGACAGGCTGCTGTCCCGTCTGCCGGATCACCGCCCCGGCTCCGTGGGGCCGCTGCTGGAAGGGAAAACGGCCGTGCTGCCGGTACCGCTGGACGAGGCCGGTCTCGGGGTCAAGGGGCGGCCCTCGAAGCGTTTTACTTTGACCTGGAACCATCGTTGGGAGTACGACAAGGCGCCGGAGCGGCTGCTGGCGGCGCTGGAGGGGGCGTTGGCCCGGGGGGTGGACTTCGACCTGCACCTGCTGGGCGAAGGCTTTCGTAAGGTGCCGCCGGTGATGCAGGCGTTGCGTGAGCGCCTGGGACGGCGTGTATTGAGCTGGGGGTACCTGGAGTCGCGGGAAGCTTACTACCGGTGCCTGGCGGGTAGCCACCTGGTGCTTTCAACCAGTTTGCATGAGTTCCAGGGGCTGGCGATGCTGGAAGGGGCCGCCCTCGGTGCCTGTCCGCTGGTGCCGGACCGCCTCAGTTACCCCGAGCTTTTTCCCGAGCACTGCCGTTACCCCAGTCACCGGGACGATCCGGTGGCGGAGGCTGAGGCGATGGCTGAGGCGATCGCTCACTTCTACAGCCGCTATGAAGCGGGAAAATCCCTGCCGCGGGTGGATATTCAGCCCTGGCTCTGGTCCCGCTTGAAACCGCGCTACGCCGAGGAGATCCGGCGGGCTATTGCGCGGGAGGGGTATCCTGGGGCGCGTCGGTGACCGTTCCTCCCAGCTCTGTCTCGACGTAGGTCCGCCAACGTTGCGCCGCTTTCTCGGCGGCGCTCTGGTGCCGCTGCAGGGCCTGGTTCTGTTTGTTGACGAAGCTGTCCAGGCAGGCGCGGAAGTCGGCCACCTTCTTTTCGAACGCTTGCTTGTCCAGCTCGGTGACAAACTCGAGGGGTTTCTTGGGCGCGCGGCAGTCGGCGTTTTCTTCGAAAAAATGGGCCTGTGCCGTTGGTGTATTCAGCAGCAGTGCGAGCAGTGCGGGGGCGGCGATGGTGCGCGAAAACGGGTGGGACATGCGGTTACCTCGGTTTTGTTCTTGCGTGCATTCTAGGGGAGCTCCGGGGGCGATGGCCTTGCCCTGGGTCAACGAAGCTTTAGCTGTGTTAACAAAGTCTTATGCCGGATCAATAACTCCTTAATGCCGACCCATGACCAAAAAGGGCCCGGCAAGGGCCCTTTGGGATGGAGAAGGCTCGGGACGAATCAGAGCCCCAGCTTCTCGGCCACGTAGTCGGCGTCCTTGTCGCCGCGTCCGCTGAGGTTGATCAGCAGGGTCTCGTCGGGCGAGCGTTCAGCCGCCAGTTTCATGGCGTAGGCAACGGCGTGGGAACTCTCCAGCGCGGGGATAATTCCCTCACGGCGGGAAAGGGTCATGAAGGCGTCCAGACACTCCTGATCGGTCACGGAAACGTAGTTCACCCGTTCGATATCCTTGAGGTAGCAGTGCTGCGGTCCCACGCCGGGGTAATCCAGGCCGGAGGCAATGGAATGGACGGGCAGAGGCTCGCCCTCGGCATCCTGCAGCAGGTAGCACTTGAAGCCGTGGATGGCCCCGGGAGTGCCGCGGGTCAGGGTGGCGGAGTGGTCCGGCGTATCCAGGCCCTTGCCGGCGGGTTCGACGCCGTAGATGTTGACTGAGTCGTCATCCAGGAAGGCGCTGAACAGGCCGATGGCGTTGCTGCCGCCGCCCACGCAGGCGAGGATGTGGTCCGGCAGGGCACCGGTTTTTTCCAGGAACTGGGCCCGGGCCTCGTCGCCGATAATGCGCTGGAAGTCGCGCACCATCATCGGAAAGGGGTGGGGGCCGACAACTGAGCCGATGGCGTAGAAGAAGTTCTGCGGGTCTTTGAGGTACTCCTCAAAGGCGCTGTCCACGGCGTCCTTGAGGGTGGCGGTACCCCGGGTGACCGGAACCACCTTGCACCCCAGGATTTTCATTTTGGTAACGTTGGGGTGCTCTTTTTCGATATCTACCTGACCCATGTGAATCTCGCATTCGATACCCACCAGTGAGCAGGCGGTGGCCAGCGCCACCCCGTGCTGGCCGGCCCCGGTTTCGGCCAGCACCTTGGTCTTGCCCATGTGCTTGGCCAGCAGCGCCTCGCCCAGGCAGTGGTTGATCTTGTGGGCGCCGGTGTGGTTCAGGTCTTCGCGTTTGAGATAGATGCGGGCACCGCCGCAGTGCTCGGTCAGGCGGCGGGCGAAATAGAGCGCGCTGGGGCGCCCGACGTAGTCGCGGTAAAGTTCGCGCAGTTCGCTCTGGTAAGCGTCGGTGTCCTTGATCTCGTGATAGGCGCGGGCGATATCGTCCATGATTGCCTTGAGTTCGGGGGGAATGATCTGGCCACCGTATTCACCGAAAAAACCTTCGGCATTGGGCATGGGGGCAAAGTCTCTGCTCATTGGGTACGTCCTGACTCCAAGGTTATTGATTTTTTTGAGCTACCTTAGCGCCCCAACCAAAGCCGGGCAATAGGCTGAACGAACAAGGCGGGTAAAGCCGGGGAGAGAAGGGTGGAGCGAAGTGGAAGTGTGCGGTTGGAAGAGGCCGGGGAGGCGTCAGTCGACCTGCTGGTAGCCCCGGGCCTGCTGGCGGCGGCGGATCTGCTCGACCAGCTCCAGGGCCTGCTGGTGATCCGGCGCTAGGTTATGGCGACAGCCCCCGAGGTTATTATCCAGATTTCCCCAGGAGCGGGTCACCACCCAGTCTCCAAAGAGGTCTTGAGAAAGCCGCACGATGAAGTAATGTTGTGCTTTGCGCCATCGAATCAACACGTGGATGCCCTGTGAAACCGTCCCGTACCCAGCGATTGAGGCGCGCAATTGAGCCTGAATTCACCGGTGATGTAAAGTCTAGCCGCTGTCGAGGAAGTCCCCCATGTTGATCCTTGCTGACGAGAACATTCCCTTGGTTCGTCCCTTTTTTGAAGGGTTAGGGCGAGTGGAGGTGGTGGACGGGCGCCACTTGGCGCCGGAACGGGCGCAGCAGGCAGACGTGCTGCTGGTGCGCTCGGTGACGCAGGTGGATCGACGGCTGCTTGAAAACGGTCGGGTGGGCTTCGTCGCCAGTGCGACCATCGGCACCGACCACCTGGACCTGGACTACCTGGCCGACGCCGGCATCGGGGTGGCCAATGCGCCGGGCTGTAACGCCGAGGCGGTGGTGGATTACGTGATCTCGGCGCTGCTGAATCTCGCCGCGGCGGAGCAGGTGGCGCTGGCATCGCGGACCCTGGGCATCGTCGGGTTAGGGAACGTGGGCGGTCGTCTGCGAGCGCGCCTGCAGGCTCTGGGGCTGGAAGTGCTCTGCTGCGATCCGCCCCGGGCGGAGCGGGAGGGCGGGGGTTACCGGCCGTTACAGACGCTGCTGGAACGTTGCGACGTGCTGTGCCTGCACACTCCGCTGACCCGCACCGGTCACCACGCCACCCACCACCTGCTCGATCGCGAACGTCTTGAAGGCTTGCGGCCCGGGACCTGGCTGATCAACGCAGGGCGCGGGGCGGTGATCGATAACCGTGCCCTGTGCGAGGTGCTCGAGGAACGCGCGGACCTGCGGGTGGTGCTGGACGTCTGGGAGCAGGAGCCGGGTTTCGATGCGCAGCTGGCAAGGCGGGTCACCTGGGGCACACCCCATATCGCCGGCCACAGTGTCGAGGGCAAGGCGCGGGGGACCGAGATGATCTACCAGGCCTTGTGTCGCCACCTGGGGGTGCCCGCCGAGCAGTCCCTGGAGGGGCTGCTGAGCCCGCCGCCGGTGAGGCAGGTGGAGGCCGGTCGGGACTCTGACTCGCTGCCCCGTCACCTGGTTAATCTCTGTTATGACCTGCGTGATGACGATGCCCGCCTGCGTCGAATCGCCCAGCTCCCCGACGCCAAGCGTGGCGCCGCCTTTGACCAGCTGCGGCGGAGTTACCCGGAGCGCCGGGAATTCAGCACGCTGCGGGTGGGCGGCCTCGATCCCGCGGGGGATACCGCCCGGACGATCAGGGCGCTGGGCTTCTCAGTGGTACCGTAGCCCCGTGTGAGCCCCGCTTGGCCCGGGTTCTCAAAATCAGTATCCTTGCCGCTTCCCTTCGTTCATTCGAGTCCGGTACCGCCTGCCATGACCGTTGCGCAATTGACCCAGGGCAGCAAGGAGCAGCTGCGTTTCGACGAGCTCAGAGTGCCGGTGGGCGAGCGCGTCCAGCTGGAAACCCGCTCACCCCGGGGGCGCTTCTCGGTCCGTTACGTCGGCCACGTGCAGGACAAGGGCCTGCTGGTCTCCCTGCCCATGAGCAAGCGGGCGCCCAAGCTGCTCAGTGAAGGCACTCCGGTGACCCTGCGGCTGATGGCCCAGAACCGGGCCTGCGCGTTCTCATCCCGGGTGCAGAAGGCGCAGCTGGCGCCCGTCCCGCTCCTGTTCCTGGACTATCCCGCCGAAGTGGAAGCGGTGCTGGTTCGCCACGCTACGCGGGTGCGCAGCCGCCTGATCGTGTCGGTGGATGGCGGTGAAGAGGTCAATCTCAGCCATACCTGGCCGCGCCAGGCCCTGTGTTCCGATATCAGCCTGGAGGGGGCCCGCCTCGAAGCCAGCGACCTGCTGGGCGAGGTCGGCGATCCCCTTTATGTCACCGCCCGGGTGCAGGTGGGTGACGTGGACCAGGTGCTGCTGCTGCACTGTCGGGTGCGCACCCTCGAAGAAGTCGAGGACCCTTTCAGCGGTGATTACCGGCTGATTCACGGGGTCGAGTTCGAGGAGCTGGACGAGGAGACGCGGCTGATCCTGACCGGGTTCGTCTACCAGCAGATGCTGCGTGAGCAGGTGGGGCTCTAGGGGCGAGGGGCGCGTATGGGCATGTTCAAACTGGGTCTGATCATCAACCCCCTCGCCGGCGTTGGCGGCAGCGTCGGCCTCAAGGGCAGCGATGGCGAGGAGACCGCGCGCAAGGCCCTGGCCCTGGGCGCCGAGCCCCAGGCTCAGCAGCGTGCGGTGCAGGCGCTCGCTCCCCTGCGCGAACTTGAGCTTGAGCTGATCTGTTATCCCGGCGAAATGGGGGAAGCGGCTGCACGGGAGGCGGGCTTGCAGCCGCGGGTGATCGGATCGATCAGCAGCGGCCACACCGCGGCTGAAGATACCCGGCGTGCGGCGCGGGAGCTGGTTGCAGAAGGGGTGGATTTGCTGCTGTTCGCCGGTGGCGACGGCACGGCCCGCGATATTTTGCAGGCGGTGCCCGAGCAGGTAGCGGTGCTGGGTATCCCCGCGGGGGTCAAAATCCACTCCGGCGTCTATGCCGTTACGCCGCGGGCTGCCGGCGAGGTGGTCGCGATGCTGGTGCGCGGCGAGCTGGTCAGCCTGCGCGCCCAGGAGGTGCGGGACATCGACGAGGAGGCGTTCCGCCAGGGGACGGTCCGTGCCCGTTATTACGGGGAGCTTTACGTGCCCGAAGCGGGGCGCTACGTGCAGCACACCAAGAGCGGCGGACGCGAGGTGGAAGCGCTGGTCCTGGACGATATCGCCGCAGAGCTGGTGGAAACCCTGGAAGACGGTGTCTTTTACGTGATGGGCTCGGGCACCACCGTGCAGGCGGTGATGGATGCGCTGGGGCTGCCCAATACCCTGCTCGGGGTCGATCTGGTCAAGGACGGTGAGCTGGTGGGGAGCGATTTGGGGGCCCGGGAGCTGCTGGAGCTGATCGGCGATGCCCCGGCCCGGATCGTGGTAACGGTGATCGGCGGCCAGGGGCATATCATCGGCCGCGGCAACCAGCAGCTCAGCCCCGAACTGCTGCGGCGGGTGGGGCGGGAAAACCTGATCCTGATTGCCACCAAGAGCAAGCTCAACGCCCTGGAGGGGCGGCCGCTGATCGTTGACTCCGGCGACCCGGAACTGGACCGCGCCTTTGCCGGGGTGATCCGGGTGGTCACCGGCTATCGCGACGCCGTGCTCTACCGGGTGGCCGACGACTGAGCCGCCTCAGGTGAACTGCAGCGGGTCCAGGGCCTTTCTCAGGACCGCCTCATCAAGGTCGGTTTCCTCCAGCGCCACCTCCAGTACTGGCCGTCGCTCCCGGTAAGCGCGCTGGGCAATGGCGGCGCTCTTTTTATATCCCACCAGGGGATTGAGCCCGGTTACCAGCATCGGGTTGATCGCCAGCTGCTCCTTGATTCGCGTCTCGTTGACCTCAAGCCCCTCGATCGCACGATCGGCAGTGAGGCGGGCCGCCTGGCTCAGCAGGTGGATGCTCTCCAGCAGGTTGTAGGCGATCAGCGGCAGCATCACGTTCAGCTGGAAATTGCCGGATTGCCCGGCGATGGCGACCGTCGCATCGTTGCCCATCACTTCCGCCGCCACCTGGCACACGGCTTCCGGAATCACCGGGTTGACCTTGGCGGGCATGATGGAGGATCCCGGCTGCAGGGCAGGCAGCTCCACCTCCGCCAGGCCGCAAAGGGGGCCGGAGTTCATCCAGCGCAGGTCGTTGCTGATCTTCATCAGGGCCACCGCACAGCCCCGCAGCTCGCCGGACAGGGCTACGGCGGTGTCTTGGGCTGCCATCCCGGCCAAGCGGTCCCGGGCAGGCTTGAACTTGAGTCCGCTGAGTTGGTTGAGTTCGCGGAAAAAGGCGTCGATGAACCCTCGCGGCACGTTGACACCGGTGCCGATGGCGGAGCCCCCCTGGACCAGGCGTCGCAGCGGCTCGCTGACCTGCTTGAGGGCCCGGCTGCGCGCTTCGATCTGGCTGGCCCAGGCACCGAACTCCTGGTCGAGTCGCACCGGCAGGGCGTCCATCAGGTGGGTGCGCCCGGTTTTGATGCGCCGGCGCAGGCTCCGTCCCTTGTTGCGAATGGTCCTGGCCAAATGATCGAGAGCCGGCAGCAGTTCGCTTTCCAGAGCCAGGGTGGCGCTCAGGTGGATGCAGCTGGGAATGGTGTCGTTGCTGCTCTGGCTGGCGTTGACATGATCGTTCGGGTCTACCGGCTCGCCCAGTGCCTTAGAGGCGAGACGGGCGATGACTTCGTTCATGTTCATGTTGGTGCTGGTGCCGGAGCCGGTCTGGAATACGTCCAGCGGAAAGTGCGCCAGGTGGCGGCCGTTCATCACCTGCTGGCAGGCATCGCAGATCGCCTTGCCCTGGGTGCGGGTGAGTACCTTCAGCTCCATGTTGGCCCGGGCGGAGCAGTATTTCAGGGTGGCCAGCGACTTGATGAAGAGCGGGGGCAGGGGGCGCCCGCTGATCGGAAAGTTCTCTACCGCGCGTGCCGTCTGGGCGCCGTACAGGGCCTCTTCAGGGACCTTGACGGGACCCAGGGTGTCTTTTTCGGTTCGGTATCTGGCGGGCATGGTTCCCTCCCTGGTTGAAGCCTGACGAGGCATCGGGATAGCTACTGTTATAGTCGCGGGGGGCTGGGAAGGACAATGGCGAGCGGTGAGGCGATAACCGTCGCGGGGCGCACCACCGGGGTGCCCGCGTCTGTGTGGCCGAGCAGGGGGGAGATAAAAAAACGGCCTCTTGGGAGAGGCCGTTTTGAGAAGGGGGGGTTAGTGCCCGTGGCGCAGGGCGTCGATGCGGTCGTCAAGGGGCGGGTGGCTGGCGAAGAGCGCCATCAGTCCCTGGGGAATGCCGCTACGGATGCCGAAAGCAGTCAGCTGGTCGGGCATGTCGTTGGGCTGGCCGGCTTCGGCCTTGAGCCGTTGCAGGGCGCCGATCATGGCCTGGGGGCTGGCCAGGGTGGCGCCGGCATGGTCGGCCCGGAATTCACGTCGACGGGAGAACCAGGCGACGATCATCGAGGCGAGCACCCCGAGGATGATTTCGGCAAAGATGGTGGTCAGGAAGTAGCCGATGCCGTGGCCCTCTTCGTTCTTCAGAATGACCCGGTCCACGGTGTGGCCGATGATGCGGGCGAAGAACATGACGAAGGTGTTGACCACTCCCTGGATGAGCGCCAGGGTGACCATGTCGCCGTTGGCCACGTGGCCGATCTCGTGGGCCAGAACCGCGCGAATCTCCTCCTGCCGGAAACGACTCAGCAGCCCCTGGCTGACAGCAACGAGCGCGTCGTTGCGATTCCAGCCGGTGGCGAAAGCGTTGGAGACGGGGGAGGGGAAGATCCCCACCTCGGGCATCTTGATGCCGGCCTCGCGGGAGAGCTCGGCCACGGTGTCCAGCAGCCACTTCTCTTCGGCGGTGCGCGGGGTTGTGATGACCTGGGTTCCGGTGCCTTTTTTGGCCATCCACTTGGACAGGAACAGGGAGATCAGCGAGCCGGCCATGCCGAACACGGCACAGATCACCAGCAGGTTACCCAGATCCAGGTCGACGCCGTTGGCTTGCAGGGTGGAGCCGACGCCCAGCAGGCTGAGGGTGATGCTGGCGATCACCAGAATCGCCAGGTTGGTGGCTAGAAAGAGCAGTATGCGCATGAGGTTTTTCTCGTGGTTGTTTGGCTTTCTGCTTTGATGGGGGTGGCGGGACAAAGTTTCAAGAGTTTGGCTGCGTTATAATGCCCCGCTTTGAGAGCGGAGAAGCGGATGATCGACCCTCTGATCGAGGCCCTGGAGCGGGGGCTGAGCGACCCGGATACCGATGCGAGGCGGCTGTTTCACGGGCGCGGGCGTTGTTACCCGGGGCTGGAGCAGGTGACCGTGGACCTGCTGGGGCCGGTGTTGCTGGTCACCCTGTTCCGGGAGCCGGAGAGCGACCTGCTGACTCCCATCGAGGCGCTGGCGCGGGGCCACGATCGGGTGGAGGGGCTGCTGGTCCAGCATCGCTACCGGGCCGGGGCGCCCAACGAGTGCCGTTACGGGACGGTGCCCGAGACGCTGGTGGTGACCGAGCAGGGGCTGCGCTATGAGGTGCGTCTGGACCGCCATCAGAACAGCGGCCTGTTCCTGGATATGGCCGAGGGCAGGCGCTGGCTGCGTACCCATGCCGAGGGCTGCAACGTACTCAACCTCTTTGCCTATACCTGCGGCTTTTCGGTGGCTGCCCTGGCCGGGGGAGCCGAAGCGGTGGTGAATTTGGACATGAGCCGGGGGGCGCTTAACCGCGGGCGGGAAAATCACCGGCTCAACGAGCACGAGCTGAGGCGGGTGCGTTTTCTGCCCCACGACCTGTTCCGGTCCTGGGGGCGGCTTAAAAAGCTGGGGCCTTACCAGCGGGTGATTGTCGACCCGCCCTCTTTTCAGCGGGGCAGTTTTGTCGCCGGCAAGGACTACGTGCGGGTGTTGCGGCGGCTGCCGGAGGTGCTGGCCGACGAGGCGCAGGTGCTGCTGTGCCTGAACGATCCGGCCTTCGGCCCGGAGTTTTTGATCGAGGCCATGGCCGAGGCTTGCCCGAGGGCGGTGTTTGCCGAGCGTCTGCCGACGCCCGCCGTGTTTGCCGAGCAGGACCCGGCCCGCGGCCTCAAGGTACTGCGTTTCACCTACTCAGCTTCGTCCCAGTAGCAGTCGCTGACCTGGCGGTAGTCGGGGGCGTACTCGGCCTGGCACTCCTCCAAGGCACGCAGCAGGCCGCTGTCGCGGTAGACCCGCTTGCGGATGTACTGCAGCCAGTCGTGGTACTCGCGGTTGACCTTGATGCAGTAGGACTGCATCCCTTTCTGGGCCGGCCAGCGCTCCTGGCAGAGGTTGGCGATACGGTTATCGGGCGCGGCCTGGGCGACGCTGGCAGCGGCCAGCGCAAGACCCAGGCAAAGCGCGGAAAACAGGGGGCGTGAATTCATCGTCGACTCCTTTACTCGGGCAGGGCTACTGCTCGTAGCCAGCCAGGAAGTGGGCGATGCGTCCCATGGCATCGCGCAGTTCGTCCACCCGGGGCAGGAACACGATCCTGAAGTGCTGGGTGTCGGGCAGGTTGAAGCCCGAACCCTGGACGATCAGCAGCTTTTGCTGGGTCAGCAGATCCAGGGCCATCTTCTCGTCGTTGTGGATCGGATAGACCTTGGGGTCCAGGCGCGGGAACAGGTACATCGCCCCTTTCGGCTTGACGCAGCTGACCCCGGGGATCTGGGTGATCATCTCGTAGGCGGCGTCGCGCTGGTCCCGCAGGCGACCGCCCGGAACAATCAGCTCGTTGATGCTCTGGTAGCCGCCCAGGGCGGTCTGGATGGCGTTCTGGGCCGGTACATTGGCGCACAGGCGCATGTTGGAGAGCATGTCGAGCCCTTCGATGTAGTCGCGGGCCCTATGCTTGGGGCCGCTGACCACCATCCAGCCGGCACGGAACCCCGCCGAGCGGTAGGTCTTGGAGAGGCCGTTGAAGGAGAGCATCAGCACATCGTCGGCCAGGGAGGCGAGGGCGACATGCTCGGCTTCGTCGTAGAGAATCTTGTCGTAGATCTCGTCGGCGAAGATGATCAGGTTGTGCTGGCGGGCCAGTTCCACGATCTGCTCCAGCAGCTCGCGGGGGTAGACGGCGCCGGTGGGGTTGTTGGGGTTGATCACCACGATGCCCCGGGTGCGCTCGGTGATCTTGCTGCGAATATCGTCGATATCCGGGTACCAGTCCGCCTGCTCGTCGCAGTGGTAGTGCACCGGGTTGCCGCCGGCCAGGCTGGTGGCGGCCGTCCACAGGGGGTAGTCGGGGGCTGGAATCAGCATCTCGTCGTGGTCGTTGATCAGGGCCTGCATGGACATCATGATCAGCTCGCTGACCCCGTTGCCCAGGTAGATATCGTCAATGGTGACCCCCGGCACGCCGCGGCGCTGGGTTTCGTGCATGACCGCCTTACGCGCGGCGAACAGCCCCTTTGAGTCGCAGTAACCCTGGGCGCTGGGCAGGTTGTGGATGACGTCCTGAACGATCTCCTCCGGCGCGTCAAAGCCGAAGGGGGCGGGGTTGCCGATATTCAGCTTGATGATCCGCTGGCCCTCTTCCTCGAGGCGCTTGGCCTCCTCGAGGACCGGTCCGCGAATGTCGTAGCAGACGTTGATCAGCTTGTGGGATTTTCGGACGACGGACATAACCCTGTATCCTGCTTCAATATTTTGTGACGCCGCACGCGGCAAACCCCGTATCATACGCCGCTACCGGTGCCATGCAAGCAGGGGCGGCGGGCTTTCGGGCTTTATTCCCAGTAAAAAGCTGGGCTATTCTCCCGGGTGATGTGATCGACGCACCCGGCCGATGGGTCGCGGGGGTGGCGATAAAGCGGCACAGGCCTTAAAAGCGTGGGAGGCAGGCATGGACAAGATCGAAAAAAGCGATGCACAGTGGCGCGAAGAGCTGGACGCCGAGCAGTACCAGGTCTGCCGTTGCGGCGGCACCGAGCCCGCCTTCAGCGGCCGTTACTATCAACATAAAGAGCCTGGGCGCTACTTGTGTGCCTGCTGCGGGGAACCGCTGTTCGCCTCCGCGCACAAGTATGACTCCGGTTCCGGCTGGCCCAGTTACTGGCAGCCGGCGCGGGAGGATGTGATCGAGGAGCGTCGGGATCATTCCCACGGCATGACCCGTACCGAGGTGCGTTGCGCCCGCTGCGCCGCCCACCTCGGCCATGTGTTTCCGGACGGGCCACCGCCGACGGGCCTTCGCTACTGCATCAACTCGGCGGCCCTGGCCTTTGAGCCGGCGGACGACGCGCAGTGAAGTCGTTCAAGTGGATTCTCTCCCACGCCGAGGCACACGCCGGCAAGGACATTATTCAGGCGCGCCTGCCGCAAGTGGAGCGTGCGGAAACGTTGCGCCAGCTTAGTGACGACCGTTACCTCTCGACCCTTAGCCGGCGGGTGTTTCGCGCCGGTCTCAAGCACACCCTGGTGGACGGCAAGTGGCCCGCCTTTGAACAGGCCTTCTTCGGCTTTGACCCGCTCAAGGTGAGCCTGATGAGCGACGAGCAGCTCGAGGCGTTGATGCAGAACAAGAACCTGATCCGTCACTGGGGCAAGCTAAAGGCGGTGCGTCATAACGCCATCATGGTGCGTGAATTGGGACAGGATAAAGGCGGTTTCGGCGTCGTTATCGCCGACTGGCCGGAAGAGGAGATCGTGCAGCTCTGGTTGCTGTTGAAAAAGCGGGGCGCGCAGCTTGGCGGGCAGTCCGCGTCGGCGTTTCTGCGTATGGTCGGTAAGGACACGTTCCGGCTGACCCCGGACGTGGTGGCGGCGCTGAAAGCCCAGGGGGTGATCGACAAGCCCCCCACTGCCCAGCGTGACCTGGTGCGGGTGCAGGGGGCCTTCAACCAGTGGCGCGAGGAGAGCGGTTGGCCCCTCGGCCATATCAGCCAGGTGCTGGCCTTTACCGTCGGCTGGTAGCGGGCAGGGGTTACTGCTGCAGAAACTGCAGCAGCTTGGGGTCGTTGATCATGCGGTTCAGGGTTTCGGAGAGCAGGTCGTTGATGATGTCCTGGTTTTTAGCTTCCGTGGGGACGCTCAGGAACTGGTGCTGGCGGCTGGACTCCCAGCGTCCTTCGTATTTTAGTTGCCCGCTTTTTGCCTGTGCCCGCAGGGTGCTGTGCAGATTGACCATGAGTGGTAGCGTCCCGGTATCTTCCACCTCGTAGCTCAGGCGGTCGAGATAAAGCGTTAGGCGTATCGGGAACGGGCTCACCTGGTTCAGTTCGGCGCCGATGGCCTGCAGGGCACGCTCCATTTCCGGACGCAGGCTTCGCTCCAGCGGTTCAGCCAGGGTGATGTGGTTGGTGGCGTAAACTCCGCCGCGGGTACCCAGGATGGGACTCGGCCGGTTGTCCACGATGCTGAGCTGCACTACCGGGCGCTTTTTAAGCTGGGCGCTGGCATTTATGGAGGGGTCCAGCATCACCTGTTGTGGGCTCTTGGCGCAACCGGACAGTAGCAGGGCAAGGGTCATCAGCACGTATAGCGGCAGGGTTCGAATTGTCATCGGTACTCCCTAAAGGTGAATTCGGGCTAGAAGTGAATTTTTTGCTAAAAGCGAATTTTGGGCTAAAAGTGAACTCGGGCTAAAAGTGACTGCGGGTGACAGGGCGTACTTTAGCGCCCGCACGGGCCAGCTCCAACAGTCCAAGGGCCTGCCCAAACTATAAGCTTTAGTCGGTCAGGGTTCGAGGCTCCAGTCGCTGGATAAAGTCGGTAAGGCTCCCGGCCACTTCCCGCAGCGGTTTGCGCCCGGGTTGCTCGAGCAGTACCACACCGCTGGTGTTGTCCAGGCTCAGTACGTAATCCTCGGGCTCGGTGCAGGCGAAGAAGAGGGTCAGGGGCTGGCGTTGCTTCTTCTTGGCGAGGGCGTGGCCGACCAGGTTGCCCCGCAGGCGCTCGTAATCCTCCTCGTTCCACAAAAACAGCAGGCTCAGGTCGCCCTCCGCGCAACGGGCCGGGATCGGGTCGGACCAGTAGCGCTGGTAATAGGCACGTAGGTCCGGGTGGATCTCTGTTTCCAGGGCCGTCGCCAGGCCGTCAAAGAGCGGGTGGGGTGTCTGCTGGCGAACCGGTTTCCAGGCCACTTTGTTGCCGGCGCCCGCCGTCCCCTGGTAACAGGGTGAGGGCCACTCGGGATCGAATTCGATCTGTGGCAGCGCTCCGGTGGCCGTCTGCTGGGCCTCGATGAAGCGTTCGATGAAGTTGTCCAGTGCGTGTTCCAGGGGGGTACTCATCACAATTCCCGTTGCCTAATCTGGACCTAATGATGACATCGGCGCGGGAATTCCTCCACGACGGTTTTAAAGCAGCAGGGGCTGATTTTCCTCCGTCCCACCCGGACATGCATTTGGTTCGAATATTTTTCTTCCAGGGTTTGACAAGGTACGGAAAAGGCGTAAAATTCGCAGCTCCTGATTCGGGGGCTCTTAGGAGTTTTCGAGCTTTCAGGAGATGCGGAGCGGTAGTTCAGCTGGTTAGAATACCGGCCTGTCACGCCGGGGGTCGCGGGTTCGAATCCCGTCCGTTCCGCCACTTATTTCGATACGAAGGTTTGGATCTGGGCGTGTAGCTCAGTTGGGAGAGCGCCACCCTTACAAGGTGGATGTCGGCAGTTCGAGCCTGTCCACGCCCACCAGATCCAGACACTGCGGAGCGGTAGTTCAGCTGGTTAGAATACCGGCCTGTCACGCCGGGGGTCGCGGGTTCGAATCCCGTCCGTTCCGCCACTTTTCGCGATCGAAACTTGGATTTGGGCGTGTAGCTCAGTTGGGAGAGCGCCACCCTTACAAGGTGGATGTCGGCAGTTCGAGCCTGTCCACGCCCACCAGATCCAGACACTGCGGAGCGGTAGTTCAGCTGGTTAGAATACCGGCCTGTCACGCCGGGGGTCGCGGGTTCGAATCCCGTCCGTTCCGCCACTTCTTCTCCCTGCCCCGGGAGATCCTGATCGTGGGCGTGTAGCTCAGTTGGGAGAGCGCCACCCTTACAAGGTGGATGTCGGCAGTTCGAGCCTGTCCACGCCCACCACGATCACACTGCGGAGCGGTAGTTCAGCTGGTTAGAATACCGGCCTGTCACGCCGGGGGTCGCGGGTTCGAATCCCGTCCGTTCCGCCACTTTTTCTCTTTCTTTCTCTGTGCCTTTTTGGGCTTTGGCTGACTCCGCGGGTTGCACGGGCGTTGCTACGGGCTCGAAGCGGCTTTTGCCTTGTTTGCTGCCCGGTGATTTTATTGGATTGGTGCGGCGTTTCTCATATAAGTGCGGTCGACGTCTAGCGTTCACTACCTTCACCACCGCTGAAGAGAGCGAGGCTGTGCAGCGATAACGTTCTACCCTGCAGGGGAGCCTCGGTGGGCCGCTTGAAGATCGGTCCAGCGGCTTGTTTATCAATGGGTATTTTTATAAAGGGAAGAGTGCAGAATGCCCACGTCGCGCCTGAGGCAAGACCTGAATTTGGTTCTCGCCTTCCATAGGTTGTCTACTTGGTGCGGTGAATATTCGTCACCCAGGCCGGGCTGCTTGGCCAAGCAGCGGATCAACTCATAGTAAGCTTCGACCAAATCCGTAGACATAAACAGCCCGGCCTCGCCCTCTGCCCACTCTACGATACTCTCCTTGATTTTCGTTTGTTCATGCGTTGGGTTTATTCCACCCACTCCCTTTTTCTGGCGTATTTTACCCGCCAGCTCAAAAGCCTTGGGGTAAAGCTCAATACGCTTTTCATAGAGCTTGTCTATATACCGATGGTCAATTTCCTTGTCGAAGCTTTCTCGGGCGTCCTTTAATTTTCTGAGAGTTAACAAGTAAGAAACCAAGGCCGTGATTATAGATACGGCTGCGGCAATAAGTGCGGCTAGAATTTTATCGCTGATATCGATAGCCATGATCCTTGCTCTCTAAGGGGGCGTGGCCTGTGCCGCAATCAAACAACAGTCGGTGGCGTAAGGCAGGCTTTATGGAATTTCGTAAAAGGTGCCGCGGCTCCGTAGGGCTTGGTTAGTCCGCTGACTTGAAGTGACTGGTGAGCAGCGAATGCCATTCATCTATAAATTCTCTGTATTTTTGCTTGCTGAAACTTGCGATGAACGCATTCCCTTTCCGGCTTAAGCCAATGTATTCGTATGTGACCTGGGTATGAGTGAGTGACTGCTCTTTTGCTGAGCACTGGATTGTGATGATGCCGACTTTCTCTTCTGGTTCTACTTTATAGAATTGCACGAAGTGATTTTCAGGCTCGAAACGTTTGACTAGCCAGATAGCGCGTGTGGATGCATGGTCATGGCTTTCGGTTAGAAATATATAATCCTCACGGAGCTCTTTAGAACCCATTATGTTTTCGTAGGTCCAGCCCGGGACCCACAAGGTTTCACCCTCGGCGCTAAATAGAGGAAACACCCTTTGAATGGGCTGTTGAATGTCAAAGCCTGCGGAGTGCTTAATTGATGCCATTGTTGTCCCCAAGGTGTTGGCGCAGCCATAAGGGGCCGCGCGGCGTCGAAGCAAAGACCCGATCTCAAAGCAGATGGGCTGCTCGTTGAGGGCTCTCGGTCGAAGATCCGCAGTGCAAAGCCGAAAGCGGGCGGTTGTCTATCACCAGCCGCTTCTCGCTTGGCGTTCGCACCTTGCTTCTCCTTGGTGTAGGTGATGTCCACTGAATTTGCTAAAACGCCGGAGGCGTCGAGTGGTGACTATCAACCAGCGGAGGGGGGATTTCGAGCGGCACGCCGGGTACTTGCTGTGGTTTGGCGTTGCGACGCTCCTTGCCGGTGCCGCCATTGTGCCGGGTGGATGGATGTGGTTCTCACAGCGCGAGGAACCGGTCTGAGGCGTTACCGGAGCAAAGGGGGAGGCCCTCGGCGAGACTTTCATTGAGCCGGTGCCGCGCAAACCGAGCCGCATAGCCCTGTGCAGTCGCATTTGTCGCTCTCTTCACCAAGCGCTACTCCTGTGGCGTGTCATACGCGGTGAGCACCTGGCGCTGGTTCCCCCTGTTAATCCAGCGCCTTATCTTTCTATAATGAGGCCGGCTTGGTTGGGAGTCGGGGGCTTGAAATTCAATGGATTACTTTAAAAGAGTAGGGCTTGTGGGGCGGCATGGCAGTGCGCCCGTGGTGGCCTCCCTGCGCACGCTGATCCCGTTTCTGCAGGCCCGTGGACTGGATGTGGTTCTGGATTCCGCGGTCGCCGACCTGCTTCCCGACCTCGCTCTGCCCGAGTGTCCGGTAGAGGACATGGGACAGGGCTGCGATCTGGTGGTCGTTGTCGGCGGCGACGGGAGCATGCTGCGAGCGGCCCGCGCCCTCGCGCCTTTTCAGGTGCCGGTGCTGGGGATCAACCGCGGCAACCTGGGCTTTCTGACCGACATACTGCCCAGTGAAATCGAGCAGCAGGTGGAGGAGGTCCTCGCCGGGCGCTACCGGGTCGAAAGCCGCTTTATGCTGGAGGCCGCGGTGAGCCGGGAAGGCGAGCGGATCGGCGAGGGGAGGGCGATGAACGAGGTGATGCTTCACCCCGGCGAGACCGCCCGCATGATGGTCTTCGCACTCTATATCGACGGCGAGTTCGTCTATAACCAGCGCTCCGACGGGCTGATCATGGCCACACCCACCGGCTCCACGGCCTACGCCCTGTCCGCCGGCGGGCCGATCATGCACCCGCACCTTGATGCGATGGTGCTGGTGCCCATGTTTCCCCATACTCTGAGCAGCCGGCCAATCGTAGTGGATGGCAATGCCAGGCTGAAGCTGGTGCTGGGGGCGCAGACTTCGGCCTCTCCCCACCTGAGCTGCGACAGTCAGCAGCTTATTCCTTGTGAGCCCGGGGACGAGATCAGCGTGCACAAGAGCCCCCATCCGCTGCGGCTGGTGCATCCGTTAAATTACAACTTTTACGAAACCTGCCGGTCGAAGCTCGGCTGGGGAACGAAACTGGGCGAATAGGGGGAGGGGGTGAGTTTTCAGGGGTATGATCTAATCGGAGATGTTCACGGCAGCGCCCGCACCCTGGAGCGCCTGCTGCAGCAGCTGGGCTACAGCCTCGTCAAGGGGGTCTACCGTCACCCTCGGCGTCAGGCGGTGTTTATCGGTGATATCGTCGACCGGGGGCCGCGGATTCGCGAGGCCCTGCACTTGGTGCGTAACATGGTGCTGGCCGGCAGCGCGCAGATGGTGATCGGCAACCACGAGTACAACTGCCTCACCTACTGCACCGAGGTGGAGGTGGCAGGACGGCACCGCTACCTGCGGCCCCATGATCCCCGCCACGAGCGCCAGATTCGCGAAACCCTGGAGCAATTCGCCCCCTACCCCCAGGAGTGGCAGGATTTCCTGCAGTGGTTCCGGGAGCTGCCCCTCTACCTGGAGACGCCGTTATTCAGGGCGGTACATGCCTGCTGGGACGGCGCCATTATCGAACGCTTGAAGCGCGAGGGCGTTCGCGATTTCAGTGACGATGGTTTTTTGCGCCGCTCCGTCGAGCGCGGCACCTTCGAGTGGCAGGCGGCGGACCGCCTGTTGAGGGGCACCTACCTGCCCCTGCCTAACGGGGAGGAGATGACCAGTGCCGACGGTTACCGGCGCCGGGTCTTTCGCACCAAATTCTGGGCCGATGAGCCGCAGACCCACGCCGACGTGGTGTTTCAGCCCGATCCCTTGCCCGCGCACCTAGCCGGCGTGCCTCTGGGCCCGGCGGAAAAGGCTCGCCTGCTCCATTACGGCGCCGACCAACGCCCGCTCTTCATTGGTCATTACTGGCGGGAGGGGGAGCCGGCGCCCATTACCCCCAATATTGCCTGCCTCGATTATTCGGCGGTCAAGTACGGCAAGCTGGTGGCGTACCGCATGGATGGCGAAAGCCGCCTGCAGCCGGAGCATTTCGTCGCAGTTGAGGTCGAACCCGGCGACGGGGTACAGGACGGAGACACGGTTTACTGATGCACAAGCTTTTTGAAATTGACAGCGCTACCGATCTCGGTGAGTTCGCCGCCTTTTTGTGGCAGCACAAGGTGGGACACCGGATCGTTCACCGGGGGAGCATGCAGGAGGTGTGGCTGGCCAACCCGGATGACGCCGAGTTTGTGATCAGCCGCTTCAACCACTGGCAGCGTGGTGAGCCGTTGGAGAAAGAAGCGCCCTGGGAGCGAGTCACGCCGGGGTTGGGTTTCTGGTTACGGCACACGCCCGTGACCCTGGCCTTGATCGGGATAAGCCTGGGGCTGACGCTACTGACCTCCTTTGGCAACGACCTGCAGTGGCTCCATTGGTTTACCTTCGTGGATTTCAACTTCCAGGGCAGTCACCTGCTCTACCAGAGCCTCGCCACCCTGGTCGAGAGCGGCCAGTGGTGGCGCTGGCTGACGCCGATCTTTCTTCACTTCAGTTTTCTGCACCTGGTGTTCAACCTGCTCTGGACCTGGGAGCTGGGTCGTCGCATCGAGTGGGCCCAGCCGCGCTGGGTGCTGCTGGGGCTGGTGCTGGCGCTGGGGGTGGGCTCCAATATTGCCCAGTACCTGATGTCCGGGCCCATGTTCGGCGGACTCTCGGGAGTGATTTTCGGTCTGATGGGTTACACCTGGCTCTGGGACCGGCTCGAGCCGCGGCGGGCTTTTGGTCTGCCTCAGGCGCTGATGACCTTTATGATGATCTGGCTGGTGCTGGGGGTCAGCGGCTTGATCGAGAAGCTGGGGTTCGGGGCGATTGCCAACACCGCCCACCTGTCGGGACTGCTCTGTGGCTTGGCTGCCGTGCCCCTGGTGCGGCTTTTCGGTGCGCGCGCCTGGCGCCATTGAGGCTGCGGTGCGCCAAGGCGGCTGTGGTATGATGCCGGGCTGATGGATTGTTCAGGTAGCCGTGATGACCTTTGAAGAACTGCTCGAATCAATGACCCCCGAGATCCACGCCGCCATGAAACAGGCGGTGGAACTGGGCAAGTGGCCCAACGGCCAGCGCCTGGGCGAGGAGGAGCGTAAAGCCTGCCTGCAGGCGGTGATCGCCTACGATGCCAAGCATCTGCCGGAGGAGGAGCGGGTCGGGTTTATCGACCGGACCAAGGCCGATGGCTCGCAGCACGGCCCCAACAAGAACGCTGAAGACATCATCAAAATCCTCAACCACTAAATGACCGTATTTTCCCACCAGACAGAGGGTCACCTGCGCAAGATGCAGGTGACGTTGGAGGGGCCCGTCAGCTACCGGCTGTGCCTTGACGACCGGACAGTTCCCCTTAATCCCTTGCTGAACGAACCGGTGCGCCTCGAGTACCTGGGTGAAATACACTGCCTGCACTGTGGCCGCCTCAGCAAGAAGAGCTTCAGCCAGGGCTATTGCTATCCCTGTTTCAAAAAGCTTCCCCAGTGTGACAGCTGCATTGTCAGCCCGGAAAAATGTCACTATCACCTGGGCACCTGTCGCGACAGTGCCTGGGGTGAGCGCCACTGCCTGCAGGATCACATCGTCTACCTGGCCAACTCCTCGGGCTTAAAGGTCGGCATTACCCGCGCTTCGCAGGTGCCGACCCGCTGGATCGACCAGGGGGCGGTGCAGGCGCTGCCGATATTGCGGGTGGCGAGCCGTCTGCAGTCGGGGCGGGTGGAGACGCTGTTCAAGGAGCATGTAGCCGATCGCACCAACTGGCGGGCGATGCTCAAGGGGCAGGTGGCGCCTCTGGATCTGGCCGCGGCCCGTGATCAACTGTTTGAAACGGCCCGGGAGGGGCTCAACGCCCTGCAGGAGGCGTTCGGACTGCAGGCGATCCAGCCGCTCGCCGACGCGGCGACGGTCGATATCGACTACCCGGTGCTGCAGTACCCCGACAAGGTGACCTCCTTCAACCTGGACAAGACGCCGGTGGTGGAAGGCCGGCTGCTGGGGATCAAAGGGCAGTACCTGATTCTCGACACCGGCGTGATCAATATCCGTAAATTCAGTGCCTATCGGGTCGCCTTTTCGACCTGAGGATTCGCAACAGGAGCGACCATGAGCAAAGAGAACCCCCGGGCCATTCATCTCAAAGATTACCGGGTGCCCCCTTTTCTGATTGACCAGACCGAGCTGCACTTTGAACTCGGCGAGAAGGCGACCCTGGTCAAGTCACGGTTGCAGATGCGCCGCAACCCCGCGTCCGGGGAGCTTGATGCCCCCCTGGAGCTGGACGGGGACGCTGACCTGACCCTGCGCCGGCTGGTGCTGGACGGCAAGGACCTGGCCCCCGGGGATTACCTGCTCGAGTCCGATACCCTGCGTCTGGACGGGCTGCCTGAGCAGTTCGTGCTGGAGTGCGTGACCCTGATCAAGCCCCAGGAGAACACTTCCCTGGAGGGGCTCTATAAATCCAACGGCATGTTCTGCACCCAGTGCGAGGCTGAGGGGTTCCGCAAGATCACCTACTACCTGGACCGCCCCGACGTCATGGCCCGCTTTACCACCACGGTGGTTGCCGACAAAGACGACTACCCGGTGCTGCTCTCAAACGGCAATCCGGTGGAGGAGGGGGAGGTGTCCGAAGGGCGCCATTTCGTCACCTGGGAAGACCCCTTCCCCAAGCCCGCTTATCTGTTCGCGTTGGTGGCCGGCAACCTGGAACGGGTGGAGGACAGTTTTACCACCGCCTCCGGACGCGAAGTGGCCCTGCGCCTGTTCGTGGAGCCGCAGAACCTGGACAAATGTGATCACGCCATTCGCTCGCTGAAAAAGGCGATGGCCTGGGACGAGGAGGTGTACGGGCGGGAGTACGACCTGGATATCTTCATGATCGTGGCCGTGGATCACTTCAACATGGGCGCCATGGAGAACAAGGGGCTGAACATCTTCAACTCATCCTGCGTGCTGGCCAAGCCGGAAACCACCACCGACAGCGCGTTCGAGCGGATCGAGAGCATCGTCGCCCACGAGTACTTCCATAACTGGTCCGGCAACCGGGTCACCTGCCGCGACTGGTTCCAGCTCAGCCTCAAGGAGGGCTTTACCGTGTTCCGTGACGCCGAGTTCTCGGCCGACATGGGCTCGCGCACGGTGAAGCGGATCGAGGACGTCACCCTGCTGCGCACCGCGCAGTTCGCCGAGGATGGCGGCCCTATGGCCCACCCCGTGCGCCCGGCCTCCTACATCGAGATCTCCAATTTCTACACCCTGACCGTGTACGAGAAGGGGGCCGAGGTGGTCCGCATGATCCACACCCTGCTGGGTCCGGAGCAATTCCGTGCCGGCTCCGATCTCTACTTTGCCCGCCATGACGGCCAGGCGGTGACCACCGATGACTTCGTCGCCGCTATGGAGGAGGCTTCCGGGGTCGACCTGGGCCAGTTCCGGCGCTGGTACGAGCAGGCCGGCACGCCCCGGTTGCAGGTGAGCGACGCCTACGACGCCGACGCGAAACGCTATACCCTGAACGTCAAACAGAGCTGCCCCCCCTCGCCGGGGCAGGACCGGAAAGCGCCTTTCCATATTCCCCTGGCCGTGGGGCTGCTGGATGCCGAGGGCCGGGATATTCCGCTCAAGGACGGCGCCACCACCCAAGTGTTGCACCTGGCCGAGTCCGAGCAGCAGTTTCACTTCGACAACGTTCCCTGCAAGCCGGTCCCCTCCCTCCTGCGCGGTTTTTCCGCGCCGGTGAAGCTCAGCTACCCCTACTCGCGGGATGAGCTGGTGTTCCTGATGAGCCACGACAGTGACGGCTTCAACCGCTGGGATGCGGGGCAGCAGCTGGCGGTAGCGATCATCGAGGAGCTGATTGTCGACTACCGGGCGGGACGCGAACTGAAATTGGATCAGCGTCTGGTGCAGGCTTACCGGCAGCTGCTGGCGGACACCGGGCTGGACCCGGCCATGGTGGCGAAAATGCTGGTGCTGCCCAGCGAAAGCTACCTGAGCGAGCTGGCAGAGACCGTGGACGTGGAGGCGATTCACCGGGTGCGGGAGTTTGTTCGCCGCACCCTGGCTACCGAACTGCGCGATCTGTTGCTGGAGGTCTACCGGCGCAACCGCAGCGACGGTCCCTACACCCTGGCTGCCGAGGCCATCGCCCGCCGCCGGTTGCAGAACCAGAGCCTGGGCTATTTGATGGCGCTGGAGGAGAAGGAGGTGCTGGCCCTGGCCCAGAACCAGTTTGAGAACGCTGACAATATGACCGACGCCCAGGCGGCCCTCTCCCTGATCGCCCACTCCGGCTTCGAGGCCGAGGCAGCCGCCGCACTGGATGCCTTTTACCAGCGCTGGCAGGCGGACACCCTGGTGGTGAACCAGTGGTTCACCACCCAGGCCACGACTCCCCGGGACAATGCCCTGGAGACGGTACGGGCGCTGATGGATCACGAGGCGTTCGAGCTGGCCAACCCCAACCGGGTGCGGGCGCTGATCGGCGCCTTCTGCAGCCAGAATCCGGTGCAGTTCCACCGTGCGGACGGGGAAGGGTATCGGTTCCTGGCCGACCGGGTGATCGAGCTGGACCGGCTCAATCCGCAGATTGCTTCAAGGCTGCTGACGCCGCTGACCCGCTGGCGCAAGTACCCGCCCGAGCTGAGTGCCCAGATGCAGGCGCAGTTGCAGCGGGTCCTGGCGGTTGAGGAACTCTCCAGAGATTGCTATGAAGTGGTTAGCAAGTCCTTGGCCTGAGGCGCTTTATTCGCCTTTGGTGATATGGCCTTGGCGCGGGGGCGCCGGTTAACCTGAAACCAGTCCCCGCGGTCTATACTGACTTTTCGCGGCCCGGGCGGGCGTAAGGCACTATTTGCGAACCCAAAAGGAAGACCCAATGGAAAGATACCTACCTGCTGACGAGAAAAACGCGTTTCAAAAGGAGTACCACAAGTTTGTCGAGCTGTTCAGCCGCGGCCAGTCGGCCCACGACTCGCTTAAGCGCTCCCGTGGCAGCAAGATCTGGATCGTGGGGATTGTTCTGCTTTTCTTCGCCATGGGCTCGGAGTTCTTTCTCGGCGCGGCGGCGGCCCTGTTCGCGGTTTACTTCTACCAGATACTCTCGGCCTACATTCAGAAATCCCAGGCCGAGGATGCCATGGAGGAGGTCGAGCGCTGGTTCAACAAGCGCGGACTGGTGTTGCGGGATAAAACGCCCTTTTTCAGCGCCGATGAGCAACTGGCCGATCCCATCGATCCCTTTGACGACAGCCGCTACCGTTAGCGCCTAGCCATCGGCTGATCCGACTTCCCCCGGGCACCGGGACTTGGAGACTCCCTGGGGGTTCCCGTGTTCGCTTGGCGCTCGCGTCAGATCTTATTCGGCTCGGCTTAGGTGCCGGGCCACCCACTTCTCTATACCTACGATCAAGTAAATGGAGAGGCTGACCCCGAGGATCCGCAGCCACTGCTCGCCACCGATCGGTGCGCTGCCAAGGGCCGTGTTCATGGCCGGGGCATAGGTGTAGAGCAGCTGCAGTCCGATCATGGTGGCGACCCCCAGCAGCAGCCAGGGGTTGCTGAAAACGCCGAGGTGGAGCATGGAGTAGCGCAGGGAACGGCAGTTGAACAGGTAGAAGAGTTCGCCGAAAACGAAGACGTTCACCGTCACCGTGCGGGCCAGGGTCTCGCTGCTGCCCTGAGCCAGCTCCCAGCGGAAGAGACCGTAGGCGCCGAGCAGCAACAGCAGGCCCACCAGGGCGATCCGCACCAGTAGCGCCGTTGAGAGCAGGCTTGCGCGCGGGTCGCGGGGCGGGCGCGCCATGAGGTCCGGTTCCTTGGGTTCGAAGGCCAGCATCAGGCCCAGCAGCACCGCGGTGGTCATGTTGATCCAGAGGATCTGTACCGGCAGGATCGGCAGGGTGATGCCGGCCAGCACGGCGCTGAGAATGACCAGCCCTTCGCCCAGGTTGGTGGGCAGGGTCCAGGTGATAAACTTGACCAGGTTATCGTAAACCCCGCGACCCTCTTCCACCGCCGCCCGAATCGAGGCGAAATTATCGTCGGTGAGCACCATGTCCGCCGCTTCCTTGGAGACCTCGGTGCCGGTGATGCCCATCGCCACGCCGATATCGGCCCGGCGCAGGGCCGGGGCATCATTGACCCCGTCCCCGGTCATTGCAACCACCTGGCCTCTGGCCTGCAGCGCCTGCACCAGTCGCAACTTCTGCTCCGGCGCTACCCGGGCAAAGACCGCCCTCGCTGCGGCCACGGCTTCCAGGGCGCGGAAATCCAGTGCCTCCAGCTCAGACCCCGTTATCACCGCCTCCCCGTCCTGGGATATACCCACCTGGCGGGCGATGGCGCTGGCGGTGGCGGCATGGTCGCCGGTGATCATCTTGACCTGGATGCCGGCCTCGCGGCAGGCGGCGACCGCTTCTGCCGCTTCCGGACGCGGCGGGTCGATCATGCCCTGCAGGCCCAGCAACGTGAGCCCGCTCTCGACGTCCCGGTGATGCAGCGTCTCAGGCGCCCGTGTCCGTTCGTCTCGGGCGAAGGCCAGTACTCGCATGCCCTGGCGGGCCAGCGCTGTTACTTGCCCGTGCCAGTGGTCAAAGTCCAACGGGATCCGCTCGCCGCGGTTATCCAGTGCATACTCGCAGCGTTGCAGCAGGCTTTCGGCGGCGCCCTTGAGGTAGGTGTGATACCTGCCCTTCTCGTTCCGGTGCAGGGTCGCCATGTACTGGTGTTGCGACTCAAAGGGAATGCTGTCGATGCGGGGCAGCCCGAGGTCGGCTAAATAAAGGCCTGCCTTGTGCGCCACCGTGATCAGGGCACCTTCGGTGGGGTCCCCCTCGACCCGCCAGCTGCCATCTGCATCCCTGGCCAGCTTGGCATCATTGCACAGCAGGCCGGCTACCAGGCACTCACGCACCGCCGCTAGGCCTGTCGGGTCGACGGGTTGCCCGGCACGGCTGAAATGACCGTCCGGCACATAGCCGACACCGCTGACCGCCAGTGTCGCGCCACCGGCATAGACGCGTTGTACCGTCATCTGGTTCTCGGTAAGGGTCCCGGTTTTGTCGGAGCAGATAACGGTGGTGCTGCCCAGGGTCTCTACCGCCGGTAACTTGCGGATGATGGCATTGCGGTGGGCCATTTTTGCGACGCCAATGGCCAGGGTGATGGTCAGTGCTGCCGGCAGGCCTTCGGGAATGGCACCCACCGCCAATGCCACCGAGGCCATGAACATCTCGACCCAGGACCCACCGTGCAGCAAACCTACCCCAAAGGTGAGTGCCGCTAGGCCAAGAATGGCGTAAAGCAGCACCCGGCTGAAGCGGGTGATACGGCGGGTGAGGGGGGTTGCCAGCACATCGGCGGTGTTGATCAGCGCGTTGATCCTGCCGATTTCGCTCCCGTCGCCGGTGGCGACGACCACGCCCAGGGCCGTGCCGCAGGTTACCAGGGTGGAGCTATAGACCATGTTGCCCCGGTCGGCCAGGGGGCAGGCTGGGGGGCGGGGGTGCGTGTCTTTTGCCACCGGCAGGGATTCGCCGGTTAACGCTGATTCATTGACCTTCAACTCACGGCAGCGCAGCAGGCGCAGGTCCGCCGGCACCTTGTCGCCGGAACTGAGCAGGACAATATCCCCGGGGACCAGGGCTTCTGAGCGTTGTCGCCGGGTGCTGCCGTCCCGCAGCACCCTGGCCTCGCTGGTCATGGCATGGGAGAGGGCGCGGATCGCCCTCAGAGCGCGGGATTCCTGGATATAGCCGATCACCGCATTGACCAGCACCACGGTAAAGATCACGCCGGCGTCGACCCACTCGCCCAACAGGCTGGTCACCAGCGTGGCGCCCAGCAGAATGTAAATGAGAGGCTGCCCAAGCTGCTGCAAAAACACCCGCCAGGCAGGCGCGTCCCGCTTCGACGTCAGGGTGTTGAGGCCGTGTTCCTGCAATCGTTGTTCGGCGGCGGCGCTGCTCAGCCCTTCGTGTACCGAGGTGGCCAGTCGCCGGACGACCTCGTCTTCTTTCAGGCAGTGCCATTGGGTGGGGCTGCGTTCCATTCCCTGCCTTCTGCGCATCCTTGATCGAGAAAATACGGCGGTTCCCTCATGGAACCGGGCCGCTTCAAGTATGGTCGGCGCTTTCCTGTGAGAACAGGGAGTTGGGGTGTCAGGGGCCGGCGTGCGCTGCAGCTTCAAGGCGCCTTGTCAATAATCTTTGACTCGCTGTTGATTATTGACATTGACGGAAAGGGGACGAATACGTTACTTTAGCCGCGTCGCTCCACAAGGGCAGACACCCGCAAGAGCCGGAACTTCCGGATAACAACAAAAACTTGCACCACTCGCTGTGATCCAGCGGGGGAAGGGCTTAATTATCATGATGATGTCACCTGTTACTCATGCTGTACCTCCCGGCTTTCGGGATTTCCTCTCCGTTCTGGTTGCCGTTTCGAGCAGGCTTTTTGATCGACGCCGGCCGTAACTGAACCAACTCCACAATTTCTAATAATTAATCGTACGAAACCGCGGTTTCTTTGGCGGTGAGTACGCGCTTGTTTCCTGCTCCGGAGGAATCCATGACTGCAAGCTCCACAACTGCCAGCGCCGGCGTTGCCAACGGCCAGCCCGCGGCGCGACTCTGGTCTTCACGTTTTGCCTTTATTCTTGCCGCTACCGGCTCCGCTGTCGGCCTGGGCAATATCTGGAAGTTTCCCTACATCACCGGCGAAAACGGCGGCGGCGCCTTTGTGCTGGTGTACCTGTTCTGTATCGCGTTGATCGGCCTGCCCATTATGATGGGCGAGGTGCTCATCGGCCGCCGCGGGCACCATAATCCGATCAACAGCATGCGCAGCCTGGCTCTCAGCGACGGGCGTTCCAGCCGCTGGCAGGGGCTGGGCTGGATGGGGGTTATCGCCTCTTTTATCATCCTGTCGTTCTATTCCGTCATCGGCGGCTGGGCCGTCTCTTACGTGGGCAGCAGCGCCTCTGGCGCTTTTGTCGGCGCCGACGCTGATCAGGTAGGTGGGATTTTTGGAAACCTGCTGGCCAGCCCCGGTGATCTCTTGCTGTGGCACACGGTGTTCATGGCGATGGTGATCGTCGTGGTCGCCCGCGGCGTGCGCGCGGGCCTGGAAAAGGCAGTGACCCTGCTGATGCCGGCCCTGTTCGTGCTGTTGCTGCTGATGGTCGGCTACGCTATGACCACCGATCACTTCGGTGCCGGTGTCGACTTTCTGTTCACCCCCGACTTCTCCAAGCTGACCACTGAGGGCATCCTGACCGCCATGGGCCACGCCTTCTTTACTCTCAGCCTGGGTATGGGCGTGATGATGGCCTACGGCTCCTACCTGCCCCGGGAGGTTTCGATCGTCAAGGTCAGCATCGCCGTCTCCTTCATGGATACCCTGGTGGCGTTGCTGGCGGGGCTGGCAATTTTCCCCATCGTCTTTGCCACCGGCCTTGAGCCGGGCGCGGGTCCCGGCCTGATTTTCCAGACACTGCCCCTGGCCTTCGGGCAGATGACCGGCGGCGCCTTCTTCGGCACCCTGTTCTTCGTGCTGCTGGTATTCGCCGCCTGGACCTCCGCCATCTCCCTGCTGGAGCCGCTGGTTTCCTGGCTGGAAGAGCACAAGGACGTCAACCGTCTGGCCAGCACCCTGGGCGCTGGCTTTATGGTTTGGCTGTTGGGCATCGCCTCCATTCTTTCGCTTAACCTGTGGTCCGATTTCCACCCGCTGGGCATGTTCACCATGTTCGAAGGCAAGACGATCTTTGATCTGCTGGACTTCTTTACCGCCAACGTGATGCTGCCCTTGGGCGGGCTGCTGGTGGCCCTGTTTGTGGGCTGGGGAATGAAACGCGCCTCGGTTGAGAGTGAGCTGGGCATGGAGAGCTCCGTTGCCTTCTCCCTCTGGTACGGGCTGGTGCGTTACGTGACTCCGCTGGGCGTGCTGGTTGTCTTCGTGTACAACCTGGCCTGATCCCCGCGCGATTAGATCCAACGGCGTCAGGTGTTCCTGACGCCGTTTTTTTTCGCCTGAGCAAGGGGTTGGTTAATGCGGCTGGTCGTGAAGGTCAGCGGCTGAGTGCTGCCTTTTGTTGCGGCGCGGAATTAATGTGCTGCAGCAAATTAATAAAAAGCATGTTTTTTTTTCATTAGGAAAATGGATGGCCACCTCTATACTGGAATCAAGCTCTTAGGAGCAAAAGGCTCTAACCACTGATGTACACGCGAGTGCGCACCAGTGTCAGAGGAAAGAACGGGGTCCCGGTTTTCCGGGCGCCCCGTTTTTTTATGCCCGAATTTCCGCCTTGGGGGAGGGCCGCCGGTCCGCCCGTTATCCTTCACGGAGCGGTCATGGCTGCCGGGCCTAGAACAGCCCGGCGTTGAGCCAGAGGTGAACGGCCACGCTTGCGATATAGCCCGCCAGGATCGCCGGAAGCCACTTCAGGTGACCGAAAAAGGTGTAGATGCCGCGGGCCTGGCCCATCAGGGCAACCCCGGCCGCTGAGCCGATGGAGAGCAGGCTGCCGCCAACGCCGGCGGTAAGGGTGATCAGCAGCCAGTGGCCGTGGGACATCTGGGGATCCATGGTCAGCACGGCGAACATCACCGGGATGTTATCGACGATGGCTGACAGAATCCCCAGGGCGATGTTGGCGCTGGTGGGGTCCCACTGGGTGTAGAGCACTTCCGACATCATCGCCAGGTATCCCATGAACCCCAGGCCGCCAACGCACATGATAACCCCGTAAAAAAACAGCAGCGTGTCCCACTCCGAGCGGGCCACGCGGCTGAACACGTCGAAGGGCACCACCCCACCCAGGTAGCGCAACCGCTCCGTGTCGCCGGCAAGTTCGGCCGCGTGGCGCTTGCGGGCCAGAGAGCGTGGCAGGGTCATGCGCAGGTAATAGCCGAAAAACTGGAGGTAACCGAGGCCGGCCATCATCCCCAGCACCGGCGGCAGGTGAAGGAAGGTGTGAACCGACACCGCGGTGGCTATCGAGAGCAGAAACAGCAGGCCGATGCGCCGTGCGCCGCGCTTGAGTTCCACCTGTTCGGTCTGGGGCGCGGGGTGGCGGTTTTCAACGGCGAAACTCATGATGGCGGCCGGGACCAGGAAGTTGGCCAGGGAAGGTAAAAAGAGGGCAAAGAACTCGGCGAAATCCACTTTCCCCGCCTGCCACACCATCAAGGTTGTGATGTCGCCAAAAGGGCTGAACGCGCCGCCGGCGTTGGCCGCGATCACAATGTTGATGCAGCAGAGGTTGATAAAGCGGTTGTCGCCCTCCGCCACTTTCATGACGACGGCGCACATCAGCAGCGCGGTGGTCAGGTTGTCGGCAACCGGTGAGATAAAAAAGGCCAGGGTCCCGCTGAGCCAGAACAGACCGCGGTAACTGAACCCTTTCTCCACCATCCAGGCGCGGAGCGTATCGAACAGGCGTCGCTCCTCTAGGGCGTTGATGTAGGTCATGGCCACCAGCAGGAAGAGCATCAGCTCGGAGAATTCCAGCAGGGTGTGTTCGTAGGCGGCCTCGGTGACCTCCGGCATCCCCTCCTGCACGTAGATCCAGCCGATGACGGCCCAGATGATGGCGGCACCCACCAGCACCGGTTTGGATTTGCGCAGGTGCAGGCGTTCCTCGGCCATGACCACAAGGTACGCGATCACGAAGACCACCAGTGCGAAGTACCCCGCGCCGGTGGCTGTCAGATCCAGCGGGCCGCTGGAGGCATGGGTCGGGAAAGCGAGGAGTGTTAACGGCAGTAGAGGCAGGTAAAGGTGTGGACGCATGGGTGAGAAATCCCCTTCAAAAATAACTATCAGGCATGCTTTTTATGCCAAAAAGTATAGCTGGCCCGGCGCTCTCCGAGCGCTCGCAGGGGGAGGCGTTGGCCCGGTTAAGTTTCCCTGTAACCGTGGGTTAGCCCATGTTTTCCCTGTCTTCGACCTTGGTAGTACTGACGGAGATCAACTTTGCGATAACCCCACTTTTTAAAAGGAGCTGATTTTCCGTATGATGACGCCCACTTAACGCAGTGGTATGGACACCTCTTTGCAGGAGGCAGCGGCGATCGGCAGGTCGTCAACGGCTGGGATGCACTACGACCCCGGCCAACCAAGGTCCGGGGCAGAATAACCAAATAAAAACGGGTAGCCCCATGTTGTCACGACTGACTATTGCGCAACGCATCTGGCTTATCGCTATTGTCGCGCTGGCGGTTTTTGCCAGCACCTTCCTTTACCAAACTTTTCAGAAGCGCACCGCCCTGCTGACAGCCAAGCAGGATAAGCTGGTGGCGGTGGTCGAGACTGCCTATGGCATCGTCGAGTCGGCCCACGCGCGGGTCCAGGCCGGGGAGTTGAATGAAACCGAAGCCCAGGCTCAAGCCATGGCGGCAGTCGGGCAGCTCCGTTACCAGGGAACTGAATATTTCTGGATCAACGACATGGGGCCCACCATGGTGATGCACCCCATCAAGCCGGCGCTGGACGGCAAGGACCTGTCCACCATCAAGGACCCCAACGGTAAGGCCCTGTTTACCGCTTTCGTTGCCAAGGTGCGCAGCGAGGGGGCGGGTTTTGTCGATTACTTCTGGCCCAAGCCCGGGCACGAGGAGCCGGTGGCCAAGCTCTCCTACGTGAAAGGGTTTCAGCCCTGGGGCTGGATCGTGGGCAGCGGTGTCTACATCGATGACGTGGACCAGGAGTTCGCGGCGGATTTGAAATCAAACAGTATTGTCCTGGGGCTGCTGTTGTTGACCCTGGGCGCGGCTTTCTACGGGATTATCCGTGCGGTGGTGCGTCCCTTGGAGGCGACCAGCCTGGCCATGCAGGAGATTGCCAAGGGGGATGGCGACCTCACTGTGCGGATGCCGGTCAAGGGGCGCGATGAGTTGGCGTCCCTGGCCAGCGGCTTCAACGCCTTTGCTGATAAAGTGCAGGCGGTGGTCAACAATGTCCGCTCCTATGGCGATCGCGTGGTGACTTCCGCCGAGCAGTTGGCGGTGGTGACCGAGCAGTCCAACGGTGCGCTGCAGTCCCACAAGGACGAGACCCACCAGGTCGCGACGGCGGTGACCGAAATGAGCGCGACGATCCAGGAGGTGGCTCAGAACGCGGCCCAGGCCGCGCAGGCGGTTCAGGACGCGCAGCAGAAGGCACTGGCCGGCAAAACCGTGGTGGACGGCAGCGTCGCCTCGATCACCGCCCTGGCCGGTTCCGTGGAGAAAGCCGCCAACTCGATCAAGACCCTGGAGTCCGAAGTGCACAATATCGCCGGTATTCTGGACGTGATCCGGGCCATCGCCGACCAGACCAACCTGCTGGCGCTCAACGCGGCCATTGAAGCGGCCCGTGCCGGCGAGCAGGGGCGGGGCTTTGCCGTGGTTGCCGACGAAGTGCGCTCCTTGGCGCAACGGACCCAGGAGTCCACCGAGGAAATCCAGACCATGATCGAGCAGCTGGAGAGCGAGGCCAAGGGCGCCGTGGCGGTGATCCTGGCAGGGCGCGACGAGGCGGAAACCAGCGTCTCCCGGGCGACAGAGGCCGGCCAGACCCTGGGCGAAATCACCGAGGATATTCTGCGTATCGCCGACATGAACACCCAGGTCGCCTCGGCCACCGAGGAGCAGAGCGCGACCGTGGAGATGATCAGCGAGCACGTCAACAACATCAACAGCGCCTTCGAGGAGACCGCCGGTGGCACCGAGGAGGTCTGCGCCGCGGGCGTTGAACTTCAGCGGGTGGCCGAGGGGCTCGAAAAGGAGCTGTCTCACTTCAAGGTTTAACGCGCTGCGTTTTCGGCCCGGTGCGCCCTCGGGGTGTGCCGGGCTTTTTTGTGCCTGCTCACCGCGCAGGTGTGGGGACGGGAGGATGAGCGTTGGGCGAAGGCCCGCGGCTTTATCGGTGTGAACGTGAGGCGAGCCGGCGCAGGCGGGCAGCCTGCGCCGGGGGGAGAACCCTGGCGAGCCTTAGCTCTGTGTTGCCGGCAGCATCCAGCGGTCGAGTTCGGCGATATCCTCTGGGCTCAGGGTGCCCAGGGCCTGCTTGAAGCGAAACACGTTGGTCACGTAGTTGTAGCGGGCGTCGGCGTAATCGCGCCGGGCCTGGTACAGCTGCCGTTCGGCCTCCAGTACATCGACCACGTTGCGGGTGCCCACCTCGAAGCCGGCCGAGGTCGCTTCCAGGGCGGTCTCGCTGGAGCGGATCGTCTGCAGGCGGGCCTCGATGGTCGCCTGGTCCGTGCGCAGGTCCCGGAACAGGTTGCGGGTCCGTTCGACCACTTCCCGGTAGGTGTCTTCGCGGCTCTGGACGGCGACCTCCAGTTCGGCCAGGGCCGCCCGTTGCCGGGAGCTGATAAAGCCGCCCTGGTAGAGGGGCATGTTCAGCGAAAGGCCGATGGAGCGGGTGTCGCCCTCGAAGGTGGGGCTGTCTTCGTCGCTGTAGCTGGCGGTCAGGTCCAGGGTCGGATAGCGGGCGGCGCCCCCGGCCTTGGAGGCCTGGCGGGCGGCTTCCACGCTCTGGGTGCTGACCCGCAGGGCCAGGTTGTTCTGGATCGCCTTGTCGACCCAGGGTTGCGGAAGATCGGGCTCGAGGGGTTGGACCGGGAAATTCGGGTTCAGCGGCGAGACCTGGCGATAGTCCTGTCCGGTCAGGCGCTTGAGGGCTTGGTAGCTGTTGTCCAGCGCCCCCTCGGCGATAATGCGCAAGACCCGGGTGTTGTCGTAGGCGGCCTGGGCTTCCTGAACATCGGTGACCGCAATCAGACCGACGTCGAACTGGGCGCTGACCTGATCCAGGCGTCGTTTCACCGCCTTTTCCTGCGCCTCCGCCGTGATCAGGTCGGTGCGGGCGCGCAGCACCCCCAGGTAGGCCTGGACGGTGCGCAGAATCAGTGCCTGCTGGGCTTCGGCGAAGCGCAGCGCGGCCTGCTCCCCCAGCTCCTGGGCCTGCTGGAACTGGAACCAGGATTCGGCGCGGAACAGCGGTTGGCTCAGGCTGATGCTGAAGCCGTGGGTATTACCGTCGCTGGCGCCGAAAAGGCCGTTATCGGCATCCGTTTCCCGATAGGCGGTGTTGGCGGACAGACCGAGGTTGGGCAGCAGGGCGGCACGATTCTGGCTGACCACTTCCCAGTCGGCCTGAAAGCGCGCCTCGGCGGCTTTGAGCTGGGGGTCATTCTCCAGGGCCTGGCGGTAGACCTCGGCCAGCAATTCAGCGCGCACCGGCAGGGCGAGGGCGGCCGCCAGGGGGATCAGCGACAGGGGTTTGAGTTTCAAGGTCAGCTCCTTTGCAGACGATCAGGTTGGGGCAACGGCTCCACCGGCTTCAGCCCCAGCTTGCCCAGCAGGCTGTAGACGGTGGGCACCACGAAGAGGGTGAGCAGGGTGCCGAAGAGCATCCCGCCGACGATCACCCAGCCAATCTGGTGGCGGCTTTCGGCGCCCGCCCCTTCGGCCAGCGCCAAAGGTAACACACCCAGCACGGTGGCGCCCGTGGTCATGAGGATCGGGCGCAGGCGCAGGGTGGCGGCTTCCACCAGGGCTTCAATCCGCTCCTTGCCCTGCTGTTGCAGCTGATTGGCGAACTCGACGATCAGGATGCCGTGCTTGCTGATCAGGCCGACCAGGGCGATCAGCCCGATCTGGCTGTAAACGCTGAGGCTGGCGCCGGTACTGGTAAGGGCGAAGAGCCCGCCGAGCAGGGCCGGCGGCACCGCGATCAGGATGATCAGGGGCGCACGGAAACTCTCGAACTGGGCAGCCAGCACCAGGTAGATGAAAGCCAGGGCCATCAGGAAGGTCACCTCCAACTGGCTGCTGGAGCTCTTGAACTCCCGGGACTCGCCGGCGTAGTCGATCTGCACCCGGTCGCTCACCTCGGCCACGGTCTGCTCCAGGAACTCCAGCGCCTTGT
Organism: Motiliproteus sp. SC1-56; assembly: GCF_017309075.1. Classification (GTDB taxonomy): domain Bacteria; phylum Pseudomonadota; class Gammaproteobacteria; order Pseudomonadales; family Balneatricaceae; genus Motiliproteus. Next base: position 153,769 of record NZ_JAEMGS010000005.1, on the reverse strand, counting down.
CCAGGCTCACGCCCGGGGCCAGGTTGGCCTGGATAGTGACTGACTTCATCTTGTTGAAGTGGTGCAGTTCGCGGGGCGCCACGCTCTCTTCCACCTGCACCAGGTTGGCCAGCTGGATCATGGCGCCGTCATCGCCGCGCACGTAAACGTTGGTCAGGTCCTCGGGGTTGGAGCGATCCACATCCTCCACCTGCAGAACGACGTTGTACTGCTCGCCTTCACGCTTGAAGCGGGTGACCTCACGCCCGGCCATCAGGGTCTCCAGGGTGCGACCGATGGTCTCCACCCGGGTGCCCACGTCGGCGACCTTGTCCCGGCGCATGGCGACCCGCAGCTCGGGTTTGTTGAGCTTGAGGTTGGAGTCCGGCTGCACGAACAGTCCGCTCTGGTAGACCTTGGCCATAACCTGGTCGGTGATCGCGCTCAGCTCCTGATAGCTGCTGGTACTCTGGATCACGAACGAGACCGGCCGGTTGACGATGCTCTGTCCCAGCGACGGCGGGTTCAGAGGGAAGGACATGGTGCCGGTGATGCCGCCGTACATCTTGGGCATCAGCTCCTGGGCGATGGACTGCTGGCTACGCTCGCGCTGTTCCCAGGGCTTGAGGCCGAGAAAGCCGATGGACTGGGTGCTGGAGGGGAAGCCGACGATCATGAAGTAACGGTCGCCCTCCTCGACGCTGGCGAAGAGCTTCTCCACCTGGCGGGCATAGCGGTCCATGAAGGAGACGGAGGCACCGTCGGGGGCCATGGAGAAGGCGATGATGGTGCCGCGGTCCTCCACCGGTGCCAGCTCGCGGGGCAGTTGCTGGTAGAAGACCCAGGCACCCCAGAGGGAGAGGGCAACCAGCCCCAGCATCAGCGGCCGCAGCCGCAGGGTCAGGGTCAGTAGCCAGCGATAGCCCCGGGCCAGGCCGTGCAGCCCCCGCTCAAAGAGGTTGTAAAGCGCGCTGTGCTTGGACTGGTGCTTGAGCAGCCGCGAGCACATCATCGGCGAGAGGGAGAGGGCGATGAAGGTGGAGACCACCACTGCCGCGGCCAGGGTCAGCGCGAATTCGGTGAATAGCATGCCGGTGCGCCCCGGGGTAAAGGCCACCGGAACGAACACCGCCACCAGGGTCAGGGTGGTGGCGATCACCGCAAAGGCGATCTCCCGGCTGCCGCGAAAGGCTGCCTGGATCGGGTCCATCCCGGATTCCACGTGGCGGTAGATGTTCTCCAGCATGACGATGGCGTCGTCCACCACCAAGCCGATCGCCAGCACCAGGGCCAGCAGTGTCAGGGTGTTGATGCTGAAGTCCAGGGCGTACATCAGGGCGAATGCGCCGACCAGGGAGACCGGGATGGTGACCATGGGAATCAGGGTGGCGCGCAGGTTGCGCAGGAACAGGAAGATCACCAGCACCACCAGACCCGCCGCCTGGATAAGGGTGCTGAGGACGGCGTCGATGGACTCGGCAATAAAGAGTGAGGAGTCGTAGGCGATGGCTACCTTCATGCCCTCGGGGAGCAGGGCCTGGATCTTGGGCAGCTCCGCGCGCACGCCGCTGGAAACGTCCAGCGGGTTGGCGGTGGACTGCTTGACTACGCCGAGCGCCACTGCGCTTTCGCCCTTGAAACGGGTGATGCGGCGTTCATCCTCGGGGCCGATCTCGACCCGGGCTACGTCGCCCAGGCGTACCGGGTAGCCGTCCTCGGTGCGAATGATGATGCGCTCGAATTCGGCGACGCTGTTGAGATCGGTTTCGCTGAGAATGCTGAACTCGCGCGCCTGGCTCTCGATGCGTCCGGCCGGCACCTCCAGGTTCTGTTGGCGCAGGGCGTTCTCGATGTCCTGCACGGTGGTGTTGTAGGCTGCCATCCGGGTACGGTCCAGCCAGACCCGCATGGCGTAACGGCGTTCGCCGAAAATCTGCACGTTGGCCACTCCCGGCACCACCTGCAGGGGGTCCTTGACCTGGCGCTCGGCGAAGTCGGTCACGTCGAGGGAATTATGCCGGTCGCTGGAGAAGGCCAGGTACATGATCGGCTGGGCGTCGGCCTCCACCTTGGCCACCACCGGCTCGTCGATGTCGTCGGGAAGGCGTCCGCGGACCCGGCCCACCCGGTCACGGACGTCGCTGGCGGCGGCGTCGGCGTCGCGGTCGAGCTTGAAGGTGACGGTGATCTGGCTGGTTTCGGAGCGGCTGACCGAGGTCATGAAATCAATGCCTTCGACGCCCGAGAGCGAATCTTCCAGCACCTCGGTGACCTGGGTCTCCATGATCGCGGCATTGGCGCCGGGGTAGCGGGTCTCCACGGTGATCACCGGCACGTCGATGTTGGGGTATTCGCGCACCGTGAGCCGGTCGTAGGCGATGATGCCCACCAGTAACACCAGCAGGTTGATTACCGTGGCGAAGACCGGGCGTTTAATGCTGAGGTCGGAGAGCACCATCAGGAGCGACCTCCGGCGGTGGCCTGGGACTCGTCGACGAAGATCGGGGTGAGGGGGGCGCCGGGACGCAGCTTGAGCTGGCCGGCGGTGACCACCACGTCACCGGCCTCGAGGCCGCTGAGTACTTCGACCTGACCCTGGCTGCGCTGGCCGAGGGTCACCGCCACCTGCGCTACCTTGCCGTCTTCGACCCGGTAGACGAAGAAATTCTGACCCTGGGGGAGAATCGCCTGCTCGGGCAGCATCAGGGCGGCGTCCTTGCGCTCGAGGATCAGGCGCACCCGGGCAAACAGCCCCGGCTGCAGCTTGCCGTCCGGGTTGGCGATACGGGCCCGCACCTGCAGGCTGCGACCACGCTCGTCCAGGCGCGGGGCGCTGGCGTAGATCTCGCCCTCGAAGATCTGCCCCGGAAAGGCGTCGGTGGTGATCTCAACGGTCTGCCCGACGTTGATCTGGGCAAGGTAGACCTCGGGCACCCGGAATTCGACCTTGAGCCGCTCTAGATCGACCAGCTCGACCAGGTCGTCACCGGCGCGCACGTAATCGCCGACGCTGACGTTGCGCAGCCCCATGACGCCGGAAAAGGGGGCGTAGAGGGTCATCTTTTCCAGTTCGGTGCGGGCGCGGTTGACCCGGGCCCGGTAGATGTTCAGTTGCGCCTGCGCCTTGTCGCGCTCGTGCTGGGAGCCCAGCTTGCGGCTGAGCAGTTGCTCGGCCTGGTCGTACTCCACCTGGCTCAACCGGCGGCTGGCTTCGACCTCGGCCAGGGTGGCGCGGTAGCTGGAGTCTTCCAGGGTGAAGAGCTTGTCGCCGCGGGTCACGGGCTGCCCTTCCTGAAAGTGAATGGCGCCGATGCGGCCGGTCAGTTCGGGACTGATAATCGCCGACTCGTTGGCTTTGAGGCTGCCGATGGCTTCCAGGTCGCGGACCAGTGGCTGGGGCTGGACCCGGACCACCTCGGCGGGCAGGCCCTTGGGCGCTTCCTGGGCCGGCGCCACGGGGGCGGAAAGCGCAGCCAGTAGGAGCAGTAGCGAGCGTGTGATCAGGGGCATGGCGTCGTTCCTTATTATGAACATCAGTTGTGTGGAGCTTTTAACAGGTTGTCGAAGAGCAGCTCGGCCACCTGGCGTAAGGGGGTGGTGGAGCGGTTGACCTTCATGCGCAGCATGGCGCCTTGCCAAGCGTCCCAGAACAGGCAGGCCAGTGCCCGGGGCGGCAGGTCCCGGCGCACGCTCCCCTGTTGCTGTGCGGTGGCGAAATCGGCTTCCATCAAGTCGAGAACCTCTTCGCTGGAGGCCTGGATGGCGCTGCGGAAATAGGGGCTGCAGGCGGCCAGTTCGCCGCTGAGATTGGCGATCAGGCAACCCACTTTCTGTTCCTGGGCATCGTACTCGTCGATCAGGGTGCTGATGCAGCGGCGCATCTCGGCGAGACGGTCGCCCTCGCTTCCCTTGATCTTGCTTTCCCAGCGTTTGAACTCCAGGGCACGGTAGTGGTGAATAATCTCCACCGCAAAATGCTCCTTGGAGTCGAAATAGTGGTAAAAGGAGCCCTTGGGTACGCCGGCAGCCGCGAGGATCTCTTTCAGGCCGGTGCCATGGTAGCCCTGGCGGTTGAAGAGCTCGAGGCCATTTTGTAGCAGCAGCTCCCGGGTCTGGGCCTGCTTGGGATTCTCGGACATGATTAGACCGGTCGTCTAGTAAAAGGTCCGCATTATGGGTCGGGCTGGGCACTCTGTCAATTTCAGGGGTAGTGCTCGGTTGTAACAACGTTGCGGGCGAACCCGGTCCGCGGGGCTTCGCTAAACGCCCGAGTAAGAATCAGCAGGGGGACGGTAAACGAAAAAGCCCGGCCAAGGCCGGGCTTTTTTGAGCGCGTCGGGGAGAGGGCGGGATCAGCCTTCCAGGGCGCGCTTGATGCGGGCGATGGCGTCTTCCAGCACCTTGAGGCTGGTGGCGAAGGAGAGGCGCATCTGGCCGGGCGCGCCGAAGGCGGAGCCGGGGACCAGGGCGACGCCCGCTTCGTTGAGCAGGAACTCGGCCAGGGCGATGTCGTCTTCGAAAGCGGGGTTGGCGTCGATGACCTTCTGGAAGCTCGGGAAGGCGTAGAAGGTGCCATCGGCGGGAATGCACTCCACTCCTTCGATTTCGTTCAGGGCATTTACCACGAAATCGTGGCGTTGCTTGAACGCTTTAAGCATCTCGGCAACGCAGTCCTGGGAGCCTTCCAGTGCCGTTTGGGCCGCCACCTGGGAGATGGAGGTGGGGTTGGAGGTGCTCTGGGACTGGATCTTTTTCATCGCTGCGATCAGCTTCTGCGGCCCGGCCGCGTAACCGATTCGCCAGCCGGTCATGGAGTAGGCCTTGGAAACGCCGTTGAGCACCACGGTGCGGTCATAGAGTTCGGGGCAGGCCATGACGATGTTTACGAAAGGCTCCTCGCCGAAGAGGATGTGCTCGTACATGTCATCGGTGGCAATCAGGATGTTGGGGTGCTTTTTCAGTACTTCACCCAGCGCCTCCAGTTCGGCGCGGGTATAGGCGACGCCGGAGGGGTTGGAGGGGCTGTTGAGAACCACCAGGCGGGTCTTGGGGGTGATCGCCATCTCCAGCTGCTCGGGGGTGATCTTGAAACGCTGCTCCTGGGAGGTGCGGATGATCACCGGGACGCCGTCGGCGACGGCGACCATGTCGGGGTAGGAGACCCAGTACGGCGCGGGAATCACCACCTCGTCGCCGGGGTTGATCAGCGCCAGGCTCATGTTGAAGAAGCTCTGCTTGCCGCCGCAGGAAACGAGAATCTGGGCGGGCTCGTAGTTCAGGCCGTTGTCGCGCTTGAACTTGGCGATGATCGCCTTCTTCAGGGCAGGGGTGCCGTCCACCGCAGTATACTTGGTGAATCCGTTGTCCAGAGCCTGCTTGGCGGCGGCTTTGATGTGTTCGGGGGTGTCGAAGTCGGGCTCGCCGGCGCCAAGGCCGATAATATCTTTACCTGCCGCGCGTAGTTCGGCCGCTCGGTTGGTCACGGCCAGGGTGGGGGAGGGCTTGATGTTCTGTACGCGGTCTGAAAGTTGCACGTCCAAGCTTCTATCCTCTTGATTGGAGAGTGGGTCTGTCCGAGCGCTGTACCCTGCGCCCGAGTAAATTTTATAATCATACCGGATTTAAACAGGGGCCGAAAACTGCATGAGCGACAAATTCACCGTCCATTCCCGCTTCCAGCCCGCCGGCGATCAACCGGGTGCGATCAAGGCATTACACCAGGGGGTTGAGGCGGGGCTGGCTGCCCAGACCCTGCTCGGGGTGACCGGTTCGGGAAAGACCTTTACTGTCGCCAATTTGGTGCAGCGAGTGCAGCGGCCAACCATTGTCCTGGCGCCCAACAAGACCTTGGCGGCCCAGCTCTACGGTGAGTTCAAGGAGTTCTTCCCGGACAATGCGGTGGAGTATTTCGTCTCCTATTACGACTACTACCAACCGGAAGCGTACGTGCCCGCCTCGGATACCTATATCGAAAAGGACGCCTCGATAAACGAGCATATCGAGCAGATGCGCCTCTCTGCCACCAAGGCGCTGCTGGAGCGGGACGATGCCATCATAGTCGCCACTGTCTCCTCTATCTACGGGCTGGGGGACCCCCGTGCCTACCTGCAGATGGTGATGCACCTGGACCGGGGGGATCGGGTCGATCAGCGCTTTATTCTGCGCCGCCTGGCAGAGCTGCAGTACACCCGTAATGATCTGGAGCTGCACCGGGCCACCTACCGGGTGCGGGGGGATGTGATCGACATCTTTCCCGCGGAATCGGAAAAGGAAGCGATCCGGGTCGAGCTCTTTGATGATGAAGTTGAGGAGATCAGTTTTTTCGATCCGCTCACCGGCGAGACGTTGCGCAAGGTGCCGCGGGTGACCGTCTATCCCAAGTCCCACTATGTTACGCCTCGGGAGACGCTGGTGGCGGCGGTCGAGCACATCCGCGAGGAGTTGCGTGAGCGCCTGGCCCGGCTCCGTGAAAACAACAAACTGGTGGAGGCGCAGCGTCTGGAGCAGCGGACCAATTTCGATATGGAGATGATTCTCGAGCTGGGTTACTGCAACGGTATCGAGAACTATTCCCGCTACCTCTCCGGGCGCCGGCCCGGCGAGGCCCCTCCCACTCTGTTCGACTACCTGCCGGATAATGCCTTGTTGGTGATCGACGAGTCCCACGTCACCATCCCCCAATTGGGCGCCATGTATAAGGGAGACCGCTCACGCAAGGAGACTCTGGTGGAGTTCGGGTTCCGGCTGCCCTCTGCGCTGGACAACCGGCCGATGCGGTTCGAGGAGTGGGAGCGCATTGCTCCCCAGGCCGTTTACGTCTCGGCGACGCCGGGACCTTATGAGGAGGCGCACGCGGGACAGGTAGTCGAGCAGGTGGTGCGGCCCACCGGGCTGGTAGATCCGGCCATCGAGGTGCGTCCGGCCCAGAGCCAGGTGGATGATCTGCTGTCGGAGATCAACCAGCGGGTGGCCCAGCAGGAACGGGTGTTGGTGACCACCCTGACCAAGCGCATGGCCGAGGACCTCACCGAGTATCTTGCCGAGCACGGGGTGCGGGTGCGCTATCTGCATTCGGATATCGACACCGTTGAACGGGTGGAGATTATCCGCGACCTGCGCATCGGCGAGTTCGACGTGCTGGTGGGAATCAACCTGCTACGCGAAGGCCTGGATATGCCCGAGGTCTCCCTGGTGGCGATTCTAGATGCCGATAAAGAGGGGTTTTTGCGCTCTGAGCGGTCGTTGATCCAGACCATTGGTCGAGCGGCGCGGAATCTCAACGGCAAGGCGATTCTCTACGGTGACCGGGTGACCGGCTCCATGCAGCGGGCCATTGACGAGACCGAGCGGCGACGCGCTAAGCAGATCGCATTTAACGAGGAGCACGGGATCACCCCCAAAGGGGTCTTCAAGTCGGTGGCTGATATCCTCGAGGGGGCACGGGTGCCGGGCAAGAAGCCGGGGCGCGGAGCGCGCAAGGTGGCCGAACCCGCTGCTGAATATACGGTTGAGCCGGCCAAGATGTCGGCCAAGGAGTTGGCTCGGGCCATCAGTCGGCTTGAGGACAGAATGTTCGAGGCGGCGAAGAACCTGGAGTTCGAGCAGGCGGCGGCTTACCGGGACGAGCTGCAAAACCTCAAGCAGCACGCCCTGGTGGGGCAGGGATAAGGCTTTAGCCGGGGTACGGGTCAGCCAAGAAAGCGACAGCCGGTTGTCGCTTGAGAGCCTTCTATATAACGCACCCTGGCGCGGGCTTGACCGCGCATTGGGGCGATGCTGAAGCGGCGTCCCTGGCGGGTGTCTTCAGTATCGCGGGTCTGGTTGCTTGACGAACGCGGGGCTGGCTGAGCCGTTTGTGTGTCGTGCGCTGGCATCGGCGTATCGCTCTTGCAGCCCCGGTTAATCGTGGAGGTGCTCAGCGGCGTAGAGGGTGTTCTCCATCAACGTGGCCACCGTCATGGGGCCGACACCGCCCGGAACCGGGGTGATCCAGGCCGCGCGCTGGGAAGCGCTTTCGAACTCCACGTCGCCCACCAGTCGACCGTCGTCGAGGCGGTTAATCCCCACGTCGATCACGATCGCGCCTTCCTTGATCCATTCGCCTTTGACCAGTCCGGGCTTGCCGACGCCAACGACGACGATATCGGCCCGGTTGACCTTGCCGGCCAGGTCCTGGGTAAAGCGGTGGGTGGTGGTGGTAGTGCAGCCGGCGAGCAGCAGTTCGAGGGACATGGGGCGTCCGACGATGTTGGAGGCGCCGACCACGCAGGCGTCGAGCCCGCGGATGGGAACGCCGGTGGATTCCAGCAGGGTGATCACCCCTTTGGGAGTGCAGGGACGCAGGACGGGCATGCGCTGGGCCAGCCTTCCCAGGTTAAAGGGGTGAAACCCGTCCACGTCTTTATCGGGGCGGATCCGCTCCAGTATCTGATTGGCGTCCAGGTGTTCGGGTAGGGGGAGCTGGACCAGGATGCCATCGATGCGCGGCGCGGCATTCAGTTCGTCGATCAGGGCCAGCAGATCTTCCTGGCTGGTCTCAGCGGGCAGGTCGTAGGCGGTGGATTCGATACCGACCTCTTGGCAGGCCCGGCGTTTGTGGCTGACATAGACTTCCGAGGCCGGGTCGTGGCCGATCAATACCACCGCCAGCCCCGGGGCGCGTTTGCCCGCCTGGATTCGCTGGGCGATGGCAGTCTTAACCTGGTCTTTTACCTGTTGGGAAACTTTCTTGCCGTCAATGATTTGTGCGGTCATGGAGGGAGTGTCCGTTGCCTCTTGGTCGGTCGCGTACGTTGGGCGGCAATTCTCGCATGTAACGGGCTATAGGCAAAGCGCAGGGCGGCTTTTAGTTGGTCTTGGGGTGTCTTTCGCGGGGCTAAAAAGAGGTTGACCGCAAAAATAGGCGGCTGTAATATGCGCACCTCCTTGAGATGTCGGTCCCCCTTGGGGGCGCAGTTCACGGGGTATAGCGCAGTCTGGTAGCGCGCCTGCTTTGGGAGCAGGATGTCGGGAGTTCGAATCTCTCTACCCCGACCATTTCGACGTCGTTTGGGAGCGGGATTCATTGTGCGCCCTTAGCTCAGCTGGATAGAGCAACGGCCTTCTAAGCCGTAGGTCACAGGTTCGAATCCTGTAGGGCGTGCCATCGGCGGCCCGGTTATACATTGATGGTGGGCGTAGCTCAGTTGGTAGAGCCCCGGATTGTGATTCCGGTGGTCGTGGGTTCGAGCCCCATCGCCCACCCCATTAATGTATGTGCGGACGTGGTGAAATTGGTAGACACGCCAGATTTAGGTTCTGGTGCCGCAAGGTGTGGGAGTTCGAGTCTCCCCGTCCGCACCAAGTGCTGGAATATAGTGGTGGGCGTAGCTCAGTTGGTAGAGCCCCGGATTGTGATTCCGGTGGTCGTGGGTTCGAGCCCCATCGCCCACCCCATTCCTGCAGCTTCTTCTATCGTCTTTTGATTCTTCTGTTCTCTATTTCTTTTAATTTTCGCCTCCCTTGACTCCGTTCCCGGGATGCCGGAAAATTCCTCCTTTTTAATTTTTACCCCCGCTGGGCGCAAGCGTTGCCGTCGGGGCTACTCAGGCCCGCCGCGGTGGGATTCGCTTCAGGTTAGTTATCTTTTCTTTTGTGAGGAATTTTCATGCAAGTTTCTGTTGAGGCAACCTCTTCCCTTGAGCGCCAGATGACGGTTACCGTCCCCGCTGCCCGTATCGAGGAGGACGTCAACGCTCGGTTGCAACAGACTGCTCGCTCCGCCCGCATCGACGGCTTTCGTCCGGGCAAGGTGCCGCTGAAGGTGGTTAAACGCCGTTACGGCCGCGGTGTGCGTCAGGAGGTGCTGGGCGAGCTGATCCAGAACACCTTCTACGAGGCTGTGACCAAAGAGAATCTGAAGCCGGCCGGCGGGCCTTCTATTGAGCCCAAGCAGGACGCCGAGGGTGAGGACTTCGAATACGTCGCCACTTTTGAGGTTTATCCGGAAATCTCCCTGACTGACCTGGCCGGTGTGGAAGTCGAGAAGCAGACGGCGGAAGTGACCGACGCCGACGTGGACACCATGATCGAGACCCTGCGCAAGCAGCACACCGACTGGAAAGTTGCGGAGCGGGCGGCCGAGCAGGGTGACCGGGTCAACATCAACTTCGAAGGCTTCAAGGACGGTGAGGCCTTCGAGGGGGGCAAGGCCGAAGGCCATGAGCTGGTGCTGGGTTCCAACACCATGATTCCCGGTTTCGAAGATGGCCTGGTTGGTCTCAAGGCCGGTGATGAAAAGGACCTGGAGGTGACCTTCCCCGAGAAGTATCACTCCGAGGAGCTGGCTGGTCAGCCGGTGACCTTTAAAATCAAGGTTAATGAAGTATCTGCTCCCGAGCTTCCCGAACTGAACGCGGAGTTTTTTGCCAAGTTCGGTATCGAAGAGAGTGATCTGGAGGGTTTCAAGGCTGAGATCCGCAAGAACATGGAGCGCGAGGTCAAGCAGGCGCTGCATAGCAAGCTCAAGTCCAAAGTGATGGACGAGCTGGTCAAGGTCAATAACGTGGATGTGCCCAAGGCGTTGGTGGACGGCGAGATCGATCGTCTCCGTCAGCAGGCCGTGCAGCAGTTCGGTGGCGGCGCGCAGATCGATCCCAGCAACCTGCCGGCAGAGCTGTTTGAGGCTCAGGCCAAGCAGCGTGTAGCCATCGGCCTGCTGGTCGGCGAACTGATCCAGAGCAAAGAGCTGAAGGCCGATGCTGACCGGGTGCGCAGCACCATCGAGGAGATGGCCGAGACGTACCAGCAGCCGCAAGAGGTTATCGACTACTACTACGGTAACCAGGAGCAGCTGGCCCAGGTTGAGGCCCTGGTGCTCGAGGATCAAGTGGTCGACCTGCTGGTGGAGGGTGCCAAGGTAACCGAGGTCAGCATTTCCTACGAGGAGGCGATCAAGCCTGCTCCGCAGAAGGAAGAGGCGGCCGAGGAGAGCGAAGAGAAGGACGCTGAATAAGCTTCATTTTTCGCTTGGCCGAGGCTAAACTCGGTTTGAACAAAAAATTAGGCGGCAGCCGGCGCATCGCGCCGCCTGCCGTTTTTTCTCAGTAGCGGGCTTTCGCGGGAAAAGTCGCTGTACGATGGAGAAGAATCTATGCAGGATAAGTTGCAGGCCGAGCAAAACGGTTTGATTACGGCGTCCGGACTGGTGCCGATTGTGGTGGAGCAGACCGCGCGCGGTGAGCGCTCCTACGATATCTATTCCCGCCTGCTTAAGGAGCGGGTGATCTTTCTGGTCGGTCAGGTCGAAGACCATATGGCCAACCTGATTGTTGCCCAGCTGCTGTTCCTGGAGTCCGAAAACCCGGACAAGGACATTCATCTCTACATTAATTCTCCCGGCGGGGCGGTGACTGCTGGTCTTGCCATTTACGACACCATGCAGTTTATCAAGCCGGATGTGAGCACTATGTGTCTGGGGCAGGCGGCCAGCATGGGTGCGCTGCTGCTGGCTGGTGGTGCTGAAGGTAAGCGTCACTGCCTGCCGCACTCGCGCATGATGATTCATCAGCCGTTGGGTGGGTATCAGGGGCAGGCCACGGATATTGAGATTCACACGCGGGAGATTTTGACGGTTCGTGAGAAACTTAATCGCATCCTGGCTCGTCATACGGGACAGGATCTCGAGCAAATCGCCCAGGATACCGAGCGTGATAACTTCATGGACGGAGCAACGGCCAAAGAGTACGGTTTGATTGACTCCATTGTGGAGCAGCGCACGGCGGTGGAGTAATTGGCTAAAATATTCCTGCAGAGCTTGAAAAGCTAGGCTGAGATCTGCATTAATCGTTTAATGCACAAAGTTATTGCTGTTACGAGGTAGTCGAATGTCCGACGAAAACACCGGCAAGGGTGACGGAAAACTGCTCTACTGCTCTTTCTGTGGAAAGAGCCAGGACGAGGTCCGTAAACTGATTGCCGGCCCGTCTGTCTTTATCTGTGATGAGTGTGTCGATCTATGTAACGACATCATCAGTGAAGAGATTCAGGACGCAGGGGTTGAAGAGCAGGGCGACAGGCTGCCTGCGCCGGAAGAGATCAGGCAGACCCTGGATGAGTACGTCATCGGTCAGGAGAGGGCCAAAAAGGTTCTTTCTGTGGCGGTATACAACCACTACAAGCGGCTGCGCTACCAGGGTAGCCAGGACGATGACGTCGAGCTGGGCAAGAGTAACATTCTGCTGATCGGGCCTACCGGAAGTGGTAAAACGCTGCTTGCGCAGACATTGGCGCGGCTGTTGAATGTGCCCTTCACGATTGCTGACGCGACCACGCTCACCGAAGCGGGATACGTGGGCGAGGATGTCGAGAACATCATTCAGAAGCTGCTGCAGAAGTGCGACTACGATGTGGAAAAGGCCCAAATGGGAATCGTCTACATCGATGAAATCGACAAGATTTCCCGCAAGTCTGATAATCCTTCCATTACTCGCGATGTATCCGGTGAGGGGGTTCAGCAGGCGCTGCTGAAGCTGATCGAGGGAACCGTCGCTTCAGTTCCGCCTCAAGGTGGGCGCAAGCATCCCCAGCAGGAGTTTCTGCAGGTGGATACCGGCAATATTCTCTTTATCTGTGGCGGTGCCTTTGCCGGCTTGGAGAAGGTTATTCAGGACCGCTCTGACAAGAGCAGTATCGGTTTTTCGGCCATGGTTAGCTCCAAGGACGGTGCCAAGAGTGTCGGTGAGACGCTGGAGGACCTGGAGGCCGAGGATCTGGTCAAGTACGGCCTGATTCCCGAGTTCGTGGGGCGTCTGCCGATGGTGGCGACGCTGGCCGAGCTGGACGAGGAGGCGCTCGTGCAGATTCTGACCGAGCCGAAGAACTCGCTGACCAAGCAGTACGCCAAGCTGTTTGAGCTTGAGGGTGTGGAGGTTGATTTTCGCGAAGACGCCCTCAAGGCGGTGGCCAACAAGGCGATGGAGCGCAAAACCGGCGCCCGGGGACTGCGCTCGATACTTGAGTCGGCGTTGCTGGACATCATGTTCCGCCTGCCGTCCATGGAGAACGTCAGCAAAGTGGTTATTGATGACGGTGTCATCCTCGAAGAGTCCGAACCGTTGTTGATCTACGATAACGTCGAGCCGTCGCGAGCGGCCCGGGACGACTGAGTAAATTTGAAAGGGCCCTTTTGGGGCCCTTTTTTGTTCACAGGGTTTTTTCCCGGTGCTACCTTGTAATTGGTACCCGTCGCCCCAATTCTCTTTCTCTTACTACAGCCGGATCGTCAGTATCGAGTCATCGCGGCAGAGGTTGGCTGTAGCCGACGCCGTCAGTCAAACAGAGGTCTCCACCATGGAGCATGAACACATCGAAAACGCGTCCCTGCAACTTCCGTTGCTTCCCCTGCGTGATGTGGTGGTCTATCCCCACATGGTCATTCCCCTTTTCGTAGGCCGCGAGAAATCGATTCAGGCTCTGGAAAAGGCGATGGAGGGAGACAAGGAGATACTGCTGGTCGCCCAGAAAAACGCTTCGGTCGACGAGCCAGGGGCGGAAGATGTGTTCGAGGTGGGTACTGTCGCCAATATCCTGCAGCTGCTGAAGCTGCCCGACGGTACCGTCAAGGTACTGGTCGAAGGTGGCTACCGGGCCCGTATCGGTGAGTTGGCCGAAGGAGAGGACGGCTGGGTCGCCGTCTGCGAGGAGCTGGCGGTTACCGAGCTGGGTGAGGAAGGCGAGGTCTTTACCCGTACCGTTCTGTCCCAGTTTGAGCAGTATGTTCAGCTCAACAAGAAGATTCCTGCCGAAGTGCTCTCCTCGCTCTCGAGCATCGACGACCCTGTGCGCTTGGGCGATACCATTGCTGCTCACATCACCGTCAAGCTGGATGAGAAACAGCGCATACTGGAGATGGTGGATACGCGTGAGCGCCTAGAGTACCTGCTGGGCCTGATGGAGGCCGAGATTGACCTGGTTAACGTGGAGAAGCGGATTCGTGGCCGGGTCAAGAAGCAGATGGAGAAGAGTCAGCGCGAGTATTACCTCAACGAGCAGATGAAGGCGATTCAGAAGGAACTGGGCGATCTTGATGAGGCCGGTCCCAACGAAGTCGAGCAGCTCAAGCAGCGCATCGAAGAGGCCGGGATGACCAAGGAGGCCAAGGAGAAGGCTCTCAACGAATTCAACAAGCTGAAAATGATGTCGCCGATGTCAGCCGAGGCGACTGTGGTTCGCAGTTATATCGACTGGATGGTCAGCCTGCCATGGAAAAAGCGCAGCAAAGTGCGTCATGACCTGTCGCGGGCTGAACTGGTTCTGGAGGAAGATCACTACGGCCTGGAGGAGGTGAAGGAGCGCATCCTCGAGTACCTCGCCGTTCAGCAGCGGGTGCGCAAGCTCAAAGGGCCGGTGCTCTGTCTGGTCGGCCCTCCCGGTGTGGGTAAAACGTCCCTGGGGCGTTCCATCGCTCGGGCCACCAACCGTAAATACGTGCGGATGGCGCTTGGTGGGGTGCGGGACGAAGCGGAAATTCGTGGTCATCGCCGCACGTATATCGGTTCCATGCCGGGCAAGTTGTTGCAGAAGATTTCCAAGGTGGGGGTTCGTAACCCGCTGTTCCTCCTCGATGAGATCGACAAAATCGGAATGGATCACCGGGGTGACCCCGCATCGGCATTGCTTGAAGTGCTCGATCCTGAGCAGAATCATACCTTCAATGATCATTACCTGGAGGTGGACTACGACCTGTCAGACGTCATGTTCGTCTGCACCTCCAACTCGATGAACATTCCTGGTCCCTTGCTGGACCGAATGGAGATCATTCGCATACCCGGTTACACCGAAGACGAGAAGGTTAAAATTGCCGAGCGCTATCTGGTTCCCAAGCAGTTGAAAACCAATGGTTTGCAGAAGGGTGAGATGGAGATCGCTGAGGAGAGTATTCGCGACCTTATTCGTTATTACACTCGGGAAGCTGGCGTGCGGGGCTTGGAGCGGGAGATCGCTAAAATCTGTCGCAAGGTGGTCAAGGAACGCGCACTCAACAAGGGGGAGAAGGAGCCCTTGGTGGTGGAGCCGGAGCATCTGGAAGAGTACAGCGGGGTGCGCAAATTCAACTTCGGCATGGCCGAGGAGCAGGATGTAGTGGGTCAGGTGACGGGGCTTGCCTGGACCCAGGTCGGGGGAGATATCCTCACGATTGAGGCGGCAGTGGTGCCTGGTAAGGGGCGTCAGGTGCATACGGGTTCTCTGGGTGATGTCATGAAGGAGTCCATCCAGGCGGCGCTGACG
Organism: Motiliproteus sp. SC1-56; assembly: GCF_017309075.1. Classification (GTDB taxonomy): domain Bacteria; phylum Pseudomonadota; class Gammaproteobacteria; order Pseudomonadales; family Balneatricaceae; genus Motiliproteus. The sequence goes on along the minus strand of NZ_JAEMGS010000005.1, from coordinate 138,523 downwards.
GTTGTGCGCAGCCGCGCGCAGGCGTTGGGGATCAAGTCCGACTTCCATGAGTCCAAGGATATCCACATCCACGTGCCGGAAGGGGCGACGCCCAAGGACGGCCCCAGTGCGGGTATCGGTATGTGTACAGCCTTGGTGTCGGCCTTGACCGACATTCCTGTGCGGGCGGATGTGGCCATGACCGGCGAAATCACCCTGCGTGGGCAGGTGCTGCCCATCGGTGGCTTGAAGGAAAAATTACTGGCTGCGCGACGTGGTGGAATCAAGGTCGTGATTATTCCGGAGGAAAATAAGCGCGATCTGAAAGAAATTCCCGACAATATTAAGGGAGAACTGGAAATTAAGCCGGTCCGTTGGATTGATGAAGTATTGGAAATTGCGCTTCAGTATTTGCCTAAACCCGAGGGTCTGGAGGAGACTAAAGTCGTCTCCGAAAAGAAAAAAGGACGTAAAGCTGTTCGGAATCAAATCAGCACTCATTAAGGCTGGAGGCCCCGTGTTTTGTTGGTTTCCGCGCTTGACACTGGTTTCGGCATGTTGGTATAAAGTGCGTCGAGCTAGTTTTACTGGGCACGGGCAATAAGAAAAAATTGCATTTTTTTAGAAGGGGAATGAAGTGAATAAATCTGAGTTGATTGATGCGATTGCAGCGTCGGCGGATCTTTCCAAGGCATCTGCCGGCCGTGCACTGGATGCGGCGCTGGACGCCATCACCGGTGCTCTGAAAGAGGGCGATAGTGTTGCGCTGGTAGGTTTCGGTACTTTTGGTGTTAAGGCGCGGGCCGCTCGCACTGGCCGCAACCCCCAGACTGGCCAGCCGATAGAAATTTCTGCTGCCAACGTACCGAGCTTCAAAGCCGGCAAGGCGCTCAAGGACGCGGTCAACTAAGACCGGACCAAGTTTTCTGGCAGTTAGCCGCTTCGGGTTGATTGCAAGAGTTACGGAGCGGTAGTTCAGCTGGTTAGAATACCGGCCTGTCACGCCGGGGGTCGCGGGTTCGAATCCCGTCCGTTCCGCCAGTATCTAAAGGCGCATTCGAAGGGATGCGCCTTTTTTTTCAAGAGTCATTCTGCACTCCATGGGGGCATCATGCTGCAGAGTATGCGGGAAAATTCCCAGGGTATAATCGCCAAAATCATCGTTGGCTTTATCATCGTCACCTTTGCGCTCTGGGGCGTGGATTCGCTGGTGGGCTTGGCTAGCGCGCCGGATGCGCCGGTGGAGGTCAATGGGGTTGAAATCACCGAACAGCAAATCCGGGAGGGCGTAGAGCTTCAACGGCGTCAGTTGATGGCTCAGATGGGCGATAACCTTGATCCCAGCCTGCTGGAAGACAGCTTGCTGCGAGGCATGGTCATTGAAGGGCTGGTCCAGCAAACGTTGTTGGTGCAGCACGCCCGGGAGCAGGGCATGGGCGTTGCCGATGAGCACATGGACCAGATTATTCTGCAGACGCCGGACTTCCAGGTGGACGGTCGCTTCGACCGCAGCCGGTTCGAGGCTCTGCTGCGCAATGTGGGGCTGACGCCGCTGATGTACCGTGACTACCTGCGCAAAGATACGTTGATCAACCAATCCCAGGCAGGACTCGTCGCGACCGCATTTGCGCTTCCCCGTGAAATCAGCGAGTTGGCCGCCCTTGACCGCCAGACCCGCGACATCCGTTATGTCGATCTGGAGCTTGCGCCTTACCGCGACCAGGTGGTGGTCAGCGATGACGAAATCGCTGAGTATTACGAGGCCAATCGGGAGGAGTTTCGCTCTCCTGAGCAGGTCGCCATTGAGTACGTAATGCTGAACAAGGCCGACGTGGCGGCGGGTATCGAAGTAGAAGAGGCCGAGTTGCAAAGCGAGTACGAGCGGCTGGTCGACAGCTTTGAAGGCGACGAAGCCCGCGAGGCTGCGCACATTCTGATTCAGGTGAACGACGAGCGCAGCGCCGAAGAGGCACGCACGCTGGCCGAGGACCTGACCGCGCAACTGGAGAGTGGTGCTGACTTTGCGGTACTTGCCCGGGAATACTCCGAAGACCCCGGCTCGGCCGAGGCGGGCGGAGATCTTGGGTATGTGGAGCGGGGCGTAATGGTGCCCGAGTTCGAAGAGGCCTTGTACAAGCTGAAAGAGGGCGAAGTATCGACACCGGTTCAGACCGATTTTGGTTACCACCTGATCAAGCTGGTGGCGATTGATGATGCTGAACCGCCGAGGTTTGAAGAGGTGCGCACCTCGCTGCTGAACGAACTGCAGTCACAGCGTGCCGAATCCTTGTTTGTGGCGCGTGCCGAAGAACTGGCTGATATCAGCTTCTCCGCGGCTGACCTGCGTGAGCCGGCAGAGGCGCTTAACCTGGATATTCAGACCAGCGACTTTTTCGGTCGCGAAGGCGGTGCGGACACGCTGCTTTCCAACCCCCGTCTGCTGGCCGCTGCGTTCGATCCGGAAGTGCTTGAAGCAGGTAATAACAGTGAGCTTGTAGAGCTTGATGCCGACCGTATGGTGGTCCTGCGCGTCAAGGAGCACCGTCCGGCCCAGGTCGAACCGCTGGGCCAGGTGCGCGAGCAAATTCAGGCGCTCCTGATTAACCAAAAGGCCGTAGCGAGGCTTCGCGACGACGCTCAGGAGATGATCGTGGCGATGCAGGCGCAGGGGCTGGAAGCCATTGCTCAATTCGATAAGAGTTGGCAGGAGCAGGATGCGATGGAACGGGGCGATCAGAGCGTTCCTGCGGCTATCCGTGACCGTGCCTTTAAATTGGCGAAGCCGCTTGATGCGCCCAGCTTTGGTATCGTTGAACGGGTTGACGGGCTGGCGGTCGTTGCGGTGACCGCGGTCAATGAGCCCCAGGACCTTGTCCTCAGCGATGCTGAGCGCCAGGGGCTGGGTGGTTTTATCGCCAACCGTTATGGCCAAGCCGATTACCAGGCGCTGCTGAGTCACCTGCGGGCAAATGCTGAGATCGAGCAGCGCTAGGCCGGTAAGGTCATGAAGTAACCCGGGGGGAGCTGGCTCCCCCTTTTTATTTATCGTTCGCCAGTCGCAGGTGGGCTGATGTCTTTAATTCTGGGTATCGACCCCGGTTCGCGGATTACCGGTTATGGCGTTATCAATGCCGTTGGGGTGCGTAACGAATACGTAGCCAGCGGCTGCATCCGTATTTCCGGGGATCACCTCCCCGATCGCCTGCAGCAGGTCTACGAAGGGGTTCTTGAGGTCATTCGACTGCATTGCCCCCAGGAAATGGCTATCGAGCAGGTGTTTATGGCCCGTAATGCCGACTCAGCGCTCAAGCTTGGTCAGGCGCGGGGGGCGGCGATCGTCGCGGGCGTCACTCAGGGTTTGCCCGTTGCCGAGTATGCGGCGCGGGCGGTCAAACAGGCGGTTGTGGGCAAGGGAGGGGCGGATAAGCGACAGGTCCAGCACATGGTCCGCTCTATCTTAAAACTGCCCGGGCTTCCCCAGGCGGATGCGGCGGACGCGCTCGCTATCGCGTTGTGTCATGCCCACACTCAGCATGGACTGATCTGTATGACCGGTGCCGGGGGGCGGCGACGCCTGCGCTAAATTCATCACCAGTAAAATCGGAACGCTATGATTGGACGTTTAAGAGGAGAGTTGATCGAGAAGCAGCCGCCTCAGCTCCTGCTTGAAGTGCAGGGTATCGCCTACGAGGTGGAAGCCCCCATGAGCACCTTCTACCAGTTGCCGGAGGTCGGGCAGCCGCTCTCTCTGTGGACCCACTTCGTGGTGCGCGAAGATGCCCATCTGCTGTTCGGCTTTCATACCCGGGAGGAGCGGGAGTTGTTCCGTGTGCTAATCAAGGTTAATGGCGTCGGCCCCAAGCTGGCCCTCACCATTCTCTCCGGGATTGAGGCCAGCGAGTTTGCCCGCTGTGTGCACCAGGACGATACCGCGGCCCTCGTACGTCTGCCCGGGGTGGGCAAAAAGACCGCTGAGCGGTTGATCATCGAAATGCGCGATAAATTCAGCGATGGCCTGCCCGCCCCGGCGCTTTTTCAGCCGGCGGGTGAGGTGTTGGCGCCGGCCACCGCCGATCCCCGGCAGGAGGCGGAGAGCGCGCTTATCGCCTTGGGCTACAAGCCGGCTCAGGCGACCAAGGCGGTCGCCGCAGCGGCGCGGACCCAGGACGGCGCAAGCGCCGAAAACCTGATCCGTCACGCCCTCAAGAGTATGGTCTAGGCAGCCGATCAAGTATGATATCAGCTTTGCTTAAGGCGGCGAGACCAGCGGTATGATCGAAGCGGATCGTTTTATCTCTCCCACCCCCGGGCCACGCACTGAAGAGGTTCAGGACCGGGCCATCCGGCCCAAGCTGCTGACTGACTACGTCGGGCAGTCGGCGGTGCGCGAGCAGATGGAGATTTTTATTCAGGCGGCCAGAATGCGGGCCGAGGCGCTGGACCACACCCTTATTTTCGGACCGCCGGGCCTGGGCAAGACGACCCTGGCCCATATAATCGCTAACGAAATGGAGGTTGAGGTCAAGACCACCTCCGGGCCGGTGCTGGAGAAGGCCGGTGACCTGGCGGCCATGCTGACCAACCTGGAAGCGGGCGATGTGCTCTTTATCGATGAGATCCATCGTCTCAGCCCCGCCGTGGAGGAAGTCCTCTACCCTGCGATGGAAGATTACCAGCTGGATATCATGATCGGTGAAGGCCCTGCCGCTCGCTCGATCAAGCTGGACCTGCCGCCCTTTACCCTGGTGGGCGCAACCACGCGCGCGGGCCTTTTGACTTCGCCCTTGCGGGATCGGTTCGGTATCGTGCAGCGCCTTGAGTTTTACTCGGTGAGCGACCTGACCCAGATCGTCAGCCGTTCGGCAGAGCTCTCCGGAGTGGCGATCGACTCCGACGGGGCTCGGGAGGTGGCGCGCCGCTCACGGGGCACGCCCCGTATTGCCAATCGCCTGCTGCGCCGGGCCCGCGACTTCGCCGAGGTGCGGGGGGATGGGCTGATATCGGGACAGCTGGCGGACGAGGCGCTGAACATGCTGCACGTGGACAGCCAGGGCTTCGATCATATGGACCGGCGGTTGCTGTTGGCGATGATAGAAAAGTTCGACGGCGGGCCGGTGGGCGTGGACAGCCTGGCGGCCGCCATCAGCGAGGAACGCGACACCATTGAAGATGTGCTCGAGCCTTATCTTATCCAGCAGGGTTACATCATGCGTACCCCCCGGGGTCGGGTGCTGACCAATAGCGCCTACCTGCATTTCGGCATGGAGCCTCCCGGCCGGGGCGCGGAGGCGGGCTGATTCCATGGCGCCCTTTACCTACCGGCTGCGGGTCTACATCGAAGATACCGATCTCGGTGGTATCGTCTACTACGTCAATTACCTCAAGTTCATGGAGCGGGCGCGGACCGAACTGTTGCGCGAGCTGGGCTTTGAGCAGACGAAGCTACGCAGCGCGGGGGTGATTTTTGTGGTGCACAGCCTGGACAGCCGTTATCTGAAGCCGGCGCAGCTTGACGATGAACTTAATGTAGAAACCGTGATCGAACAGGCTTCGGCGGCCACGCTCGCATTCAGGCAGAACGTAGCGAGGCTGGATGGTACCCTGCTTTGCAGTGCCTGCGTTAAAGTGGCCACGGTCGCCGCTGATTCGCTCAAGCCGACTCGAACACCGCGTCCGCTGGTCGAAGCGTTGGCGCCTTATTTACCATCCAATAATTGAAGTGACAGCCAAGATGAGGACCCAACACGGTGGTTGAAAAAATGTCTCTCTGGAGCCTGGTGGTCAACGCCAGTCTGGTGGTGCAACTGGTAATGATCAGCTTGCTGCTGGCCTCAGTGGTGTCCTGGGTGATGATTATTCAGCGCCGCAACTATTTGCGGCGGGCAAGGCGTACGCTGGTGGAGTTCGAAGAGAAGTTCTGGTCCGGCGTCGATCTGAGCCAGCTGTTTCGCCAGGTCAATGCCCAACCCAATCCCAACAGTGCCTTGGAGAATATTTTCCGCGCTGGGATCAAGGAGTTCACCCGCCTGCGCCAGCAAAGCGATGCCGATCCGGATGCGGTGATGGACGGTGTGCAGCGCTCCATGCGGGTAGCGCTGGCCCGGGAGGAGGAGAAGCTGGAAACCCACCTGCCGTTCCTCGCGACCGTCGGCTCCACCAGTCCTTACATCGGTCTTTTTGGCACCGTCTGGGGCATCATGAACTCGTTTCGGGGACTGGCGAATGTCCATCAGGCCACTCTGGCCAGCGTGGCGCCGGGCATCTCTGAGGCCCTGATCGCCACGGCGATCGGCCTTTTCGCCGCAATACCTGCGGTTATCGCCTACAACCGCTACTCGGCGCGGGTGGAAACGTTGATGAACAGTTACGAGACCTTTGCCGAGGAATTCTCCAGCATTCTTCATCGTCGTGTCTACGGGTCCAACTGATTTATGACTGCGCTGAGACCCAATAAGAAGCGCCGCAAGCTGAATGCGGAGATCAACGTCGTTCCCTACATCGATGTGATGATGGTGCTGCTGGTGATTTTTATGATCACGGCGCCCATGTTGACCCAGGGGGTGGATGTTGAGTTGCCGCAGGCGGGAGCGGAGCCGGTTGACACTCGGGACGAAGAGCCCCTGATTGCCACCGTCAATGCCCAGGGGGAGTATTTCCTCAATGTCGGCGGTGATCCCAAGGAGGCAATCGAGTTGCCGATTTTGGCGGACCGAGTGGGAAAAATACTGCGTACCAACCCCAAGAAGCTGGTACTGGTGCGTGGTGACAAGGCGGTGGATTACCAGCGGGTCGTGGGCCTGATGGCGGCGCTGCAGGGTGCCGGCGCACCCAGTGTCGGCCTGGTTACCGAGTAGGCGGTTGGCAGTGAACGACCTGCGTTCCTATATCGTACCTGCCTGTATCGCCGTTGCAATGCACGGCGGAATCTTGTTTTTGGCGGCCTCGACCTGGTTTGACCAGGAGGCTGAGCGGCGGGTGCAGCCGTTTCGCCACGTGAAGGCTGAGTTGATTGATCTCAAGGCGCTTAACCAGGCGGAGCAGGCCAAGCAGGAAGAGGTGCGGCGTCAGGCTGAGAAGAAGCGTCGCGAGGAGGAGAAAAAGCGCCTCGCGGCCGAGAAGAAAAAAGCCGAGGCTAAGCGCAGCGCTGAGGAAAAGCGCAAGCAGGAGCTGGCCGAAAAAAGGGCGGCCGAAGAGAAGCGCCGTGCCGAAGCCGAACGTAAGAAGGCCGAGGCGGAGGCCAAGCGCCGCGCCGAGACCGAGCGTCGGCGCTTGGCCGAGGAAAAAGCCCGTCAGGAGAAGGCGCGGCGCGAAGCCGAGGCCCGCAAAGAGGCGGAAGCTAAACGGGCTGCGGAGAAGGCTCGAGAGGAGCGTTTAGCCCGCGAGCGGGCCGAGGAACAGCGCCGCCAGGAGGCGGCCAAGGCTGCCGCTGAGGAGCGTGCCCGGCAGGAAGCCGAGCAGGCGCGCCAGGCCGAACTGGCCCGCGCCCGGGCGGCGCAAGAGCAGCAGGTAGTAGCCTCTGCCGGTGACCTGATTCGAGAGGTGGTGGCTTCCTACTGGTCTCGCCCCCCCTCTGCCCGTAACGGTATGGAGGTGGAGCTGCAAATTCACCTGCTACCCACTGGGGAGGTCGACGACGCTTACGTCACCCGCTCCAGCGGTGATGGGGCTTTTGACCGCAGCGCGGTGAATGCGGTACTCAAGGCCGAGCGCTTCCCCGAGCTCCAGAACATTGACCCCGTGGTTTTTGACCGCAACCTACGTCGAATCAAACTCAAATTCAGACCGGAGGATTTACGACTGTGACCCGCCGACTGTCAGCCCTGCTCTTTGGGGCGCTGCTTTTCATTGCTTTTGGCGCACGCGCCGAACTGACCATCGAAATAACTCAAGGGGTGGACGAGCCGGTACCGGTCGCCGTAGTGCCGTTCGGCTGGGCCGGTACCAGCGCGCTGAGCGAGGATGTCTCCAAGGTGGTTGCTGCTGATCTGTACCGCAGCGGTCTGTTCAAAATGATGGATCGTGCCGACATGCTCAGTTTCCCCACCCGGTCGGAGCAGGTCTATTTTCGTGACTGGCGCCTGGGCGGCCAGGAATACCTTGTTATTGGCCGTGTCCTGCCGGCCGCAGGGGGACAGCTGCGGGTCGAGTTTGAACTGCACGATGTACTCAAGGAGCAGCGTCTGCTCGGTGAGCAGCTGACGGTGAGGCCCGGCAGCCTGCGCAAAGCGGCCCATTACATCAGTGATAAGGTCTACGAGAAGCTGACCGGGATCCCTGGAGCCTTTTCCACCGAAATTGTCTACGTCACCTCAAAAAAGCTGGGCCCCGACGAGTTTAACTACCAGTTGCAGCTGGCCGATGCCGATGGTGCCAACGCGCGGATCATACTTGAGTCCCGCGAGCCGATTCTTTCTCCAAGCTGGAGCCGTGACGGCAAGCGGATCGCCTACGTCTCGTTTGAGACCGGTCGACCTGCCATTTACCTGCAGGATAAGCAGAGCGGTGCACGCGAGCGAGTGACCGGTTTTCGCGGGTTGAACGGAGCGCCGGCCTGGTCCCCCGACGGTTCGCGCCTGGCTATGACGCTCTCTAAGGACGGCAATCCGGAGATCTATGTGCTGGATATCGCCAGCCGCCAGTTTCAGCGGATTACCCGGCACTATGGGATCGACACTGAGCCCACCTGGTCGGCGGACGGACGCTCGATCATTTTTACCTCCAACCGGGGAGGCATGCCGCAGATTTACAGTATTGAGTTGGAGTCCGGCTGGGTCGAGCGTCTCACCTTTGAAGGCGACTATAATGCCCGGGGCAGTCTGACCCAGGATGGTCGTCACTTGGTGATGGTTCATCGCAATAACGGGGTTTTCCATATCGCGGTGCAGGACCTTAAGACCGGGCGCCTGGATGTGCTGACCGAAACCTACCTAGACGAGTCACCGAGTATTGCGCCTAACGGCAGCATGGTGATCTACGGCACCCAGGAGGGAACCCGGGAAGTGTTGGCGGTGGTTTCCATCGACGGAACCGTGAAATACAAGCTGCCTTCACGTGAGGGGAATGTGCGCGAGCCAGCATGGTCCCCTTACTTGCAATAGATCAATCTACGCAGTACCTTATGCCGAAAAACAAACAAGTGTCTGAATTATTATTAGGAGCAGATAATGCGAGTGGGAAATCTCAGCAAGGCTATGGCAATCGCCGCAACTGTCGTGTGGGCTGCCGGTTGTAGTACGACTAGCTCGACCAGTGACAGTGCCGACTCCATGGATCAGGCAGACCAGCGCGCCGAGCAGGATGCCGCTGCCGCCACGGGTGCCGGTGCGGGCGAAAGCATGCAGGGCAGCCAAATGGGGACCGACAGCAGCGCAATGGATCAAGGCGCGGCCGACGTCACCGACCTGCAGACTGTCTTCTACTTTGATTTTGACCGGGCCGTGGTCAAGTCCGAGGCCTTCGAGGCCCTGACTGCCCATGCCCAGTACCTGCTGGATAATCCCTCCGCCAAGGCCGTACTTGAGGGCCATGCCGACGAGCGGGGAACGCGGGAATATAACATGGCGCTGGGTGAGCGTCGTGCCAAGGCGGTCAGCCGTTACCTGACAGTTCAGGGCGTGCCCGGCCAGCAGATCGAAACTGTCAGCTACGGTGAAGAGCGTCCTGCGGTGGTAGGTCACAGCGAAGCTGCCTGGTCTGAAAATCGTCGCGTAGAGCTGAAATACGAAAGCCGTTAAGCAATGCGAACTCTGAAACCGCTGGTCGGCACCCTTGTGGTGCTGGCCAGTTCTTGCGTTATGGCGCAGCAGGCGTCGGTCCCTGTCATTGATCGTAGTGACGGCAAAGAGACTGCTGCACCGCGGAGTGCTCCTGCGCCGCAGCAGCGTGCCGCCATGCCGCCTAATCAGGTGGCAGAACTGCTGATGACGCTGGACCAGCTCCAGGAAGAGGTGCGATTTTTGCGTGGCCGTGTTGAAGAGCAGGGTCACCAGATGGATAAAATGCGGAAAAACCAGCGGGACCGCTACCGGGACCTGGACCGCCGCATCACCCTGCTGACCCAACGTCTGGCGGAGGAGCCGCCTAAGCAGTCTGCCTTGCCGCCGGTGGTACCTCCAGCTCTTGCTGGTACTGAAGGGGCAGGGACGACACCTACGGCAGTTCCTCAACTGACAGACTCCCAGGCCTATCGACAAGCTTTTGCCAAGGTTCGCCAGCGGGAATACACCCAGGCTCTGGCGGCTTTCGCAGCATTCGAGCGCGACTACCCGCAAAGCCTGCTTCTGGCCAACGCTCTCTACTGGACGGGCGAGGTGCACCGGGCAAAGCCCAACCCTGATCAGGAGGCGGCCCGCCAGGCTTACCAGCGGCTGCTGGAACGGTTTCCGCAACACGCCAAAGCGCCGGAGGCCACCTACAAGCTGGCTTTGACCGAGGCTGCGCTCGGTAATCGTCAGCAGGCTGCTGAGCTGATGCAGCAGGTCGTTCGGCAATACCCCGACCAGCAGTCCGCCCAGCTGGCACGGGATTTTCTCAGTCAGAACTGATCCGCCCGGGCGGTCCTTTCTTCGAGTACTTTTCATGTCTGATACAAACAAAAAGGCCGTGGTGCTGCTTTCCGGCGGCCTGGATTCGGCTACGGCCCTGGCCATGGCGTCTGCCGAGGGCTTTTCCTGCTATGCGCTCAGCTTTGACTACGGCCAGCGTTCTCTGACCGAACTGAATGCCGCCCGGGAAGTGGCTGCCAAGATCGGAGTGGTGGAGCACAAGATCGTGCGTTTAAGCCTGGAAGACTTCGGTGGCTCGGCGCTGACCGACCCCAGTATTGCGGTGCCCGAGCAGTTGGAAGCAGGAATACCGGTTACCTACGTGCCGGCCCGTAATACGGTCTTCCTTTCCCTGGCCCTTGGCTGGGCAGAAGTACTCGACGCTGATGCGATCTATATCGGGGTCAATGCGGTTGATTATTCAGGCTATCCAGATTGCCGCCCCGCGTTTATCGAGGCCTTTCAGGCCCTGGCGAATGTTGCCACCAAGGCTGGCGTCAGCGGGCGTCCGGTGCGGATCATGACGCCCCTGCTGGAACTGACCAAGGCGCAGATCATTCAGCAGGGTGTCGCACTGGGGCTGGATTACAGCTTGACCGTATCCTGCTACCAGGCTGATGAAGATGGCCGGGCCTGCGGTGTCTGCGACAGCTGTCGCTTGCGGGCGCAGGGTTTTGCTGACGCCGGTGCAGAGGATGTGACCCGGTACAAGGTCGGCTCGGGATCACGCTGAGATCGCGCGTTTTGAGCGCCATTGTCCCGGGCGGGCTCTTAGTTCTGAGGCTGGCGCCTTCGGGGTAGGTCGCCGGCGCTTGGCGCCGCTTCTTTGGGCTGCGCCGAGAAGCGGGATCCTGCTTTCAATAGTTGATTTTCCATTCAAGGGGCGTATCATACGTCACCCGTTGGGTCGTTAGCTCAGTTGGTAGAGCAGTTGGCTTTTAACCAATTGGTCACAGGTTCGAATCCTGTACGACCCACCAACTTTTTTCTCTCTTGAGCGGGTCGTTAGCTCAGTTGGTAGAGCAGTTGGCTTTTAACCAATTGGTCACAGGTTCGAATCCTGTACGACCCACCATTCCCCCGGAACTCCAGGTTGCACACCGTGGTCTTTTTGACTTGTGGTAAACTCGCTGCTTTCGGCGATGCCGAAAGCACGTTGCAACGGTGAAATGGTTGTAGATATGCTGACAGAGAAACAGATTGCCGATCGCGTACTGGTTCAGGAGCACCTCGCTCACCAGTATCGGCAGCCCGCCTACAGCGACGATCAGGTGGTGGCGTATAAGGCGCGGATCAAGACCCTGTTGCAACAACAGGACGCCTGCCTGGTGGCGCATTATTATACCGACCCACTGCTGCAGGAGCTGGCCGAAGAGACCGGGGGCTGTGTCTCTGACTCCCTCGAGATGGCCCGTTTCGGGAGTGCGCACTCTGCCTCGACGCTGGTGGTGGCAGGGGTCCGTTTCATGGGGGAAACGGCCAAGATCCTCAACCCGGAAAAGCGGATTTTGATGCCCAACCTCGAGGCCACCTGCTCGCTGGATATCGGCTGTCCGATCGAAGAGTTCTCCGCATTTTGTGATGCGCACCCGGACCACAAGGTTGTTGTTTACGCCAATACCTCGGCCGCGGTCAAAGCCCGGGCCGACTGGGTGGTAACCTCCAGCTGCGCTCTTGAGATCGTCGAGAGCCTGGTGGAACAGGGTGAAAAGATTATCTGGGCCCCGGATAAGCATCTGGGAAGTTACATTGAGCGCGAAACCGGTGCCGAGATGTTGATGTGGGACGGCGCCTGCATCGTTCACGACGAATTCAAGGCCAAGGGGCTCAGCGACCTGAAGCGGGTTTATCCGGATGCCGCGGTATTGGTGCACCCCGAGTCGCCGGCGAGCATGGTTGAACTGGCCGACCGGGTGGGCTCTACCAGCCAGTTAATCAAAGCCGCCCAAGAGCTACCTAACGAGCATTTTATCGTGGCGACTGACCAGGGTATTTTTTACAAAATGCAGCAGGCGGCCCCGGGCAAGTCCTTTATTGCAGCGCCGACCGGTGGCCAGGGCGCCACGTGCCGCAGCTGCGCAAACTGCCCCTGGATGGCGATGAACGATCTGGAAAGCCTGGCCCAGGTCCTGGAGACCGGAAGCAACGCCATCGAAGTTGACGCCGGGCTGCGCGAGCGCGCGCTGGTTCCGCTGCGCCGGATGCTGGACTTTACCGCCGCTTTGAAGCAGTCTGGGGCGGTTAACGCCTGAGCTCGCGCAGAGCGCGACGGCCCGCCTGGTACCGTTTTGAAAACCCCTTCTTGAGGCCCCTGGTGGGCCTCGTTTTTTATCCGGGGCTAAAACTCCAGGTCCTGGCGGATCTGCTTGGCGTCCTTAAGCCGTTGTTCGATGCGAAGTCGGTCATGCTGGCTTAGCTCGGGCAGTTTGAGGGCGACCTCCAGATGGTTTTCGGCCCGTCGAACCGCCCCTTTCAGCAGGTAGTATTCGGCCCGCGCCAGGTGAACCCCGAGGATGTTGTTTGCCAGGCCCTCGGCCTCGGCAAGGGTGTACCAGAGCTCCATGTCCTGGGGGTAGCGTCGGCTGTGGGCTCTCAGCAGTTCAACCGCTTGGTTTGGATGGCCCTGTTGCGTGAGTGTCTGGGCGAACAGCATGGTCAGGGCGTGGTTGCCGGGATAAACCTCCAGCAGTTTGGCAAGCGCCGGCAGGGCCTTTTTTCCTTGGCGTGTGGCTAGCCAGTATTCAAATTCGGCGATGCGGTAGATCATGCGGTCAGGCGATTGTTCCAGCAGCCAGTCTATTGCCTCGCGCGCTTCCTCGAAGTGGTTGTTGCGGATCGCGCTCAGGGCCAAACCGTAGTAGGTGGGCTCGGTGGGGAACTGGCGCACGGCGGCCCGGTAGCGGGCGTAGGTCGCACCCAGGTTTTTGGCCAAGTGGATCTTCACCCGGGTCTGGATCAGTTGGTATTCGAGGCTGTCGGTTTTGCCCTCGCTCGGTAGCTGTTCACTGCGGTTGAGGGCGTCGGCAACCCGGGCTTCGGTTACCGGGTGGGTCAGTAGAAACTCCGGGGCGTTGCGGCCAGCTCGTCCTATCTGGCGCTGCATGTGGCCAAACATTTTGGGCATGGCCCGGGGGGTGTAGCCGGCATCTGCCAGCACCTGCATGCCGATGCGGTCCGCCTCGCGTTCATTGTCGCGACTGAAGGCCAGGCTCTGCTGTTGGCTCGCGGCCTGGCTTGTGACCAGGGCCGCCGTACCGCCGGCGCCATCGGACTTAGCGGCTATCAGAATGCTGGCCAGGGTGGCCGCCAGCTGCCAGGGGAGGTTGCGTTGCTGGGCTTCCAGGGTCATGGCGTGGTGGCGTTGGCTCAGGTGGGCCAGTTCGTGAGCGAGAACCGAGGCGAATTCGCTCTCGGTGCTGGCATACAGAAAGAGCCCGCCATGTACACCGATGATGCCCCCGGGCACGGCAAAGGCGTTGAGGGAGCTGTTTTCGAGCAGCACCAGACTCAGGCGGCGGTCTTGCAGGGGGCTGAAGGTGGCGAGGCGGGAGAGCAGGTTGTCGGTATAGCTGTAGACCAGGGGGTCATTCAGAAGCGGTGCCTGGGCTCTCAGCGTCCGTACCCAGGCCCGGCCGATGCGGAATTCCTCGTCGAGACTGACGATGGCAGAGGCGGTATCCCCGATCACCGGCAGCTCGTTACTGCCCTGGCTTGCGGGGGGGGCTAGCATGGCCAAAAAAGCCAAGGGTAACAGCTTGGTTTTCAAACGCTTCCTCTTTTAGCCAATCCCGCACCCGCAGCTTATCGGTGGTTGGTATTTGGTATATAGTCGCAGCTGCGGCTTCGCGTTCCTAGCGTCTTCAGGTCCAACGGGTGCAAGCCGTACTATAACGCTCAACCGAACGCGGATACAAAGGTGAAGCACCGATGGAGATTGATCAGACCCTTGATGCCAGCGGGTTGAGTTGCCCGCTGCCTCTGCTCAAGGCCAAGCAGGCCCTTAACCGCCTTGAGCCGGGGCAGGTGTTGCGGGTGATTGCCACTGATGCCGGCTCAATGCGCGACTTTAAGGCCTTTACCGACCAGTCCGGAGACGAGCTGCTGGCCGCTGAGGTGCACGACCAAAATTATTTCTACACCATTCGCAAGGCCTCCAAGCCGTGAACCCGCTTTGCCGAGGATTTCCAATCGATGTTTAAGGTCATTAGCAGCTGGATCGAACGCTACTTCTCCGATGAGGAGGCATTGTTGTTGTTCGTTTTTCTGGCTGCGGCCCTGGTGATCATTCTCACCCTGGGGGGAACCCTGGCGCCGGTCTTCGCCGGTATGATCCTCTCGTTTCTGATGCAGGGCGTCGTGGGCAAGCTCGAGCAGTTTGGTATGGGCCATAATCTTGCGGTGACGCTGGTTTTTCTCGCGTTTGTCGGGGGGTTGATGGCCCTGTTGCTGGTTGTGGTTCCCCAGGTCTGGGGGCAGCTGGTGAACCTGCTGAACGAACTGCCCGGCATGGTGGCCGAAGGCCAGGAACTGCTGTTGCTGTTGCCCCAGCGCTACCCCGACCTGATTTCTGAAGTGCAGGTGCGCTCGTTGATCAGCCAGGTGGGAAGTGAGCTGGGCAAGCTTGGCCAAGTTGTCGTCTCCTACTCGCTGTCGTCCATCGCCAACCTGGTGCAGGTGCTTATCTACCTAGTGCTGGTGCCGATCCTGGTGTTTTTCTTTCTCAAGGATGGCGGTCTGATCATGCGCTGGTGGACCTCCTTTCTTCCCGAACGTCGGGCAGTCATGTCTCAGGTCTGGACTGAGATGGATACCCAGATCGCCAATTATGTCCGCGGCAAGGTGGTGGAAATCATCGTGGTGGGCGCCGTCAGTTACGTTGTGTTTATCGCGCTGGGGCTTAATTATGCGGCGCTGCTGGGATTGATGGTGGGGCTTTCGGTGGTGATTCCCTACATCGGGGCTGCCGTGGTGACGCTGCCGGTGGCGGTGATCGCGTTCTTTCAGTGGGGGTGGAGCAACGAGTTCATGTACCTGATGGCCGCGTACGCGATCATTCAGGCATTGGACGGTAACGTGCTGGTGCCTCTGCTGTTTTCCGAGGCGGTCAACCTGCATCCGGTGGCGATCATCGTTGCGGTGCTGGTTTTCGGCGGGCTCTGGGGATTCTGGGGCGTCTTTTTCGCGATTCCCCTGGCCACCCTGCTCAAAGCGGTGATGACGGCCTGGCCCCGGGCCGGATCCGGGGCGGGGGCCGCCATCGAAGAGGCGGGCTAAGGCCAATCCCCACCGGGCTCAACCCAGGATTTGTGCGGCGTGCTCCTTGGTCTTTACCTTGCGGATGATGTCGCTGATCACTCCCTGCTCGTCGATAACGAAGGTGGTGCGCACCGTTCCCATGTACTCGCGTCCCATGAATTTCTTCAGCTGCCAGGTGCCATAGAGCTCGTGTACCTTGCGCTCCTCGTCGGCGATGAGGGTGAACGGCAGCTCGTTCTTGGCGATAAAATTCTGATGGCGTTTCGGGCTGTCGGTACTCACCCCGAGTACCACGTAGCCCTGCTCTTTAAGGGTCTCATGATGATCTCGCAGGTTGCAGGCCTGGGCGGTGCAGCCGGGTGTTGAGTCCTTGGGATAGAAGTAGAGGATGACCTTGTGGCCCTGGAACTGGCTCAGGGTGACCGGATCGCCATTCTGGTCCGGGGCGGTAAAGTCGGGGGCCTTTTGGCCGATGCTGGGTTCCATCAGTGGATGCTCCTTCACGCGGGTCTATCTGTTGATTTAGTACCGGCCTCGGGTACGCTTGCAGGTGCTTATTCGTTAAAATAGCCCACCTGAACGGGCCGGACCGTCCAATGAGACGGGGCAGAATAATAAAACGGTACGTTGATATGTGTCACTTGGTGTGCTCCGGTGACAAAAAAATTCTGAAGTGGAGAGACTTGATGATTACTGGCAGCTTGGTTGCTCTGGTCACGCCGATGGAGGCAAATGGTGATATTGACTGGAACAGTCTCGATAAGGTGGTGGACTTTCACCTCGCTGAAGGCACCAGCGCCATTGTCGCGGTGGGCACCACCGGTGAGTCCGCGACTCTGGACTGCGACGAGCACTGCCGGGTTATCAAGTACGTGGTGGATCGGGTGGCCGGTCGGATCCCGGTGATCGCGGGAACCGGGGCTAACTCCACCCGGGAAGCGATTGAGCTGACCGCCGCCGCCAAGGAGATGGGCGCCGACGCCTGTCTGCTGGTTACGCCCTATTACAACAAGCCCACCCAGGAAGGGCTTTATCAGCACTACCGCACCCTGGCGGAAACTGTCGATATCCCCCAGATTCTTTACAACGTGCCCGGTCGCACCGCCTGCGACATGCTGCCCGATACCGTGATGCGGCTGGCAGAGATCGACAATATCGTCGGTATCAAGGAGGCCACCGGCGATCTGGTGCGGGCCCAGGAGCTGATCGAACGGGCGCCTGAAGGCTTTGCCATCTACTCCGGGGATGATGCCACCGCGATGGGGCTGATACTGCTCGGCGGCCAGGGTAACATCTCGGTGACGGCCAACGTGGCGCCCCGGGTGATGGCTGAAATCTGCGCCCTGGCCCTGGACGGAAAGGGTGAGGAGGCGCGCAAGCTCAACGAGACCGTAGCCCACCTGCACAAGGAGCTTTTCGTTGAGGCCAACCCTATCCCTGTCAAGTGGGCGCTGCACCAGATGGGCTACTGCAGCACCGGAATCCGCCTGCCCCTTACGCCCCTCTCGGAGCCGCTGCGCGAGCCGCTGCGGCAGGGCCTTATCCGGGCGGGGCTGATTGCCGAGTAACCGATGAAGACTCTTTCTGTTGTTGCCCTTGCGGGGCTGATGCTGGCCGGTTGTGCCAGTGTGAACGATGTGCTCCCCGGGGGAGATGAATGGGCGATCCGGGATCGCAGCCAGGACTACCAGCAGGCGCGGACTCTGGCGCGTATCGAGGTGCCGGCGCACCTGGATGCGGAGGCGATCGAGGATATTCTGGTCGTGCCTGAGGTGAGCGAGGTGGCGACAGCCACCGGGCGCGATTTCGAAGTGCCGCGCCCCAGTTTCTTTTATGCCGAGGCCGGTAACGAGGTGGTTAACCTCGCCCGTGAAGGGCAGGAAAAACTGATTCTCGTCGACGAGCCTCAAGAGGTCGTCTGGGAGAAGGTCCAGGGCTTCTGGCGCTACAACGAAGTGGATATCGCCCTGATGGACCCGGAGCTGGGCATTATGGAAACAGCCTGGATCGCGGGCCGCGAAGAGGCGCCGGGCTTTTTCACCACCCTGCTTAAGCGCGCCACCTTCCAGGAGGTGGAGCCGCCTTACCAGGACAAGCTTCGACTCGTACTCACGCGCCCCGCGGATGCTGGGCAGACCGCCATCCGCCTGCAGCACGCACGCCTGCCGGCAGACACCGAATCCGTGGACTGGTCCCGGCAGGCGGAGGACCTGAGCTACAAGTCGGAGATCATGTACGAGCTGCTGCACTATCTGAGCAAAAGCAGCGCCGACACCTCTGCCCGTGGACTGGCGCGACGCCAGCAGGGCACGAGTCCGGCACTGCTTGGCCGGGATTCGCGCGGTGAGCCGGTGTTGAAGTTGTCGGCGGATATCGACGTCGCCTGGTCCCAGCTTGAGCAGGCCATGACCCGTGCCGAACTTGACGTGGGGTCCGCCGATCGCGCCCTGGGCAAGTATTACATCACCTACACCACCGCCACGGCGTTTGACGCCGAGGAAGAAGGGGGGTTCTGGGGCTTTTTAAGCTGGCTGCACGGGGATCGAGAAGATATCACCATCAGCGATTCGGTGCTCTCAAGCGCCTTTGGGATCGAGCCCGACGAAAAGGCGCGTATCCGTTACAGCCGTAATGAGCCGAGCCCCGATGAGCCGGTGGCGCTGGAGGAGCAGGAAGGTTACAAGATCTACCTGGGCGAACGGGTAATCTATGTGTTCGGCAGCGACAAAAGCGGATTTGAAAAAAATGAAGCAACCGGAAAGCTCGAGCATACCGGCCAGTACCAGGTGAAACTCAACCGTCAGCGTAGCGGCGTCTACGTCTCGGTACTGACCGATGGGGCGGAGCCGGCACCGGACACGGTGGCTGAAGAGATCCTGTGGGAGATCAAAGAGAACATGCCCGCCGGTTGAGGCGTGGCGATTCTAGAGGGGCCTACGGGCCCCTTTTTTATCGGACCTGACCGCGGTCCGGCCTGCATAAGGAGTTGTTGACCATGAAGACCGTTTTTCTGGATGCAGCTAGCCTCGACTTCGACGATCTGGATATGGGCCCCCTGCGAAATGTTGCCTCCCCCTGGGTTCGTTACGAGGCCACGGAGCCGGACGAGGTGCTGGAGCGGGTGCGGGACGCTCAGGTGATCATCAGCAACAAGGTGGTGCTGGATGCCGATACCCTGGCTGCCTGCCCGGCGCTTCAGCTGATCTGCGTCGCCGCGACCGGTACCAACAATGTGGATCTCCAGGCGGCCCGGAATCAGGGAATTCGCGTCAGCAACTGTCAGGCTTATGGCACCGCCGCTGTGGCTCAGCACGTGCTCGGGTTGATGCTGGCGCTGGCCACGCGGTTGCTGGATTACGAACGTGCCGTGCGGGCAGGGGCCTGGCAAAAGAGCCCCCGTTTTTGCCTGCTGGACTATCCGATCATGGAGTTGGCCGGCAAAACCCTGGGGATCGTCGGCTACGGTGAACTTGGTCGCGCCGTGGCCCGCCTGGGGGAGGCGCTGGGAATGCGGGTGTTGGTGGCCCAGCGACCGGGGACTGAATCCCCGGCGCAAGGCCGGCTGCCGCTGGCGGAACTGCTCGCTCAGGTGGACGTGCTCAGCCTCCACACCCCGCTGACCGAGGCGACCCGGGATCTGATCGGCGCCGAAGAACTGGCCCGGATGCGCCCGGGGGCGCTGCTGATCAACGCCGCCCGTGGCGGCATCGTCGATGAGCAGGCGTTGGCCGAGGCCCTCAGGAGCGGGCACCTGGGGGGAGCCGGTGTCGATGTGCTCTCCCAGGAGCCGCCCCGTGAGGGAAATCCACTGTTGGCCGGCGATGTTCCGAATCTCATCGTCACCCCCCACAGTGCCTGGGGCAGCCTGGAGGCGCGTCAGCGGATTGTGGACCAGCTGGCGGAAAATATCGCGGCTTTCGTCGCCGGCTCACCGCAGCGGGTGGTGGCTTAGAACGGGGCGGGGGATTCAACGCTCAGCGGTTGGCCGTCGCCCGGGTGGATCAGGCGCAGCCGCTCGGCGTGGAGTAACAGTCGAGGGCTGACCGCTTGTACCCTGGGGGGCGCGTAGAAGGCGTCCCCGAGAATGGGATGGCCGAGGCTTTTCATATGCACTCGCAACTGGTGTGAGCGTCCTGTTATCGGGGTCAGGGCGAGGCGGGTGTGATCGGCGGCCCGTTCCAGCACCCGCCAGTGGGTCAGCGCGGCCTTGCCCTGGGCGAAATCCACCATCTGCAGCGGGCGGTTGTCCCAGTCGCAGCGCAGCGGCAGGGCCACATGGCCGGTCTCGGCGACCACCCGCCCGTCAACAATGCAGACATACCGCTTGTCGGTCTGGCGCTCCTGGAACTGGCGGCTCAGGGCGCGGTGGCTGTCGGCATTCAAGGCCAGCACCATCACGCCCGAGGTGGCGCAATCCAGGCGGTGCACGATGCGGGCGGTGGGGAACTGTTGCTGTACCCGGTGCCACAGGCAATCGCGCTTATCCGGCCCACGGCCGGGTACCGACAGCAGCCCGGCGGGCTTGTTGGCAACCACCAGGTGGGCGTCGGCGTAAAGAATTTCGATCATCGGGGCTCAACCAGCGGCGGTCATCAAAAGCAAGCGGCGCAGTATAACCTAAACGGGGTCTGGCACTGGCAAGGCCGTCACGGTTAGCCGGTTACGGTCGAACCCGGCGTAACGCTTGCTCCAGGGCCTGTAGCAGCGCCGGCGGATCCGAGAGATGCTTCGACACCAGGAAGAACAGATCTTCCGAGCCCCAGGGGGTCCAGGTGACAGGGACTGGCGAGCCTGTTGCCAGCACCGCATCGGAGGGCCCGCGATAGTCCAGCACGTAATCGACTTGGTTTTGGAACAGCAGCGAGAACGCTTCACTGTGGCTTTGGGCTACAGTGAGGTCGATCGCCGCGGCGGCGGGGAGCAACTGGTTGATAAGCCCTCCGTAACCGAAGCCGCGAATGACGGCAACCCTTTTGTCTTTGAGTCCTTCGGGTCCATGAGCGGCCGGTGTTGCAGGTCCGTGGTAGAGGTTGAGCTCCAGTTGGGTCAAGGGAAGGCTGCCATAAAACACCCGGGGCTCCATCAGCGGGTGGCGTATTGCCATCATCAAATCGACGGAGCCCTGGAAGATGCTTTTGCCTGCGCTGGGTGTATCGGTGAAGAACCGGGGCTGCCAGGTGCAGCCTGCCTCTGCCATGACCTCGTCTAGCAGGTTCACCAGCTGACCTTCGGCTTCTCCTGTGGCGGACAGGTGGTAGAGCGGAGGAAAATCAAACAGCCCGACGCGGACGTTGCTAACCGGGCAGGCGGCTAGCAGCGAGGCGGGGACGAGCCATAAGGCAAAAATCGCGGTGGCGCGTCGTACAGACAATTTGACTCTCCTTGCCGAGCATAAGTAAAAGCTCGCATACGATACTAAAAATAGGGCGTCTCATCAGCTTTCTTTTGCTGCCCCGGTGCCTTCTCCCCTTTGGTCTCATTTTTCCCTTGTGGACAGGGTGTTAATGTCGATGGTCGGGAAAATCTACCGGGAGAATGGACAACGGTGGCACAAAGCGAGCGTTGGGGGCACCTTAGGGGCGATATCTATGGCGGCGTGACGGCGGCGGTGGTGGCGCTCCCCCTTGCCCTGGCGTTCGGCGTGTCTTCGGGGGTGGGGCCGGTGGCCGGACTCTACGGGGCTATCTGTGTCGGGCTGTTCGCGGCGCTGTTCGGCGGCACCCCCAGCCAGGTCAGCGGTCCGACCGGGCCCATGACCGTCGTCATGGCGGCGGTTTTCACCGACTTTGTGGCCAGGGATCCGGCCAACGGTCCCGTGCTGGCCTTTACCGTGGTGATGCTTGCCGGCGGCTTTCAGATTCTGTTCGGGCTGCTGAGGCTGGGGAAGTACATCACCCTGGTTCCCTTCCCGGTGATTTCCGGCTTTATGACCGGCATCGGGGTCATCATCATTCTGTTGCAGCTGGAACCGCTGCTGGGGCATCCCGCCGAGGCCAGTGTCCTGTCGGCGCTGCAGGAACTTCCCGCGGCCATCGTCGCACTCAACGTCCATGCGCTCGGATTGGCGCTGCTGACCCTGGCCATCCTGTTCTTCTGGCCTTCGACCTTCAATCGCTGGCTGCCGGCGCCGCTGGCGGCGCTGATTCTGGGTACGGCGCTGACAGTTTCGCTTTACCCGCAGGGGGCTGTTGCGGTGATCGGATCGATTCCCCAGGGACTGCCGGCGCTGCACTGGCCGCATGTGGACATGAGTCTTGCGGGGGAAATGATCCGTGCCGCCCTGATGCTGGCAGCCCTCGGCGCCATCGACTCTCTGCTCACCTCGCTGGTCGCCGATAACTTGACCAAGAGTCAGCACAACCCCAATCGGGAACTGGTCGGGCAGGGCATCGGTAACCTGGCGGCCGGGCTGTTCGGCGGCCTTCCGGGCGCCGGGGCCACCATGCGCACGGTGGTCAATATACGCGCCGGCGGGCGCACCGGGTTGTCCGGGGCGGTCCATGCGCTGCTTCTGCTGCTGGCGGTGCTGGGGGGAGGGCAGCTGGCGGAGGCGATTCCCCACGCGGTACTGGCCGGCATTCTGCTGAAAGTGGGCCTGGATATTATCGACTGGCGCTTCCTGGGTCGGGTTCACCGGGCCCCGCCGTTCGTGGCCGGGCTCATGTTCCTGGTGCTGTACCTGACGGTGTTCGTCGACCTGGTAACTGCGGTGGGGGTGGGTGTGTTCCTGGCGAACCTCTACACCGTGCGCCGCTTGTCGGACCTGCAGCTGGAGTCGGCGCGGGTGGTTGGTGATGACGAAGCCTGTTTGACGCCCCAGGAGCGGGAGATTCTCGCCCAGTCCCGTGGCCGGATTTTACTGTACCAGTTGACCGGACCGGTCAGCTTCGGTGCGGCCAAGGCGATACAGAAAAAGATTGCCGCCCAGACGGCTCACGATGCTCTGGTGCTGGATCTTTCCGCCGTACCTTATATCGATGTGTCGACGGCGATCGCCGTCGAAGAGTTGATCCTGGAGTCCCGTCAGGGGCGACGGGAGGTGTACCTGGTGGGGATGGCCGAGGGGGTGGCGGACGTGATGGCCCGGATGGGGGTGCTGAAACGGTTGGGCGAAGACCGGGTGTACCCGCAGCGTATCCCGGCTTTGCTGCGGGCCCAGGCGCTGCTGGGAGAAGAGCCCCTGCTGGCCAGCGCGGCAGCGCGCTAGCCGCCCCGGCGTTTAGCCGGGAACCCAGATTTTAAGTTCCCGAAACCAGCTCAGATCGCCAAGGCGCTGGTTGAGGGTAGCACTCAGAGTGCGGGTATCCAGTGCGGGCGTCTGGTCAGCGTGGCTGACGAACAGGTCCACTTCGACCTTGCCGTGGATATAATGCAGTACCGCTTTCTCCCGCCGGTAGGTCGGATCCACCTGCTGCAGCTCGCTGTCCAGCAGTTCGGTGATCTCCTGGCGCATGGGCAATACCGCGCAATAATTGGCCGCATCGTCGTCTTCGGTGTCGATATGGAAGATGATGTGGCCGATGCTATCGAACTCCTTGAGCAGCTTGGCCACCACCGCTTCACCAATGTAGTGGCTTTCCGAGGCGCTCAGGTAAGGGGCCACCTGCAGGTGGAGCTCCAGAAGAATCTCCGACCCCATCTGACGAGATTTGAAACTGTGGACGTCACGCACGCCCTCGACCGTCAGGGCAGCCTGGGTCAGTGCTTCCAGCTCCTCGGCGGGGATGGCGGTATCCACCAGCTCGCGCAGGGCGCTCCAGCTTAAATCCCAGCCGATCTTGGCAACAAACAGGGCCACCGCCAGGGCCGCAAGGCTGTCGAGCCAGGGGAGTCCCAGCATGGCGCCCCCCACCCCGACGAACACCACGATGGAGGAGTAGGCGTCGGTGCGGCTGTGCCAGGCGTTGGCGATCAGAAGGTCCGACTTGATCCGTTTGCCGGCGGCGAGGGTGTAGCGATAGATCCACTCCTTGCTGAGAATGGACACTGCCGCAATCACCAGGGCCGGCCAGCCGGGCAGGGGCATCTCTTCGGGATTGAGCAGGTTAAGGGTGCTCTCGTAAGCCATGGCTCCGGCCACCGCCACCAGCAGGAAACCCAGCAGCACGGTGCCCAGCGTTTCAAAACGGGCGTGCCCATAGGGGTGATCTTCATCGGGTTCGCTGTGGGAGATGCGCACGATGGCCACCACCATAAAGTCGGTGACCAGATCTGACAGGGAGTGAATCCCGTCCGCTATCAACGCCTGGGAATAGAACAGCCAGCCGACCACGATTTTGGCGACCCCGAGCACCGCATCAAGTATGGCGCCGATCCAGGTAACCCGTTGGGCGAAGGCGGACCGGTCTTGAGGGGAGGTGGGGGCGTGGCTGTGACTATGACTGTGGCTGTGCATGGGCGTTCCGGCGGCTCTTTTTTGCTTATGGTAAGGTTTTGCCGGGCAACAAAAAAGTCGCCAGTTGGTGAAGCCCAGCCCGTGCCGCTGACGAATAACCGGGCATGGGGGCAAAACCGGGCACGAAAGCGTTTTTCATCGACCGCAGACCGTCGCCCGGCTGGTTTCCCTTCCCGGGGCAAACGCCCGGCGAGCGATCAGTCGCCCCGGTAAACGCAGCCGCTGGTGCAGGTTTCCTGAATCAGGATCTGGCTGAGCTGCGGCAGGCTGGGTTTCAGTTCGGCCCAGATCCAGCGGGCCAGCACTTCGCTGGTGGGGTTCTCCAGCCCCTCGATCTCGTTGAGATAGTGGTGATCAAGGCGCTCGTAGATGGGTTTGAAGGCGGCCTTGATGTCGGCGAAGTCCATGATCCAGCCGGTGTGGGCATCCACCTCGCCGCTGACATGAATCTGCACCCGGAAAGAGTGTCCGTGGAGGCGCCCGCACTTGTGCCCCGCGGGCACATGGGGCAGGAGGTGCGCGGCTTCGAAAGTGAATTCTTTATAAATATCCATTAGCTGTACTCAGGCGTTAACGTGGCGTCGAGCGGTGCTGAAAGGGTCTGCAAGGCGCCGGAAAAAAACAGGGCGCTCCATTGAGAGGGCGCCCGAAACCGCATTTTAGCGGTTTCAACCGGTCAGCGGCAATGGCGCTGACTTGGGTAGCCACTGTCCCCGGTATCAGCCGCTCCACAGCAGTTTGATGATAAAGGCGACCAGGGTGATGACCAGCACCCGGCGAATCCAGGTCTGGCCTTTGGCCAGGTTGGTGTGTACGCCCAGCCAGCCCCCCACCATGGTCCCGAGCGCCAGCGCCATGCCCGCGTACCAGTCGATCTCGACTTGACTGGCGAACACGCCCAGGGCCACCAGGGTATACGCCGCGACGATGAACACCTTGTGCATGTTGACGCGCACCAGGTCCAGGCCGAGGACACGGTTGAGTACCGGCATCAGGATAAAGCCCACGCCAATCTGGATTAACCCGCCCCAGAACCCCACCGCGATCATGCAGAGGTAGGCCAGCCAGCGGCGCTTGCCGGGCGCTTGATCGGTGGTCTCTGAACGGGGCGTGTCAGGGGGGGCGAACAGCATCAGCAGCAGGACGCCGATCATGACCAGCGCCAGCAGCCGGTCAAACCAGGCGCCATCCAGTTGCACGCCGAGGCTGGCGCCGGCGAGGGCGCCGAGGCAGGCAAACAGGGCCAGGCCCAGGCTGAGGCGGAAGTCGCTGAAACCCTGGCGGTAAAAGGTCAGGGTCGCGCTGATATTCTGCAACAGAATGCCGATTCGGTTGGAGCCGTTGGCCACCGGCGCCGGAAGCCCCATAAACAGCATCACCGGCAGCGTCAGCAGGGAGCCGCCGCCGGCCATCACGTTGAGCCAACCGGCCAGCAGCCCCACCAGGCTCAAAACGAACAGCTGCCATGTTTCCAGCACGTAGAGTGTCTCTAGTGGGTTAGCAGGAAGGGGGTGTTGCGCTCGGCCAGCGCCCCGCCAGGCAAGCCCTTTTCGCGGCAGTGCTCGCCGTAGTCATGTTCAGGCGTAACCGACCAGCGCCGGTAGCCAGAGCACGATGCCGGGGGCGGCGATCAGCACCGCGATGGTCACCACGTCCGCTACGAAAAAAGGAATGCAGCCGCGGAACACGTCCTGTACCGAACACTCCGGACGCACGCCGGCGACCACGAAGCAGTTCAGGCCGATGGGCGGGGTGATCAGGCAGAGCTCGGCCATCTTCACCACGATGATACCGAACCAGATGGCGCAACCGGTGCCCGAGACCCCAAAGGCCGAATCGGCGGCCAGCACGTCCGCACCGCCGTTGAGGGCGATTACCGCCGGGTAGACCACCGGCAGGGTCAGCAGCAGCATGCCGATGGCATCCATGAACATGCCGAGTACCGCGTAGGCGCAGAGGATCAGCAGCAAGGTTAGCATCGGGCTCTGCTCCAGGCCGACGATCCAGTCGGAGAAGGCACTGGGCAGATCCGCAAAGCCGAGAAAGCGGACGTAGATCAGCACGCCCCAGATGATGGCGAAGATCATCGCCGACAGCTTGGCGGTTTCCATCAGCGAGCTCTTGAGCTCTTTCCAGCGGCTGCCGTGGTAGAGCGCCATGCACAGGATCACGCTGGCCCCCAGGGCGCCGGCCTCGGTGGGGGTGCCGACCCCGCCGTAGATGCAGACCATGATGATGGCGATGACAAAGAAGATCGGCAGCGCGCCGGGAACCGACTCCAGCCGCTGCTTCCAACTGTAGCCGGTGATCGGCGGACCGAAATCCTTGCGGGTCATGGCCAGGAGGATCACCAGGCCGCCGTAGATCAACGCCGAGACGAAACCGGGCAGAAAGCCCGCCATCAGGAGTGCGCCGACGTCCTGCTCGACGATGATGGCGTAGATGACCAGGATCGCGGACGGTGGAATCAGGGAGGCGAGGGTGCCGCCGGCGGCCACGACCCCGGCGGCGAAGCGCTTGTCGTAGCCGAGCTTGAGCATCTCGGGCACGGCGATGCGGGCGAAGACCGCCGAAGTGGCGACTGAGGCCCCGGAGACCGCGGCAAAGCCCGCGGTGGAGAACACTGTCGCCACCCCCATGCCGCCGGGGAGCCAGCCGACCCAGCGCTTGGCCGCCTCGAACAGGGCGCGGGTGAGGCCGGCGTGGTAAGCCAGGTAGCCAATCAGGATAAAGGTGGGAATCAACGACAGGGCCAGGGACGAGACTTTGGAGTGGGGGATGGTGCCGGCCATCTTCACCGCTACCAGAAAGCCCCGTTCAAACCCGAGCTTGGCGGAGAAGATCCACAGCAAGCCCAGAAAGCCGGCGATGGCCGCCGCGAAGGCGACCCGCACGCCCAGCACCACGAACAGCAACATGGCGCCGGAGACCCAGAGGCCGATATCGATGGAGTCCATGCTGCCCATGGCTTGAAAGAGTTCGGTCATGGTCAGGGCTCCTAGTGGTCGTGTCCGCTAACGGATCCCGCTTCTTTGGCCGCCACGTCGGCGGCGGACTCGATCAGGGGCACCGCGACCGGGCTGTCCCCCCCTTTGCGCAGGGCGCGTAGGTAGCCCCAGATCTGCAGCACAAGGCGTAAGGCCAGCACGCTGAGGGCCAGCGGCACCACCAGTTTGGCAGGCCAGGTGGGCAGGTTGATATCCAGTGAAGAGTCGCCGATGGAGTAGGCGCGCCAGAAGTGCAGGTAGGACCCGTAGATCAGCACCAGGGTCACCAGGAGCATCAGTACGGTGGTCAAGAGTTCGGTAAACCAGAGCCAGCGGCGGCGAAACTGGCCGACCAGAATATCCATGCGAATATGCCCGCCCATGCGCTGGGTGTAGGCGAGGCCGAAAAAGGCGATAAAGGCCATGGCCTGCTCGACCCAGTCGACATAGCCACTGATCGGCGCAGATAGCAGCCAGCGGCCCAGCACGTTGACGGTTGCCAGCAGCACCAGCAGAAAAATCGCGATCCCTCCCGCCAGGTTGAGCAGGGACTCGAAACGGAAAAACCAACGGTCGAGGCGACTCAGCAGCGAGTCGTCGGACAAAACAGATGCGGCGGCAGACATAACATTCCCCCTTTTTGCGAATGCGGGAAAAACAGACGGAGCCGGTCGGGCGGTACGGTCAGGAGACCCGGACCGTAGCGCCCGACGCGGGGAGGGGGTTACTTCTCGGCGAACAGGTTGGCGGTGAAGTCAAACAGCGCCTGAGCATCGAACTGGCCCGCGTACTTCTTGACCCACTCCTGGCGGACGGAGTCGGCCAGCTCGTTCAGTTTGGCGGTCTGCTCGGGGGTAAAGGTCACCTGGGTCAGCCCCTGCTCCTTGAGCGCGGCTTCGTACTTGGCGGTGGTGTTCTGCTCGTAGTTTTGAACGTAGTAATCCAGTGCCTCATCCACGGAACCCAGCAGGGCCTCGCGGTGGGCCGGCTCCAGCATCTCCAGGGCGTCGGTGTTGACCACCACGGGGCAGTTGGCCGAGCCGAGGTTCAAGTTGGTGGTGGCCCACTGTCCCACGGCGAGGGTATTGGCCGCCAGGTGGGCGTGGGGGGCGAAGGAGGCGGCGTCGATGACGCCTGAATCCATGGACTGGCGCACCTCGGCAAAGGGAACGCCGGTTTTCACTGCGCCGAGCTTGCCCAGTACACCCATAATTCCCCCGGGCCCGCGTACGCGCAGTCCGTCAAAGCCCTCCAGGGCGGTCAGGGGTTCGCCCTTGCTGACGATGTTGTACTGGGGCATCGGCGTGGGCATCAGCAGGGTGGCGTTCCAGCGCGCCAGGTCCTTTTTAACAACCGGGTGCTCAAACACCTCCTGGTAGATCTCGCTTACCCGCGCCAGGGACACATCCTGGGAAAACGGCAGCTCGGTCACGGTGATCGTGGGGTTCTTGTCGCTGTGATAGAAGGAGCAGAACTGGGCCATTTCAAAGGCGCCGAAAGAGATTCCGTCCAGGTTCTCCCGTGACTTGGAGAGGCCGCCGTAGGAGATGTTGAGCTTGAACTCGCCGTTGGTCTTCGCCTCGACCAGCTCAGCCAGCTTTTCGACATTTTCAGTAAAGGCACGGCGTTTGCCCCACAGGGACACGTTCCACTCGGTGGCCGCCTGTACCTCGCCGGCGACCAGGCCAGCCATGGCCATCGAGGCGATAACCGCAGTTTTCAAACCCTTCATACTTCTACCCTCTGATTGTTGTCGTTATCGTCACCCGGCAGACGGGGTGCTGACAGAGATATAGCAAAGGCTTTGCCAAGTTGCGTATGTATCTGACGGATACCGCTTAATTAATTGATAATCAAAAGAGATACGTCTTGCGCCTGTATCTTTCGAGCAGGGAGGTGGGCGCCGGGTTTGTTTGATGAGCCAAAATTGGCTGGCAAATCGGGCCGGTTTTCGGCTTAATCAGCCATTTTTGGCCGATTGTGGTCAGGGGGCGATTAGCGATCAGAGGCGTTGTCGACCATGGCAGGAAGGCCGGCGGGCTTTCGGGGGCGCACCCCACTCCTTGGCGCGTTAATTGCGTTGATTATTGCCTTGATTCAGCGCCTTGGTCCATTGCCGAAGCGCCTTGAAGCAACCGTCACGGTTGAGCGTCACTTCCTGACTGCTTAACCGGTGAGAGCAGAGCCCGTAGAGCGGAGATCCGGGATGCCGTACATGCCCGAGCGTAACTCAAAGACGACCACCTGGATTCTCCTGGGCGCCGCGCTGTTCGGGCTGCTCCTGACCGCGGTGCTGCTGAGCTTAACCGAACGGGCCCACTTCACGGAGCTTGAGCGGATCGGTGCCGAGCGCCTGAACCTGTATGCCTCCACGGTCGAGTCGGCGCATCGGCGCTTCGACTATCTTCCGTTTATTGCCGCTCAGGACCATCAGGTTCAGCAATTACTAAAAACGCCGGGGCGCGCCGATCTGCGGGACGCCGTAAATCGAAAGCTCGAGAGCTGGCAGGCAGAATCCGCCTCTGAGGCGCTTTATCTGATGGACGCAAACGGCCTGGTGGTGGCCAGCAGCAACTGGGCGCAACCGCTCAGCTTCGTCGGCAAAAACTACCACTTCCGACCCTACTTCACAGAGGCTTCCCAGGGGCGCAGCGGCCGCTTTTTCGCGGTTGGAGTGACCACCGGGCGCCCGGGGCTGTTTCTGTCCCGTCCGGTATTGCACCAAGGCCGAGTGCTGGGGGTGGCTGTTCTCAAGATTGACATGACGCCCCTGGAGGCCAACTGGGCCGCCGGTGGGGAAAACGTCTGGATCAGTGACAGCGATGGAGTGATTTTCCTGGCCAGTAATCCGGCCTGGCGTTACCGCTCCCTGGCGCCTCTCTCCGATGTGACCTTGAGGCGGCTGCAGGAGGCCCAGAAATACAGCCTTCACCCCATTCGCGCCCTGGCGCTGGAGGAGCTGGCGCCTTCGCCCCGGGGCAACCGGGTGATCCGTCTTGGCAGCGACGGTCCTGCCGCCAGGGCAGGGGCGCCCTCGGGGCGCTACCTGCTGCACCAGCGGCCCATCGAGCAGCTTGGCTGGAAGCTCTACTACCTCAGTGATTTGAAAACATTGTCCGAAAGTAAGCGCTACGCGGTGCTGGTGGCGTTTTTGATCACCGCGTTGCTGGCGGTGCTGGGGTTGTTTCTCTCCAGCCGCCTGCGCCACCAGCAGCAGCTGGAACAACGGGTGGCGCAGCGCACCGAGGCGCTGAACCAGAGTAACGCTCAGCTCAAGCAGGAGATCGACGAGCGGATTCGTGCTGAACAGGCGCTGCGCCAAACCCACGAGGAGTTGATCCAGGCTGAAAAAATGGCGGCCCTGGGGCAGCTGTCCGCAGGGTTGGTGCACGAGATCAGCCAGCCGCTGTCAGCGATCCAGACCTTCCTGGCCAGTACCCGGCTGCTGGTCGAGCGCGGTCACATGGCGCCGGCCCGGGAAAACCTGGGGGATATCGATGGTCTGATTCGTCGGGTTTCGGCCATCGTTACCCACCTCAAAAGCTTCGCCAGTAAATCCCGCGGCACGCTCAGCAGCGTTGATCTCAGCCGGGTGGTGGAGCATGCGCTGCTGGTGCTTGGGCCGAGCCTCGCCAAATCGAATATTGAGGTCAGCTGGACGCCGCCGGCGCCCCCGGTTGCGGTCCGGGCTGACGAGATCAAACTGGAGCAGATTCTGGTCAATCTGTTGCGCAACGCGATCGACGCCATCCAGGCCGACGCCGTTACGGCGGCGGGAAAAATCGACATTTGCCTGAGCGCGGCGCAGGGGCACGCGCAGCTCAGGATCCGTGACAACGGCTGCGGAGTCGATCCCGGTCACCTGCCCAAACTGTTCGACCCGTTCTTTACCACCAAGCCGCCCGGCCAGGGGATGGGGTTGGGGCTGTCGGTCTCCTTCGGCATCGTCGAGGAGTTCGGGGGGCGCCTCGAAGTCGAACCCCAGCCCGGACGGGGCACCACCTTCTGCCTGACCCTAGTACAAGCGGAGCTCGCACATGTCTGACAGCCTTGCCCACTCATCCTTGCGCAACCGTCCCCCGATCCGGGTGATTCTGGTGGATGACGAAGAGGCGATACGCAAGGCCACTCGCCAGTGGCTCAACCTGGCCGGCATGGAGGTTGAGGATTATTCCAGTGCGGAGACGGCGCTGAGCGCCATCGAGCCGGGCTGCGACCGGGTGATCGTCTCCGATATCCGCATGCCGGGAATGGACGGAATGGCCTTTGCCCGTGAAGTGCAGCGCCTTGACCCGGATTTGCCGGTGCTGCTGGTCACCGCCCACGGCGACGTACGGATGGCGGTGGAGGCGATGCGCGACGGAGTCTACGATTTCATTGAAAAGCCGGTGGAGCCGGACCTGCTGATCGACCGGATCCAGCGGGCCGGGGAGAAGCGGCGCCTGGTGCTGGAGAACCGCAACCTGCACCGGCTGCTGGCCCAGAGACCCTCCCTGGAAAGTCGCATGATCGGCCAGTCGCCGGCCATGGTGGCTCTGCGCCAGCAGGTGTTGCAGTTGGGGCAGACCCCGGTGGATGCGGTGATCAACGGTGCCACCGGCACCGGTAAGGAGCTGGTGGCTCGCTGTCTGCATGAATTCAGCGGTCGCGGTGAGCATCCCTTTGTTGCCGTGAACTGTGGCGCCATCCCCGAAAACCTGTTCGAGAGCGAACTGTTCGGTCACGAGAAGGGGGCGTTCACCGGGGCGGACCAGCGCCGCATCGGCAAGATCGAGCATGCCCAGGGCGGCACCCTGTTTCTCGATGAGATCGAGAGCATGCCCATCAACTTTCAGATCAAGCTGCTGCGGGTATTGCAGGAGCGGAAGCTGGAGCGGGTCGGCTCCAACCGGGAAATTTCACTGGATCTGTGGGTGATCGCCGCCACCAAGGAGGACCTGGCCCGGGCGTCGGTCGAAGGGCGCTTCAGAGAAGATCTCTACTACCGGTTTAACGTGGTCGAGCTGCACCTGCCGCGGCTTTCCCAGCGCCGTGACGATATCCCCCTGCTGTTCGAGTTCTTTGCCCACAAGGCGGCGCTGCAGTATGAGCGCGATTATGTTGAACCCGATGCGCAGGAGCTGGCCCTGCTGATGGACTACGACTGGCCGGGGAACGTGCGCCAGTTGAAGAACATTGCCGAGCGTTACGTGCTGGGGGTGGGCGCCGCGAGATCGATTCAGGCGATGCTTGGCCAGGGTGAGCAGCCAGAATCGCCCAGTCCGGGCCAGAGCCTGGCAGAACGGGTGCAGAGTTTTGAGCGCCAATTGATCATCCAGGCCCTCAGGCGCCACCAGGGAAGTATTCAGGCGGTCACCGAGGAGTTGGAGCTGCCCCGTCGGACCCTCAACAACAAGATGAAACAGTACGAGATACGGCGGCGTGATTACCTTCCCGGCTGAAGGGCGCTGCGCCGCGAAAGGGTGGTTCAGCTTTTGAGCCGGTAGCCGGTGCGGAAAATCCAGGTCACCGCCGCCAGGCAGAGCAGCAGAAAGCCGAGGGTCATCAGCAAACTGATGCCCACCTGTACATCGGCGACGCCGTAAAAGGCCCAGCGAAAGCCGCTGATCAGGTAGACCATGGGGTTGAACAGGGTCAGGGACTGCCAGGGCTCGGGCAGCATCTCGATGGAGTAGAACGCCCCCCCGAGGAAGGTGAGGGGGGTGATGACCATCAGGGGGATGACCTGCAGCTGCTGAAAGTCGTCTGCCCAGATGCCGATGATAAAACCGAACAGGCTGAAGGTGACCGCGGTGAGGAGCAGAAAGGCCAGCGTCCAGAATGGGTGGACAATGCTGTAGTCCACGAACAGCCGCGCCGTGATCAGGATCAGTACCCCCAGGATCACTGACTTGGTGGCGGCCGCGCCCACGTACCCGAGAACGATTTCAAACGGTGACACCGGCGCGGACAGGACTTCGTAGATGGTCCCCGAGAATTGCGGGAAGAAGATGCCGAAGCTGGCGTTGGAAATGCTTTCGCTGAGCAGGGAGAGCATCAGCAGCCCGGGAATGATAAAGGCGCCGTAGCCGATGCCGTCGATGTCCCCCATGCGGTTGCCGATGGCGGTGCCGAAGACGATAAAGTAGAGCGAGGTGGAGAGCACCGGGGAGGCGACGCTCTGCATCAGGGTGCGCCGGGCCCGTGCCATCTCAAAGCGGTAGATTGCGCTTACGCCGTGCAGGTTCACCGTGCCTCCTTGACCAGGTCGACGAAGATCTCCTCCAGCGAACTCTGCTTGGAGTGCAGGTTCTTGAAGTCCACCCCGGCCTCGTCGAGCCGGCGCAGCAGCTGGGCAATGCCGGTCTCGTGCTGGGCATCGAAGGTGTAGACCAGCTCCTGGCCGTCTTCGCTGAGGCTCAGTCCCTCGCCCGACAGGTTGGGCGGCAGCTGTTCCAGGGGCTGTTGCAGGGTCAGGCGCAACTGGCGGGTGCCCAGTTGTTCCATCAACGCACTCTTATCCTCCACCAGGATCAGCTCGCCGCGGTTGATGACCCCGATGCGGTCGGCCATCGCCTCGGCTTCCTCGATATAGTGGGTGGTCAGAATGATGGTTACCCCCTGCTGGCGCAGTTCCTGCACCATCTGCCACATGTCCTGGCGCAGGGCCACGTCGACTCCGGCGGTGGGCTCGTCCAGAAACAGAATCCGTGGTTCGTGGGAGAGGGCCTTGGCGATCAGCAGGCGCCGTTTCATGCCCCCGGACAGGTCCATGATACGACTGTCGCGCTTTTCCCAGAGTGACAGCTGGCGTAACAGTTTTTCCAGGAAGGCTGAATTCGGCGCGCGCCCGAACAGGCCCCGGCTGAAGCGCACCGCCGCCAGCACGCTCTCGAAGGCATCGGTGGAGAGCTCCTGGGGCACCAGGCCGATACAGGCGCGGGCTGCACGGTAGTCCCGTTGAATGTCGTGGCCGTCGACGCGCACCCGCCCGGAACTGGGGTTGACGATGCCGCACACGATGCTGATCAGGGTGGTTTTGCCGGCGCCATTCGGGCCCAGCAGGGCCAGGATCTCCCCCGGTTTTATTGCCAGATTGATATCCCGCAAGGCGCAGTGACCGGATGCGTAGGTTTTGTTGAGCCCCTCAACGGTAATGATCGGCCTCACGTGGCCCCCGGTTCAGCGAAGTACTGGAAAGCAAGTATAGGCCCGAAAGCGACGGCCACCATGGAATCGGG
Organism: Motiliproteus sp. SC1-56; assembly: GCF_017309075.1. Taxonomy (GTDB): domain Bacteria; phylum Pseudomonadota; class Gammaproteobacteria; order Pseudomonadales; family Balneatricaceae; genus Motiliproteus. The sequence goes on along the minus strand of NZ_JAEMGS010000005.1, from coordinate 104,142 downwards.
ACGCGCCTTGCATTAGTGTTGGTGAATCTTTCAGCCACAGGAGAAGCGGCGATGGCCGATCTTTTTCAGCACAAGGCGGCGGACTGGGATGCGCGCCCCTTGCCCCAGCAGATCTCCGCCGGCGTCGGCGCGGCGTTAAACCGCCAGTTGGCGTTGACCCCTGAGCTTGAGGTCATGGATTTCGGCGCCGGGACCGGGCTGGTTGCGGTGCAGCTGGCCAGTAAAGTCCGGCAGATCTGGGCGGTGGATATCTCTCCGGCCATGTTGGAAAAGCTGATCGCCAAGCCTGAGCTGGCGGGCAAGGTGACAGCCTGCTGCCAGGACCTGCTGGTTGCTCCCCTGGATCGCCGGTTCGACTTGATCGTGAGCGCCATGGCGCTGCACCACGTGGAAGATACCCAAGCCCTGTTGAAAACCTTTGCCGCGCACCTGAAACCGGGAGCCGAGATCGCCCTGGCTGATCTTGACCGTGAAGACGGCAGTTTCCACCCGGCGGGTACTCCGGGCATCTTTCACCACGGCTTTGATCGTGAGCGCTTGCGAGAAGCTCTGGAGGCGCTGGGATTTGAAGGTGTGGCTTTCACCACGGCCGTCACGGTCAGCCGGGAAGGGCGCGACTATCCCATCTTCCTGGTGACCGCCCGCTGGCCGAAAAACGCATGAGGGATCTGCGTTGCCACCATACAATCGGCCGGCTTGCGGGCTAAGTCCTCGGAGGATCGTTCAGGGGCGATGGCGGCGTGTTTCCGGGGTAGGATAAATTTGAAAAAAAAGCCCTTGATTCCTGCCGCAGGCTACCTATAGAATACGCCCACGTTTTGCGGAGGGGCCTTAGCTCAGCTGGGAGAGCGCAACACTGGCAGTGTTGAGGTCAGCGGTTCGATCCCGCTAGGCTCCACCAAATCCGCACCAAAACGTTACCTGCGTCCCATTCGTCTAGTGGCCTAGGACACCGCCCTTTCACGGCGGTAACAGGGGTTCGAACCCCCTATGGGACGCCATCTTTTCCTGCCGACCGGCAGGTGCGTGGGGCCTTAGCTCAGCTGGGAGAGCGCAACACTGGCAGTGTTGAGGTCAGCGGTTCGATCCCGCTAGGCTCCACCAATTTCCTTCAGAATGTTCTCCTTGCCTTTCGGCGCGAACAGCCAGGAATTCGCGGTGCTATTTCCATAGTTTGCCTGTAGCGATTGTGGCTTAAGCCCACTTAAGTGCCTGGTGATATTTCCTCTCTCCTAACTCTCCTATCGGTTCCAACGGCCTTGAGGCAGAGCCTGAATTGCCTTCGCGTCGGGATTGGCGCCTGCGGTGATCCTCGCCGCGTAGAAACCGGTGGCTTGGGTCTAAAAACAGGTTTCCCCGGAAGCAACTTGGATGAAATCGTGGTCTAATTGCCGATATTGCACCGGTTAGTTGACCTCTCATCGTTTTATGACTCCGTTCACACCATTGATCAAGGCTGCCGAGGCACTCGCTTGCCGGTTGGAGCGAGGCCGGACAGCGGTGCCGGAATTCGGCACGCACTCTTTGACCCAGCCGGCTGAACTCGCGGCCGAGGCCGACCTGGCGGCGTGGCTCGGTGCCCAGGTTGGGCAGGAAAAACTTTATTGGCGTTCACGGGACGGCCAGCGCGAAGTCGCGGCCCTGGGGTGGCATCGACGCTGGGTTGATGACGCCGCTTGGCGGCAGCTCAAGGACCGTAAGGGCAGCGACGGCGTGCTGGCTTTTTGGATCTCAGGGTTTGAACGTGACCAGGGCTGGCAGCAGTGGCCGCGGGTGTTGTTCATCCAGCCGGCCCTCGCGGTGGTGCGGGATAGCGGCCGATGCTGGATTCAGGTCCAGCTGGCGGCGCGCGCGTTGGACGAGTGCTGTGAGGGGCTTCGGCGCTGGCATGGGAAGGCTACGCCGGCGAGGGAGATGCCCCCGGTGACGCGTGAGGATCAGCCCGAGCAGGCCGCCTGGCGAACGGCAGTTGAAAGCACCCGCCGGGCGATCGCCTCAGGGGAGTTCGCCAAGGTGGTGCTGGCCCGTCGGACGCGCCTGGCAGCCGCCAGGGCGTTGCCGTTGTGGAGTTTGTTTCTCGCTTGGCGCAGCCTGAGTCAACGCTGTTATCAACTGGCCCTGCAGGATGGGGAGCGGGGATTCCTGTCGCTGTCGCCCGAGCGGTTGTTCCGGCGGGAGGACCGGGTCCTCAGCTCTGAAGCGCTGGCCGGTACCCTCTGGCACAGTGATTCGAGTCCGGCCGTGGGTTCTGTTGACGCCAAGCTCAGCCACGAACACGCCCTGGTGGTGGATGACCTGAACGCCAAACTGGCGCGCTGCTGTGACCAGGTGAAGGCGGATCCCGGGGTAGGGCTCTATAACCAGCCCAACATGCAGCACCTCTACTGCGGGTTTAATGCCCGGCTCAAAGCCGGTGTCAGTGATGCGGACCTGCTGGCCTGCTTGCACCCGACGGCGGCGGTCTGCGGGCTGCCAGCGGCATCGGCCGCAGCTTTTATCCGCCGCCAGCAACCTTTTACCCGGGGCTGGTATGCAGGCTGCTTCGGTCCGGTGGAACCGGGGCGCAGCGAAATGGCGGTGGCCATTCGCAGCGGCCGAGTGTGCGCAAATACGCTGGACCTGTATGCCGGTGCCGGCATCGTCGCCGGCTCTGACCCTGCCCTTGAGTGGGAGGAGCTGGAGCGGAAAATTGCGCTGCCGATGAGCCTCTTTACGCACGGCACGGCCTCCGCCAAACCTCAGGAGGCGCATGTTCCCGCCGTCGCATCCCGATCTTAATCAGCTCTGGGCCGAGTTGCTGCTGGAGGAGCTGGAGCGCCGCGGCATCCGCCACCTCTGCCTGGCCCCGGGCTCGCGCTCGACCCCGTTGGTGCTGGCGGCGGCCCGACGTCCATCATTGACTCTGCACCACCACCTCGACGAGCGCGGTCTCGGCTTTCTGGCGCTCGGTATCGCCAAGCAGAGTGACGCCACGGTGGCGGTGATCACCACCTCCGGCACCGCGGTGGCCAACCTCTATCCTGCCCTGATTGAAGCCAGCCAGACCGGTGTACGGCTGGTGCTGCTGACCGCCGATCGTCCGCCCCGCTTGCAGGACTGCGGCGCCAACCAGGCGATCCGCCAGACACATATTTTTTCGGACTACCCGCGCCGGGTGCTGCGGTTGGAACCCCCGAGTCGGGACACGCCTCCCGAGTCCCTGCTCGCCGAGCTTGGCGAGGCGCTGGACTTGATAGCCGGGGCCGCCGGCGGGGTGGTTCAGATCAACTGTCGCTTTGACGAACCGCTCTATCCCGGCAGCGAGCTGGAGTCCTTCAGCCGCTACCTGGCTTCTGTTGCACCCTGGTGCGAGGGGGACCAACCCTGGACACAACCGCCGCCTGCACCGCGAGCGCCGCAGCCTGACGCCGCTGCGTGGCAGGTGTTCAAAGGGGCGCCCGGGGTGATCGTCGTCGGAGCGCAGGTGCGCTCTTTCCGAGCCATCAAAGCGTTGGCGCAGGCGCTGGGGTGGCCGCTGATCGCAGATATCCAGTCGCCGCTCAAGTTTGATGCCGCCGCGATCAGCCAGGCCGACCAGCTGCTGGCGGCACCGGCAGGCGTTGCGTTGCGCGACTGCCGTCACCTGCTGCAGTTCGGCGGGCGGCTGGTCTCCAAGGCGCTGCAGCGGTTTATCGATGAACACCGCTGGGAGCGGTTCTGGGTGGTGCACCCCGGCGACTACCCGTTGGCGCCGGGGCGTAACCAGAGCGCGTTTTTTGCCGCGGAAGCGGACGCCTGGTGCCAGGACCTGATGGAGGAAGGTGAGGCCGAGTGCCAGCTGCCGCTGGCAGAGCTGAATCGCCATCTGGCCGTCGCGCTTCACCAGCAGTTGAGCGCTGATGAGCGCTTGACGGAGCCGACCGCGGTCCACCGCCTGTTGCAACTGATTCCCGAGGGCGCGCCGCTTGTGGCCGGCAACAGCCTGGCGATCCGGCTTCTGGACATGATAGCCGGCACCGCGACCAACGCCCCGCGAATTCTGGCCAACCGGGGCGCCAGTGGTATCGAAGGGCTGACCGCCACCGCTGCCGGGGTGGCTAAGGCCAGTGCGCGGCCTGTGACGCTGCTGGTGGGCGACACCGCGTTTCTGTACGACCTCAACAGCCTGATCCTGCTGCGCGAACTGGACACACCGCTGATTATCGTGGTGCTAAACAACGACGGCGGCGGCATCTTCCGGCTGCTGCCGGTGCCGGATCAGGAACTATTGAAGACTCATTATCAACGCCCCCATGGGCTCGATTTTGCCGCCGGCTGCGCCCAGTTCGGGGTCGATTACCGCTGTCCGCGGTCGCTGGCGGAATTTGCTGCCGACTACCGCGATGCGCTGCAACGGCGTCAGCACCGGGTGATCGAACTGCGCTGTGACGCCGATGACAGCGTCGCCTTTATCCGCGGCCTTACTGCTGCGTACAAATCCAGTTAAGATCATTGCGTTATGACGCCGGCGCCGATCGCGCCGGTACTATGTCTGGAGGACATCATGAAGTATGGGATGAGCGAAGCGGAACTCTACGCTCCGGTCGAATGGCGCGATTGCAGCGCCGAGTACGCGGATATTCGTTATCACAAGGGCGAAGGGATCGCCAAGATCACCATCAACCGCCCCCAGGTTCACAACGCCTTTCGTCCCCGCACCGTGCAGGAGATGATGCGGGCGCTGGACAACGCCCGTTACGACGCTGAGATCGGCTGCATTATCCTCACCGGCGCCGGCGACAAGGCGTTCTGCTCCGGCGGCGACCAGTCGATCCGCGGCGATGCTGGTTACAGCGACGGGGAGGGGACCGAGCACCTCAACGTGCTCGATTTTCAACGCCAGATCCGCACCTGCCCCAAGCCCGTGGTGGCGATGGTGGCCGGTTACGCCATCGGCGGCGGTCACGTGCTGCACCTGATCTGTGATCTGACCATTGCCGCCGACAATGCCCGTTTCGGCCAGACCGGCCCGGCGGTCGGCTCCTTTGACGGCGGTTACGGCTCCAGCTACATGGCGCGGATCGTCGGTCAGAAGAAGGCCCGCGAGATCTGGTTCCTCTGCCGTCAGTACGATGCCCAGCAGGCCCTGGACATGGGGCTGGTCAACACCGTGGTGCCGGTGGCGGAGCTGGAGCGCGAGACCGTACGCTGGTGCCGCGAGATGCTGCAGAACTCACCCATGGCACTGCGCTGCCTGAAGGCCGCCATGAACGCTGACTGCGACGGCCAGGCCGGGCTGCAGGAGCTGGCCGGCAACGCCACCCTGATGTTCTACATGTCCGAAGAGGCACAGGAGGGACGCAACGCCTTTATGGAGAAGCGTCGCCCCGAGTTCAGCAAATTCAAACGCCAACCCTGAGGTAGCCGCCCGCCGATGACCCGTCGCGCCGCTCTCTATCGCTACCGGGTGCCACTGGTTCGGCCGCTACGGCTGGCCTTTGGCACCCTTTGTGTGCGCGAGGGAGTGGTCCTTGAACTACAAGATGGTGAGCGCCAGGGGTGGGGCGAAGCGGCGCCGCTGCCCGGTTTCAGTCCCGACTCGCTGGACCAGGCCGAGCAACGCCTGCGACGGTTAGCAACCGGCTGGTTGGACGAGGTGCCAGTGGCGCGAACCTCGGATTCCCCGGCGGCTGCCTTCGCCTTTGACTGCGCCCGGTGGGAGCTCGATAAGGGTCTGCTGGTGGCCGATCCGACCCTTGGCGCTTACCCGTTATTGGCCGGCAGTCGCGAGCAGCAGCAACGGCAATGGCTGGCGTTACGCGACCAGCCCCCCGTGTCGATCAAGCTCAAACTCGGTGGCGAAGCGCCCGCCAGTGACGCCGCCTGGTTGCAGCAGCTGCTCGATGACGCGCCTCGACTGCGGTTGCGGTTGGATATCAACCGCCGCTGGACCCGGGCACAGGCCGAGCAGTTCGCGAGCGCGCTCAGCAAGGACCTCCGCGCCGCCATCGACTATATCGAAGAGCCCTGCCAGCAGCTGCAGCAGTCGCTGGCCTGGGCCGAACAGCAGCGCCTGCCACTGGGGCTGGATGAAAGCCTGAGTGAATGCGGAGAGCGGTTGCCCGACTCCCCCGCGTTGAAGGCGTTGATCCTCAAGCCGACCCTGGTCGGCTCGCTGAGTCGGTTGCAGCGGTGGCTGGAGCAGGCGCGCCGCCGGGGGATGCGCACCCTGCTCAGCAGCTGTTTCGAATCCCCGCTGGCGCTGGGCCAGCTGGCGGCGCTGGCGCGGGAACTCACCCCCGACGAGCCGCCGGGCCTCGATACCCTCGGGCCCTGGCCGCAGGACCTGATCCGGCCGCTACCCAATTCAACCCGGCCGCTGCTGCCGCTGGAGCAACTGACATGTCTGTGGCGCAGCTAGTCTGCCCACTCTACCGGGCCGCTGGACGCTGGCCGGAGCAGCCGGCGTTGGAGGAAGGTAGCGCTGCGGTCACGTTCCGGACTCTGGAGCGTGAGGTCAGTCACCTGTGCCGGCAGCTCAGCGAGTATGGAGTGCAACCGGGGGACCGGCTGGCGTTGGCCACGGACGACCGTGGCGCCATCGTGCGATGGCTGCTGGCGGCGCTCAGATTAGAGTTGTGTGCGGTGGTACTCAATCCATCGCAGCCGGATGCCGCGCTCGCGGCCCAGATTGAACGCGCCGTGCCGAACTGGCTGGTGACGGAGCGAACACTCGAGGGCGTGGCGCTGGACGGTTTCGACCCGCGCCTGTTCGCGGCCAGGCCCCCTTCCTTTGGAAACGACGCCCCTGTCGGCGTCGAGATTCGTCCGGATCGCCCCTACACCGGCGTCTTTACCTCCGGCAGCAGCGGCACCCCGAAACTGGCGCTGCACAGCTACCGCAACCACCACGCCAGCGCCCTCGGCAGTCAGCAACTGATCCCGCTTGGTCCCGGCGATCGCTGGGCTGCGGTACTGCCCTTTTACCACGTCGGCGGACTGGCGTTGATCTTCCGCTGTTTGCTGGCCGGCGCCTGCCTGCAGATTCCCGATCCTGAACGCCCCCTGGCCGATCTGGTGCGCGACGCGGCCGGCCCCACCCACCTATCGGCGGTCAGCACCCAGGTGCTCAGGTTGCAGAACGAGGGGCGGCGGCTGGATCAGGGCTGCCTGCGTACCCTGTTGCTGGGGGGCAGCGCCTTTCCCCAAGGGCTGCTGGAGTGGTTGGCCCCGCAATCGGTCAACGTACTGATCAGCTACGGGCTGACCGAGATGAGCTCGCAGGTGATGAGCGGCCCGGTGAACGCGGACGGGGTGCTGGCCCGGCTCCTGCCGGGGCGGGAGCTTAAGATCGCACCTGACGGGGAGATCCTGGTACGCGGCGCTACCCTGTTCCTCGGCTATGACGAGGGGGGCATGTTGCGCCGGCCGCTGGATAATGACGGCTGGTTCCATACCCGCGACCTGGGAGACCTCGCCGCCGAGGGCTTGCGGGTGCTGGGGCGGCAGGACAACCAGTTCATCAGCGGCGGCGAGAACATACAGCCCGAGGAGATTGAAGCCTGGATCGCCCGTTATCCAGGGGTCGAGCGCTGCGTGGTGGTGCCGGTCGATGATGCCGAGTTCGGCCAGCGTCCGGTGGCGCTGGTGGCGGGGCTGGCCCTGCCGGATGACGCAGAGGGCTTAAGGGCTTGGCTTCGGCTGCGCATAGCGGGCTACAAGGTGCCCCGTGTCTACCTTCCGTTACCGCAGACAACGGGTACCCCATTAAAGATTCAACGCCAGCCGCTACAGCAGCTGGCCACGCGGATGTTGGCCGCTGAAGGCCGACGGCGATAGCCATTCATTTCGGGAGAAGTTTTCATGATAGACCTACGCAGTGACACCGTTACCCATCCCAGCGCCGCTATGCGCGAAGTCATGGCCGCGGCCGCCGTGGGGGACGACGTCTACGGCGAGGATCCGACAGTCAATGCCCTGGAAGCGCGGGTCGCCGCCATGGCAGGCATGGAGGCCGGGCTGTTCGTAGCCTCCGGAACACAAGGCAACCTGCTGGCGCTGCTGACCCACTGCCAACGGGGCGAGGAGTACCTGACCGGCCAGGATTACCATAGTTACCTGTACGAAGCCGGCGGGGCCGCCACCCTGGGAGGGATTCAGCCGCAGCCGCTGGCGGTGGAGCCCGACGGCACCCTGGCGCTGGACCGGGTGGAAGCCCATATCAAGCCCGATGACCTGCATTTTGCCCGTAGCCGTCTGCTGGCCCTTGAGAATACTCACCACGGCAAGGTGATCGGCCTCGATTACCTCAAGGCGACCCACGCCCTGGCCGAACGCCATGGATTGGCTACTCACCTCGACGGCGCCCGTGTCTTCAATGCCGCCGCGGCCCTGGATGTGGAATTGAGCGCCATCAGCTGCCATTTCGACAGCCTGTCGCTCTGCTTTTCCAAGGGGCTGGGTTGCCCGGTGGGCGCCATGCTCTGCGGCTCGGCTGCGTTTATCGATGCCGCAAGGCGCTACCGCAAAATGCTGGGGGGTGGCATGCGCCAGGCCGGTATCCTGGCCGCGGCTGCCGACTACGCCCTGGATCACCATCTCCCGGATCTGGCCGAGGATCACCAAAAAGCCCGTTGGCTCGCCGAGCGCCTGGTGGTGCTGCCCGGGGTCGAGGTTGAGCCCGTGCAGACCAATATGATCTATCTGCGCCTGCCCGCGACGGTGGACCCGCAACCGTTGTGCGCGGCATTGAGCGAGCGCGGGGTCAGGGTTGCGCCCGGTCGGACGCTACGTCTGGTGGTGCACCGGGATATCGACCCGGCGGGTATCGAACGGGCCGCCGCGGCCTTGGCCGAGGTGCTGGCCGGGCCGCTGGACAAAAAGGGCTGAGCCCTTCTTTCTTGCGGCTTCGCCGGGGAGTCGGTGTCACGGGAACGGGCGGCGGTGACAGTCAGACCGTTGGATGCTTCCTGTCAGGTGCTTTGATGTTGTGCTGGCGGTGATCACCGAATGTCAGCGTCTGGCCCCCTTGCAGACTGTTCGGTATAGCTCATATAGCTCTTTCGTCTGCAGTCAAAAGACAAGACCTGACCCCGTGCCCCGGGGCCCCTTGCTGGACAACATCTGCTTTGGATTCGGCCGATGGGGATCTGAGGTGCTCTACATCTACTATTCGGTTCATCTGGTTGAAGACCCAGTGACCTCTACTGGTACTTACCATGTCGGTGATCGCCTAAGTGCCTCTTGGTACCCCAAGAATCACGATGCAGCGGTAAACGAAGCAAAGCGTATCCTACCGGAGTTAGAACGCTATGCCTTTCCCTGGTTCGACAAGATCGATAGTGCAGAGAAATTTGAAGGCGCCTGGTTTGATTACGGTAAATCGGCGGCTTTTGCAGCCGTCGCAATGGGCGAGTTAGATAGGGCGAAAATCTACCTCGAGGACGCCATCGCCAAGAAGGCTCCTCTGATCTACGACAGCGGCTACCCCGGATGGCGAGACAACGAATACGGTGTGGAAGAGGAAGAAATCACCAAACTCCAGGAGGCGCTTGAAGCGATCAAGTCCGGAACCATCGAGACGTGGCGAGAAAAAGCCCGCCAAGAGAAATTTACCGAGGTTGGGATCGGCTAGACAGCTCATGTGAGCAAAGCGGGCCTGCTCCGCGGTCAACCTCCACAGCCTGCGCGATCCCCTCGGAACCGGGTCTCTGGTGCCGAACCCGAAAAACAGGCACCTGCAGATCCATTGGAAGTGCCACGAGAACGGCGTGATTCACCATGCCTCGATCACAGGGGAATACCCAGCTTCTGTGTCAGGGTGGTTTAGTGCGGGCTCGGTACGGGCTTTGGTCCAGCCGGGCGGCGGGGCAGGGGGAGGAAGGATGGGCGGGACACCGGGCGGGGGATAGCGGGTGGCGGCAGCGCCGCCACCCGGTCCCGGTTACTCTGAAGCGGCGATCAGGCTGGCGTTACCGCCGGCGGCGGTCGTATCGATGCACAGGTGGCGCTCGATGACGAAGCGCTCCGGTGCGTCGGCCTCGGTGATCAGCGGCAGCAGCGCGCCTTCACGGGCGGCCAGGGCGATGCGGTAGGTGCGCAGGGTCTCGTGGTCGGCGTTGCTGACCACGCCCTGGAACCCACTGGCCCGGAGCAGCGTCTCCGGCGTGATTAGCCCGTCGATACCGGCAACGGGCAGCCCCTTGGCGGCGGCTTTTTCCGCCAGGGCTTCGGCACCGGGGGCGACCAGCACCGCGGCGTTGCCCTGGGAGAGGGCGGTCGCCGCCTGCGCCAGCACCGTGTCGCGATCCGGACCCAGGCAGAGCAGGGTGCCGCGGGGGCAGTTGGAGAGCAGGTTGGTCTCCCCGGTGGGCCCGCAAGGGCCACGGGGTCACAAGGGCCACGGGGTCAGGTCTTGTTTTTTGACCTCCAGTGGTAACGCTGCATTGGCAGCATCTAACTGTCCGCTTTCGCTAACCAGCCACTTTTCATACCACTAGTGCATCAATCTCTCTGCAACTGATCTGTCAAAGTCTTTGAGCCTTCGCTGAATTGCGCAGCAGCCCCCCAGCCTGAAATCGCAGCAACGATAAGCGGCCAGGGCGCTACAGGTCATCGTGTGGTTGCGGTGGGGGACGGGCGATGTGCAGGCAAGCCGGGGGCGGGAAGAGTCGCCCGTGCGGACACGGGCGATGCGCGACGAATCAGTACTCGACCAGAACATCTTCGTCGCGCAGGATCAACTGGCACGCCAGTCGATGTGGGGGTGGGAAGTCATCCGTGTAGGTCTTTTCGATTTCTGCCCGCTTGAGCTTACCGATCTCGACCAGCGTCTGGCGTTCCTTGTCGGTCAGGTGGCCGCCCATGGGCGCTTTATCGCCCTGGACGCTGACGTCCACGCAGCAGGTGCCGCAGTTGCCGTCTTCACAGTCGAAAGCGATCGGCACGTCGTGTTGCTGTGCCAGCTTCAATACGGTTTCGGTGTGGCTACCGGCCACCGCGTAGGTCACCGTTTGGTCGCCTTTCTTACCCGTTTTAGCGCGAAAAGTTACGACAGGCATAACGTTCTCCTTGGTTGTTATAACCACGGCGGCGAAATACCGCCGGCCAGGGTATCGCAAGGAGTGTGCCAGCAATAAATTATTGATTATACGAAGTAAGGTTGGGCGCTGGTTGTCATGCAGGAAACAACGGAAGCGCTTTTGTCGCACAGTTCACAGGGTTTTTGCCGTTTGTCCACTCATTCGAAGGGTTTTGCGGTGACGCAGGTTAGGCGTCTGAAACTGGGGCTTTTCGCTAATCCGAAGGAGAATGATCCGCGGTCAACCTCCACAGCCTGCGCGATCCCCTCGGAACCGGGTCTCTGGTGCCGAACCCGAAAAACAGGCACCGTGTCAGGGTGGTTTAGTGCGGGCTCGGTACGGGCTTTGGTCCAGCCGGGCGGCTGGGCAGGGGGAGGAAGGATGGGCGGGACACCGGGCGGGGGATAGCGGGTGGCGGCAGCGCCGCCACCCGGTCCCGGTTACTCTGAAGCGGCGATCAGGCTGGCGTTACCGCCGGCGGCGGTCGTATCGATGCACAGGTGGCGCTCGATGACGAAGCGCTCCGGTGCGTCGGCCTCGGTGATCAGCGGCAGCAGCGCGCCTTCACGGGCGGCCAGGGCGATGCGGTAGGTGCGCAGGGTCTCGTGGTCGGCGTTGCTGACCACTCCCTGGAATCCACTGGCCTGGAGCAGCGCCTCCGGCGTGATTAGCCCGTCGATACCGGCAACGGGCAGCCCCTTGGCGGCGGCCTTGTCTGCCAGGGCTTCGGCACCGGGTGCGACCAGCACTACGGCGTTGCCCTGGGAGAGGGCGGTCGCCGCTTGCGCCAGCACCGTGTCGCGATCCGGACCCAGGCAGAGCAGGGTGCCGCGGGGGCAGTTGGAGAGCAGGTTGGTCTCCCCGGTGGGCCCGGGCATGGCTTCGGGTTCGGCGTCCAGCGCGGTTGGGACGGCGGCGACCCCGAGTGCATCCTGGATTTTCGCCTGGCGGGCTTTCTCTTCCGCCCACTGTGCGTTATCCAGCCGGTCAATGGCGGCCTGCAGGCTCGGCGCGCCGATCTGGGCCGGACCCTGGGGGGCGATGCTTGCGGCGTCCGTGGCGGTTCTGAAACGGCGCACGTACTGGGGACCGCCGGCCTTGGGACCGGTGCCGGAGAGGCCTTCGCCGCCGAACGGCTGGGAGCCGACAATGGCGCCGATCTGGTTGCGGTTGACGTAGGTGTTGCCCACCTTGATCCGCTTCACGACCCGCTCCACCCTGCTTTCGATCCGCGTGTGCAGGCCGAAGGTGAGGCCGTAGCCCTTGGCATTGACGGCATCCACCACCTGCTCCAGTTGCTCGGCGTCAAAGGTCGCTACGTGCAGGACGGGGCCGAAGATCTCCTCTTCCAGCTCCTCGATACCGCTCACCTGCAATACGGTGGGGGCAACGAAACTGCCTTCGGCGGGGACCTCGAGGCGCTTCAGCTCCCGCCCCTGATCCCGGAAGCGGGCGCAGTGGGCTTCGATTTTCGCCTTGGCGGTTTCATCAATCACCGGGCCGATGTCGGTGCTGAGCTGCCAGGGATTACCCAGGCGCAGCTCGTCCATGGCGCCGAACAGCATTTCCAGCAGGTGCTCGGCCACGTCTTTTTGCACGTAGAGCACCCGCAGCGCGGAGCAGCGTTGTCCGGCGCTCTGGAATGCGGAGGCGATGACATCCCGCACCACCTGCTCGGGCAGGGCGGTGGAATCCACGATCATGGCGTTGAGACCGCCGGTTTCGGCGATCAGCGGCGCCTCGGGAGTGATTTCCTCGGCCATGGCCCGGTTGATGCGCTGGGCGGTGGCGGTGGAGCCGGTGAAGCAGACGCCGGCGATGCGCCGGTCGCTGCTCAGGGCGGCGCCGACGGTGGCGCCGGTACCGGGCAGCAGTTGGATGACATCCTTGGGAATGCCGGCCTCGTGCATCAGCTCCACGGCGCGGTAGGCCATCAGGCTGGTGCTCTCCGCCGGTTTGGCCAGCACCGTATTGCCCGCCGCCAGGGCCGCCAGGATCTGTCCGGAGAAGATCGCCAGGGGGAAGTTCCAGGGCGAGATGCAGGCGATGACGCCGCGGGCTTCGCCTGCATCATCCAGCAGCTCGGCCTGGTTGGGGTAGTAGAGGGCAAAGTCGACGGCTTCCCGGATCTCGGCGACGCCGTCCAGCAGGGTCTTGCCCGCTTCCCGGGTAGCCAGGGCGAAAAGCTCGCCGGCGTTCGCTTCGAACAGTTCGCCCACCCGGCGGATCAGGGCGGCGCGCTCGCTCACCGGCCGTGCGGACCAGGCCTCGGCGGCGACGCGGGCGGCGCTGATGGCCTGCTCGATGTCGGCGGCGGACGACTGGACGACCTCGCCGACGCAATCGGCGGGGCTGGCGGGGTTGTAGACGGGAACCGCCTCGCCGCCCTCAACGGGGCCGGCCAGCAGCGGGCCGCCCTGCCAGCGGTGGCCTTTAAAGGCACCGCGCTGGGCTTCAATTTTCTCGACCTGGACCGGGTCGGTGATATCCCAGCCCCGGGCGTTGCGACGGCCCTGGCCGTACAGCTCGGCGGGGCGGGCGATGCTCTGGCTGGAGACCTGGTCACCCATTTTTTCGACCACCGTGAAGGGGTCGCGGGCGATCTCTTCGGGTTGAATGCGGGTGTCCACGATCTGGTTGACGAAGGAGCTGTTGGCGCCGTTCTCCAGCAGGCGGCGTACCAGGTACGCCAGCAGGTCGCGGTGCGCGCCCACGGGGGCGTAGATACGGCAGCGCGAGCCCCGGGCCTTGACCACGGCGTCGTGCAGGGATTCGCCCATGCCGTGCAGGCGCTGGAATTCGAAATTGTCCTCGTCGCCGGCCAGGTGCTGAATGGCGGAGACGGAGTGGGCGTTGTGGGTGGCGAACTGGGGGTAGATCCGGTCGGTCATCGCCAGCAGCTTGCGGGCGCAGGCGATGTAGGAGACGTCGCTGTTGGCCTTGCGGGTAAAGACCGGGAAACCCTCCAGACCCATCTCCTGGGCGCGCTTGATTTCGGCATCCCAGTAGGCCCCTTTCACCAGCCGTACCATGATCTTGCGGTCCAGCCGGGTGGCCAGGGCATAGAGCCAGTCCAGCACGTGGCGGGCGCGGGGGCCGTAGGCCTGCACCACCACGCCGAAACCGTTCCAGCCGGCCAGCTGCGGATCGGCCAGTACGGCCTCGATAACGTCCAGGGAGAGGTCGAGACGGTCCGCTTCCTCGGCGTCGATGTTGAAGCCCATGTTGGCGGCGCTGGCCTGCAGCACCAGTTCGCGCAGGCGCGGCACCAGCTCGTTCATCACCCGGTCGCGCTGGGCAAATTCGTAGCGGGCATGGAGCGCCGACAGCTTGACCGAGATGCCCGGATTCTGGCGAATGTCGTCGTGCTTACAGGACGCGGCCAGTTTGCTGATCGCCTGGGCGTAGGCGGCCTGGTAGCGGAGGGCGTCGGCGTCGGTGCGGGCGGCTTCGCCGAGCATGTCGTAGGAGTAGGTGTAGCCTTCGCTCTCCAGCTTGCGGGCCCGCTTGGTCGCCTCTTCGATGGTGCGTCCAAGTACGAACTGGCGGCCCAGCTCTTTCATGGCCTGGCCCACGGCGGTGCGCACCACCGGCTCGCCCAGGCGCTTGATCAGTCCGCGCAGGGTCTGCACCACACCTTCTTGGTCCACGGGGGCAATCAGCTTGCCGGTTACCAGCAGGGCCCAGGTGGAGGAGTTAATCAGGGGGTAGTCGGATTTGCCCCGGTGGGAAGACCAGTCGCCGGACGCCACCTTGTCTTCGATCAGCTCGTCGATGGTGTGCTTGTCGGGCACGCGCAGGAGCGCCTCGGCGAGGCACATCAGGGCCACGCCCTCCTTGGTGGTCAGGCCGTACTGGGCCAGGAACTTTTCCATCATGGTGGTTTTGCCCTGCTCCCTGACCTGGCGCACCAGCTCGGCGGCGCGCGCGGAGATCTGGCGGCGGTCAGCCTCGGACAGCTGCGCGGTCTCGATCAGCGCTTTCACCGCCTGGGCTTCATCGGCCAGATAATCGCGGCGTACCAGCAAACGGCAGGCCTCGGTTGTCAAAGTGCTTTCGCTCACCTGTCCCATAATGGCTCCTTCTTTATTGTTGCGTTAAGGGGGCAGATTATAGTTTTTTGCCTGTAGGCGAATTCACCAAAATATATTCATCAAAGTATAAAACAGACTTTTGTTTCTGCCTTTCTGGATAAAAAATAGAGCCTTATGGTGAGGAGGCGGGCAAAACGACTTGCCCCGGAAGACGGCGGAAATGTTGGCGAAAACAAAAAAGCCACGCTCGGTGAGCGTGGCTTTGGGGTGGGGTTGAACCCGCTGTTTCGGGTTCGCCCGGTCCTATGGGACGGTGCTTAGTTCTTGACGAGCGCCTCGACTTCTTCGAACTTGGCCTCGATGGTGCGGGCCGGTGCCGGGGTCATCAGGCTGGCTGCGATGATGGCCAGGGTGGCGAAAATAAAGCCGGGGATGATCTCGTAGAGGTCAAACAGGCCGCCGGACATCTGCTTCCAGACCACCACGGTGACGCCGCCGACAATGATGCCGGCCAGGGCACCGGTCTTGTTCATCCGCTTCCAGTAGAGGGAGAGGATCAGGGCGGGGCCGAAGGCCGCACCGAAGCCGGCCCAGGCGTAGGAGACCAGCTCCAGCACCTTGGAATCGGGATCCATCGCCAGGAAGTAGGCGATCAGGGCGATCACGATCACGGCGATACGACCCACCAGCACCAGTTGCTTCTGGTCGGCGTCGCGGTTGAACAGGGCCTTGTAGAAATCTTCCGCCAGGGCGGAGGAGGAAACCAGCAGCTGGGAGTCGGCGGTGCTCATCACCGCGGCCAGGATGGCGGCCAGCAGGATGCCGGCGATGACCGGGTGGAAGAGGGCGTCGACCAGCACCATGAAGACCTTCTCGCTGTCACCCAGCGGGGCGTCCAGGTAGCCGATGGCGGCGAAGCCCACCAGGCAGGCGCCCAGCATGGTCAGGCCGCTCCAGAACACGGCGATACGGCGGGCGGTGGGCACGTGATCCTTGCTCTTGATGCCCTTGAAGCGCGCCAGGATGTGGGGCTGACCGAAGTAGCCCAGTCCCCAGCCCAGCAGGGAGAGGGTGCCGATCACGGTGATGGCGTTGCCGTCGGTGTCGGTAAAGGCGTTCAGCAGCTCGGGGTTGCTGGCCTTGATCGCTGCCCAGGTGGCGGAGATGCCGCCCACTTCACCCATGGCGACCAGCGGTACGATCACCAGCGCGGCGGCCATCAGCAGGCCCTGTACCACGTCGGTCCAGGAGACGGCTAGGTAGCCGCCGAACAGGGTGTAGGAGATCACCGCGAGGGTGCCGATGGTGACGGCCAGGGTGTAATCGAACCCGAACACGGTTTCGAACAGCTTGCCGCCGGCAACCAGGCCGGAGCTGGTGTAAAAGAGGAAGAACAGCAGTACGAAGACGGCGGAGATGACCCGCAGGCTGTGGCTCTTGTCCTCGAAGCGCTTCTCGAAGAAGGCCGGCAGGGTCAGGGCGTCTTCGGCGTGCTGGGAGTAGACCCGCAGGCGCTGGGCCACCAGCAGCCAGTTGAGCCAGGTACCGACCAGCAGGCCGCCGGCCAGCCAGAAGGCGCCGTAACCGGCAGAAAGCGCATAGCCGGGCAGGCCCAGCAGCAGCCAGCCGCTCATGTCGGAAGCGCCGGCGGAGAGGGCGCTGGGCAGGGCGCCCAGGTTACGCCCGCCGAGCACGTAGTCGGACAGGTCCTGGGTGCGGCGATAGGCGACGATGCCGATCCCCAGCATCAGGGCGAGGTATATCAGGAAAGTAAGTGTGATCATGAGTGGATCCTCATTATTGTTATCCCGTTGTGATTCGAAGTTTGTAGGGCCAGCCTCGCGGCGGGCCGGTGTTTTATCCCCCAGGCGCTCCGTGCCGTTGATGGGGCTGCATACCGTGTCGTGTCGGGTGGTGGGCTGCCACGTTAACGATTCGCCCGCCTTCCCAGACTCGACAATCGACTGAATACGAACCACGAGTGGAACGTACGGTTGAAGGCGGGTATGGTATGCCGCCGACGCTGATCCGGGGGACGGGGCTGGCGACCCTAACCCCCCGAAATTCATTGACTATTTCCGGCCCTGGAAACAAACGGCTATTTTAAGCCGGGTTCGATAGATTTTTTTCCTGTTTTTTTAAATAATGCAGTCTTTTCTTGCTTTTTGATTGTGTCAAAAGGTGAAAAAGGTAATTTCCCCTGGAGGAGCCGTGGACGAACTGGACAAGCTGGACCGAGCGATCATTCGTGAGCTGCAGAGGAATGCGCGGATCACGGTTACCGAACTCTCCTCCCGGGTAGGGCTCTCGAAGACCCCCTGCCAGGTGCGCATGCGGCGCCTGGAGGAGCAGGGCTATATTCTCGGCTACGTCGCCTTGGTGGACCAGGCCAAGATGGGGCTTAATCACATCGCCTTTGTTCAAGTCAGCCTCAGTGACACCAGCAGCAAGGCGTTGACTGCCTTTAACGAAGCGGTGCGCAAGATTCCGGCGGTGGAGCAGTGTCATATGATCGCGGCGGGCTTCGACTACCTGCTCAAGGTGCGCACCGCCGACATGGCGGCCTATCGTAGTGTGCTGGGTGAACAGATCTCCGCGCTGCCCCACGTGCAGCACACCAGCACCTTTGCGGTGATGGAAAACGTCAAGGATGACCCGGCGAAGCTGGACGGCGACGCCTGAGCAAGCGGCGGCTTTTTCCCGCGCCGGCGGGCCTACGGTGGCGGGGGGCGGTACCAGTCTGCACTGTCGAGCCTGGCCACCGAGGGCGCGGGGTCGTGGGGTTCAAGCTCCAGCCAGCGCCGGTCCGAGCGGCGCAAAAATGCCAGTGCGGCCGCGTTACCGGGGTGACGTTTGAACAGGGCGTCGAAACTGCCGTCCGCGCGGGCCCGGCCCAACCCCGTCTGCAGGCGCCTGAACAGCGTTTCGTTGTCGGGTGAGACGAAGAAATAGATTGGCATCCGGTAGCGCAAAACCAGGTGCTCGAGCAGCGTCAAATCCTTTCCCAGCGGACTTTTCAGCTCGTCCCAGATTTCGGTGATGCTGCGGGGAAAATAGTCTGCACGCCCGTGTCTGAGCATCTCGAACAGGCTTTCATAGCGCGAACTGGTCACGAGGTTGAGACCGTTGGCGCGCAGGATCTCGTTGTCCGGCCATCCTGTGCCCTGGACGCCGGTATAGTTTGCCAGGCGCGCCAGTGAATCCACCCCTTGAAAACGATCCGCCCCGGCCTGCTTGACCAGCAGCACCCGTACCCCCAGTAATCCCTTCTGCAGTGGAACGGGTACGGCAAGGGTCTCGGTTTCCCGTTCACGGCTGGTCATGCCCCAGACCACATCGAGCATGCGGCCTTCGCGAATAAGGGCGAAGCCCCGCTGCTGGGTGATGCCGGCGTCGACTGCTTGTAGCCGGTAGGGGCCGAATTCCGGCGTGGTCTTGTCGAGCGCCAGCTGCAGCATGGCGGTGTAGTAGTGGTAACGGGCATCTTCGGCGCTATCCCCTACGCTGTAGCGCACCACCAGCGGGTCCTGGGCCGAGGCAGTTGCGCTGACCAGCATGCCGGCAAGCAGCAGCGCGCATAGCGTTCGGGCCGGTTTCAGGCGCGCCATTGGCGGGCCTCCTGCGGTTGTTCCAGCCAGCTCAAAAAGCGCTCCGGGCGCAGGGGGCGGCTAAACAGGTAGCCCTGGAGCAGGTCGCAGCCGATCTCCTGCAGCGTCCGGCGCAGCGCTTCGGTTTCGACCCCTTCGGCCACGACCGCCAGACCCAGCTGGTGAGAGAGGCGGACCACGCCCTCGACCAGGGTGTGGCCCTGAGGATCGTGCTGCATGCGCAGGACGAAACTCTGGTCGATCTTGAGTACGTTGAAGGGGTAGTCGCACAGGTAATTGAGCGACGCGTAGCCGGTGCCGAAGTCATCGATGGCCAGGGCAATCCCGAGCGCCTTCAGGGCATCGAGCTGGCGGATAATCTGCTTGCTCGGTTCCAGGGTGACCTGCTCGGTGATCTCGATCTTCAGGGCATTGACCGGCAGCCCGCACTGTTTCAGCGTCTCTTCGACCTGCTCGGCAAACCGGGGGTTGTGCAACTGCAGGGCCGAGACGTTGACGCTGACAAACAGGTTGTGCCCCTGGCGGCGCCATTGGGCGAGCTGTTCACAGGCTTTCCTCAGGATGTGCTGTCCCAACTGGTCGATGCGTCCCAGCTGTTCGGCGGCGGCGATAAATTCATCGGAGGTCACCTTGCCAAGCTCTGGGCTTTGCCAGCGGGCCAGGGCTTCGCACCCCAACGGCTGACCGTTCTTTGCAGAGACGATGGGCTGGTACTTGAGCTCAAGCTCCTGCAGCAGCCTGCCTGCGGTGATCTGGCCGACAATGCGAAGCTGTCGGGAAGCGTGCTGGTAGAGGCCGGGCTCGAAAAACCGCCAGCGGCGAACCCGCTCGTGGCGCTGCGCCTGGCGCAGTGCGGAGTGGGCGTGTTTAAGGAGGGTTTCCGGCGTGTCACCGTCGTTGGGGGAGATGGCGATACCGGCGCAGAAGCCGGGGTCCACCTTTTGTTCATGCAGTTCGATGGCCTGGACCAGCCGGCCACGCAGGGCTTCAACCTGGCTGATCACCGGCTGGGCGTCGGAGGAGTCGAGACGGAAGGCGTACATGAACTGGTTGTCGGCAACCCGTCCCAGCACGGCGGGGTGGGGGAGCTCACGCTGTATCTGGTCCGCTACCTCGAGAATCAGCAGGTCTGCATACTCCAGCCCCAGGGACTCCATCACCGGTTTGAAGGCCGTGACTTCCAGCACCACCAGGGCGATGTGCCCCGGGTCGCGCTGGGCGGCCCGCAACAAGTTCGCCACCCCGGCCAGCGCCTGTCGGCGGTTGGAGAGCCCGGTCAGGCGGTCCTTGGCCAGCAGCGTGTGCTCGCGCTTGCGGGCGGTCCGCAGTTCGGTCATGTCGTTGACGGTGAGGAAGAATGTCTCCCGGTCCCGGCACATGTAACTGACCACGCGCATATCGATCCAGCGGGGATGGGCCTTGTCGGTCGGCCAGAACACCTCCCGCTGCCACACCCCCTGTTCGCGCACCCGGGTCACCAGCGTCTGCAAATCGGGGTGGCGGGGAATGGCCTCCAGCACCCTGGGAAGCCATTGCTCGGCAGGAGCCTGATCCACGGCGGCCTTGAAAAAATCCAGAAAGGCGCTGTTGTGGTAGTAGGGCACGCCTTCGGCATTGAAGATCATGATCGCGGCCGGGGTGGCGTTGGCGGCCAGGTAGACCCGCTCGCGGTCGGTCGCCAGTTGCTCCAGGCGGGGGATGCCTTTCTCGATGCAGCCGCGCATCTGCTCCAGGGTGTGTCGCAGTTGCTCCAGTTCGTCCTTATCGTCCAGGGGCGCGCGATCCAGGACGAAAGGGTGGTTCATGTCCTCGACCCGAAGCTGGGCTGCGGTGCGCCTGAGCTGCAGCAGGTGGCGAAAGATCAGCCGGTGCAGAATCAGCAGGATCAGCGATGAAACGATAAAGGTTTTTACCGACTGGGTTGCGAGGATGACCAGGGCGTCACGACGCAGGCTGGTGAAGAGGGCGCTGTAGTCCACCTCGAGGGCGACGGTGCCCAGCTCCATCGGCCCCGCGTCGCTCTCGTGAACCAGCGGCTGCACCTTGGTTTCGGTGAATGTGCCGCTCTGGGGCAGGCCGATCTGATATTGCTCGCCCTCGCGGGTTTCAAGCAGCGCGCTGTTGATGAAGGGAAGGCTTTGCAGGGCTTTGAGGTTGAGCTTGATCAACGGCTCGTCCAGCCGCCAGGTCGCGTCGGTCAGCGCCGGAAGAAAGCTTGCCCGGGCATCCTCGAGGCGCTGGTTTAAGCTGGTGAGCTGGGCGTCGTAGCGAACCCGCAACTGGATGACCGCGGCCGCCAGGGCCAACAGGGTGCTGATCAGGAGAATGCTGACCAGTACCCGCATGGACAGGGGGTGGGTGTCCAAAAATTGCTTCACCCGGTCATACATCGAACGCTCTGGAAAAGGGGGAGGGTAACCTAAAAGGTAGGTGATGCCCTTCAGGATGCAAGACCCCTGGCGCCGGCGAACCCGCTCTCCGCCTGTTCTTTTGGGCTGTGGGGGCTAGGCTATTATGAATAGTCTCAGCCGGTCGGTCTGTACGCCTTGCAGCCTTCCCCCCCGGGCATGGCGCTGATATCCGGCTAACGGGGGCGCACCGCATCCCAGGGGGTATAGTCGATGAGCGATAGCAAAGATCCCATGGTGCCCGATGGGGACGTTAACCCC
The DNA here is from genome assembly GCF_017309075.1 of Motiliproteus sp. SC1-56. GTDB lineage: Bacteria > Pseudomonadota > Gammaproteobacteria > Pseudomonadales > Balneatricaceae > Motiliproteus. The sequence goes on along the minus strand of NZ_JAEMGS010000005.1, from coordinate 82,792 downwards.
ATTGACACCGACTATCAGGTTGGCCAGGACAACGTGGTCGTCCATGTGGGGCCGTTCGGCCTGGACATCCACAACCGTGTCTTTGTGATTTCAGCCCTTGCCGTTATCGCCTTTGTGGTGCTGACCCTGGCATTCCAGAGCTACGCAGCGCCCATGTTCGGCGGTCTGCGCAAATGGCTGACCTCCAACCTCGACTGGTTCTTTATCAGCTCGGGCAATATCTTTGTGTTGGTTTGCCTGGGGCTGGCGTTCTCGCCGCTGGGTAAGGTGAGGCTGGGCGGCACACAGGCTACCCCGGATTACACCTACCTGGGGTGGTTTTCCATGCTGTTTGCCGCCGGCATGGGTATCGGCCTGATGTTCTACGGTGTATCCGAGCCTCTTTCCCATTTCAGCAGTTCCATGGGCGGCATCAGTGTTGAAAACGGCGTCCGCACCGACTGGGCGCCACTCGGCGCGGCCGAAGGCGATCCCGAACAGGCAAGACGCCTGGGGATGGCAGCCACTATCTACCACTGGGGTCTGCACCCCTGGGCCATTTACGCGGTGCTGGCCCTGGGACTGGGGCTGTTCTCCTTTAACAAGGGGTTGCCCCTGACCATGCGGTCGGTCTTTTACCCCCTGCTCGGCGAGCGGGTCTGGGGCTGGCCGGGGCACCTGATCGATATTCTGGCGGTGCTGGCGACCCTGTTCGGGCTGGCCACCTCCCTCGGCTTCGGTGCTGCCCAGGCCGCCTCCGGCCTTAATTACCTGTTCGGCTTTCCCGAGGGCAATACGACCCAGGTGGTGCTGGTGGTCGGGATTACCGCCATTGCCCTGATCTCGGTGTTGGCCGGCCTCGATGCCGGGGTCAAGCGGCTGTCGGAGATCAACATGGGGCTGGCGGTGCTGTTGTTGTTTTTCGTGATCCTCGTCGGACCCACGCTGGCCCTGTTGGGGGGCTTTTTCAGTAACCTGGGGGCGTATCTTCAGTACCTGCCGGCACTGGCGAACCCCTTCGGCCGCGAGGACGTGAACTTCTCCCAGGGCTGGACCTCGTTTTACTGGGCCTGGTGGATCTCCTGGTCGCCTTTCGTCGGCATGTTTATCGCCCGGGTCTCCCGGGGGCGCTCGGTGCGCGAATTTATCATTTCGGTGTTGCTGGTGCCCTCGGCGGCTTGCGTGCTCTGGATGAGCGTGTTCGGGGGCACGGCTATTCACCAGGTGGTCAATGACGGCTATCAGGCGGTCACCGAGGCCGCCTTGCCCCTGCAGCTCTTCACCATGCTGGATGTGATGCCCCTGGCCCAGATCACCTCTTTTATCGCGATCATCCTGGTGGTGGTGTTCTTCGTGACCTCCTCGGACTCGGGCTCCCTGGTGATCGACACCATCGCCGCGGGGGGCAAAGTGGACGCGCCAGCCCCCCAGCGGGTGTTCTGGTGCACCTTTGAGGGACTGGTGGCGATTGCGCTGATCCTGGGTGGAGGATTGGTCGCGCTCCAGGCCATGGCCGTCTCCACCGGTTTTCCCTTTACCATCGTGCTGCTGGTCTCCTGCGTGGCCCTGATTAAAGGGCTGGCCTCAGAACCGCGCAGCAGCTGACAGGCGTTACCGTCGTCACCGCGGCTGCGTTGACGGCGGAGCGGGGAGTCTCATGCAGGCTGAACACTTGGAAATCTGCGACTTTCTGCGTCGCCATCCGCCTTTTTCCGAGTTGCCCGAGGAACGGCTCAACTGGGTGGCCTCGCAGATGGAGGTCGCCTACTTCAAGGCCGGTACGGAGGTGCTGCGCCTGGGCGACGAGATCGATGCACTGCATGTGATTCGCAGCGGCTCAGTTGAGGTGTTTCGCCGCAACGGCGATCTCTACAACCGCCTGAGCGAGGGGGGCATCTTTGGCGAGCTGGGGTTGTTGCGCGACCGCCGGGTGCGCTTTCCGGTCTCCACTCTGGAGGACACCCTGATCTACCTGCTTCCGGAGTCGGCGTTCAATACGCTGTTCGAAGAGCACGAGCTGTTTGCCGACTTTGTGGAGGTGGAAGACCGCACCCGACTGCGCCAGGCGGTCTCAAGGCGGGAAGCCAACGAGCTGATGACGGCCCCGGTGAGCGCCCTGATCAGCCGGGCACCGGTGACCCTCAGCGTGCATTCCACAGCGCGCGAAGCGGCGATCAAAATGACCGAGGAAGGGGCCGCCTCCCTGTTGTTGGTCAAGGAGGATGAAAGCGGCGCGGCGACTGCCATGGCCGGTATCGTCACCGACCAGGACATTCGCGACCGGTTGGTGACGCCCGGGCTTGATTACGATACCCCGGTCAGCGAAATCATGACCGAGGCGCCGATCAGCGTGGCCCACAACCAGCTGGTGTTCGAAGCGATGCTGGTGATGCTGCGGCATAACATTCACCACCTTCCGGTGATGGGCCGGGGTAAGGCGATCGGTATTATCGAGCTGCCCGACATTATCCGTTACGAGTCCCAGAACAGCCTCTTCGTGGTGTCCAGCATCTTTCGCCAGCCGGATCAGGAGGGGTTGGCCGCCCTGGTGCCCGATGTCCGGGCCTGCTTTCGACGTATGGTGGCCGAGGATGCAAACTCCCGCATGATCGGCAGCGCGCTGGCGGTGATCGGGCGCAGCTTCAAGCAGCGGCTGCTGGAGTTGGCGGAGGAATTCCTGGGGCCGCCCCCGGTCCCCTATTGCTTTCTGGCGTTAGGCTCCATGGCCCGGGACGAGCAGTCGATCGTCACCGATCAGGACAATGCCCTGGTGTTGTCCGACACCTTCGACCCCGAGCGTCACGACGACTACTTCGCGAAGTTGGCCGCCTTTGTCTGCGACGGTCTGAACGCCTGCGGTTATCCCTACTGCAACGGCGATATCATGGCCACCAATCGCCGCTGGCGGCAGCCGCTGAAGGTCTGGGAGGGCTATTTCAGCGAATGGATTGAGCGCCCGAGCCCCGAGTTCCTGCTCAACAGCTCTATTTTCTTTGACCTGAACGGCGTCTGGGGCAAGACCGAGTGGGCGGAAAAACTCTACCACCTGATTCGCACCAAGGCCCAGCGCCAGCCGCGCTTTCTGGCCTGCATGGCCCGAAACGCCCTCGGCCGGACCCCGCCGCTGGGCTTTTTTCGCGACTTTGTCATGGAGACCGACGGGCGCCAGAGCAACTCGGTCAATATGAAGCGCCGAGGCACCGCTCCCTTCGTGGACCTGGTCCGGGTCCACGCCCTGGCGGTGGGCTCCAGTGCCCTGAACACCTTTGAGCGGCTGGAGGATGTGATCGAGGCCGACATTCTGCCGCGGGGGCGGGGGCAGGACCTGCGCGATGCGCTGGAGTTTATTGCCCTGATGCGCTTGCGCCACCAGGCCCTCGACCTGGATGCGGGGCGCGAGCCGGACAACAACATCGAACCTGAGAACCTGTCCGAATTTGAGCGCAAGCACCTCAAGGGGGCGTTCCAGATCCTGAGCGACGCCCAGAAGTTTCTCCGTTACCGCTACGCGCCGAACCGGGCGCTCTGATCCCGTGTTCTACCTTGGGCCGGAATCACCGGACGAGCCGGACTTGGCTCGGGACGAACAGGTCGCCAGGGACTGGCCCGCCCGGTACCGGACCCTGGCGGAGCAAGCCCTGGATCCGCGGCTGCGTGCTTTTTACCTGGCCGGAGTCGCATCCCCCGAGACGCCGCTGGCGGCAGTACCCCTGGTGGCCATGGACTTTGAAACCACCGGTTTTGACCTGCAGCGCAGCGGTATAGTCAGCATTGGCCTGGTGCCCCTGAATCTTGATCGAATTCGGCTTGCCGACGCCCGCCACTGGATCGTGCGGCCGCGGGCACGGCTGACGCCGGAGTCGGTGGTGGTGCACGGCATCACCCACTCGGAGGTGGCCCAGGCGCCGGACCTGACCCGGGTGCTGGGGGAGCTGCTGGCCGCAATCCAGGGCAAGGTGGTGGTGGTCCATCACCGGGGGATCGAGCGGCCGTTTCTCGACGTTGCCCTGCGCAGGCGCATCGGCGAGGGGATCGAGTTTCCGGTCATCGATACCATGGAGTTGGAGGCCAGGCTGCACCGCGCCAAGCCCCTTGGTTTTTGGCGGCGCCTGCTGGGCCAGCGCCCGGCGTCGATCCGTCTGGCCGATAGCCGCATACGCTACCACCTGCCCCACTATTCGCTCCACCATGCCCTGACCGATGCCCTGGCCACCGCCGAATTGTTGCAGGCCCAGGTTGCGCACCGGTTTTCGCCCGAGACCCCGGTGGCCGAGCTTTGGAAATAATGATGGCAGGGCAAGGGCAGGCGCTGGACTTAACAGGCGCATTACTTTTTAGGTGAAGGCGCTATCTATTCAAATTAGAATGATCGCATGCAACGGCGCGTATCCGGTTTGCAAGGTTGGAAACAGGCGCGTCCGGCAAAGCCCCCCAAGTAATTCAAAAACATCAAAAAAGTCAAAGGAGTTGCCTTATGAAACCGATCGCCACCCTCTCTTTGCTGCTGAGCCTGTTGTTCAGCAGCTACAGCGCTGCGGGCGAGCGCGAGCAGATTGCATGGGAAAAAATTGAATCCGGCGCGCTGGTGGTGGATGTGAGGACGCCCGGCGAGTTTCGCGGCGGGCACCTGGAGGGCGCGGTGCTGATTCCCCATCAGCAGGTGGTCGAGCAGTTCGCCCGGCAGGGCGTTCCCAAGGATCAGCCGGTGGTGCTTTACTGTCGCAGCGGCAACCGGGCAGGCATCGCAGAACAGGCCCTGCGCAGCGCAGGGTACACTAACCTGTTCAACGGCGGCGGTTTCACCCAGCTCCAGGCTCACAAGCGGCAGATGTAGCGCAGGGAGTCTATTTTTTTCCCAGCATTTACGCCCGTCGGTGGACAGGGGGCGCCGGTGGTCGCCGGTGGCCGCTGGGTGCCTGGCGCCGGAAAAAGTGACATCACGGGCGATGATTTAACCGGGATGAGCGGCTGACTACCCAGAAGCGCTTTTTTACGCTTTACTTAGGGTAAGTTCAGCTAGCTAAGGGAAACCTGATGATTATCAATCGGGTACCGGTGTTTGCAGTGCTGGTGGTGCTTGTCGGTTGCGGCGCTGAAGAACCTTTATCGGCTAACCGCGGCGAACAGTTGTTTAATGAAACCTGCGCGGGCTGTCACAAGGAGAACGGCAAGGGCAATTTTATTGCCGGGATTCCCGCGAGCGCCAATACGCAGCTCAACCAAGAGCAGATAGTGCAACTGATCCGCCAGGGCATGCCGCGCTTTCCTGAAATGCCCTCCTTTCCCCATTTAACCCAGGAAGACGCCGAACAGGTGGCGAGACATCTGCGCGACCTGGCGCAAGCCGACTGAGGAAAGCGCGTGTGCGCTACCGATGGGAGCGGTCGGGCTTTTCGGCTGGCGTTGCCTGTTCATCTCCGTTCTCAATCGGGCGAGCGGTAATTCGTTGGGCTTTGGCGCAAGCGTCACTGGTCCATTGATTCATTGATCCAAAGCCGCGGAATGCGGTTGAAGATGAACCAAAATCCCCTCCCGTACGTAACGTTCATACCCGGCAAAGTGAGGACTGCGGTATGGACCATACACACCCTTATGCACTGAAGGACGGTGGCATCGCGCGTCGCCTGCCCGCGAATCGAGTCTCGGCAGGGGCGCCCTTTCACTGGCTGCGCCTCGGCGCCCGTGACCTGGTCGCAGCACCGTGGATCAGCCTTTTGTTCGGCGCGGTTTTCAGCCTGATTCCAGCAGCCATTTTGGCCCTTACCCTGGCGCAGGGCACCCATTTGGTGATTTTGCCCGCTACTGTGGCCTTCGCCCTGGTCGGGCCGCTCTTCGCGGTTGCCCTCTATGATGTCGCCTGGCAGTTGGAGCGGGGGCGGCGCCCTTCGCTCTACCACAGCTTTCGGGCGCTGCTCCGCAACCCGGCCGGCGAGTGGGGCTTTGCCGTGATCCTGACGTTGCTGATGATCGCCTGGATGCGGTTGGCGACCCTGATTCATGCCCTTTATCCGACCCTCGGGGAGCCGTCGTTCACAGAACTCGGGGGCTTTCTGGCGGTGGGCTCGTTGGTGGGGGCCCTGATGCTGGGGCTCGTGTTTTCGGTATCGGCGTTTGCCCCGCAGATCATGCTGGAACGGCGCGTGGATATGATGACCGCGATCGTCACCTCGGTGTCCGCGGTGCGCGACAATGCGCTGCCCATGCTGATCTGGGCACTGCTGATCGGGGGGCTGGTGGTGCTGGGCTTTGCGACCTCGGCAGTGGGCTTTGTGCTGCTCATGCCGTTGCTGAGCTATGCCAGCTGGCACGCCTATATCGCGGTGATCGAGACCCGTCGTCCCCGCCGATACGAATAGGGGGCAAGATCGGTAATCCAACCGGGGAGCCTTCACTCATCGGCCGCGAGTTCGTCTGCTCCCCGATCCACACCCAGCTCTACTAGATTACCGTAGGCGCCAGCCAATCGAGTCATTTACCAATCCGAGCCTAAAGCCGCCGATTACGCCGGGATTTGTATTTGCAACAAGCCTTGCTCAGTGCGGATAGTGCGCCTTTGGCTGGCCAAAGGCGCTGATTACGGTGATGATCAGGGATAAACAGAAGGTCCTGTCGGGCCCGCGCTGAAAGGAGGCTGTATGCAGGTATACCGTATCAATGGCATCACACCGGTGGTGGATCCCTCCGCCTTTGTTCATCCCACAGCGATTCTGATCGGCGATGTCATCGTCGGGCCGGGCTGTTATATCGGGCCGGCGGCCTCGCTTCGTGGTGACTTCGGACGCCTAGTGCTGGAGGAAGGGGTCAACGTTCAGGACACCTGCGTCGTGCACGGTTTTCCCGGTAGCGATACCGTGGTGGAGCGGGACGGGCATATCGGTCATGGCGCGGTTTTGCACGGCTGTCGGGTCGGGCGCAACGCCATGGTGGGGATGAACGCGGTGGTGATGGACGGCGCCCGCATCGGCGCCGAGTCTATCGTGGGCGCCTGTGCTTTCGTCAAGGCCGCTTTCAGCTGTGAGCCCCGCAGTCTGGTGGTGGGGGCGCCCGCCAAGGTGTTGCGTGGCTTGTCGGAGCAGGAGGTCGCCTGGAAGGCCTCCGCGACGGCCCGCTACCAGCAGTTGACCCGGGAGTGCCATGAATCTATGCAGCCCTGCGAGCCGCTCACCGCTGTGGAGCCCGGGCGTCCACGCCTGCCCGGGACCGACCTTAAGCCCAAGTACCAGCGCGACGGCGGGTAACCCGCCCGCATCTGATTCGGGAGGGGTACTGCAGAAGGATTACGGCAGAAGGGTTACGGCAGGCCGCCGTAGCGCTGGTAGAAGTGTCTATCGGGAGCGGGCAGCTCGGCGCCGGCACACTCCAGCACTGTTTCCAGATGGCGCTCCGTGGCACGCCAAATGCCCTGGTAGATATTTGCGGCGAGTTCCCGCGCGGCCTTGCCCTCCCAGTGGTCGGGCAGCAGCGCTTCGGGCAGCTCCGGGTCACGCAGCATGATGCGGCGATACTCGTGCATCATCAGGGTTCTGAGTAAAAAACTCTCGGCCGGCGGCGGGGCGCCCAGGCGCTCGATTTCCTGGCCAAGAGGGGTGTATTGCTCCAGGAAGTGGCGGTAGCTCTGGGACAACCTGTCAAGATCCCAGGACTCCCGAACCTGGCGCCGCATGGCGCGGGTCGTGGTGCTGTCTTCAGCCAGTTGGTCAAGGACGATCACTTCATCCTGGTAGGCGTACTCCTGCAAAATGGCGCGCATTTCGCTCGGCGGAATTTGTGGGTGCAGCATCGCCGTGGAGGAGAGGGAGCCAAACCCCTGCCAGGTCAGTTCCTGGCGCATCTCCTGGCGCTGCTCTGGGCTTAGCTGGTTGAGCAGCGCCAGGGTCCAGCGCCCATCCCACGCCGGGTTGCGCTCAGCGTAGATGCGCTTTCCGGCCTTCTCAAAACGCCGCCGCCCGGAGTCGGTGAGGCTGTAGTTGCTACGTCGCCCGACCGGCTCCACGCTGAGCCAGCGGTCCTTCACCAGCCGGAACACGGAGGTGCGCACCAGCCGTTCGTTCAGTCCCAGGGGGGCCAGAAGCTTGATCAGGCTGCCCAGCCAAACCGTGCCGCCGCGCGGCGCGATCGCGTCGCCGTATACGGTAATGATCAGTGAGCCTGCCCGGATGGGGCGGCGCTGGCGAAACGCTTCGATCAGGTGCTCCAGCGTTTGAAACGTCATCAGTGGGGCCGCGTCTTGGTTTTGACTGGGAATGAAGCGGATTCTACGGAGGTGGTGGGATGCAGGCAATGCGCGCCACCGGCTTTGCCCCGCATCCTGGTATGCGTCTCTATACTCTGCTTATTACAAGCGGCATCGGGGAGCGGCTATGCATTCAATCAACAGGGCGTTGCTGGCGTTTGCCGCGGCGATGCTGCTGGGGCAGGTCGGGGGAGGGGCGGCCCGGGCCGAGATTTACCGCTGTGAGGGCGCAGACGGTGTCGCCTACCAGGGGGTTCCCTGTAGCGAAGGAGGGGAGGTCATTGAACTGCGGGTTGACCGGCCCAGCCCCGAGGAAGTCGCGCGTCAGCAGCAGCGGCGGGCGGAAATGCGTGCCCTGATTCAGGAGGTCGATGCCGAAAGGCGGCAACGGGAGGCGAAGCAGGCGGCCGTGCGCAAGGCGGCGCCACCGGTTAGCCAGCCGGTCCAGCGTGAAGAGGTGATGAGGATGCCGCCGCCGGACCGGGACGACAACGTGGGCGATGATCGCGGTGAGGCCTGTCCGCTGGGGCTGGCCAACTGCCAGAAGCCGGATGACCGGGTGTTTCGACGTCCGGCCCAACGAACAGGTTCGGCCGAACGGGGGCGGCAAACGCTGACCGCCCCCAATTAGCCGCAGTTGCAGCAGGTTTTGGACCCGGGTAGCGCGGCGTAGCCGGGGTTTGGGCGCTGCCGGCTATCGGCATCGAAGGCCTAGTATTGAACTTTCCGTACCGAATCACCCACGCTGAATTTCCCGCCCTGAACTTCAGCGGCTTTCGCGCTCCGCCCCTTGGGTGCGCTTGTCTTTGTACATTCCCTGGTCGGCATGGCGCATCAGCTCCGAGGGGGTCTGACCGTGATCCGGGAAGAGCGCGAACCCGATGCTGGTGCCAAGGGGCACCTCCACCAGGCGTCCCCGTCCATCGGGCACGGTGTAATCGGCCGTGATCAGGTGGCGGTGCAGCTTCTCGATCAGGGCTTCGATGGGTTGGTTGGACGGCAGGTCTTCGAGCAGCACGGTGAACTCATCGCCGCCGATGCGGGCGGCGGTATCCGAGCTACGGATGTGTTCCTTGAGTCGGGCCGCGAACTCTTTGAGCACGGCGTCTCCCGCCTGGTGGCCGTAACGGTCGTTGATCGGCTTGAATTTGTTCAGGTCCAGGTAGAGCAGCAACGCCCGTTCCTTGCGGCGCCGGGCCCGGTCGATCGCGATTTCGCAACGCTCGTTGAAACGGGCTCGGTTGGCCAGCCCCGTGAGTTGGTCAAAGTTGGCCTGACGCCAGATCGTCTGCTCCATCTGCCATTTTTCGGTGATGTCTTCGTTGACCGCCACATAGTGGGTGATTTCGCCGTCTTCGTTGATCACCGGAGTGATCGCCACTTTTTCCAGGAACGCCGAGCCATCTTTGCGGCGATTCCAGAGCTGACCTTCCCAGACTTCGCCGGCTTCCAGCTTTTTCCAGAGATCGCGGTAGACCTCCTGCGTCGGTTTGGGGGCTTCCCAGAAATTGGGATGCGTACCCATGACCTCGTCCAGACTGTAGCCGGTGACCTGGGTAAACCGTGGGTTGACGTAGATGATCCGTGGCTCGGCGGTGGTAAAAACCGTGGCGGCAGGGCTGTGTTCCACCGCCAGGGTCAGGGTCCGCAGCTCCCGCTCCAGCGCTTTCTGGCGGGTGATGTCCTGGGTGACGCCCACCATGCGCTGCACGTGGCGGCTGGATCCGCGTTCGGCCACGGCGGTTTCGCGCATCCAGAGGGTCTGCCCTCCGGCGTCGAGGCGGTACTCGATCTGGTAGGGGGTGCCGAAAACCAGCCTGCGCCAGGCGTTGAGCACTTCGGCGCGATCCGCGGGATGAATCCGCTCCAGCACCAGCGGGCGGAGGGGGGACTGCTGGCGGGGTACCTGCAGGATTTCGTAAAGCTCTTCGCTCCAACTGCGCTGGCGTGAGCGCCGGTCGTAGCTCCAGCTGCCGGTTCGGGACAGCGCTTCGGCCTGGCGCAGTAGCATCCGCTCCCGGTTCAGGCTGGCGGTGCGCTCGGCCAGCTCCGACGAGAGCTGGAGCGGGTACTTGAACGCGTTGAACACCAGCAGGGTGACCAACAGGGTGCTGAGCAGGATCAACAGGGTGTCATTGATCTGGTCGGTGGGCCCACTCCAGCCCTCACTCGGCGTCAGCGCCAGTTGCCAGCGCCCATTCGGCACCGGCAGGTCGTAGGTGACCGGGTCACCTGCCAGGGGCGCCTCGGAACCGGCGAATGTGCGGTAGCCGCCCCCGGGTTCGGGGCGCTGCAGGCGCCAGGCATAGCCGCGCGCCTGCAGGGTATCGAGACCGGTTCGGGCGAGCAGGTTGTCCAGCATCACCAGGGCGGTGGTAAACCCCCAGAACTGCTCGCCGCGGCCCGGTTCCCGCAGGTATACGGGCTGACGTGCCACCAGCCCCTGGCCGCCCTGCAGCAGCTCAAAGGGGCCGGCGAGGGTCAGGGCGCGGCTCTTGATTGCATTCAGGGCCTCCTGATTGCGCCCGGGGTCAGCGAACAGATCGTGACCGATCGCCGCTTCCTGCCCCTGGGGCGGATGGATCTGGTGGACCACTCCCCCTGGAGCCAGTTGCAGGTTGGAAATGGCGGGGCTGGATTGCAGCAGCCCGGAGGCCAGCTCCGAAAAATTGGCCAGTTCTCCGTGGTTTTCCTGGATCAGGTAGGCGAGGGCGGTGGTGGTGGTGCGCGCCTGGTTGAGCAGCACGCCGAGGTTCTGGCCCTGAGAGGCGGCCAGGCTCAGGGCGCTGGTGCGTTTCTGCGTAATCTGGTGACCATGGTTGAGGTGGACAAAGAGCGTGCTGATGATCAGGGTCAGCAGGAACGCCAGCGCGGTGAGCAGGGGCAGGCGCGAGGGGGTGCTGATGGAGGCCCGGTCGCGTACCAGCAAGCGTTGCTGATGATAAAGACCGAGGGCGAGAAAGCCTGCCAGGACCAGTGCCAGCAACCAGGCGTTGGGGGGCAGAATCGGGAAACGGGTGTCGTAGCCGCTGAAAGCGATCAGTTCGGCGGCATTCCAGACTAAGGTGAGCGCGACGATCAGGCTCGCCACGCCATACTGAAGCCTGCGGTCACTGACCATATATCCCCTCCCTGGTGATCATGTGCCAAGCTCCTGAACGATCGGCACCGGTTGAAACCCATAGTAACCCGGGTGCTCGATCTGCGGGTTGATTTAGCGCAGGCTTAGGTAAAAAACGCGCTGCTAAGGCGTCCGTGCCAGGCTGGTAATCGCTCAGGAAAAGTTGGGGGAATTTGTTGAAAATTAACCCCTTTGCTACCTTTTCAGAGAGTGAAAGGCGGGTTCCGTTCGATTGCCCTGGCCTTTTAGTTATATTCGAAACGCTTCAATTATGCCGGGAGGAATCTGCCAATGGCCAATGAAGGCTACCATGAGCCGATCGAGGAGCTGTCCGACGAGACGCGGGATATGCACCGGGCCATCACTTCGCTGATGGAAGAGCTCGAAGCCGCGGACTGGTACAACCAGCGGGTTGACGCCGCCAAGGATGACGAACTCAAAGGGATCCTGGCCCACAACCGGGACGAGGAAAAGGAACACGCGGCCATGTTGCTGGAGTGGATCCGCCGCCGCGATCCCTGTTTCGACGCTCACCTCAAAGACTTTCTCTTCACCGACAAGCCGATCACCCACGACTGATACCCGGCTATGCCGGCAGCGCGCCTCGCTTGGCTTCTGCCGGCCCGCAGCGGTGATGCTTGAACTTCCGCCCTTCGCAGCGGCTTAAGGGTCACCGTTGTTCAATGGATAGGTAATCGCGAGGCCCCGCTCCCTCGTAGAGCTGACGGGGGCGGCCGATCACCAGGTCCGGGTCGACCATCATCTCCTTCCACTGGGCAATCCAGCCCACGCAACGGGAAAGCGCGAACATGACGGTGAACATGTTGGTCGGAATCCCCATCGCGCTTTCGATAATGCCGGAGTAGAAGTCCACGTTGGGGTAGAGCTTCTTCTCGATGAAATACTCATCTTCCAGGGCGATACGCTCCAGCTCCAGCGCCAGCTTGAAGCGCGGATCCTCCAGCCGCCCCAGGGCCTCCAACACTTTCTTGGCCTCCTCGCGCAGTACTCGGGCGCGGGGATCGTGATTGCGGTAGACCCGATGACCGAACCCCATGAGCCGGAAGGGGTCGTCGGGGGACTTGGCCCGTTTGATGAACTTGGGCACCTGCTTGACGTCGCCGATCTCGGCCAGCATCGCCAGCACCGCTTCGTTGGCCCCGCCGTGGAGCGGCCCCCACAGGGCGCCGATGCCCGCGGAAATGGCGGCAAAGGGGTTGGCGCCGGTGGAACCGGCCAGGCGCACGGTGGAGGTGGAGGCATTCTGCTCGTGGTCGGCGTGAAGGATCAGGATTTTGTCCAGGGCCTTGGACAGGATCGGGTTGACCTCGTATTTCTCGGCGGGCACGCCGAACAGCATTTTCAACAGGTTACCGGCATAATCCAGGCTGTTGTCCGGGTAGACAAACGGCTGGCCCAGGGCGTGCTTGTAGGAGGCGGCTGCAATGGTTGCCACCTTACCGAGCAGGCGCACGGCGAAGCGCTCGCGATCCTGCTGGTCGTGAATATTGAGCTCGTCGTGGTAGAAGGCGGAGAGGGCACCCACCACCCCCACCATGATCGCCATGGGGTGGGCGTCGCGGCGAAATCCCTGGTAGAGGTGCAGTAGCTGCTCGTGGACCATGGAGTGCTTGCGGATGAGACCGTTGAAGCCGTCAAGCTCTTCCTGGGTGGGGAGCTCCCCCTTCAACAACAGGTAGGCGGTTTCGGTGAAGTTGCTTTGCTCGGCGAGTTGCTCGATGGGGTAGCCCCGATAGAGGAGAATGCCCTTCTCGCCGTCAATAAAGGTGATGCGGCTGGTGCAGGCGGCTGTAGATTTATAGCCCGGGTCCAGGGTGAACAGCCCCAGTTCCGGGTAGAGGCCGCGGATATCCACCACCGGTGGTCCCGCGGTGCCTTGCTGGATGGGCAGTTCCAGCGAGTTGCCATTCCGGTTGTCGGTGATGGTAACGGTGTTCTTGGCCATAATCGGATCCTTGCGATGCCGGTAAGGGGCATTGCCAATTTGAGGATAGACCAGTGCCGGCGCAACGGAGGCCGCAGGAAGGCCCCGTTCCAAAGGAGCGGCACCGCCGCGGTTTGGGACCGGGAAAAGGCGGCGCCAACCCGGTGCGTGTTGCAGGAGAGGGTGCAGGTGCGGGTGCGGGCCCAGGCCCGGGTTTAGGAAGGACAGCGACTAACGGTCCTGCTACAACAGGTTGCGTTATCTCGTTCCGAGGACGTTCGCTGCGTGCGGGCAAAAGAGTGTGAATGTACAGGAGGCTGTGTTGAAAACTGTCGGTCTTTTGGGAGGCATGAGCTGGGAAAGTACCCAGGTTTACTACCGCTTGCTCAACCAGGGGGTCAACCGGGCCCTCGGGAAACTGCACTCGGCATCCATCCTGCTCGCCAGTGTCGATTTTGAACCCTTGCAGCGCGCCCAGCATCGCGACGACTGGGATACCGTTCGCCGCATCCTGGTGCCGGCGGCCCAGCAGTTGGAAGGGGCCGGGGCCGGCTGTTTGCTGCTCGCCAGCAACACCATGCACCGGGTGGCCCCGACGCTCCAGGAGGCTCTCGGAATTCCCTTGCTGCACGTCGTCGACGCGGTCGGTGCGGCGCTGGCGCAGGCGGGCATTCGCAAGGTGGGCCTGCTGGGTACCGCCTTTACCATGGAGCAGCCCTTCTACCGGCAACGGCTGGTTGATCACTTTGGGCAGACGGTGATCACTCCTGACGCCGATGACCGGGCCTGGCTGCACGGCGTCATTTTCGATGAACTGTGCCGCGGGGTGGTAAGCGAACGCTCAAAGACCCGTCTTGGCGAGGTGATTGAACGCCTGGGGAAGGCCGGCGCCGAGGGGGTGATCCTGGGATGCACTGAGATCGGCATGCTCGTCGATGACGGCGAAGCGGCGCTGCCGCTGTTTGATACCACGGTCCTTCACGCAGAGCACGCCGTGGCCTGGTGTCTGGGCGATCCATGAGGGCATGGCGTTAAGTCCTGTACCAGCAGCCGCCTAGGGGGCTGACAGAAGCTGTTGGCGCAGGGCGTTCAACAGCAGCAGCACCGCCAGGGATGCGACCCAGGTGAGGGCGTAGCCGACCGTCGCCAGTTTCGCCCGTTCCTGGTCTTCCCCCAGGCGGGGCCGTACGCCCTTGAAAAAGAACACGGCTTTGCAGGCCAGGTTGATGCAGACGATGTCGATCGCCAGCAGCAGGGCAGCGCCGGCGGCGGTCAGATATTCACCCTGGCCCAGCATCAGTCCCAGGGCCGTGGCCGGTGGCAGCAAGGCCACCGAGACCATCACGCCGACCAGAGCCGAGGAGATGCCGCTGGTCAGGGAGAGCGCCGCGGCCGCACCCGAGGTGAGGCCGAGGGTGGCGGCGGCAAGTCCCGCGTTGGTGCGAGCGCTGATGGCCGGGCTGTCTAACTCCCCGGTCCAGAAAAAGCCGATCAGGGCCCCCACCACAATGGGCACCAGAACGCCCACCGCCAGGCTGACCAGGGCCTGGCGAACCTGCCGGACGTTGCCAAGGGTGATGCTCAGGCTCAGGGCCAGGTTAGGCCCCAGCAACGGGGCAATCACCATACCGCCGATGATCACTGCCACCTGGTTGTAGATCAAACCGATGGCCGCGACCAGGGTGGAAAGCAGCACCAGGATGAAATAGTTGAGGTTGAGGCGGCTCATGCGGTCGGCGGTTTCCACCAGCTCTTCGCGGGCGGCGATGGCTTCGCTCTCCCGTTCCCGCTCCGACTCCTCGGGCTCGGGCACCGTGGCTTCCACCGCCATGACCAGAATGCGCGAGGTGGGCTGGGCGCCGAGAATATGCTGCAGGTCGTCGATCAGCGCCTGCAGGCGGTCTTTGCGCACCAGCAGGCGGATGGGGCGCATCCCGTCGTCTCCTTCGAGCCCCAGGCGTACGTCCAGTGCTTTCTGTTTGACGGCGATCTTGAGGATGGTTTCGGTACTGGACGCCTGGGCAATCACTTCAACGTATTTCATTGCGGGCGCTCCAGGCGGGCTATCGAAAAAGCGATTCAAACGCTTACCGGAACTCCCTGTCCCGGGTAGGGTCTCTAGGCGTTAAGATGGGCGAATCACGGCTTACAATTTCAAGCTAATCAGAGGTAATTCATAGATGAAAAAAGCACTTCTGGCGACGACTCTCGGCGTTATCATGGCGGTCGGAGCGGCCAGCGCGGGGGCGGCCGACCCGGTCTGGCTCGAGGGGCGGACCGATCGCCAATACGATATTACCGTCTACCGGGCGGAAAGCTGCGGCTGCTGCAAGGGCTGGATCGAGCACCTTGAGGCGCATAACTTCCGGGTTGAGGATGTGGTGGTGGAGGACGTCGATCCCTACAAGGAGAAGCACGGGGTGCCGCCCCAGGGGGCTTCCTGCCACACCGCCGTGGTGGACGGCAAGGTGATCGAGGGCCATGTGCCGGCCCAGGATATCAAGGCGTTGCTGGCGAGTGAGAGTGATATTCGGCTACTGACCGTGCCGGGGATGCCTTCCGGCGGGCCGGGTATGGACTGGGAAGGCGCGCGCAAGGACGCCTTCAAGGTTTATGCCCTCTCGGAGGATGGCGAGGTGAGCCTGTTTAAGGAGTACAGCGACTACTGAGGCAGGCTCAAGCTCCTGGCAACGGCGGCCGGGGGCCGCCGTTCTTTTTCCAGGTCTTTTTTGACGGTCTTAGGGCCCGCCTCAGCCGCCGTGTAGTTTATGGGCGATCTCGGCAACATGCCGCCCCTGAAAGCGGGCCATGGACAGCTCTTTTGCCGAGGGTTGGCGGGAGCCGTCGCTGTTCGCCAGGGTCGCGGCGCCCCAGGGTGAACCGCCTTTGACCTCGCTGATGTCGGCAAGGGCTTCGCAGCTGTAGGGCAGGCCTACCAGCACCATGCCGTGATGCATCAGGGTGGTGTGAAAGGATTGAATGGTGGTTTCGTTGCCGCCCCCGGTTCCGGTGCTGGTAAAGACGCTGCCGACTTTGCCTACCAGGGAGTGATTGACCCACAACGCGCCGGTCTGGTCCAGGAAGTTGCGCATCTGGCTGGCCATGTTGCCGAACCGGGTAGGGGTGCCGAAAATGATGGCGTCGTAGTCTCCCAGCTCCTTGGGGTCGGCCACGGGGGCATCCTGGTCCAGCTTGGCGCCGGCGTTTTTGGCCACCTCTTCGGGCATCAGCTCCGGCACCCGCTTCAGGGTAACCTCGACCCCTTCGATCTCGCGGGCGCCTTCGGCGACCGCCTTGGCCATGGTTTCCACGTGTCCCCACATGGAGTAGTAAAGAACCAGTAATTTGCTCATCGGATGCTCCTTCTGCCCGTGGTTTGATCCCCGTTAAGGGTAGCGCTTGGGTCGCAAAATGCCGGTGCAGCAACGGACAAATCGCATTTTGGTTGCCATTAAAGAACCGGTCTGCCCGGCGCCGCCGGTTTCCAGGTCCCGGTTTTGAATGCGACAATGGCCGCGGCTCCGGACTATGTTATAGGGGTATATTCGCAGTAGAGAGGACCACATGGCCGCAGAAGAGCTTCACCTGAATCTCCGTAACCTCCATGAAGACGACTACCCGGCGATCAAGCGCCTGATGGACCGGGTCTATGACGACATCGGCGGCGCTTGGCCGGAGGCCACCCTGGCCAAGCTGGTGGCCGATTTCGAAGAGGGGCAGATCTGCATCGAGGACGGCGAGGAAATCGTCGGGCTGGCCCTGACCGTGCGGGTGGACTACCGCCGTTTCAGCAACCCCCACACCTACGACGACCTGATCGGCAAGCGCATGCAGATCCTCAACAACCCCAAGGGGGATGCCCTCTACGGACTGGATGTGCTGATCCACCCCGACTACCGGGGCTATCGCCTGGGGCGTCGGCTCTACGAGGCGCGCAAGGAGCTGTGCCGTCAGCTCAACCTGCAGGGGATCCTGGCCGGGGGGCGGATTCCCGGCTACCACGAGCACGCCGATGAGTGTTCACCCCAGGAGTATATCGAGCGGGTGGGGCGCCGGGAGATTTACGACCCCATTCTCTCCTTTCAACTGGCCAACGATTTTCAGGTGAAGCGGGTGCTGGGCCAGTACATGCCCGAAGACGAGAAGTCCCAGGGCTATGCCACCCTGCTGGAGTGGAGCAATATCTTCTACCAGCCCGATACGTCGCTGCTGTCCCAGCCCAAGACCCAGGTGCGGGTGGGGGTGGTGCAGTGGCAGATGCGGGAATTTCACAGCGTCGAGGACGTGCTCCAGCAGGTGGAGTACTTTGTTGACGCGGTCTCGGACTACCAGAGCGATTTCGCGGTGTTTCCGGAGTTTTTCAACGCGCCTTTGATGGGACTCACCGACTCCACCCAGCGGATGGAGGCGATCCGCTTCCTGGCCAACTTTACCGCCCGCTTTCGTGACGAGATGCAGCGCATGGCGGTGGAGTACAACATCAACATCATCACCGGCTCCATGCCGTTGATAAAGGACGAGCGGCTCTACAACCTCTCTTACCTCTGCCGCCGCGACGGCTCTGTGGAGGAGCAGTACAAGCTGCACATCACCCCGCATGAGAAGTGGGACTGGGTGATCGAGGGCGGCGACGGTCTCGAGGTGTTCGACACCGATGCCGGCCGGGTCGGCATTCTTATCTGTTACGACGTGGAGTTTCCGGAGCTGGCGCGGATCATGGCCAGCCGGGGGCTGGAGATCCTGTTTGTACCCTTCTGGACGGACACCAAGAACGGGTTTTTGCGGGTGCGCCACTGCGCCCAGGCCCGGGCCATCGAGAACGAGTGCTACGTGGTGGTGTGCGGCTCCGTCGGCAACCTGCCGTCGGTGGAGAGCCTGGACGTGCAGTACGCCCAGTCGGCGGTGTTCTCGCCCTCGGACTTCTCCTTCCCCCATGACGCGGTGATGAACGAGGCGACCCCCAATACCGAGATGATCCTGTTCTCCGACCTGGACCTGGACCGGCTCAAGGTGGTGCGCAATGAAGGTTCGGTCACCAACCTCAAGGACCGGCGCAGGGATCTCTACAGCCTGCGTTGGCGCAAGCGCTGATCCGGTTTGAGACCCAAAGCCTGTTTCCCGTTATCCGGCGGTCTCTGCCGCCGGTGATATCACTTCCCATGAAGCGGGTATCCCCGCATGCTCGCCGCCATGGAGGCCGTTCATGCTGAGCTTTGTCAGTCGTAATATATTGACCGGTCTGGTCACCATTTTGCCGGTGGCGCTGACCCTCTACCTGCTGTTCTGGCTGGCTACCGCCGCCGAAGCCGTGCTGGGGGAGATGATCAAGCTGATGTTGCCCGAGGCCTACTACTGGCCCGGCATGGGCATGGTGGCGGGGCTGGGAATCGCCTTCGTGATGGGGCTGATGATGAAGGCCTACCTGGTGCAACGCCTCTTCGCCCTGTCCGAACAGCTGCTGTACCGCATGCCCCTGGTCAAATCCATCTACGGTGCGATTCATGACTTTATCGACTATTTCTCCCCCGCCACCAAAAAGGAGTTTGACCAGGTGGTGTCGGTTTCGATGGGCGGTGGCGAGATCAAGCTGATCGGCTTCGTGACTCAGACGGTGGAGGAGAACCTGCCCAAGGGGCTGCGTGAGCCGGACCATATCCTGGTTTACCTGCCGATGAGCTACATGATCGGCGGCTATACGGTGCTGATGCCCCGCAGTGCGCTGACCCCGCTGGAAATCAGCATGGAGGAGGCGATGCGCCTGACCCTGACCGCCGGCGTCACCGGCACGCGTGCCCCCCCGGTCGTTGGCAGCCCGCTGTTTCGCAGGCCGGCGTTCTTTCGCGATAAGCAGCAGTCCAAGCAGAACAAGACGCCCTGATCTAGGGCGGGCCTCAGGCCCGGCTGGCCCCGCAGTCTTCCCCGCCGCGCCGGTTTATTTGCTTGCACACCCTGTCCTTCGCACGCTTAAGGCCACCTCCTTCTTCCGGCATAGTGTTTGCAGGTTGTTCTGCAAGCACTGAGCATAGTGAATACCGGGTGGAAGCCAGATCTCATGAACGATATTTCGACGTTGGAGAAAGAAGTTAAGAAGCGCAAACGCATTGCCGGCGAATGGGCCATGCAGTTGCACGACTTGGCTGAAGAGCGGCTGCCCGCCGCGTTCGAGGAACTGCCAGCGGTGGCTGAATCCACCTACCGGGCGTGCCAGGCATGGCGGGAGGCGGCTCGGGCGTTGAAAGAGGCCAAAGGCTGATGGCAGTGATTGAGTTTTACGAAAAGCCGGGCTGTGCGGGCAATGCCCGTCAGAAGCAGTTGCTGGAAAAGGCCGGACATCACCTGGTGGTGCATGACCTGCTGGCCCAGCCCTGGACCCCGTCGCGGTTGCGTCGTTACTTTGGCAGGCGGCCGGTGGCGGAGTGGTTCAACCGCAGCGCCCCCGCGGTGAAGCGGGGCGAGGTGGTACCCGAGTCCCTGGATGCCAAGGCTGCACTGAAACTGCTGGTGGCCGACCCGTTACTGATCCGTCGTCCCCTGATGCGCCTGGGCCAGCGACGCTGGGTGGGGTTTGAACCGGCGGTCCTGAGTGGTCTGCTCTCCGGGGTGCCGGAGGGGAACCTGGAGGTCTGTCCCCGTCGAGACGATCCCTGCGACGGCGGCTGATAAGCCGCTTTGAAAGCGGCGGAGGCAAAAGCGACAAAACCGGGCGTGATGGCCCGGTTTGTCGTATTGGCGACAGCCCTCAGGCGCTCGTGGCCTGAGCCAGGCGTCAGGCTCTCAGTCGGGGTTGCTCTTCGGTTGACTCAACCGGCGCTGAGCGCATCAGGTGATCGAAGGCACCCAGTGCTGCGCCGGCGCCGGCCCCCATAGCGATGATGATCTGCTTGAAGGGAACCGTGGTGGCATCGCCCGCCGCGTAAACCCCTGGCAGGTTGGTCGCGCCGCGGTCGTTGACGGCAATTTCGCCAAAGCGGTTCAGCTCCACGCCGCTCGCCTTGAGCCAGTCGGTGTTGGGCACGAGGCCAATCTGGACGAAAATTCCCGCCACCTCGAGCCGGTGATCCTGGCCGCTGGCGCGGTCCCGGTACTGCAGGGCCACCACTTTATTTCCGTCCCCCACTACTTCCGTGGTCTGGGCGTTGAGCACGATCTCCAGGTTGGGCAGGGCGCGCGCCTTGGCCTGGAGCACCTCGTCGGCGCGCAGGCTGTCGGCAAACTCTACCACCGTCACGTGCTCGACGATGCCGGCCAGGTCGATGGCGGCCTCGATCCCGGAGTTGCCGCCCCCCACCACGGCCACGGGCTTACCCTTGAACAAGGGGCCGTCGCAATGCGGGCAGTAAGCTACGCCCTTGCCGCGGTACTCATGCTCACCGGGCACGTTCAGTTCCCGCCAGCGGGCGCCGGTGGCCAGTACCACCGCGCGGCTGGTCAGGGTGGCGCCGCTGGCCAGCTCCACCGCCACGCTGCCGTCTGCGGTGAGCCCGGCCGCGCGCTGACCGGCGATGATCTCGACCCCGTAATCCTTCACGTGCTCTTCCAGGCTCGCCACCAGCTTGGGGCCTTCGGTGTAGGGAACGGAGATAAAGTTCTCGATTCCCACGGTGTCCATCACCTGACCGCCGAAGCGTTCGGCCACCAGACCGGTTCGAATCCCTTTGCGGGCCGCGTAGATGGCCGCGGCCGCGCCGGCGGGGCCGCCGCCCACCACGAGCATGTCGAAGGGGGCGACGTCCTTCAGCGCCTCGGCCTTGCGGTCGGCGCCGGAGGCGTCAACCTTGTCCAGGATCTCTTCGAGGGACATGCGCCCCTGGCCGAAGGGGGCGTCGTTGAGGAATACCGCCGGTACCGCCATCACCTGGCGTGACTCGACTTCATCCTGGAACAGGGCGCCGTCGATCATCTCGTGCTGAATGTTCGGGTTCAGCGCCGCCATCAGGTTCAGCGCCTGCACCACGTCGGGGCAGTTCTGGCAGGAGAGGGAGACGTAGGTCTGGAATCGGTATTCACCCTCCAGCGCCTCGATCTGCGCCTTCAGGGTCGGGTCCACCTTGGGCGGATGGCCGCCGCTGTGCAGCAGCGCCAGCACCAGGGAGGTGAACTCGTGTCCCAGGGGCACGCCCGCGAAGCGGATGCGCGGCGCTTCGCCCTCGGTGCCGATGGCGAGCAGGGGCGTGCGTTGGTCACTACCCTCGCTGACCGTGATCTTGTCGCTGAGGCTTTCAAGGTCGCGGCCGAGGGCGCGCAGCTCTTTGCCCTTCTTGCTGTCATCACCGGACACCTGCAGGGCGATGGGGTTAACCAGATTCTTGAGGTAGGTATCCAGTTGTTGTTTAAGCGTGGCGTCTAACATGGCGGTGTCCCCTGGTTGCTGATCCGTTGTTTGAAGCGGGCCCACGGAGGGTGGGCCCTTTTTCTACATGCTTCTGCGGCGTTAAATTTTGCCGACCAGGTCCAGCGACGGGGCCAGGGTCTCTTCCCCTTCCTGCCATTTCGCCGGGCATACCTCGCCGGGGTGGGCTGCAACGTACTGGGCGGCCTTGACCTTGCGCAGCAGCTCGCTGGCATCGCGGCCGATGCCGCCGGCATTGATCTCGACGATCTGAATCTTGCCTTCCGGGTCGATCACGAAGGTGCCCCGCTCGGCCAGGCCGGCCTCCTCGATCATCACTCCGAAGTTGCGGGTCAGGGTGCCGGTGGGATCGCCGATCATCGGGAAGGCGATCTTGCCGATGGTCTCCGAGGTGTCGTGCCACGCCTTGTGGGTGAAGTGGGTATCGGTGGAAACCGCGTAGATCTCGACCCCACGCGCCTTGAACTCGGCGTAATGGTCGGCCAGGTCGCCCAGCTCGGTCGGGCAGACGAAGGTGAAGTCGGCCGGGTAGAAGAAAACGACTGACCACTGCCCCTTGAGGTTCTCGTCGGACACCGGGACAAACTCGCCGTTGTGAAAGGCAGTGGCGGTAAAGGGCTTCACTTCTTGATTGATGTAGCTGGACATGTGGATCTCCTTGCAGGAATGAACGTTGAACACGGGATTTAGGTTAAGCGGCGGCAGTTGATTTTTGAAATTGATTGATTTGATTTGTGTGATAGTAAAACTTAATTGCATGTTTGCCGCCGCCAAGTCATGCCCATGGCGGGTGGCAAAGGCGACATTGGGGCTGTTCCGGGCGCTGGTTTGTTCGAAAGGGCACAGGGATGCCTGCCAGCGCGGCGTGGAAAGCCCCGCGCTACGGTAAATGCCCGCTTGGCCTGCGGTTTGCAATTAACAATGGGACGGCGGGTCCCTGGCTCCATGTCGCCCAACGTTCGCTACGGGGCCCGTTCGTCACCCCCGGGTGAGCATCACTAACAGGACAGCGTGGAGCAGGCAGACCACGCCGGTCAGGTTGCGGCGCAGGCGCTGGTAGCTTCCGGCCTCCGAGCGCAAGCCGAGGTAACGGAGCTCCGTGTAGAAGAGGGCGGCAAAGCCTAATCCGAGCAGCACCGTGGCGAGTTGGAGTTCAGCGCATAGCAGCGCGGCGAATCCCAGCAGGGCGAAACCGTTACTGGCCCAGAGGGCAAGGGCGCGGGCCGAGTGGGGAAAACGGTCGATTTCCCGGCCCCAGAGGGTGCCGCCAAGAAAACTGAGGATAATGGCGCTGTAGGCGATAAACACCCGCGCCGGGGACAGCTCGCTAGGCGAGGCTGGCCAGCCCAGCCCCTGCGCTGCGAGGGCGAACACAAAGGGTAGCAGCCCCGCATAGCCTAGGCGTTGCCAAAGCACGGTCTAATCCTCTTGGTCAAGGCGTAAAAGGCCCCGGCGAGCGGGGCCTCGAATCAGTGGATTGAGAGCCGCATGCGGTCGGGCTCCCGCGGCGCGTCGATCATCTCGTCGTAAGCGGTCTCCATGCGCAGGTAGGCCTCGGCGAAACCCTGATCGCGCAGCCAGCTTTTGGCCGCCGCCAGCCCGCGAAAACGCATCGGCCCCTGTTCGTCGGGTGACATCACGGGTACTGCGGGCTCGCCCTCCCGGGCAATCAGCACCAGGTAGTGGTTGCTGTCGGCGTAGCTGAGTATTTCGGCAGTGGTGTTTTGAGAAAGGCTCATGGTCATTTGCTCCTCTATCGCTTTTATCAGCGGTCATTGCGTCAGCTAATTCGGTGTTGGTTCTATTACGTGCAGAGGCCGCAAACCGATCACTTGCGATCGGGTAAAAACCGAGATGATTGGGCGCTTCTTTGACCGGCCCGTGACCGAACGCGGCCGACGGCCCAGGCTTTTGGCTTCGGGTGCGGGAGGCGGACTGAGCCGCCTTGCCCCGTTGGGCGGGAACGCCCCGGTGCGCAGAGATGGTTGGCGGCTGGGCTGGGGGGGGTAGAATAGGATTCGCAAAACGGCGGTCAGCCGCCCTTTAAGGCCTCGCTCCAGCCCCTGCGCGAAGGGCGTCTGGTGCGGGTTATCGATATCAACCTCTGGCGCCTGTGCCATTGCGCGGGCCCGCCGACGGAGTGCAAAGTCATCATCATGCGCGATAACGACTGCCGGATTCCCGGCGCAACCCTGGATTTTCGCCGTTACAGCCGTGACGGGAAGCGGTATCTCGAGTTTGACAGCACCGGCTGCCACTGCCCCGTCCCCATGGTCAACGCCATGGCGGGCCTGCAGCAGAGCCTGGGCGAGGGGGCGCGCCTGGTGATGGTCAACGGCTTCGAACCCGAGGGGCTCTACGAGCGCATTCGGGGCTGCTTTGACTGGCAGGTGGAGCGGCTTAAGGATGAGCGGGTGCGGATCACCTTCACCGCCATCGAGGGCCAGGCCGAGCGGCTGGATTTCAGCAACCGGGGCTGTAAAGGGGGCTGAGCCCATAAAAAGGGGGCTGAGCCCATAACGCCTCACGCTCCGGGGTCGCCGTACGGCTTGCCTCTGGAGGGAGGGCGGCTGGTGGGTTATTCCCTGGCGTCCTGATCGCCGATCAGCTCGCCTAGCTCGACCGCGGCTTGACGCAGCAGGGGCTCGTAGTCGAGCAGCTCTTTGAGGCTTTTTCTCAGAATTGGTGCGTGGGTGAAGAGGCAGGCGAACAAGCGCCCGGAAGGGTCGTAAATCGGTACCGATACGGCGACCATGCCGTCCACGAACTCTTCGTTATCGAGCCCCCGCTCCTGGTCGGCAATGTCACGCAGCGCCGCTTCCAGGGCCTCCGGGTCGGTGAGGGTGTTGCGGGCGCGCTTCTCCAGCGGCAGGTTGTGGAGAATGCGGTGACGCCGGTCCGGGGGCAGTGAGCTCAGGTAGAGCTTGCCGCTGGCGGTACACCAGACCGGGGTGCGGCTGCCTACCGGCAGGTGGACCTGCAGGGGCCAGTTGGTCTGGACCCGGTCGTAATAGATCATTTCGGCCCCGTCGGGAATCGCGATCCCGCAGGTCTCGCCGATCTTGTCAGCCAGGTTCTTGAGAATCGCCTGTCGCTGTGCCTTGAAGCGGCTGGCGTAAAGAATGCCGAGGGCGATGTCGTGGAGCCGGTCGGCGGGTACCAACTGGCCGCGCATGTTGGTCTGCACAAAGCCCTCCGCCTCCAACTGCTGCAGCAACCGGTGCACGCTGGGCTTGGGGATGTCGAGCTGCAGCGACAGGTCGCCCGGGGTCAGGGGGCGTTCCGCCCGGGAGATGGCCTCGATGATCTCCAGGACCCGGACGATGGATGAGCCTTTTTCTCTGCGTTGCGTTGCCATGCTGCTGCCTGTTGCGTAAATCGGTCGGCCATTATAGGAAGCCGCTTCCCATGAAAAAAGGGTCGTGCCGGCGGTTGCGCCGGCATGACCTAAAGGTCCCCTCGGGGGCGACAGGGACTATTTCATCGTGGGCATGGAGAAGGAAACCCCTTCACGTACCCCGGCCGAAGGCCAGCGCTGGGTGATGGTTTTGCGCTTGGTGTAGAAATGCACGGCGTCGGGGCCATAAGCGTGCAGGTCACCAAACAGCGAGCGCTTCCAGCCGCCGAAGCTGTGATAGGCCACCGGTACTGGCAGGGGCACGTTGATGCCCACCATGCCCACCTGGATATGGTCCGAGAAGTAGCGTGCCGCCTCACCGTCGCGGGTGAAAATGCAGGTGCCGTTGCCGTACTCGTGGTCGTTGATCAGCTGCATTGCCTGCTCCATGGTGTCGACGCGCACCACCTGCAGCACCGGCCCGAAGATCTCTTCCTTGTAACTGACCATCTCCGGGGTCACGCGGTCGATCAGCGTACCGCCGACGAAGAAACCGCTGGGGTAACCGTCCACCTGGGGATTGCGCCCATCGACCACGACCTCGGCGCCCTGTTCCTCGGCGCTGTTGATGTAACCGACCACTTTCTCCCGGTGCGCCTGGGTGATCAATGGGCCGAAGTCGTTGCTGCTGTCGCAGAAGGCGCCGACCTTGAGGTTGACCATGGCGGCCTTCATCTTGCTGACCAGGGTATCGGCGGCGGCATCCCCCACGGCGACGGCAACCGACAGCGCCATGCAGCGCTCGCCGGAGGAGCCAAAGGCGGCGCCCAGCAGCTGATTGACGGCGTTGTCCATGTCGGCATCGGGCATCACGATGGCATGGTTCTTGGCCCCGCCCAGGGCCTGGCAGCGCTTGCCCGCGGCCGAAGCGGTGGTATAGATGTACTCGGCGATGGGGGTGGAGCCAACGAAACTGACCGCCTTGACGCGGGCGTCGTGCAGCAGGGTGTCCACCGCCTCCTTGTCACCGTTGACCATGTTGAAGACGCCGTTCGGCAGCCCCGCTTCCTGCAGCAGCTGGGCGATATAGAGCGTGGGTCCGGGGTCGCGCTCGGAGGGTTTGAGCACAAAACAGTTACCGCACACGATCGCCATCGGGAACATCCACAGGGGGACCATGGCGGGAAAATTGAAGGGGGTGATGCCGGCCACCACGCCCAGCGGTTGAAACTCGCTCCAGGAGTCGATGCCGGGGCCGACGTTACGGCTGTGCTCACCCTTGAGCAGTTCGGGGGCCCCGCAGGCGTATTCGACGTTCTCAATGCCGCGCTGCAGCTCGCCCATGGCGTCGTGGGCAATCTTGCCGTGCTCTTCGCCGATCAGCTGGCAGATTTTGTCCGCGTGGGCTTCGAGCAGCTCCTTGAACTTGAACATCACCCGCGCCCGCTTGATGGGCGGGGTATCGCGCCACTCGGGGTAGGCCGCCTGGGCGCAGGCGATCGCCTGCTCGACGGTGGCCTTGGAAGCCAGGTCCACTTGCTTGCTGGTCTCGCCGGTGGAGGGGTTGTAGACCGCTTGGCTGCGGGTGCCTTCGGTGACGATTTCGCCGTTGATCAGGTGTCCGATGGTGGTCATGGATAATTCCTCTTGTTGGATCCGGTTGCTGGAGTCGCCTAGCAGATTTGCTGGTAAAGACCGACGATCTCATCGGCACTGGGCACGCGGGGGTTGTTATTGGGCGAGCCGGAGGCCAGCGCCTGCTCGGCCATGGTGGGCATCAGGTCGATAAAGCGCTGCCGGTCGATACCGAACTGCACCGGTGTGGGCACCTGCAGCTCGTCGTTTAGGGAATTCAGCTCATCCAGCAGCTTGCGGTTGGCGGTGTCGGTGTCATCCTGCGCTGTTGCTACCCCCATGGCCCGGGCGCAGTCGGCGTAACGTGCCGGTGCTGCGGGTATCGAGAAGGCGGTCACCGTGGGCAGCAGCATGGCGTTGGAGAGACCGTGGGGTACATGGAAGGCGGCACCGATGGGCCGGCTCATCCCGTGTACCAGGGCCACGGAGGCGTTGGAGAACGCCACCCCGGCCAGGGTCGAGCCCAGCATCATCGCCTCGCGGGCTTTCTTGTCGCGCCCGTCGTGGAAGGCTTGGCGCAGGTTCGGGCCGATCAGACGCATCGCCGCCAGGGCCTGGGAGTCGCTGTAGGGGTTGGCCTTCTGGCTGACGTAGGCCTCGATGGCGTGGGTGAGGGCGTCTATCCCTGTATCGGCGGTGATCCGTGGCGGCGCCGACAGGGTCAGGCTGTAGTCCACCAGGGCCGCCACCGGCATAAAGGCGACGCCAACGCAGAGCATCTTCTCGTCGCTGGTCTCGTCGGTGATGATGGTAAAGCGGGTCACCTCGGAGCCGGTGCCGGCGGTGGTGGGGATGGCGATCACCGGCAGGCCGGGCTCGTTGACGATGCGCGGAAATTTGTAATCGCGCATGGTGCCGCCGTGGCGAGCCAGGATGGCGATCGCCTTGGCACTGTCAATGGGACTGCCGCCACCGAGGGCGACGACACAGTCGTAGTCGCCGGCGCGGGCTTTCTGGACCCCTGCCTGGATCGACGCGGCAGTGGGTTCGGGTACCGTGTCGTCGAATACGTCGGTGCCCATACTGTGACGGGCCAGGACGTCCTGGAGGGCGCTGGCGTAGCCGAGTTCGACCATGACCTTGTCGGTGATGATCAGCGGGCGCTTGCAGCCCAGGCTGGTCAGGATAGTGGGGAGTTCCTGGCTGGCGCCTTCGCCGACCTGGAGAATACGCGGAAGAATGATTTGATTGGACATAACGGCTCCTAGGTTCGGGATCATTAGGGATAAGAGGGTTTCGAGTTTGGGCAGACGCATGGTCGCGCTTCGGGTCACTGGGCGTGGGCTGTTGACGGCAGCAAGGTGGTGACAGCCTGGGTAGTGATTGTCTTTTTCAGCGGCGTGGTAATGCACGGCATGGCTGGGTCCTCAGGGGATGCGCCCGGGCTAGGCGGCAAAAGTCATTTTTATTATTAAATCGATACGCCTTGTATCGAAATCAAGATAACCCCCAAAAAGCTCCCTGTCAATAAACGATACGAATTGTATCGATATAAGCAGCTTGTTAGGTGGTGAAGAGGGACCTCCATTTGACCGGCGCAGGATCATCGGCGCCCTGCTTCGGCGCCCGGCGAAGGTTGGTCCGTGGCGGTTTGTGGTTCTGGTTCCGGTTATTGCCTGCTGGGCACACGCGGGGAACTGGCAAACGGCTAAAGCCGGATGCGGCGAAGCCCAAGGCGCAGCAAAGGCTCCATTCGAGCCCTGTAACCGCGCCGGATGCCGAACACATAATCCCCGTGCATGGCTGGTCCGTGCTGTTGTCTGTGTGACTGTGCGCTTGGTCAGGGGCGCCTTCAACGGCGATCGAAGGCCAGGCGGAGCGGCTGGCTTGCCGTAAGCGGGACCGCAAAGGGAGGGTGCTCGATCCTTATCTGGCACTGTTCCGGCTCTCCACTAGAGGGCGCAGCTTAAGGAGAGTCAGCAGTCGTTTCAAAAGTAGGCTCCTCTTTGGTCTCGTTTTGAGCGCCGAGGTTCGCTCGGAAGGAGGCAGCATGGATAGCTGTAGATCTTGCGGTGAAAAAGTGGCGTATTATCCTGGCGAACCCAATGCTTTAAATTACACTCAAAAAACCACTTTCCGGTGGAGGAATTATCGCTTTTAGCCTTTGATACCTAGGAACCGTTTAGAGTTGCAGGGAAAGCATGCTTGTCAAAACGCGCAACACGCTGCTGATCAGCCTGGGCTTGATGCTGTTGATCGAAGGGGGGCTTCAAGTCCGCAGTCACATCCGTTATGGACAGAGTGTGTTCAATGCCGTCAGTGATCAAAAAACCTTTGTGGTTGATCAGCAAACCGGCTTAAAGCTATTACAACCCAATCATCGCATCGAAGGCTCGCAGGCCGTCATCGTCACCAACAAATACGGCCTGCGTGATGAATCGATCGACGACGTTAAGCCGGCCAGCGAGTACCGCATCGCACTCGTCGGCGCTTCGTCGGTGATGGGAACCTACACTCGGAATAATCAGGATACATTATCCTATCGACTGCAAAATGTGCTTGCAGAGCTTTCCGGGGACTCGTCCTATCGTGTGATCAATGCTGGTATTGCGGGTTACACACTCGGCGACATGGGGCGAATGGTTGAGCGCCTGTTAAGCCAGCTTTCAGTAGATCACTATGTCCTTTACCCGGGTTTTAACGATCTCTCGGCATATTGTCGTAAGGATAGGGGAAAGGAAAAGGCGATAAATTACTCCCTGCCAAAGCTGGAACTGCCTAAGTGGTTGTTGACCCCTGAACTGATCATTAAAAATACCGTGACCTTACGGACACCGTTGGCTAAACAGCAGTCTTTGGTCGATCCGGATCAGGTGGATACGTCGAAATACAGAAGGTATATAACCCACTTATTGAGCGTTTTGAAAGAAACGGGGAAGCCGGTATTGGTAGTGGGCAATGCCCGTGCATTCCGCCAAGATATGTCCCCCGAGACGCAGCACGCGCTTTCAGAAACGGCAAGGTATTACAACCACTGTTTTGATACGGCCGGTCTGCATGAGCTATTTGATCGTCACAATGCAATTATTCAGCACGCAGCCCAGGAACAAGGCGTCCGGTATTTTAACTTACAGGAAAAAATACCGGGTGGAAGAGAGTATTTCGGTGACGCCACTCACTTCTCTGTGAAGGGGACTCAGACGGCATCTCGAATCATCGCGCAGTACCTTGTGCCGGATTTGATTGCACACGTGCCGCCAACAAAGGACTAGTCAATTGGCCTTTCAGTCGTATCACTTTTTGGTCTTTTTTATCACGGTTTTTCTGCTGGTCAGGGTGGTGCTTAAGAATCACCATGAGGCGAAAAAAAATTGCCTGCTTGCTGCCAGTTACTATTTTTACATGTGCTGGGACTGGCGGTTTGCAGGCCTGATTTTCAGCATCACACTGATTAATTATGTGACTGGCCGGCTGATAAAGCAGGCCGATGAAACAGCCGGTAAAAAGCTTTGGCTGGGTGTCTCATTGATCAGTAGCTTGTCTATACTGGCGTATTTCAAGTATGCCAACTTTTTCATAGAGTCGTTTAACGGCCTCTTGATTGGATTAGGCTTGGAGCCGTCCGTTCCATTGTTAAGCGTAATACTCCCGGTCGGTATTTCTTTCTATACTTTTCAAAGTATCAGCTACTCCTTGGATATTTATAGAAACAGACTGGAGCCGGTCAGTTCGTTAAGAGACTTTTCTCTATTTGTCGCGTTTTTCCCGCAGTTGGTGGCAGGACCCATCGTACGCGCGAGCCATTTCTTACCGCAGCTTGATAAATCATTCAAGGAAGAGATAAAAAATCCTGTTGAGTCTGGAACGGCGCTGATATTGCGTGGATTTATTAAAAAAATTGCAATTGCCGATGTGCTGGCGGTCCATATCGTGGATCCCGCTTTTGCGTCCCCAAGCGACTATTCCCCCCTGTTTCTAATGATCGGATTGTATGCATACAGCTATCAGGTCTACATGGATTTCTCCGGCTATACGGACATAGCCCGGGGGGCAGCCCGTTGTCTTGGTTATGATCTTCAAATCAATTTCGACCGCCCTTATAAGGCAACCAGTATCGGAAATTTTTGGCAGCGATGGCATATTTCAATGTCCTCGTTTTTCAGAGATTATCTTTTTCATGGGCTCGGCGGGTCACGGTATGGAAACGTTTATTTCAATCTTTTCATAACCTTTGTCGCCATCGGGATCTGGCATGGCGCTGGCTGGAATTTCGTTGCCTACGGTGTCTGTCATGCAAGCCTGGTCATGTATGAACGCTGGCAGCTTAATCGGCGTAAAAGAGCAGGCCTAGGGGTGAAGGAGTACACCGGCCTGCATTGGGTATGGCGGGTATTCTGGATTTTTACAATCGTCTCGCTGACCCGAGTTCTCTTTAGGGGAGGGACTCTTTCCGATGCGTATGCCTATATGGAAGCGATGGGGAATTGGAGTAACACCCATACGCCATTAGGCCCTCTTGCGTTAATGACCTTGATTGTTGCGATAGCGCTTCACTACACCCCGAGCCAGTGGACATATGAATGGAAAGCGGTCTATTGCCGGCTCAACTCCTGGGTTCAGTCGGGTGTGATCGTCGCCACCTTGTTTGTTATTCTGGCGTTGACCACAGGGACCGCACCTTTCATATACTTTCAGTTTTAGGGCTGTGTTTGAAGTTCGCTCCATTAATGCCGCCTTCGCGTCGTTGTGGGAGCTGACAGTCTTTAGTTTGCCCTAATGAGCAGCGTTCTTCAGCGCTGCTATGAATCGTTACGGATTCCGGTAACGGCAGATATCCAGAATGCCGACGTTGACCGGATCGCTAAAAAATCAGTCAGCCTAATTTAGACGGTTTTATCTTAAGGGGAAATTAGGCGATGCGCTCAACCTGCTGTCATTTGTCGCTGGCCAAAAACTGAGAAAAATTCTGCGCTGGTTGTGAAAACCGTTTTTTGTGGTCTTGATTTTAAAAATATAGGTTCTCTATATTGTTACTGCAAAGTTCTATTTTTCAATGGGTTAACCTACCTCGTAAATGGCTCAGGGATTCTGGTAACGGTAGATATCCAGAATGCCGGCGTTGACCGGGTCGCTCGCCTCCAGGTATCGCGTCACCTGGTGAAAGTGATCCCAGAAGGCCGGGTCATTGGCGGCCACCCCCCAGCGTCGCAACACCTTCTCCATCGTCGCCTCCAGATCCCGGTTCGAGGCGCTGCGCAGTGCGCGGGTAAAGGCGGGCAGCTCTTTTTCCGGGACCCGGAAGATAAAGTTGGGATAGCTGGTGGCGATGCCCGGCACCACCGTCAGGCTGTCCTCGTCCGGGACGTAACGCAGGGACTCCCCCAGCATGAAGGCGACGTTGGAGTGCCGGCGGTTACGTACCAGGGTATACAGCTCGGGCAGCGCACCGGCGTCGGCATCTGCGTTGTTGGCATCGGAATTGGCAGGAACGACCATCAACAGGGACGCATTGGGTAGCTGGCTGACGGACGGCATGCGCTCGGCGGGGATGCCGCTCAGGCGGCTCAGGACACGTGCCGAGTCTGAGTCGGGGAGCTCGCCGCGGTTGAGGTCCGGCGGGTTGAGGGGGGCGAAGCGGGCCAGCAGGCGCTCGACCAGCGCCTCCTTGGGTTTTCTGCGCGGCAGATCGAGGGCGCTGGGGGTGTGGGTGTCGATGGACTGGTAGGCGATCCAGAGTTTCAGCAGACCGCTCCCCTCGTACCAGCGGTCCAGGGTGCGCTGCCGGCTTCGGGCTGGCAGCAGGCGCAGAAAGTTCTGCTCGGCGCCGTTGCGGATCAGGTCGAAATAGAGCCGGGTCTGGGCCTGGTGGGCGATGTTGCCGAAGACGTCGAAGTTGACCACCAGGTTGTAATAGCTTTGCTCCAGCAACGGGAAGTCCAGCCACCAGAGGGTAAGGGGCGTGTGGCCGATCCAGCCCTGTCTGACCGTGGCGCTGTCGTGATGGCGGAAGACGGTCAGCAGGGCGCTGCCGTTGTCGCCGTTGCCGTCCCAGATCGTCTCCATTCCCGGGCCCCGGGGGGCCAGTCGGGCAAGGGCCTTCTGGCGCAGGGCGATATAGGCGTTGCGCTGGGTGGAGGAGTCGAACCAGGCGCCGGGGCCGGCCAGCAGGTCATCCTCGATGCCGGGCAGGTTCAGGAGCTGATTGGCCTGGCGGCGAAAATCCGGATCGACAATGTAGGGATCGTGCTCCGGGGCCTGGAACATGACCCAGAAGTGATCGCGGATCACGGCGGTGGCGATCTGGCCCCGGCACACGGGCCCGCGGATAAAGGTGCGCACGAAATATTCGGCATGGTCGAGCATGAAGCGGTAGCGGGCGTCGGCGGGAATCGCCGCGAAGGTGGCGAAGGGGTTGGAGCGCTCGGCGCCGCCGTAACCGGGCAGCGGCCCGGCCTGCCAGGGCTGGCTGAAAAAGCGGGTTCGCAGGTCGCCGAAAAGCTCCGGGCTCAGCCGGAAGGTGACCTGGGTCTTGTAGACGCGGGTGCCCCTCTCCATCTGAAACCGGTAGTGGAAGGGCTCACCGGGATCATCATTGGGACGCCGGGTGGCGATCTCCTGGCTGGGTTCGCCCGGCGCTGTCCTGGAGCGTACCAAGCGGAAGAAGTGGCCACTTTCGCCGTTGCCAAAATAGAGTTTGGCCAGGGCCCAGTGCTCGAACAGCCAGCGGGAGAGTAGTGCCTGCTCGGCGCTATCACCGTTCAGCCAGGCTTCCCACTGGCTGATCTGCCCGGCTTCGTCGGCAGTGGGCGTCGGGGGGGGGAGGGTGGCGTTGGCGCCTAGCTCCAGCCAGCGTTGAATCATATTCCTTGCATCTTCGGGCATGGCGGGAAAGCCCAGTGGCATGCGCACCTGCGGCTGGCGCTGGGTAAAGGCTTGCGCCTGCTGCGGGGTGGGGCACTGGTTCTGGCGTCCGAGATGGGGGGCCAGCACCGGGGACAGTGTCGATGCAGGCGCATCGCTTGCGCCGGGCTTCAGCAGTTGCAACAGCAGCGCCGGGCGTTGCGGGCTGTGTTCGGTGAGGGGAAAGAAGCCTTTCTGGCGCCACGCCTCGGGCGTCTGGGCGTCGACAAACAGCCGCGTCGGTGGCTCGGCCTCGAGCCGGCGAGCGTTGTACACCTTGCGCTTGGAGGCGCCCCGCATCAGCCCCTCGGCGTGGGTCAGGTTGAGTTGGCAGGGCGCATCGAAACAGGCGTGGCAGGCCACGCAGTAGCGGTCGAACAGGGGCTGGATATCGTGCTGGTAGTCGACGTCCTGGGCGGGGCTGGCTGTCGAAAAAGCCAGCAGCAGGGAGGCGGTTAAATGTTCGGCACCGCCGGCTTGCGTTAGTCGCCGTGCTTTTTTGCCAAGTCGGGCTAACAATGCGGGCAAGCGATGATCCTTATCTTGAACACGCCGGTCAAGCGCCGGCTGGAGGCCGCGAACCCACGTCAAACTCCCTGTATGCTCGCCGCCCTGGCGTGCCGCTCACTATATCCCGGGGCCCGGAGATTGACCAGCCTGGCCCGTTGAAGCCGGTGTTGGAAATGGCCGGTGGTTGGGTCGGTGAGAAGGTCGGCGGTATTCAGGGCGCCAGGCGGTTGGCATAATGCTCGGCCTTGCCGTTGAAAGAACTGTTGAAAGAACTCAGGCCATGCTTCGAATCGCGCTCTTTGCCGACGTCCAGAACATCTATTACACCACCCGCCAGCGCTATGGCCGACAGTTCGATTACCGGGCCCTGTGGCGACAGCTCGAGGCGGAGGGCACCCTGGTGTCGGCGATAGCCTATGCCACCGACCGTCAGGACAGCGGTCAGCGCAAGTTCCAGAACGCGCTCAGGCAACTGGGGTTCAAGGTTGCGCTCAAACCCTACATTCAGCGCGCCGATGGCTCCGCCAAAGGGGACTGGGATGTGGGCATCACCCTGGACGTGGTGGAGCTCGCCCCCCAGGTGGACCGGGTGGTGCTGCTCTCCGGTGACGGTGACTTCGACCGCCTGCTGGAGCGGGTGCGCCAGCGGTTCGGGGTGCAAACCGAGGTTTACGGCGTGCCGGAGCTCACCGCCGACAGCCTGATCCGCGCCGCGGACCGCTTTCACCCCATCGACGAGAAACTGTTGCTGTGACGGCGAGTTTCTAGTCGGCCCGGCCGGTGCGGGGGCTGAGGGTCTGATAAAGCGGCACTGACAGGCTCAGCGCGGCCGCTGTGAACAGGGCCCAGGCCCGGGGCTCTTCCAGCACCAGCAGGGTGGCGCCGCTCAGCAGGCACCAGCCAAGGGGCATTAAGGTGCACAACGCGAGCCGCCAACCCCGAAGGTGCAGCAGGCAAAGTCCCAGGGTGGCCAGGGCGGTGGGGTCCGGGTGTACACCGAAAAACTCCCCCTGGCGCCAGGACTGCGAGGCGGCCAGCTCGACGACAGGGTAGGCCAGTCCGGCCAGCACCAACACTAAACCCAGTCCTAGCCTCATAAGGGCGCTGGTATTGCGCCCCGGCGCCGGTGACCGGCTGGTCAGGGCGGCCAGCAGCAGGCCCCCTTGCAGCCAGCAGATCCACCTCAGGTAGCCCGCCGCCCAGTTGAGCTGCGCGTAGTAACGGGCAAAGAACCCTTCGGCCACCACGGCCCAGCAGGCTGCCAGCAGCAGACCCGCCAGCCGGTCCTGACCTTTTTGCAACAGTGCGCCGGCGAGTATCCCGGCCAGCAGAAGCAGCGGGTGAAGGGGCCAGAGCCCCTCGTTGACCCGCTCGAGCAGGCGCAGGTAGACCGGGGCGTTGAAGGGCACGAAATCCTGCAGGGCGTAGCTTGACCAGGCGGGCATTCAGAGGGACTCGATAAAGCGGATCATCCGTTGCCGGGTGGCCGCATCGGGCATGGGGCCTGCGCCAGCGGCCATGTTCTCCCGCATGTGCTCGACCTGGCTGGTGGCGGGAATAGCGCAGGTGATCGCCGGGTGGGCGATGATAAAGCGCAGCAGGAAGTCGGCCCAGGTGCGACAGCCAAAGGCGTCGGTGGCCCAGTTGGGAACCGGTCCCCGGTTCTTGAGGCGGCTGATCAGCCGGCCGCCGTCGTAGGGCCGGTTGGCGATGACGGCGATGCCCTTCTCCGCCGCCAGGGGGAGTAACCGCCGCTCGGCCTCACGGTGGGTGAGGTTGTAGGTCAGCTGTACGAAGTCCAGTGGCTCTCGCGCCATGATGGTTTCCAGCTCGCGGTGGCGGCGACCGTGGGAAGTGGTCACGCCCAGGTAGCGGATCTGCCCCGCTGCCTTCATCTCGCGCAAGGCTTCCAGATGAGGCTGCCAGGCCAGCAGGTTGTGCACCTGGACCAGGTCGAAGCGCTTGATGTTCCAGGCCGAGGCCTGGGTGGCGATCTGTGCGCCGGTGGCCCCGCCGTCCCGGGTCCACACCTTCTCCGCCGAAAACAGCGATTCGGGCGTCCCCAGTTGCGCCAGGGCATGGCCCAGCACCTTGGCGGAGGAGCCGTACATGGGGGAGCAGTCCACCATGCCGCCTCCGGCTTCAAAAAAAGCCCGTAACACCTCGGTGCGGGCCTGTCGCAGCTGCGGGTCGCGGCCTACGTTGAAACTGATCCAGGTCCCCAGGCCGATGGGGGGCAGGGGCGCCCCCGTCGCGAGGGTCGGCGCCGGATCCGCTAAAGCCCTGGCGGCCGGGGGCAGCCCAAGCCCGGCGGCGCAGAGCCCCATGGCCATCAACTTGACGGCGTGGCGCCGGGTGACCGGTTTGCGCATGGGCTTCATGACGGTCGCTCTCCGCGCTTGAGGTCATCGGCCCCGACTAGAAGGGTGATCAGCAGGGCGCTGAAACAGGCCAGTACGAAAACCTTGTTTACGAACCAGTTGGTACGCCAGATGCTCCACTGGGGCTCGGCCAGAAAGCCGGTCAGCAGGGTGAGTACGATCACCACTTCCGTCAGGGCGACCACCAGTGCCAGGGTGCGCGCGTAGGCGGGACGGGCCAGTAACGCCCAGCCCAGCCAGACATGGACCACCGGCCAGAAGTCCCAGTAGATATGGGTGTGAAGCGGCTTTCCCGCCGCCAGCGCCATAGCGATGGGAAACAGGTATTTGATAAACAGGGTCCAGGCGGCAAGGATGAAGAGCCCGTGGGCGAGAAAGGTCATCCAGGCCCGGGCGGGACCGGTAGCAAAGCGGTGGGTCGGCCCCGGGTGGTTGGTCGCCATGGTTTCAAGCTAGTGGCGGGGGCGAACGGCTGTCAAGCTACAACAAGCTACAAGAAGGTAAGCGGAAGGAGGTCCCGGCGGCGGTTGGGCGTTAAAGACGCGGGACCCGGTCGCGGAAGCGGAAGCGGGACGCCTTAGAGCGGCGCCGCCCGGTAATAGTGCCACAAAAAGAGCGCACCGGCGCTGCGCCAGGGGGCCCAGTGGCTGACCAGCTTGCGGGCCTGGCCTGCCGTGGGGCGCTCGTCGAGTCCCTTGAGCCGGCCCAGGGCCACCCGCAGCGCCAGGTCATCGGCGGGAAAGATGTCGGGACGGCCGAGGGAGAACATCAGGTAAATCTCCGCGCTCCAGCGGCCAAAGCCCCGCAGGGCGCTGATGGCTTCGATGGCCGCCTGGTCGTCCATTCCGTCAAGAGCCTCTAGGTCGAGCGCGCCGGACTCCACCGCGGTGGCCAACCCCTGGGCATACTCCACCTTGCGTCCCGACAGGCCCGCGGCGCGCAGCTGCTCGACCTCCAAGGCGAGCAGCGCCCGGGGGGTGAACTCGGGTAACAGCTCGCGGACCCTCCCTTCGACCGCCGTGGCGGCGGCCTTGGAAATCTGCTGGCCGATGATGGCGCTCACCAGGGTCTCAAATCCACGGGGGCGGGCGCGGGGCGAGGGGGAGCCGATCTCGGCGAGGGCCTTGCCCAGGTGCGGGTCGATGTCGGCCAGTGCTGCGAGGGCGTTGTTAAGCCCCTCTGCCCGGTGAATGGCGCCCGGCGCCGCGGTAAGTGTATCGCTCAAATCGAGACCGTCCTCTTCGCCTGTGATCGGTGAACCCCGGGTGGGGGAGTCGAGTCTACCAGATAAGCCGCCGCGGGTTGGCGCCTGTTGTCACTGGGGATTCAAACAAGCGCTGCCGGTCATCGCCCTGGCCCGCGCGGGTCGTTATACTGCCCCCCGCGATTTAAACCGGCACAAGGAGCCATCATGAAACTGTTGAGCATTCTCGGCATTGCGGTGGGCGGTGCCCTGATCACCGTGGTCGTGCTGCTGGTGGTCAAGGCGCACCAGTCCAAGAGCGGCGAGGCCCCGGGGCTGGTCGCGGGGCACCTGGCGCCCTGCTCCCCCAAGCCCAACTGTGTCTGCAGCGAAGCCGGTACACCGCCGGACAAGTTGGTGGCCCCGCTGCCGTTGCCGGAAGGCCAGGCCGATGCGGACTGGCAGCGTTTTCAGCAGGTGATTCGTGACCAGGGGGGCGAGCTCAAGCAGGTCCAGGGCGACTACCTGGCCGCGACCTTTACCAGTCAGCTATTCGGATTCGTGGACGATTTCGAGGCCCGGCGGGATGTGGCCAACGGCGTGATTCACCTGCGCTCGGCCTCGCGGGTCGGCACCAGCGACCTGGGGGCGAATCGCGTGCGGGTGGAGCAGTTGCGCCAGGGTTACACGCACTGAGCGGGGACCGCTCCCCGTGAATCAGTCGCGCACCTTCACAGCGTGCTCCGCTGCCGGAATGGTGCGCCCCCGTAGCCGGTACCAGGCCTGCAGTATCTCGGCGCCAAAAAAGAAAATGGCGCTGGAGTAGTAGACCCAGACCATCAGCACCACCACCGAGCCGGCCGCCCCGTAGGCCCCGCCCACGTCCCCCCGGGCCAGGTAGTTGCCGATGCCCCATTTGCCCAGCGAGAACAGCACCCCGGTCACCACGCCCCCCAGGACCGCTTTTCGCCAGTCCAGGTTGGCGTCGGCCAGGTAGCGGAAGAGCACCGTGAACAGGCCGATGATCACCAGCGTGCTGACCAGCTGGTTGAGCATATCCCAGGACTGGCCGGCTTTGGCGAGGAAGATCCCCAGGGCGGAACTGACGCTCAAGGA
The DNA here is from genome assembly GCF_017309075.1 of Motiliproteus sp. SC1-56. Classification (GTDB taxonomy): domain Bacteria; phylum Pseudomonadota; class Gammaproteobacteria; order Pseudomonadales; family Balneatricaceae; genus Motiliproteus. The sequence goes on along the minus strand of NZ_JAEMGS010000005.1, from coordinate 44,162 downwards.
GAGAATCAGGATGCACACCAGCAGTCCGATCAGGGCCAGCGACAGCAGGCGCCGGCGCAGCCACACCCAGATCGCCCGTCCCGGCGGCACCTTAATGCCCCAGATCTGGTTCAGCGAAGCCTGGAGTTGGGCAAAGGCGGTGGTGGCGCCGATCAGCGAGATCCCGAGCCCCGCGATCCCGGCCATGCTGCCGATGTAGGGCTCTTCACTGGCGCTCTGGATCACCACCTCGGCGGTGTCGCGGGCGCCGCTGCCGGCCAGGGAGTCTAATTGTTCGAGCAGGACCTCCTGGGAGTCGTAGCCGATGGACGAGGTCATCCAGAGGGCCAGCACCAGCAGCGGCGCGAAGGAGAGCAGGGTGTAGAAGGAGAGGGCGGCGGAGAGCGAGAGTACGTTGTCCTTGAAGAAACTCTTGAGCGCCTGCTTAAGTACCCGCAATGCGAAACCCAAATCCATTTAGGCCACCCCGCTTTCATGGGTAGCAACAAGCTGGCTGTCGTGGCCAACTGGGCGGCGGAAAAAAGCGTTCGGTCGGGTTGAGGTACTGGCTGCCATGGTGCAGTTCCCAAGGGCACGCGGTTCGGGTAGTGGAGACGGTTTTTACCGTACTGCTATCCGCCAGATTCAGTTGAAAGTGTAGCCAAACGGGGCGCGGTCTCCAGCGCTGCCGGCGCGGCTGGAGACCCTCTGCCGACGCGGAGGGTTGATGATGGGGTGCGTAATCTCGACGCGTTTTGCGTAAAGGGCTTACGGGGTTGGTTTTATCCGCCGGCTCACCCATCATAAACGTAACCGAAGTAAAGGCGGGGAGGATCCTTTGGTGAAGCAAGCACTGGCGATGCAATCATGGGTAAAGAAAACAGTGCTGAACCGGTACCTGTGGCCGGTGACGGTGGCCTTGGCGCCGGTCGTCGCCCCATGCGCCGGGGCGGTGGAGGCAGGAGAGCAAGACGCCGTTGCGGTCAGCGCGCTGGCAGCGGATGAGCGGGCAGGTCTGCTCGCCGGCAAAGGGATGGGCCAGGCGAAGGCGGCTGAGCTGAACGGCTATCCGGGGCCTGCGCATGTGCTGGAACTTGCGGACGCGCTGGGGCTAACCGAAGCGCAGCGGGGAGAGAGCCAGGCCCTGTTTGAGCAGATGCAGCAGCGGGCGCAAGCGTTGGGCGCGGAACTGGTGGCGGCCGAGGAAGATCTGGGCCGCCTGTTTGCCAGCCAACAGGCGACGGTGACCAAGCTCCAGGCGAAGCTGAAACACATCGGAGGCCTGAGCGCGCAATTGCGCGCTGTGCATCTGCAGGCACACCTGGTGCAGGCCGACCTTCTGACCCGGCACCAGGTCCATCTTTATAATCGGCTGCGGGGTAACCGGGGGGCCGGCGGGCAGCATGGGCATGGCCCGCACGCAAACCATCACTGAGCCAATAGCCTCGTCGTTGCGATCGACATCGAAGGCGGCGCTTGCCCTATGACGGGCAAAATAAGAGTGGAGAAACATGGAACTGAAAATAGAATCGACCCTGCGCTGCCCCCATTGCGGTCACATGGCAACCGAGCGCATGCCTGAGAACGCCTGCCAGTACTATTACGACTGCCGGGGGTGCGGCCGCCTGCTCAAGCCCCAACCGGGTGATTGCTGTGTCTTCTGCTCTTACGGAGATACCCCTTGCCCGCCGATTCAGCTCGATCAGGGGTGCTGTCACCAGGGGCAGCCGGGAGAACCCTGATGCTCCACTACCTGAAAATTTTCAGTATTCTGCTGCTCGGCTTTGGGGTGATCCGCGGCGGTGCGCTGCTGCTCGGGGTTGATCTTGGCAGCCACATCTTCCCCGGCAGCCTGGGATTGATGGGGGTGCAGGTGCTGGTGGCGGCAGTCGTGCTCTACGGCTTTCGGCTGCAGCGCCAGGGCCGGATGAGTGAAAAGCTGCTGACTTATGCCGGCTGGGGGCTGGTGGCGGCGTTCGTGGTGGCCGGTCAGGTCTGGGTCAACGCCTGAGCGAAAGGGCGGTTGTGCCGGGGGCTTTGCCGGGTAGGCTTCGGCAAGGCGTCTGGCAATTCGGCGGCAAATCTGTTCTTATCCGCTCCCAACTCCTTTCATACCCAGTCAACCGGTCCGAATCCTATGCAACAGCTCCCCCCGTGCCCGAAGTGCAATTCTGAATACACCTACCAGGACGGCACCCTCTACGTCTGCCCCGGGTGCGCTCACGAATGGAGCGAGGCGGATACCGCGGCGGCCGAGGCGGCGGCGGTAGTGACCGACGCCAACGGCAACCCCCTGGCTGACGGCGACACCGTCACCGTGATCAAGGACCTCAAGGTCAAGGGCTCCTCGTCCGTGGTGAAGGTGGGCACCAAGGTGAAAAACATTCGCCTGGTGGACGGTGATCATGACATCGACTGCAAAATTGACGGTATCGGCGCCATGAAGCTGAAGTCGGAGTTTGTGAAGAAGGTCTGAGCCCCCGTTAACAGCGGGGCTCAGGTACCTGCCGTTGTGCTCAGCCGGCCTCTTCGGTCACCGAGAAACGGTGGGAGAGTTCTTGCAGGTGCTCGGCCAGGTGAGCCAGCTCCTCGCTGGCGCGGGCCACCTGGGAAACGGCCTCGCTGCTCTCTTCCGTGACGCGACTGATCTGCTCGATGTTCTGGTTAATTTCGTCGGCCACCGCAGATTGCTCCTCCGAAGCGCTGGCGATCTGAACCGTCATGCCATCGATCTGCTCGATGGAGGTTGAGATCTGCTGCAGCGCCTGCCCTGCCTCGTCGGCAAAGCCGGAGGTGCGCTCTGCTTCCTCGCTGCTTTCCTGCATGGCGCTGACCGCCGCTGCGGTGCCGTTCTGAAGCTGTTCGATCACCGCCTTGATCTGCGCGGTTGACTCGCTGGTTCGCTGGGCCAGGGTGCGTACTTCGTCGGCGACCACCGCGAAGCCGCGGCCCTGCTCACCGGCCCGGGCGGCTTCGATGGCGGCGTTAAGGGCCAGCAGGTTGGTCTGTTCGGCGACCCCGTTGATCACCTCCAGGATGGTATTGATGTTGGCGCTCTCCTGCTCCAGGGTGCGGGTCAGCTCGGTCGACTTGGCCAGCCGCTCCGCGAGCTGGGTGACGGCCTTGACCGTTTGATCCATGATCGCCTGCCCGTGGCTGACCGAGCGGGCGCCCTCGGTGGAGGCATCCGCCGCCTTGCCGACGTTGTTGGCTACCTCGTGTACGGTGGCGTTCATTTGATTGACCGCCGCGGCTACCTGCAGGGTCTCTCGCTTCTGCTCTTCCATCCCCTGGCTGGTCTGCAGAGTGGTGGCCGAGAGCTCGTTGGCGGCGCCGGCGACCTGGCTGGTGGCGGCGGTGATTTCCAGCACCAGCCCGTTGAAGGTCACCATCATGCTGTCGAAGGCCCGGGACATGCGGCCCAACTCATCCTCGGTTTTCAGGTCCGCGCGCAGTCTCAGGTCCCGGTTCTCGCAGGCTTGCTCCATGGTCGCCTGCAGCCTTGAGAGCGGACCGTTGATCGAACGGCTGATCAGGGTTGTCAGAATGACCACGGCTAACAGGACCAGTCCGCCCAGGGTGGCGTTGGTGCGGACCTCGCGCCAGAAGATGGCGTCAAGATCGTCAACGTAGACGCCGGTGGCGACCACCAGATCCCAGCCGGGGTGGAACTTGGCGTAGGAGAGCTTGGGCACCGGCGCTTCGCTATTGGGTCGGGACCAGTAGTAGCGGGTCAGGCTGGATCCTTCGCGGCGGGCGTTATCCACCAGCCGTCCGAAAAAGCGGTCGCCTTTGGCATCGGCGATGGCGGTCAGCTCCCGACCGACCAAGTCCGGCTTCATGGGGTGCATGCGCATGCGGTAGTCGCCGTCGATGATGAAGAAATAGTCGTTGCTGCCGTATCGCAGCGCCGCGATTGCCTCGAAGGCGGCCTTTTCCGCCTCGGCGCGTCCCTTGATGCCGGCCTCCACCAGGGCCTGCTGCTGTTCGATCAGGCTGTAGGCATTTTCCGTCAGGTGCTGAAGCTCGGTTTTTTTGGTACTCAGCAGCTCCTTATCAAAGGTACTCAGGGAGAGGCCTTGCAGCAGCAGAATACCGCCGACTGCGATGGCCCCCAGGGCAATCAGCTTGTTGCGTACACGTAGGTTAAGCAAGAACGATTTCATGATGGCACTCCTTGCCACCCGCTACCGGCGGTGGATGCGTTACAGCATGGGTTGAGCGTTACGCCGGCGTCCCTGGTGAAGGGCGTTCCCTGGCGCAATTGCGTTAAGTTCTGTTTTGTTCTTTTCTCATATTTTCCTATTCGGGGTCGGAGTGGGTATAGGAAAAAGTCTTATAAAGCTGCCTTGGACGGCTTTATTGAGTTCAGGTTGATCTGAGTCAAATGATAAGGAGGGTAACTAAAACAAGTGATTAGGATCTGAGGTAGGCGCTGTCTCTCGACGGCCGATCCTTGTCACCCATCAGCGCGCCGAATGTTTCGACGCAAAGGCCTTGTGTTATAGGGGCGTCATGGGAGCCTGATGGGCGTGTGATAGCGCAAGGAAGTGATCAGGTGAAACGGCTCACAGAAAAGAGCACCTGGCGGCCCTCGTCTCGGGAGGGCCGCCGTTCCCCGGAGCGCAACGGCTCTTGTCGATAGCTGCTCAGGACTCCTTGAGCGGTGGCTGGACTAGGTCGAGGTAGGCGCCGTAGCCCTCTTTGGCCATCTTCTCCTTGGGAATGAAGCGCAACGCCGCCGCGTTGATGCAGTAGCGCAGCCCGGTGGGGGCCGGACCGTCGTTGAAGACGTGGCCCAGGTGTGAGTCGGCGTGCGTGCTGCGCACCTCCGTGCGGACCCCGAGCCAGCTGATATCCTTCTTCTCCACCAGCGCATCGGGGTTGATGGGCCGGGTAAAACTGGGCCAGCCGGTGCCCGAGCGGTACTTGTCGGTGGAGAGAAATAGCGGCTCCCCGGACACGATATCCACGTAGATGCCGGCCCGCTTCTCCTCGAACATGGGGTTGCTGAAGGCGCGTTCGGTGCCCTCCTCTTGGGTGACTTCGTACTGCAGCGGCGTCAGCCGTTGCCGCAGCTCCGCGTCGGTGGGCCTGACGAAGGTCGCCGGGTCGAAGCCCTGGATTTTGGTTTGAAGCGCTTCGTTCTCGATTGCGGCGGTCTGTTTCAAGGCGCCGGTAACGGGGGGGATGAAGGCCTGCTTGTCGGGCCGGTAGGGGCTGAAGTCGAGCTCGTAGTTCTCCCCCCAGATCTTCTTGATGAACTGGTAGCGTCCCGAGTTGAAGGTGTAGAGGTGGTAGCGGATGGGGTTTTTCTCGTAGTAGTCCTGGTGGTACTCCTCGGCATCCCAGAACTTTTTGAAGGGGACGATTTCGATTACCACCGGCTTTTCATAGCGGCCGGATGCCTGCAATGCGGCCTTCGCGGCCTCGGCGATTCGCTGCTGTTCGGCATCGTGGTAGAAAATCGCCGGGCGGTACTGCCGGCCCCGGTCGACAAACTGACCGTCGGGGTCGGTGGGGTCCATCATCCGCCAGAGACCCTGGACCAGCCCTTCGTAGGTGATTTGATCGGGGTCGTAATAGACCTGGACCGCTTCGGTGTGGCCGGTGCGCCCGGATGAAACCTGCTTGTAGGTGGGGTTGGGCTTGTCGCCGCCGCTGTAGCCGGAGACGGCTTCCACTACCCCGGGAATCTTTTCGTACCCGGCTTCAACACACCAGAAACAGCCCCCGGCGAAGGTGGCGACCTTCAGCTTTGGGTCGTTGGGGGCGTAAGGGGAGTCCGTCTCCTGCGCGCCGCTGAGGGGGGCGCTCAACAGCCCGATGGCCAGCAGCACGCTGGTAAGGTGCCGGGGCAGGGGGTGGGTCAAAACCATGTCGATTCCTCCGTCCGTTTAACAGGCCCCGAAACCGGGGCCGCGAGGACTTATCTCAATCTAGTGTGATGGTTTCCGCCGAACCGGGTTCCGCGGCCATGTACTAACTGGACGTGCCACCCTGCGTTTTGTTGCAAAGGCTGGTGCTTTTATGTCGAGGTTGGCGTCCGTGAACCTTAAAACCCCGTCCCTTAAAAACCCGTGCCGTGACGCCCGGGGTGAGTGGTAAAAATGATGTAACGCAATGAGGCTGTCAGTTTAGCGGCTAATGGCGCGCTTTTGGTGGTGTTATTGATGACCTAAATCAATACGGCGAGTAGGGTTTTTGGCTAGGATGCCGGCGAACTTCTTCTGAACAGGAAATAGCAATGCAAAAAACACCTCTCTGCTGCGCGCTGGCTGCTACTTTGAGTGCTCTGCCGGTCGCGACCTACGCGTACGAGGCCGGTGACTGGGTGGTGCGGGCCGGCGCCACCCACGTCGCCCCCAACGATGACAGCGGCAAGGTCTTTACCGACTTTGGCGCGCTGGGCAAGACCGGCCTGGAAGTGAGCGTGGAAGACGATACCCAGCTGGGTCTTAACCTGGTCTATTTTGTGCGCCCTCACTGGGCCGTTGAACTGCTGGCGGCCACCCCCTTCAACCACGACGTCAACCTGGAGAAGGACACGGCCCCCCTCTTGGGTAACGGTGCCCTGGGCGACGTCAAGCACCTGCCGCCCACGCTGAGCGCGCTCTACTACTTCAACGACAGCAGCGCCCGCTTTCAGCCCTATGTCGGTGTTGGCATCAATTACACCACCTTCTTCGAGGAGGAGTTTGATGCCAGCCGCAAGGCCCAGGGCTTCAGTGACCTGGAACTGGAGGACTCCTGGGGATTGGCGGCCCAGGTGGGCTTCGATTACCAGTTGAACGAGCGCTGGTCCGTTAACGGCTCGGTCCGTTACCTGGATATCGACACCACCGCCGAGTTCAAACTGGGCGGAGAGGCCAGCAAGGTCGATGTGGATATCGATCCCTTTGTCTCTTCCTTGATGCTGGGCTATCGCTTCTAAGATCAGCCCCCTGCACAGCGGTGTCGAATCCTGCGCCGCTGTGCATCCGCTTTTGATATTCCTGCGTCTGGCCGCTTGTCAATGCCGCGGCGGAATCGGCCAGTCCGCGGGATCCACTGAATCGATGGCTTCGGCCGCTGTCCCCGGGCTCCAACGGCGTTGGTACGCCCCTGTGGGGTCATGGCGCGCCGACAGGGTCGCGGCATCCTCCAAATCGCACTGTTCCTGCCCGGCAGCCGGTCCGACCCCGGCCACCTGTTGCCACAGGCCCCAGTTCTCCGCGGCGTCGTAGTCCAGCCGCTGCTGTTGGAAATAGCGGGCGCCGGCCCGCCAGTCCACGGCCAGCTCCTTTACCAGGTAGCGCGCCGCCAGCCGGCGTCCCCAGGGCGCGAGAAGCCCTGTGCTGTTGAGTTCGTTGAGGCAGGCGTTGACCAGGGGTAAGGGCGTATCACCCTGGCACCAGCGGGCAAACCGCTCCGGGTAGAAGCTGGTGAGCGGGCGTCGCCCGGCAACGCCGCTGAAGGCGTAGAGCCGGTCCCCGGCGTACCGGGCGTGCCAGCGGTAATATTCCCGTCTCAGCAGGACAGCCCTCAGCGCCTTTTGCGCCGCGGGGGCGACGTCGGGCTTGTTTGACGCCGCCCAGGCCCGGCGGGGCGACAGGCTGCCGTTGGCAAACCAGGGATCCAGCCGGCAGTTGCTTGGCGGATCGCTGACCTCCCCGTCCGCCGGTGGCGTCTGCAGATAGCATTGCAGCTGGAGCTTGAGCTCCCGTTCGCCCGTCGGGACTGGTGAAGGCACCGCGGACGTGGGCGGCGGCTTCGGGCCGCTTGGGACGTCTGGCGGGGGTGGCGGCAGGACCCTGGGCGGGGGACAGGGCGGGGGCACAGACCCCTGAACCATCCCGGCGATAAAGTCGGACTCAGCGGTGGGCAGCGCGCTGAGCGGGAACGGCAGCCGGCGCTGGCTGAACAGCTCCCCGTTGCGCACCGCAACCCAGCGCAGATAAGGGAAACGCTGCTGGAGCCGTTGCCACGGCTGGAACTCATCGGGAACCGTGGGGTGGCCGCGATAGACGGCGTCCAGGTCCAGCAGCGGTACCAGCTGGGATATCAGCTGTACGGGCTCGCCCAGCAACACATGAAGGCGTTGCCCGTACGCATCAAGAGCCTGGTCCAGGGCAGCGAGTGAGGCGTGGAGAAAGCCCCAGCGCCGTTCGCCCAGCCCCCGGGTACCGTAGTGGTCGCTGCGGAACTGGACCGGGTCCAGGCAGTAGATACACAGCAGCTGCCGGCTCTGCCGAGCGGCGATGCGCAGGGCGAGGTTGTCGTCTAGGCGCAGGTCCTGGTTAAACCAGAGCAGGGCGCGGTTATGCATGGGAGGGTGTAGGGCTGAGCGCCAGCGGGCCGGGAAGGGACGGCTTCGTGTTATGCCTTCTAAGGGACGCTGGGGACACGACGGCTGTCGGCACATTCATCCCCGCGACACCGTACAAGCTCATGACCGATCGACTCCGTCTTGGTGGGGCTGGGTGCTCCCATGAATGTTCGCCCCTGTGCGCAATCCGCTTAGGCGAGCTTCGAGCAGGCAGCGGGGCATTGATTCACTTCCACTATAGACCCGCGTTTAGACCTGCGTTTGAGCACGGGTTCAGGCCGGTCGCTGTCCGCGAGCGGGGCGAGCGGCTACGCTTGCCAGGGGGGCGGGATTGCCGACCCTTCCCAAAGGAGCGCTTATGGACCCTCGCCCGAATCCTTACCCGCATCTGGCGGCCCTCGAAGCCATGTATCGCGCCGGACCGATTCACGCGCTGATTCCCTCCCGGCTGGCGCTTGCCGACGGGCGTGCCTGCATCGAGGCGGACCTCTGCGACCGTTATCACCACGCGGCTGGCGCCGTCCACGGTGCTGTCTATTTCAAGCTGCTCGACGAGGCGGCCTTTTTTGCCGCGGCAACACTCGAACAGCGTTTTTTCCTGCAGACCGCGTCCTTTACCACCTATTTCACCCGCCCGGTGGTGGACGGATGCGTGCGGACACAGGGGCGCGTGTTAAGTCGCAACGGAAACCAGTTTGTCGCCGAAGCCATTATCGAGGATGAAAAGGGGGAGGAGCTCGGGCGGGGCAGCGGGCTGTTTTTGCGCAGTGCCGTGCCCCTGGGCAAAGTCGACGGTTACCGTGCCTGAGGGCGCCGACGCGGGGTGGCGGAATGGCCTAAGCTGGCGGTAACCGCAATCCATTGGACGAACGACATGGAACCTTTACGCAAGGAAGCGCAGTTTACCGGCCTGGTTACCTGGCTGGTGATCAGTTGCGTTGTGGCCGGTGTTGGCGCTATCGCCTCCCTGGAGGCGCCCGCCTTTTATTCACAGCTGGCCCGGCCCGACTGGGCCCCCGGGGCCGGGGTGTTCGGCCCGGTCTGGACGCTGTTGTTTATCCTGATGGCGCTGGCGGCCTGGCTGGTCTGGCGCCGGGGCGGCTTTGCCGGCGCCCGGCGAGCCTTGCTGCTCTACCTGGTGCAACTGGTATTCAACGGTCTCTGGAGTTGGCTGTTCTTTGCTTGGCACCTGGGCGGCGCGGCGCTGCTGGATGTTTTACTGCTCTGGGCGCTTATTCTGGCGACCCTGGTTGCCTTCTGGCAGCACAGCCGCCTGGCGGCGGTCCTGCTTATTCCCTACTGGCTCTGGGTCAGTTTTGCGGCGCTGCTTAACTATTCGGTGTGGCAGCTCAACCCCCAGTTGCTGGGCGGTTAGCGACCCTTTTATTGGCCGCTTAGCGACTTTCCGCCTGCGGCCCTTTTCCTCATTTCAGCGTTTTGCTGCAGGGCGCGCCGCAGTAAGCGCATGTTGCGCCGGTTGGCCTTGAACCAGGCATCAAACAGATCCCCGGCCACGGGGACCGCGCCGAGAAACACCTCCAGCACCACGTTGCCCAGCATGCTGACCAGGTAACCCGGTGCAATCCCCAGCCGCCATGCCCGGAAGATGAGGTAACAGGAGAGCACGCCCCCCGCCACGTCTCCCAGGCCCGGGATCAGCCCCAGCAGCGCATCGACCCCGAATCGCCAGCGCGTGCCGGGCACCACAAAGGCGCTGTCCAGGAGCTCGGCCAAGCGGTCTAGGCGCTTGAGTTCCCGAGCGACGACAGCATCTGGCGGTGAATCCTTCATGGCGGTTTCTCAAGGCGAGGCGGGGAGCACGGGGGACTCGGCTTTAGTGAACACCCTTTGCTCGGCAAAGCTTAGATCAGCCGGGCCGCGGGTGCTGAAGGATGACTTCGGTGCGGTTTCAAGTCGACTGGCAAAAGCCCCCCTGAAACCTTTTATAATGGCCGGCTACAGTCGGCCAACGAGAAGGAAACCATTCATGCCGCAAGGTGCTGGCCAGATCACCGTTTACCCCGCCAACCGCCTGGAAGACCTGGCGGTGTTGCTGGACCAGGTGCTGCGCCTGTCGCCGGGGGCTGCCCTTTCTTCCCACACCGTGATTGTCGAGAGCAAGGGCATGCAGCACTGGGTCAGCATGGCCCTGGCCGAGTCGCGGGGAGTGTGCATGAACACCCAGTTTCCGATGCCCGGGGTCTTTATCTGGCAACTGGTGCGCAAGGTGCTCGGTGTGGAGCGGGTGCCGCTGGAGTCGCCTTACCAGCGCGAGGCGCTGGCTTGGCGGATCGACCGTTTGCTGGCCAGTGAGGCGATCGTCGCCGACCCGCGTTTTGCCGAACCCACCCGCTACTGGCGCAAGGCGCTGCCGGGGGCCGAGGTCGAGGCCGATCCGCTCAAGCGCTACCAGCTCGCCGCCAAGCAGGCGGATCTTTTTGAGCAGTACCTGCTGTTCCGCCCGGACTGGATCGAGGCCTGGGATGCCGGCGAAACCCCGGACGCGCTGCCGCCGAACTGGCAGGGGGCGCTGTGGCAGGCGCTGGTGGCGGAGGAGCCGGATCACCCGGTGCGCCTGCAGCGCGAGGCCGCCGCGGCCCTGGGTTCGCACCGGGAGAAGCTGCCGCCCCAGGTGTGCCTGTTCGCCATCAACACCCTGCCGCCCAGCACCCTCGGGTTCTTCGATCGCCTGGCGCGACATGTTCAGGTGCACCTGTTTCACCTCAACCCCTGCGTGGAGTACTGGGGCAACCTGCAGTCGGAGAAGCAGCTGGCGGCCCAGCGCGCCGAGCAGGCTCGACGCTGGCTGGCCCAGCCGGAGCCGGATGCGGTCGCAGACGCGCCTGACCACGATGCGGAGGTGGGCAACCCGCTGCTGGCCAACCTGGGCAGCCAGGGCAAGGAGTTCTTCGCCGCCCTGCAGGGGCTGGATACCTTTGAAATTGCCGCCTTCGAACTCGACGAGGCGACGCGCCCCGGGACCGACAGCGGCCCCACGGTGCTGGAAAAGGTCCAGTCCGACATTCTGCGCCTGCGCGATGCCCGCCCGGCCGACCCGGCGCAGCCGGTCTCCCCCGAGGTGGACGACAGCATCACTTTCAGCGCCAGCCACAGCGCGCTGCGCGAACTGCAGGCGTTGCACGACTGGCTGCTGCATCGTTTCAATGAAGACCCGACGCTCACCCCCCGGGATGTGTTGGTCACCTGTCCCCAGGTGGAGGATTACGCCCCCTACATCGGGGCGGTCTTTGACACCGGTTTTGGCGCCGGCGCCGTGGGGGTAGACGAGCCGAGACTGCCGGTGGCGGTGACCGACCGGGCGCCGCGGGACGCCGAACCGTTGATCAGCAGCTTCCTGGAACTGCTGCAGTTGCCCGACAGCCGCTTCCAGGTCTCCAAAGTGCTTGACCTGCTGCGCCTGCCGACGGTGCAGCAGCGTTTCGGATTTAACGATGACGAGCTGCTGACCCTGGAGTGGTGGCTCAGCGAGGCCTGTATCCACTGGGGTCTGGACGGCGAGCATAAGGCCCGGGTGACCGGCGCCGACAGCGCGTCCGAGCTGTTCAGCTGGCAGTGGGGGCTGCGCCGCATGCTGCTGGGCTTTGCCCGTGGTGACCAGGCTGAGCTGGTGGACCACCAGTGGCTGCTGCCCCATGTGGAGGGCAGTGATGCCCTGTTGCTGGGTCGCCTCATGCAGCTGCTGGAGCGCCTGCAGCAGCACGCCCAGGCCCTGTCGCGGCGGCGGACCCCCAAGGAGTGGGGCGATTACCTGCGTGCCCTGCGCGATGATTTTTTCGCCGCCACCCAGGACAGCCGGGAGACGGAGGCGGGCGAAGAGCTGGACAAGGCGATCGGCCAGCTGCTGAGCTGGACCGACCGGGTCGGGTACCGGGCGCCCCTGACGCTGGACGTGGTGCGCTTTTATCTCAACCACCACCTGGGCCTTCCCGACGGCGGCAATCGCTTCATGACCGGGCAGATCACCTTCTGCTCCCTGGAGCCCATGCGCAGCGCGCCTTTTCGGGTGATCGCCATTCTTGGCCTCAACGATGGGGCGTACCCCCGGCAACAGGTCCCCTTCGGTTTTGACCTGATGGCCTCGACACCCCGTCGGGCGGGCGATCGCTCCCGCCGCGGCGACGATCGCTACCTGTTTCTCGAGGCCCTGATCTGCACTCGGCACAAGCTCTACCTGAGCTACCAGGGGGCGGACATCAAGAACAACAGCGAGCGCCAGCCCAGCCTGATCCTCAGCGAACTGATGGATTACCTGGCCCGGGGCTACGGCTGGCGTTTCGAGCCGGGGGACGGCGCATCGCAATTGCAGATGGCGCCGTTGCATCCCTTCAGCCCGGCCAATTTCGAGGGCGCACGGCCCAGCTTCGACGGTCGCTGGCTGGCGCTCAGCCGGCCCGGCGAAGCCAGGGATAACCTGATCGAACTGCCCGAGCCGGAGGTGACCCGGGACGAGGCGGGCCTGGAGAGCGTGACGCTGGAGTCGCTGGTGCGGTTCTTCGAGAATCCGCCGCGGGCCTTTGCCGAGGAGCGGCTGGGACTGAATTTGAGCGCCGAGGGGGATCTGTTGGATGACGCCGAGCCCTTTGACGCCGATCCCCTGGCCGCTTTTCAGGGCCGCGAGCGGTTGCTGGCGGCGCAGCTGGATCCGCAGCCGGCCCGGGCCACGGCCCAGGCGAGGGAAATTCTCGCCGTGGGTGGCCAATTGCCGGACAGCCGGGGCTGCGAGGCGATTCTCGACAGCTGGGAGGCCGAGGCCAGGGTGCTGGCCCGGGCGCTGGCCGAGGCCGGCCCTGTGGAAAAACGGTCGGTGGAGCTGACCCTGGCCGGGGTGCGCCTTAGCGCGGAGCTGCCGCTGGTGGCAACCGTTGAGGGGCCCGAACTGCTGCTGTCGCGTCCCGCCCGGGTCAAGGCGAAGGATCGCCTGCGGCTCTGGCTTTACCACCTGCTGGCCTGTGCGACCGGCGTTTCCCAGCGCAGCCGGGGCCTCTTCCTGGCCACCGACAAGGAGGGCAATCCGGAAGTTGAGCAGTTGGAGCTCGCCTCCCAACCGGCGGCCGAAGCGCACCTGGTGGAGCTGCTTGAAACCTGGCGTGCGGGCCGCTGCCGCCCGCTGCTGCTGAATGCGCAGCTGGGGTTCGCGGTGTGCGCTGCCCAGTATAAAAAGTCTCGCGAGGGCTTCGTGCGCAGGCCTGACGCCGATGCCGCCCGTGCCCGGCAGTGGTGGACGGAGTGGGACGACGGTCCCTTCGCCAACCCCTACGGCACCGGACGGGATGCTTACGTCCGCTGGTTCTGGCCCGAGGGGGCGGAGCTTGCGGAGTGGTGGGACCCCATCAGGGCGGTTTACGAGCGGCCCTGTGCCGCACTTTCCGGGGTTGCCGGTGAATCTGCCACCGTAACCGGGCAGAGGGGAGCATGATGTCCAACCCGACGATAGCCAAGCCAAAGCAGCGCCACCTGGATCCCGCCGCACTGACCCTGAGCGGTCGTCACCTGATCGAGGCCAGTGCCGGAACCGGCAAAACGTACAACATCACCCGGCTCTATATCCGCCTGCTGGTCGAACGGCAGTTGCCGGTGGAGTCCATCCTGGTCATGACCTTCACCAAGGCGGCCACCGAGGAGCTGCGCGGACGCATCGACCGGGAGCTGCGCCACGCTGCCAGCCACTGGGGCACGCTGGGGGCGGATCCCTTTTTCGCGGCGATGGAGGCTCGCTTCGACCGGGCCCGGGCGGTCCCGCTGCTGCAGAGCGCCCTGCTGCACTTGGATGAGGCGGCCATCTTCACCATCCACGGCTTCTGCGCCCGGGTGCTCAGGCAGCACGCCCTGAGCAGCGACCTGCCCATGGAGCTGGAGATGGAGGCCGACACCAGCGAGCAGGCCCTGGAGGCGGTGCGGGACTGGTTGCGGCGCATTGCCCACAGCGAGCGGTTCGAGCTGTTGAGCGAACGGGGCTGGCACACGCCCCAGGCTTTTATGCGTTGCTTTGGACGTGCGCTGAGCAGCCGGGCCCCGTTGCTGGCGGCCGCGCCCGAGAACTTCACCCGGGCGGGATTGGCGCAAAAAGCGGCTGTGCGCGAGGAACTGCTGGCCCATGAGGCGGAGATCGTGAGCCGCCTGATCGACAGCCACAAGGAGGCTGAAAAACGGCGCGGCGAGTGGGAGATTCTGCTTGAGTGGCTGGCCGGGGAAGCCCTCGAAGCGCCCCCCAAGGCGGCGATGGATTTCGTCAACGGCAACCGCTACCGCAAGGACGAAGCGCTGAAAGCCTGGCTGCAGCCCTTCAAGGATCTAAAGAGCCGGTTGCCGGAGCTGGCTCGCGATGCCGAGGCGGCCCGGATCTACCCGGTTATTCGCGAGGGGCTGGAGGCGATCCGCGCCGCCTTTGCCGCCAGCAAAGAGCGCCTGGGGCTGATGGATTTTGACGATCTGATCACCCTGCTGGCCGAGCGGGTCACGGCGAAAGAGGGCGCCGCCCTGGTGGCGGCCCTGCGCCAGCAATACCCCGTGGCCCTGGTGGACGAGTTCCAGGATACCGACCCCAGCCAGTACGCCATTCTGGAGCGGGTGTATCCGCACCGGGAGGAAGCCCTCGCGGAGCCGGAATCCGGCACCGCCCTGTTTATGATCGGCGATCCCAAGCAGGCTATCTACTCCTTTCGCGGCGGCGACATCTTTACCTACCTTCAGGCCCGCGGCGGGGCGGACGACTGCTGGCACATGGATACCAACTGGCGCTCGGTGCCGGCCATGGTCAACGCCTACAACCGCCTGTTTTGGGGGGCGCCACTGGATCAGGACCCCGAGCCGGTGTTCGGTTACGGCATCGATTACGAACCGGTCAAGGCCGCCAAGGCCAGCCGGGCGCACGATGCGCTCATGGAGTCGCCGCCCGGCGACAGCCTCCGCGCCCTCAACTTCGTGTGGCTGACTGGCGACGAAGAGGAGGAGGGCAAGGAAAAAGTCACGGCGGATTTTCGCCACCAGGTGGCCCGTTGGTGCTGTGGTGAGATACACCGTCTGCTCAGCGAGCCTGTTCGCCTCGGCAGCGGTGATCGGCAGGCGCGGGCGCTGGAGGAGCGGGATGTGGCGATCCTGGTGCGTACCGGCACCGAGGCCGCGATCATGCAGGAGGCGCTGCTGGAGGCGGGCTACCCCTCGGTCTACCTCAGCGCCCGGGACAACATTTTCCACAGCCCGGAGGCGCTGGAGCTGTCCCAGGTACTGCAGGGGATACTGGCCTGCGAGGAACCCCGGCAGCTGCACCGCGCCTTTGCCACCGCCCTGCTGGGAGGGGATGCGGCCCGCCTGGCTAGGCTTGCCAGTGACGCCGACGCCCTGGTGGAGGCGCGCTATCAGCTTTCGGCTTTGCGTGAGCGCTGGCGCCGCGAGGGCTTTATCCCCATGATGATGGCGCTGATCCACGGGCATTTGCAGCCGCCGCCGGCCCGCCACGAGCGCTGCCTCACCAACCACCTGCACCTGGCCGAACTGTTGCAACAGGCCTCGGGCAATTTGCGCCATCCGCAGCAGCTGCTTGAATGGCTCAATGACCAGATTCAGGGCAGCGGTGGCGACAGCCAGGCCGAACTGCGCC
This sequence comes from Motiliproteus sp. SC1-56, assembly GCF_017309075.1. Taxonomy (GTDB): domain Bacteria; phylum Pseudomonadota; class Gammaproteobacteria; order Pseudomonadales; family Balneatricaceae; genus Motiliproteus. The sequence continues at coordinate 28,257 of NZ_JAEMGS010000005.1, read as the reverse complement.
TGGAGAGCGACGCCAACCTGATCCGCATCGTCACGCAACACGGCTCCAAGGGGTTGGAGTACCCGGTGGTCTTTGTGCCCTTTGCCAACTACCGCAAGGATCCACTGAGCCAGGGAAATCAAAAGGCTGAATACCTCGCCTTTCACGACCCTGAAAGCGGTGAAGCGAGGCAGCAACTCGGGCGTACGCCGGAGGCCGAGACCCTGGCCCGGGACGAGGCCCTGGCCGAGGCGGTTCGCCTGCTCTACGTCGCGGTGACCCGGGCGGAGCAGCGCTGTTACCTCTGTTGCGCCCCCTACGGCAAGACCCTGGAGTCGCCCCTGGCGCGCACCCTTGGGTTTGGCGCAAGGCGCGAGGGGGAGCCCGACTGGCCGGCGGAGCTGGCGGCCCTGGCGGCCAGCGAACCGGAAAACTGCGCTCTGTTGAAAGTGAACGTCGAGCGCCTGGCAGCCGCCCAGCGGTCTGCCGCGGGAGCCACGGACGGACACGCGCAGGCGGCGAAATTCACGGGGCATATCGACGGCAACTGGCGATTGAGCTCGTTCTCCGCCCTCACCCGTAACCTTGATCACGCGCGCCGAGACCGCAAGGATCACGACGATGACCGGACGGCAGCGGCGGAGCCCGCGACCGGGGAGCTGGCGCTCCGTTTTCGTCTCGCCAAAGGGGCTCACGCCGGCAACCTGCTGCACGATGCGCTGGAGCACACCGACTTCACCCAGCCGCGCTGGAAGGAGGCTCTGCGTGAGCCGTTGCTGCGCTTTGGCGGCCTTGCCCAGGCCGACGTTGCGCACCTGGAGCAGTGGCTCCAGGAGTGTTTGGAGGCGCCGCTGCCCGCGGTGGGAGGGGGGGAGACGCTGCGCCTGTGTGATCTCTCCTGGCCCCATACCCTGCGCGAGTCGGAGTTCTATTTTTCCATGCCCGGTTCGCGGGTGGCGGCACTTGCCCGCATTCTGCGCGAGCACCGGGGCGAGGGCGCGACCCTGGAGCTGCCCGGCCAGCAGCCGTTGCGGGGCATGATGCACGGTTTTATCGACCTGGTTTTCGAGCACGGGGGGCGTTTTTACGTGGCAGATTACAAGTCCACCCATCTGGGCAACCGCTTTGAGGATTACGGCTACGCGGCCCTCAAACGCAATAACGAAGCCAACTTCTACGACCTGCAATACCTGATCTACAGCCTGGCCCTGCACCGTTACCTGAAAGGGCGTGTGCCGGATTACCAACCCGGGCGCCACTTTGGCGGCGTCTACTACCTCTATCTGCGGGGGATGGCGGCGGGACGCACAAGCGGTATCTACCACACTGCCATCGACGAAACCTTGTTGGATGCCCTGGATGCGCTGTTTCAGGGGGCCGCAGGCGCCTCGCGCGGGGGAATGAAATGAGCGGAAGTTTACCGACCTGCGAGCAATGCCTGGGGGCGTTGGCCGATGTGGAAGCGATCGACTTTTTTCTCGCCCGGGAGCTGGAGCGGCAGTTCGGCGCCCCCTGTCCAGAGCGTTTTCACCTCTGGCTGGCGCTGCACTGGGCCTTGCGCCAGGGACACAGCTGCCTCGATCTGGCGGGCATTGCCGGGCGAACCCTCTGGGCCGACGGTGGCGCCGATGAGCCTCGGCCCGGTTACGCCTTCGGCCCGCTGCCCGCCCTGAGGGCGTTGCTGGCCGGGCTTGACCTAAGCCCCGAGGCAGACCGACCGGTGGTGGTGGAAGGCGACCGCGCCTACCTGCGTCGTTACTGGCGTTTCGAAACGGAGCTGGCGATGCGGCTGCGCCAGCGGATGCGTGCGGTCAGGCTGCAACCCGGGCAACTGCAGCGGGCGCGCCGCCTGCTGTCAGAACTTTTCCCCAATCCGCCCGGCGGCGAGCAGTCCGAGACGGACTGGCAGGCGGTTGCGGTGGCCAACGCGCTGGTGCATCCGTTCAGCGTCCTCTCCGGCGGGCCCGGTACCGGCAAAACCTACACGGTGGCAAGGCTGCTGGCGACGCTGCAGCGTCTGGCCGATCAGCCGATGCGGATTGCTCTGGCGACCCCCACGGGCAAGGCGAAGCAGCGCCTGCAGGAGTCCATCGCCGGGGCCAAGACCCAGCTTGCCGCCAGCGGGGTCGACGCCGACCTGCTCAAGGCCATTCCCGAGCAGGCCCATACCCTGCACAGCCTGCTGGGGGTGCGGCCCAACAGCATTCGGCTGCGCTATGACGCCGATCACCCCCTGCCGGTGGACCTGCTGCTCATTGATGAGGCCTCCATGGTGGATCTGCCGATGATGACCCGGGTGCTGCGGGCGCTGCCCGATACGGCGCGCCTGGTGCTGGTCGGGGACGCCAACCAGTTGCCCTCCATTGCCGTGGGGTCGGTGCTCGCTGACCTGGCGCCGCTGCCCCACCCGGGATACAGCGCCGCGGCGGCCGAGTCGATTCGCACCCTGGTGGGTTACTCGGTGCCGGTGGCCAATGAGGGTGGGCAAGACCCCGTGGGGCTGTTGCGCAAGAGCCACCGGTTTGACGGCGAGGGGGGAGTCGGGCGCTTGGCCGAGGCGGTGATCAATCTGGATGCCGCCGCGAGCTGGCGTCTGCTAAGCGAAGCCGGCCCGGAGGGCAATGGACAGCTCTCCTTGACCCAGGAACCGGATCTCGGGGCCTGGGTCGCGGACGTGGTGGAACGCTACTACCGGCCTTTGCTAAAGGCGCCGGACCTGGATGCGGCCTTTGCCTGCCTGGATGCGTTTCGCTTGCTGGTGCCCATGCGCCGTGGCCCCTGGGGGGTGGAGCAGCTGAATGAGCAGATCGAGCAGCGCCTGGTCCGCCAGCAGAGCGGCCGTCACTACCACGGACGCCCCATCATGGTGACCCGCAACCATCCCGCACTGAACCTCTATAACGGTGACGTCGGGCTGGTCTGGCGCAACGCAGAGGGGGCGCTGGAGGCCTTCTTCAGGGAGGAGGCGGGGCTGCGTCGCATCAACCTGGGCCTGTTACCCGAGGTGGAGCCGGTCTACGCCATGACCGTTCATAAGACCCAGGGCTCTGAATTTGGGCGGGTGGCGCTGTTGCTGGAAGAGAGTAGCGCCCGCCTGCTGACCCCGGAGCTGCTCTACACCGGCATTACCCGGGCCAAGAAACACTGTATGGTGGCCGCCGGTGAGGCTGTCTGGAAACAGGCGCTGGCCTCCCGGGCGCAGCGCTGGTCGGGGTTGCGCCAGCGCCTGGGGAACGAACCCCGGGCGCTGGACTAAGGCTGCAGCCTGTTATTCGCTGGGAACGTTACTCACTGGGAAAGTTTCTCACGCTGACTTCACCGGCGCTGACGGTTACGTCGGGCTCGGCCGCAAACAGGAAGAAAGGCGGATCGGTTTCGAGCGTGTCCGCCCTTTCCGGATCGTCGTTCTGGGCTAAACAGGTGAAGCCAAGGCTGTAATCGCCGGGGGCGACGAAAGCCAGCTCGTAGTTGTAACCGGTGATATTGCCCAAGCCGTCTTCCTCAGGCACCGCCTGAGCGGCTGCGATGGGGCTGCTCTGGCCGGTTGAAACCTGCTCTGCGAGGCGAAAATCAACCATGGCATTGATCGTCGGATCACTGGCGTCAGCGGGCAGAGCGGCGGAGCCGCTGTAAAGGTAAACCTTCTCGGCAAAAGTTCCGGTGGCGGCGGCGGTTTGGCAGTCGGTGACCAGCGAGGGGGCGATCGAGCCGCTGATGCTACCCACCTCAGTGTTGTTGACCAGCTGCACGGCGGTGGGTTTGATTCGCCAGGTTCCACCTAACCCCGGCGGCTGGATCAGTCCCTTTTCCAAGTTGAATTCGGCGACAAAATTGTTATCCCCGGCCGCGATCAGGAACGGCTTGTTGAAAAACAGTCGGCCGGTGTTTTCTTCGGTCGCCCCGACGCCGCCGCAGGATCCGTTGCTGGGCGTTGTCAGCCCTTCGATGGCGGTGCCGGTGTCGACAAAGGAGGTGTCGGCGGTGCCTGTTTCGTCATTGCGCATGTAGATACACAGTTGGTATTCACCGACTGGAATCTGTTGGTTGGCGACGAGGGTTTCCACTTGGCTGCCGGTGAATTGCAACAGGTCCACCTGTTCGATCTGTCCGGTTTCAGCGACCTCAAAGGAGAAGGTCTGGCCATTGTCGCCAACGCTTTTCAGTACCACCTGGCGAAAGCCGATCACCACCCGTTCCACATTGGCGGGGTTGTCGGAAACCCCGAGGGAGAAGCTCCCGGTCTGGGTGCTGCTGCCGTCGCCGCCGCCGCAGCCCGCCAGCATCATCGCGGATCCAAGGGCCACCAAGGAAAATCTTTTCATAGAACTGCTCCTGACTTCATTCACTGTTTGTCGTGCATCCTTACTGTTTCGAGATCGCCTTGTACGGGGCGGCCTCCGATTACCAAAGACCAAGTAATTAGAGCCTTAGCCTATCCTCGAACCAGCGTTAACCGTCGGCTTAAGCTGCATGATTATTCAGCCTGGTCCAGTGGGGCGAAGAAGGCGGGGGCGGCCGTTAATGAGCGGCTACATGTCCTGCTGTAATCCGGCGATGGAGCGGCTGCGGCTCTGGCGCTCCTCCTGTTCGAGCTGCACTAGCTTGTCGCAGACTTCGCGGACCTCGGGAATTTCGGCCTCGTGGGCCAGGGTCTCGTAGAGATCCACCAGGCACTCGTCGAACCGGGTCGCGCGGTCGATCACTTCCTCGATACTGAGGTTGGGTTGATTTCTCAGCTGCTCCCCTTCGGCATTCAGCGGGGCTGTGTATTGGAAATAGGTTTCCAGTACGCTTGGGGAGGCGTCTTCCTGGTAGCGCTCCAGCACCTTGGCCATGTGGGCCTCGTGGCGGCTGAGGTACTCAAGGAGCATGTGGACGCGCTCCTGCTGTTCCTGATCATTGAGGGCTTTGAAATGGGCGCTCAGCTGGGTATGAAAGAGACGCGCATGGTCGATCACATCACGCATACGTTCGAAGTTCATCGTATCCTCCTTTGAGCACGTTAGGCAGCGCGGAGGTCGTGCTGCGCTTTTCCGGGCTTAAACAGCGTGCGTGCTCCACCCGCACTGGCGGTCGCCCTGGATGGACCCTTGATTCTGGCTCCCAGGGGCTAGGTTTCTAGCTTAAACCTTAGTTGATGGCGGTGCTGGCTGCAGGTGGAAGGCGGGCTTTGGCTGTGGCGGGAGGTGAAGAGCAGGTGGGCCTCCGGCGCCCACTGAAGTCGGGCCCGGGGCTCCGCATTACCCGAGCCGGCCCAGGCGGCGGCAGGCTTCATCGAGCACCTCGGGGCGCTTGGCAAAGCAGAAGCGGGCAAGGTCGCGCCCGCCCTCGTCATGGTAAAAGGCGCGACCGGGCACCGCGGCCAGTCCGGTCTGCTGCAACAGGAAATGGCACCTTTCCAGATCATCTTCGCCCGGCAGCTGACTGATATCGGCCATCACGTAGTAGGCCCCCTGCGGCCGGTGGGGATAGAGCCCGGCCTTATGCAGGGCGTCACAGAACAGGTCGCGTTTGTACTGGTGATCCCGGGCGATGCCGGTAAAAAACGTCGGGTCCAGTTGCAGCAGTCCCTCCGCAGCCCCCACCTGCAGCGGCGTCGGCGCGCAGACATAGACCAGGTCGTTGAGACGGCTGGCCGCCTCGGTCACTTCAGGCGGGGCGATAGCGTAGCCCAGTCGCCAACCGGTAATGGAGAACAGTTTGGAGAATCCGCCCAGGGTCACGGTGCGCGGGCGTAACCGTTGCAGGGTGATGGGGCTGACCAGCGGCCAGTCGTCGTAGATGAAGGCGGCGTAGATCTCGTCGCAGAACAGCACCAGGTCGTGGGCTTCGACAAAATCGGCCAGGATGGCCAGCTCTTTCCGGCTGAGCACCTTGCCGCTGGGATTGGAGGGGTTGCTCAAGACCAGGGCGCGGGTGCGCGGCGTGACGGCGGCCTCGAGAGCGGTGGCCTCCAGCGTCCAGTGGGGAGCGTCCAGGCGCACGTAGCGGGCCGGGCATTCCATCAATTCCAGGGTTGCTGCGTGATAGCCATAGTAGGGTTCGAACAGGATCACCTCATCCCCGGGGTCAAGCAGCGCCTGGGCGGTGGCGTAAAACGCCCCGGTGGCGCCGGCGCTCACCAGCACTTCCCGTTCGGCCGAGACCGTGACCCCCTGTTGGCGCTGATGATGGGCGGCAATGGCTTGGCGCAGCGCGCCAAGGCCCTCGGCGGCGCAATAGCTGTTGTGTCCCTGCTCGATGGCGCGACAGGCGCCCGCAGCCACCGGTGCCGGTACCGGGAGATCGCACAGCCCCTGGGCCAGGTTGATGCCGTCGACCCGCTTGCATTCGCGGGTCATGGCGCGAATCAATGACTGGGAAAACCGCTGACCACGCTGACTCAGTTGCAGACTCATATCGGTTCTCCGAACGGGGGCGTCCATTGAGCCTATCAGAACGGCAGCTATGCTGCGATGACCTAAACCATACTTAATTTGTGGACACAGGCCGCGCGGCAGGTGTGCACGGTGGCTTAAGCGGGTGAGCTGGGCCTGGCAATGATCCAGGTCAGATAAAAACCGCTAAAAATGTGTGCGAATAGGGGCATAATATGCCGCTTGATCAATATTGTTTTTAATGCCGTTGGCTGGGGTCGGGGCAGGAGGGGAAGGGTGAACCGTTCGTTACCATTGGTGTTGGCTGCCTTGGTACTGGCCGGCTGCGGCGACTTGCACTACGTCTCCCCGCAGTTGACCTCCGAAGAGGATCCCGACGCGGTGCGCATGCTGTTTCCCTTTTACACCCACGCCGGCTATCACCGAATCGAACATTTGCAGCTGGAAAAGATCAACGACATCGATATTCGTGGCTACGCGGGGGCGCTGGTGCCGTCCGGAACCTACCGCCTGACCTACAACTGCCAAGTCGAGGCCGAGGGGCAGCCGGTGGTTGAAGCGTTGGACAGGGTCAAGACCCTGATGCTCAAGCCCGGCCACAGTTACCTGCTGCGAACGGTTGCCGTGGCCGGTGACCAGGGGCCTTCTCACTGCCACCTGTCGGTCCGTCACTGTGAGCCGGGCCAGCGCATCGAAAAAGTCTCGAGCCGCAACCTGCGCGACCACTGGACCTGCCGCGGCGATTCCTGATCCAGGGGCAACGGCGCGGGGCTTTAACCCAGCTCGCTGGGATCGATCACCACCCCAAGAGAGTTCTTGTCGATAATCCGCTTTTCTTTGGTTTCCCGGTAACGGAAGGTCACCGTTTTCCCCGGCTCGATTTCCAGCGTCTTGTCCCCGGAGAGGTAGCTGAAGACCTCACCATCAACGGTCAGGGCATGGAGGTAGTAGGGGGGCATCCCCACCCAGTCGTTGAACGGACCCTCGGTCTCTACCGATTGCAATTCGCCTCGGCCGATCAACTTTTGCGGTCGAGCGCGACCGCGCCTGAAATTGCCTGCCATTACCTCTCCTTCTTGAAGCCTGTGCACTTCTTTAGCGTGTGTTTCCGGTAGTCCGGCTGGGGGGCATCATGCACTGCCTGGGACTGCAAGTCGAATCCTTGTATGGGACCTGCAAGAGCGTAGACAAAAACGGGCGCTGGCGAGTTGTTTCGAGGGAAAGATTTTTTGAAGACAAAAAAAGGGACGAACGCCGATGGCGTTCGTCCCCGGGGTTTGAACCCGCTTATCAGGCAGCCTTGCCGGTCGCCTTCTTAACCGCGGCGCTAACTTCGTCAGCGGCCTGCTTGGCAGAAGCCTCCACGGTGGAGGTGACAACGTCCTTGGCTTCGCTGATGACGGCGATGCTCTTTTCAGCGGCCGCAGTCATTTTGGATTCCAGATCCTTGTAGAAAGCGACCTGCAGGTCCAGAGCGGCCTTGGGCTCCTTTACCTGGGACAGGGCTTTGAACTGCTCCAGGCTGGCGTTGACCAGCTCGTGAGTAGACACTTTCTGCAGCTCGATCAGCTGCTCCATCATCTTCTTGTTGGTTTCCGCCAGGTCCAGGGCAGGCTGCATGCGGGTTTTGATATCGTTGAAAATCTGGTCGTACATAGTCTCACCTTTGTGTTTTGTGCAACGCAACAAATTGTTGGAGGCCACTATAACCGGGGTCAAAGGCAAGGTCAAATTTTTTTGTGCGCTGCAGCATTCAAAAGCTTTCAATGAAAGCTCCCATGACCGGCACGCCCTCACAGTATCGGCCGGGCGTGCCTGAGGAGGCGGCGGAGCAGGGCTCGGCTGGCGGTCGTGTGATCCCCTGGCGCGGTCAGCCAGCGGACGAAGGTGGCGAGATAAATTCCGGTCAGAACCGACTCCTGCAGCGCCCGTTGCAGAAACTGGCTGCGGCACCGGGCGGCCTGGCGCCACCATTGCACCGTGCGACTGATGCGCAGCAGATCGGCGCCCTGAACGTGCAGGTGGCCGGGTTCGAGGCGACCGCAAATCATCTGCCGCGTGGTTCGACGGTGGGGCTCCAGAGTCTCAAGCCAGGTGGTCAGCAGGGGTTCCAGACGCTCATGGGGGTCGAGCGGGCCCAGGAGCGGGTCGCTGGCTGCTTCCAGAAGGGCCCTGTCGGCCCGGTCGAACCAGGCGTCCACCAAGGCTTCTTTCTGGTCGTAGAGGCGCTGAATATCGGCGAGGGTGCATCCTGCCCGTTCGGCGACCTCGATAAGCTGCACCTGCTCCCACGAGTGCAGGGCGGCCAGTTGCAGGGCCGCGTCCAGAATGGCCTCGGCGTGCTGCGGGGGTGGTGAGCTGGTGGTTGGCACGGGGTCAGGGTTCAGGCTTGTCGCCGGTCGGGGGCGGGCTGTCGGGAACCGGCTGATCGATGGAGAAATCCCGCCCGCAACGGCAGCTGGGCAGGGTGTCCAGGTCGCTAGGACCGCAGTGACAGGCTTCACAGCTGCAGTGGTCGCAGTTTAAAACAGCGTCTCGGGACTCATCCATGCTCTTCTCCCCGTGTCACGCCCTGATTGGGCCTAAGCTCCGATGCTACCGTAAACAATACGGAATAAGAACCGGGCGGCCGAGGCGTCGACCTTGCCTAGTGCGCCTCCTCAATGCGTCGCTGCAGCTCTTTGCGCGCCTTTTTATAGATGGGGCGCAGGTGCTTTTTCAGGTGCGGCAGCACCTCCCGAGCTTCCAACTGCTTGTGCCGGCAAAACAGGGCCAGGGCGTAGACGGCTTCGTCCTGGGACAGGTAAGCGGTGCGCTGAAAGCCCGGGCGGCAGCTGCCACAGCCCCCTTTGAAGGCGAAGGCGCTGTTGGCGAAGAGGACCCCGAATCCCAGGTAGATGCCCACCAGCTCCGCCACCAGGGGCTGCTGCTCGACGGTGGCCGGCGCCGGCACCGTTGCAAGTTCGCCGAGGTGGTGGCCGAGAAAGGTGGCGTAACTTGCCACCAGGGTCTGGGGATCGTTGACCTGTGCTGCATCGTAGGGAATGACCAGGGGGAGCTGCTCCGCTGCCGGGGTGGGAGGCTCCGCCCGCCGTGCCTGGGCCGGGGTCAGGGGAGAAGGCGGCAGGGCCTCCAGGTTGCGGACCTCTACCAGCTGATGGGGCCAGTGGCTCAGGCCGGCGTGGGCAAGCGTATGCCGCAGCAGGTTGGCGGCCATCTCCTCGATGCTTGCGGCCCGCCCCGGGAAGTGGGTGTTGTCCGGGCGCACCAGCGGGGTGTGGCGGTGAAAATAGGGCGCCTCGAACTGGCTCAGGGCCCAGTCGAACACCGTGCTCATCCAGCGTGCGGAAACATCATCGATCAGCGGTGCTGAGCGGAACAGAGCAAACCCCATGCAGTCCTCTTTGAAAGCTAGGCGGGCATTAATCCATTGCCTGGCCGCAGCAGTAGCCGGATGACCAGGCCCATTGAAAGTTGTAGCCACCGAGCCAGCCGGTGACATCCATGACTTCGCCGACAAAATAGAGGTTTTTCACCTTCTGCGACATCATGGTTTTCGAAGAAATCTCGCTGGTATCCACCCCGCCCAGGGTCACCTCGGCCTTGTCGAATCCTTCCGACCCGTTCGGCACCGGGCGCCAGTGGTGCAGGGTCTGGATCACCGCGTCCGTTTGCTCCCGGGTGAGCTGGCCGATCGGCCCGTCCAGGTTGACCCGGGAGGCAAGCAGGGTGTCAATCAGGCGGCGGGGCAGGTGGCGGGTCAAACCCCGGCGCAGCGAGAGGCCGGGTTGGCTCTGGCGCAGTGCCTGCAGCTCGGCCTCGATCTGCGCCTGGGGCAGCAGATCAACCTCAACGGGCTGCTGATGCTGCCAGTAATTGGAGGTCTGCAGCACCGCGGGTCCGGAGAGCCCCCGGTGGGTGAAGAGGCAGTCCTCGGTGAAACGGCGGCCATCCTCGGCGCCCATGCGCACGGGCAGGCTGATACCAGAGAGTTTGTCCAGCGCCATCTCAGTATCGGAAGCAAGGGTCAGCGGCACCAGCCCGGGACGCGTGGGCAGGACCCGGTGCCCGAACATTTTCGCGATCCGGTAGCCGAAACCGGTGGCGCCGAGCTTGGGAAAACTGAGTCCGCCGGTGGCGACCACCAGGTGACGGCACTGGATCCGGTCCAGTCCGGTGGTGACCAGGAACCCCTGTTCGTTTTGCTCCACCGACTTGATCTCGGTATTGAGCTCCACGTGGCTGCCGGCGGCCTGGTTTTCGTTGAGCAGCAGGTTGACGATCTGCTTGGCTGAACCGTCGCAGAAAAGCCGGCCGTGCTCGCGTTCGTGGTAAGCGATGTTGTAGCGGCTGACCAGCGCGATAAAGTCCCACTGGGAGTAGCGGGCCAGGGCGGACTTGACGAAGTGGGGGTTGGCGCAGAGGTAGTGTTCGGGGCCTACGTCCATGTTGGTGAAGTTACAGCGTCCACCGCCGCTGACCAAAATTTTCTTTCCCGCCTTGCGGGCGTGGTCGACCACCACCACGGCGAGCCCGCGCGCGGCGGCAGTCGCGGCGCACATCAGGCCTGCGGCACCGGCGCCGATCACCAGCACATCAGTGGTTCTGATCATTCTCGCTTCCCCGAGTAAAGGGGCGCCATTGTAGTGATTTTGGCTCCCGGGTACAGCCCCGCCGGGGGATTCCGATTGACGCTGCGCTATCACCCCTGGTCATTTTAGGCCAGCAGTGAAACCCCCTTGATCTGGGCAAACAGCTGGCTGCCCTCGCGCACGGCCAGCTGTGCCGCCGACTTGCGGGTGATCCGCGCCAGGATGGCGGTGCCCTCCAGGTCCAGTCGGACCACCATGCGACCACGATCGTGGGACTCCAGGGCGACCACCCGGGCCGGCAGGATATTGAGAATACTGCTCTGCGCGGGCGGGGTCAGTGCCAGGCTGACGTCCCGGGCATGAATTTGCACCCGTACCTGGCTGGTGACCGGCGCATCGATGCGTCCTACCAGCAGTTCGCCGCCGCTGAAGGCGAGCCGGGTGAGGTCGAATTCCGTCTCCTGGGCGATCACGGTCGCCGTGACCGCGACGGCCGCATCCTCCGTGCGTGAAAGCGGCAGCTCCGGCCTTGCCAGCACCTCGTCGAGGGGGCCTTGTGCGATCACTCTGCCGCTATCGAGCAGTAGCAGGTGGTCAGCGATCCGGGTCATCTCCTGGGGGTCGTGGGTGATATAGAGAACCGGCAAGGCGACCTCCCGGTGCAGGCGCTCCAGGTAGGGCAGTATCTCGTTCTTGTGCTGGCGGTCCAGCGCCGCCAGCGGCTCGTCCATCAGCAGGGTACGGGGGCTGCTGAGCAGCGCCCGGCCGATGGCCACCCGTTGTTTCTCACCCCCTGAGAGCTGGGCCGGATACTGTTGCATCAAGGGTCCGAGACCCAGCAGTTCGACCACCGGCGCCAGGGCCTGGCGTTGCTGCGCGGCGGGGGTGCGCTTGAGGCCATAGGCCAGGTTTGCGGCCACCGAGAGGTGGGGGAAGAGCGCACCCTCCTGAAACACGTAACCGAAGCCCCGCTCCTCGGGGGGGACGAAATGACCCGACCGGCTGTCGTGAAGTACCTCATCGCCGATGGCCAGGTAGGCCTCATCCGGGCGCTCCAGCCCCGCCAGGCACCGCAGCAGGCTGGTTTTCCCCGAGCCCGAGCGGCCGAAGAGGGCGGTAACGCCTTTCCCGGGCACCTGGCTGTCGACCAAGAGCTCGAATTCTCCGCGGCGATGGCGGTAACGAAAGTGGATCTGCGCGCTCACGTCCCCAGGCCCCCTGCACCGCGGCGATTCACCCGGTACACCAGCAGCAGCACCGTGAAGGAGAACAGCAGCAGCCCCCCGGAGAGCCAGTGAGCGCGGTCGTAGGCCAGGCTCTCCACATGATCGTAAATGGCGATGGACAACACCTGGGTTTCACCGGGGATGTTGCCGCCGATCATCAATACCACGCCAAACTCACCCAGGGTGTGCGCAAAGCCGAGGGTTATGGCGGTGATGATGCCGGCGCGGGCCATGGGCAGCACCAGCGAAAAAAAGCGGTCCAGGGGGCGGGCCCGCAGGGTGGCCGCCGCCTCGAGCAGACGGGGATCGATGGCGGCGAAGGCGTTCTGCAGCGGCTGCACCACGAAGGGCAGGGAGTAGATGACCGAGCCCACTACCAGCCCGGCGAAACTGAAGGCCAGCTGGGGGCCTCCCAGCCACGCCATCAGCTGGCCGATGGGGCCGTGCGGCCCGAGGGCAATCAGCAGGTAAAAGCCGAGCACCGTCGGTGGCAGTACCAGCGGCAGGGCCACCAGGGTCTCCACCACGGGCTTGAACGCCGCCCGGGTGCGGGCCAGCCACCAGGCCAGGGGCATGCCCAGCAACAGTAGAATCAGGGTGGTGACCGCCGCCAGCTTGAGGGTGATCAGCAGGGCGCTGAGATCTGAGGCATCAAGCACGCTTTCGCTCCGGCGGGGCGTAACCAAAGCGCACCAGCAGCTGCTGAATCGCCGGTGTCGTCAAAAAAAGGTGCAGCTGACGGGCCGCCGGACGGTTACTGAGGAGCACCGCCTGCTGGCGAATCGGCTGGTGCAGGGTATCAGGAATCAGGGTGTAAGCGCCTGTTTGTTTGTCAGCGTGGCGATCGCCGATCAGTTGGGCGTAAGCGACAAGGCCCAGGTCGGCGTTGCCGCTGCTGACAAACTGGTAGGCCTGGGCCACGTTTTCCCCCCGCACCAGCCGGTCCGAGACCTGCTCCCAGAGGTCGAGGGCGTCGAGTGCCTCCTGGGCGGCCCGCCCGTAGGGGGCGAAGCGGGGATTGGCGATTGCCAGGTGCTTAAAACGCCCGGTTTTCAGCCGCATCATCAGGGCGGATTCACCGTGGGCGTTGGGGCCCCAGAGCGCCAGACGGCCCTCGGCGTAGGTGATGCGCGAGCCGGACAGCGCAATGCCGGCTCGCTCCAGTTGTCGCGGCCGTTCGGTGTCGGCGGCCAGGAAAAGATCGAAGGGGGCGCCCTGCAGGATCTGGGCGTAGTGTTTTCCGGTGGCGCCGTAGGTGGCGACCACCGGGTGGCCGTACTCGGCTTCAAAGCGGCTGGCGATGGCGGTAAAAGCGCGCTTGAAGTTGGAGGCTACCGCCACCTGCAGCGGCTCGACCGTGCGGGCGGAGGCACCGAGGCTGCTGACCAGCAACAGCAGCAAGAGGGTGATGCGCATCAGGGCCATGGGGTCAGTGCTCGAAAAGTCGCTCCCCTTGTTGGTCGATCAACGTCCGGGCCTTGCGCAGTGAGTGCTCGATGCATTCGTTGCGGGTGGGAAGAATGTCGGCGCGGATTAAATGGTGTTCGCGCCCGTCCTTACGGATAAACGCGGCGATGCGGAACTGTCCGTCCGCGGGCTGGGGGCAGGGGGTGATTTCGTAGCCGTTGTAAACCTCCGCCTGCTCGGGGGCGGGGGGCGTCTCGGAGGCGCCGCCAAAAAGCTTACGTATCAGGTTCGCTAACATCAGTTTCTCCTTTTGGCGCCTATTGTGGAGCCAAACGGCGCAGGAGGAAAGGGGCAGGGGGTCAAGGGCAGGGGGTCAGGGGCCGGGACGCAGCCGCACCAGGGTGTTGCGGTCGGTGCCGAACCAGATCTCGTTACGTGCAGGGTCGAAGCGCATGCGGCGAATGCCGCCCGCGCCGCTGGCGACGGCCAAAGCCGCGCCGAACCTGCCTTCCTGGGGGTCAAAGGCCACCAGCCGGTTAGGTTCGAATCCGGTCTCTGCGACCCAGATGCGGCCACGGGCGTCCCGGGCCAGACCGTGGGGTTTTGACCCCGGGCCGCCGGGAAGGGGCCACTCGTGAACCCAGCCCTGAGTCGGCTGGTAACGGCCGAGGATGCCGCGGGCAGAGTCGGAGTACCAGATCGCGCCGTCGGCGCCCAAGGTCAGGCGGTGTGGCCGGGCCCCGGGGGCGGGCAGAGCCCCCTCGATCAGCTGCATGCTGCGCGGGCCCAGCGTGGCAATGCGGTTGGTGGTGAACAGCGCCACCCGCGGGTGCCCGCGTCTGTCGATCAGCAGGCCGGAGGGGCGGGCGGCCTCGGTCAGGGGGGCTACAAAACGCAGATTACCGCTGGTCAACTGCAGCCGCCCAACGAGGTTGCTCCCGGGCAGGGTGAACCAGAGGCTGCCCTGCCCATCCAGGGCCAGGGTATGGGGATCCATGGTGGTGAGTGGCAGCGGGTAGGGAGTGATGGCGCCACTGGCCGGATCCAGCCGACCGAGATGGGCGTTGCCGTTGCCCGCGTACCAGATCTGGCCGTCGGAATCGATCGCCAGGTCGTGGGGGCCGCTACCGGGGGGGAGCGGGAAGCGGGAGAAGCGCTCGCTGGCGGGGTCGAACACGCCGAGGAAGTCCCCCCGCTGGGCGCAGAACCAGACGCGGCCGTCGGCCGCTATCACCGGATCCCTCGGCAGGCTGTCGGGCCAGGGCAGTGGCCATTCGCTCAGCGCGGGGGCGGCCGCCAGGTTGGCGCAAACGAGGCTCGCAAACAGCAGGAGCGGCGTCAGCCGACGGCCCATCAGGCAGGGTTCACGGCTGTACCGGGCGCAGGCGCAGAATGCTGCCGCTGTCGGTGGAGAGGTAGAGCCAGCCACGGGCATCCTGGGCCAGCGCCCGAATGCGCTCCTCCAGTGTCTCCAGCAGCCGCTCTTCAGCGACCGCTTCTGCGGCTTCGTTCAGGGTGATTCGGTTGAGGTGCGTGAGCTTAAGGGCGCCGGCAAAGAGGTTGCCCTTCCAGGCCGGAAAAGCATCGCCGGTGTAGAGCAGCAGGCTCCCCGGGGCGATGGAGGGAATATACACCTTCACCGGGTCCTTCATGTCGGGACGGTGGTCGGCTTCGCCAACGTCCACCGGGCCCCAGTACTCCTTGCCCTGGGAGACCACCGGCCAGCCATAATTTTCCCCGCGTTCAATCAGGTTGATCTCATCGCCTCCCCGGGGGCCGTGCTCGATCTCCCAGAGGCGATCGTTTGCGGCGTCATAGGCGATGCCCTGGGGGTTGCGGTGCCCGTAGCTCCAGATTTCGGCCAGGGCGCCTTCCTGGCTTAAAAAGGGGTTGTCATCGGGCATTTCGCCTTCGAGGGTCACCCGCAGCACGGCCCCCGCGTGGGTGGTCAGGTCCTGGCCGTTGGGCCGCTTGCCCCGGTCACCCACGGTGAAGAACAGGTGCCCCTGGCCGTCGAAGGCAATGCGACTGCCGTAGTGGCGGTCGGTGCCGGTGGCCGAGCGGGTGACCACCAGATCCTCCCAGTCTGTCAGTGCTAGGCCGTCCAGGCGTGCCCGGGCCAGGGCGGTGACGCCGCGATCCTCTTGGGGCTTGCTGTAGGTAAAATAGAGCCAGTCCCCGGGGCGGTAGTCCGGCGTCGTCGCCACATCCAGCAGTCCTCCCTGGCCCTTGGCGCGAACCTCGGGAGCACCGGTGATCGCTTGCAGCTGACCGGTATCTACGTTCAGCACCCCAAGCCCCCCATCCCGTTCGGTGAACAGCAGCTGCTGAGGGCCGATGAATACCAGCGACCAGGGAATGCCAAGCCCTGTGGCCAGCGTCTCAACTTCGAAAGGCATCCCCTCGCTGCTGCCCTGGTAAAGGGGCTCAGCCCGGGCCGCGGGGAGCAGGGCGAAGATCAACAGGGTGGCGCTCAGCGCCTGGCGTAGCGGGGGCATGCGGGGCTCCTCTCGTGGGTTAACGGCAGCATAGACCAGGGCACGGGCGGCTAGCGTCCGCACCGGGAGCTGCGGAAGGGACCGCCGATGCGGACCCAGCCTTCACCCGGAGTGGACTGGATACAGAGCAGGCGCCCGTCCAGCTTGCTCTGCCAGAGGTACCAGGGCGCGGGCGCGGCGGCCAGCGGCCCGCAGGGGAGCAAAAGCAGCGCTGCCAGGAAAACTTTTTTCATGCCAACTCCAGCGAAAAACCTGCCCTGTGGACGCCCCGTGGGCGCGATTGGTTCCTCAGGCCTCGTAATCCTGGGTCAGGGACTCCAGGCGTCGGGCGGAGCCGGCCAGCTGACTGCTGGCGCTGGAGGTCTTTTCACAGGAGTCGGCGGTGCGTACCGCCATGTCGCGGATGCCGACGATATTGCGGCTCATCTCCTCGGCCACCCGGGATTGCTCGTCGGCGGCGCTGGCGATCTGGGTGTTCATGTCGCGGATGCTGCCCACCGCCGTGCTGATCCGCTTCAGGGCAGCGTCAGCCTCTTCGCCCTGGCGCACACACTCCTCGGTGCAGGCGCGTCCCTGCTGCATGGCTGATACCGCGTCATCGGTGCCCGCCTGCAATTTACCGATCATGCGGTGGATTTCGTCGGTGGAGCTCTGCACCCGTTGCGCGAGGGCCCTCACTTCCTCGGCCACCACCGCAAAGCCGCGGCCCTGATCGCCGGCCCGGGCCGCCTCGATGGCGGCGTTGAGGGCCAGCAGGTTGGTCTGTTCGGCGACATCGCGAATCACGTCGATGATGGAGCCGATGGCGTTGCTGTCCTGGTGCAGCCCGCGGATGGTCGCTTCGGCGGCGCTGACTTCATCGGCCAGACGGCTGATGCTGGCCTGGGTACGGGCCACGATCTCGGCTCCACCAAGGGCCTCGCGCTGGGCGCCGGCCGCCCCCTCGCTCGCCTCGCGGGTGTGGCCGGCCACCTCCTGCACGCTGGCGGACATCTCGTTCATGGCGGTGGCGACCTGTTCGGTCTCGGCCATCTGGGCCTGCATCTGCTGCTGGGTCTGGGTGCTGAGGCCGTCAAACTGGGTTGCCGAGGCGGCCATCCCGGTGGTGGCTTCCTGGATGCGGCCGATCACTGCCTTGAGGCGCGCGCGCACCATGTTCAGTGACAGCTGCATCTCGCCCAGCGCCCCGACCTGATCCACGGGAATCGGCGTTCGCAGGTCGCCGTTGGCCAGCTTTTGGGTGGCCTCTGCCAGGGATCGCAGTGGCGCGATCACCCGCCGGCGCACCCAGTAGAAACCGAAGCCATAAAGGCCCAGCGCCAGTCCCGCGACCAGGTACTGGGGCAGGGTCCACGCGGGCGAAAGTAGCAGGAGGGCGGCCAGGGCCAAGAGCCACAGGGTTTGCAGCAGTTTGAACTGGGTGCTGATGCGCAGGCGCAGGTCGCGCTGGCGGGGAAGGGAACTGATCTTCTCCCGGTTCATGCGGTTGTAGAGGGCATCGGCGGCCCGCACCTGTTCACTGCTGGGCTTGCTGCGCACCGACTGATAGCCCTGGATCTGGCCCTGCTTGATGACCGGCATCACGAACGCTTCGACCCAGTAGTGGTCGCCGTTCTTGCAGCGGTTCTTGACGATACCTCGCCAGGGACGGCCGGCCTTGACCGTGTCCCAGAGGTCCTGGAATGCAGCCGGGGGCATGTCGGGGTGACGGATCAGGTTGTGGTTTTTGCCCAGCAGCTCCTCTTCCTCGAAACCGCTGATCTCGATGAAGTCCCGGTTCACATAGGTGATGATCCCCTTGAGGTCGGTCATCGAGATAATGCTGTGATCGGGTCGCAGCGGCTGTTCTCGGTTGGTAACGGGCTGGTTGACCTTCATACGACGCTCTCCTGCTCTGGGCGCGACTTGCCCGCGGTGGCTGGCGACAGGCCAGCCCCGGGGGTAGGGACGAAGCGGGTTGGGGTACAGCGGAAAACGAGGTCGACAGGCATCAAGGGCTTCTCCGCTGGGCGGGGCTACTGCGTTCCGTGCCTTCCGGCGCACCTGGGTACAGCCGTTTTTATAGCGTAGAAAAGCCGGGAAAGTATAGATTTAAGTTAAAAAAGGCCTATTAATCAGGGACTTTACTTACGTCTGCGCCCATGGTTGCCCTTAAATGGTGCGCGTTGGATCAGGGGAGAGGGGCTGCCAGTGCGTAGAGGGCGTTAATTTCGTCGGCCCAGATTGACGCGTCCACCGTTTCCAGGATGAGGGGAATGCCGTCGAAGCGCGGGTCCTGCATGATGTAGGCAAAGGCGTCCCAGCCGATGTTGCCGGCCCCGAGGCTGTGGTGGCGATCCACGCGGGAGCCGAAGTCGCTCTTGGCGTCGTTGATATGCATGCCGCGCAGGTAGTCAAAGCCCACCACCCGGTCGAACTCGGCCCAGGTCTGCTCGCAGGCGGCGCGGGTGCGCAGGTCGTAGCCCGCGGCGAAGGCGTGGCAGGTGTCGATACAGACGCCGATCCGGGACTTGTCCTCGACGCGGTGGATAATCTCGGCCAGGTGCTCGAAGCGCCAGCCCAGGTTCGAGCCCTGGCCGGCGGTATTCTCGATCACCGCGGTGACCCCCTCAACCTGCGCCAGGGCCTGGTTGATGGAGTCGGCGATCAGCGCCAGGCAGCGCTGCTCATCGATCTTGCGCAGGTGGCTGCCCGGGTGGAAGTTGAGCAGGGGAAGTCCCAGTTGGGCGCAACGGGCCATCTCGTCGACGAAGGCGGCACGGGACTTGGCCAGTGCCTCGGGATCAGGATGGCCAAGGTTGATCAGGTAGGAGTCGTGCACCAGCACTGCCTCGGGGGCGATGCCGGTCTCGGCCAGGTTGCGTTTGAAGGCCTCGATACCGGCCTCGGTCAGCGGCTTGGCCTGCCACTGGCGCTGATTTTTGGTGAACACGCCAAACGCCCGCGCCCCGATCTGGGCCGCGTTTAAAGGGGCGTTTTCCACCCCGCCGGCGGCGCTGACGTGGGCTCCCACATATTTCACGGTGGCTACCTCTCTACAGAAAATGTTCACCCTACCGCCGCCGGCTGGCTGTGAAAAGGGGCCTTGCCGGCGGGGCGGAGTGAGACCGGACAGGGTCGCTTAGCGGAACACCGACAGCTGCTGGCCAAGCTCCTTGGCAAGCTGTGAGAGCTGCGCGGCGTCCTGCTCGGACTGTTGGGAGTTGGCCAGGGCGGCATCCGCCTTGTGGCGCACGTCGGTCAGGGTCTGCGCCACTTCGTTGGCCACAGCCGATTGCTGCTCCGCCGCGGTGGCGATGCGTGCCGACATGTCGGCGATTCCGGTGACCCGCCCGGCGATGGCATCCAGCGACTCCCCGGCCTGGCCGACCTTTTCCACGGTCGTCTCGCCCTTGCTGCGGCTCTGCTCCATCAGGGCGACCGCGCGCTGGGTGCTGCTTCCGAGGCTGACCACGGTCTGCTCGATCTCCTGGGTGGAGTTCTGGGTGCGCTGAGCGAGCTGTCGCACCTCATCGGCGACCACCGCAAAGCCGCGCCCCTGGTCGCCGGCCCGCGCCGCCTCAATGGCGGCATTGAGGGCCAGCAGGTTGGTCTGCTCGGCGATTTCGTTGATCACCCGGATCACCTGCTGGATCGACTCGCTGTCGCGGTTGACCGCGGTGATCGCCTCACTCGAGTCCTGAATCCGGGCGTTAAGTGCCTCGATCTCGGTGATCACCTCCGCGACCAGACGGGCCCCGGAGCGGGTCTCCTGGTCCACCGAGGCGGCGTTGCTGGCGGCCTCCTGGGCGCTGCGGGCGACCTCCTCGACGGTGGCGGACATCTCTTCGATGGCGGTCGCGATCTGGTCGGTGTGGGCCTGCAGCTCGCGGGCTGCGGCTCCGCTGACCGTCGCCGAGCCGTGCATGCGCCCGGTGGCGGTATCGAGTTCGTTCACCGACTGGCGGAAGCGCTCGATCAGGCGGCGGATGCTGTCGGCCATCTCCTGCACGCCCGAGGCCATCTGGTGGACCTCGTTGCGGGAGTTGGCCTGGACGTTGTCCACCTGCACGCTGACTTCGCCGTCACCGACCCGGCGCAGTTGCGCCACCAGCCGTTGCAGGGGCGCGAGGGTCCGGTTGAGCATCCAGCCCACGACCAGCGCGGCGGCGAGGGCGCCGAGGGCGGAGATGATGACGATCAGGGTGACCACCGCCGAGGACTCTTTCTGGTATTCGCTGACGAAGGAGCCGCCGGCGATCACCAGGTTCCACTGCGGCGCCTTGTGGAAGAACAGGTTCTTGGTCTCGATCCGGCCGTCGGCATGGGACCCGGAATAGGTGAAGGCCCCCTTGTCGGCGGCGAAGAGCTGGTCAAAGGGCTTGGCGCCATCGGGGGTCTCCAGGGCCAGCACGTTGGCGTCCTGGCTCTGGTTCGGGTGGTAGAAGAACTCACCCTGGCTGCCCGCGTCGGCGCGCACCAGGAATACGTAGCCGGTGTCGCCGAAGCGGATCTCGGCGAGCCCTTCGAACAGCAGCCCCATGGCTTCTGTGATGTCGAAGCCGATAGAGAGCGCGCCGACGACTTCGCCTTTAAACACGATCGGTTTGTAAACCGTCATGTAGTAGCGGTCGAACAGCCGGGCCCAGCCGGTGTAGGCTTCGCCGGCCTGCAGCTTCTGGTAGCCCGGATGGGTGCTCTCCAGGCGCTGGCCGATGGCGCGGGAGCCGTCGGCTTTCTCCAGGCTGGTGCTGATGCTGATGAAGTCATCGCCAGCCCGCGAGTAGACGGCGGCGATGGCGCCGGTGCGCTTGGTGAATACATCGGGGATGCTGGAGTTGTTGTTGAGCCGGATGCCCAGGGTGGAGAGGACGGGCACGGCCTGGCCGTTGATATCGGTGGTTCCCCGCTGCTGCTCGATACCGTTGGGGAACATCTTTTCAAAGGAGTCGGCCAGGGAGTTGGCCTGCACCGCGTAGGCGTTGAACTGCTGCTCCATGAGGTCGCGAATGATCTGCACCTGCTTGTCGATCTCCACCTCGGCCTTGTCGAGCAGAATGCCGGACATTCGCTGGTAGGTGACAAAACCGGTGGTGGAGAACACCGCCAGCAGGGTGATCAAAAAGACCAGCGTAATCTGGCGCACAATGCTCAGGCTGTTGAAGCGCATCGCAACCTCTCTCTTTCTTGTTGTTGTTAGACTTTCGTTGAAAACCGGGGGACGTTAAAACATTGACCTGAAGCGCACAATGTAGGGGCCGGGTAAAACAGCGGGAATACGTGATTAATTGATCTATGTCACTGCGGTGGGTTTTCTGTGCGCAGCTCTCCGTGCGTTTGACGCGGTGCAGGTTTTTGAGTGGGGCGCGGCGGCAGGGGTGCGCAGGGAGGCTTCTGCTGTCGGCGCTCCTCCCGACTTGTTGTGCGGTTTTCGATACGCCTGCAACACCGAAGTGATGAGGGGCGGGCTTGATAAAGATCAAGTCGGTCTTTTTTCTCCTCGTCCATATTGCCCCTAAGCAACGCAATCGAATGGGGTTTTTTAAAGTGCTGACGAAACGCTTTTTTGCACCGTTTGAAATATTGTCCACCCCCATCTAGGTTTTAGACAGACCGGACGCAGAAACCGGCGGAACCTGGTCAGGACCCACCGCTATGAGCAGCTCCTTTAACCCAGCCCGGCGTCAGCTTTTCAAAGGTGACCTGGGCGCCCGGCGGCAACCCCAACGCCCGCCCTGGAGTGTCGCTGAAATCGCTTTCACCGACGGTTGTACACGTTGTGGGGACTGCATCAAGGCCTGCCCGACCCAGATTATTCACGCCGGCTCCGGCGGCTATCCCGAACTCGACTTTCAACTGGGTGAGTGCACCTTTTGCGGTGACTGCGCCGGTGCCTGCCCAGAGCCCCTGTTCCGGTCCCGGGAGGCGTCTCCCTGGACCATCCGGGCGCAGGTCGGCGCGGCCTGCGTCACTCTGCGTAACGTGGAGTGCCGCCGGTGCGAGGAGGCCTGCGAGCCCGGCGCAATCCGCTTTACGCCGCGCCTTGGCCGGGCGGCCGAGCCGCAGGTGCAACTTGAAACCTGTACCGGCTGCGGTGCCTGCCTCAGCGTCTGTCCCACCCAAGCCATTTCCATGCAACGTCCTGAAAGGGGAGTGTGACCCTTATGCCAAGCCAGAATGCCCCCGCGGAATTTGACATCACCGGCATGGTGGTGCGCGCACGACCGGAGAAAGTCGCGCGCTTGACCGAACGCCTTCGGGCGCTCAGAGGGGTGGAAGTTCACGCCGCGAGTGAACAGGGAAACCTGGTGGTGACCGTCGAGGAGATCGGCGGCGAGCAACTTGTGATGACCACCATTGAAGCGATCAACAATATGCCCGGCGTAGTGTCGACCTCGCTGGTGTACCACCACCGCGAAGAGCAAGCGCTCTAGCAGGAGAGAACCATGAAGCTGACAAGACGAGACTTTGTAAAGAGCAACGCCGTCGCCGCCACCGCCGCCGCCGCAGGGGTGTCGGTCCCGGCATCGGCCACCAACCTGCTGGCCCGTTCCAGCGAGTCTGAAATCCGTTGGGACAAGGCGCCGTGCCGTTTCTGCGGCACCGGTTGCTCGGTGCTGGTGGGTACTCAGAAGGGGCGGGTGGTGGCGACCCAGGCCGACCCGGATGCGCCGGTTAACAAAGGGCTCAACTGCATCAAGGGCTACTTCCTGTCCAAGATCATGTATGGCCAGGACCGCCTCACCACGCCCCTGCTGCGCATGACCAACGGTGAATACGACAAGAACGGCGAGTTCACCCCCATCAGCTGGGACCAGGCCTTCGACATCATGGCCGAGAAGTTCAAGGCGGCCATCGCCAAGACCCGCAACAGCGACGAGATGCCGCCGGTGGGGATGTTCGGTTCGGGGCAGTGGACCGTCTGGGAGGGGTATGCCGCCTCCAAACTGATGAAAGCGGGGTTCCGCACCAACCACATCGACCCCAACGCCCGTCACTGCATGGCTTCGGCCGTGGGCGGCTTTATGCGCACCTTCGGGATCGACGAGCCCATGGGCTGTTACGACGACCTGGAAAACGCCGACGCCTTCGTGCTCTGGGGCTCGAATATGGCGGAGATGCACCCCATTCTCTGGTCGCGCCTGGCTGACCGGCGCCTGAGCGCCCCCGGCGTGCAGGTGCACGTACTCTCCACCTTCCAGCACCGCAGCTTTGAGCTGGCGGACAACGGTATGATCTTCACTCCGCATACCGACCTGGCAATTCTCAACTACATCGCCAACTACATCATTCAGAACGGCCATGTGAACCAGGACTTCGTCAGCAAGCACGTCAACTTCCGCCGCGGCGACACCGACATCGGTTACGGCCTGCGGCCCGACCATCCCGCCGAGCAGCGCTCCAAGAACCCGGGTAGCGGCGCGTCGACGCCCATGACCTTCGACGAGTACGCCTCCTTTGTCAGCGACTACACCCTGGACAAAGTGTCTGAGTTGAGCGGGGTGCCGCCGCAAAACCTGGAGGCACTGGCCAAGACCTATGCCGACCCGGAGAAGAAGGTGGTCTCCTACTGGACCATGGGCTTCAACCAGCACCAGCGCGGGGTCTGGGCCAACAACCTGGTGTATAACGTACACCTGCTGGCCGGCAAGATCTCCGAGCCCGGCAACGGCCCCTTCTCCCTCACCGGCCAGCCCTCGGCCTGCGGTACCGCCCGGGAGGTGGGCACCTTTGCCCATCGCCTGCCCGCGGACATGGCGGTCGCCAACCCCAAGCATCGCGCCAAGGCGGAGGAGATCTGGAAGTTGCCCGCCGGCACCATACCGGGAAAAGTGGGGTATCACGCGGTGCTGCAGAACCGCATGCTCAAGGATGGCAAGCTCAACGCCTACTGGGTGATGTGCAACAACAACCTGCAGGCGGCCCCCAACATGAACGAAGAGGGGTATCCGGGCTACCGTAATCCGGACAACTTTGTCGTCTGCTCCGACCCTTACCCCACGGTCACCGCCCAGGGGGCCGACCTGGTGCTGCCCACCGCCATGTGGGTGGAAAAAGAGGGCGCTTACGGCAACGCCGAGCGGCGCACCCAGTTCTGGCGCCAGCAGGTGCAGGCGCCGGGGGACGCCAAGTCCGACCTCTGGCAGTTGATGGAGTTCTCCAAGCGCTTCAAGACCGAGGAGGTCTGGTCCGACGCCCTGTTGGAGCAGGCGCCGGAGTACCGCGGCAAGACCCTCTACGAGGTGCTCTACCGCAACGGCAACGTGGACGCGTTCCCGACCAGCGAGGTGAACGAAGACTTCCCCAACAACGAGGCGGAGCACTTCGGCTTCTACGTGCAGAAGGGGCTCTTTGAAGAGTACGCCGCCTTCGGGCGGGGCAAGGCCCACGACCTGGCGCCCTTTGAGATGTACCACCAGGCCCGCGGCCTGCGCTGGCCAGTGGTGGGCGGCAAGGAGACCCTGTGGCGTTTCCGCGAAGGCTACGACCCCTACGTGGAGAAAGGGAGCGAGGTCCAGTTCTACGGCAAGCCGGACAAGAAAGCGGTGATCTTCGCCTTGCCCTATGAGGACCCGGTTGAAATGCCGGATCAGGAGTATGACCTCTGGCTTTCAACCGGACGGGTACTGGAGCACTGGCACACCGGCACCATGACCCGGCGCGTGCCGGAACTCTACCGGGCGGTCCCCGACGCCGTGCTCTACATGCACCCCGAGGACGCCAAGGCGCGCAACCTGCGCCGCGGTCAGGAGGCCCGGATCGTCAGCCGTCGCGGCGAAGTGCTGATGCGGGTCGAGACCCGCGGGCGTAACCGCCCGCCCCAGGGGCTGGTGTTTGCACCCTTCTTTGACGCGGGGCGGCTGGTGAACAAACTGACCCTGGACGCCACCGATCCGCTCTCCAAAGAGACCGACTTCAAGAAGTGCGCGGTCAAGGTGATGAAAGCCTAGGGTTATCGCAACCCGTTTGAGTGAAGCGCGATGAGCGGACAGGGTGACAACGCAGGGAGCCAGAAGGGGCGCAGCCGGCGTCGCTTTCTGAGCGACTCGGCCCGCAGCCTGACGGGGCTCGGTCTGCTGGGACTGGGACTGGGGCTTTACGGTACCCGGGCCCGCTCCCACGCGCCCGAGGCACTGCGACCGCCGGGCGCGCTGGCGGAGGAGGAATTTCTCGGCGCCTGCCTGCGCTGCGGGCTCTGCGTGCGGGACTGCCCCTACGACACCCTCAAGCTCGCCACCCTCACCGACCCGGTGGCCAACGGCACCCCCTATTTCACCGCCCGGGAGGTGCCGTGCGAGATGTGCGACGACATTCCTTGCGTCGCCGCCTGCCCCAGCGGCGCCCTGGCGCCGACCCTGACCGACATCGACGAGGCCCGAATGGGGCTGGCGGTGCTGATCGACCGGGAGACCTGCCTTAACGTGCTCGGTCTGCGCTGCGACGTCTGCTACCGGGTCTGTCCCTTGATCGACGAGGCCATCACCCTGGAGATGGAACACGACAGCCGCACCGGCCACCACGCCCGCTTTATTCCCACGGTCCACTCCGATGCCTGCACCGGGTGCGGCAAGTGCGAGCAGGCCTGCGTGCTCGAGGAGGCGGCGATCAAGGTCGTGCCGCTGCACCTGGCCAAGGGGCAGATCGGCGGCCATTACCGGCTGGGGTGGAAGGAGAAGGAGGCCAACGACGGCGAGTCCCTGATTCCCGACGTGCTCAAACTGCCGGAGCGCAGACCGGAGGGGGGGCAATGATCGCCATGGCCGGTCGTGATGCGATTGAAGCCAAGGGCTGGCTGCGCAGCCACCGCTGGCTGCTCCTGCGGCGCCTGACCCAGGTAGCGGTACTGGGGCTGTTTCTGCTGGGGCCGGTGGGCGGTTTCTGGATTCTCAAGGGCAATCTCAGCGCCAGCGAGCTGCTGCAGACGGTGCCGTTGGCCGACCCCTTCGTCACCTTGCAGAGCCTGGCCGCGGGGCACCCCCTTGAGGCTTCGGCGCTGATCGGCATGGCGCTGGTGAGCGCCTTTTACGCCCTGGTGGGCGGGCGGGTGTTTTGCAGCTGGGTCTGCCCGGTCAACCCGGTCACGGACCTCGCCGCCTGGGCGGGACGGCGCTGGTCCATTCGGCCCCGGCACACGCTGTCCCGGCGGCTGCGGTTCGCCGTGCTGGGGCTGGCCCTGTTGCTGCCGCTGCTGACCGGAATGGTGATCTGGGAACTGGTCAACCCGGTGTCCCAGCTGCACCGGGGGCTGCTGTTCGGGATCGGGGCCGGCTGGCTGCTGGTGATCGCGGTGTTTGTGTTTGACCTGTTCTACGTCCCCCGGGGGTGGTGCGGCCACCTCTGCCCCATGGGGGCCCTGTACGGGCTTATCGGCAGGGCCAGCCTGCTGCGGGTAAAAGCCACCCGGCGTCGAGCCTGTTACGACTGCGGCGATTGCTTCGCGGTGTGCCCTGAGCCCCAT
Organism: Motiliproteus sp. SC1-56; assembly: GCF_017309075.1. Lineage (GTDB taxonomy): Bacteria > Pseudomonadota > Gammaproteobacteria > Pseudomonadales > Balneatricaceae > Motiliproteus. Next base: position 1,740 of record NZ_JAEMGS010000005.1, on the reverse strand, counting down.
GTGATCAAGCCGGCCCTGAAGGGTGAGCGGCGGGGGCAGGGGCCGGTGATTCTCTCCGGCGATTGCACCAATTGCGGGCGCTGCATCGATATTTGTTCCGTAGACGTTTTCGAATTTGGCAGTCGATTTGCTAACCAGATGGAGAAACAATCATGAAGAGAACGACCGTGGTTCTGACCCTGGTCCTGGGCAGCTACTCGGTAGCAAGCCAGAGCTTTGGGGATATCGGCGGCCTGGAGTCTCTACGCGGTTTTAAGGAGCTCGACGCCACCAACGAGGCGCCCCTGATGCACCAGGTGAACAAGGACGAGTTGCTGGTTAAGCGCAATTATGTTCAGCAACCGCCGGTCATTCCCCACGATGTGCGGGGCTACCAGGTGGATCTGCGCGCCAATAAGTGCCTCTCCTGCCACAGCTGGGAACGCTACAAGGAGGCCGGGGCGACCAAGGTCAGCCTCACCCATTTCGAGACCCGTGACGGACACGCGCTGGCCGATATCTCACCGCGCCGCTATTTCTGTCTGCAGTGCCATGTTCCCCAGGCTGAAACCAAGCCGATCGTGAACAACGAGTACCAGTCCACCTCCGACCTGAAGAAGTGACCGGCTTGACGATTTCACCGACTGAAGGGGCAAACGCTCATGGCAAAAGAACGTAAAGGCATGCTCGCTCGCTACTGGACGATGCTGACCAAACCGGCCGGCGTCGCGATGGGCCTGATTCTGATGGGCGGCTTTATCGCGGGGATTATTTTCTGGGGCGGTTTCAATACCGGCCTGGAGATGACCAACAAGGAGGAATTCTGTATCGGTTGTCACGAAATGCGTGACAACGTCTACCAGGAGCTCAAAGAGACCATCCACTACACCAACCGCTCCGGCGTGCGGGCCACCTGCCCGGACTGTCACGTGCCTAAGGAGTGGACCTACAAGATCATTCGCAAGATCGCGGCGTCACGGGAAGTGTGGGGCAAAATCACCGGCAAGATCGACACCCGGGAAAAGTTCCAGGCCCATCGGGGAGAGATGGCGGCCCGGGAATGGAAACGGATGAAGGAGAACGACTCGCGGGAGTGCCGCAACTGCCACAATTACATCTCCATGGACTTCAGCGAACAGAGCAGGCGTGGCTTTGAGCAGCACGAGGAGGCCTTGGGCAGCGGCGGCAAGACCTGTATCGACTGCCACAAGGGCATCGCCCACCAGTTGCCCGACATGGAAGGCGTGGAGGGCTGGGACGGTTGATGCAAAGCACGTTCTCCAAAAAAGCCGCCTGCGGGCGGCTTTTTTATTTCAGGACAAGACAAGGGCATTTGCACCGGAGGCTTGAAGCGTGGCCTGCTGCGCTTCTGTTCAAGAACGCTAGGGGGTTGGAGTTACCAATGGTGGCGCGGCTGCGAAGCTGGGCTTGAAGTTGAACGCCTTGTTAGCATTTTTACTGGGTTGGGGAAACGACATTTATACGTTTTCCTAGATCTTCACTGTAGACAACGACTTCGTATAAATGCCATTTATCCATCTTCTTGTATGCATACACATACGCTTCTGCATCAGATTCAGAACCTGATATGGAATATTGTAATGTGGCCTGACCTTCAGGGCCGCTTGTACTAAGGAACCTACGATTAAGTCCCATCTCCTGAGCTACTCCGCTGCTCAAGCCGCATTTGCGGCGTAATAACCCGGTTTTTGATCATTTCACACCGCCTGCATGCCCGTTTTCCGGCAAGCAGACGGAGCT